>NZ_CP030053.1:4800000-6000000 GCF_004114955.1 Bradyrhizobium guangzhouense
GGACAATGTCATCTGGCCCTGATCGGTTTCCGCGAAGATATCCCAGCTCTGCGGTCCGGTCTGACGAAAGTCGAACTCGGCCGTGACAGGCAAGCCGCTGATGTCGGTCAGCGTCAGGTTGGCGGCAATCGGCGACTGGCAATTGGCCGGAAACGCAAGCTCGGCCGCGGTGACGAACACCGGTTTTGGCAGGATGCGGGTGAGGATCGAGAGCGCATTGATGCCGGGGTCGAACACGCCGAGCCCGCCCGGCTCCCAGATCCAGGTCTGGCCGGGGTGCCAGACGCGGACGTCCTCCTTCCAATTGATATGAACGGACTTGATCCGGCGCGTCGCCAGCCATTCGCGGGCCGGCTCGACCGCCGGGGCGTGGCGCGAATGCCAGGTCGCAAACAAGGTCCGCTTTGCCTCGGCCGCCATTGCGACCAACGGATCGAGCTCTGCAACACCGATGCCGGGCGGCTTCTCCAGCATGACATGCTTGCCTGCGGCCAGCGCTGCGGCAGCCTGGGCACGGCGCACCTGCGGCGGTGTGCAGAGCGACACCGCATCGATCTCCGGACCCTTCTCCAGCAGTTCCTCGATGGTGGCAAAATGCGGCAAGCCGGGCAGCGACGCGTTACGACTGGCAACGGCGGCAAGCACGGCGCCCGGCGTCGCGGCGATCGCGCCGACATGCTGGTCGCGCGCGATCTTGCCGAAGCCGACGATGGCAATACGAAGAGCTGTCACGATTGTTCTCCAGATGCTGCAGGCGCGGCCGGTGCCGTCTCGGCCGCCGCGCTCTTATGCCGGCGCATGCCATTGTGAATGACGAAGGCCATGGACTCGGCCGCCGCGTCGGCATCACCTTCTGCGATCGAATCGACGATCTTCTGGTGCCAGAGCAAGGTAATCTCGCGGTCTTCCGACCCGGCAGGTGCGCTGAGCATGAAGGCCGTCCGCAGAGCAGCCTCGATCACGTGACCGATGGAGCGCATGAACGGATTGCCGGATGCGCGCGCCACCGCCAGGTGCAACGCGAGGTCGGCTTCGGCAAAGTCGACGGACTCGGACGTCTCCTGCCGCATGCGGTCCATGCTGCGCTGAAGCTCGGCGATGTCTTCCTCCGAACGGCGCCTGGCCGCGAGTGCCGCCGCGCGCGGCTCCACCGCAAGACGTATCTCCGCAAGGTCGTTGAGGAAGCGCCTGTCGATGCCGGCGTCGAGATGCCAGGCCAGCACATCGGCGTCGAACATGTTCCAGGCGGCGCGCCCGCGCACGACGGTGCCAACCCGCGCCTTGGTGGTGAGCAGGCCCTTTGCGACCAGCGTCTTCACGCTCTCGCGCAACACCGGCCGCGACACGCCGAACATTGCCGTCAGCTCGGCATCGCCCGGTAGCCGCACCCCTTCCGCATACCGGCCAGCGATGATGTCGACGCCGATCGAGCGGGACACTTCCGCATGGTTGGAATGGGCCCGTCGTGTCGGGATGACGACGATGCGCGAGGTCATGAGGTTGCTCCCGCGCGCTTCGCTGCCGGCCGGCGCGCCAGCGCGACCAGACCCTGTTGAAGTGCGATGAAGGCGAACAGCAAGGTGCCGGTCGCGATCTTGGTCCACCAGCTCGACAGCGTACCGTCGAAATTGATGTAGGTCTGGATCATGCCCTGGATCAGCACGCCGAGGAAGGTGCCGATCACCGAGCCCTGCCCGCCCGTGAGCAGCGTGCCGCCGATCACCACGGCGGCGATGCTGTCGAGCTCCACGCCGACAGCGGAAAGCGAATAGCCGGCGCTGGTGTAGAACGAGAACACGATGCCGGCAGTCCCTGCGAGCAGGCTCGACAGCATGTAGATCTTTATCGTCATCTTGCCGACCTCAACGCCCATCAGGCTGGCGGTCGCCCGGCCGCCCCCGAGCGCATAGACATTGGCACCGAACCGGGTGAGACGCAGCAACAGGATGCCGCCGATCAGGATCACGAGCATGATGATCGCAATCGCGCTCAGCCGCCCGCCCCCGGGCATCCGAAACGCAAAGTCGGACACGGTCGAATAGACAGGCGCGTTGATCGGCACCGAATCAGTCGAGAGCAGGAAGCTCGCGCCGCGCGCCAGGAACATGCCGGCCAGCGTCACGATAAAGGGCGGCAGGTCGAATACGTGGATGACCGCGCCAATCGCCGCACCGAAGGCCGCCGAGAGCACGAGGATGGCGACGAAGGCGACTAGCGGCGGCACGCCCCAGCGTTCGATCGCCAGCGCGACGAACACAGTGGTGAAGCCTATCACCGAGCCGACCGAGAGATCGATCCCGCCGGAGATAATGACGAAGGTCATCCCGGTCGCGACGATGCCGAGGAAGGCATTATCGGTGAGGAGATTACCGACCACGCGGGTGGAGGCAATGTTGGGAAACTGCACCGCGCAGAGCGCGAAGCCCACGACGAGCACAATGGCCGTGATCAGGACGGGCGGGAGGCCTTTCATGGTTTCGTCCTCCGCAGCCGCGCCATGATGCCGGCGAAGCCGGACAGCTTTGGCGATTGCAGCAGCAGTACCGCGAGCACCACCACGGCCTTGACCAATAAATTGAACTCCGGCGGATAGCCCGACAGCAAGATGCCGGTGTTCATGGTCTGGATGATCAGCGCACCCAACACGGCAAGAACGAGGCTGAAGCGGCCGCCGAACAGCGAGGTGCCGCCGATCACGACCGCAAGAATAGCATCGAGCTCGAGCCAGAGGCCGGCATTGTTGGCATCCGCCCCCATGATGTCGGCCGCGGCGATCACGCCGGCGAGCGCGGCGCAGACACCGCACCAAACATAGACCGCCAAAATCATCGCGCGGGTGCCGACGCCGGCAAGCTCGCTCGCGCGCGCGTTGCCGCCGGTCGCTTCGATCAGCAGTCCGAGCGCCGAGCCGCGGACCACCGCGCCGGTGAGGATCAGCATGCCGAGCGCAATCGCAATCGGGACCGGGACACCGAGAATGGCGCCGTTGCCGAGCCAGACCAGGTCCGGCGAGGTAAAGGTCACGATGCGGCCCTCGGTGATGAGCTGGGCAATGCCGCGCCCAGCCACCATCAGGATCAGCGTCGCCACGATCGGCTGCATGCCGAGCACGGCGACAAGAAAACCATTCCACAATCCGCAGAGGAGGCCGGCGCCGAGCGCGGCCGCCAGCACCACCGGCAGGCTGTGACTGTCGGCGAGACTCGCGGCGATCGCGCCGCAGATTGCCATGACCGCACCGACGGAGAGATCGATTCCGCGCGTTGCGATCACGAGGACCATACCGAGCGAGAGCAACGCCACCGGCGTACCGCGATTGAGCACATCGATCAGGCTGCCGAACAGGCGACCGTCCTGAAGACGGAGGTCGAAGAATTGCGGCGACACCACGCGGTCGACGGCGAGGATGACGATCAGCGCGAGGATCTGGGCCAGGCCGCGCCGCGGCAACAGCATCGTCATACCCGGGCCTCATGCATCGCTGCGCCATCGGCGGCGATGGCCGCGAGAATATTGGTGACGTCGATGGCCTCGCCCGCGAGCTCCTCGACATGCGCGCGGTCGCGCAGCACGACCACGCGATCGGAATAGGTCACGATCTCGTCGAGCTCGGAGGAGATCACCAGCAACGCCAGCCCGTCGTCGCAGAGCTCGCGGATCAAGCGAATGATCTCGGCATGTGCGCCGACATCGATGCCGCGCGTAGGTTCGTCCAGCACGAGAAGTCTCGGCGAAGTCGCGAGCCAGCGGGCCAGCAGCGCCTTTTGCTGATTGCCGCCGGAGAGCAGACCCACCGGGCGCTCGGGATCGGGCGGGCGGATGTCGAGCATCTTGACGTAGCGGCCTGCAATCTCGTCCTGCTCGCGGCGCGACAGCGGCCGATGCAGGCCGCGCTTGGCCTGCAGCGCGAGCACGATGTTTTCGCGCACGGTGAGCTCGGCGACGATGCCGTCGGTCTTGCGCTCCTCAGGGCAATAACCGAAGCCGTGGCGCACGCCGTCGCGCGGCGACTGCAGCCGTACGGGGGCGCCCTCCACCTTGGCCTGCCCGCCATCGGGGCGCTCGGCGCCGAACACCAGCCGCGCCGTCTCGGTGCGGCCCGAGCCGAGCAGCCCGGCTAGGCCGACGACCTCGCCGTGGCGCAGCTCGAGATTGAACGGCGCGACATAGCCGGTCTTGCCGTAATTCTCGAAACTCGCACAGACCTCGCGCGGTGGACGGTCGCTCGCCGCCGCCCGCGCGCTGGTGGTTTCGGCGAGCTCGCGCCCCAGCATCATCCGGATCAGCTCGAGCCGCGTCAGCGAGGCCGTCTCGCGCTCGCCGACCAGGCGACCGTTGCGCAGCACCGTGATCCGATCGGAGATCTCGTAGACCTGATCTAGGAAATGGCTGACAAAGACAATGCCGATGCCACGCTTGGCCAGCTGGCGCATGATGCCGAAGAGGATCTCGACTTCGTGACGGTCGAGGCTCGCGGTCGGCTCATCCAGAATCAGCACGCGTGCGGATAGATCGACGGCACGCGCGATCGCGGTGACATGCTGGATGGCGATCGAATAATTGCCGAGCGGCGCGGCGACATCGATGTCGAGGCCGAACTCGGTCAGCAGCGCTTTGGCGCGGCGGCGCATCTCGCCTTCGCGCACGATGCCGAAGCGCATCGGCTGGCGGTCAAGAAACAGATTTTGTGCCACCGACAGGTTCGGCAGCAGATTGACTTCCTGGTAGACGGTGGCAATGCCGGCCTCGAGCGCCGCCTTGGCCGAACGCGGCGCGACCTCGTCGCCGCCCAGCCTGACAACCCCGGCATCGCGCGGGAAAACGCCGGTGACGACCTTGATTAAGGTGGATTTGCCGGCGCCGTTCTCACCGAGCAGCGCATGGATCTCGCCGGCGCGAAGCGTGAAGTCGACGTCCTGCAACGCGCGCACCGCACCAAAGCTCTTGCTGATCCCGCGCACCTCCAGGAGGGGCGGAGCAGGATCAAGGCTATTCTCCATAACGACGTCACTCCCACCGGCGCCCGCTTATGCTGCGGACGCCCAGCCTATTCGTTCGCGCGACGGTTGCGAAGGGGGTTGCCGGACCACAACGCGTGGTCCGGCAAGACGCCCGCCTCAGTAACCGAGACCCTTCTTGCTATCGTATTCCTTCTGGGGATTGTCGGCGGCGGTAAGCAGCCTGGATTCGGTCTGGATCCACTTCGGCGGAACCGTGCCCTTCTCCTTGAAGGCCGCGACGGCGTCGAAGGCCGGGCCGGCCATGTTCGGCGTCAACTCGACGGTGGCATTGGCCTCACCGGCAACCATCGCCTTGAAGATGTCTGGCACTGCGTCGATCGACACCGTGAGGATGTCCTTGCCCGGCTTGAGGCCGGCTTCCTTCATGGCCTGAATCGCGCCGACCATCATGTCGTCGTTGTGGGCGTAGACCGCGCAGATGTTCTTGCCACCGCCTTCGGCCTTGATGAAGCTCTCCATGACTTCCTTGCCCTTGGCGCGGGTGAAGTCACCGGTCTGGCTGCGCACAATCTTCAGATTGGCGTGCTTGGCGATCGCGGTGTCAAAGCCCTTCTTGCGGTTGGCGGCGACGCTGGCGCCGACCGTGCCCTGCAATTCGACGATGTTACAGGCCTTGTCGCCGACAGTCTTGGCCAGCCAGTTGCCGGCCACTTCGCCTTCGTGGACGCTGTCCGAGGTGACGGCGGTCAGATAGAGGTCCTTGCCCGAGGGATCGATGTCGCGGTCGAGCAGCACGACCGGAATCTTGGCTTCCTTGGCTTCCTTCAGCACCGCATCCCAGCCGGTCGAGACGACGGGGGCGAGGAAGATCGCATCGACGTTCTGCGCGATGAAGGAGCGGATCGCCTTGATCTGGTTTTCCTGCTTCTGCTGCGCGTCGGCAATCTTGAGATTGACCTTGCGCTTGGTGGCCTCCTGCTTGGAGACCGAGGTCTCAGCTGCGCGCCAGCCGGATTCAGATCCGATCTGAGAGAAGCCGACGGTGAGCTCTGCGGCATTGGCCGGCAGCGCAAGCAACAACGCGGCAGTAGCGCTGGCAGCAAAAAGGGCTTTGAGGGTCATGAGGCGTGTGTCTCCCAAGTGTTATCCGGGGCGTCCACGGTATCATGACACCCTCAGGCCGACCTTCAGGGCGGCGAGAGGGACTATTTCACGGAAGCTCGCGTCCGTATAGTCATATTATTTGACTATTTAGGCTAATGATGTGGACGCGTGCGATCTACACTCCCTGCGTTATCACCTGATTATATGCCATTTAAGGATGTCCCCATTTTTGTGAAAGTACGTCGCGGCCGCGCTCGTCCGGGACATGACGTTCTCAGGGAAATTCGCCTGTGCGATCCGCTGCGACAGGCGGCAGACAAGCGAAAAGGCTAGATCAGCCTACGCTGCGCGAGGTTCTTCATCAGCGCGCCGATGCCGAAAGTCCAGGGCTCGCATTCGTCGCTGGTTCGCATGCGATTGACGAGCTTGCCGAGCTGAGGGGCGGAAATGGTGACGATGTCGTCGCGCTTGTGGGTGAACCCCTGCCCAGGCGCATCACGATCCTTGACCGGCGCGAACATCGTGCCGAGGAACAGCACGAAACCATCGGGATATTGATGCACCTTACCGATGGTCTGCGCGACGAGATCGGTCGGGTCGCGGCTGATCTTGCTGATCGAGGAATGGCCGTTGAGGACAAAGCCGTCAGCCCCCATCACGTTCAGGCTGATGTCGAGCTTGCGCGCGTCGTCGAGCGTGAAGGTGTCGTCGAACAGGCGCAGCAGCGGACCGATCGAGCAGGACGCATTGTTGTCCTTGGCCTTCGATAGCAGCAGCGCCGAGCGGCCCTCGAAATCGCGCAAATTCACATCATTGCCGAGCGCACCGCCGACGATCTTGCCGTGACTGGAGACGAACAGCACGAGCTCCGGCTCCGGATTGTTCCAGGTCGACTTCGGATGCAGCCCGGCGTCCATACCGGTGCCGACCGATGACATGGTCGGCGCCTTGGTGAAGACCTCGGCATCGGGGCCGATGCCGACTTCAAGATATTGGCTCCAGGCGTTCTGATCGATCAGCACCTGCTTCAGATGCATCGCCTGGTCTGAACCCGGCTTGAGCTTGGACAGATCGTCGCCAATCAGCCGCGTCACTTCCTTGCGAATGGCTTCGGCCGAGGCCGGGTTGCCCTTGGCGCGCTCCTCGATGACGCGTTCCAGCATCGAGATCGCGAAAGTGACACCCGCGGCTTTCAGGGTCTGAAGATCCACGGGCGCGAGCAGCCAGGGCTTCTTCGGATCGCGCCCATCAGGCGCCGTGTTGCCGACGATGGCTTCGAGATCACCGATGCGCTCGCCCTTGGTCGTGCCAAGTGCCTTGGCCGGACTGTCCTCCTCGCAGAGGGCGCTGACGGTCGGAAACTTGGCGGTGACGTCGAAGACGCCGTCTGCGCGCACCGCGACCACGGCCGGACCGTTCGCCTGCGGCAGCCAGACGCGGCCGACCAGCGTTCCCTTCGTTCCATCCTCGGGGAGAAGGTCTCTAACCGTCAAATTCGTCATGGCCGGCGTCCTCGCTGTTTTTCGGATCGGCCCCTCTCGCAAGCGGCCGACGCCATTGGCGAAGACAAATAAACGTCTGGCAGGGGAAGTCCATAGCGACTGATGCGCGCCGCTATGCCGCTGCCCGCGCCTTTTACTATGCGCCTGCGCGCGCCTTGCGGGCAGCGATCTGCTGCAGCGCCCAGCGTGCGTTCTTGCGGACATCGGGATCAGCATCGTCGGCGATGACGGCCAAAAAGGCCTCACCGTCGGGATGGGCGATCTCGCCGAGCGCGGCGGCCGCCTCTTTCCGCAAATTCGCCTGGTCATGATTGACGCAATTGCCGATCGGACGCACCGCGCGCTCGATCTTCATCCTACCGAGGCTGCGGATCGCCTTCAGCCGCACCTGCCAGAATTCGTCGCCGAGCGCACCAACGAGCTGGTCGGCCGCGATTGATCCGTTGACATTGAGTCCGAGCGTCTCCGCGGCCATCTCGCGAACCATCCAGTCAGCGTCCCTCAATGCGCGCGTGATCGTCTCGGCCGCCGGCTTCATCTGCGAGAACGCCAGCGCACTGACGGCTGCACGCCGGACATGCGCATCGGGATCGTTGATCAGCGCAGTCAGCGCGGGGATGGATTCTTCCAGCTTGAGGAATCCGATCACGCCGATCGCCTGCACGCGCACGGCCGCATCGGAATCCTGCAGCGCTTCGAGCGCCGGCTTGAGCGTAGCCTTGCAGCGCAATTCCTTGAGCGCACGCAACGCGCCCATCCGGACGAAGGCGTGCGCATGCTTGACCAGCGGCAGGATGACATCGGCGCAGGCGGGATCCTTGAATTCGGCCATGCTGTCGGCCGCGGCGGCGGCAACGATCCGTTCAGGATCAACCAGCAGCTTCACCAGCGCACTCGCCGCTTCAGGTCCGTCGAACTCGCCGAGCGCCATCGCCACCTGCTGGCGCACGCCGGCGTCGGGATCGGCGACCATGTTGGCGAGATGCGCAACCGCTGCGGGATCACCGGAATGGCCGAGCGCGATGATCGCGACGCGGCGCTCGGCGGGATCTGCGGCCTGGAGTCGCTCGTCGGCATCTTCGAGATCGTCGTAGGATTCGAACGGGCTCGACATGGTCACCTCAAGAGGTAGGGAATGTTGACGGTGACCGCTCCAGTCGGGCAATCGGCCTCGCAGGGCATGCAGTACCAGCACTCGTCATAGGCCATATAGGCCTTGCCGGTCATGTCACTGATGCGCAGCACGTCGAGCGGGCAGACGTCGACGCAAACGGTGCAGCCCTTGTCGGCGATGCATTTGGCGTCGTCGACGACCACCGGAACCGATGTCTGATAGGACGCGAGAGGCATGTGATGTCTCCTGTTGCTCTGTTGCGGTGGATCAGGCAGTGGCGCGGATGCGTTGCTTGTCGTAGAGATCCTTCTCGTCGTCGGCGATCGGCACGACGTAAGGCTCGACGGCGCGCTTCTCGCTGGTCATCTTGCCGTTCTGTTTGCTCAGCAGCGTGTGGCAGAACCAGTTCTCGTTGTCCTTCTCCGGGAAATCCGTGCGCCAGTGGTAGAGGCCCCAGCGGCTCTCCTCGCGATAGAGCGAGGCATGCACGGCCATGTCGGCGCAATCCATGATCGACTGCACTTCGAGCGCGCGCAGCAGCTCGTGAGCGTTGCGCGCGATCATGCGCTCCTGCATGTCTTCCCGCGTCTCGGCGAGACGGCGCATGCCGAGCTCGTATTTGCGCGTGACCTTCGGCGGCTGGAGATAATCATTCACCAGGCGACGGGTCTTGTACTCGACCTGGTTCGGCGGAATGCCGTCCTCGCGCTTGGTCGGCGCCAGCACGCGGTCGCGTTCTTTCGCAACATCCGCCGCGTCGAACTCCGCAAAATCGTGGCTGTCGGCAAACTCCATCGCGTCGATGCCGGCGACCGAACCGTTGGTGAAGGCGCCGAGCATGTAATTGTGCGGCACGCTCGCCATGTCGCCGGCGGCATAGAGGCCCGGCACGGTGGTGCGGGCATTATCGTCCACGAACACGCCGGAGGCGCTATGGCCGGAGCAGAAGCCGATCTCGGAGATGTGCATCTCGATCGAGTCGTTGCGATAGTCGACTCCACGTCCCTGCTGAAACAAGCCGCGCGTTGGACGCTCGACCTTGTGCAGCGTGGATTCGATCTCGGAGATGGTGTCGGGGTGAAGATGCTTGAGCTGGAGGAACACAGGCCCCTTGCCGGACAAGAGCTCGTTGTAGAACTCGAGCATCATCTGGCCGGACCAGTAGTCGCATTCGATGAAGCGCGATCCCTCGTTGTTCGCCGTGAAGGCGCCGAAGGGGCCGGCGACATAGGCGCAAGCCGGACCGTTATAGTCCTTGATCAGCGGATTGATCTGGTAGCATTCGAGGTTCGCGAGCGCCGCGCCGGCGTGATAGGCCATGGAATAGCCGTCACCGGAATTGGCGGCGTTCTCGTAGGTGCCGAACATGTAGCCGGAGGTCGGCAGTCCAAGGCGACCGGCGGCCCCCATGCAGAGGATCACGGCCTTGGCCTTGATGACGAGGATCTCGGCGGTGCGGGTGTTGACGGAGATCGCACCCGCGATCCGGCCGTCGCTAGACTTCAAGAGCCGCGTCGCCATGTAGCGGTTTGAGATCAGGATGCGGGCGCGGCGGAGCTGACGGTAGAGCGCCTTCTTCACGGTCTCGCCGTTCGGCATCGGCAGAACGTAGGTGCCGATGTGATGCACTTTCTTGACGGCGTAGTCGCCGTTCTCGTTCTTCAGGAAGCGGATGCCGAAACTGTCGAGCTCTTCGATGATCTTGTAGCAGTTTTGCGCGTATTTATAGACCGCCTTCTGGTCGACGATGCCGTCATTGGCAATCGTGATTTCCTTGGTGTACTGCTCCGGCGTCGCGTAGCCGGGGATGACGGCATTGTTCAAGCCGTCCATGCCCATCGAGATCGCGCCGGAGCGCTTGACGTTGGCCTTTTCGAGCAGGACGACGTTCGCCTTCGGGTTCTTCAGCTTCGCCTTCAGCGCCGCCATCGGGCCGGCCGTGCCGCCGCCAATGACGAGCACGTCGCAGGAAACCTCCGAAAGTCCGTCGACGATCTGATCTAGTGCCATCTCTTGCTCCTGGTTCGCCGGTGTCCGGCGCCTTTGCATCAGATTTGTTCAGGTGGTTGTCCGGCGATAGCAATTAGTTGTCGCCTGAGGCCGATTTGGCCTCAGCGCTCGACAAAGGCTTTCTCGATCACGAAATGGCCGGGCTGGCTGTGATTGCCCTCGACGAAGCCGCGCGCGGTAAACATCGCGGGGAGTTCCTCAAGCATCGCCGGGCTGCCGCACAGCATGATGCGGTCGGTCTCGATATCAAGGCCGGATTGTCCGATATCGTCGAACAGCTGATTGGAGGCGATCAGGTCGGTGATGCGGCCGCGATTCCGGAACGGCTCGCGGGTCACGGTCGGATAGTAGACCAGCTTGTCACCGATCAGCGGCCCGAAGAATTCGTGATTGCGCAGGCCGTCGACGAGATGTTCACCATAGGCCAGTTCTGAGACTTGGCGGCAGCCGTGGGCGAGCACGATGGTCTCGTAGTTCTCGTAGACATCAGGGTCCTTGATCAGGCTCGCGAAGGGCGCAAGCCCCGTGCCGGTCGAGAGCAGCAGCAGGCGCTTGCCCGGGATGAGATTGCCGGTGATCAGCGTGCCCGTCGCCTTGCGGCCGACCAGGATGATGTCGCCTTCCCGGATCTTCTGGAGGCGCGAGGTCAGCGGGCCGTCCTGCACCTTGATCGAGAAGAATTCGAGTGCTTCCTCATGATTGGCACTGGCCATGCTGTAGGCGCGCATCAACGGCTTGCCGTTGACCTCGAGCCCGATCATCGCGAACTGCCCGTTCTGGAATCGGAAGCCGGGATCACGCGTCGCGGTGAAGCTGAACAGCGAGTCGGTCCAGTGTCTGACCGACAAGACCGTTTCCTTTTGAAATGCGCTCATAGTCTCTCCTCAGTCCTCGTTGAGCACAACGTTTCGGAGAGAGCAGAGTCCGGCAATTCGTAAGTGACATTCCCGGTCGATTAGTTTCACATTTCGCCAACGCTGATCGAAGACGCGTCACCCCGGCAATTAGTTGCTATCCGCGCGGGCGAGCGTCGACGTAGAGAGCATCAGGAGGTTCGTCATGACCATGACCCTGGTGGCCCCAACCGTCGCCGACTACGAAGCAAGCGCCGATCTCGCAGCGCTGCTCGTCCGGACGGCCGAGGGCGACGCGCTTTGCGTGCCTGCCGAAAAGCTCCGCCTCTCCTGCAAATGCGCCCACTGCACCCGCGCCCGCTTTGACGGTCGCTTCCCGGACGCGTTTCCGGGGATCGCGATCACCGAGATCGGCAATCTCGGTTATGGGCTGAACATCTCGTTTTCGGATGGGCACAACAGGGGGATTTACCCAAAACCCTATCTCCTGAGCCTGGCCGGACGGTAAGCGCCCGTTTGCCCCCATCTGGCACGGACATTGCTCCTCTTTAGAACGGTTTGAACGTTCCGGAGGCAGTTAATGTTGCAAGCGGCAAGTGCAGTGCGCGGGACCGTCCCCCCGGCAGTCCGGCCTGCGGGCAGTTCCTCGCTGCTGCTGACCGAGAACCAGCAATGGATCGGCGGCCCGCCGCCACTGATGGACAAGCTCTCGCCGCGCGAGCGCGAGCTGGTGTTGAAGCAGGGCCGGCGAAAGGTGCTCAACCGCGGGCAGACGCTGTTCAGCCAAGGCGGCAAACATGATGGAATCTGGCTGATCGAAAGCGGCCGAATCCGCGTCTTCTACACCTCGCCGCTGGGCCGCGAGATCACACTGGCCTACTGGCATGTCGGCAATTTCGTCGGCGGCCCCGAAGTGTTCGAAGGCACCGTGCATCAATGGTCCGGCGTCGCATCCAGCAATTGCAGCGTCGTGCACCTGCCCGGAAAGGAACTGCGATCCCTTGCCGCAGAGATCCCGAGCCTCGCGATCGGTCTGATCGAGGGCCTCACCTTCAAAGGCAAATGCTATTCGGCGTTGGCCCAAATGCTGGGAACGCGCTCGATCACGCAGCGCCTTGCACATCTGCTCTTGCATCTCGTCGATCTCTACGGCGTCGAGGATGCCGATGGCCGGGTGATCGCGGCGGCGTTCACCCATGCCGACATCGCCCACATGGTCGGCGCGACCAGGCAATGGGTCACGATCAGCCTGAAGCGGATGCAGGAGAAGGGAATCGTCCTGACCAAGCGCTCGCAGATCGTGGTCTGCCGGACCGACGTACTGGAGGAGATGCGCGGCCACGCATCCGACTGAGCGAATTTGCTGCCAGGGCCGATGCACAGGCAAGCGGCTTTATAGTGCAGGACTGCCCAAGGAGTATGCAATCAGCTTTTCCCGGCAACTAATCGACTACCGCGGTCATTCCGGATTTGCCCTGTCCACGCCCTCACCCAATCATGGCAACCGCAGCACATCCAACCGAATGAGGATGAGAATGGTCCGCCATCTTCCCACGCTCTCGATCGCGATGTCGGTGACGTCGCTGGCGCTATTCCTCGCGCAGCCGGCCTCGGCAGAAACCGTCACGCTCGGCATAGGAACGCAGGACACCACGACCAACACGGTGACCGCTGGAACTGTGGTGCGGCAGCTCCATCTTCTCGAAAAGTACCTGCCGACGTCAGGCAAATACGCAAACATCAAATTCGAGATCGAGTGGCAAAACTTCACCTCGGGCCCACCCGTCACCAATGCGATGATGGCGAACAAGCTGCAGATCGGCATGATGGGCGACTATCCGCTGATCGTGAACGGCTTCACCTTCGACAGTAATCCGGAGAGCAAGAGCCGCCTGATTGCAGTTGCCGCCTACAGCCTCGCCGGCTCCGGTAACGGCATCGTCGTCCACAAGGACTCGCCCTATTACGATCTCGCCGACCTCAAGGGCAAGCTCGTGAGCGTGCCGTTCGGCTCCGCCGCACACGGCATGGTGCTCAAGGCGATGCAGGACCGCGGTTACCCTGACGACTTCTTCCAACTCGTCAGCCAAAGCCCGGAGGTCGGCTCGACCAATCTTCAGGAAAAGAAGATCGACGCCCACGCGGACTTTGTCCCCTTCGCCGAGCTCCTGCCGTTCCGCGGCTTTGCGCGAAAGATCTTCGACGGCGTCGAGACCAATCTGCCGACCTTCCACGGCGTCGTGGTGCGCACCGACTTCGCCGAGAAGTACCCCGAGGTCGTGGTCGCCTACGAAAAGGCCCTGATCGCCGCCAATGCGTGGCTCCGCGCCGATCCGAAACTGGCCGCCGAAAAGATCCAGGAATGGACCGGCATCAACAAGGAGGTCGTCTACATCTTCCTCGGCCCCGGCGGAAACATGACCACCGATCCGACCATCAAGCCAACGCTCATCGACGCAGCCGCGGCTGACGTCAAAGTGCTCCAGAAGCTCGGCCGCATGAAGGAGTTCGATCCGAAGAAGTGGGTCGACGACAGCTACATCCGCAAAGCCTACGCCGAGATGAAGCTCGACTATGATACCCAGCTTGCGAGCACCAAGAACTACGAAATCACAGGCGAAGACGCCTTCTGCAAGAAGCCGATCACCGATCCGCGCAAGGCCGGCGAGGTCTGGGTGGATGAGGCAGGCATCATGCCGTTCTCGTCCGCCGCCTGCACGCTCGGGGCCTATGCCGACTTCAAGGCCAAGGGCAAGAAGATCAACGTCGCTTACGTCTTCGACACCACACGCGGCATCAAGCTGTTCGCCGACCAGGCCTTCTTTGCGGTGGGCAATGGCGACGTCGCACCGTTCCTGCTCAAGAAGGACGCGGAGGCCTATGCCGCCAAGATCAGCGGCAAGGTGCTCGGCTTCGACGACGCGGTGAAGGCGGCCGTCAGCGGAGGCAAGACGTGAGCAGTCCCGCCCTCGTCAGACATCCCGAGGACAGCATGCCGGCAACAGCCATCGCCAAGGCGGGCCCCGCGCCCGCCGTCACCCCCCCGGTCACACCGCCTTCTTTCGGCACGCTTGCGCTGCGCTGGTACCGGCTGAACCAGGGCCGGCTGCGCGCAACTGCGATCGGCATCATGTCGCTGCTCGCCTTCCTGCTGGTCTGGCACCTGCTCACGACCTATCGCGTCGTGTTCTTCGTGCGCTTCATCAACGTGCCAACGCCGCTTGAGGTCTATGCGAGCTTCGCCAAGGCGATCCACGACCCCAAGTTCCTGATGCACATCGCGCTGAGCTGCCGGCGCATCTTCATCGGCTTCTCGCTCGCCGCCCTTGTCGGCGTGCCGCTTGGCTTGATCATGGGCCGCTTCAAGCTGGTGCACGAGATCATCTTCCCCGTGGCGGAAGTGCTGCGGCCGATCCCGGCGATCGCCTGGGTACCGATGGCGATCATGCTGTGGCCGACCAACGAGCAGAGCATCGTCTTCATCACTTTCCTCGGCTCGTTCTTCCCGATCCTGGTCAACACGCTGCACGGCATGTCGCTGGTCGATCCCGTGCTGGTGCGCGCCGCGCAATGTCTCGGCGCGCGCGAGCGCTCGATCTTCCGCGAGGTGTATTTTCCGGCCTCGCTGCCGCACATCTTCACCGGCCTTACCGTCGGAATGGGCGTGGCCTGGGTGTCGCTGATCGCGGCCGAGATGATCTCGGGCCAGTACGGCATCGGCTATTTCACCTGGGAGGCCTATTCGCTGGTCCAGTACGCCGATATCGCCCTCGGCATGATCGCGATCGGTGTGCTTGGCCTCGGCTCGAGCCTGCTGATCCGGGGCGCGGGACACCTGGTGATGCCGTGGAGATCGACGAGATGAGCGAGATGCTTGCGAGCGAACCGAAGGGCCATATCGAGGTCAAAAACTTCTCCCTCAGCTACGACAGCATTGAGGGGCCTGTGCAGGCCGTCACGGACACGCAAATCCATGTGAAGCCCGGCGAATTCGTCTCGATTGTCGGCCCCTCCGGCTGCGGAAAATCGACGCTGCTCAATGCCGTCGCGGGCTTCCTCAAGCCGACCACGGGCATCGTCACCGTCGACGGAGAGCGTGTGAACGGCCCCAGCGCCGAACGTGGCATGGTGTTCCAGCAATACTCGCTGTTTCCCTGGAAGACGGTGCGGGAGAACGTCGAGTTCGGGTTGAAGATGCGCGGCATGGCGCGCTCGCAGCGCGAACGCGCGGCGCGCACGCTGCTAGGGCTTGCTGGCCTGGAGGCCTTTGAAAAGCATTATCCGGAGAAACTCTCCGGCGGCATGAAGCAGCGCGTCGGCATCGTCCGCGCGCTGGCGACGGGCCCGAAGGTGCTGCTACTGGACGAGCCGTTCGGGGCGCTCGACGCGCAGACGCGCGTCATCATGCAGCAGATCCTCACAAATATGTGGCAGCGCCTGAAGATCTCGGTGCTGTTCGTCACCCACGACATCGATGAGGCGATCTTTCTCTCCGACCGCGTCTACTGCATGACCGCCCGTCCCGGCTCGATCAAGGCGGAGATTCCAATTCCCTTGGAGCGGCCGCGGCAGCAATCGATGATGATGTCGTCGGAATTCCTGGCGCTGCGCCGCGGGCTGATGTCGCTGATCCGCGAAGAGAGCCTCAAAGCGATGGGCGGCGAGATCAACGACATGGGCATGCAGGGGCTCAACATCGAACTGCACGGCCATTCGCTGGCGGACGTGATCTGATTTAGCGGCGATGTCGGTTTCGTCGGGTCGGCAAAGCGAAAGCGTACCCACCCTTTTTCGCCTCACGCGGAACTGGTGGGTGAGGCGCTTTCGCGCCTTTGCTTAATCTACGGCACCTTCGCGTCCCTCACTTGAACCAGTGCACCAGCGCGATGCTGATCCCCAGCAGCAGCATCAGCGACAGTGTCACCGCGGCCGTCACCCGGCCACCGACATTGGCGAGCACCTTCACGTCGACGCCGAGGCCCAGCGCTGCCATCGACACCACCGTCAGGAAGGTTGTGATCTTCGTCACCGGCCCGACCACCGTGGCCGGCACGATCTCGAGGGAACGCAACGTCGCGAGCGCGAGGAAGCCGAGGATGAACCAGGGGACCAGGCGGAAGAACCCGACATTGGTCTTCTTGGCGCCGGTCTGCCAGCGCGAGGCGACCAGCGAGAGACCGACGACGACAGGGCCGAGCATCAGCACGCGCATCAGCTTGACCAGCGTGCCGATCTGCGTGGAAATCAGCCCCGCCGGCACCGTCGCCGCGAGCACTTGGGGCACGGCATAGACGGTTAGTCCTGCGAGAATGCCGTACTGCGTGGCGGTGAGCTGCAACAGCGGGATCAGCAGCGGCAGGCCCAGCACCATCATCACGCCGAGAATGGCGGTGAATGAGATCGAGGATGCAATCTCCTCGCTGTTAGCGCCGATGATCGGCGCCACCGCCGCGATCGCGGAGTTGCCGCAGATGGAATTGCCGCAGGCAATCAGGATCGACAGCCGCGTCGACAGCCCGAGCATGCGGCCCAGACCAAAGGAGACGCAGAGCGCTATCACCACGACTGCGGCGATCGAAACGAGCAGCGCGATGCCGGAGGCCGCGATGGCGGCAAAGCTGATCGAGGCGCCGAGCAGCATGACCGCGACCTCCAGGAGCTGCTTGGCGCTAAAAGCGATGCCGGCCTGCCAGCGCGGCGCCGGCTTCCAGAAGCTGCGCAGGGCCATCCCCAGCAGGATGGCCATCACCAGCGCCTCGATATAGGGGTGCTCGAACACGCCAAGCTCGGCCCGCTCCAGCAGCGCCGAGACGCCCGCCACGGCGATGCACAGGAGAATGCCGGGAATCAGCGCGACGATGCGGCTAAAGGCAGTGGTCGGCTTGGCGGCGGCCGGGCTGGATGCTTGATTCTGCGACACAAATCTCTCCCAGAGGAGAAGGATTTATACGCACGACGCTCGCGTTGGGGAATAAGTTTTCAGCATATCAGGGCCGAGGGAAGTTTGATCCTCGGCGTGGAATAATTCGGCTCAGAGCAGCAGGTCGGTCTCAGAAGAGCAGGTTCTTGGCGAGCGAAGCCACGTGGCTGAAGCTGTCATAGACGCCCGGCTCGAAGAACGCGGCTCGCGCGAGCACGATGCCCGCGACCAGCGTCCAGAACACGCCCGTGCCGGCCCGCAGCAGCAGTTTTGACGCGCGGGACTGCGGCTGGCTGTCCGTTGCGGACACCAGCGGCTCGCCGAAGGGCTCAAATCCAGTGCGTTCCATGGCTGTCAATCCATCAATTTCTGAATGGAATGTCGTCGTTTCGGCCCAAAACGGCAATGGAAGCGATTGGCGTTTTTGTCCCCTCGGGAGGAAACTCCTTCTGCCGGCCCCGCCTGGGGCAATAGTTTTCTTCTTCCACCCTATTTGGGCACCTGAGGGCCGGCCCGGAGACCCGTCCCGCATGGACGATTCCATCCTTGTCGACTAGCCTGCCGTCGCCCGCAGGTTCGTAACCGGATCGCAGGAGATCAAAAGAAGACGATGAACATCGAATCTCCCCGCAAGCCGCTCGACCTCATCTCGGCCATTGCGGAAGCCGACATCCGCTGTCTCCTGATGGTGCTGGTGCACATGACCGGCGACGAACGCTGGCTTGAGCCACCCTATCTGCCCAAACGCGACATCCGCTTGATTCCCGATCCCGAGGCCGGCGTGCCCCGCGAGATCCAGGACGAGATCCGCGCGGCCGTCGTCAGGCTCTTCGCCGACGGCACGCCAACGCCCGTCATCACCGATCCCGGCGAAAAGCTGCTGCTTAGAATGATGCGGGCCTGCCTCGGCGAGAACGTCGCATCGGAATATGCGCCGCTGATGCGCGAGGAGATGGGCTTTGTGTCGCGCGAGGCACGATGGACCAAGCGTCCATCGCAAGAGAAGCTCGCCGCGCAGCACGTGCTGATCGTCGGCGCCGGGGTCTGCGCCATCGCGCTTGCCGTCGCGCTCGGCCATCTCCGCATCCCCTACACCATCGTCGAGAAGAACGCCGAGCTCGGTGGCACCTGGTGGATCAATCGCTATCCCGGCTGCGGCGTCGACACGCCCAACCACTCCTATTCCTACTCGTTCGGCTTGGGCAACGCCTGGACGCGCTATTTCTGCCAGCGCGAGGAGCTGCTCGGCTATCTGCTCAAGGTCGCGGACGAATACGGCATCCGCAAGCATCTGCGCGTCAACACTGAGCTGACGGCGTCGCGCTGGGACGAGGGCAAGCGACGCTGGATCTCGACGCTGAAGACGAGCAACGGCGAAGAGACCTTTGAGTCGACCGCACTGGTCTCGGCCATCGGCCAGCTCAACGATCCCTCCCGCGCGCAATTCAAGGGCGAGGAGAGCTTCAAGGGAACGATCCTGCATTCGGCGCTATGGTCCGATGACATCAGCCTCGACGGCAAGCACGTTGCTGTAATCGGCACAGGCGCGACCTCGATGCAGCTGGTGCCGACGATCGCCGGCCGCGTCGCCTCGGTCACGGTCTACCAGCGCAGCGCGCAATGGGCGCGGCCGGTGAAAGGCTATGCCGATCCGATCACCGAAGGCGCGCGCTGGCTGCTCGCACATCTGCCATTCTATGTGCAATGGTATCGCTTCAACATGTTCTGGCGCTACGGTGACGGCCTGTTGCCGTTCCTGCGCAAGGACCCGGCCTGGCCACATCCGGAGCGCGCCGTGAACAAGGGCAACGACCGGCATCGCCAGGAGCTGACCGACTTCATCCTGACAGAGCTGAAGGATCGCCCCGACCTGATCGAAAAATGCGTGCCGACCTATCCGCCCTATGGCAAGCGCATCCTGCTCGACAACAACTGGTTCAAGACATTGAAGCTAGATAATGTCGAGCTCGTCACCGACACGATCGACCATTTCGATGAAAGCGGCATCATCGCGGCCGACGGCAAGCACCGCCCCGCCGACATCATCGTGGTCGCCACGGGCTTCAAGGTCACGGAGATGGCCGCCCGCCTCAACATCAGCGGCCGCGATGGCAAGACGCTGCGCGAAGCCTGGGCCAACGACAATCCGACCGCATTCCTCGGCCTCACGGTGTCCGATTTTCCAAACTTTTTCTGCATGCTCGGCCCGAACTCGGGCCCCGCCCATGGCGGCAGCGTCATCTTCCAGTCGGAATGCCAGAGCCGCTACATCTCGACCTGCCTCGTCGAAATGATCGAGAACGACCTCGCCGCCATCGATGTCCGCCGCGAGGTACTCGATGACTATGTCAGCAAGGTCGACGCCGAGCACGAGGCGATGATCTGGACCCATCCGGGAATGAGCACTTACTATCGCAACGCAAACGGCCGCGTGTTTTCGGCGATGCCGTGGCGCTTCGTGGACTATTGGCGCATGACGCACGATCCCGACATGCGGCAGTACAGGCTGACGAAGGCGTAGGTCCGCGGCTCTAGGCCGCGAGCCCGCTTCCAACAGGCGCAAATTCCAGCCCGAGGCTCTCCGCAACCGCCTTGTTGGTGATACGGCCGCGATGCACGTTCAGCCCGTTGCGCAAGTGCGGATTTTCGAGCACCGCGGCAAAACCCTTGTTCGCGAGCATCAGACCGAAGGGGAGGGTCGCATTGTTCAGCGCCTGGCTCGACGTCACCGGAACCGCGCCCGGCATGTTGGCGACGCAATAGTGCACGACGCCGTCGACTTCGTAGGTCGGCTCCGCGTGCGTCGTGGCATGCGAGGTCTCGAAACAGCCCCCCTGGTCGATCGCGACGTCGACCAGCACCGCCCCCGGCCGCATCGATTTCAGCATCGCGCGCGTCACGAGCTTCGGCGCGCTCGCACCTGGCACCAGCACTGCGCCGATCACGACATCGGCGCTGAACACTTCCTCCTCGACGGACTCGATCGTCGAGAAGCGCGTGCGCACACGTCCGGCGAAGAGGTCGTCGAGCTCGCGCAAGCGCGGAATCCAGCGGTCGATCACGGTGACTTCGGCGCCGAGACCTGCAGCCATGCGCGCGGCTTGCGTTCCCACCACGCCGCCGCCCAGCACGACCACGCGCGCCGGCTGCACACCGGGCACGCCGCCGAGGAGTAGGCCGCGACCGCCGGCCGATCGCTTGAGCGCGGCGCCGGCGGCCTCGATCGCGAGGCGGCCGGCGACTTCGCTCATCGGCGCGAGCAGGGGGAGGTGACCGGCCGCGTCGGTGACGGTTTCATAGGCAATCGCAGTGCAGCCGGCGGCGAGCAAGCCCTTGGCCTGTTCCGGATCCGGCGCAAGATGGAGATAAGTGAACAGGATCTGGCCTTCGCGAAGCTGGGCCCATTCGCTCCTCTGCGGCTCCTTCACTTTCACGATCATCTCGGACTTGGCGAAGATGTCGCTTGCGCTCGCCGCAATCGAGGCCCCTGCCCGCTGGTACGCCTCATCGGACGCACCGATGCCGCCGCCGGCGCCGGTTTCGACCGTCACCTGGTGCCCAGCCGCGACATATTCGCGGACGGCGCCCGGGGTGAGCCCAACGCGATATTCCTGCACCTTGATCTCCCTGGGCACACCGACACGCATTTTGCTGGTCTCCTTTTGATTCCTGCTAAGATCGTAGCGACCTGGCCGGTTTGGTTTCGTGCAAATATCCGCTAGCTTTGACCTTCCCGCGCCGGTTTCGGTCGCGGAAGTGCCCTTTCACGCTGGAAACGAAACCTTGGCCCTCGACCGCAAAGATCTCGCGATTCTCGCGGAACTCACCACCAACGCACGCGCCAGCCATACCGAGCTCGCCAACACGGTCGGCCTGTCAAGCACAGCGCTGGCGCGGCGGCAGAAGGCGCTGGAGGATGACGGCTACATCCAGGCCTACCAGGCCGCGCTCGACCTCACCCAGTTCGGCCTCACCACCACGGTGCTGGTGCGCATCGCGCTGGAGAGCCAGAGCGACGAGGCGCTGAAGGCCTTCGAGGCGGAGGTCGTGAAGTGCCCTTCCGTCGTGCGTTGCTTCCTGATGTCGGGCACCGACGATTACATCCTGATCGTGCTCGCCCGCGACATCCAGGATTTCGAGCGCATCCACCGTACCGAGCTTTCGCGCCTGCCGCGCGTCGCGCGGGTGCAATCAAGCTTCGCCCTGCGTGAGGTCGTCAACCGCGCGGTGCCGACCGTCGTGTTCGGCGAGACGAAGCGCTAGAGCCCTTCCTGCGCTCGATTGCCGCCTCCTGTCATAGAACTGTCATCGAATGTGCAGAGACGTGTCTGTCTCTGCACATTCGGGACATGCCATGGACTATTTCAAGCGCTTCAACTTCCTGTTCGCCGCACCTGTGTTCGATGCCGACGACCTGGAAGGTCTCCGCTTCAACCAGATCATTGAGGAGATCCAGCGCTCCGGCTTCGAGGTGGTCCGGGCCCGCAAGCTGGAAGACGCCGAGATCGCGGTGCAAACCGATGCCGCGATCGGCTGCATGGTGGTGGATTGGGGCAAGAAGGGTCTTGAGGGCAAGACCTCGGCGCTGATCAATCTGATGCGGCGCCGGGGTCTCGATTTCCCGATCATCCTGCTGATCCGGCGCAAGCGTTTCGAGGATTTGCCAGTCGAGGTGCTCGATTTCATCGACGGCTATGTCTTCCTGTCTGAGGAAACGCCAACCTTCATCGCCAAGAATCTGATCAGCCGCCTCAAGCAATATGCCGAAACGCTGAAGACGCCGTTCTTCGGGGCGTTGGTCGACTACGCCGAGGAAGGCAACCAGCTCTGGACCTGCCCGGGTCACAATGGCGGCGTGTTTTACAACCGCAGCCCGATCGGCCGGGTCTTCGTCGAGCATCTCGGCGAATCCGTGTTCCGCGACGACCTCGACAATTCCGTGCTCGACCTCGGCGACCTCCTCACCCATGAAGGCCCGGCGCTGAAGGCACAGAAGGAGGCCGCGCAGATCTTCGGCGCGGAAAAGACCTATTTCGTGCTCAACGGCACCTCGACCTCGAACAAGGTCGCGCTCGGCGCGCTCGTCACCGACGGCGATCTCGTGCTGTTCGACCGCAACAACCACAAGGCCGCCCATCACGGCGCGCTGATGATCGGCGGCGGCATCCCCGTGTATGTTCCCACCACCCGCAACGCCTGGGGCCTGATCGGCCCGATGCGCTGGGACATGCTCGACGAGAAGGCCCTGCGTGAGACCATCCGCAATCATCCCCTGGTCATGGACAAGGAGGCCTGGCGCAAGGAGCGGCCGTTCCGCGTCGCCGTGGTCGAGCAATGCACCTATGACGGCACGATCCACAATGCCGAGATGATGATGAAGCGCATCGGCCATCTCTGCGAGTACATCCTGTTCGACGAGGCCTGGGCCGGCTTCATGAAATTCCACCCGCTCTATGCCGGCCGCTTCGCCATGGGCCTTGCCAACCTTCCGCCGGAGGCGCCGGGCATCATCGCGACTCAATCGACCCATAAGCAGCTCGCGAGCTTCTCGCAGGCCTCCCAGATCCATATCAAGGACCGTCACATTCGCGGCCAGAAGCGGCGCGTCGAGCATCGCCGCTTCAACGAAAGTTTCATGCAGCACGCCTCGACCTCGCCGTTCTATCCGCTGTTCGCGTCGCTGGACGTCGGCGCGCAGATGATGAAAGGCCGCTCCGGCGAAGTGCTGTGGGACGACACGATCCGCCTCGGCATCGAGCTACGCAAGAAAATCCGGGCGATGCGCCGCGAGTTCGAGGAGAAGGAGCAGAACCCGGACCGGCGCTGGTTCTTCGAACCGTTCGTGCCCGATCGCGTCGCCATCCCCGATGTGAGCCGCCCTGGCGCTGCGCACAACGTCGCCTGGGAGACCCTGTCGACCGACGAGCTCGCCACCAATCCCGCGCTCTGGCAGCTCGGCCCCGACAGCACCTGGCACGGCTTCCCCGGCATGACCGAGGGCTTCGCCATGACCGATCCGAACAAGCTGACACTGCTCACCCCCGGCTTCGACCGCGCCACCGGCGCCTATTCCGAGCACGGCATCCCCGCCCCGGTCGTCGCGCAGTACTTGCGCGAAAACCGCATCGTCCCCGAGAAGAACGACCTCAACTCGCTGCTCTTCCTGCTGACCCCCGGCGTCGAGGCGAGCAAGGCAGGCACCTTGATCTCCGGTCTCGTCGCCTTCAAGAAGCTGCATGACGACAATGCGTTGCTGGCCGATGCGATCCCGGAATTCTACCAGCGGCGGCAGGCGCGCTATGCCGGCGTGCGGTTGCGCGACCTCTGCGGCGAGATGCACCGATTCTTTCGCGCGGCCGATGTCAGCGCTCTCCAGGCGCGGCAGTTCATGCCCGAGCACATGCCTGAGATCGCGATGTCGCCGCGCGATGCCGCGCGCTTCCTGTTCAAGAACGACGTCGACTATCTGCCGATCGAGGCGATCGCCGGCCGCATCGCCACCACGCCTTTCGTGGTCTATCCGCCCGGCATCGCCACCATCGTGCCGGGCGAGCGGCTGACGGAGAGAGCCAAGCCCATGATCGATTATCTCAAGATGTTCGAGACCTGTTTCAACACGTTTCCAGGCTTCGATGTGGAAATCCAGGGTGTCTACAAGGAGATCGATGCGAAGGGCCGCATCGGGCTCTATACCTACGTCGTAGCCGAGCAGAGCCGATGAACGAAACAGCGATTGCACGCACCGATGACGAGCCGGTCCTGATCCGGCCGTCACGCGAGGGCGATGTCGAGGCGATGCTGGCGATCTATCGCCATCACGTTCGCAATGGCGTGCCCCGCGACGTCGAGGGAACCGGCGCGCCGGAGCCCGACGATCTTCGCGACCGGCGCAAGAATCTGAAGCAGACCCGCCTGCCGCATCTGGTCGCGACCTGGCGCGGCGAGGTGGTCGGCTATGCCTATGCGGTGCTGTTCCGCAAGCGCCCGGCCTATCGCTACACGGCCAAGCACTCGATCTACGTCCATCACGAGCATCTCGGCCGCGGCGTTGGGCGGCTTTTGCTCGGGGCCATGATCGATGCATGTGCTGCCGCAGGCTTCCGCCAGTTGATCGGCTATATCGATGCCGACAACGGGCCTTCGCTGGCACTGCATGAAAGGTTCGGTTTCGCGCGCGCTGGCCTGCTCAGCGGCGTCGCCTATCGCCACGGCCACTGGTCCGACACCGTCATGGTGCAACGTTCGCTCGGTGCGGGGACGACGGCCCCGCCGCCCGTCACAGCGCCGGGCCGCTAGGCCTCACGACGGGAAGTCAGACGGCCTGACCTGGATGCGATCGGCATGAAGCGACCAGTGATGCAACGCCTGGTCCTTGCAGAATTTTGCCTTCGCCCGCTCCGTGGCCTCGTTCTCGTCGATAGCATCGATCTCGAGCGTACCTTGACAAACTTCGCTCTGCCGGCCGCACTCCCCGAGCACGTCCTTCATGAACCTGACGACATAAGTTGACATGGGACCTCCTGCTGCCCCGGCGGCACTCTAATCCCATTTAGGCCGGTAGGGGGAGGAAGATTTTGAGGTGAATCAAGGCGAAGCGCCGATTCGCGCCGCCGAGGCGTCCGTCGATACCGTCCGTCAGCCATCAAGTCGTGATGTCGAGCAGGGACTTTTCCGTCTCGGATTAGGCCTGAATGACCTTGGCATTGGCCATGAAGCTGTATTTTGCGGTCGCCAGCTGGACGAATTGGTCAGCGAGATCGACATTCGGCGCAGCGACCAGGCCATCCTGGTTTGCGAAGGGAGCGCTCGGGTCGGATTGCGCGGTATAGCTCGGCGACACCGTCGACAGGGTCGCAACCGTACCGCCCGGCGCCGAGCCGCTCGATTGCGAGACCTGATCGACTCGTAGCGGCACATAGGCCGCAGGATAAGTCGAACTCGTGCTCGAGCTGCCGCCGCTACCCGATGTGCTCGATCCGCTTGATGTGGGCAGCGGCCCGGTCGTTCGAACATTGGCGATGTTGCTGGCGGCCGCGTTCGCCCGCAAACTCGCGGCAGAAAGTCCTGAGGTCGCTATCGAGAAGATGCTCATGGATTCTGATCTACAGGACAAGTCATACGCGATCACTGACGCAATCAGTAAAATGCGGCGCGTTCTGTTTTCATCCGCATAACCAGCACGCAGAGCGTTGCACGGCCCTACCCCGGCGTCACACCAAAGGCCTGCCTGAAGCGCTCGGCATAGACGGGCCAGACCTCCGGATTGATGATGCGTGGCGGCCGCTTGCCGTCGAGCGTCTCCAGCACCTGCTCGGCCGCGATGCGGCCCATGTTCTGGCGCGCTTCGATCGTCACACCCGCGGTGTGCGGGCTTGCCAGCACGTTGTCGAACTGCAGCAGCGGATGCTCCGGCGGCGGCGGCTCCTTTGACCAAACGTCGAGGCCGGCACCGGCAATGCGCTTGTCGCGGAGCGCCTGAAGCAGCGCATCCTCGTCGTGGATGAAGCCCCGCGCGGTCGTGATGAAATAGGCGTGCGTCTGCATCAGGCCGAATTCGCGCGCGCTGATCATGTTGCGGCTGCCCTTGTTGAGCGGGCAGGAGATCGAGACGAAATCGGCGCGGCGCAGCAGCTCGTCGAGCTCGACCTTCTCGCCGCCTCGCTCGGCCATCACCTCTTTCGAGAGATAGGGATCGTAAGCCAGCACCTTCATGCCGAGCAGGCCATTGCAGAGCGCCGCGATGCGGCGGCCGACATTGCCGAGACCGATGATGCCGACGGTCTTGTGCTCGACCTCGTTGCCCACGAGCTCGTTACGATTGACATTGGCCTCGCGGCGCAAGCGGCGATCGGACTGGATGATGCGCTTGGACAGGGTCAGCATCATGGCCAGCGCGTGCTCGGCCACCGAATGCGCGTTGCCGCCGGACTGGTTGACGACCAGCACACCTGCATCCGTACAGGCCTCGACATCGACGGGGTCGAAACCCGCGCCGTTGCTGGAGACCAGGAGCAGGTTCGGGGTGCGCTTCAGGAAGGCGGCGTCGACATGGAAATGCGGGGCCAGTTCGTCGCGTGCGGCACCGATCTGATAAACATGCGCCGCGCCCAGGATCGGGGCGTAAAAATCCTCGGGGCTCTCATTTTCGATGCGGTCGAGCCGGACGTCAGACCGCGCCTTCAGGACGTCGATATAAATGGGGTTTGCCAGGTATTTGACGTAGAAGACGCGCTTGTTGTTGACCGACATCAGGACCCTTCCGGCTCTCTCACGGAGGTTCGCAAGGTCAGCGCCATGCGCGTCCCTCTCCCGGCGTTCCTCCTGTTCCTCATTATCCCACCTATGGCATGGCGGTGCCGACCACGGCAGCCCCTCTGGCGCAGATCACGGTGTCGGCCCGGACATGTTGACAATCCCGGCCGCTCCGTCAAGTTCGGCCAACGCCGCGACGGCCAAAGAAGAAGCATGCGCGGCGCAAGGGAGAACGCAATGGCTGACGCGGAGCAGCATGGTTCGAAGCAGGCATCCGGCGACAAGAGCTGGCATGGCATCGTCCTGCAAACCCTGAAGCGGAACGAGATCAGCCTGATCCCCTATGTGCCCGACCGGGTGCTGACGCCGCTGATCAAGAACCTCCACGCCGATCCGTTCTTCACCACCTTTGCCACCGCCCGCGAGGAAGAGGCCGTCGGTATCGTCTCGGGTGCCTGGATGGGCGGGCGGCGCGGCGCGGTACTGATGCAAACCTCGGGCTTTGCAACACTGGCCAATACCCTCGCTTCGCTCGCGGTGCCCTACCAGATCCCGCTGATCATGTTCGTCTCCGAACGCGGCACGCTTGGCGAATTCAACTATGGACAGTCGCTGGTCTGCCGCACCATGCGCCCGGTGCTGGATGCGCTGGCGCTGGAGCACCACACCATTACCAGGCTCGACGAGCTCGAATTCATCGCCGACCGTTCGATCAAGCAGGCCGTCACCACACAGGCACCGGTGGCGCTGATCCTCAACCCGCTGCTCACGGGCGGCAAGGTCTTCGACAAGTGAGGTCAATCATGAACACTGGCAATACCAAGGTCATGAACCGCTTCGATGTGACGTCGCGCTTGATTGCAAAGCTCGAGCACGAGGAAGCGGTGATCGGCGGGATCGGCAATACCAATTTCGACCTCTGGGCCGCCGGCCACCGCCCGCAGAACTTTTACATGCTAGGCAGCATGGGCCTCGCCTTCCCGATCGCACTCGGGGTGGCGCTGGCGCAGCCCGATCGACGCGTCTTCGCGCTGGAAGGCGACGGCTCGCTGCTGATGCAGCTCGGCGCGCTCTCGACGATCGCGGCCTTGAAGCCGAAGAATCTTATCATGATCGTCATGGACAACGGCATCTACCAGATCACCGGTGCGCAGCCGACGCCCGCAGCTGGTGTCGCCGATCTGGTCGCGATCGCGCTGGGCTCGGGACTCGCCAACAGTTCCTGGGCCGCGGACGAAGAGGATTTCGAACGACTGGTCGACCAGGCCATGTCGGCTGAGGCTCCGAGCCTGATCGCGCTGCGCATCGACGATAAACCCGGCGTCGGCACTACCCGCCGGGATCCCGTGCAGATCCGGGAGCGCTTCATGCACGGCCTCGGCGTGCGCGAGCCGCTTTAACATTTCGTCATTAACTACACGGCGATCTGATCCGCATCCCGAGACAGGCCTCTGCCGATCCGTGCTAAGCGGTGCGGATGCCCATTCTTGTTCGCGCCTTTGCCTGGCTACTCGCCGCCGCCGTAACCTTTGCAACGCTCGGGCCTCCGAGCCTGCGTCCCCATTCCGACCTCGGCCAGGACGGCGAGCATGCGCTGGCCTTCATCCTGGTCGGGCTGGCCTTCGGGCTCGCCTACCGGCAGCGCCGCCTGTCGGTGGCGGCCGTCGCGGTCGTGCTGATTGGCCTGCTCGAACTGATGCAGCTCTGGGCACCCGGACGCCATGCGCGGCTGGAGGATTTTCTCGTTGATGCCGGCACTGCCTGTATCGGCTTCGCGGTGGCGGCCGCCATCGATTGGGTCATGACGCGGTTTCGGGCAGGCTCGGCCCTGACAAGCTGAGGCCCCGCGGAGCGAAGCTCCGCAGGGCCTTTTTTCTTCAAAGCCGGTATCGCGCCGATCAGTCGATGATCTTGATCACCCGGCGCGTGCGCGGCTCGACGATCACGCGGCGATCATTCACCACGGCATAGCGATACTGGGTGTAGTTCGGGACCGGACGCAGCACCACGGTCGGAGGCAGCGGCTCGCCAACCACGACGCGCTCCTGCACCACGACAGAATCATCGCGCGGGATGCCGCCGAGGATCGCATTCGGAATCTCGAGGCCTGCGCCAACCGCCGCACCCACCGTGCCGCCAACCATCGCGCCGATCGGGCCGCCGACTTCGCCGCCCGTGCGCGCGCCGTTCCTGGCGCCTTCTTCGGTCGTCGACTGAGCAAAGGCTGCACTCGACGCCAGCAGCGACGCAGCAGCCAACGAAATCACAAGACGGGTCTTCATATCCTTAACTCTCCAGTGTTGTTGTGCGCCATCAACCGCGGGGCCGGAGCATTGTTCCGGTTCCTGAGCGATGAAACCCACATCAACATCGGCGACTGTTACCGCGTAACAGTTCAGGCCGCCGCTATCTCGTGACCCGCCATCAGTTCCAGCGCCCGTACCATGGCCGAATGATCCCAGCCCTTGCCGCCGTGCGCGGCGCAGGACGAGAACAATTGCTGCGCCACGGCTGTGCTCGGCAGCGACAGGCCGAGAGAGCGCGCGCCTTCGAGCGCGAGGTTGAGATCCTTCTGGTGCAACTCGATGCGGAAGCCGGGATCGAAATTGCGCTTCACCATGCGCTCGCCGTGCACCTCGAGAATGCGCGACGACGCAAAGCCACCCATCAGCGCCTTGCGCACCAGGGCAGGATCGGCGCCGGCCTTGGAGGCGAACAGCAGCGCTTCGCTCACCGCCTCGATCGTCAGCGCGACGATGATCTGGTTGGCGACTTTCGTCGTCTGGCCGTCGCCGTTGGCGCCGACATGGGTGACGTTCTTGCCCATCTTGTCGAAGATCGGCTTCATGGTGCCAAAGGCGCGTTCGGGCCCGCCGACCATGATGGTGAGACTCGCCGCCTTGGCGCCGACCTCCCCGCCCGACACGGGTGCGTCGAGGTAATCCGCACCGAGCGCCTCGATCTTCTTCGCGAATTCCTTCGTCGCCAGCGGCGAGATCGAACTCATGTCGACGACGATCTGGCCCTTGGAAATGCCGCTCGCGACGCCGTCCTTGCCGAACAGCACCGCCTCTACGTGCGGCGTATCAGGCACCATGATGATGACGACATCCGCCTCCTCCGCGACCTCCTTGGCCGATTTGCAGGCGACACCTCCGGCCGCGATCAACTCCGGCGCGACCGGCGCGACGTCGTGCAGGAGCACGCGATGGCCCGCAGCCAGGAGATGGCCGGCCATTGGCCGTCCCATGGTGCCAAGTCCGATGAAGCCGATGTCGATCATGATTAGTCTTCTCTCAGTTGCATACGCAAAAATTCGTCCACACGCTCGGTGCACCTCTCCCGCTTGCGGGAGAGGTCGGCGCACAGCGCCGGGTGAGGGCTTTCTCCTCTTGGGGATTTTCTCGGTGTACCTCAGCGGTCCCATTGCCGAGATACCCTCTCCCCAACCCTCTCCCGCTTGCGGGAGAGGGAGCGCACCGGCGGCGTAGCTACGGTCTCAGGTCTCAAAGGTCTGCGCGGCGTGCCAGGACAGGCCTTCCAGCGTCGTGGTGCGCGGCTTGTATTCGCAGCCGATCCAGCCGCGATAGCCGATCGCGTCGAGATGGCGGAACAGGAAGGGATAGTTGATCTCTCCGGTGCCGGGCTCATGCCGGCCGGGATTGTCGGCGAGCTGGATGTGGGCGATCTGAGGCAGGTATTCCTGCATGGTGCGGGCGAGATCGCCCTCCATGATCTGCATGTGATAGATGTCGTACTGGACGAACAGATTGTTCGACCGCACGTCGGAGATCAGCTGGATCGCCTGCTCCGTGCCGTTGAGGAAGAAGCCGGGAATGTCGAGCGTGTTGATCGGCTCGACCAACAGCTTGATGTTCTCGCGGGCGAGCGTCGAGGCGGCAAAGCGCAGGTTTCCGACCAGCGTCTCCTGCAGTTCGCCTGGATCGGCGTCGACAGGCGCAATGCCGACGAGGCAGTTGAGCAGCTCGCAATCGAGCGCCTTGGCGTAGTCGATGGCGCGGAATACGCCATCGCGGAATTCGGCGGTGCGATCGGGCATGATCGCGATGCCGCGCTCGCCGGCGGCCCAATTGCCGGCCGGCAGATTGTGTAGCACCTGGCTCAGTCCGTGGGCATCGAGCTGTTCGCGCAGCTGCGCCTTGTCGAAATCGTAGGGAAAGAGATATTCGACCCCGGCAAAGCCAGCCGCCTTCGCCGCGGCAAAGCGGTCGATGAACGGCATCTCGTTGAAGAGCATGGTGAGGTTGGCGGCGAATCTCGGCATGATGCGTTCCCTCTATTCCGCCGGTTGCAAAACGCCGGGCCGCGCAGACCCGACCTCGTCGAGCGGCAGATCCAGCACCTCCTCGAACTCGACGATGTTGTCGATCTCGGTGCCCATCGCGATGTTGGTGACGCGTTCGAGGATGAATTCGACCACGACTGGCACGCGGTGCTGCTTCATCAATTCGCGCGCGGTCGCGAATGCAGCTTGCGTGTCCTTGGGATCGGTGACGCGGATCGCCTTGCAGCCCAGCCCTTCGGCGACCGCGACATGGTCGACGCCGTAGACGCCGATCTCGGGCGCGTTGATGTTCTCGAAGGAGAGCTGAACATGATAATCCATCTCGAAGCCGCGCTGGGCCTGGCGGATCAGGCCGAGATAGGAATTGTTCACGACGACATGGATGTAGGGCAGATTGAACTGCGCCCCGACCGCAAGCTCCTCGATCAGGAACTGGAAATCGTAGTCGCCTGAGAGCGCGACGATGTCGCGATCCGGGCACGCCGCACGGACGCCGAGCGCTGCCGGCAGTGTCCAGCCGAGCGGCCCCGCCTGCCCGGCATTGATCCAGTTGCGCGGCTTGTAGACGCCGAGGAACTGCGCGCCCGCGATTTGCGACAGGCCGATCACGGTGACATAAGTCGTATCGCGGCCGAACGCCTTGTTCATTTCCTCATAGACGCGTTGCGGTTTGATCGGGACGTTGTCGAAATGGCTCTTGCGCAGCATGGTCTTCTTGCGATCGCGGCAGGAAGCGGGCCACGCCTGGCGCTCGCGGAGCCTGCCTGACCGGCGCCACTCCCTGGCGACGGTGACGAAGAGCTCGAGCGCGGCTTTCGCGTCCGAGACGATGCCGAGATCGGGGTTGAACACGCGCCCGATCTGCGTCGGCTCGATGTCGACATGCACGAAGGTGCGGCCCTTGGTGTAAGTCTCGACTGACCCGGTATGACGGTTGGCCCAGCGGTTGCCGATGCCGAGCACGAAATCGGATTCCAGCAGCGTGGCGTTGCCATAGCGGTGGCTGGTCTGGAGCCCGACCATGCCCGCCATCAGCACGTGATCGTCGGGGATTGCGCCCCACCCCATCAGCGTCGGGACAACAGGGACATTCGCGATCTCGGCGAACTCGACCAGCAGGTCCGAGGCGTCGGCATTGATGACGCCACCGCCCGCCACGATCAGCGGCCGCTCGGCGGCATTGAGCATCTCCAGCGCCTTCTCGACCTGCTTGCGCGTAGCGGTGGGCTTGTAGACCGGCAGCGGCTCATAGGTCTCGTCGTCGAATTCGATCTCGGCGAGTTGCACGTCGATCGGCATGTCAATCAGCACCGGCCCGGGCCGGCCCGATCGCATCACATGAAAGGCCTGGCTAAACACGCGCGGCACCAGCGCCGGCTCGCGCACGGTCACCGCCCATTTGGTCACGGGCTTTGCAATCGATTCGATGTCGACGGCCTGAAAGTCTTCCTTGTAGAGCCGCGCGCGTGGCGCCTGCCCGGTGATGCAGAGGATCGGAATGGAATCGGCGATCGCCGAATAGAGACCGGTGATCATGTCGGTGCCGGCCGGCCCCGAGGTGCCGATGCAGACGCCGATATTGCCGGCCTTGGCCCGCGTATAGCCCTCGGCCATGTGCGAGGCACCCTCGACGTGCCGCGCCAGGATGTGACGGATCGAGCCCCGCTTCTTCAGCGCCGAGTAAAGCGGATTGATTGCGGCTCCGGGAACACCGAAGGCGGTTGAGATGCCCTCCTTCTCCAGGATTCGCACGGCTGCATCGACGGCTCGCATCTTCGCCATATCGGACCTCGCTCAAGTTGCGTCAGCGAGCGAGATCATCGGGCGCGCGGGATGCGATCTCAACGAGATCGATTTTATTTTCCACGATGCGGCAACCGCTGGAAAAACGCGGCGGTCTCAATCGGTTAGATCGAGCAATGCGTGAAAGCTGCTTACTCGAAAAGCGGCGCCAGCTCCATCTGCGGCACCAGCACGAGGCCCTTGTCGGTGATGCGAATTTCCGGAATGACCGATAGCGGAATCAAATTGAAGCCCATGTAAGGGATGGTGCAGCCGGCATCAGTCCACTCCTTCTTCAAGACCTTGACCTCTTCGGCCACCTCAGTGACGCGCTTGTCGGACAAGAGCCCCGCGATCGGAAGCGGTACAAGCGCCCTCACCTGGCCGTCGGCGACGACGCAGACGCCGCCCTGCTTTTCCTTGATCGCCGATATCGCCGCCTGCATATCGGCCTCATTGGTTCCGGCGACGATGAGGTTGTGGCTGTCATGGCCGACGCTGGAGGCGACCGCGCCGCGCTTCAGGCCGAAATCCTTCAGCAGGCCGTAAGCGACGTTGCCGGCCGATTTGCCGTGGCGCTCGACCACCGTGACGAAGCACAGGCCGTAGCGCGCGAGCAACGACGGCCAGTCCTTGGCCGGCTCGATCGCGACCTTCTCGTGGATCAGCGTAATGCCGGGCAACGCCGTCTTGATGGCGTTGACGGTGCACGCCTTTGCCGGCAGCTCCGGCGTCAGCTTGAGCTTCTCGGGCAGCTTCACGGTCGCGTAGGCCGCCTTCGGATATTGGTAGCGCTCAGACAACGCCTGATCGAGAAGCGGCGTGATCTTGCGGTTCTCCACCACCAGTTCGCCGCCGTACCAGGTCGATTGCGGCTTGAGATTATCGTCCATCAGCACCAGATCGGCGCGGCGGCCGCCGCCGAGCCCTCCGATGTCTCCCTCCATGCCGAAGCGGGTGGCGCCGTGCAGCGAACCCATCGACCAGGCCTGCTCCGGCGACATCCCCGCCTTCGCCGCCTCGCGCACCACCCAGTCGAGGCCGAACAGCAGAAGATCGTCGGCATCGCGGTCGTCGGTGCAGACGGCGGTGCGCTTGTGCGAAGCCCCCAACTCAGTGATCGTCCGGATCGCCTGCGGCAGCGAATGCCACGGTGTGGTCGGCGGTCCCCCGCGCAAGAACACCCAGACGCCGGCATCGAGCAGATCGTCGGCGATGTCACGGTCGATCGCTTCGTGCGTATCGGTGACGCCTGAAGCCGCGTAGGCCGCGACGAATTCGCGGCCGTAAACATGGCCCGACACCGGCCGTCCACGCTTGAGGGCCGCCGCGAGGATTGCATGGCTGCGCTCGTCGCCCATGGTGACAGGCACGAAATCCATCTTCTCGCCGAGCGCGACTGCTTCAGGCCAGCGATCGAACAGACCGGCAATCTTATCGGGCGTGAGGTCCCCGCCGGCGGTTTCCAGCTCGGCCGAGGTTGCCGGCACCGTGCTCGGCACGGTCAAAAAGATCGACAGCGGCGCCTGGCGCGCATCCTCCAGCATCGCCTCGACGCCTGCGACGTCCATGACGTTGCCGATCTCGTGGCTATCGCAGAAGATCGTGGTGGTCCCGTTGAGCAGCGCGGCCTCGGCGTAGGCGCAGGCCGTCACCATCGAAGATTCGATGTGAATATGCGGATCGACCAGCCCTGGCGCGATGATCCCGCCGCCGACGTCATACAGCGGCACGTCGCTCCACATCTTCTTCGCCGTTCCGCCCGGTTTCACAGCGGCGATGCGACCGCCTGCGATCCAGATCTCGCGTCCCGGATGGATCCGCTCGGAATAGGTCGAGAGCATCCGCGCGCCTGAGATGACAAGGTCGGGCGCGAGCCGCGCGGAGGCGACATCGGCGAGACGGCGTGTCATCGTATGCAGCGGGGCGACGGCAAAACGGGTCAGTTTGGTCATCGGGACTCTCGCAGGGCGTTACGGTCGGACGATGGTTACGCCCCGCGCCAAACTGGGCAAGCTCAAATATAACGGCACGCCCTGCTTACGCCTTGGGCGGTGAACCGCCTGCCGTCACCGACCTTGCAGGTCGGCGCGAGTTCCGCCTTCTCGGCGGTGGCGTGGCGGTCGGCTTGACCCGAATCCGCATCGACCGGCCCTTTAACTCGTCAATTTCGAACGAATTCGTCTTTCGCACGAGATCACTCAGCTTGCGGAAGCCAAAGGTCCTCGGATCGAAATCGGAAGCCAGATTGGCGAGCTGCCGGCCGACTTCCCCGAGCGTCACCCAGCCGTCTTCGCTTTCCATCTGGGTGATGACCTTCTTGATGATGGGCGTCGCGGCATCCGGCGGCTGAAGCGATGTCGATCTTGACGCGACATCCTGGGTGTTCGCCGGGACCGCGAGCAGGTTCTCTGTGTAGACAAATCTTCGGCAGGCCTGCCTGAAGCTTTCCGGTGTCTTGTGTTCGCCGAACCCGAAGACATCGACGCCCTGCTCCCGGATGCGGGCGGCCAGACGGGTGAAGTCGCTGTCGGACGACACCAGGCAGAAGCCATCGAACCGGCCGCTGTGAAGCAGGTCCATTGCGTCGATGACCAAGGTTATGTCGGAGGCGTTCTTTCCCGTCGTATAGGCGAACTGCTGCTGTGGGATGATGGCGTGCTTCGATAGGATGTCAGCCCACCCCCTGGATCGCGCACTGGAGAAGTCGCCATAGATGCGGCGAACGCTGGCCTCGCCGATCTTGGCAATCTCCTCGAACAGTCCATCGGCGATCTTTGCGGATGCATTGTCGGCGTCAATCAGAACAGCGAGACGGGGCGAACGGAGCTCGGAAGGCATGACATTCCCCATAAGGACGCGACAACGGGGGATGGATATACCGATGTTGGGGCTCTTGCCGCCAGACCTGATTTCCTTCAGCGGGTCACGACCGACCGCAAACCCGGCTCAGGCCGGTTTCACCGCCGGGGTCATCCCCCCGAGCGCGGCCGTCAGTTCCGCGGCCACCTCCCGCACCATCCGGCCAACCTCAGGCAATCGCTGGTCGGTGATGCGGCTGGTCAGGCCCGAGACGGAGATCGCGGCGAGCGGCTCTACCAGCGCGTTGTAGACCACGGCGGCGACGCAGCGCAGGCCCATCTCGGCCTCTTCGTCGTCCACCGCAAAACCTTGCTTGCGGATCGTCGCGAGCTCCTTGAACAGGTCGCTCGGCCGCACAATGGATTTTTCGGTGAGGCGGGGCATGCCGTGATGGCGGATGACGGCGCCAACGTCCTCGTCGGAATAGGTCGCAAGCACCGCCTTGCCGACGCCCGACGTGACCATGGGAACGCGACCGCCGACCTTGGTCAGCGAGCGCATGATCTCGCGGCTTTCCATGCGGGTCAGCACGATGATGAACTCGTCGTCGACCACGGCAAGGTTGGCGGTCTCGCGGGTCAGATCGCGCAGCTTGCGGAGGTACGGAATCGCCTGCGCGGTGAAATTGCGCCTCCGCGCGAAGCTAGCACCCACGGTGAAGCTGCGCACACCGACATGCCATTTGGATTCGGCGCGGTCGAACTGAACGAAGCGGCGGCTTTCCAGCGTCGCCAGCAGGCGGTGCACGGTGGAAGCCGACAGGCCGGTGCGAACGGCGAGGTCGCTGAGGCGATAGCCTTCGTCGTCTTCGGCCAATGTTTCCAGGATCGACAGTGCACGGTCGACGGACTGCACGCCGCCGTCACGATCGGCGTCTGCTGCCGATCGTGCGTCGAGCGATTTGCGCCGGATCACGTTCTTGCCCATCGCGACCTGCCGCTGTGGCTGGCGTCATTCCGGGACGCGCAAGAGCGCGTCCCCGGGATCTCGAAATCCCGGGTTCGACGCTTCGCGGCGCCCCGGGATCACTGGAGAGACTACGTTCAGAGCAGGCCCGCGCCGCGCGCCCACTTGTACTTGGCGCCGAGCACCTCGACCGGAAGTTCGGTCGAGTAAGCATAGGCCGGGATGCCGTTCTGGTAGAGATATTCGGCGGCTTCCTCGACCTCGACGTCGCCGGCCAGCGAAGCCACGATCGGCTTCACGAAGCCCTTGGCCTCCATCTCCTTCTTCACCTCGACCATGTTGCGGGCGAACACCATCGGCGGCGTGACGATGGTGTGCCAGTAGCCGAGGATCAGCGAATGGATGCGCTCATCCGACAGGCCGAGCTTCACCGTATTGACGTAGGTGATCGGCGGCTCGCCGCCGGTGATATCCACAGGATTTCCGGCCGCGCCGAACGGCGGGATGAACTTGCGGAAGGCCGCATCGAGATCCGGCGGCATCGACATCAGCGACAGGCCGTTGTCGACGCAGGAGTCCGACAGCAGCACGCCCGAGCCGCCGGCACCGGTGATGATCAGCACGTTCTCGCCCTTCGGCGTCGGCAGTACCGGCACGCCGCGGGCGAATTCGAGCAGCTGCCGCAGGCTGCGGGCGCGGATCACGCCGGACTGCGCCAGCACGTCCTCATAGATCTTGTCGTTGCCGGCGAGCGCGCCGGTGTGCGACGAGGCGGCCTTGGCGCCGGCCGAGGTGCGGCCGGCCTTGAGCACGACGACCGGCTTCTTCTTGGAGACCCGTTTGGCGGCTTCCGCGAAGGCGCGGCCATCCTTGAGGTCCTCGCAGTGCTGCGCGATCAGGTTGGTGTTCGGATCCTGCTCGAAGAAAGCGAGCAGATCGTCCTCGTCGATGTCGGACTTGTTGCCGAGGCCGACGATCGCGGAGACGCCCATCTTGGCCGAGCGCGAAAAGCCGATGATCGCCATGCCGATGCCGCCCGACTGGGAGGACAGCGCCGCGTGGCCCTTGACGTCATAGGCCGTGCAGAAGGTCGCACAGAGGTTCGCCGGCGTATAATAGAAGCCGTAGATGTTCGGCCCCATCAGGCGGATGTCGTACTTCTTGCCGACCTCGACGATCTCCGCTTGCAGCTCCGGCGCGCCGGCCTCAGCGAAGCCGGACGGGATCAGCACCGCGCCCGGAATCTTCTTCTCACCGCATTCGGTGAGCGCGGCGGCCACGAACTTCGCGGGGATCGCGAACACGGCCGTGTCGATCACGCCGGGCACATCCTTCACGCTCTTGTAGGCCTTATAGCCGAGGATCTCGGCCGCCTTCGGATGGATCGGATAGATCTCGCCCTTGTAGCCGCCGTTGATGAGGTTCTTCATCACGGAGTTGCCGATCTTGCCATCCTCGGCGGAAGCGCCGACCACAGCGACTGCCTTCGGCTGCATGATGCGGCTCATGGCCGCAACGATCTCTTCGGTCGGACGCGGCTTCGGCTTGGGCTTGTAGGCGAAGTCGACGACGATGCGAACGTCGGCGGCAACGGCGTCCTTGGCGGTGGCGAACACAGGGTTGAGGTCGAGCTCGACGATCTCAGGGAAGTCGGTGACGAGCTGCGAGACCTTGACGATGACGTCGGCAAGTGCTGCACGGTTCACTGGCTCGCCGCCGCGAACCCCCTTGAGAATCTCGTGCGCCTGGATGCCATCGAGCATCGACAGTGCGTCTTCCTTGGTCGCGGGCGCGAGGCGGAAGGTGATGTCCTTCAAGACCTCGACCAGCACGCCGCCGAGACCGAAGGCGACCAGCTTGCCGAACGAGCCGTCGGTGATCGAGCCGACGATGACCTCTGTGCCGCCGGCCAGCATCTGCTGCACCTGGATGCCCTCGATCTTGGCATCGGCCTTGTACTTCCTGGCATTGCCAAGAATGGTCTCATAGGCCTTCTCGGCGTCTTCGGCCGTCTTGACGCCGACTATGACACCGCCCGCCTCGGTCTTATGGAGAATGTCCGGCGAGACGATTTTCATCACCACCGGGAATCCCATCGACGACGCCATCTTGCCGGCCTCGCCGGCCGACTTCGCCACGCCCTCTTTCGGCACCGGAATGCCGTAGGCGTCGCAGACCACCTTGCCTTCGGGGGCGGTCAGGCTGGTGCGTTTGTCGGCCTTGACCTGGTCAAGGACCTTGCGGACGACGTCTTTGGAATTGGACATGAGCTTCTCCCTTGACCTTCAGTTCTTGCTTTGCAAAGCGCGCGTGATGCGGCTGCCCGTGATACTTGCCATCATCGCGCTCTGTTCCACCTAGCGGAACGGAGCGGCGAAAGGCCTTGATTACTCCGCCAGCTTGGATCAAAAATGGCTAGCGATGGCATTTGGTATGCCAGAAGCCAACTTGTCAAGTCGGAGCAGGCTCGATAACGCCGCAAAAAATAGGCAGCTTGACATTCTGGCATTTGGTATGCCAAAAACTTTCCGGTAAATATTCCTGTAAAAGACGACTCCCATCAGAGGAGAATCGTCGTGTCACTGCGGAAACCAACCAAGGCGTTGCCGAATATGGCCGAGGCAGACATCGCAATCGTTCGTATTGCCCCGGAGAGCAGCTTCAAGAACAAGGCGTATGACGCCTTGAAGGAAGCCATCCTCAAGATGGACATCTACTCGACGCCGGAGCCTGTCATGCTGGACGAGCGTGCGCTTTCGGAACGGCTGGGTGTCAGCCGCACGCCGATCCGCGAAGCGATCGCGATGCTCGAGCAGGACGGTTTCGTGAAGACCGTGCCGCGCCGCGGCATTATGGTGGTGCGCCGGACCAAGAGCGAGATCGTCGACATGATCCGCGCCTGGGCGGCGCTTGAGAGCATGGCGGCGCGCCTCATCACCACCACCGCGCGCAAGAAGGACATCACGGCGCTGCGCGACTATTTCAAGGATTTTGGCAAGGACCGCCTGCCCGAGGATCACGTCGAGGAATATTCCAAGGCCAACATCGCCTTCCACCAGGCGCTGATCTCGCTGTCGGAATCCCCCGTCCTGGTCGACCTCACCAACGACCTTTTGCTGCACGTGCGCGGCTATCGGCAGCTGACGATCGGGCGCAAGGACCGCACCGCGACGTCGCTGCCCGAGCATCTCGGCATGATCGAAGCGCTCGAGGCGCGCGACACCGAGCTCGCCGAGAAGCGCGCTCGCGACCACACCCTCGGCCTCGCCGCTTACGTCGAAGCGCACGGCCAGGAACTGTTTACGTAACTCTTCACCTGACAACCTTCACCAGAAGGGCGAAAAATTCGCCCCACTACTTGAGACCAGGGAGACAAGGCCCATGCTGAACACCGCGACCAAGTCCGAAGCACCGGGCACCGAGCAGGAACTGACGGATGGCTTTCATCTCGTCATCGACGCGCTCAAGCTGAACGGCATCAACACCATCTATAATGTGCCGGGCATCCCGATCACGGATTTGGGCCGCATGGCGCAGGCCGCCGGCATTCGCGTGATCTCCTTCCGACACGAGCAGAACGCCGGCTACGCCGCGGGCATCGCCGGCTATCTCACCAAGAAGCCCGGCGTCTGTCTCACGGTCTCCGCGCCCGGCTTCCTCAACGGTCTCACCGCGCTCGCCCATGCCACCACCAACTGCTACCCGATGATCCTGGTCTCGGGCTCCTCCGAGCGCGAGATCGTCGACCTGCAGCAGGGCGACTATGAAGAGATGGACCAGCTCGCGATCGCCAAGCCGCTGTGCAAGGCGGCCTATCGCGTGCTGCATGCCCAGGACATCGGTATCGGCTTTGCCCGCGCCATCCGCGCCGCGGTCTCGGGCCGTCCGGGCGGCGTCTATCTCGACCTGCCGGCAAAACTGTTCGGACAGGTGATGAACGCCGAGGCCGGCCAGAAGTCGCTGGTCAAGGTGATCGACGCGGCGCCCGCACAGATCCCCTCGCCCGCTTCGGTCAAGCGCGCGCTTGATGTTTTGAAGAGCGCAAAACGTCCGCTCATCATCCTCGGCAAGGGCGCGGCCTACGCGCAGGCCGACGAGGAGATCAAGAGCTTCGTCGAGAAGAGCGGCGTGCCGTTCCTCCCCATGAGCATGGCCAAGGGTCTGCTCCCCGACACGCATCCGCAATGCGCCGGTGCCGCCCGCTCGACCGTGCTGAAGGATTCCGACGTCGTCATGCTGATCGGCGCGCGGCTGAACTGGCTGCTCTCGCACGGCAAGGGCAAGAGCTGGGGCGATCAGCCGAAGAAGTTCATCCAGGTCGACATCGAGCCGAAGGAAATGGACTCCAACGTCGAGATCGTCGCGCCCGTCGTCGGCGACATCGGCTCTGTCGTCTCCGCCTTCAACCAGGCGATCGGTGCGGGCTGGACCGCGCCGGCCGAATGGACCAAGGCTGTCTCGGCCAAGCGCGAAGAGAACGTCGCGAAAATGGCGCCGAAGCTCATGAACAACAAGTCGCCGATGGACTATCACGGCGCGCTCGGCGTGCTGAAGAACGTGATCAAGGATCACCCCGAGGCGATCCTCGTCAACGAAGGCGCCAACACGCTCGACCTCGCTCGCGGCGTCATCGACATGTACCGCCCGCGCAAGCGTCTCGACGTCGGCACCTGGGGCGTGATGGGCATCGGCATGGGCCAGGCGATCGCGGCTGCGCTCGAGACCGGTCACCCCGTGCTCGCGGTGGAAGGCGACTCGGCGTTCGGCTTCTCCGGCATGGAGGTCGAGACCATCTGCCGCTACAATCTGCCGATCTGCGTCGTCATCTTCAACAATGACGGCATCTATCGCGGCACCGACGTCAACGGCGCGAACTCCGATCCCGCGACCACGGTGTTCGTCAAGGGCGCGCGCTACGACAAGATGATGGAAGCCTTCGGCGGCGTCGGCGTGAACGCCACCTCGCCCGACGAGCTCAAGCGCGCCGTGAACGAGGCGATGGCGTCGCGCAAGCCGACGGTGATCAACGCGGTGATCGATCCGGCGGCGGGCTCGGAGAGCGGCCGCATCGGCAACCTCAATCCGCAGAGCGTTCTGCAGAAGAAGAAGTAAGTCCACCCCTCAACCTTATTCCCTGCGGGTGCAGGGGCAGACAGAGTACGGAGCATAGACGATGACCAAAGCGCTCGAGGGCGTTCGCATTCTCGATTTCACCCACGTTCAGTCAGGACCGACCTGCACGCAGTTGCTGGCCTGGTTCGGCGCCGACGTGATCAAGGTGGAGCGCCCGGGCGTGGGTGACATCACCCGCGGCCAGCTGCAGGACATCCCGAACGTGGACAGCCTGTATTTCACCATGCTCAACCACAACAAGCGTTCGATCACGCTCGACACCAAGAACCCGAAGGGCAAGGAAGTCCTCACCGAGCTGATCAAGAAGTGCGACGTGCTGGTCGAGAATTTCGGCCCCGGCGTGCTCGACCGCATGGGCTTCCCCTGGGAGAAGATCCAGGCCATCAACCCGAAGATGATCGTCGCGTCGATCAAGGGCTTCGGCCCCGGCCCCTACGAAGACTGCAAGGTCTATGAGAACGTCGCGCAGTGCACCGGCGGCGCCGCCTCCACCACCGGCTTCCGCGACGGCCTTCCCCTCGTCACCGGCGCGCAGATCGGCGACAGCGGCACCGGCCTGCATCTGGCGCTCGGCATCGTCACCGCGCTGTACCAGCGCACGCATTCGGGCAAGGGCCAGCGCGTCACGGCCGCGATGCAGGACGGCGTGCTCAACCTCGCCCGCGTCAAGCTGCGCGACCAGCAGCGCCTCGCCCACGGACCCCTGAAGGAATACAGCCAGTTCGGCGAAGGCATTCCGTTCGGCGATGCCGTGCCGCGCGCCGGCAACGATTCCGGCGGTGGCCAGCCCGGCCGCATCCTGAAATGCAAGGGCTGGGAGACCGATCCCAACGCCTACATCTACTTCATCACCCAGGCCCCGGTCTGGGAGAAGATCTGCGACGTGATCGGTGAGCCCTCGTGGAAGACCGATCCGAACTACGCCAAGCCCGCAGCCCGCCTGCCGCGCCTGAACGAGATCTTCGCCCGCATCGAGCAGTGGACGATGACGAAGACCAAGTTCGAGGCGATGGAGATCCTCAACAAGGACGACATCCCCTGCGGCCCGATCCTGTCGATGAAGGAGATCGCTGAGGACCAGTCGCTGCGCGCGACCGGCACCGTGGTCGAAGTCGACCACCCCACCCGCGGCAAGTACATCTCGGTCGGCAACCCGATCAAGCTGTCGGACAGCCCGAGCGACGTCACCCGCTCGCCGCTGCTCGGCGAGCACACCGACGAGATCCTGCGCGCCGTGCTCGGCTTCTCGGATCATCAGGTCGCCGAGATCCACAAGTCGGGCGCGCTCGATCCGCCGCAGAAGCAGGCCGCCGAGTAAGCGCAAGCAAATCGATCAAGACGGAAGGGCCGCCCATCGGGGCGGCCCTTTTTGCTTCGGCAAGACCGTGCGACGCCCAGCATAAGCCGAAAGTCGAAAACAACCCCATGCACAGTAGCCGGCCTCGTCGGCCGAGGAGGCAATTTCGTATTTATCGAATTTTTTCTTGCGGCGTCGGGCAAAACAGGAGTAGTATGTCATCATCGCGCCGTCCATCAGCAGTGACGCCTGCAATCGGCTCGCCATTCCCGCAGGCGTGGATACCCAGGACCAATCTCTGCTATCGCTTCAACTCCTTGATGAAATCGGCCAGACGCGAGTCGTCCGGCATGAGCTTCGATAGCCGCTCGGCATAAGCGAGCGCGGCTACAACATCTCCCTTCTCGCGGCTGAAGTTCAGCGCGGCGGACAACAACTCCAGACTGTTGGGATGCGCATGTAAACTTTCCTTCAGCACCGCAAGCGCGTCGTCGCGCCGGCCATTCGCGCTGAGCCCGACGGCATAGACGTAGGCGTAGTGCGTCTGCCCCGGCGCCAAAGACGCGGCCTGACGCAGCTCATCGAGCGCAGCCTCGTTGCGCTTCTGGCGTACGAGCGCCAGACCGAGTGCATGGTGAAGAGATGCATCCTGCGCCGACGTGGCGAGAGCCTCACGCAAGACCTGCTCACAATCGCTTTCGCGTCCAAGCTGCCGATAGAGGTCAGACAGGTTGACGGCGGCGGCTGTGAACGAAGGATCCAGCCGAAGTGCAGCACGATATTCGATCTCCGCCTCACCGGCATTGGCTTGGCGGGCAAAGAAGCCCCCGAGTGCGGTACGGGCGTCAGGCCTGTCCGCGTTCAGCCTCTGGGCAGCCACGAACTCGGCCGCGGCCCGCGTGAAGCTATCGCGATCGGCTGCGGGTTGCCGTGCTGGCGGCGTGGCCGCAAGAAGATCGGCTGCGCGAATGCGCACGCCGCGCACGGGATCGCTGAGCCGCGAGGAGGCGAGCGACCAGAGTTGTTCGGACGATACCCCTTCCAGCCCGTCGAGTGCGCCACGTCTCACAAGCGGATCGGGATCGGACAACGCGTGCCGGATCAGGTCCAAATCCGGTACCGGAAGCTCAGCGAGTGCGCTGGCGCGGACGATGCCGGGAACGTCGCCCGATCCGGCGATTGCGGCGAGCCGCGCTTGGGCATCGGCAGCCTCGCTCCAGACGGCATGAAACGCCGACGCCCAGGTCTGGTAACCGCGCCGCTCCGTGCCGAACCAGGTTTCGACTTGCCGGGCCGCCCACATCGCAGACTTGTCGCGGTGACACTCGTTGCATGCATTCGGCGTGCCGGTCTGCACGGAGAGATCGGGCCTCGGAATGCGGAAGCCGTGGTCGTGACGGCGATCGACGACCATGTAGCGCCGCTCCGGCATATGGCAGGCCGGACAGCCGGGCGGTGGCGAGACGTCGGCGTGATGGCGATGCGCAGTCGATTGGTACTTCTCGGGTGCGTGGCACTGCGCGCAGACGCCGTCCCCAGGGGCCTTCAGAGTCGCGCTGTGCGGGTCGTGGCAGTCGCTGCAGGTCACGCCTTTGGCGAACATCCTGCTCTGCTTGAAGGGCGCGTAATTGTAGGTCTCCTCGTCATCGCGCATCTGGCCGTCGGCATGAAAATACCGGCGATCGAGCAGCGCAACCTGGTGGGTTTCCGAGAGCGGCCGTCCCGGCATCCAGTCTTCCGAAAGCTGAGCGCGACGAGCATGACAGCGCCCGCAAGTCTCGACCTCCTTGCGAAGCGCCCCTGGCTGCGCACTGCGCGTCGGCGTCATTGTTCCAGCCAAGGCCGACCAGGTGATGCCCGTGCGCTCGTCAAAGGAGACAAGCAGGCCGTCATCGACGCCGCGCGACGCCGGCTTGCCGCGCGCCCAGGCGACGTGACGCGAGCCGGCACCATGACACGCCTCGCAGCCGACGCTGATCTCGGAGAAGGTGGTGGCAAACGTGTCCTTGCCGGCATCGTAGCCCTTGCGTACGCCGGTCGAGTGACACTCGGCGCACATGAAATTCCAATTCTGGTTCAGCTTCGTCCAGTGCAGGGGGTCGTCATGGGTGATGGCGCTGTCGGGATAGAGATGAAACCAGCGCTGGCCGCCCTGCTCCTTCGGTCGCGTATCCCAGGCGATGGAGAGAGCCTGGATGCGGCCGTCGGGAAATTCGATCAGGTATTGCTGCAGCGGATCGATGCCGAAGGCGTATTTGACCTCGAAGGTGGCAAGCTTTCCGTCCGGCCCGTCAGTTTCGACCATGAACTTATCGTCCTTGCGGAAGAAGCGCGAACGCGTGCCGGCATAGTCGAAGGTTGCGCCGTTGAAGTCGCCACGTACGGATTGCGCGGTGGCGTGATCCATGGCGTGGCGATGTTGCGAGCTCAGCCAGAGTCGTGCCTCCGCTTGGTGGCAGCCCGCACAGGACTCGCTTCCAACGAAGGCCAGTTCGGCGGGCGCGGACGGCCGGACCCGGACCTTCGACATTTCGAACCAGAGAAGCCCGGCGGCGATTGCGACAGCAAGCGCGCTCGCGCCGGCGATCCGCCGCTTCATCGGGCTATGCGGGACGGTCGGTGGCTGCGGTGCAGAATGATCCGGTTCGGGCATTCGCGCCTCGCGGACCTTGTCGCGCTTGCGGTTCTTTCGCGAGCCCCTTGCCACGTCAGCTCACCGCTCCAGTCGTTCAACTGCCATCGGGCTTATACGTGAAGGTCATTGTCGTGAAGCGCGATCCTTGCCTCGCGCGCGAGATCGACGAGGGATACGCTGAACATCAGCATCGCCGCCATGAACAGGATGGCCACGCCGTACTCGTGGGTGAAATGCAGGAGCGCGCCGATGAATGCGAAGATGATGATGAGAGCCGTCAGGATGGCCGCGATCACGGAACAGAACAATGATCTGTTCAGAAGTCTCGCCCTCCGTCGAAGCCGGGGCAGATCGGCCTTCAGGAAGGCTCTTGTGGAGTCGTTTGCCGGGATACTGTGAATGAACTGCGAACGGTCGATCACTCGGTTGATCCTGGAGATCAATACGGAAATGAACGCGGCGACTGCGCCGAGCAGAAAGGCCGGCGCGGCGACATTAGCGATGATGCGGCCAAGCTGGTCGATCGACGGGGTGGCGGGGATCAGATCGGCCACGCTATGCATGTCGCGCCGTTCGGTGCCAGGCCACGCGACCCATCATCGAAGCGGCTCGACCTTGGCGGCCATGTCGGGGGCGCGGCTCACCCGAAAGCTCGCATTGCTGCATCTGAGCACCCAAACCGCATGATCGGGCCTCGAGCGCGTGGCGTCCCTCGCTGCGCCGACCGCCTTGTCGCACGAAAAGCCCTGCGAGCGGATTTGCGCGGCGAGTATGCTCTGCACCGTCTCTTCGGCTGCTCGCGCCCGAACTCCGCCGATGACCATGGCAGCAGCAGCCAGCACGACGGCCGAAGGATAGATCGAACGACTAGGCTTCATGAACCTCTCCGATCCTGACATCATGCAAATCGAGCCGGAGGGAAGCCGATTGGCTACCCGCCGGTCTAACCCGGGATTATTGCTGGACGCACTCCTGAATGAACTTGATCCGGTCCACGACACCGAGATCCTTCGCCTCCGCCTGCTTGCGGCAGCCCTCGCGTTTGTCGATCCGCAACTGGATCTTGTCGACGAGACTCAGACCGACGGTTCCGACTTGTGGTTCGGCCGAAGCCGTCTTTCCGGCGTCGGCGGACGGACCGTCGCCGGCCGCCCGAGCCGCCTCCTGCAGGCGCTTGACGTCGTCCGGGCTTAGCTTCGGCCGGTCTATGTCGAGCGTGAGCTTGTTGATCTTGCCGGTGAAGGCAAACGGTGTCTGATAGTCGTTGTCGTCCACCGGCGTGCCGGTGTCGGAGCCGATGTCGAACGCTTCATCCCATTGCAGGATGAACGGCAGCGTGTGCTCCATCTTCTCCGTGGCCACCGCCTTGCCGTCGACCTTCAGCGTGCCGGTGCCGCCCTGGCCGATGCCGGTATAATTGCCGAACATCATCGTGGCCGCACCAAGACCATCATACTTGAAGTCAAACTCGATCAGGTGCTTGCCAGGGGTCAGGTCAGGCCCCTCCCAACGCACGCGCTTCAGGTCGACGAGGTTCCATGTGAAGACGGGCTTGTTCTTGAGGACATAGAAGCCATAGCCCCCGAAACGTCCTCCCTGCGTCACGAGCATGCCCTCGGCGCCGCCATCTGGAATATCGACGTCGACCTTGAAGATATAGGAGGCGTTGAGCAGGCTCGGCGCGTCGCCGTTGGGCGTTCCAGTCATCGGCCGGGTCCAGGCAAAGTTCGTGCGGCCCGCACTCAGGCTGGGACGCGGAGTAATCATACGCGACGCCACCGTCGAATCGAGCGGCAGCACCTGATATTTTTCCGCCTCCTTCCAGAACAGCGCCTGCAACTCCTTCAGCTTGTCCGGATATTTGGCGGCGACGTCCTCGGTCTGCGTCCAGTCGTTGCGCAGATCATAGAGCTCCCAAGGGTAGTCCTCGGGCTTCGGCAGCTTCGCGACCGTCACCCAGGGCGGCCTCAGGACTTTCGTGCTCGCGATCCAGCCGTCATTGTAGATTGCGCGATCGGCAAACATTTCGAAATATTGCGTTGTGTGCGTCGTTGGCGCATTCGCGTTCTTGGCATCGAACGTGTACATCATGCTGACACCCTCGATCGGGCTCTGCTTGATGCCGTCGACGATGACCGGCGCCCTGATCTGCGCGGCCTCGAGAATGGTCGGCACCACGTCGATGACGTGGTGGAACTGGTTGCGGATGCCGCCCTTGTCCTTGATGACCGCCGGCCACGAGACTGCCATGCCCTGGCGCGTGCCGCCGAAATGCGAGACGATCTGCTTGGTCCAAGAGAACGGCGTGTCGAATGCCCAGGCCCAGCCGATCGACATGTGGTTATAGGTCTTGTCAGTACCCCACACGTCGTAAAAATATTTGAGCTGATCCTCGACTGACGGGGTGACCTGGTTGAACATCGCCACTTCATTGGGCGTACCGGTCGGCTGGCCCTCCGCGCTCGTGCCGTTGTCGCCCTCGATGTAGATGACCAGGGTGTTGTCGAGCTTGCCAAGATCATCGATCGACTGGATCACGCGACCGATCTCGCTGTCGGCATACGCCACATAGGCCGCGAACACGTCGGCCTGGCGGATGAAGAGCTTTTTCTCGTCGCCCGAGAGCTGGTCCCACTCCTTGATCAGGTCTTTCGGCCATGGGGTCATTTTCGCATTCTGCGGAATGACGCCGAGCCGCTTCTGGTTCTCGAAGATCGTGTCACGCAGCTTGTTCCAGCCCTGGTCGAACAGGTGCATGTCGCTGATCTTCTTCACCCACTCCGGTGTCGGATGATGTGGGGCATGCGTTGCACCGGGCGCGAACTTGATGAAGAACGGCGTGTCGGGCGACAGCGCATTCATGCGGTTGACGTAGTCGATCGCTTCATCGGCCATCGCCGTCATCAGATTCCAGCCGGGCTTGCCGACATAGGGATGGATCGGCGTCGTATTGCGGACGAGGTTGCCCGGCTGCCACTGGTTGGTGTCGCCGCCCATGAAGCCGTAGAAATATTCGAAGCCCATGCCGGTCGGCCACTGGTCGAACGGGCCGGCCTGGCTCGCCTGATATTCGGGCGTGTTATGATTCTTGCCGAACCAGGCGGTGTGATATCCATTGTCGGTCAGGATCCGGCCGATCGTGGCCTTGTCCTTGGTGATAATGCTGTCATAGCCGGGATAGCCGGTCGCCTGCTCGGCGATCACGCCATAGCCGACCGAGTGATGATTGCGTCCCGTGATCAGCGCAGCTCGCGTCGGCGAACACAGCGCGGTGGAATGAAAATTGGTATAGCGCAGTCCATTTTGCGCAATTCGGTCGAGCGCAGGCGTCGGGATCACGCCGCCGAACGTGCTGGGCACACCGTAGCCCGCGTCGTCAGTGATGATCAGGAGAACATTCGGCGCTCCTTTCGGAGGCACCACGCGAGCCGGCCAATACGGTTTCGAATCCCGAGCATCGCGCTCGATTTTCCCGCCGAATTTCTCCGGTGGCGGCGGAAGCTGATTGCCGGGAATGGTGATTGTCGCTGCCGGCGAACCGGGTGGCGGTGCGGTTTGTTGCGTCTGCTGTGCGAATGACGGCGCCGAAAAGGCAAGTGTCAACACAAATGCAGAGACGAAGGATCGGGCAGCGCTCATTGCAATTCCTCCCTTCAAATGAAGGGTCATGATCTGCTCGCGGCATCGAAAAGGGGTTGATATAAATCAACGCGTCAGATGGTGGCTTAAGTTCGCAGCGACTTTTCTACGCGACGTGATCGGATGGAGTGCTTTGCCGAGAGAACCCGATCATCCTTTCCCTTCGGAGGTAAGATAGCGCTGCATTGTGCTTTGTTTGCTACATCTGATTGCCAAAATGTCCTGCTGCCCTAGGTCGCTATGGCCAGCGTCGACGCCTTCGTCATATCGTCAGTATCGTACTAGGCGCTCCCACTGAGCGAAGCTTATGGTTCGGGAGAAGTCATCATGCGGATGATGAAGGCGTTTGCGGCCATTGCAATTGCGGCCGTCGCAGCAGTACCGACCAAGTCCTTGGCCGATGAAAGCGGTATCAGCTTCTGGATTCCCGGCACATTCGGCAGCCTCGCTGGCACGCCTCAGCAGCCGGGCTGGACGGCCGCCGCGATCTACTATCACACCTCGGTATCCGCCGGCGCCGACGTAGCCCGCGCGCGAGAAATTCAGATCGGCCGCATCCCCGCAAATCTGACCGCGACGCTGAACGCAAACGTCAATGCAAATGTCGACCTTGGATTGTTGAATGCGACTTACGTTTTTGCGACGCCGGTGCTGGGCGGTCAGGCCTCTACCAGCTTGATCGGCATCTACGGGGCGAATACCACCTCGCTCAATGGATTGGTCACGGGCACACTGGCACTGCCGGGCGGCGCCTCGATTCCCTTCTCGCGCGCCGATTCCATCAGCGACTCCGTGACGGGTTTCGGCGACCTGATCCCACAATTCGCGCTGCGATGGAACGCCGGTGTCAACAACTACATGACCTACATCACGGGCGATATTCCGGTCGGGGCTTACCAGTCGACCCGCCTCGCCAATATCGGGCTTGGGCATGGGACGATCGACGCCGGCGGCGGCTATACTTATTTCAATCCGCAGACGGGGCACGAATTGTCCGGCGTGCTCGGCTTCACCTATAATTTCAAGAACACCGACACGCAGTATCAGAGCGGCGTCGACATGCATTTCGACTGGGGCGCTTCGCAATTCCTGACCAAGCAGGTCCAGGTCGGTCTCGTCGGTTATGTCTACAAGCAACTCGGCTGCGACAGCGGCTCCGGCGATCGCATCGGCTGCTTCCGCTCGCAGGTCGCGGCCGCCGGCCCGCAGGTCGGCTTCATTTTCCCGGTCGGCGACATGCAAGGCTATCTGAACCTGAAAGCTTACAAGGAGTTCGCCGCGGAAAACCGGCCCGAGGGCTGGAACGCCTGGGTGACCTTTGTCATCTCGCCTGCAGCACCGCCCCCGGCGGTGACGCCGACAAAGCACATCATCACGAAGTGACAGGCGCTTCATCGCCGGGCGCGCTCTGTCGGTTGATCTGAATCAACGTCGATCCCGAGGAGCCGTGGCTCCCTGGACAGGACATACTGGTTGCAGCGTCCGGGCAGCGCGCGGGCACTGTCAAACGATCCGATCCCTGTTTGATCGTCGAGTACAGCCATGACGAGCGTTCGCTTTCTTGCCGTGCTTGCTACCTTTCAAATTTGGCTCGCTCCGCCGGCCCATGCAGCGGACCATTACGTTCGCCCAACCGGTGCAAGGGCTCAGGTGTTGGGTTCGCCGTCTCCTGCCTCTGCAGCCGCGCGCGGCTTCGTTTTGGGACAGGATCTGTTTGATCGTGCCAATCCAAACAATCTCAGGTCCGATTGGTCCCCACCGCCCGCGCAACCGGGGCAATTCTAGCAAGGAGACACAGATGAACGGCGCCCTGCTTTCACTTGCACTGCTTGCGGGTTCAATGGTCATACCGGCTTCTGATCGCGTTCCCGAGCTGAAGGTCGAGGCGCTTTGCCAGGCGACGTCCGAAACGGACAAGTCGATGGGACTGGCGTTGGCGCAAAGCTTTGCCGATTGCATGCGCGATGAAACGACAGCGCAGCAACAACTCGGCACGGTATGGTCGACGGCCAAGCCTACTGTCCGCGACGCCTGCGAAGGCGAGGCCATGGCAGGCGGAACCCAAAGCTATGTCGATTTGCTCACCTGCATCCAGATGACCGATACCGCAACTGCGCTGGCCTCGACGCCGCCGCTCAGAGGGGCCAGCAAGAACCGAAACAGGCAATAGTGACGCGTGCGGGCCGCTCCTTGATCGGGCCGGAGCCGCGCCAGTCGCCTGGCATGTCCGCCCGACGAAACGCAAGCCTGAAAGGCCGCCGGTTTCGGCGGCTTTTTTGTTGGACTCGGGGTCACTCTGCTCTACCCTTGGTTTCACCTTGAGCGGGACCAGCCCAGGCCAGGCCTTCGGCGTTTCCAGAGACTGCATCATCATCGAAGGGGTTTGGCCTTGCTTGCTGAGTTCATCGCACGACAGGCTGCGGCTCGAAACATCCACTACGGCTGGGTGATGGCTGCGCTGGGATTTCTCTATGGGCTGTTTGCGAGCTCGGCGCTCGGTGTACCCAGTGTCCTGATGCGAGACATCGCGGCTGACCTCCACGTCAGCATGAGCGAGTTGTCTGCGTCGCAAGGACTTCGCTTTGCGCTATTCGGATTGGTGGCACCGTTCGCCGGCGGCATGATGCTGCGATACGGCCCGCGGGTGATGCTGGCGGTCGCCGGCACGATGACCCTGGCGGGATTGCTGCTCACGGTCTTCATGACCAACCGGTTCGAAATGTGGCTGGGACTCGGGCTCATTCTCGGCATCGCGCCGGGGCTCACCGCCCTGCAGCTCGCCACGATCATTTCGGTGCGCTGGTTCACGACCCATCGTGGATTGGTCGTCGGTCTCCTGAACGGATCGGTCGCGACCGGCACATTGATCTTCGTGCCGATGGGCGCATGGATCACCGAGCATTGGGGCTGGCGCCTCGCGCTCGTTCCATCAGGACTTGGTCTTCTTCTCGCACTCATGCTTTTTCTGTTGCTCGGGAAGGACCGTCCCCAGGAATTGGGACTGGCGTCACTTGGCGAGACGGCAATGGCGCCGATCCCCGCGGTGCCGCGACGGAATTTTGTGGCGCTCAGCTTTCACGGCCTGCGCCTCGCGTCGACCCGCCCAGTGTTCTGGGTGTTGGCTCTGACGTTCCTGATCTGTGGCGTGTCCAGCTACGGGCTGACATCGACCCACTTCGTGCCCTTCTGCGGCGATCTCGGCTTGCCGGCCGTGACATCGGCAGGCCTGCTCGCCATGATCGGCGTGTTCGATCTGATCGGCACGGTGGGATCGGGATGGCTGTCCGATCGCTTCGACAACCGCTGGCTGCTCGCGATCTACTACGGTTTCCGCGGGCTCTCTCTGATCTGGCTCGTGGAATCCAACGCGACGCTCGTGACGATGAGCGCGTTTGCGATGCTCTACGGGCTGGACTTCATCGCGACGGTTCCGCCGACGGTCAGATTGACGGTCGGTACGTTTGGACGGGAAATGGGGCCGGTGGTGTTCGGTTGGATCTTTGCCGCTCACCAGCTCGGCGTCGGCCTGATGGCATTTGCCGCGGGCGTCAGCAGAGACGCGCTCGGGACTTATGTGCCGGCCTTTCTTTTCGCCGGACTTCTGTGCCTGCTGGCCGCCGCGGCCTTTGCGCTGGTGAAGCGTCCGGCGGTTCCGGCTCCAGCTTGACGGGCCTCGAGCGCGTCAGCCCTACACCTACTGCTCGCTACCGGGAAAAGAAGACTTCTTTTTCGTCGCCCAGTAGCGGCCTGATGTCCCTCTTGGCTCCTTCTAGTGGCTGGCGATGAAGGAAAGCACGGCCTCGTCGTAGGCTTGAGGGGCTTCACCCGGCACCGTGTGGGATGAGCCGGCAATCTCCACCCGAGTTCGCCGAGGCAGGCATCGCACCAATTCGTCGACGATGCGATGGAAGAATTCCGGACTGCGATCGCCGTTGGTCACGAGCGTCGGTGCCGAGATGCGCTTCGCCATGTCGCAGGTAAACACCGGGCGCGGGCGGGTCGTTATTGCATCCGCAACGGCCGACAACGCGTTGTCCGCCATCATCTTGCGCTCGCTCTCGGACCGCCGATCGTAGGTGCCGGGTCCGCCGATGGCTTCGGCAAACAACCGCAGCCCTGCATTGAGATCGTCCTTTTCGAAGGCTTGCCGCGCAGGAGCAAACCTCGCACCCCATTGCTTCAGAACATCATCCCCGCCTGGAACTCCGGCGAGCAACGCCGCGGCAGGAGGCTCGTTGATGACGAGCGTTCGCACCGCCTCGGGATGGTTGGCGGCGAAGAACAGCGCAGCATGCGCGCCGGAGGAGTGGGCGACAATGTGCGCGCTCGTAATGCCAAGCGCGGCCAGCAAGGCGGCAAGGTCCTCGCCATGCAGGTCTGCGGCGCCGTCGGGCAGACCGTCCTTGCTCGTCGCATTCGGAAAATGGTTCTGCCGGCTATAGGCGATGACCCGATGGGTTTTGGCGAACACCGCAAGATGCGAATTCCAGAAGCGGTAATCCTGAAGCCCACCGTGCACCAGAACAACGGGATCGCCCTGCCCGGCCTCGACATAGGCGAATTGCTTTCCGTTGACGCTGGCCTGCTTGACGTCGGCGCCGACGGCCGGCGCCAAATTCAACAGACAGAGAACGAGGCCGGTCGTCAGGATCTTGACTTTGAAGTTCATGGTGCCCTCCCGCAGATCGGCAAAGCGGCCCGAGACGACGTAGTCGATCTCGCCGCGCGCGATGGCGATGTCCCGAAGCTCCCGGTCATCCAGGGCGCACAGATCCCTGCGCAGCCTCCCGCGCCTGCGCCACTGCAGAAAGTCGTCACGATATCTTCCGAAGAGGCTGATGAGCCGGCTCGTTCGGGTCGTCGGGGAAAAGGCGGTTGTGCTGAAGGTCGTGGTCATTGCAGCGCCTCCTTGACGAAGTGGTTCGTCGTTTCGGAATTCGGCACGGCAGCAGCGCGAAAAAGTCCGGGCTTCGCGCGGATGAAACAGGCGTTGACGAGATAGTAACTGATATGTACTGTACTAGTCAATGCATACACTACTAGAATCGCTTCGTCTCGATAATTCGGGTGTTCCGATCTACATCCAGCTTCGGGACCAGATCCTGCGCAATCTCGGCGCGGGCGTCCTGGCTAGCGGCGACCAGATGCCGACGATGCGCGAAGTCGCAGTTGCCTTGAAGATCGACCTCAATACGGTCCGGCACGCCTACGACGAGTTGGAACGAATGGGCGCCATCACCCTGGTTCGGGGCCGGGGTAGCTTTGTCGCGGCGCCTCCGCCCGCAACCAGCGTACGTGAACAAGCCAGGCAGATTGACGGTCTGGCAAAACAGACGCTCGCTACGGCCGCCGCCGCGGGCATCGATCCCGTTGCCCTGGCCGATCGGATAAAGGTCCTCGCAAGACAGAAGGAATAGTCGTCATGCACAACTATTTTAACGTAAGCGGCGGAAGTCGATTCTCTCTGCTCCTTGCAGCGGTGGCTCTCGCAGCTGCGGCACTCGTCGCCTCGCTCGCCTACGACGGCGGTTCTCGCGGTCTCTATGCCGTCGCAGTTGGCCTCGCGATCGTCGCATTCCTGATTCCCCAGGCCGTCCTGGTTGCAGGCCAGTGGGAGCGCGCGGTCGTGCTTCGCCTCGGCAAGCTGTCGGCAATTCGCGGCCCCGGCCTGTTCGTGATCGTACCGTTCATCGACGAGGTGGCCTCATGGCTCGATCAGCGCATTCAGACCACGGAAATCAATGCCGAGAAAGCGCTGAGCAAGGACACGGTGCCCGTGAATATCGACGCGATCGTGTTCTGGCAGATCCATGATCCCGAGCGGGCCGCGCTCGAGATTGCGAACTACCGTCAAGCCATCACCCAGGTCGCACAAACCTCATTGCGCGAAATGGTGGGATCGTCGCTTTTGTCGACGCTGCTGGCCGAGCGCAAGCAGGGCGATCAGTTGCTGCGCGATGATATCGGGCGCAAGACCGCTGATTGGGGCGTCGCCGTGATCTCGGTCGAGATCAAGGACATCGGCGTGCCACCTGGATTGCAGGACGCGATGAGCCGGCAGGCGCAGGCCGAGCGCGAGAGATTGGCGCGCGTGCTGCTCGGCCAGGCCGAACAGGAGATAGCCCAGAAATTCGTGGAGGCCGCCGACATCTACGCGCGTAGTCCGGCGGCACTTCAGCTGCGCGCCATGAACATCATCTATGAGACGACCAAGGAGCGTGGCGCCACGATCCTCATTCCCACGACGATGATCGATGCCATGAATCCCGGCACGGCAATGGGCATCGTTGCCGCCGCGCAGCCGGCGCCGGGTTGAGCCGGGCGGCAAGAGGCCGAAAGCAGCAGCCTCAGTTCGGCCGCCATGTCTTTGGGCGCTTGACGCGAAAGCCTCGCAAGTGGGAGAGGCGGGAGCAAGCCGCAGACAATCCTCGTAAAATCCATATGCGATTGCCCCGCGACCAAAACACAGGCTCTGCCCCACCCAGGCTATGATGCCCTGATAACCTCCGGCTGCACGGCGGGCGACGAATGGCCCCGCGCGATGATGGCGCGACGGACCAGGCGGATATGCTCACGGAGCGTATAGGCCTCGCTCGCGAATCCGGCCGGCGTGCGTATTCTGGCGACGGCCTCTTCGATGCGGGCGAGGTCCGCCTCCCACTTGTCTCTCGGCAAATCGCCTGTGCGCGCGGCAACGTCGCGCTCGAGCAGAGCCAGCTCGCCGTACCATCGGTAGATGCGCGAGCGGACATGCCAGCGGACCAATTGAGGCAAATAGTGGAACAGCGGAAGCAGGATGGCTGCCAGAGGCAACAAGATGATGATTGCACGCTCGCCCCACGCCGCGATCCAGAACGGCAGGTATTGGTAGAGGATCGTGCGGCCGAAGCGTCTGTGCTGATCGGCATCGGTCGAAACCGGCAGATCCACCTGGGCCGTGCTTGGAAATTCGCCTGCCTCCTCGAAAAGTCCCTGCCGGCCATGGATCTCCCTTGCGGCGTCGACCAACAGGAGTGTGATGGCGGGATGGAGATCCTTGCGCGTTGCCAGCATCTCCTTGGTGCCGATCAGGTCGATATCCTGTTCCGGGACATGGTCCGCCAGGTCGATCACACCCGACGGCAATTTGAGCGTGCTGATGAAGTTGAGCCGTCGCCGATAGGCCTCTGCTCTCGTGAAGCTCAGCAAGCTCAGGGTCGGATCGCGAAGTGCGTTCCAGATGGCAGGATTGTCCGCCCCGTCGACGAAGACGACGGCGTCCACCTCGCCCGAGCGCAGCGCAATCAGCGCCGGAAGATTGCTCAAGGGCTCCATCGTGACATTGTCCGGCGTGAGACCGTTGAGGGCGAAAACGGACTCGCTGAACGAACGTGCTCCGCTGCCGGGAACACCGACGGCGACCTTGCGATCGCGCAATTCATTGACGTAGTTCAGCGGCTCCGCCTTGCGATAGAAAATCCACAGCGGCACATAATAGAGGCTCGCGACCATGACCACCTCCGTCGCGTCGGACGCCTGCGAGAGGCCGCCTTGCGTGAAGCCGATGTCCACGCCGGACTTCGGATCCTGCAACAGTGCCAGATTGTCTGCCGGACCATTGGTGATCCGCTCTTCGACCGTGACCCCGGATCGTGCCAGAACTTCGATGTAGCGCTTTGCGTATTGGTGCAGAAGGCCATCCTCCAGGCCGGACGCCAGGACGATGTGGCGCGACGGAGCGGTCTGCCAAACATGCACCAGCGCCCAAATCGTGGCGGCGATCGACGCCAGCACGACGATCGCAAGGCTCAGGCGGCCACGTGGCGAGAGATGTGCGAGGTATTCGGTCCTCACAACGGACGCTTCTTTGACACACGAAAGACGCGGCGAGCGCCCATGACGTCAGGCCTGCGCAGCTCCTGCGACATAGGCAGCGGCACATCGCTCGTGTTCGCGAGCACTGCGCAAGCCGGGAGTAATTTCATTGCACGGCGCCTTCCGTTCATGAAGAAGCCCTCCTTTTTGGAGAGCTCGCACCCTCAAACACTTGACATAGGTCAAGGCCTCACGACGTCATCGACGGCGAACGGCGGATCCGTCAGCAGCAGCCCCCGTCCGTGCGAGAAGATCACCAGCGGCAGCTTGGCGCCTGTAACAGGACAATCCTTCGCACCGCCCCAGAGCCGCGCCGCAAACGTTCGCAAGAAATTCCGGGACGACATGTCGGGTCTTCGACGCCTCGTTCGTCCTCAGGCCATGATCGGCCTCTAGACCTCGACGGCCATCAATTCATGAGGAAAAACCATGCCCGGCACTGTCCGCCTGCACCGCGTTCTGACGACCAGCCCCGAGAAACTCTATCGCGCCTTCGTCGAGGCTGATGCGTTGGCGAAATGGCTTCCGCCCAACGGCTTCACCTGCACCGTGCACCATTTGGAGGCCAAGGTCGGAGGAACTTTCAAGATGTCCTTCCGGAATTTCACGACAGGCAACGGCCATTCGTTCGGCGGCGAATATCTCGAGCTCGTCCCGGGCGAGCGTCTTCGCTACACGGACAGGTTCGACGATCCGAACCTGCCGGGTACCATCGAGGTGACCGTGATCCTGAAGAAAGTCCTTGTCGGTACCGAGCTCGATATCACGCAGGCCGGCATTCCCGACGCGATCCCGCCGGAGGCCTGCTATCTCGGCTGGCAGGAATCGCTGCGCAATCTGGCGCGGCTGGTCGAGCCCGACATCAAGCAGTGACCGCAACGAGCGCAAGAGATGGCGTGCGAAACACCTCTCCCGAAGGGAGAGGTGGAGCACGCCGATCGTGCTTCGCCCGATGATGTCCTATGCGCTCGCCTTCAGCCCGCCGTCGGCGGTCCAGCGATCCGGCTCGGGGCTGTGCCCGATCAGCGCGAGGCCGTAGGCGATCGACTCGAACTGGTCGCCCGACATCAGCCGCTCGTTGCCGAACCTTTCGGCGAACAGGTTTCGCACCGCCGGCACGAATGAGGTGCCGCCGGTCAAAAACACCTTCTCGACTTCGCGCGCGGTGATGCGGGCCTCGCCCAGCACCTTGTCGACGGTCGCGCCGAGCCGCGCGATGTCGTCGGCAATCCAGGACTCGAACTTCTTCCGCGTGATGGCCGCGCCGATGTCGACGCCGCCGCCCCTGAAACGGAAGTCCACTTCGTCCTTGGCCGACAGCGCGACCTTGGCGTCCGACACCGCGCGGTACAGCGAGAAGCCGAGGTCGAGGTCGACGATGGTGATGAAATCCTCGAGCTGATCCGGCTTCAGCGCGGTGCGCGCGAGTTCGCGCAACTCGCGCAGGTCGCCGTTGCTCTTCATCAGCGCGAGCTGGTGCCAGCGCGCGAGGTTGGTGTAGTGGCTGTTCGGGATCGGCAGCACCTTGTCGAACGAGCGGAAGCTCGAGCCTTTGCCGAGCCGCGGCGAGACGACGTGATCGACGATGCGATAGTCGAACGTGTCGCCGGCAATGCCGATGCCGGCGTGGCCGAGCGGTTCGGCGCGCAAATGGCCGCCGGCGCGCGAGAAACGCATCACCGAGAAGTCGCTGGTGCCGCCGCCGAAATCCGCCACCAGCACGGTGGCGTCACGCTCGAGGCGCCGAGCGAAGGAGAACGCGGCGCCGACGGGCTCGTAGACATAGCGGGCATGACCGGCGCCGAGACGCTCGAAGGCGGCGCGGTAGCGCTGCATGGCAAGATCGTCGTCGGGATTGCCGCCGGCAAAGCGCACGGGACGGCCCACGGTGATGTTCGCCGCCTCGAAACCGAATTTGTCGCCGCCATGCCGCGCCAGCGTGCGCAGGAACGCAGCCAGAATGTCCTCGAACTTGAAGCGCTGGCGGAACACCTGCGTGGTGTTGAAGCTCGAGCTGGCCGCGAAGGTCTTGAACGACTGCAGGAAGCGGTAGACGTGGCGCCCTTCGAGAAATTGCTCGATCGCCCACGGCCCGCCTTCAGCCTGGGCGCCGGCGCCCGGCCGGTCCTCCCAGAAGCACAGCGCCGAGACGTAAGTGCTGTGGCGCAGTCCGCCGTGCTCGAAGCGGATGGCCTCGACCCGGCGGTCGTCCGCGGCGAGGGCCACGACCGTATTGCTGGTCCCAAAATCGATGCCGATCGAGACGGCGGGCGAGGCGCTCGACATGAACCACTCTGCGAGATGCTTGGAAAAGGGGGCGAACCACTAACGGCTTTGCATAGCCCTGGCAAGCCCTGATCCGTCATCTCTCAAGCGCGCTGAAAGCTCCCGTACGCCCCCTTGTGGAACACGAGCGGACTGCACATGGACTCCTCGCCCGAGATCACCTCGCCCAGAATGATGTCGTGATCGCCAGCCTTGTGGACGGTGGCAACGCGACAGCACAGCCGGGCCGCAGCTCCCTGCAACAGCGGCAGGCCGTCGGCGCTGAACGCCGGGGCCAAATCATCGAAGCGGTTCTTCAACTGCCCGGTAAAGCGGTGGGACAGCTCGGATTGATGCTGGCCCAGAATGTTCACCGAGAACAGGCCGCGCCGCCGGATCGCGGCTCCGGTCGTGCTGCCCTCGTTCATGCAGAACAGCAGCATGCAGGGGGCGAGCGAGACCGACGTCAGCGAATTGATCGTCGCGCCGAACAGCTCGCCGTTCCATTCGGTCGCGATGACTGCGACGCCGGTCGGAAATGTTCCCATCATCGACCGGAAGCGTTTGGAATCGATGGCGCTGCCGCTCAGCATCATCATCACTTTCGCAGCATGTGATAACTGAGCTCGCCGGGATCGGTGAGGTCAGGCACCTTCCAGCCGTCGAGGTCGTATTCGGCCATGCAATCCTCGGCAAAGCCCTTGAAGCGGTCGGCATTGCCGGAGGCTTGCGCGCCGAACAGGCAGTAGCGGCGTATCTCCTCGGTCGAGCCGCCATAATTGATCTCGTAAAGCTCATGACGGCCGCCGAACTCGCTGCCGATGCAGTCCCACAACAGTTTGAGCAGCTTGACGCGCTCCTCGGCCTTGTAGCCGTTGGAGCCGCGCAAGTACCGATCGAGATAAGGACGAATCTCGGGATTCTTGAAGTCACTGGAATGGCTGTTGAGGTAGATCAGGCCGGAGGCGACCGTCTGCTCGATCAGATACTTCACCTTGGTGTAGGCCATGGTGGCGATGATCTGGTAGGCGTTGCCGGGATCCATGTTCGGCAGCACGTAATCGCCGATCCACGGCTTGGGATCGCGCACCATCGCGTCCGACAGGCTCCAGAACAGGTTTCGCCAGGCGATCACTTCGCCGACATTGGCCTGCACGCCGCGATAGTCCTTGGTGCCGGCAGCCTCCGTTGCCTTGAGCAAGAGCCCGCTGATGAAGTCGAGCTTGACCGCGAGACGCGTGCAGCCGTGCACGACGAAGCGCGGGAGGAAGCCGGTGCGCGGGAAGAAATTGTTCGCCTTCTCGATATCGCCGTAGACGAAGACGTTCTCCCAGGGCACCAGCACCTTGTCCATGATGAACACGGCATCGTTCTCGTCGAGCCGGCTCGAGATCGGATAGTCGAACGGACTGCCCATCACGCTCGCGCTCATCTCGTAGGACGTGCGGCAGATGAACTTCACGCCGGGCGCGTTGGTCGGCACCATGAACACTGCCGCGAACTTCTTGTCCTGGAGCGGGATCAGGCCGTGATGCGCGACGAAGGTGTAGTTCGTCAGCACCGATCCCGTTGCCACCACCTTGGCGCCCGACACGATCAGCCCAGCGTCGGTCTCCTTCTCGATATGACAGCAGACGTCGGCGACCTCGTTCGGCGGACGGTCGCGATCGACGGGCGGATGGATGATGGCGTGATTGATGAAGGGCACGCGCTCCTGGCTGAATTTGTACCAGCGCTTGGCATTCTCTTGATACGGATCGTAGAAATCGGAGTTCGCGCCCAGCGTCGCGAGGAATGCGGCCTTGTAGTCGGGCGCGCGACCCATCCAGCCATAGGTGATCTTCGCCCATTCGGCGATCGCGTCACGCCCGGCGATCAGATCCTGCATCGACTTCGGCGCCTTGAAGAAGGCGTGCGTGGTGCTGCCATTGCCGGTGTCGGTCGGCAGCAGCAGCTTGTCCTTGTGCTTGTCGTCGTGCAGCGCGTCGTAGAGGCGGGCCACCATGCGCGCGGTGTTGCGAAAGGCGGGATGCGTGGTGACGTCCTTCACCCGCTCCCCGTAAATGTAGACCTCGCGATCGTCGCGCAGCGAGTCCAGGTATTCCGCGCCGTTCTGCGGACGCGTGACTTTGACGTTGCCGGTATGCTCCGGCGGAACGGCCCCGACGCCCTGCGTCTTGCCTGCCATCGTGCAATCTCCCTCAATTTGTTCGATTATCGAACGCATGTCCGTATTTCGAACTTGACGCGACGATACGGCCGCTCCTGCGGAATGGCAAGGGTCGGGAGGCTGGTCGGGAGGCTGGTCGGGCGGCTCGGGCGTGCAGCTCAGACGGTCATCGATGAGATCTGCTCGCTGATGCGGTTGAGCTCGGGAAGGAAATGCTCACGCATTTCGTTGCGGGTCGTTCGTGTCGAATGCGTCGAGAGATTGATGGCGCCGACGATCTGGCCGCCGCGATCGAGCACCGGCACGGCAAGCGCGCGCAGACCGCGCTCGAGCTCCTCGTCGACGATCGAGAATCGTTGCGCGCGATCCGCGCGGATACGGTCGAACAAGGCCTGCAGGTCGGTGATGGTTTGCGGCGTGTAGGCCTCGATCCGCTGCGACTTCAGCCTTCGCCAGATCTCGGCTTCGTCGAGATAGCCGAACAGAACGCGCCCCAAGGCGGTGTGCAGCGCGGGCAGCCGGCTTCCCACCGACAAGGCGGCGGACATGATGCGCCGCGCCGGCACGCGCGCGACATAGACGATGTCCGCGTCCTGCAGGATCGCGGCCGAGCAGGATTCGCCGAGCCGTTCGCTGAGCTCGCGCATCAGCGGCAAGGCGCGATCGATCCAGCTCTGCGTCGACAAGTAGGCAAAGCCGAGGTCCAGGATCTGCGGCGACAGCGCAAAGCTGCGGCCGTCCTGCACGACGTAGCCGAGCAAGGTCAGCGTGCGCAGCACCCGCCGTGCCGTTGCGCGCGATAGATCGGCGACGCTGGCGGCTTCCGACAGGGTCATGGACGGGCGCTGACGGCCGAAAGCGCCGAGCACGGCCAGCCCCTTGGCCAGCGTGGTCATGAACTCCTTGTCGTCGGGCTCGCTTTTGCGATGCCCCGGCTCGCTCTGGCGATGCACCTGCTCGCTCTGGCGATGCCCCGGATCTGCCTTGTGCTCTGTTGGCTGCGTCATGCGGCGGCCTGTTGACTCCGTTTGGGCGCTAGAAGACACTGGTCGAATTACGAACGTATGTTCGAATATCGAACGCCGGCCCGTGTGTCAAATCACACTGAGAATCCGGCGCATCCAAAAGGGGAGGACGCGCAGATGAATAGCAGCAGGATCAGCTCGGCTGATCGTCATTCCATCAATCGCCGCACGCTCCTGAAATACTCGGCCGCGACCGGGGCCGCGCTCTCCGTCGGGTTGAAGTCGCCGGCAATCGCCCAGACGCGCGCGATCAAGCTCGGCTACGTCTCGCCGCTGACCGGTCCCCTCGCCGCCTTTGCCGAGGCCGACAATTTCATCCTCGCCAATTTCAAGGAGGCGACCAAGGCCGGCATCAAGGTCGGCAACGCCACGGTCCCGGTCGAGGTGATCGTCAAGGACAGCCAGTCCAATCCGAACCGCGCCGCAGAAGTCGCCAAGGATCTGATCGTTCAGGACAAGATCGATCTCATGCTGGTGGCATCGACACCTGAGACCACCAATCCGGTGTCGACCCAATGCGAGATCGAGGAGGTGCCGTGCATCTCCACGGTCGCGCCCTGGCAACCCTGGTTCATCGGCCGCCAGGAGAACCCCGGTGGCGGGCCGCCGGCGTGGAAGGGTTTCAACTACACCTATCACTTCTTCTGGGGCCTCGAGGACGTCATCGCCGTCTTCACCAACATGTGGAGCCAGGTCGCGACCAACAAATCCGTCGGCGGACTGTTTCCCAACGATGGCGACGGCAACGCCTGGGGCGACAAGGTGGTCGGATTTCCGCCGGCGCTCGACAAAGGTGGCTACAAGCTGACCGACCCGGGCCGCTACCAGAATCTCACCGACAATTTCTCGGCGCAGATCGGCGCGTTCAAGTCGGCCAATTGCGAGATCGTCACCGGCGTGGTGCTGCCGCCCGACTTCACCACCTTCTGGAAGCAGTCTTTGCAGCAGGGCTTCAAGCCCAAGGTCGCGTCGATCGGCAAAGCAATCCTGTTTCCGGTCGCCGTCGAGGCGCTGGGCAAGGACGGTCACAATTTGTCCTCCGAAGTCTGGTGGACGCCGAACCACCCCTTCAAGTCCTCGCTGACGGGGATGAGCGCGAAGGACCTCGCCGGCGCCTATGAAAGCGCCACCAAGCGGCAATGGACCCAGCCGATCGGCTTCGTCCACGCATTGTTCGAGGTCGCCGTCGATGTCCTGAAGCGCGCCCCCGATCGCGACGGCAAGGCGATCACCACAACGATTGCCGCCACCAATCTCGATACCGTCGTCGGCAAGCTGCAATGGGGCTCTTCGAGCCTGCCGCCCTTTGCCGCCAAGAATGTCGCCAAGACGCCGCTCGTCGGCGGTCAGTGGCGGTTCAAGGACGGCAAGTACGACATCGTCATCACCGACAACAGGACGGCGCCGGCGATTCCCGTCGGCGGCAAGATGGAGCCGATTGCCTGATCGCGCGGCGCGCTGAAGACCCATGCTGCTGGAAATCGCCGGCCTCAGAAAGAGCTTCGGGGCGATCGTCGTGGCCGACGATCTGGACCTGACGATCGCGCATTCCGAGGCCGTCGGCATCATTGGCCCCAACGGCGCCGGCAAGACCACGCTGTTCAACCTGATCGCCGGCGGCTTGTCGCCGAGCGCCGGCCGCATGCGGTTCGACGGACGCGATCTTTCGGGCCTGCCGCCACAGGGACGCTGCCACGCCGGTATCGGTCGCACCCACCAGATTCCACAGCCGTTCGAGAATCTCACCGTGTTCGAAAATCTTCTGGTCGGCGCGGTTCACGGCCGGCGCAAGAGCGAGCGCGAGGCCGCGCAGGCCTGCGGCGAGATCCTCGACCAACTCGGTCTGCACAAGCGCGCGAACGTGCTCGCGGGCTCCCTGACGCTGCTCGAGCGCAAGCGGCTGGAAATGGCCCGCGCGCTCGCCAGCGCCCCGAGACTGCTGCTCCTCGACGAGATCGCCGGCGGATTGACCGAGGGCGAATGCGCCGAGCTCGTCGCGACGATCGGCGATATCCGCAAGTCCGGCGTCGCGATCCTCTGGATCGAGCACGTCGTGCATGCCCTGTTTGCCGTCATCGATCGCCTCGTCGTGCTCAATTTCGGACGCAAGATCGCGGAAGGCCCGCCGAAGGAGGTCATGCAGCGGAGCGACGTGCACCAGATCTATATCGGCATCGAGGCGTGAGGCATGCCGTTGCTCAGGACACACAATCTCACGGCCTTCTACGGCGACTTCCAGGCACTTTACGGCATCGATCTCGGCTTCGATGCAGGCGAGACCATCGCCATCATCGGGGCGAACGGCGCCGGCAAATCGACCTTCCTGAAGGCGATCGCGGGGCTCATCCCGTCTCGCCCGGACAGCGTTCTGCTCGACGGCCATCCGATCGGGGCGAAGCGCGCCGCCGACATCGTCAAGCTCGGAATTGCGCTGGTGCCGGAGGGGCGACGGCTGTTTCCCTCGCTGACCGTGGAAGAGAATCTTCTGATCGGCGGGCACGGCCGCAAGCTTGCTGGACCCTGGACGCTCGATCGGGTCTATGGCCTGTTTCCGGTCCTGAAGGAGCGGCGGGCTTCGGCCGCACCGATTCTTTCGGGCGGCCAGCAGCAGATGGCAGCAATCGGCCGCGCCCTGATGTCCAATCCCCGGGTGCTGCTGTGCGACGAGATCAGCCTCGGGCTTGCGCCGATCGTCATCGCCGACATCTACGCCGCACTTCCGCAGATCAAGGCAGAAGGCACCAGCGTCGTGCTGGTCGAGCAGGACATCGTGCAGGCGATGAAGGCCTCCGATCGCGTCTACTGCTTCCAGGAGGGGCGCGTCTCGCTCGAAGGCCGCCCCGGCGAGCTGTCGCGCGATCAGATTCACCGCGCTTATTTCGGTTGATGCGATGAACGGCCTTCTCGACGCGATCATCCAGGGTGTCCTGCTCGGCGGCCTCTACGCGCTGTTCGCAACCGGACTCTCGCTGATGTTCGGCGTGATGCGGCTGGTCAATCTTGCCCATGGCGACCTCATCGTGCTCGCAGCCTTCGTCATTCTGACGGTGACGGAAAAGCTTGGCGTCGACCCGTTCGCCGCAGTGCTCCTCGCAGCCCCGATCCTGTTTGCGATCGGCTTCGGGCTTCAACACGTGCTGTTGAACCGGACACTCGGACGCGACCTCCTGCCGCCGCTGCTCGTCACTTTTGGACTCTCGATCATCATCCAGAACGGGCTGCTGCAGATGTTCTCGGCCGACAGCCGCCGCCTGCGTTCCGGTGCGATCGAAACTGCCTCCGTGTCGCTGGGTGGAGACATCGCCGTGGGCGTCGTGCCGCTGCTGACGCTGGTGTCCGCGATCGCCGTGATCGTGGTTCTCAACTTCATCTTCTATCGGACGTCGATCGGCCGGGCATTTCGCGCGACCTCCGACGATCTCGACGTCGCACAGCTCATGGGGATCGACGTCAACCGCACGTTCGCGATGGCGATGGGCATCGCGTTCGTCGTGATCGCGATCGCGGCGCTCTATCTGGGCCTGCGGGCGAATTTCGATCCCACCATCGGCCCGGCGCGGCTGCTGTATGCCTTCGAGGCCGTGATCATCGGCGGGCTCGGCAGTTTCTGGGGCACGCTTGCCGGCGGCATCATTCTCGGCCTCGCCCAGACCATCGGCGCACACATCGATCCGGAATGGCAGATCCTGTCGGGTCACCTCGCGTTTCTCCTGGTGCTGGTGCTCAGGCCGCGCGGCCTGTTTCCGCGCGCGATCGATTGAGGCGCGGGATGATGGACCTCGACACGACCAAGCCGAAGCGGATCTTTCGCATCGCGACCGCGGACGCCCTGTCGCGACCGGCCGCGGGCCTCGCCTGCATTGTCCTTCTCGTGCTCGTGCTGCTGCCGACCTTCGCCGGCCGAAATCTCATCCAGGATCTGATCTTCCTGTTCTACATGCTGGCATTGGCGCAATGCTGGAATCTGCTTGCGGGCTATGCCGGCCTGATCTCGGTCGGCCAGCAGGCGTTCGTCGGACTGGGCGGCTATGTCCTGTTCGCGCTGACGCTGGTCGCCGGTTTCAATCCGCTGCTTGCGATTCCGGTCGCGGGCATCGTGTCGGCAGCACTCGCCTTGCCGACGGCGCTGATCGTCTTCCGCCTGCGTGGCGCCTATTTCGCGATCGGCACCTGGGTGGTGGCCGAGGTCTATCGTCTCGGCTTTGCGCAAGTGAAGGCGCTCGGCGGCGGCACCGGGACCTCGCTTACTCCATCCGTCACCTCGTCCGTGCCTGGCATTGAGTGGATCAAGACTTTGCTCGATGTGCGCACGCCCGCCGCGCGCGACATTGCCTCGTACTGGCTTGCGCTGGCGTTGGTGGTCGGCACACTCGCCTTCGTCTATCTCCTGCTGCGCTCGCGCCACGGCCTGGCGCTGGGTGCGATCCGCGACCGCGAGGCTGCGGCTGCGAGCCTCGGCGTCGACATCACCCGCATCAAGCTCGCCGTCTATGTCGCGACCGCGGCCGTGACCGGGATGATCGGCGCGCTGATCTACCTTCAAAAGGCGCGTATCTCGCCGGACGCTGCCTTCTCGGTGCTCGATTGGACCGCCTATGTCATCTTCATCACGGTGATCGGGGGCATCGGGACCATCGAAGGTCCGATCATCGGCGCAGTCGTCTTCTACCTGGTGCAGCGCTACCTTGCCGATTTTGGTGCCTGGTACCTCATCCTTCTCGGCACCCTCGGGATCCTCGTCATGCTGTTCGCCCCTCGCGGGCTTTGGGGCCTGCTTTCCGGGCGATATGATCTGACGCTGTTCCCGACCCGGCGCCGTCTGGAGACAAGCCAGACGAATGAGGACCAGAGCTGATTCTCCCGCAAAATCTCCGGAATGTGGGCGATTGCCGCTAGTTCGCAGGTATTAGGCCCGGAACGGCCGCTTTAACGCACCATTATGCTGCAATGCGGTATAAGCATGCTGCTATGCAATGGCATGCATGGACATTGGCATCTGGTATACATAGAACATCCTTCGAAATGAGACAGCAATACTGACTGTCTTGAGAAAGGAATTCCGATGTCCAAGACCGCTTCCGTCGCGCTCGCGCCCCCCGCTTCGCTGTTCGCCCGCTTCATGGCCGCCATCGACCGCTTCCTGATGGCGAGCGCCGAGATCTCCAACCAGAACGGCGACCTGCCCCGCTTCGGCCTGTAAGCGGCATCTGAGATCGCCGCGCGTCGAATTGTCGCGCCGGTTGTAATTTCTGCGAATTCCTACTTTTGAAGAATGGCTCCGCGCTGCGGGGCCATTTCTATTTGGGATAAGGCACATTCGTGCAGCCTCGCGAACGAGGTTGCGTCATAAGCGCACAATGGGCCTCGCGCGCTTGATGCTTGGCATAATGAATACAAGAATGCCGCCAACGCTCGCTCAAAAAACAGAAGCGCTCATTGGAGGATTCATGACGGACATGGTGCAGGCCACATCAGGCCCTTCAGCCGCACGCGTCAGCGATACGTATCGCTGGGCACAATTGGCGATCGGCGTGGCGGCGATGGTGATGATCGCCAACTACCAATATGGCTGGACGTTCTTCGTCCCCGACATTCAGAAGACGTTCGGTTGGGATCGCGCCTCGATCCAATGGGCGTTTACACTGTTTGTTTTGTTCGAGACCTGGCTGGTGCCGGTCGAAGGATGGTTTGTCGATAAATATGGTCCGCGCATCGTCGTGCTGGTCGGCGGCGTGCTCTGCGCGATCGGCTGGGCGGTCAACGCGCAGGCCACCACGCTCAACGGCTACTATCTCGGCATGATCATCGCGGGCATCGGCGCTGGCGGCGTCTACGGCACCTGCGTCGGCAATGCGCTGAAATGGTTTCCCGACAAGCGCGGTCTTGCGGCGGGCATCACCGCCGCGGGCTTCGGCGCGGGCTCTGCGCTGACCGTCGCGCCGATCCAGGCCATGATCAAGGACAGCGGTTTTCAGACCACCTTCCTCTATTTCGGCCTCGGACAAGGCATCATCATCTGCATCCTCGCCTTCTTCCTGCTGGCGCCGAAGCCTGGCCAGGTGCCGAACGTCGTGGCGAATGCCGCGCTTGCGCAGAGCCGCCGCAACTACCAGCCGACGGAAGTTCTGCGTCAGCCGATCTTCTGGCTGATGTACTTCATGTTCGTGATCGTCGGCGCAGGCGGGCTAATGGTGACGGCGAATCTGAAGCCGATCGCGGTCGACTGGAAGGTCGACGCCGTGCCCGTGACGCTGATCGGCATGACCATGACCGCAGTGACCTTCGCAGCGACCATCGACCGCGTGCTCAACGGATTGACGCGTCCGTTCTTCGGCTGGATCTCCGACATGATCGGCCGCGAGAACACGATGTTCATCGCTTTCGGCATGGAGGGCGTCGGCATCTGGATGCTCTACCTCTGGGGCCACGATCCGATCTGGTTCGTGATCCTCTCGGGCTTCGTGTTCTTTGCCTGGGGCGAGATCTACTCGCTATTCCCCTCGACCTGCACCGACACGTTCGGCGCGAAGTTCGCGACCACCAATGCCGGCCTGCTCTACACCGCCAAGGGCACCGCTGCGCTATTGGTGCCGCTGGCGAACTATGTGCAGCAAAGCTCCGGCCATTGGGACAATGTCTTCATCCTGGCTGCCGGCGCCAACATCCTGGCCTCGCTGCTGGCGCTCGTGGTGCTGAAACCCTGGCGCAAGGCCGTAGTCGCGCATTCGACCATCTGACCTCGCACCGCAACATAAAGCTTGCGCCTCGCGCCCGGCCTCACCGCCGGGCGTTTTTATTTTCCCGAATACACCTTGATACCGTAAACCCGAAGGAACCCTGCACTTTTCTTGGGCTTGCTCCCAAGATAGGGCTTGCTTTCTGGAATATGGTATACCAAGTTGCGTGCCGCGCTTGCGACCATAAGCCACAATATTTGCGACACTCCGTCATATGGGCGGCGGCTGTCGTGACCAGACAGGCGCTTGGGAGGTTGTTGATGATGTCCAGCACGGACGGCGCGGTGACAGCTGCGCCCCTACGAACCGGTTTCCGTTGGCTCCAGCTCGCAATGGGCATCGTCTGCATGGCGATGATCGCGAACCTGCAATATGGCTGGACGCTGTTCGTCGATCCGATCGACGCCAAGTACCATTGGGGTCGCGCCGCGATCCAGCTCGCCTTCACCATCTTTGTCGTCACCGAGACCTGGCTGGTGCCGGTCGAGGCATGGTTCGTCGACAAATACGGCCCGCGCATCGTCATCATGTTCGGCGGCGTGATGATCGCACTCTCCTGGCTGCTCAACTCCTACGCCGATAGCCTTCCCCTGCTCTACACCGCCGCAGTCGTCGGCGGCATAGGCGCGGGCGCGGTGTACGGCACCTGCGTCGGCAACGCGCTGAAATGGTTTCCTGATCGCCGCGGCCTCGCCGCCGGTGCGACCGCGGCTGGCTTCGGTGCGGGCGCGGCCCTCACCGTGGTGCCGATCGCGGCCATGATCGCATCGTCAGGCTATCAGCACGCGTTCCTCACCTTCGGCATCGGCCAGGGTGTGATCGTGTTCGTGCTCGCCTTCTTCATCCAGCCGCCGCGGCTCTCGATCCCGCCGAAGAAGAAGCAGCTCAACCTGCCGCAGACCAAGATCGACTTCACGCCGCCGCAAGTGCTGCGCGCTCCCATTTTCTGGGTGATGTATCTGGTTTTCGTCATGGTCGCCTCGGGCGGCCTGATGACCGCGGCCCAGATCGCGCCGATCGCGCACGACTTCAAGATCGCCACGACGCCAGTCTCGCTCGCCGGCTTCCAGATGGCGGCGTTGACGTTCGCGATCTCGCTCGACCGCATCTTCGACGGCTTCGGCCGCCCGTTCTTCGGCTTCGTGTCCGACACGATCGGGCGTGAGAACACCATGTTCATCGCCTTCGGCACCGCCGCCTTGATGCTGCTGACCTTGTCGGCCTACGGTCACGTCCCGATCGTGTTCGTGCTCGCGACCGCGGTCTATTTCGGCGTGTTCGGCGAAATCTACTCGCTGTTCCCCGCCACCTGCGGCGACACCTTCGGCTCGAAGTTCGCGACCACCAACAACGGCATGCTCTACACCGCGAAGGGCACCGCATCGCTACTGGTCCCGCTGGCAAGCGTGATCTCGAGCGCCTATGGCTGGAAGGCCGTGTTCGTGGTGGCCGTGGCGCTGAACGCGACGGCCGCGCTGATGGCGCTGTTCGTGATCAAGCCGCTGCGCCGGTCGTTCATCCTGGGCAACGAGGCCGAGAGCACCAGTCCCGCAACTGCCAATGCCGAGACCCGTGCCAAGACCGGGACGGCGTAAACCGCCAGCGGTCGGCAAGACGATTAAAGAGGGGCGCAGCGATGCGCCCCTTTTTCTTTGCCGTGCCCCTCCGCGGGTGGTGACAAACGTCAGCAATGCTGCCGCAAGATTTTTCGGATCAACCAAATCCAGCGCTTGACGATTGGCATTATGTATACCACACTTCTCCCATCGCTCACCCAGGGAGGTTGCCATGCTGGTCGGAGACATTCTGCGCAAGAAGACGCCGCGCGTTGTCACGGTGCGAATGAACGAAACGGTGGGTATCGCCGCCAAGCTGATGCGCGCCAACAACATCAGCGCGCTGGTGGTGAAGGACGTGGTCCGCTCGGAAGGAAACACCGCGGTCGGCATGTTTACCGAGCGTGACGTGGTGCGCGCCGTTGCCGAGCACGGCGCCAATGCCATCAACGTCAAGGTCTCGCAGCTCGTCTCGGTGCAGCAGCTGGTCTCCTGCAGCTCCTCAGACACGATCGAACACGTCCGGCACCTGATGAACCGGAATCACATCCGGCACCTGCCCGTGATCGACGACTACAGCCTCGTCTCCGTCATCAGCATGCGCGACATCGCTGCTGCGGTTGACGAAGCACTCAACGGCACGCCGCAAGCGGCAGCCTAGGCGTCAACTCTCCTGGCTCCCTCTCCCGCTTGCGGGAGAGGGTCGCGGAGAGGGTGTCTCCACCAGGGAGACTCCCCAAGAAGATAGAACCCTCACCCGACGCGCTCGGGACGATGCTTCGCATCGGCTGGGGCGCGCCGACCTCTCCCGCAAGCGGGAGAGGTGCAGAGAACCTGTGGCCTGATCAATCGAACCAGTCGCCCACTTAGTCCCCGCGAGGAATTCATGAAGATCTGCATCTACGGCGCCGGCGCGATCGGCGGATATCTCGGCGTGCAGCTGGCACGCGCAGGCGCCGATGTCAGCCTGGTCGCGCGTGGCGCGCACCTCGCTGCGATGCGCGAGCGTGGCCTGACCCTGCTCGCCGGCGAGGAGACGCACACCGTCCATCCCCGCTGCACCGACAATGCGGCCGAGCTCGGCGTGCAGGACTATGTCATCGTCACGCTGAAGGCGCATTCGATCACCGGCGTGATCGAGAAGATGCAGCCGCTGCTCGGGCCGCACACCCGCCTCGTCACCGCGGTCAACGGCATCCCCTATTGGTACTTCCACAAGCACGGCGGCGCCTACGAGAATTCGACGCTGGAGAGCATCGACCCCGGCGGCCGCCAATGGCGCGAGCTCGGGGCCGAGCGCGCGATCGGCTGCATCGTCTACCCCGCCACCGAGATCGAGGCGCCCGGCGTGATCCGCCACGTCTATGGCAACAACTTCCCGCTCGGCGAACCATCAGGCGAAATCACCGCCGACGTGCAGCGTCTCGCCGACCTGTTCGTCGCGGCCGGCCTGAAGGCCCCGGTGCTCGACCGCATCCGCGACGAGATCTGGCTGAAGCTCTGGGGCAACGTCTGCTTCAACCCGATCAGCGCGCTGACCCACGCAACGCTCGACGTGATCTGCACGGATCCGTCGACGCGGGCGCTGTCACGCGCGATCATGATGGAGACGCAAGCCATCGCCGAAACCTTCGGCGTCAAGTTCCGCGTCGATGTCGAGCGTCGCATCGAGGGCGCCCGCAAGGTCGGCGCGCACAAGACGTCGATGCTGCAGGATCTCGAGCGCGGCCGCCCGATGGAGATCGACCCGCTCGTCACCGTCGTGCAGGAGATGGGCCGCCTCACCAGGATCCCGACGCCTGCGCTCGACTCGGTGCTGGCGATGGTGACCCAGCGCGCGCGCATCGCCGGTCTCTATGACGGCGTTTCGGCGCCATCGGATCCTCGCGCGCTGGCGGTGGCATGATGAGCACCGAGACGACAAAATGGCTGCGCTTTCGCCACGCCGGCACCACCGGCTTCGGCACGCTGACGGCGTCGGGCATCAGCGTGCATGAGGGCGAGATGTTCGGCCGGAGCGCGGCGACCGGCAGAACGCTTGCGCTGTCTGAGGTCGAGCTGCTCGCTCCTTGCGCGCCCAGCAAGATCGTCGCGCTCTGGAATAATTTTCATGCGCTCGCCGCAAAGCTCAATCAGCCCGAGCCGCCTGAGCCGCTCTATCTGCTCAAGGCCACCACCACCATCACGACGCCGGGCGCGGTGATCCGCCGTCCTTCCTACTACGACGGCAAGACCACCTATGAGGGCGAACTCGGCATCGTCATCGGCAAGACCTGCGCCCGCGTCTCGCCTGATGAGGCCGACCGCTTCATCTTCGGCTACACCTGCGTCAACGACATCACCGCCAACGACATCCTGACCAGCAACCCCACCTTTCCGCAATGGGCCCGCGCCAAGGGCATCGACGATTACGGTCCGTTCGGGCCCGTCATCGCCACCGGCCTCGATCCGGCCAAGCTCACGGTCCGGACCATTCTCAACGGCGCCGAGCGGCAGAACTATCCGATCTCCGACATGATCTTTTCCGCGCAAGCCCTGGTCAGCAAAATCTCCCACGACATGACCCTGCTCCCCGGCGACCTCATCGCGGTCGGCACCTCGGTCGGCGTCGGCGTGATGAAGGAGCCGGTGAACATTGTGACGGTGGCGATCGACGGCATCGGCGAGCTGACCAACGAGTTCAGGCTGTAAGCACCGCCGTCATTCCGGGGCGCGACGAAGTCGCGAGCCCGGAATCCATTTCGCCATCGTCTCTAATGCTTGATGGATTCCGGGCTCGGCGCTTCGCGCCGCCCTCGGAATGACGACGGAGGGGGTTCCTGCCCCCTCCCGAAATTTCGGAAAGCCCACTCCGCTTCTTCCCCGCCCTACACCAGCCCGCCAACGCCTCCGCCTGTGGATCGCGCTTTCCGATGCGACCGACAGCCCGCGCGCCCCTTGATCTCGGTTCCGCTCTCCAATAGCAATTATGGCGAAAATGTGCGCGGGCGTGAGGGCGTCGCCATGTGGCTGTTTTTCCTGATTGCCTGGTCTGTCCTGCTCGCCGCTATCGCGTTTCTCGCCCCGCAGGCGTTCGGATACGACATCACCCATTTGCCGGCCGCCTTCATCGCCCTGCCGATGCCGCAGCGCATCGCGGCCGGCGCGCTTCTGGTGGCCGGGCTGGCGCTGATCGGCGCCTCGGCCTTTCGGCTCTCGCGCCAGGACCGGCGCCTCGACAGCTTGCGCGACCGTCTCAAGAAGACCCGGGAGGACGTCGTCGTCGCGCACGCCCTGCAAAATCATCTCGACGCCACCGTCCAGCATTTGATCGAGAGCGATCCCAGGGAGGCTGTCTCCGCACTGCACGACAAGCTCGGCGAGACCGAGCAGCGCGCGTTGCTGCAGCAGGGCCGCAACCAGTCCACCGACATGCACGACCAACTCGCCGAGATCCGCCGACGCCAGCAGTCGGTGCGCGAGATGGTCGGCAAGGTCGCCGATCAGCGCCGCGCGGTCGAGCCCGTCTTCACCGAGATCCGCGATCGCCAGAACCAGCTCGAACGCGCGCTGCTCGACTTAGAGACCGACGATCGCAAGAACAATCTTGCCGACCGGCTCAAGGACATCGGCCGCGACGTATCGGCACTGCTATCCAGGGTCAACGCGGTGCAGGACACCTTCGCGACGCTCAACCAGTACAGGGAAGATCTGGCGAAATCCCATGCCGAGCTGGCGCCGCTGCGCTCCTCCGATGCCGGCATCAATGCGTTGATCGGCGAGCTCGGCCTCAGCCATGAGCGCCTCGCCAAGACCGTCGACGAGCTCGAGACCGGCGGCGAGGCGCCGCTCAGCGCACGCGTCGAGACGCTCTCGAAAAACAAGGATGAGATCGAGCAGCGCCTCGCCCGCATCGACGACAGCGCCAACATCCTGAAAAGCATCCGGCTCGATTTCGAGGAGCTCGGCCAGCGCCAGGCCCAGCTCGAACGCGCGCTCACCGAAGTCGAGACCGACCCTGACGGCAAGACCCTCGTCGATCGCCAGAATGCACTGAACGATTTCGTCCTGCAGTCGCGCCGGCGTCTGGCTGTCTTGCAGGAGACGCTGGCGACGCTGAACACCTTCAAGGCGGAGCTGTCGAAATCGCAGGCCGATCTCGTGCCGCTGAAGGCGCCGGTGTTCGGCATCGAGGCCATGATCACCGAGGTCAGCTCGACCCGCGATCTCCTCGCCAGGACCGTCGGCGAGATCGAGGCGAGCGGCGACGTCACCCTCGCCTCGCGCGTCGATGCGCTGACCAAGAGCAAGCGCGAAGTCGAAGACCGCCTCGCCCGCGTCTTCGACAATTTCAACGCGCTCGACGCCTTGCGCAAGGACATCGGCGGCATTTTCTCGACGATCAGGAATAGCTTGAACCGGATCGGGTAAGCCGGTTCGAACCGGGACTGATCTGCCTGCGACTATCAGCACATGCGCTTCATCCTCGGTTTCCTCTCCGGCCTGCTCGGCGCACTCGCCGGCTGGTCCGCCTTGGCTGCCCTGGTGGTCATGCTGGCGGGCCCGGACCGCGATGGCGGCATCGCCATGGGCGCTTTCTTCGACATCGGTCCGATCGGCGGCGTGGTCGGCCTGGTCGCCGGCATCTGGCTGTTCGTGCGCTTCGGTCTGGTCCGAAATGTTGCGCCGGAGCCCGTCACGGAAGCCCACGAGGCCGCGCCTCCTCGCGCCACGCGGCTGTCCTTCCCGTTCGCCATCACCGTGCTGCTCGTCGTGGCCGGGCTCGGCTATTGGGGATGGTACGAGTTGATCCGCTCGCCCAATCTGAGCCACGGCTTCATGACGCTCCAGGTCGAGTTTCGACTTCCCCCCGGCATGAGCTTGCCGGACCAGGAGGAAGACGTGCATATCGAAGTCGAGGAAGCGACGGGTTATGCCAACGCCATGTTGCCGCCGAACTGGCGCGCGCATGACGGTGACCGCAAAGCGATCATTTCGACAGTTTCGCTGATGTACAAGACGCGCCACCGCGCCGTCAGCCTGACGCTGCCTGATGTGCCGACGCAGCGCTGGTCGATCGATCTTCCGTCCGACCCGGATCCCACGCCCGGCTTCTCGCCGTGGCGCACCGCAAGCGAACCGTCGCCAGCAAGGATCGAGATGCATTTTCGGCTGAGTGCCGATCGCTGACGATCAGCGCGGCGCGCCGAAACATTTCGACACGCATCACATCTGCGCGCGCCCAACAGATGCCGCCAACATGTCGCTGATGTGCCGCAACTTGGTCGCATTCGGCCGCCCATGTGGGAGGCGTGTCTGGGGGCACGGCTCAGCCGTGTTTGGACCAAACCTGCTAGGGGTATGACTGTGAAGAAGATTGTATTTGTTCTGGGTGCGACGCTTGCTCTGGTGACGGCTGCAAACGCCGCGGACCTGCCGCGCCGCCAGCCCGTGCCGGTGTATCCGGCCGAGCAGGCTCCGATCGGCAAGATGCCCATCGGCAAGGGCCCGGTTGGCAAGGCCCCGATCGGCAAGGCGCCCAGCCCGGTCGCTGCGCGCTACTGAGGCGCCAGCGAACGAAGCGGCCGACAGTCGAAGGGGCATTGCGTGACGAACAAACCTGATCGATCGGGATCCTGCATCCTTGCGGGCCTCGCGCTCGCGACCATGCTCGCATGCACGATGACCTCGGCTTCGGCACACGAGTCGAACAAGCGCATGGCCGACGCCAGTGCGCTTGTGTCGACCGACACCGCATCGCGCGCCACACCGCAGGCGATGCGGCGCTCGGTCACGCGGGCGGAGAAAGGCCCCTACTACGTCGACTTCCGCGCGCGGACGGCGGCGAGCTGGGGCCATGCCTTCGTCTGGTACGGCAAGACCAGCGAGCGCGCCGTCGAGGTCGCAGGCCTGACGCCGGCCGGCGACACCTGGACCTACGTGCTCGGCTATCTCACCTGGGTGCCATCGGAGACCGGCGCGAGTTACGGCGATCTCGACCCGGACTATCTGACCGCGAGCTATCGCGTCTATTTGAACGAAGCCGACGCCAAGCGCGTGTTCGCCTACATCGAGAAACTGAAGGCGAGCTCGCCGGTCTGGAACGCCGAGACCACCAACTGCACCGGCTTCATCGGCGACATCGCCGAATATATGGGCCTGAAGGTCCCCAACCGCTGGCAGCGGCCGGAAAACTTCGTCAACAGCCTGAAAGAGATGAATGGCGGCCGCCAGGTGGTGCGGCTGTCGGCGGAGTAGCTGTTCGCTTCATCCTCACTGTCATTGCCCGCGAAGGCGAGCAATCCAGTATTCCAGGGGCAACGAGGCTAGAACCGAGAAGCCGCGGCGTACTGGATACCCCGCTTTCGCGGGGCATGACGACGGAGCGCGAGGAAAGAGCTTGCGCCGAAAGGCAACCGCACACTCCAATTATCCGCCCCGCGGAATCATCCCCGTTGCTCGCATGACGCTCCGCACGGCGGCGCAATAGACATTTCCCGACCCCGGCGGCATCCTCCCGTGATCAGCGATAACAGAGCCTGCGGGCCGCCCAGGGGGAAACAGGGATGTTGCAGACACGGTTCACGAAACTCGTCGGCGTCGAGCACCCGATCGTCCAGGGCGGCATGCAATGGGTTGGCCGTGCCGAGCTGGTCGCGGCGGTCGCCAACGCCGGCGCGCTCGGCTTCATCACGGCGCTGACCCAGCCGACGCCGGAGGATCTGACGAGGGAGATCGCACGCTGCCGCGACCTCACCGACAAGCCGTTCGGCGTCAACCTCACCATCCTGCCCGCGATCAAGCCGCCGCCCTATGCCGAATACCGCGCCGCCATCATCGAGGCCGGCATCAAGGTGGTCGAGACCGCCGGCAACAAGCCGCAGGAGCATGTCGACGAGTTCAAAAAGCACGGCGTCAAGGTCGTGCACAAATGTACCAGCGTCCGTCACGCGCTCTCGGCCGAGCGTATGGGCGTCGACGCCATCTCGATTGACGGGTTCGAATGCGCCGGCCATCCCGGCGAGGACGACACCCCCGGCCTGATCCTGATCCCGGCCGCCGCCAACAAGGTCAAGATCCCGATGATCGCCTCCGGCGGCTTTGCCGACGCCCGCGGCCTGGTCGCCGCGCTGGCGTTAGGGGCCGATGGCATCAACATGGGCACCCGCTTCATGGCAACCAAGGAGAGCCCGATCCACCAGCTCATCAAGGAGAAGATCGTCGCCAATGACGAGCGCGAGACCGAGCTGATCTTCCGCACCATGCGCAACACCTCGCGCGTCGCCAAGAACGAGATCTCGAGCAAGGTCGTCGCGATGGAAAAGGAAGGCGCCAAGTTCGAGGATATCCGCGAGCTTGTCGCGGGAGCCCGCGGCAAGATGGTCTATGCGACAGGCAATTCGGACGAAGGCATCTGGTCGGCCGGCCAGGTGCAAGGCCTGATCCAGGACATCCCCAGCTGCGGCGAGCTAATCTCCCGCATCGTGCGCGAAGCCGAGGCGATCATCCGCGGCCGGCTCGAAGGGATGATCGTTCAGCCGCAACGCGAAGCCGCGGAATAGTCACTGCAAGAAGCGAGAGCAATTCATGAAAGCTTACGTCTACGGTCCTGATGGTGCTCGGATTTCCGACGTCGCTCAACCAAAGCCTAAGGGCACGCAGGTCCTCGTCAAGGTCCGCGCCTGTGGCCTCAACCGCGCCGACAGCGGCATGCGCAAGGGCCACGCGCATGGCGCGGCGGGCGGCGTCGGCACCGTGCTCGGCATGGAATGGGCTGGCGAAGTGGCCGAGCTCGGACCCGATGCGAAGGGCGTGAAGGTCGGCGATCGCATCATGGGCTCGGGCGGCGCGGCGTTCGCCGAGTACACGCTCGCCGATCACGGCCGGCTGTTCCGCGCGCCCTCGAACATGAATTTCGAGGAAGCCGCCACCCTGCCGGTCGCGCTCGCGACCATGCACAACGCCGTCGTCACCGTCGGCGGCGTGCAGCCAGGCCAAACCGTGCTGATCCAGGGCGCCAGCTCCGGCGTCGGCCTGGTGGCGATGCAGATTGCAAAGCTCAAGGGCGCAAAGATGGTGATCGGCTCCTCGACCGATCCCTATCGCCGCGGCCGGCTGAAGGACTACGGCGCCGACCTCGCGGTCGATTCCTCCGATCCCACATGGGTCGACGAGGTGCTGAAGGCGACTAATGGCGAAGGCGTCGATCTCATCGTCGACCAGGTCTCGGGCAAGGTCGCCAACCAGAACTTGGCTGCGACCAAGGTTTTGGGCCGCATCGTCAATGTCGGCCGGCTCGGCGGCACCCATGCCGACTTCAATTTCGACCTCCATGCCGCCCGCCGCATCTCCTATATCGGCGTCACCTTCCGCACCCGCACCATCGAGGAGGTCCGCGCGATCTTCGAGGAGGTCAGGAAGGACATCTGGGGCGCGGTCGAGTCGCGAAAGCTGCAGCTGCCGATCGACAAGGTCTATGCGTTCGCCGACATCGACAAGGCGTTCGAGCACATGGAGGCGAACAAGCATCTCGGGAAGATCGTGGTGACCTTGTAAGGCACTGTCAGTCCGGGGCGGCTCGAAGAGCCGAACCCGGAATCTCGAGATTCCGGGTTCGCCTTCGGCGCCCCGGAATGACGGGGCTCGAGGGCGCATCCGCTCTTGCAACTCACTCGCGACTACAGTTGTGGATCGTCGCTTGATGTTCACGGTCGCCCTGCTAAATCCCCGCCATGAGCGGACAACATGACAAGGCATCGGTCGCGGCCATCTCGATCCTGGTCAGCGGCGGCATGGCGGCGGCCAAGTTCGTGGTCGGCATCGCGATCGGATCGCTGGCGCTGATCTCCGAAGCGCTGCACTCCTCGATCGACCTTGTCGCGACCATCATCACCTGGGCGGTGGTGCGGGTGTCGGACAAGCCGGCCGACGACGAGCACCATTACGGCCACGGCAAGCTCGAGAGCATCTCGGCGCTCGGCGTCACCGCGCTGCTCTATGTGCTGGCCGGCGGCATCCTGGTCGAATCCTACAGCCGGCTGCGCGAGGGAACTCCGCCGCCGACGATCTCCGCCGTGCCGTTCGTGGTGCTGGTGATCGACATCCTGGTCAATCTCTGGCGCGCCCGCGCCCTGCACCGCGCCGCGCGCGCGACGAGGAGCCAGGCGCTTGCGGCCGACGCGCTGCATTTCGCCTCCGACGTCATGGGCTCGTTCGCCGTCATCATCGGCCTGATTCTGGCGGCCTTCGGCTTCTGGTGGGGTGACGCCGCGGCCGCAGCGGCCGTAGCCGTCATGATCGCCATGCTCGGCCTGCGGATGGCAAGCTCCACGGTGCAAACCCTGGTCGATCGCGCGCCGGAGGGCGCCCAGGAAAAAGCCACCGCCGCGATTCGCAGCGTGCCCGGCGTGATCGACGTCGAGCGGCTGCGCGTGCGCATGGTCGGGGCGACCACCTTCATCGACAGCATCGTCAAGGTCCCCAGGACCTACCCGATCGACCGCGTCGAAAGCATCAAGCGCAACGCCGAAGCCGCGGTCGTCACGGCCTTCGGCGATGCCGACCTCTCCTTCACGGCCGTCCCCGTCGCCCGCGACAACGAGACCGTGCGCGACCGCATCATGGTGATCGCGCGCAATTCGGGCCTCGCCATCCACCACGTCACGGTGCACGATCTGGGTACGGTCAACGATTTGGCCAAGCTGATCGTCAGCATCGACCTCGAGGTCGATGCCGACATGCAGCTCGACGCCGCTCATGACATCGCCAACACGCTGGAGCGAAACATCAAGGAAGAGTTCGGCGAGGACGTCGAGGTCGATGTCCATATCGAGCCGCTGGAACCGGAACTGCCGTTCGGCGCCGATGCCGTGCCTGACAGGGTTCAGACCATCGCTGCGGCGCTGACCGAGTATGCCGCCAGCGGCGGCGAGATCCACGACATCCATAATGTGCGTGTCCGCAACACCGACTCCGGCGAGATCGTCAACTTCCATTGCCGCGCCACGCCGTCGATGAGCGTGATCAAGGTGCACGAACATGTCGACGCGATCGAACGCCGCTTGCGTCGCGCGTTCCCGAGCGTGAAGCGCGTCATCAGCCACGCCGAACCGCCGCGCGCGTGAGGCGGAACGCGCGGGGAGTCATACGTTCCCGTTTCGGACTCCTGATGCACGTGAGTTTGCGGAGTCGAAACGCGCAAACTCTGCATTGGATAAGAATTATTTCGCGTTAACCTTTCGTTGACTCTCGACAGCCTGCGCAAACTGGATTCAAATCGCTGTGATTCGAAAGCGTTGTGGGGCTGCTTTCGAACTGAGTAGCAAGCAGGTTTTCAGGGGGCCGAAGGCATGGCGCGTGCAGACGCCGCGAACGCGTGCGTCCAATCCGATTCGATCAAGGGATTGGCGCAATCGATCGCGAAACCTGCCTATCATCGGCTCCTGATCGCGGAGCCGGCGCTACGTCGCGCCGTGCCGACGCTCATCATCGCTTTCCTCATCACGATCTGCCTCGGCGCGTTCGTCCAGGTCGTCGACCAGACGCGCCAGAAGCGCCTGGTGATCCAGAACGACATCTCGATGCTCGCCGAACTGCTCGCCGAGCGCATCGATCGCGCGGCCTCGGTGCGCGCCGAGCGGCTGAAGACCATCGAGAACCTGCCGACGCTGCTGCCCGACATGATCCCGACCAAGGCCAGGGTCTCGGGCCGCCACGTCGTCGTCACTTCGGCCGGCGTCAACGGCCGCATCCTCGCCCGCATTCCGATCGACAGCGATCCGGCAGGCAACGACCGCCTGCTCGATGCGATCACCACCGCACAGCTGCTCGCCTCGCCGCCGCGCGACAACAACGTCGTGGACTTGACCCTGCCCGACGGCAATGCGGCGCTGGCGACCTCGCGGCCGATCAAGGCGCTGCCGGGTCTCGTCACGGTGATCCAGGAGCGCAACGAGCCGATCTGGGGCTCGGACGCGGCGCTGTCGGTGACGCTGTCGGCGACCACGGGCTTCGTCGTCCTGATCCTGGGCTTTGCCTTCCACTGGCAGTCGACCCGTGCCAGGGAAGGCGACCTCATCAACGACGCCGTGCGGGGCCGGATCGACACCGCGCTCAACCGCGGCCGCTGCGGCCTGTGGGACTGGGACCTGTCGCGCGGCCGGATCTTCTGGTCGCAATCGATGTTCTCGATGCTCGGCCTCGACGGCCGCAACGAGCTCCTCACCTTCGGCGAGGTCAACGCGCTGGTGAAGTCCGACGACATCGACCTGTTCGCGATCGCCGACCAGCTGATCTCCGGGAAGATCGACCATATCGACCAGACCTTCCGCATGCAGCATGTCGACGGCCACTGGATCTGGCTGCGTGTGCGCTGCGAGCGGACCCGCGGCGCCAGCGATGCCGGCATGCACCTGATCGGCATCGCGGTCGACATCACCGAGCAGAAGAGCCTCGCCGAGCGCACCGTGGAAGCCGACCTTCGCCTGCGCGATGCGATCGAGACCATTCCGGAAGCCTTCGTGTTGTGGGACGCCAGCGATCGCCTCGTGCTCTGCAATTCGCACTTCCAGCGCCTGCACAAGCTGCCCGACACCGCGGTGATCCCCGGCACTTCCTACGAGACCGTGCTGGAAGTCGGCCGCATGCCGGAGGTCCGCACCCGCCACAACGAGACCGGTGTCCAAGGCCCTGGCGCGCGCACCTTCGAGGCCCAGCTCGACGACGGCAGCTGGCTGCACATCAGCGAGCGCCGCACCAAGGACGGCGGCTACGTCTCTGTCGGCACCGACATCACCCGCATCAAGGAGCACGAGCAGAAGCTCGTCGACAACGATCTGCGCCTGCGCGCCACCGTCATCGACCTCAAGCGCTCACAGGCCGCGCTGGAGCGCCAGACCATCGAGCTTGCCGATCTCGCCGAGAAGTACCAGCGCGAGAAGACCCGCGCCGAGGAGGCCAACCAGACCAAGTCGAAATTCCTCGCCAACATGAGCCACGAGCTGCGCACGCCGCTCAACGCCATCATCGGCTTCTCCGAGATCATGGGCTCGGGCATGTTCGGCGAGCTCGGCAGCGAGAAGTACCAGGAATACTGCCACGATATCCTGACCAGCGGTCACTATCTGCTCGAGGTCATCAACGACATCCTCGACATGTCCAAGATCGAGGCCGGCCGCATGAAGCTCGACATGGAGGAGCTCGACCTGTCGCGGACGCTGGCTGAATCCTTGCGCGTCGTCGCCGGCCGGGCCCAGGACAAGAACCTGACGCTGGATGCCGATATCGCGAAATCGATCTCCGTCGTCGCCGACCGCCGCGCCACCAAGCAGATCGTCGTCAACCTTTTGTCCAACGCAGTGAAGTTCACGCCCGACGGCGGCCGCATCGTGGTGCGCAGCCGGCAACTCGAGGACAGGATCGTGCTGATGATCGCCGACACCGGCATCGGCATCGCGCCGCATTCGCTGGCACGGCTCGGCCGTCCCTTCGAGCAGGTCGAGAGCCAGCTCACCAAGACCTATCACGGCTCCGGCCTCGGGCTCGCGATCGCCCGCTCGCTGGCGCAGCTCCACGGCGGCTCGATGAAGCTGCGCTCCAGGCTGGAAGTCGGCACCGTCGTCCGCGTGACCCTGCCGCGCGACGCCATCAAGGCGGGAGCCGGGATATCGGCGGCGGCGTGACGCCGGAGCACGATGGAACGGCGTCGGGATCATCTCTCGCGTAGGAAGAGGTTGATCGAGCCCTTGGCGCGCATCGATTCAACCAAACAGATTCCACCCTACGATTGCAGTGTCGGCGCCACCTCGCGGGCGATATTGACCAGCGCTGCGATCAAGGGCGTCATCGGATCGCGCTGCGGGATCACGAGGCCAATGCTGTAATTGACCTCGGGGTCGACGATCGGGATGGTGCGGACCTTGTCGGACAGGCCGAGCGTCTCGGCGAGCTTGGCCGGCATCACGCTCGCCCACCGCCCGGTCTTGACGTGGGTGAACAGCACCAGCAGCGAGTTCGAGGTCAGCGTCGGCGTTGCCTCCGCGCCGACCGAGCGCAGCGCACGGTCGATGATGCGGCGGTTCTGCATATCAGGCGTCAGCAGGCACAGCGGCACCTGGCCGACTTCGGTCCATGTCACCGTCTCGCGATCGCCGAACATCCCATCGGGCGCGGTGAGCAGGCGATAGCTCTCATTGTAGAGCGGAATGGTGCGCACCTTGCCGATCGGCTCGTTCTCGATATAGGTCAGCCCCGCATCGACCTCGAGATTCTCGAGCAGCCCAAGCACCTCCGATGAGGTCGTCGAGCGGATGCTGAAGCGCACCTCCGGATGCCGCGCACGGAACGGCGTCGTCAGCGACGCAACCATGCCGAGTGCCGTCGGAATTGCCGCGATGCGGATCTCGCCGGAGAGCTGATGCTTCAGTCCGTTGATCTCGTCGCGCATGGCGCGGGCATCGCCGACGATCCGCCGCGCCCAGTCCAAGGCACGCTCGCCCTCCGGGGTAAATCCCTGGAATCGGGAGCCGCGCTGGACCAGCATTACGCCGAGGATCTCCTCGAGCTGCTTGAGCCCGGTCGACATGGTCGGTTGGGTGACGCCGCAGACCTCTGCCGCCCGTCCAAAATGCCGCTCCTTGGCCAGCGCCAGCAGCAGTTCAAGCTTGTCGATCAATCGTCCATCCCTTCGGATTCCGTCATGGCCAGCAAGCTATCACGCCGGGCCTGCACCAACACGCAAAAACCGGCAAACGATACAAGTTTCATTGCCTGACCGTATCGACCGATTGCGCTTTCCAATCGATCTGAATTCGCAATCGCAGCATGAGACAGCTTTATTGATCTTCGAATGATTCCAAATAGTTTGCGCGAAGGGACGCTCAATCTGAGAACGAAGAATGACAACCGCTTACGAGCCTTCATACGAGGCTTCATACGAGCCTTGGGACGAGACGCGCGGTGCCGAAATCATCGCCGAACATGGCAGCCAGGAAGGCGCAACGCTCGTCATCCTCCATGCGCTTCAGGAGGCATTTGGCTACGTGCCGGAGGGGGCGATTCCCATGGTGGCGCAGGCGCTGAACCTGTCGCGCGCCGAGGTCCATGGCGTCTTCACCTTCTACCATGACTTCCGTCACAAGCCGGCCGGCCGCCACGTGCTGAAGCTGTGCCGCGCAGAGGCCTGCCAGGCCGCCGGTGGTGATGCGCTGGCTGCGCGCGCGGAAGCGAAACTCGGCGTTTCGCTTGGCAACACCACTGCAGATGATCGGGTCACGCTGGAGCCGATCTACTGCCTCGGCCTGTGCTCGACGGCGCCGTCGGCGATGCTCGACGGCCGCCTCATTGGCCGGCTCGACGAGAAGCGCCTCGATGCGCTGGTTGCGGAGGCGCAGCGATGACGATGAAGATTTTCGTTCCCCGCGATGCAACCGCCGTTGCGGTCGGCGCCGATGAAGTCGTCGCAGCCTTCGCGCAGATCGCACAACAGCGCGGTCTGCCGGTCGAGATCATCAGGACCGGCTCGCGCGGACTTCATTGGCTGGAGCCGATGGTCGAGGTCGCGACGTCTAAGGGCCGCGTCGCCTACGGCCCCGTCGGCACCGACGAGGTCGCCTCCGTGTTCGACTCTATGGCGAGCGACGGACCGCATGCGCTGCGGCTCGGCATCGCCGACGAAATTCCCTGGCTGAAGCGCCAGACCCGCCTCACCTTCGCCCGCTGCGGCGTGATCGATCCGCGCTCGCTCGAGGATTATCGCGCCCATGGCGGCTACAAGGGTATTGAGCGCGCGCTGTCGCTCGGCCCCGATGCGACCCTCAACGAAGTGACGGCGTCGGGCCTGCGCGGCCGCGGCGGCGCCGGCTTTCCGACCGGCATCAAATGGAAGACGGTGGCGCAGGCCAAGGCCGACCGCAAGTTCATCGTCTGCAACGCCGACGAAGGCGACAGCGGCACCTTTGCCGACCGCATGATCATGGAAGGCGATCCCTTCCTGGTCATCGAGGGCATGACCATCGCCGGCATCACGGTCGGCGCCACCAAAGGCTACATCTATATCCGCAGCGAATATCCGCATGCGGTCGAGGCGATGAACGCCGCGATATCGGCAGCACGGCGCGGCGGTTATCTCGGCGACAGGATCGGCGGCTCGCCCCACGGCTTCGACATGGAAGTGCGCGTCGGCGCCGGCGCTTACGTCTGCGGCGAGGAGACCTCGCTGCTGGAGAGCCTCGAGGGTCGCCGCGGCCTGGTGCGCGCCAAGCCGCCGCTGCCGGCGCATCGCGGTCTGTTCGGCAAGCCGACCGTCATCAACAACGTGCTGTCGTTCGCCGCGATCCCCTTCGTCCTCGCCGAAGGCGCCAAGGCCTATGCCGATTTCGGCATGGGCCGGTCGCGCGGCACGATGCCGATCCAGCTCGCCGGCAACATCCGCAACGGCGGACTGTTCGAAACGGCGTTCGGCGTGACGCTCGGCGAGCTCGTCGACGACATCGGCGGCGGCACCTCCACCGGCCGTCCGGTTCGTGCCGTGCAGGTTGGCGGCCCGCTCGGCGCCTACTTCCCGCGCGCCCTGTTCGACACGCCGTTCGACTATGAGGCCTTTGCCGCACGCGACGGCCTGATCGGACACGGCGGCATCGTCGTGTTCGACGACAGCGTCGACATGCGCAGGCAGGCACGTTTCGCAATGGAATTCTGCGCCGTCGAATCCTGCGGCAAGTGCACGCCCTGCCGGATCGGCTCGACCCGCGGCGTCGAGACCATCGAGAAGATCATCCGCGGCGAACGCGTCGGCGAAAATATCGCGCTCGTCGAAGACCTCTGCAACACCATGAAATTCGGCTCGCTCTGCGCACTCGGCGGCTTCACGCCCTACCCCGTGCTCAGCGCATTGAAGCACTTCCGGGAAGATTTCATGCCGGCCCCGACCACGCTTCAGGCCGCGGAATAGGAGAACGACAATGTCTCTGATCGAAGAAATCGACTTCGGCACGCCGGCTTCCAAATCGACCACGATGGTCACGCTGACCATCGACGGCAACGAGGTCACGGTGCCCGAGGGCACCTCGATCATGCGCGCCGCAATGGACGCCGGCCACCAGATCCCCAAACTCTGCGCGACCGACATGGTCGACGCCTTCGGCTCATGCCGTCTCTGCGTCGTCGAGATCGAGGGCCGCGCCGGCACGCCGGCCTCCTGCACCACACCTGTGATGAACGGCCTCGTCGTGCACACCCAGAGCGAGCGGCTCAAGAAGCTGCGCAAGGGCGTGATGGAGCTCTACATCTCCGACCATCCGCTCGACTGCCTCACCTGCGGCGCCAACGGCGATTGCGAATTGCAGGACATGGCCGGCGCGGTGGGCTTGCGCGAGGTGCGCTACGGCTATGAGGGCGAGAACCACGTCTTCGCGAAATCCAACGGCGAGGTCAACGCGGCCTGGATGCCGAAGGACGAATCCAATCCGTATTTCACCTACGATCCCTCCAAGTGCATCGTCTGCTCGCGCTGCGTCCGCGCTTGCGAGGAAGTGCAAGGCACTTTCGCGCTGACGATCTCCGGCCGCGGTTTCGACAGCCGCGTCTCGCCCGGCATGAGCGAAAGCTTCCTCGGCTCGGAATGCGTCTCCTGCGGCGCCTGCGTGCAGGCCTGCCCGACCGCGACGCTGACGGAGAAATCCGTAATCGAGATCGGCCAGCCGGAGCACTCCGTCGTCACCACCTGCGCCTATTGCGGCGTCGGCTGCGCTTTCAAGGCGGAGATGCGCGGTGAGGAAGTCGTGCGCATGGTGCCCTACAAGGACGGCAAGGCCAATCGCGGCCATTCCTGCGTCAAGGGCCGCTTCGCCTGGGGCTATACCAACCACAAGGAACGTATCCTTAAACCCATGATCCGCGAGCGGATCGAGGATCCCTGGAAGGAAGTGTCCTGGGATGAAGCGTTCTCCTTCGCCGCCGCCAAGATGCGCGGCATCCAGAAGAAATACGGGCGCGACGCCATCGGCGGCATCACCTCGTCCCGCTGCACCAATGAAGAGACCTATCTGGTGCAGAAGTTGATCCGCGCCGGCTTCGGCAACAACAATGTCGACACCTGCGCCCGCGTCTGCCACTCGCCGACCGGCTACGGCCTGTCGCAGACCTTTGGCACGTCGGCCGGCACCCAGGATTTCGACTCGGTCGAGGACACCGACGTCGCCGTCATCATCGGTGCCAATCCGGCCTCGGCTCACCCCGTATTCGCATCGCGCCTGAAGAAGCGGCTGCGCCAGGGCGCAAAGCTGATCGTGATCGATCCGCGTCGCACCGAGATGGTGGAATCGCCGCACGTCCAGGCGCTGCATTTGCCCTTGATGCCCGGCACCAACGTCGCCGTCGTCACCGCGCTGGCGCATGTCATCGTCACCGAGGGGCTCGTCAACGAAGCCTTCGTGCGCGAGCGCTGCGACTGGAGCGAGTTCGAGGAATGGGCGACTTTCGTCGCGCAAGCGAAGCACAGCCCGGAGGCGACCGCCATCCTGACCGGCGTCGACCCGAAGACGCTGCGTGAAGCCGCGCGCATCTACGCCACCGGAGGCAATGGCGCGATCTATTACGGCCTCGGCGTCACCGAGCACAGCCAGGGCTCGACCACCGTGATCGCGATCGCCAATCTCGCGATGGCAACAGGCAATATCGGCCGTCCCGGTGTCGGCGTGAACCCGCTGCGCGGCCAGAACAACGTGCAGGGCTCGTGCGACATGGGCTCGTTCCCGCACGAGCTGCCCGGCTATCGCCACATCTCGGGCGATGCCGTGCGCGACCAGTTCGAGGCGCTGTGGAACGTCAAGCTCAATCCGGAGCCGGGTCTGCGCATTCCCAACATGTTCGATGCCGCCATCGAAGGCACGTTCATGGGCCTCTATGTGCAGGGTGAGGACATTCTCCAGTCCGATCCCAACACCAAGCACGTCGTGGCGGCGCTCTCCGCGATGGAATGCGTCATCGTCCACGACCTCTTCCTGAACGAGACCGCGAACTACGCCCACGTCTTCCTGCCCGGCTCGAGCTTCCTCGAGAAGGACGGCACCTTCACCAATGCCGAACGCCGCATCCAGCGCGTCCGCAAGGTGATGTCGCCGAAGAACGGCATGGCCGACTGGGAGGTCACCATCGGCCTCGCCAAGGCGATGGGCTTCGAGATGAACTACAGCCATCCTTCCGAGATCATGGACGAGATCGCGGCACTGACGCCGACCTTCACCGGCGTCTCCTACGCAAAGCTCGACGAGCTCGGCTCCGTGCAATGGCCCTGCAACGAGAAGGCGCCAGAGGGCACGCCGGTGATGCATATCGACGGCTTCGTCCGCGGCAAGGGCAAGTTCATCGTCACCGAATATGTCGCGACCGACGAGCGCACCGGGCCCCGCTTCCCGCTGCTGCTCACGACGGGTCGCATCCTCAGCCAGTACAATGTCGGCGCGCAGACACGGCGCACTGAGAACGTGGTCTGGCATGCCGAGGACCTCCTGGAGATCCATCCGCACGACGCCGAGCAGCGCGGCGTGCGCGACGGCGACTGGGTGCGGCTGCAGAGCCGCGCCGGCGAGACCACGCTGCGCGCTGAAATCACCGACCGCGTGTCGCCTGGTGTCGTCTACACCACCTTCCACCACCCGGACACGCAGGCCAACGTGATTACGACGGACTATTCGGACTGGGCAACCAACTGCCCGGAGTACAAGGTCACGGCGGTGCAGATCTCGCCCTCTAACGGCCCGTCCGACTGGCAGAAGAGCTACGACGAGCAGGCGCGGCACTCCCGCCGCATCGCACCGGCCGAGGCCGCGGAGTAACCTTATGCACGTCCCGGTCCAGGCCATCGACCGCGAGATCTGGCGCGACGGTGTCGCGTCGGAGGGCACGCGGCTGATCCCCGAGGAGACGCCGCTGGCGCTGACCTATAATGGCGGCACCTATGCCGTCATGATGGGGACGCCGCAGAACCTGGAAGACTTCGCCGTCGGCTTCAGCCTGGACGAAGGCATCATCAGATCGGTCGACGAGATCAAGTCGCTCGACGTGGTCCGCCTCGACGACGGCATCGAGCTGCGCATGTGGTTGGAGTCGGAGAACGCCACGCGCATCAGCGAACGCCGCCGCCATATCGCCGGTCCCACCGGCTGCGGCATCTGCGGCATCGAGTCCATCGCCGAGGCCATCCGGCCCGCGGCGATCGTGCGGCAGGGGCAGACCTTCACGCCGCTACAGATCATGACGGCGATGCAGGCAATCGCCCCCCTGCAATCGATCAACATGCAGACCCGCGCGGTGCACGCCGCCGCCTTCTGGTCGCCGCCGAACGGCATCGTGGCCCTGCGCGAAGATGTCGGCCGCCACAACGCGCTCGACAAGCTCGCAGGCTCGCTGGCGCGCAGCCGCGCGGATGCGAGCGCCGGTCTGGTCTTGCTGACGAGCCGCGTCTCGGTCGAGATGGTGCAGAAGACGGCCGCGATCGGTGCGCCCGTCATGGTCGCGGTCTCCGCCCCCACCGCGCTTGCGGTCCGCACCGCGGAGGCTGCCGGTATCACGCTGATCGCAATTGCCCGCAACGACGGGTTTGAAGTGTTTACGCACCAGGGCCGCGTGACGGCTCATTGTGCTCCGGAGATCATCGATGTCGTCGCATGACCGCCTCGTCTACATGGCCAACCAGATCGGCACCTTCTTCCGCAGCCAGGGCCACGACAAGGCCGTGCCCGGCATCGCCGATCACATCAAGAAATTCTGGGATCCCCGGATGAAGCGCGCGATCTTCGCGCATCTCGATGCCGGTGGCGCCGGCCTGGAGCCGAACGTGCTCGAAGCCCTCACTTCGCTCAAGCAGACGGCTTCCCTTCCAGAAGCGCGCTGAATACCCGTCTCACCTCGCTTTGCGTCTCCTTCACGCGGGCCTCGAGCGAGGAGAAATCAGGGGCATCGCCGGCGCGCGCCATCACCCGCTGAAGATCGGTACCCGCCGTTTCCGGCTTGAAGCGGTCGCTGACGCAGAGCCGCAGGATCTGCGTCAAATCGTGGTACAGCCGCGCGGCTGCCCGCAGGATCTCCGCCTCCGACTGCGGCAGCACGCCGAGCCTGGCGGCATTTTCCAGCACCTGCACGGTAGCCACATCGAGAATCTCTGGCCTGTCGTGGGCATGGACGAGCTGGAGATATTGCGCGATGAAATCGATGTCGACCATGCCGCCTGAGGCGTATTTCAGGTCCCAATGATCGGTCTCGCCCTTCTCCTGGGCGATGGCGCGGCGCATGTCGGCGACGTCGTTGGCGGTAGTGACCGGATCGCGACGGCGGGTCAGGACCTCGCGGATGATCTGCTCGATGCGCGCGGTGAATTCAGGCGACGCCGACACCACGCGGGCACGCGTCAATGCCATGTGCTCCCACGTCCAGGCCTCATTGGCCTGGTAATCCGCGAAGGAGACAAGGCTCGATGCCACCGGACCCGCGCGCCCCGACGGCCGCAGCCGCATGTCGATCTCGTAGAGCACGCCGTAATTGGTCCGGGTCGTGAAGGCGCTGATCAGGCGCTGGGTGAAGCGCGCGAAATAATGCGCGCCCTGCAGTGACTTCGGCCCGTCCGAGTCCGGATTGTCGCTGTCGAAATCGTAGAGCAGGATCAGATCGAGATCCGATGACGCGGTCATCTCGCGGCTGCCGAGCCGTCCCATGGCAATGATCGCCGTCTCCTGCCGCTTGATCCGGCCGTGTTGCGCGGCAAAGCGATCGGCGACGAGACCGTGCACGGTGTGAACGATGCCCTCGGCGACGTCGGCAAAAGCCGTGCTGGCCTGCTGCGCCGAAACGGTGCCGGACAGGATGCGCGTGCCGATCAGGAACAGGCTCTCCTGTCCGAACAGTCGCAGCCGATCAAGAAACTCCTCATAGGAGCCCGCATCCTGCACCGTGCTCGCAAGCCGTGCCGACAATTCCCGACGATCCGGCATGGCGCCGAAGAAGCGCGGATCGATCAGGCCGTCCATCAGCTGCGGCTGTCGCGCCAGCATCTCGCCAAGCCGGGGCGCCGCGCCGAGCACCAGCGCCACCAGTGCGACGAGATCGCGGTTCTGGCCGAGCAGCGTGATCAGCCGGCCGCCGCGCTGGAGCGCCCTCAGGAAGTGATCGAATGCCGTCACCGCGCGGTCCGGCTCCTCCGCATGCGCCAGGCCCTCGATCAAAACAGGCACGAACTCGACGAAAGCGTCGCGCGTCGGCTTGTTGCGGAACACGCGATAATCCCCGGTGAGCCAGTCACAGACGGTCTGCGCCACGGCGGCGGGCTTCTTGAAGCCGAGCGTCGTCAAATGCTGAAGCAGGCGCGGATCATCGGGACCGGCGCGATAGTCGATCGCCGGCAGGCTTGCCGTCCCGGTTGGATCGTCGCCCTCGAACAGTTTTTCGTAGTGCCCCTGGACGATCCCGAGCTGGCGCAGCAGGTCACGCGCAAAGGCCTCGCGGCTGTGATAGCCGAAGAACCAGGCGAAGCGTTCGACCGCCTCCTTGTCCTCCGGCAGCGCATGGATCTGCTCGTCGGCGATCATCTGGAGACGATGCTCGACCCGGCGCAGGAATTCATAGGCCGTGGTCAGCTCGTCGCGGGCCGCGGAAGTGATCCAGTTGCTGGAGGCGAGGATGTCAAGCGCGGCCAGCGTCGGCCGCACCCGCAGCTCCGGATGGCGACCGCCCGCGATCAACTGCTGGGTCTGGGCGAAGAACTCGATCTCGCGGATGCCGCCGCGGCCGACCTTGACGTTGTGGCCTTCCACCGCAATCTCGCTCTGGCCGCGATAGGTCTGCATCTGCCGCTTCATGTCGTGGACGTCGGCAAGCGCGGCGAAATCGAGGTGCTTGCGCCAGACGAAGGGCGCGATTTCGGCGAGCAGCGCCTCACCCGCTTTGGGATCGCCGGCACACGCCCGCGCCTTGATCATTGCCGCGCGCTCCCAGGTGCGCCCCTCCCGCTCATAATAATTCAGCGCGGCGTCTCGCGAGATCGCGACTTGCGTCGAGGATGGATCGGGCCGCAGCCGCAAATCGACGCGGAACACGTAGCCGTCATAGGTCCGCTGCTGGAGGATGCGCGCCATGCCTTGCGTCAGGCGGACGAAGAACGGCTGCGGCTCGATGTCGGGCACGAGTGTCGTGGCATCGGGGTCGAAGAACACGATGAGATCGATGTCGCTGGAATAGTTGAGCTCGCCCGCGCCCATCTTGCCCATGGCGAGCACGATCAGGCCGCAGCCGATCTCCGGCGCCTCGGAATCTTCAGGCACGAGCTTGCCACGTGCGGCTTCCTGACGCAGCAGGTATTGCAGCGCCGCCTGCACCGAGGACGCTGCAAGATCGGTCAATGCCGCCGTCACCCGCATCACCGGCCAGACCCCGCCGATGTCGCACAGCGCGATCAGCAGCGCGGCCTCGCCTTTCATGCGACGAAGCAGCCGCATCACCTCGACCTCGTCGGGTGCGGCAAGCACGGCTCCCCTCGCCTCCGCGATCAGCGCGGCGAGATGCGTATCCGGTTCGCATTCGAGCAACCGGATCAGGCGCAGCGGATCGGCGCGCACCAGATCGAACAAATAGGGCGAGAATTCCGCGATACCGACCAGGATGTCCCGCGCAAGGGGATGAACCAGCAGCGCTTCCACACGGGTCGATTGGGCCGGCTCGAGCTCGGCCAGCCAGCTTTCAAAACGTCGTTCGTCGATTGTGGAAGCGGCAATATGGGGAGCTTCCGCGAAGCGCGCGACCAGGCTCTCACCATGCTTGTCCGCGTTTCCCGGCGCGGAGTGGTTCATGCCACCTTCTGTGGCACATCCGGCATTGGAGGAGCAACCCTGTCGCCGGCCCCTGCGCGCGCGGGAAGCACCAGCGTGGCGACGAGACCGGGCTGGGCATCGCCCAGGCGCAATTCGCCACCATGCAATGTGGCGACGGCGGAGGCCAGGCTGAGGCCGAGGCCGGAGCCCGGCATTGTGCGGCTCGCTTCCAGCCGCACGAAGCGCTCGACGACATGCTTGCGATCGCCTTCCGGAATTCCGGGGCCCCGATCGGTGACGCTGAGCAGTACCTGATCACCTTCGCGCTTGGCTTCGATCGTGATCTGCCTCGAGTCCATGCTGACCACGGTTCCCTGGGGTTGCGCGGCCGGCTTGCCGTACTTGATCGCATTCTCGACCAGATTGGCGAGCGCCTGGCTGATCAATTCGCGATTGCCGTGAAGGGGTGCTGCTTCGGTCTTGACCTTCAAGGTCATGCCGTCGTCTTCGGCGAGCGGCTCGTAGAGCTCGTGAATGCCGCCTGCTACATCGGCGGCATCGAAATCGTCCATGTTGCCGCGCGCCTGGCCGGACTCCGCGCGCGCGATCATCAGGAGCGCGTTGAAGGTGCGGATCAGCCCGTCGGATTCCTCGATGGTCCGCTCCAGTGCGGCACGATAATCGGCCTCGCAACCGGATTTCGCCAACGCCTCCTCGGCGCGGTTGCGCAGGCGCGTCAGGGGCGTCTTGAGGTCGTGGGCGATGTTGTCGGAGACTTCCTTGAGCCCCGACATCAGCGCCTCGATCCGCTCGAGCATGGCATTGAGATTCTCGGCGAGGCGGTCGAGCTCGTCGCCGCTGCGCCCGACCGGGAGGCGCTCGCTGAGATCGCCGGTCATGATGCGATGCGCGGTGCCGCTCATCGCGTCGATGCGCGTCAGCACCCTGCGCGCGACGAAGACGCCACCGCCAAGGCCGAGCACGACGACGATCAGGATCGACCATTGCGCCGCCTTGGCGACGATGCCGAACAGGCGCCGCCGCTCGGCGAGGTCGCGGCCGATCAGGAGGCGGAAACCGTTCTCGAGTTCGGTGACGCGCACCAGCGCGCGATGATCGCGGGCGTCCGCATCCTCGATGCGCCGATAGGCCGTCTCCGACCAGCCGCGCGTTGCCATCACGCCCGGCGCCAGCGAGCCGACATTGCCGGCGACCGCCTGCCCGGTCGGCGTGGTCACGAGGTAGAGATTGGCGCCCGGCCGCAGCGCCCGATACTCGATCGCGCGTACGAGGCCGACCAAGCCGCGGCGATCATAGATCACGTTGATCTCCGAGGTCTCGGCGTTCACCGTCTGGGTGATTTCCTCGGTGATCAGCCGGCGCGTATTCCAGGCGAAATAGCCGAGCAGCGAGGCCGCGAAAATCGCGAACAGGAACAGGTAGACCAGCGTCAGCCGGAATGCCGTGGTGCGGACGAGTTTACCGAATGCCGTCACGGATCATGTACCCGGCGCCGCGGATCGTGTGCAGCAGCGGCCGCTCGAAACCCTTGTCGATCTTGGAGCGCAGCCGCGAAATGTGCACGTCGATCACGTTGGTCTGCGGATCGAAATGATAGTCCCAGACGTTCTCCAGCAGCATGGTGCGCGTCACCACCTGGCCGGCATGCTTCATCAGATATTCGAGCAGGCGGAATTCGCGCGGCTGCAGCGTCAGCTCGTCCTTGCCGCGGGCGACGCGGTGGGACAGCCGGTCGAGCTCGAGGTCGCCGACACGGTAGAGCGTGTCCTCGGCAGGTCCGCCGCGACGGCGCGACAATACCTCGACGCGGGCCAGCAGCTCGGCGAAGGAATAGGGCTTCGGCAGATAGTCGTCGCCGCCGGCGCGCAAGCCCTTGATGCGATCGTCGACCTGACCGAGTGCAGACAAGATCAGCACCGGCGTCGTGTCGCCCTTGTCGCGCAGCGAGCCGATCAGCGACAGGCCGTCGCGCTTGGGAAGCATGCGGTCGACCACCAGCACGTCGTAATCGCCGCTCTCGGCCATGGCGAGGCCCTCCTCGCCATCACCAGCGTGGTCGGCAACGTGTCCGACCTCGCGAAACGCCTTCACGAGATAGTCGGCGGATTCGCGGTCGTCTTCGATGATGAGGAGGCGCATCGTGCGTTCGGCGGCGGTCAAGGAGGTCAACCTTCTCTAAACATGGCGCGAGCGGCAATCGCATGCAAGCCGAGTGAGCGAGACCCGGGGTAGGCAAAAAGGCGGGCGGTGAAGCTGGGGGGACCTCACCGCCCTAGGCCTTCCGACGGAGGGGGGCGTAATTCCACCGGAAGGTAGGCGCGGGGGAGCAAGCGTTGCGCTGCTCCCCCGGAAGAGTGCCGACGGCGGGGGCGACTAATGCCGGCGACACCCTTCATGTCGTAAGCCTCCTGAGGCTCAGCCCTGATCGGCCCTTATCAACCCTTGGCGATGGGCACCGCGACGAAGCGCGACTGGCCGCCGCTCTTCACGCGCATCAGGACGCTGTTCTTGTTGTCGGTCCGCGCCGCGGTGATGGCGTCGCGAACCTCGCCGGCGGTGCTCACGCTCTTGCCGCCGACTTCGAGAATCACGTCGCCTTCCTTGAAGCCGCGTTCAGCCGCGGCGCTCTTCGGATCGACTTCGGTAACCACGACGCCGTCCTTGCCGGCGCCGGCCACGGAGTTGGCGGGCGCAACGGTCATGCCGAGCTTCGGCACGTCTGTACCCTTGGCGCCCCTGCCGTTGTCGTTATCGGTGTCGGCCTTGGCCTCGACCGTGTTCGGCAGCTGGCCGAGCGTGAGGTTCACGACCTTGTCCTGGCCCTTGTGCAGCACGTTGAGCTTCACGGAAGCGCCGGGCGCCATGCCGCCGATGGTGCGGGCGAGCTCGCGCGCATCCTTGACGGAATCGCCGTTGACCGACGTGATCACGTCGCCGGATTCGATGCCCGCCTTCGCGGCCGGACCATCCTTCTGAGGCTCCGCCACCAGCGCGCCTTCGGCCTTCTTCATGCCGAGGCTGTCGGCGATGTCGGAGGTGACGGGCTGGATCTGCACGCCGATCCAGCCGCGGCTGACCGAGCCCTTGTCCTTGAGCTGGGCGACGACGCTCTTCACAGTGCTGGCGGGAATCGAGAACGCGATGCCGACGCTGCCGCCGGAAGGCGAGTAGATCGCGGTGTTGACGCCCATCACCTCGCCGTTGGTGTCGAAAGCCGGACCGCCGGAATTGCCCTTGTTCACGGGCGCGTCGATCTGAATGAAATCGTCATAGGGGCCGTTGCCGATGTCGCGGCCGCTGGCCGAGACGATACCCGCGGTGACGGTGCCGCCGAGACCGAAGGGATTGCCGACCGCGAGCACCCAGTCGCCGATCCGCGGCTTGCTGTCGGCGAGCTTGGCGAAGGAGAAGTTCGAGCCGCCCTCGACCTTGATCAGAGCAAGGTCCGTACGTTGATCGGTGCCGATCACCTTGGCGCTGTAGGTTTTGCCGTCATCGGTGGTGACCTCGACCTTGTCGGCGCCGTCGACCACGTGGTTGTTGGTCACCGCAAAGCCGTCAGCCGAAATGAAGAAGCCGGAGCCCTGGCCCTGCACGATGCGCCCACGCCCACCGCCCTTCAGACCGGGAATGCCATCCGGACCGCCGAAGCGGCGGAAGAACCGCTCCATCGGCGAACCCGGCTGGAACGGCGAGGAATCATCGCCGTCGTCGTTGCTCGCAGCCTTCTCCTTGATGTTGACCTTGACCGAGATCACCGAGGGCTTCACGCGCTCGACGATGTCGGCGAAACCGATCGGACGATCGACCTTCTTGACCTCGTTGTTGACCTGCGCGTGCGCCGGGCTCGAGAACAGATCCGCCGGCGATGTCGACGGGCTGAAGCCGTGGACGGCGATGCCGAGACCGGCGACGACCGAGGCCATCAGCGCGATCCTGCGGGCGGACAGCACCGAACGGCGGGGCTGCCGGTAGGACGGAAGGTTCGATCGGTCGGGACGGTCGGTCATGCAGGTCTCCAGGGCCTAGAAATCCATGTGGTGCCCGATGGTGGCACCTTACGGACCTGAACATGGGGACTTGCGCCTTACCGCGCGCTGACGGGCGGGTTAAACTTTTGTAATAAAGACCGTGCCGGCATGCGGCAGTTTAACGCAGACCGAAAACCACGATTTGACAGGAACTTAACACGGTTCCAGCGACGGGCGCGGAGGCGCGCTCAGCTCGCCCGGACACTGGCAATGAATTCGTCGACTTCACGCTTCAGCGTTTCGGCCTGCTGGGACAGGTCGACGGCGGAATCCCGGGCCTCGGCCGCCATACGGCCGGTCTCCGCCGAGGTCGAGGTGATCTGGACGATGTGATTCGAGACGTCGAGCGTGCCGCGCGCGGCGTCCTGGACGCTGCGGCTGATGTCCTGCGTGGCGTTGCGCTGCTGGGCCGTGTCGACCTCGATCCCGGACATGATCGACGAAATCTCCGACAGCGTCTTCGAGATGGCGTCGATCGCCCCGCGCGTCTCGGCGGTGATGCCCTGAATGCTGGCGACGTGCGAGGTGATCTCCTCCGTCGCTTTGCTGGTTTGGTCCGCAAGACTCTTCACTTCGGAGGCCACCACGGCAAAGCCCTTGCCGGCCTCTCCTGCCCGCGCCGCCTCGATCGTGGCGTTGAGCGCGAGCAGATTGGTCTGCGATGCGATCGCCTGCACGAGCTGCACGACCTCGCCGATCTTGTCGGCGGCATCCGACAGCGTATGGATGGTGTCGCGGCTTTTCTCGGCTTGGGTCGCGGCGCCCTCGGCGCGCTGGGTCGCATCCGTGACGCGCCGGCTGATGGTGCCGATCGAGGTCGTCATCTCCTCGGCCGAACCCGCGACCGTTTGCACGCTGGCGCTGGCCTGGCCCGCAGCGCTCGCGACCGCGTTGGCCTTGGTGCTGGTGTCGTTGGCGGTCTGCGACAGCGCGGCCGCGTTGCGTTTCAGGTGCACAGCCGATGATGCCACGCTGTCGACGACGCTTGCGACGAGCTCGTTGAAACTTCTGATGCGGGCATCGAGATATGTCGACCGCTCGGCCTGGTGCCGGGCTTCATGCAGCTGCTGCTCGGTCAGACGCCGCCGCTCGAGCCCGTTGGTCTTGAACACTTCCAGCGCGCCGGCGAGCAGCCCGATCTCGTTGGTGCCGCCGAGGCCCGGTACCGGCGTCTCGAACTTCTGGTCGGCGACCTCGCGCATGGCATGCACGATGGCCGCAAGCGGATTGAGGATTCCGTTTCGTACTGCGAACCATGTGGTGAGGCAGATCGCGACCGCGATGGCTGCGATCATGCCGCAAGCAACCAGGAACCAGGAGAACGCGGTCTGCGCCTGCTGGTAGATCTGCATCGCGTGGTCGCGCGCCGGGCCGCTCAGCGCGGCAAAGTCAGACGACAGGCTGGTGATCTCGTTGTTGAGATAGAGCACCGCGACGAAGCCGGTGCCGCCGCCAATGCCCAGCAGGAACAATAATGCAGCGACGACGGCGCCAACCAGAAAGCGGATCGTCAGATTGCTGTTCGTGAACATCGCATGAGGACTCAAATCTGGAATCGAATCTTGCGACAAGCTTCCAGACAAAGGTCAACAGAGCATGAAACGCGCTCCGTCCGAGACCTTACGTATCACTACGTAGATTCAAGGGGACCTTGCGTCCTCGGACATCAACGCGGCGAGCTTCGCCTCCTCGTCGGGCGTCAGCGGCGGCGTCGGTACATCTGCACCTTCCTGCGCGCGACGGCGGTTCTGCCGCCACAGCGCGAAGCCGCCACCGGCGAGCAGCAGCGGCGCGAGCAGCCAGAGCAGCATGGTCTGGCGTTCGAAACGCGGCTTCAGCAGCACGAACTCGCCGTAGCGCGCGACCAGGAAATCGAGCACCTGCGAATTGCTGTCGCCGGCCGCGATCCGCTCCCGTACAAGCAGCCGCAGGTCGCGCGCGAGCGGCGCATCGGAATCGTCGATCGACTGGTTCTGACAGACCATGCAGCGCAACTCGCGCGACAATTCACGCGCGCGGGCTTCCTTGACGGGATCCGACATGATTTCGTCGGGTTGCACGGCCTGCGCCGCAGGCGCGGCCAGCAGCATCAGCGCAACGAACGCGACCATCATCCGGCGCATCAACGTCACTCCGCCGGTTGCAGGCGCTGCTTGGCCCGCGCCGGCTTCGGCGCACCGACCCGCAGGCGCCGGTCGGACAGCGACAGCATGCCGCCGAATGCCATCAGCACCGGTCCCCACCAGATCAACAGCACGAACGGCTTGTGATAGATGCGGACCGCGATGGCGCCCTGGGGGGTGACGTCACCGAGCGAGATGTAGAGCTGGCTCGCGCCGCGGGTCAGCAATGCAGCCTCCGTGGTCGAGGAGCCGCGGGTGGTAAAACTGCGCTTCGACGGCGTCATGACGCTGAGCGCTTCGCCGCCCCGACTGACGTTGAACTGCGCGACCATCTCGCGGTAGTTCGGTCCCTGACGCTCGAGCAGGCCATCGAGCTTCAGATCATAGCCGGCGACGTGCGCCACGTCGTTCGGCTTCATCGTGGCGATATATTCGCTATTCCAGGTGGTCTCGCAGACGATCCCGATCAGCGCGATGCCAAGGCCGGCATGCGCAAAGGCGGTGCCCCAGGCCGAGCGCGGCAGGCCGCGGGCGCGTTGCAGCGTCGTCGTGAACGGAAGACGAAACAGGCCGGTTCGCTCAGCGATGTCAGTCACGACGCCGGCGATGACGAAGACCCCAAGCCCGATCGCGAGCGGCGCCAGCGCGCTGCCGCCGCGCGTCCAGGCCCAGACGATGGCGACCACGACGAGGCCGGCGACGCCGGCCGCGAGCAGCCGCTGCGTGACGCCGAGCAGATCGCCGCGCTTCCAGGCCAGCATCGGCCCGAACGGCACCGCGAGCAGCAGCAGCGCGAACAACGGCACGAAGGTCAGATTGTAGAATGGTGCGCCCACCGACATCTTGAAGTCCGCGAGCACTTCCATCGCCAGCGGATAGAGCGTGCCGAACAGCACGACCGCGCAGGCAACCGTCAGCAGCAAATTGTTCAGCACCAGCGCACCCTCGCGCGAGATCGGCGCGAACAGGCCGCCCTGCTTCAGCGAGGTCGCGCGTCCCGCGAACAGCGACAGGCTGCCGCCGATGAACAGGCAGAGGATCAGCAGGATGAAGACGCCGCGGGTCGGATCATTGGCGAAGGCGTGCACGGAGGTGATGACGCCGGAGCGGACAAGGAAGGTGCCGAGCAGCGACAGCGAGAAGGTCAGGATCGACAGAAGGATGGTCCAGACCTTCAGAGCGTTGCGCTTCTCCATCACCAGCGCCGAGTGCAGCAGCGCGGTGCCGGCGAGCCACGGCATCAGCGAGGCGTTCTCGACCGGGTCCCAAAACCACCAACCGCCCCAGCCGAGCTCGTAATAGGCCCAGTAGGAGCCCATCGCGATGCCGAGCGTCAGGAAGATCCAGGCCACCAGCGTCCACGGACGCACCCAGCGCGCCCAGGCCGCGTCGATCCGCCCCTCGAGCAGCGCTGCGATCGCGAAGGAGAACGAGATCGAGAAGCCGACATAGCCGAGATAGAGCATCGGCGGATGCACGGCGAGGCCAATATCCTGGAGCACCGGATTGAGGTCGCGCCCCTCAATCGGCGGATTGGCGATGCGCAGGAACGGATTCGAGGTGATCAGGATGAAGAGATAGAAGGCACTGGCGATCCAGGCCTGGACGGCCAGCACATGCGCGCGCAGCGACAGCGGCAGGTTGTTGCCGAAGGCCGCGACCAGCCCGCCGAACAGGGCGAGGATCGACACCCAGAGCAGCATCGAGCCTTCATGGTTTCCCCACACGCCGGTGATCTTGTAGATCAGCGGCTTCATGGAGTGCGAATTCTCGTAGACGTTCGCGACGGAGAAATCCGAGTTCACGTGCAACGTCACGAGCGCAATGAACGAGGCACCGACGAACAGCAGCTGCGCCAGCGCGGTCGAGCGCGCCACGTTCATCAGGGCGGGATCGCGCAGGCGGGCGCCGATGACCGGCACGAAGGACTGGATCAACGCCAGCGCGAGCGCCAGCACCAGCGCGTAATGTCCGGCTTCCGCGATCACCGCACCGCTCCCTGCGAATTGCCCTGCGCCGTCGTCGCCGCAGGCTTTCCAGCGTAATCGTCCTTCCAGTGCCCCTGCTTCTTCAGGGCATCGGCGACGTCCTTGGGCATGTAGGTCTCATCGTGCTTGGCAAGTACGGTGTCGGCCTTGAACACACCGTTGGCATCGAGCGCGCCCTCGGCGACGACGCCCTGCCCTTCACGGAACAGATCGGGCAAGATGCCCTTGTAGGCGACGGGCAGCTTGGCGCCGCCATCGGCAACCTCGAACGTCACCGCGAGATTGTCGCCGCGCTGGAGCGAGCCCGGCTGCACCAGGCCGCCGAGGCGAAAGCGCTTGCCGGGGGCGACATGCTTTTCGACCACCATGGTCGGGGTCGAGAAGAACACGATGGAGTCGCGCAAGGCATTGAGCACCAGCGCGGCCGCGAGCGCGAGCACGGCGAGCGAGCCGCCGATGATGGTCATACGTCGCTGCTTGCGCGTCATGGCGTATCCGTTCTCCGCTCGTCTCGTGCTGCGACAATCATCCGTCGAGCCCGAGATTCTTGAGGCCTTCGTTGAGCTGGCGCAGCCGCTCGGCATCTTTGGCGACCGCCTGGCGGGCATCCGTCGTGGCACCAAGCGCCTTGTCGCGATCGCCCATCACAAGATATGCGCGCACGAGGCGCAGCCAACCCTCGACGTCGTCGCCGTTCTGCTTGAGACGCGTGGCAAGACGCTCGACCATGCCGCGGATCATCGCGTTGCGATCGCCGTCATTCATCTCTTTGGATGCCGCGATGGTCTCGTCGGACAGCGCCGGCATCGTCACGCCGCCGCCGCCGACCCGCGCCAGCGAGGTCTGCACCAGCGGCCGCCACGGCGCATCCGCCGGCGCTTTCGCCAGCAGCGTGCGCCAGATGTTGGCTGCGTCGTCCTTGCGGCCGTCCTGCTCGGCGGCGAGGCCGAGGAAATAGTTCGCCTTGGGATCGTCAGCGCTCAGCGCGTGCGCGCGCTCGAACTCGGCCTTGGCTTCCGCCGTCACCACGCCGTTCGCGGCGGCCGTGATCGCCTCACCGAGATCGGAGCGGCGTTCCGGGCTCTCGCCATTGTAGGTGATCGAACTGCGATAGGCGCGCACGGCCTCGTCGAAGCGGCCGAGCCGCTCCAGCACCGGTGCAAGCACGTTCCAGCCGCGGCCGTCGGTCGGATTCTTCTCCAGATGCTGCTGAGCCTGCACGACGAGGTTCTCGAGCGACTGCGCCATGCCGGGAGCCGCGCCGCGCTGTCGCTCCGCCAGCGGGAAATCGCGAAGCGCAGGCGAGCCGAGCGGAACGTAAATCGCGACCGCCACCAAAGGCAGGCCGACGAGTGCCAGAACGGATGCCGCACGACGCCATTTGAGATTGGAATTCGGCGCGAGGGAAGGCTCGCTGCTGTCGGCGGCGAGCAGCCTCCGGCTGATCTCGATGCGCGCTGCCTCGGCTTCCGGCGCGGCGATCATTCCCGCGGCAAGGTCACGCTCGATCTCGGCCAGCTGGTCCTTGTAGACCGCGACTTCGCTGCCTTGACTGTCAGGACGCCCGCCACGCCCGAGCGGCCAGAGCACGGCGAATATCGCCGCGACCGTCATCAGCGCGAACACGAACCATAGCGTCATCGGGCAAGCTTCCGGCAGCGCGCGAACCGCGCCTGTATCTGATGGCTTTACACCACGGCCGGACGATGCGGCAATTGACAATTGTCAATTCAGCGCGAGCACACACCGTTCCGAAATGGTGAAAATCCAACAGCTTAGCCGATCTCGAAGTCCGCGCTCTGGGCAGCGTCCTCGCCGTGCCCGTTGAAGGCCCTGAGGAAGTATGTTCCCGGCTCGATGGCGTCAGGCACTCTGATCCGCAACGCTCCGACGGGAACAGGCGATGCGACCCGGGTGACCGTCTCAGATAGCTGCCGACCGCTCGCTTTTTCGACCAGCACGACCTTCGCGCCGACCATCAGCCTTTGGTATTTGGCAACAATGACGCGGTTCTCAATTTCGATGGAGCTGATAATGGGTTTCATGCGCCTACAAATAGAAATTTCAAAGACTTGCACGGGAGCGTAGGGCTCGCGACCCGCACCGTCAACCACAAATTGTGATCACGAAAAGATGCGCTTGAATCAGCTTGCGCGCGTGGATTTGCGCTCGCCGGTCGCCGCGTTCTCCGCGGCGCGGCTCATCAACGAGGCGTAGTCATCCCCGAACAGCACCTGGCAGAAGCGGATCGCGGCCTGCACCTGTTGCTGCCGGTAGGCGCGGACCTTGTGGTCGGCGCCGCGCAGCGACTGCACCGCCTGCTCGGTCGAGCGTTCGACATATTGCTGGAGGTCGGAATAGGTGCGCAGCGTCACCTCGTTGATCGCGAGTTCGCTGGCGTAATTGCGGCAGGTCGCGACGAAGTCGATCAACGCCACGGTTTCCTCGACCTCGGTGGTGTCGATGCGCGCTCCGGGCGGGATGTCCTTTTCGGGGCGCTGGCGCAGGATACGGCGAACCCGGCCGGGAACGCTGTCGATCTCCGATTGCAGGGCATTGGAGATGTCGGCCCGGATCGAGGTCAGCTGCTTGCCCCAGGCGGAATCATTACGCAGGTCGAGCTCGGTGCGCAGGCCGCGCACGCCATCGTGCAGCGTTTTCAGATTGTCGGCGACGGTCTCGAAATGGCCGCGCTTGATGTCCATGCGCAAATTGGCGGCAACGCGGGACAGATCGTGCAACGCCATCGTCACCGCGACCCCATACGGCGTCGCCGCGACGCGGATCTCGTCGTCGGACGCCGCGATCTTGATCGCGAGGCGAATGATCTGCCACGGCGCGGTCATGCGCTGGACCACCACGGACAGCGCGAAGGGCAGCATCTGCGGCGTCTGCAGCACGGGAATATTGAGCGCAGCGGTCACCGAGGCAATCTGCGGATCGCCGAACGCACGCAGGAAGCGCGGCAGCTTTTCATTGAGGGTGCCCAGGGCCTCGCGAACGGCGAGCACCGCTCCGATCGAATAGAGGTCTTCGATCACGTTGGGCGGACCGACACGGGCAAGAGCACGCGACTTGTCGCCGCCGCCCGGCCCCGTCAGCTCGAAGATGGCGTCCGCCGCCACGGCCTGGAGCTTGAGCGTGAGCGCCTCGACCTGTCCCGCGTTGTCTGAAGCAGCCATGCGCGCCAGCGCCGCCTCGAATTCGCTGATCTTGTCGGGGGCGCCATCGCGACCGAGCCATTGCCAGATCGGATGCAGCGATGAGCGGCGGATCTGGCCGACCCTGACAGGAGCGCCGGCCTCCACCAGGAACGGTTCCAGGATCTGGAACAGCAGCCGTGACAGATCATCGGTTCGCGGCGGCGGAGCTTCGTCGGCTTCGCTCTTGCGCACGATCTTGCGCAACTGCTCGAGCACAAGCGTCGCAACAGCCGTGTCCTGGCCGCGCTCGAGCGCGCGCTCGAACTCCCGCATCAGCAGCGCCTGCGCCTGCGGCGGGAGCTGCGCGAGATATTCCCTCAGCCGCTCGATCGATGTCTGGCTCATGCGCCCGGGTGATGCACGGTAAAATGGCAGACGTGGGATGCGTCCTTCCCGATCATAGGTGGGCGCGCCTTAAGAAGCCGTTGAGGAAGTCGCTCCGAAACCCTCCGGTTTCCCCCGGAAGTCCAAATAATCGTGCCAGATCAGAGGATTAAATTCCCGGCAGCACCAGCTCGGCGCGCAGGCCCCCGATCGGGGCGCTGCCGAGCGAAAGGCTGCCGCCATAAAGCGCGGCAAGGTCGGTCACGATCGACAGCCCGAGCCCGGAGCCGGGCTTGGATTCGTCGAGCCGCTGGCCGCGCCGGGAGACCTGGGCGCGCTCGGCCTCGGACAGGCCGCGCCCGTCGTCATCGACGATCAGCCGGAGCCTTGGCCCGGCGCCCGCCTGAGCAGGTGGTTCGACCAAAACCTCGATGAAGACCCGCGAGGCCGCCCATTTGCAGGCGTTGTCCACGAGATTTCCGACCATCTCCTCCAGATCCTGGCGCTCGCCCCGGAATTTCGCCGACGGATCGGCCTTGGCCTCGACCGCGATGCCGCGGCCGCGATAGATCTTCTCCATGGTCCGCCGCAGCGCCTCGATGGCGGGGGCGACCTCCGTGACGGTGCCGACGATCGAGACCCTCGCCGCGATGCGGGCCCGCTCCAGATGATGCGCGAGCTGGCTGCGCATCACGTCCGCCTGCTCCATCACCTTGGCCGCGAACGGATCGGCCGCGTGCGTTCCGGCTTCGTTGACGATCACGGAGAGCGGCGTCTTGATCGCGTGGGCGAGATTGCCGACATGGGTGCGGGCGCGCTCGACGATCTCCCTGTTGGCATCGATCAGCGCGTTGGTCTCGCGCGCGAGTGGCGCAATCTCGACCGGAAATTCGCCCTCGAGCCGCTCGGCTCTGCCCGAACGGATATCGGCGATGGCGTCCGAGATGCGCTTGAGCGGTGCGAGACCGAAGCGGACCTGGAACACGGTGGTCAGCAGCAGCACGATGCCGAGCGCGGTGAAGGTGCCGCCGAGGTAATAGTCGAAGCTTCGCGTTTCGTCGAAAATCTCGGTGGAATCGCCGGCGACGCTGACGAGATATTTGCCGTCTCCGCCGAGATCGACGGGCCGCTCGACCATGCGCAGATTCTGCCCTTCGGGCCCGTCGACGTAAGCGAGGCGAATGCCGGCGGCGGTGAGCTCGGTGCCCTGATCTTCCAGTTTCGGCAGCTTCTTGTCCCACAGCGAGCGCGAGGAGCGCACCTCCGGCTTCTCGGTGTCGGTGCGCGTGATCTGCCAGTACCAGCCCGACAGCGGCAGCTCGAACAGCGGCTCGCCGAGCGACTGGAACTGGCGATCCGGCGGCTCGTCGGGGGTGGCGACCTCGGCAATGAGGGTGCGCAGATAAAGGTTGAGACGGCGGTCGAACGCCCGCTCGGTCGCGTTCTTGTAGACCGACGACAGCACCACGCCGGTGATGGCCAGGATCACCACGAGCCAAGCGGTCGCCGACAGGAACAGGCGATTGGCAAGCGAGCTGGCGGGCATCGGAATCATCCCGGAAGCGCGAGGTGGCGGCATGGCGTCGGCGGTCATGTCAGGACCAAGGCCCGTGTCGGACCGCCCGTCAAGCCCAGACGTCTCAGGCGCCGGGGGCTGGCGGCGGGGTCAGGAGATAGCCAAGGCCTCGGACAGTCTGGATGATGTCGACATCGAGCTTCTTGCGGATGCGGCCGACAAAGACCTCAATCGTGTTGGAGTCGCGGTCAAAATCCTGGTCGTAGAGATGTTCGACCAGCTCCGTGCGCGACACCACGCGCCCCGAATGGTGCATCAGGTAGGCCAGAAGCCGATATTCGTGCGAGGTCATCTTGACCGGATTGCCGGAGACGCTGACCCGGCCCGTGCGGGTGTCGAGCGTGACAGGGCCGCAGCTCAATTCGCTCTGGGCATGGCCGGTCGAGCGGCGCAGCAGCGCGCGGATGCGTGCCAGCACCTCTTCCAGGTGGAACGGCTTGGGCACGTAATCATCGGCGCCGGCATCGAAGCCCTGCACCTTGTCGCTCCAGCGGTCGCGCGCGGTAAGGATCAAAACCGGCATGGTGCGGCCGTTGCGGCGCCAGGCCTCCAGCACGGAGATGCCGTCCTTCTTGGGCAGGCCGATATCGAGCACCACGGCGTCGTACGGTTCGTTGTCGCCGAGATAATGCCCCTCTTCACCGTCGAAGGCGCGGTCGACGACGTATCCGGCGTCCGTCAGCGCCTTGGTGAGCTGGCGATTGAGATCAGGGTCGTCCTCAACAACAAGCAGGCGCACGCTTCTCTCCAGAAATAGGCCGCATCAACGCGCACCAGATGAGCAATTCCGGCGTGAACTGAATATGAACGCGGGGAACCGCCCGCGTTACTTTTTGGTCATATACCGGATGGTCTCAGTCGATGCGACTGCGCCCATCAGGCCACCGGACGAACCGGCGGCGTGACGGGCGTGATCTGCCGCGTCTTGCGGCGCTTCGGAAGGTCCGCCCTTCCCGTCAGCTTTGCCGTCAGGTCCGGAAGAACACGAACCAGATGACGGCCAGGATCAGAATCGCAAGCCCGGTCGAAATGGCGAGCAGCGCGGCCACCGACGGCCCAGGTTCGCCCTGGCGTGCCTCGGTGGCAGTTTCGACGATCCGACGGTCCTCGCGCGTGGTTGCCATGGTGACCTCAATCTCTGGATGCCGTCTCATGGCCGCGACCTCCTCGCGGCCCTGCGTCCTGAGCCAACGCCCGATCCGATTTGATGTTCCGGATTTTAGGACTGGATCGGCCCGAACTGTTGGGGTGAGCGACTGGTTAACGCAGTTACAAGATTCCGAGCTAAGGCGTGTATGATTCGCTGTTCCCCGATGGTATTCTCATGGGTCTGTCCCTGTTGCGTTTGGAGTAGCCCATGGCCCCCCGCGCCAATTGGAAGGGTTTTCTGCGTCTCTCGCTCGTGACCTGCCCGGTCGCGCTGTATCCGGCAACGTCCGATACCGAGAAGGTCTCGTTCAACCAGATCAACCGCAAGACCGGCCATCGGATCAAATATCTCAAGGTCGACGCCGAGACCGGCGACGAGGTGACCTCCGAGGACATCGTCAAGGGCTACAAGGTCGACACCGACACCTACATCGAGGTCACCAAGGACGAGCTCGACGACATCGCGCTGGATTCGACCCATACGATCGAGATCGATGAATTCGTGCCGAAGGCCGACATCGACAACCGCTACCTGATCCGCCCCTACTATCTCGTGCCCGACGGCAAGGTCGGCCACGACGCCTATGCGGTGATCCGCGAGACCATCCGCAGCATGGACAAGGTCGCGATCGGCCGCGTGGTCCTGACCAACCGCGAGCACATCATTGCGCTCGAGCCGCTCGACAGCGGACTGATGGGCACGCTGCTGCGCTACCCCTACGAGGTGCGCAGCGAGACCGAATATTTCGACGACATCCAGGACGTGAAGCTGACGAAGGACATGCTCGACCTCGCCAAGCACATCGTCGAGAAGAAGTCCGGCGCGTTCGAGCCCGAGCTGTTCGAGGACCATTACGAGACCGCGCTGATCGATCTCATCAACAAGAAGCGCGCCGGCACGCCGATCGCGGCGAAGGCCGCACCGAAGAGTGGCGGCAACGTCATCAATCTGATGGACGCGCTGAAGAAGAGCCTGGCAAACGAGAAGGATGCGGCACCGGCAGCGAAGGTCGCCAAGGAGACTGCCAAGGAAACTACGAAGGCCAAGAAGCCGAAGAAGCGCGTCGAGGGCCAGCGCGAGATGCTGCTGCCGATCTCCGGCAAGGGCGGCAAGGACGCCGCAGCCAAGGAAGCCGCGCCGAAGAAGGCCGACAAGCCGGTGCGCGCGACGACGGCACGGACCAAGAAGGCCGGCTGACCGCATTCACATCGCCGGCCGCGCCGTGACGTCGTCTCCCCTTTCCGATCGAGCGGCCTGACATGCCCTGGTCGACGCCGTTCGCCGATCCGATCGGCTTGCGCGGCGGACGCAGCCTGCGCACCCTGCAGGAGGCGGCTGACTTCATCATGCGGCTGCCTGAAGACGAGCAGCAGGAGCCGCGCTGGCAGACCGCAATCGAGATGCTGATCAACGCAGCGGAGACCGGCGGCGGCTGGCTGCTGTTTGCCCGCATCGGCATGCTGCGCGCGTTGAATGGGAACGGCCGGCGCGATTGAACCATGATCGGCATGCTTGCCGACCGGTTGACGAACAGGCTCAACGATCTCTTAAGCGGCCAGGTCATTTTTGGCATCACGATGCCATCCTGCCGCACCGGGTATTCCTACGGGAGACGAAATTAACCGCTGATTGCCTTTGCGCACACCATGGTTCGCCATCGATTGAGCCAGGGTTCGCACCTCCGTGCCGCAGCAGGACGCCAGGAAGAACTACATCGGCATCGTGAGTGACACGGCCGAGGAAGAGAGCATCGCCGATACGGTGCTGCGGGCGCGGCCGCTTGTCATGCGCGATCTGTTTGGACGCCTCGCGGCAGCGCTCGGACGTTCACGCAAGGGTGCGCCGGGACACACCGCCGGCAGCTGAGGACGGGCTGCTTCCGCTCATTTGAAGCGGATAATGAAACCTTCGTTTAACGGCTATTGCGTTAAGACTCGGCAGGCTGGGTCGGCCGGACTTGCAATTTGACGCGCCAACAGCGCCTCATCGATCGCTTTACCAGTTTGATAACGACGCGCGCCTACATTGGACCGGATGAACAGGAGTTGGCGATGATTGTGATCAGGTCTTTTCTTGCCGATGAGAAGGGCGCCACCGCGATCGAGTATGGCCTGATTGCCGCCGGTATCGCACTCGCCATCGTCACCGTCGTGACCAACACGGGCAGCGTCCTCCTGAGCAACAAGTTCAACTCGATCAGCGCGGCCACGAAGTAGGGCCACGCCTCGTCATCACGTCGCGTCATTGTCAGCCACCGGTCGCGCAAAGGCACGGCCCGTTGGCTTGCAATGCGCAGCCGATCTTGCGGACCATGATCTGAGTCAAGCCCGCCGGGACAGCGGCGGCTAAGCATGACGGACCCAGCATCCTGCGGTCCGTTCATGAATCCTGATCCTTCGCGCTCCCAGCTCAAGATACGCCGTGTCCATCTCGATACGGGCCGCGAGAACGTCGTCGTCATTTCCAGGCGGTCGAAGGCGCTGCGTGCGGACATCTTTCGCGGCTTCAGCCGGGTCGAGCTTCGACTGGACGACAAGACGCTGCTCGCGACGCTGCTGATCACCGATGATGACGCACTGGCAGCCCAGGACGAAATCGGCCTTTCCGAGCCTGCCTTCCGCCGCTTCGGCAAGCCGGTCGGCACCCTGGTCACGGTCGCGCCGGCCTCGCCGCCGGAAAGCCTCGAGGCGGTGCGCGCCAAGATCCGCGGGCGAACGCTCGATAAGGCGGAGATCGGCGCGATCATCAACGACCTCGCCCATTTTCGCTATTCCGACATGGAAATCGCCGCCTTCCTGATCGGCTCGGCGAGCTTCATCACCAGCGATGAGCTTCTCGCGCTCACCGGAGCCATGGCCCAGGTCGGCACGCAGCTGATCTGGCCGGACCCGATCGTGGTCGACAAGCATTGCATCGGCGGCATCCCCGGCAACCGCACCTCGATGGTCGTGGTGCCGATCGTCGCGGCCCATGGCCTGCCGATCCCGAAGACCTCGTCGCGCGCCATCACCTCGCCGGCCGGAACCGCCGACACGATGGAGGTGCTGGCGCGGGTGAATGTCGGCGTCGAAGAAATGAAGTCGATCGTCTCGTCCTGCAACGGATGCCTGATCTGGGGCGGGCACGTGAACCTGTCGCCGGCCGACGACGTGCTGATCTCGGTCGAACGCCCGCTCAGCCTGGACACCCGCGAACAGATGGTCGCCTCAATCATGTCCAAGAAGATCGCGGCAGGATCGACGCATCTGTTGATCGACATCCCGGTCGGGCCGACCGCGAAAGTTACCACCGCCATCGACGCGATGCGGCTGCGAAAGCTGTTCGAATTCGTCGGCGATCGGTTCGGCCGTTCGGTCGAGGTGATCACGACCGACGGCCGCCAGCCGATCGGCAGCGGCATCGGCCCGGTGCTCGAGGCCAACGATGTGATGGCGGTGCTCGGCAACGAGGCGGATGCGCCGCACGATCTGCGCGAGAAATCGCTGCGCCTCGCTGCCCATCTGTTGGAATACGATCCGAAGCTGCGTGGCGGCGCCGGCTATGCGCGCGCGCGCGAACTGCTGGAGAGCGGCGCTGCGCTGAAGCAGATGCAGAAGATCATCGACGCCCAGGGCCCCTCGACATGCAGCACCGACCTCGGACCCATCAGCTTCGACGTCAGGGCGGCACACGACGGCGTGGTGTCCGCGATCGACTGCCTGCGACTGAACCGCCTCGCCCGTACCGCTGGTGCGCCGCTCGACAAGGGGGCCGGCATCCGCCTGTTCAAGAAGATCGGCGACCGCGTCGAGCAGGGTGAGCCGCTCTATCGTGTCTACACGTTCGACGGACCCGAGCATGACTTGGCCGTGTCGGCCGCCCGGCAGGAGACCGGTTACATGCTCAACGGTCGTGAGGCTCTCCAGGGCGGGACGCAGTCGTGAGCACGATCGCGCTTCAAGCCTTGCCCTCCAGCACCGGCGCGGCAAAGCGGCTTGCGGCGCGGTTTGGCTTTGGCCTTGCCTGCGACGAGATCGCCCTGCACCGCTTTCCGGATGGCGAGCTGCGCGTCACGGTCGCGCCGACGGCAGACACCACCATCCTTTTTGCCTCGCTCGATCAACCCAATGACAAGCTCATCGCCCTGCTGTTCGCCGCGGAGGCGCTGCGGCGCGGTGGCGCCAGGCGGCTGGTGCTGGTCGCGCCCTACCTCTGCTACATGCGGCAGGACATCGCGTTTCATCCGGGCGAAGCCATCAGCCAGCGCGCCATGGGTCGCTTGCTCGCTACGCTTGTCGACCGCGTCGTCACCGTGGACGCTCATTTGCATCGCACGTCCGACATCAGGTCCGTATTTCCAGGCATCGAAGCGGAGAACCTGTCCGCAATGCCGGCGATCGCGGATGCCCTCGCCGCCGAAGGCATCGATTCTGCGACGGTCGTGATCGGCCCCGACGCCGAGTCCGGGCCCTGGGTGAGCGATCTCGCAGGCCGGCTGCGGCTGCAGCACACGGTGGCCCGCAAGAGGCGGCGTGACGATCGCTCCGTCGACATCGATTTTGCAGATCCAACGCTTCTCTCGGGGCGGCCGGCGCTGATGGTCGACGACATCGTGTCCTCGGGAACGACATTGATGGTCGCAGCGCGGGCGCTGCGGACAATGGGCGCAACGGCCATCGATGCGGTCGTGACGCATGCGCTGTTTCCGGCCGCGATGGTCACCGCATTCACCGACGCCGGCGTCCGGTCGATCCGCTCGACCGACAGCGTGCCGCATCCGACCAACGCGATCGCGCTCGACGAGGTTCTCGCCGCAGCCTTACAATCCGAACTCGGCACGACATGTTCGCGGGAGACGACAAGATGAGCATCACGGTTCGCTTCTGCGGAGCCGCCCGCACCGTCACCGGCGCCAGCTATCTGTTCCAGACCGCCGCTGGCGCCTTCCTGGTCGATTGCGGCCTGTTCCAGGGACAGAAGACGCTCAAGGAGCTCAACTACGGCGCCTTCCCGTTCCGCCCTGCCGATATCCGGACGGTCCTGCTCACGCACGCCCATATCGACCACAGCGGCCTGCTGCCGAAGCTCGTGCGCCAAGGCTTTGCCGGACCGATCCTGGCGACGCGTGGCACGATCGACCTCTGCTCCTACATGCTGCCGGACGCCGGCAGCATCCAGGAGTCCGAAGTCGCGCAGCTCAACCGGCGCAACAAGGCCCGCGGCCGCAAGGAAGTAGAGCCGATCTACACGCAGGCCGACGCGGTTGCATCGCTGCAATCGTTTCGCCCGGTCGAATACGAACACTGGACCGACGTGATCCCGGGCGTCCGCGCCCGCTACTGGAACGCCGGCCATTTGCTCGGCTCAGCCTCGATCGAGCTCGAAATCGCCGAGCAAGGTTCGCCACGCCCGGTTCGCGTGCTGCTCTCCGGCGATGTCGGGCCGGAGGCCAAGCTGCTGCAGCCCGACCCCGAAGCGCCTGTCAACCTCGACTATGTCATTGCCGAATCCACCTATGGCGACCGCTTGCGCGCCGCCACGACAACTATGCTCCGCCGCCAGCATCTTGCCGCCGAGGTGCGCGAGGCCGCCGCGGCTGGAGGCGCATTGCTGATCCCTGCCTTCGCGGTCGAACGCACCCAGGAGCTGATCGTCGACCTCGTCGACCTGATGGAACATGGCGAGATCCCGACCGCGCCGATCTTCCTCGACTCCCCGCTGGCGATCCGGGCCACCGAAGTGTTCCGCCGGCACGCCGCGAGCCTCGACCCGAGCGTCGACGCCGACCGCCTGCTCAACTCGCCGCATCTCAAATTCACCGAGACCGCAGATGAGAGCAAGGCGATCATGCGGCTCAGCGGATTTCACATCATCATCGCGGCCAGCGGCATGTGCGATGCCGGACGCATCCGCCATCATCTGAAGCGCTGGCTCTGGAACGAGCGCGCGACCGTGCTGCTCGCCGGCTTCCAGGCCAGCGGCACGCTCGGCCGCTTTCTGCAGAACGGCGCGAAGGCCGTGCGGATCCAGGGGGAGGAAATCCGGGTCGCGGCACGGATCCGCATGATCGATGAATATTCAGGTCATGCCGACGGCGCCGGCATGGCTGGCTGGATCGCGGCACGTCGCCCCATTTCCCGCGGGCTGTTCCTGGTCCACGGCGAGGAAAGCGCGATCGCGGGCCTGGCCGAGCGTGTCGCCGAACGCATCATTCCGGCGGCGAAGGTCTACCAGCCGATCCTGGACGACATCTATGAACTCGCCGCCCCCGAACCGCGCGTGATCGACGTCGATCATCGCCGGCGGCTGGCGCCCGAAGCCGTGACCCGCCTCGACTGGCACAACGAGATGTCGGAGCTCACGCTCGACATCAACGACAGGCTTGCAGCAGCCGCCGACGACCGCGCCCGCGGCGTCATCATCCGACGCCTCCGCCGCGCCCTGGACGAGAAGGCATAAGCGTGCCGTCACCCATCCCACAAGATTCCCATTTCTGTCACCTTTGACGGCTATTTGAGTGCTGATACTCTTCGGCACGCGTTGATAACCAGGTGAAGTTCTATTTGAGGATTCGGATGAGACGTGCGGCGCTCCTGGCTCTCGGCCTCATGGTTGTCGGCATCTGCTGGCAAGACAGCGCGAGGGCTCAGACCTCGGCCACGCCGCCGGTTTCGCTGACCCCGCCCAAAGCGTCGCCACCTCGTGCGGGGACGAAGAGTTCGCCGAGAACGTCCGCCAGCGTGCCGTCGACCCCGGCGACCAGCGGGCCTCCACAATTGCCGAGCCCTGCAGCCGCCGCCGACTACGACGGCTTCAGCGTCGGTCCTGACGACCACGACGCACCGAGCCAGGTGACGCCGCCTGCGAGGTCGCGCGCAGCAAACGGCCTCGACGCGCAGTCGTTGGTCGATCAGGAAGACGAGGCTCTGAAGCGCAAGCTGACGATCTGCAAGAACTGCAAATAGGACGGTCGCCTAACTCGTAGCCCGGCTCCTCCGGGCTACAGCAGCGCACTGCATGGCAGACCTACCACGAACGTCTCCCGCCCGCGCTTTACCCTCCCCCGATTTCCTGATCCTCTCAGCCCAACAGCCGGAGCAACCGGCCAGCCTCAAGGAGAGACGCCATGAAGCTCGGCACCGCCATTGCGGAAATCATGCGGCGCGAGGGGATCGAAATCCTCTGCGGTTATCCCGTCAACCATCTGATCGAGCACGCGGCCAAGGCCGAGATCCGCCCCGTGATGGTGCGGCAGGAACGCGTCGGCGTGCACATGGCCGACGCGATCTCACGCGTCACGTCGGGACGTACGATCGGCGCATTCTGCATGCAGCACGGGCCCGGCGCGGAGAACGCGATGGGTGGCGTCGCGCAATGCTTTGGCGAATCCGTTCCCGTGCTGGTGCTGCCGATGGGCTATCAGCGCCGGCTTGCGCATATCGAGCCGAACTTCAATTCCAGCGAGGCGATGAAGCCGTTTGCGAAATCGTCCGAGCCGATCATCCTGGCCGCGGAGGTCGCCAACATCTTTCGGCGCGCCTTCACCAAACTGAAGAACGGCCGCGGGGGTCCCGTCATCGTCGAAATCCCCGCCGACATGTGGAACGAGGAGGTGCCGGAGCCGCTGAACTACACGCCGGTGCTGCGCACGCGTTATGGCGCCGACCCCGTGCATGTGAGGGAAGCAGCCGCCCTGCTCGCGGGTGCCAAGCGTCCGGTGATCTATGCCGGCCAGGGCGTGCATTATGCGCAGGCGTGGCCGCAGTTGAAGCGGCTGGCGGAAAGGCTGGCCATTCCTGTCACCACCAGCTTGGGAGGCAAATCGTCATTTCCCGAGACGCATCCGCTCTCGCTTGGCTCCGGTGGCCTCGCCGTGCCGCGCGCGGTGCCCAAATTCCTCGCTGAAGCCGACGTCATCTTCGGGATCGGCTGCTCTTTCACCGAGACCAGTTTTGGCATCGCGATGCCGAAGGGCAAGGCCATCATCCACTCCACGCTCGATCCGAACCATCTCAACAAGGATGTCGAAGCCAGGATCGGCCTCGTCGGCGATGCCGGCCTCGTGCTCGATGCATTGCTGGAGGAGATCGGCAAGACCGTCACCGCCGATCGCGATGCCTCGGCGGTCGCGGCCGAGATCGCGGCCTCGCACGAGGAGTGGCTGGCGAAGTGGATGCCGAAGCTCACCAGCAATGACGCGCCGCTCAACCCCTATCGCGTGCTGTGGGACTTGCAGCACACTGTCGACATCGACAACACCATCATCACCCACGATGCCGGCAGCCCGCGCGACCAGCTCTCGCCGTTCTGGAAAGCGGTTGAGCCGCTCTCCTATCTGGGCTGGGGCAAGACGACGCAGCTCGGCTATGGCCTTGGGCTTGCGATGGGCGCCAAGCTGGCAAAGCCTGACAAGCTCTGCATCAACGTCTGGGGCGATGCGGCCATCGGTTTCACCGGCATGGATTTCGAGACGGCGGTGCGCGAGCGCATCCCGATCATGTCGATCCTGCTCAACAATTTCTCGATGGCGATCGAATTGAAGGTAATGCCGATCTCGACCGAAAAGTATCGCTCGACCGACATTTCCGGCGACTACGCCGCGATGGCGCGCGCCTTCGGCGGCTATGGCGAGCGCGTGACAAAGCCGGAGGACATCATTCCGGCGATCAAGCGCGGCATCCAGAAGACCAGGGAAGGCGTACCCGTGCTGCTGGAGTTCATCACCAGCAAGGAGACCGAGGTGTCGCGACCGGGAACGTGAGCCTCGAAAGGGGGCCTCGATGACGCTCGCGCGGTTCATTCGGCGGCAATTGCTTTCGCTGTCCGGCGTCGGCCTCATGCTGGGTGCGCTGTTCTTCGCGGCAGCGCTGACGCCGACGCTGATCCCGCGCAGCTATCTGACGCAAGGAGCGCTGGCTGGCGGCTGTTTTGCAATCGGCTATTTCGCCGGCGTGCTGTGGCGCCGGCTGTGGCACTATCTCGAGCTGCCCGAGCCATCGGCGCGCGCAAGATCCGTCGCGAACGCGCTTGTCGCTGCCAGCTGCCTGCTCGTCGTCATCGCCGCGCTCTGGCGCACGACCGCATGGCAGAACGCGATCCGTAGCGTGATGAAGATGGCGCCGGTCGAGACCGCGCATCCGCTCAAGGTCTGCATCATCGCCGTGATCACGTTCGCGGTGCTGCTGCTGCTGGGGCGGCTGTTCGCGCTTTTGGCCCGCGGCCTCGCTGCGGCCACACGGCGCGTCATTCCGCGCAAGCTCGCCAACGTGATCGGCGTCATCGTCGCAGGCCTGCTGTTCTGGTCGATCGCGAGCAACGTCCTGATCCGCACCGCCTTCGACGCACTCGATTCCTCCTTCCGCGAGCTCGACGTCCTGCTCGAGCCCGAGCGGGCGCAGCCGACCGCGGCCGACAAGACAGGAAGCCCGGCATCCCTGGTGAAATGGAACGAACTCGGACGCATGGGACGCCGGTTCATTGCCTCGGGTCCGACCGCAGCCGAGGTCAGCGCCGTCACGAAACGGCCCGCGCAGGAGCCCGTGCGCGTCTATGTCGGCCTCGCTGCCCGCGACACGGCGCAGGCGCGTGCTCGGCTTGCACTCGACGAGCTCAAGCGCCAGCACGGTTTTGAACGCAAGGTGCTGATCGTCGTTACGCCGACCGGCACGGGCTGGATCGATCCGGCCGCGATGGATACGGTCGAATATCTCCACCATGGCAATGTCGCCAGCGTCGCCATTCAGTACTCCTATCTCAACAGTCCGCTGTCGCTGCTGTTTCAGCCCGAATACGGCGCGGAAGCCGCGCGTGCCCTGTTCGCGGAAATTTACAGCTACTGGACGACGCTGCCGAGGGACCACCGGCCGAAGCTGTATCTGCATGGGCTCAGCCTCGGCGCCATGAACTCGGAAAGATCCGCAGAACTGTTCGAGACGATCGGTGATCCCATCGCGGGGGCACTGTGGAGCGGTGCGCCATTCGCGAGCCGCATCTGGCGCTCGATCACCGACAACCGCAATCCGGGCTCACCGGCCTGGCTGCCGGAATTCCGCGACAGCCGCTTCGTGCGCTTCATGAACCAGAACGGATCGACGGTGCCGCCGGAGACGCCCTGGGGACCGATGCGTGTCGTCTATCTGCAATATGCCAGCGATGCGATCACGTTCTTCGCCTACCGCGATGCCTACCAGGCCCCTGCCTGGATGAACGCGCCGCGCGGGCCCGACGTGTCACCGGAGCTGCGATGGTATCCAATCGTCACGATGTTGCAGCTGGCGCTCGACATGGCGGTCGCGACCCACACGCCGATGGGCTTTGGCCACGTCTACGCGCCCGAGCATTATGTCGATGCCTGGGTCGCGGTCACCGATGTCAATGACTGGTCGGCTGAGGCGCTGGCGCAGCTCAAGAGCCATCTTGCGGCCAGAGCACGACAGACGCCTGGCGAGGATCCTGACCGCGGCGGATAGAGCGCCCTACTCCGCCATCTCCACAGATTGGGCCGTGGAGGGACCGGCCAGCGGCCGCTCCTCCATCATGATCAAGCAGAGCGAGGCGGTGGTCATCAGCGCGGTCGCAGCTGCAAAGACGTAGCGGAAGGCGTGCCGCATGTCTTCGGCCGGGATCGCCGGGATGCTGCCTCCGGCGTGATGCTCGCCGGCCAGCGGAATGTCGGCGCCGAGCGCGATCAGCAGGATGGCGGCGAACGCTGCAACCGTGAACGAGGACATCAGCGAGCGGAAGAAGTTCATCGCGCCTGTGATGGTGCCGACCAGTGGACGGGCGACGGAGTTCTGAAGCGAGACCACGCAGACCGGAAAAGTCGTGCCGAGGCCGAGCGCGAACGCGGCCATCAGCGTCAAGAGGCCCCACAGCGGCAAGGTCGTCAGCGTGAGGCCGAGCGCGCAGATGGCGGCCCACGACGTGCCGACGATGGCGACCCGCTTGTAATGCCTGGCGCGTGCCATGGTACGGCCGGCCACGGCCGCACCGATGGTCGAGACCGCAGCAAGCGGGATCAATGCAAGCCCAGCCTCGCTGGCGCTGAGATGATAGACCGACTCGTAATAGAGCGGCAGCTGCACGGTGAGGCCTGTGATGGCGCCGAGACCGCAGCCGCCGGCCGTCAGCGCGAAAGGCGCGACCGATCCGCCAAGCAACGGCAACGGCAGGAACGGCTCGTCGGCGCGGCGCGCGTGCCAGACGAAGGTGAACGCGAGCGCGACGGCGCCGCCCACCATCGCCAGCACCGTCGGCGAAAGCCAGGGATAGCGCGTGCCGCCCCAGGTCAGCACCAGCATGAAGACGACGGCGGAGGCCATCAACAGCACGCCGCCGAGCCAGTCGACCTTGCGCTTGCGGTGGAACACCGGAATCTTCTTCATCTTCGGCAGCAGCAGCGCCAGCGCTGCGGCTGCGAGCGGCAGGTTGATCCAGAAGATCATCGACCAGTGCAGATGCTCGGCGAACACGCCGCCGATGACGGGGCCGAGGATGCCGCCGACCATCCAGACGCTCGAGAAATAGGCTTGGTACTGGCCGCGCTCGCGCGGGGAGACCACGTCGGAGATCACGGTCTGCACGACAGGCATGATGCCACCGCCGCCAAGCCCCTGGAGGCCGCGCGCGAGAATCAGCATCGGCATGCTCGGCGCGATCGCGCACAGGATCGAGCCGGCGATGAACAGGCTGAGCGAGACGATGATCATGGCCTTGCGGCCGTAAATGTCGCTCAGCGTCCCGAACACCGGGGCGACTGCAGTCGAGGCGAGCAGATAGGCGGTGATCACCCAGGACAGGTTCGAGACGTCCTGGAACTGGCGCCCGATGGTCGGCAGCGCGGTGGCGACGATGGTCTGGTCGAGGGCGGCCAGGAACATCGTCAGCATCAGGCTGATGACGATGGTGCGGACCTCGTCCGAGGAGAGCGGCGTCGGCGGCGAGATCGGGGGCGCATCACCGACGCTGATGACCTCGCCCGGCAGGCGGGTCAGTTCCTCGGCGATATCGTCGGGCAATGTCTGAATATCGGCAGCCTGATTGCTCTGCCGTGTGAATTGGTTCATCTCGGGCTGTCAGATTCGGGCGTGTTGCGGTGCAAAGCCGCGAAGGATTCGTTCTATCAGGCCAATCTAAACAGCAAACTTCTTCTCAGGCAGGCATTGCTGCGCATGGGTGCATCCCGCACCAGGGTCATCCCGAACACGTGATGAGAGAGCCGGCCGATCAGTCGTTGGGACGTCGCTTCAGGCGTGCCCGTTTCGGCACCTGCCCCGGCCATTGCACCAGATAGTGCTCGAGCTCGTTGTCCGGGATCTCGTTCTCGGTGCCCGCGACCCGGCCGCGCACGGAGACGCCGGCCTCGTGCACCGTATTGGGATCCCCTGAGATCAGCGGGTGCCACCAGTAGAGATCGCGGCCTTGTGCGACCAGCCTGTAGCCGCAGCTCGGCGGCAACCAGGACAGGGTGCGGACCTTTTCGGGCGTCATGACAACGCAGTCCGGCACGTAGTCGAAGCGATTCGCATAGTCCTTGCAGCCGGCGGTGCAGGAATCGAGCATCTTGCAGCTGACATCGGTGAAATAGATCTCGCCGGTATCCTCGTCCTCGAGCTTGTTCAGGCAGCAGCGGCCGCAGCCGTCGCACAGGCTCTCCCATTCGGTGGTCGACATGTCCTCCATCTTCTTGGTTTTCCAAAAGAATCCATCCTGGTCCGAAGGTGGTTTGCGTGCTGCGGTCATGCGCCTGATACTGATCCAAAGAGCTGCGGCCAGCGCCATCTAGGGTGCGCGGGCGTCCGACTGCAAGGAACACCCCTGCGAGGCCCGTATTGAACCGGGGTTCAATTAGGCCTGTTGTTCAAAATTGCGAGCCTGACCATTGGTTTATAGGCCCCGCTCGGCTAGAAGAACAGCAAGTCCGCTTGAGGTGCGCGAAACGGGTGCCTTGGGTTTGCCGCAACAATCCCGCAAGACGTCTCGATGCCGCCCCGGCCGGGTGCTTGAACGCTTTCGAACCGAGCCTCAAGGGTTCTAGGTGGTCCAGAACACACCATCCAACTGGAAGAGTCGTATCAGGAACTTCTTCCTGGACCTCGACGCACGCATCGACTCCTCGCTGTTCTCCTCGGCGAAGGGCATCCGCGAACTCTACGAGCGCTACTCGACCTTCATGGACCGCTTCTATGTCGGGCGGTGGAAGCGCTGGGTGTTCATCGAGCCGCTGTCGGAAGCCGCAACCATCGGTCTCGGCGGCATGGTGCTGATGCTGATCCTCGCCATCCCCGCCTTCCGCGAGACCGCGGACGAGGACTGGCTGAAGAAGTCCGACCTCGCGGTGACGTTCCTCGACCGCTACGGCAACCCGATCGGCAGCCGCGGCATCAAGCATAACGACTCGATCCCGCTGGAAGATTTTCCCGACGTCCTGATCAAGGCGACGCTCGCGACCGAAGACCGCCGCTTCTACGACCATTTCGGCATCGACATCGCCGGCACCGCCCGCGCGCTCGTCACCAACGCGCAAGCCGGCGGCGTGCGCCAGGGCGGCTCCTCGATCACGCAGCAGCTCGCCAAGAACCTGTTCCTGAGCAACGAGCGCACCATCGAACGCAAGATCAACGAGGCCTTCCTCGCGGTCTGGCTGGAATGGCGCCTGACCAAGAACGAGATCCTCAAGCTCTATCTCGACCGCGCCTATATGGGCGGCGGCACTTTCGGCGTCGACGGCGCGGCGCATTTCTACTTCAACAAGTCCGCGCGCGACGTGAACCTCGCCGAAGCCGCGATGCTTGCCGGTCTGTTCAAGGCGCCGACGAAATACGCGCCGCACATCAACCTGCCCGCCGCGCGCGCTCGCGCCAACGTCGTGCTCGACAATCTCGTCGATGCCGGCTTCATGACCGAGGGCCAGGTGTTCGGCGCCCGCCGCAATCCGGCCTTCGCGGTCGACCGCCGCGACGAGGCTTCGCCGAACTATTATCTCGACTACGCCTTCGACGAGATGCGCAAGCTGGTCGACACTTTCCCGAAATCCTATACCGAGCGCGTCTTCGTCGTTCGCCTCGCCATCGACACCAACGTGCAGAAGGCGGCGGAAGACGCGATCGAGAACCAGCTGCGCCAGTTCGGCCGCGACTATCACGCGACCCAGGCCGCGACCGTGGTGTCGGATCTCGACGGCGGCATCCGCGCCATGGTCGGCGGCCGCGATTACGGCGCGAGTCAGTTCAACCGCGCGGTCGACGCCTATCGCCAGCCCGGCTCCTCGTTCAAGCCTTACGTCTACACCACCGCGCTGCTGAACGGCTTCACGCCGAACTCGGTCGTGATCGACGGGCCGGTCTGCATCGGCAATTGGTGCCCGCAGAACTATGGCCATTCCTATTCCGGCGCGGTGACGCTGACGCAGGCGATCACACGCTCGATCAACGTCGTGCCCGTCAAGCTGTCGATCGCGATCGGCCAGAAGGAGCAGCCGAAGGCGCCGAACCCGGCCAAGATCGGCCGCGCCAAGATCGTCGAGGTCGCGCGCCGCTTCGGCATCAAGGCGCCGCTGCCCGACACGCCGTCGATGCCGATCGGCTCGGACGAGGTCACCGTGCTCGAGCACGCCGTGGCGTATGCGACCTTCCCGAACCGCGGCAAGGCCGTGACGCCGCATGCGATCCTCGAGGTGCGGACCGGCGCCGGTGATCTGGTCTGGCGCTGGGACCGCGACGGCCCGAAGCCGAAGCAGGCCATTCCGCCGAACATTGCCGCCGACATGGCCGGCATGATGAGCCACGTCGTCAGCGAAGGCACGGCGCGCCGCGCCGCGCTCGACGGCATTCCGACCGCCGGCAAGACCGGCACGACGAATGCGTATCGCGACGCCTGGTTCGTCGGCTACACCGGCAATTTCACCTGCGCCGTCTGGTACGGCAATGACGACTATTCGCCGACCAACCGCATGACCGGCGGCTCGCTCCCAGCGCAGACCTGGCACGACATCATGGTCGCCGCCCATCAGGGCGTCGAGATCAGGGAAATCCCCGGCGTCGGCATGGGCCAGAAGCTGCCGCGGGAGCCTCTCACCAACGCGCAGGCCAATGCAGGACCGAAGGTGCTCGAGACCAAGCCCGGTCCGCCGCCGGTGCTGACCAAGCGCGGCGCCGACATCCTGGTGCACGTCGAGAAGCTGCTCGACGACGCGGCCAAGACCGCGAGCAAATCGGCTGCCGACGACAGCACGAAGCCGGCCAAGCCGACGGCGTCGACGAGCGCGCTCGCCTTCCCGCAGAATTATGCGGCGGAGGAGAACGCCAACGCATCCACCCCGCGCAAGAACTGATCTGATCCCGTGCGGCTGCTCCTGATCACATTGACGGCCCTGCTGCTCGCGACCGTGGTCGGCGTCGGCGCCACCTGGATGACGACGACGCGCGGCACCGAGATCGGCGCGCTGACCATCGGGGCCTGGACCGCCCGTCCCCGCACCGGCACCGCCGACGTCGATCCCTATTCGCGCGCCACCATCGTGCGCAACGGCGAGCTGCCGATCGGCACCGGCGACGGTGTCGCCTTCACAGCAACGGCCGACGACAAGAAGAAGGCGCTCGACGGCCGCTGCGACGTCGTCGTCTCGGGCGTGACCCCGCCGGCGCGGTTCTGGACGCTGACGCTGTACGACCGCAAGGGCCATCTCGTCGCCAATTCGCTGCAACGTTACGGCTTCACCAGCCAGGAGATCGTGCGCTCCTCCGACGGCTCGTTCGAGATCCACATCGCCGCGCGCTCGCGCGCCGGCAACTGGCTGCCGACCGGCGGCATCGAACGCTATGCGCTGATGCTCCGCCTCTACGACACGCCGGTCGGGGTGGCGACGCGCACCAAGCGCGACGCGCCGATGCCCAGCATCTCGACGGTCGGCTGCTCATGATCCGCCTGGCGTTCACGATTCTGGCCGGCGTGGTGTTGGGCCTCGTGGTCCATCTCGTCAGCGTGCTGGCGCTGCCGCGCATCGCAACGCAGGACGCCTATTCGCGGCTGACGCCGATGACCAAGCTCAACGGCGTGACGCAGCTGCCGCTGGCCGATCCCAACACCTCGCCGATGCCGTTCATGGACCCGGCCTTCGCGCTCGCGATCTGCCGCTATGATCTTTCGGGCGGGCCGATCAAGCTCGCGGTGCCGGTGAGCCAGGCCTATACGTCGGTGTCGTTCTACACCCGCAACGAGATCGCCTATTACGCCATCAACGACCGCTCGGCCGGCAAGAAGGTGATCGAGCTCGACCTGATGACGGAAGCGCAGCACAACGCCCTGCCCGAGGACGAAGAGGTGACCGCGGCCGACCGCCTGATCATCGATTCCCCGACGACGACAGGCCTGATCCTGATGAAGGCGCTCGCCGCCGAGCCCGGCCTGATGCCGCAGGCGCAAGCCTCGCTTGCCGCTGCGACCTGCGCACCGCAGACCGAGGCGCCCGCCAAGGCCGAGACACCGCGCGCCCGGCGCTGACGCGCACGCTGAGACGCCCTCAAAGTCAGAGCTTCGAAAACAACCCCATGCACAGTAGCGCGGGCATTGAAGCGATTGGCAATTTCCGGTTTCGCGCGGGAGAGGGTGTTTACCGTGGTGAGGCCCCCCCTGCCCGCCGGATTTTTCCGCTTTGACACGTCGGGCAAAACACTGGCAGAATGGCATCATCGGAAATTCCAAAAACCCGCGCGGAGAAATCCGCCGCGGGTTTTCTCATGTCGGAGCTTCCGCTCTCACGATGGCTGCTTTTCCCAGCGCGCCATCCGCGCCCAGAGCAAAGGCCAATGGCCCGAGCAGGATTCCAGAGGCAAGCACCGCGAACACCAGCCGCCAGCCGGTCGCGCTCTCCGGGCCGCCCGCTGCGTCGAGCGCCGCGCCAGTGCCCCAGGCTCCAAGCGCGGACAGGCCGAAGCCGACGGTGGAATGCAGGGCCAGCGTGGCGCCACGATGTTCGGATACGGCCGCAGCGGACATGCCGGCCGTCAGCGCGCCGGAATCGGCCGGCACCGTCAGGCCATAGATCATCAGCAGCAATGCAAGCACCCATGCGGGCGCAGTCGCGTTGAGGCCGATGATGATCGCAACGCAGGCCGACGCCAGCATCACGATCGTGATGGTGCGATGTCGTCCGAATTTCAGCGCTGCCTCGTTGCCGAGGATGCTCGCGGGCATCGAGATCACCGCGAAGCAGAAGCTCATGGCGACAGGGCTGAGCCATGATGGCGCACCTTGATGCGCGATGACGAACGTCCAGAAGCCGACCAGCCAGGTGCGGATGCCGTAGAGCTCGAAGCAGTGCGCGCCGTAGCCGAAGATGTAGCCGAGCGCCTCGCGGTTGGCGAAGACGGGGGCGAAGTCGAGCAATCGCCCCACCTTCGGAACGGGTCGCTGCGCCTGCATCAGGAGGCACGCGACGACCATGGCGACGGGACCGAAGCCGGTCACGACGAAGGCGGTCCGCCATCCCCAACGATCGGCGATGATTTGCGCCACCAGGAACGAGAGGCCGACGCCAACCGAAAAGCTCGACGTGTACAACGTGACGGCCCGCGAGGTGTCGCCGGCCGGCAACCGGTCCGTCAACGCCTTCAAACCCGGCATGTAAGCGCCGGCAAATCCGAGTCCTGCGAGGGACCAGATCGCCGCGCCCGACCAGAATCCTCGCGCGAAGATGCCAAAGGCCACGGTCGCAAGTCCGCTGAAGACCGAGCCACAGAGCAGCACGAGCCGCGCATCGATGCGGTCGGTCAGCGTCGTCAGCAAGGGCACCGCGAGCATGTAGCCGAACGCATAACCGCTCGCCATCAACCCGCCCTCCGCTGCGGAGAGTCCCCACGCCGGCATCAGATGCTGCGCGAGATTGGCCGACAACGTCACGTGCGGCAACAGATTGCCGACCTGTCCGATGCACATCACCGCGATGAGAGACCGACCGCTCAGACTACGAATGGCTTCCCCCTCTTACCCTGGCGATTGCATATGGATTACACCATCGTGCGCGGGCTTCATCCGCCTCTCCCGCTTGCGGGAGCGGGAGCACATTGCCGCAGCGTCGTGGCACGCCATATGCGATTGCCATGCGCCTCTTACGACCAAAACGACGGCGCCCGAGCCGGCACGGCTTAAGCGCAACCACAGCCGGATGCGCCAGCCTTCTTGGCCGTTTCGTCAGCGGCACAGCACGCCGAGGCGTCTTGCTTCGCCGGCCCGCCGCAACATCCCGCGTCCCCGGCGCTCTCGACCCCGCCACGCGTGCAGACGCCGGTTTCCGGCAGCACGAGTTCGACCCTCGCCGCGGCCTTCTTGTCCCCGGCGATATCGGCGGCAATCGAACGGACCTGCTCGTAGCCGGTCATCATCAGGAAAGTCGGCGCGCGACCGTACGACTTCATGCCGGCCAAATAGAAGCCCGGCTCATCATGGGACAGCTCGCGTGCGCCGTGCGGGCGCACGGTGCCGCAGCTATGCTCGTTGGGATCGATGAGCGGCGCCAGTGCGACCGGCGCCTCGATGGCCGGATCGAGCCGCATGCGCAGCTCGGACAGAAACGAAAAGTCGGGACGGAAGCCGGTCGATACGATCAGTTCGTCCACGACCACGCTGCGCGCACCACAACAGGCGCCGGCCGAGATCTTCAGGCGGCCTCCGGACTCGGACAGATGCGTGACGCCGAACTCGGTCTCGACCTCGATCCTGCCGGAGGTCACGAGCGCGGCAAAGGCACTGCCGAGCGCACCGCGCGCCGCAAGCTTGTCGTTGCGGCCGCCGCCGAACGCTTTTGCCGGATCGGCGCCGCGCACAAGCCAGACGGGCTGCGTCCCCGGCACCTCGTCGGCAAGGCGCGCGAGGTCGATCAACGTGCCGACCGCGGAGTGGCCGGCGCCGAGCACGGCAACTTTCTTGCCGGCACATCTGGAACGTTGGGCGCCCCACACATCGGGCATGCCATAGGCGACGCGGTCGGCGCTGTCAGCCTCGCCGATCGCCGGCAGACCGTTGCTGCCGGCGGGATTGGGAGAGAACCATGTCCCTGACGTATCGATCACGGCATCGGCGCGCAGAACCTCGGGCCCGCTGCCGTTCTGGTAGCGGATTTCGAAAGGCGCCTGCGCTCTGCCCTTCGTCTTCGCCTTGTCGAAGCCGACGCGGCTGATGGCCGAAACGCGGCTGGAGGTGCGGATGACCTCGCGCAGCGGCGTTCGTGTCGCGAGCGGCTCGAGATATCCCTCGAGCAGCTCGCCGCCGGTCGGATAGGCTTGAGGGTCCGGCGAATTCCAGCCCGTCGGCGCGAGCAGACGCGCAGCGGCCTTGTCGACATTGTATTCCCAGGGCGAGAACAGCTGAACGTGCTGCCACTGGCGGATCGCATGCCCCGCCTCCGGGCCGGCCTCGAGCACGATCGGAGACATGCCGCGTTCCAGCACGTGTGCGGCCGCTGCGAGGCCGACAGGCCCCGCCCCGATGATGGCCACCGTCTTCGCATCGCTCATTCCGCTACTCCCATCATTCTAGAATCATCGAATAAGTCGGTAAAAAAAATCACGCCGCCGATTGAGCGCCCCCGCATCCGACTTCGTCCGCACAGCACTCCGCTGCCAGGAAATCCACCAGCCCACGCATCGCGTCGAAGTTGGCGTGACAGACGAGGGTGGTGGATTCGCGGACCTGGCTGACGAGCCCGACCGCAACCAGAGATTTGATGTGGTGAGACAGCGTCGACGCCGGGATCTTCAGCTTGTCCTGCAAACGGCCGACAGGCATGCCGGAGTGTCCTGCCCGCACCAGGGCGCGATAGATCTGCAGCCGGGTCCGGTTACCCAAAGCTTCCAGACGGGCTGCTGCATCGTCGATCTTCATGGAGAGCATCATGCGCCCTCCCGGATCGGCCTGTCAACGATATTTCTAGAATGTTCGAAATATTAACTCCCGGCAGCCGGCGCCGATGAAAATTCCGGATTGACGCCCCGTTTATATTTCCATAAATCTGGATATATGGAAACTGAAGAAGCCGTGCTGGCGCTCGCCGCCCTGTCGCAATCGACCCGTCTGGAGGCATTCCGGACGCTGGTCAGGCACGAACCCGACGGCCTTGCGGCCGGGGACCTGGCCCGGCAGCTGGAAGTACCGCCGAACACGCTGTCGGCTCACCTGTCGATCCTGACACGCGCGCGTCTCGTGACCTCCGAGCGGCACAGCCGTTCGATCGTCTACCGTGCCAACCTCGCCGAGTTCCGCGATGTCGCGGTTTTCCTGCTGCGCGATTGCTGCGGCGGACGGCCGGAGGTCTGCGAGCCGGTCGTCGACAGCCTGCGAGCCTGCTGCACGCCAAAGCGAAAGGGGAGAGTCCGTGCCTGATACCTTTGTGAACTTGCCGCTCAGGAGCATCGACAAGCTGTCGCTCGGCACCAGGCTGCGCGAGATCGGCCGCTCCGACGGGACCAAGTCCAACAGAAACGACGTGGCATAGCGATGAACATCTTCGAACGGTACCTGACCCTTTGGGTTGCGCTTTGCATCGTCGTCGGCGTGGCCCTGGGGCACGTCACGCCGGGCTTCTTCGGTACGGTCGCAGCCGCCGAGATCGCCAAGGTCAACTTGCCGGTAGCAATGCTGATCTGGCTGATGATCGTGCCAATGTTGCTGAAGATAGATTTCGGCTCATTGGGCGAGGTGCGGCAGCACTGGCGCGGTGTCGGCATTACTCTTTTCATCAACTGGGCGGTGAAGCCATTCTCGATGGCGCTGCTGGGCTCATTCTTCATCGGCCACCTGTTCGCGCCGTGGTTACCCGCTGGCCAGATTCCGTCCTACATTGCCGGCTTGATCCTGTTGGCGGCTGCGCCCTGCACCGCGATGGTGTTCGTGTGGTCCAACCTGTGCGAGGGAGAGCCTCATTATACGCTGAGTCAGGTCGCGCTGAACGACGTGATCATGGTTTTCCTGTTCGCCCCGCTGGTGGGACTGCTGCTTGGGGTTGCCTCGATCAGCGTCCCATGGGGTACGCTGTTGCTCTCCGTTCTGCTTTATATCGTGGTGCCGGTGATCGTCGCACAGGTGTGGCGCAGGGTGCTCTTGCGAACGGGCAAGGACGGTTTCGGCCGCGTCATGCGCGTGCTGCAGCCTCTTTCGCTGGTTGCACTGCTCGCCACGCTGGTGTTGCTGTTCGGCTTCCAGGGAGAGCAGATCGTCAGGCAGCCGGGCGTCATTGCCATCCTGGCCGTGCCAATTCTCGTTCAAGTCTATTTCAACGCGGGCCTGGCCTACTGGCTGAGCCGACGGTTCGGCGTGGCGTGGTGCGTCGCGGCTCCAGCCGCCCTGATCGGCGCGAGCAATTTCTTCGAGCTGGCGGTCGCTGCCGCAATCAGCCTGTTCGGCCTGGACTCCGGCGCGGCGCTGGCAACCGTGGTGGGCGTCCTTGTCGAGGTGCCGGTGATGCTGTCGGTCGTCCGCATCGTCAAGGCGACCCGGAACTGGTACGAAGCCGGAGCCGGCAGGGTCTCGGCGTCACTGCAGCAGGATCATGGATGAGAGCAGCTGGCCCCTCCGCAACCGCAGAGACATTCCGATGAGCGTCACGATCTATCACAACCCCGACTGCGGCACCTCGCGCAACACGCTGGCGATGATCCGGCAGAGCGGCGTGGAGCCAATCGTCATTGAATATCTGAAGACGCCACCGTCGCGCGAGACGCTCAAGCGCCTCATTGCGGCGATGGGAATATCCGCCCGCGCCTTGCTGCGCGAGAAGGGCACGCCTTACAAGGACCTCGGTCTCGCCGAGCCAAAATGGTCCGATGACGAACTGATCGACCAGATGCTCGCGCATCCCATCCTGATCAATCGCCCGATCGTGGTGACGCCGAAGGGCACGCGCCTGTGCCGCCCCTCGGAGGCCGTCGTCGATCTCCTGGACAATCCCGTCGGCCGGTTCGTGAAGGAAGACGGCGAGGTCGTCGAAGCGCGATAGGCGGCTCTCGGGCCTGCCGCTCCCGATGCCAGCTCTTGTCCCTTCTCCGGGCCTCTGTGTTTCGCCCTCAGTGCCCGGCGCATTCTTGGCCAAATGAGTAAGTTGAGCGCTTCTTCGCCGTTCTCGCCCGCCACCGAAAGTCTTTTGAACCAACACGACCTGTGGTAGTTTACCAGGCATCACCGGCCAAGGCTTTGCCGTAGGCGTCGGTGGCTGAGAGACCGAGCGCGCTCCCGCCTGCTTATGCAACGGGAGCGCTGTCCATGCCGCACCAAAAGCTCATTGAACGTTTGCTTGCCGTCAGCAGGCTGTCGAAAAGCGAGCAGAATGCGCTGGTTGGTTTGCCGTACGCGGTACGCAATCTGGCGGACGGAGACATTGTCGTTCATCAGGGCGATCGCTCCTCCTGCTGCACCGTATTGATGAGCGGCTTCCTGTCGCGGCAAAGGGTGATTTCAGAACGAAATCAGATATCGGCATTTTACGTGCCCGGCGACATCCCGGATCTTCACAGCCTGCATGTGCCAATCATCGATCATGATCTGTGCAGCACCGGCCCGTCCACCATCGCCACCGTCAGCCACGTTGCGCTGAGACAGCTGTTACGGGATTTCCCCGCGCTCACTTACGCCCTCTGGGGAGAGACTGTCATCCAGGCGGCAATCTATCGAAACTGGGTGGAGAACCTCGGGGCACGCGCTGCCCTTCCGCGAGTTGCCCATTTGCTTTGCGAACTTGCAACGCGACTGCAACAGGTCGGCCTGGCGAGCGGTGGCAGAATGAATTTGCCGTTCACGCAAGGTGACCTTGCCGATGCTTGTGGCCTCTCGACCGTGCACATCAATCGCACAATTCAAGAACTTCGACGTCGGCGCTTGATCGACTGGCAAAGCCAAACGCTGGAATTGCTGGAGCGTGTAGAGCTGGAATTCATAGCGGAGTTCAATCAAGACTACCTGCTTGGAAGACCAAGTCTCGCGCAGCATTAGTCAATGGGCCAGCTCATGGCCCATCTTTGGCACCGTCATTGCGGACCTTCGCCGATCGAGTTCCGGAGCGCTGGCCGGCTCTCCTGCCCCGCGGGCGTCGGCGAACGCCAAATGAGGCCGCCGTGGAACAACTTGACATTTGTTAGGTTGACCTGACGCCATCGCAGTGGGGTGCGCAATGTCACAAGACGATTTGTCCAACAAGGCGGAGCGGGCCCTCGTGACGGTCGCGCTGAGCACTGCGATGCTCATCATATGCCTCGGATCCTTGCTTTACAGATGAGCCACGCCTTCGCGCATGGATGGACTCGCGAACAGCCGCCTGCCCCGCGTCATCGCTCCTCCGTCGGATGCACCCATTTGTAGGGCGTGATGCTCCGCGTTTCCGTCAGCTTGATCATGTGAACAGGCGGCGCGGACCGTCCCCTCCGGCACGAGCGGCACTTCAGCGAGGCCTCCAGCTTCCAGATCGGCGTATCGCGCGGGCGGCGGATCGCATCGAGCGGCAGGCTCGCGCGCGACTTGCACCTGTTGCATTCGACCTCGAGCCAGCCCATCCCGCCGTTGAGGCATTGCCCGATGGTCGGCGACGGCTGCGAGGGGCCGCCGTACCCCTCCATGCGCACCGACCAGGCCTCGGCCTCGGCACGATCGGCCTCGCGCACCGCCTTCTTCGCCTCCTCCCGCGCATGCTTGGCGGAAATCTCCGCGCCCATGATGCGGCCGCCCCAGATGACCTCGCGTGATTTGGTGCCCATGCCGCGATCAAAGCAACGTGAAAGCGCCTTGGCAAATTATCGATGGGTGGTAGGTCGGATCGGCAGCTCGCTACTGCGCGTCGTGGGTGTGGACAAGTGTCGGTGCGCCGCTGTCCGCTCATGCAAAACCGCCCCTGACACGGGGTCAAGGGCGGTTTCCCAGATCAGGCCGATCAGTGACCGGTGCCGGGCTTGCTGGTTTTCGGCGGCTTGCCGTCTTCCATACGACCTTCGTTGCGAAGATCGCGGCCCTCCTGGGCCTTGCGCAGGCTCTTCGGATCCTTGCCGTGCTCGTTCATCTCTTCCTTGATGTAGCCGGCGCCTTCCTTGATCTTGCCTTCAACGCTCATGACGTCCTCCTTCAATATGGGAGGCAACGCGCTGACCAACCCGGCGTTCCGGCGCTCGAAATCCGTCTCGCACGGGAACGCTGGGACCTGCCCTGCGTTACGGAGCAAATGAGTGAGGTCCGACGAAAAGACCGGCAGGAAAAGACCTTGAGCGAAAGGCTCGCCGAGGCTGCGCGCGAAGCCCGAGCGCAGGCGCAGCTTCTGCCGGATGGACGGTTGCGAGACGTTCTGCTGGAAAAGGCGCGCCAGTACGAGGCGCAGATACCGCTCAATGCATTTCTGGGACAGCGATGATCGATCCGAGCTGCCGCGGATGTGGCCGCTCTCATCGCCGATAAGAATCAGCTTCCGACGCCGCCGACCAGCCGCGGCCGGCGGCTCGCGCGCGCCTTCGCATCCATCACCGTACGCAGCCATTCGCGAAAGCTGACGATCTCCGGGCAATCCGCAGTGCCCTCGGGCGCGATCAGCCAATCGCCAAGACCTGTCCTCTCGGTGATCCTGTCACAGCGATAACCAGGGTGATGGCCGAGGCTGCGGGCGATCAAGAGATCAACCTTGCCCTCGACGAGCTCATGCAGGCCGGCGGGCTGGAGCACGCGCAAGCCGATCTCCGCATGCGCGCTTCGAAACGCCGCGAGATCAAGGCGGCGCAGATCGAAGCTGGCATGGACGCCCAATTGCAGCAGCACGACACCTTCAGGCTTCAATTGCGAGGTCGCTTCCGCGATGTGGCGAAAGCCCTCCGACACCCCGGGCAGATAGGCCTGACCTGCCGCAGTCAGGATGAGTTGCTTGTGCAGCCGCTCGAACAGCTGCACGCCGAGGCGCGCTTCCAGCGCTTTCACCTGCTGGCCGACGGCGGCGGGCGTCACGTGAAGTTCGTGCGCGGCCAGCTTGAAGCTGAGATGGCGCGCGGCGGCCTCGAAGGCACGGAGTGCGTTGAGTGGCGGAAGGGCGTAGGTCATCGCGCATCAGTTTGACACTGATGGCCCGCCGTCTTGCAATAGATTTTCTTGCGCTGAACCGCAGGAATCATGCTTTGCGCAGTAGCGATGTCGCCGGATACGGTCAAGTTCGCAATCCGGAGACAGGACATGCCCCAAGCTCACATCGTCAGTCACAATCCCGGAACGGTTCACCCTCCCGCCGGCGGCTACAGCCTTGGACTTGAAGTGACGCAGCACCGCCGCCTGCTCTTCATCAGCGGCCAGGTGCCGGAATGGTCCGACGGCTCCGTGCCCGAAGGGTTCGAGGCGCAATGCGAGCAGGCCTGGCGTAACGTCATGGAGGTGCTCGCTGCTGCCGGCCTTGGCGTTGAACATCTGGTCAAGGTCACCACCTTCCTGACCGACCGCAGTCAGGTCGTGACCAACCGCATCGTTCGCCGCAGCATGCTCGGGGAGCATCAACCCGCGCTGACGGTCATGATCGCCGAGACCGTCGACAGCAAATGGCTGCTGGAGATCGAGGCGATCGCCGCAGAGTGAAAACAGCTTCAACTATTTCCCAACCATCAGGTGCCCCATGGCTCAAACCATCCATCCCTTCTACGAGGCCCATCGCGATGCGATGGAGGCCGCGATGCGCCAGCGTCTCGACCTGGCCGAGCCGATGCTGCGCGAGCGCGCGCATCTCACCGACGTCGACGCCATCAGGCGGCAGGTGATGGACGAGTTCGCCATCGTGCTCACGCAGATGCCCTATGTCGGCGGCGCGGCCGGCCGCATGAGCGATTTCTTCATGCGCCTCACCGGCTTCATGGCCATCAGCCGCGTGCTGCGGCGACATCGTGTGCCGGTGCCCGTGATCGGCGAGATCGAACGGCAGATCTACAAGGCGCAGCTGCTCACTGAGCCCGAAGCGGACCGTCTCGCCGCAGGAGATCAATTCATGTCGGCGGAGAACCAGATTTTGCTGCGCGAGCAGGCCGCAAAGAGCGTGACGGAAAGCCACCAGGCCGAATTTCCGGAGGACTTTGTCTATGATTTCGTCGAGCCCGGCCCGGCCGACAGTTTCGAGTTCGGCATCAACTACAAAGCCTGCGGCTTCTGCAAATTCGCCGGCCGTCACGGCGACAAGGATATTCTGCCGAATATCTGCGGGCTGGATTTCGACGCCTACGCGACGCGTGGCATTCATCTGGAGAGAACACAGACGCTGGCCGGCGGCGCAAGCCACTGCAATTTCCGCTTCTCGCGATTGCACCGGGAGGATTGACTTGGTACCGCCGGCGCAACCGGCAATAAGCTATCCGAGCAGGCCCTTCAGGCCGGCATAGATCGAGCCCACCGCGGTCGCGGCGACGCCGGCGAGCGGGCCGACCGTCTGCATCAGGTCCTGGATCAGGCGCGCGCGGCGGCGGAGCTGTTCCTCGCCGACATGCTGCCCGAGCAGCCGCGCCATCCTGAAGGCGAACGCATTGGGCTTGCCGCCCTGGCCCAGAACGCGCGGCAGGACCTGGAAGATCACGACTCCCAATATGTTTCCGGACACGAAGGCGAGCAGGATGCTCGCACCGTATTCGAACACTTCGCGCCATTCGACCCACACGGTGGGCAGGATCGGAACGTCATCGTGGAATCCGGTCACCGTCAGCATCGCCTGGATGCTGACGCTGGCGAGCAGCAACGCCAGCACGAACGCACCCGATGTCGAGACCCGGTGCAGCGGATAGGCCGCGAACCCGAACAGCAGCGGGATCACGATCGAGGCGATGCGGAGCGGAATCGGCGACAGATTGAAGGTGATGGTGACAAGAATATGCGCGAGCGTCAGCAGCACGGACGGAATGACGACGTAGAGGACGGCATGCGTCCCGTAATAGCGCAGCGGATTCCTGTAGCGCTCGAGCCGGACGTTGACGCGGTCGAGATCACGCCTCAGCTTGTCCAACTCGGCGACGATGTCGTCGATCTCGAGCAGCGTCGGCCGCACGACGCGTAAGTCGCGCGAGCAATGCTTGCACGCGATGGCTTCGTCCTTGATCGTCTCGGCGCAGAACGGGCACTCCATCGTCAGCGCGACGCCCTGCGCCGCATGATGGTCTCGACCTCGTCTCTGGCCCGCGCCAGCTCGTCGCGCAACTGGTCGCGCTTGCGCAGGAGATCGTCGCGCTCGGCAATCAGCGTCGCGGGCACGGCGATGTCGCGCGAACAGGATGCGCAGACCAGCGCGCGATCGGCATTCTCGGCCTGGCAGTAAGGGCACATCACTTGGGTGCGACCTTGAGGGTGAAGATGGCCGTGCCCGGCCGCCCGTCGCTGTCCTTGATGTCGACCCGCATGGTGTAATCGCCGGGCGGCAATTCCGCATCCAGCATGTTGATCCCATCGGCCTGCACGAACGGCTTGACCCGGGACGTCAGATCGACGTTCGGCGTGCGGAGGAACATCACCTTGACCGAATCAGGATCGATCTTGGCGCCCCCGAACGACTCGAACTTCAGTTGGAGCTTCAAGGGAGAGGCGACGGAATCTCCGGGCGAGACGAACTCCACCTTGGGACCGCGCAGGATGCCGCGCCGGTCGGCGGCGACCGCACCCTTCGGCGGCGGCAGCTTGGCCTCCTCTTCCGTGATCAATTGTGTCGCCCGCGACGCTCCGGAAAACAGGAGACCCGCCGCAACCAGCCCGAGCAAGATATTCCGCGTCATCGTCCTTCCAATCTTCTCAAGATCAATCATCGCACGCCGCCATCACCGATGATCGTATACGGCGCCCAGAACAGCGGGTGCGCGTAGGCGAACTCGGTCTTGCCCTCGCCGTTCAGGTAGCCGGGACCGTCGACCAGGGCCATCATCGCCTGCCGCAGCGCTTCGCTCCGCGACAGCTTTGGATCGTCGGCCTGCCGCTTGAACAGGTCGGTCACGAGCTGGCGGGCCGATTGAGAATGCACCGACCAGTTGGTCACCAGCAGCGCCCGCGTTCCGGCATAGAAGAACGCGCGGCCGAGGCCGGAGGCCGCCTCGGCCCCGGCGCCCGCGCCTGCGCCGGTGTTGCAGGCGGACAGGATGACCCAGTCGGCGTCGAGCTTCAGGCCCAGGATTTCCTCCATGGTGAGCAGGCCGTCTCCGCCTTCGCCCGTCACCGCCGGCGAGGACAAGGCAAGAGCCGGCTGCGTCAGCCCGTTCAGCTCGCCCGGCACGAGACCATGGGTGGCAAACGCGATGATCCTGAAGCCGGACAGATTCATCGTCTTCACGGCGCTCTCGGTCGCGTTCTTGCCGAGGAACAGCACCTTCGAGGGATCCGCCTGCAACGCCAGCGCGATCGATTTGAGCTCGTCGGCCGTATCAGGAAGACGGGGCAACAGGCCGAGCTCGGCGCTGTCGACGCCTTCGAGCTTCGGGCTGCTGCGGCGCTTCAGCGGCATGCCGCGCGTGACGTTGCCGCCGACCTCGGCAACCTGCACCTTGCTGTCCTCGCTTTCCGCCTCGGCTTGCTGATCCCGGTTGAAATAGGGATCGCCGAACGCCACGAGATCGCCGCGGCCGGGCTTGCCGGGCGGCAACTGCCGCAGCGTGCGCAGCGCAGCCGCAGAAGGCACCGTCGAGACGGCATGGGTCCGCGCCAGCCACGGCACGTTGCGATAGCCGACGAACAGCGGATCCTCGTCCGCGGCCACTTCCGCAGGTGCGGTCGGCAGCAGCGACAGCGGCAAGAGGCCGAGCGCGCCGTTGGTCACCACGATCAGGTTCTTGGCCGGCTTCCATCCGCTCTCGACCGGCTTGAGCAACAGTTCGTAGAGCTCGTAGGCCAGCTTCAGATCAAACGGCGGAATGTCCGAGATCATTGCCGCCTGCGGCTCGAGCGCCTCGCGCAGCTTGCGGATCTTGGTCTCGATGTCGCCGCTCCTGGCGTTGACGGCGGCAAAGGCCACCGGACCCGATTTCGGCACGGCCCAGACGAAGCTGCCGTTCTGGCCGAAATAGAACGACAACATCGCTTCGTTGTCCGACAAGGTCGCGCGGATCTCGGCGACACTCGGCGGCTTCGGCGAAACGAGATCGGCATAAACAGGGAATTTCTGCTTGATCTCCTGCCGCGCCTTGTCGCGTTCACCGCGCAAGGCCGTGATCGACGCCTGGATCTGCTGCACCCCCTTCTCGTCGCGCTCCGCCGAGGGAATGGCGAGGACGTTGTTGAGCGTGCCGAGCTGGGCGTTGACCTGTTTTGTCAGATCCTGCTCCTTGCGGACGAGCTCGGCGAGCGCGGGATCCTTGGCCGCCGCGCGCGCGCTCGAGGCCGCCAGCGCCTGCTGCACGGAATGGCCGCGGATGGCATCGGCCAGGCTGAACGTCTCCTCGCCGACGGCGCCGCCGGTGCCCTCGGCCCGCGCGAGCAGCAGCAAATAGCTCTCGACGATGGCCTGCAGCCGCTGGCTGCGCGCGGCCACGACGGTCGTGTTCTCGTCGTCGGCGTTCTCGTTGGCGTTCGCCATCATGATCGGTATGGCGGCCTTGAACTCCCTGATCGCGTCGGCATCGCGCCGCGCGCGCATCAGGCCGATCGCGAGGGTGCCGCGCGCCGAGGCCGCATCGAAATGGTTCTCGCCGACCCGCCCGATCTGCTTCTTGACCAGTTGCTCGGCGGCGGCGATGCCGGCGTCGAGCTGGCCGGAATTGTAGAGCGCCAGAATGCGCGCCGGATTGAGCTCGATGACCTGGCGGCGCTGCGGATCCCAATTGGCGACCGCCTTGTCGATCTGCGCGAACATCTCGTTAGCTTCGGCATTCTTGCGCCGCAGGTTGAGAATACCGGCGAGCTGCGAGAGCAGCTGCACGGTCGATTGCGAGTCATCGGGCACGCCGACCGTCTTGTCGATCTCGAGCGCGACGCGGCCGAGCTGCTCGGCTTCCTCGTAACGGCCCTCATCGACCAGGACTCCGGCCAAGCCCATCACGTAACGCGGCATCACCGGATTGTACTTGCCGGTGTCCTTCAGGCGCGACAGCAGCGCCCGGCGCGCGTCGACCTCGGCCTCGGCGAGCCTGCCCTGCCGCGCCTTCATGCGAGCCTGGCTCAGCACCATATAGTCGATCGACTGTAGGATGACGGTCTCGGCGGGAGGATTATCCGAGTCCATGATGCCCTTCATGCCGGCGCGCTTGCGCTGCTCGGCCAGGCGATAGGCGGCTTCGGCTTCCTTGAACTGTCCGCGCGCCTCGAAGATCATGGCGCGGGTGCCCTCGATTTCCGCCTCCCAATTCTGCCCCATCTTCGCATAGGAGGCGCGCCATCCGGGAAGGCCGCTGGTGCGAGCCTCCTGGATGCCGGCCAGGCTGCGCCGCAGATAGCCTTCGGCCTGCGGGATGTCGCCCATTTGAATGAGAATGCCTGCGATCGAGCGATTGGCGTTGAACAGATACCCCTTGGCGCCCGGCATCGTGGCGACCTCGCGCAACTGCCTCTGCATGATCTCGAGGGCGCGCTTCGGATCGCCGGCGGCCGAATATTGCAGGGCGGTAAGCTGGGTCAGCCGGCCCAACATGCTTGCGCTGACGGCGCCGCGTCCCACCTCGACGGCCTTGTTGGCGTCAGCGATGGATTCGGCAAGCCGTCCAAGCTGGGCGCGCGCATTGGCGCGGTCGAAGTAGAGCTGGGCGAGATCCTCGCGGGACTCTTTGCCCGTCGGCGTCGAATCCGCATCCGCCTTCAATTCCGCAATCAGCTTCTCGTTCGGCTTTTCGCTGTCGAGGATCGCGGTGATGTCGGAGATGGTGCGGGGCGGCGCGATGAAATCCTTCGGCAGTGCGGTCCCCGGCGCCAGCTTGGGCGCTTCTTCCTTCGGCACCTCGACGGCGACATTGGCGCGGCCATTGGCGGCGTTGAGGGCCGCCATCACACAGGCCTTGACCTGCGGCGAGGCCTTGGCGCGGCATGCTTCCCGATCGGCACCGCCGCCCGCATGCATACAGGCCTGCACGATCGGCCGGCCGACGGTCATCCGGCAGTTCTCGAGTGCCGCCTCCTTGGTCAGTGCGGCAGCCGAGCCTGATGATCCCAGGAGAACGGCGAGGACCAGCAGTTTTCGCGGCAGGGAAACATCCAGACGGCTCTTAACCGAACTTGCGGCGTAGAAGCTCATCGCGAAGGACCTTGGGTGAAAATCACTTGAAGAAACGGGCCAATCCTACCCCTATTGCCCGGGAGAACAATCACCAATCGGTAGGGTGGTCGAAATGCTCAAGAGGGTCAGCGGCAGCATTGGGGGCCGATTCCTCGGGCGCGCGCGCCAGAGGGGGCGACACAGGCTGATCGCGCTGGCTGTCGGGCTGCTCGCTGGATATAGCCCCGCAAGTGCCGTGGACGGGCCGGAATGGAAGGCGGCGGTCTGGGATGCCGAGGCGATCTATCGCGGAGCAACAATCGCCCCCGACCTCGTTCTTCCCGACATCGGCGAGACGGCCGACCGGCTGACCTCGCCGCGGATGGCACTGATCAAGCCTGATGGCTCCGGTCCGTTTCCGGCCATCGTCCTCATGCACCAATGCGGCGGGTTGAACGTCGCCGTTGCGGCATGGGCCGGCGTCGCCGCCTCGCACGGCTATGTCGTCCTGCTCGTCGACAGCCTGGAACCGCGTGGCGTCAAGAGCGTCTGCTTCGGTCCCAAGAACGGCGTGAACTTCTTTCGGGGCGCGCGGGATGCGCTGCAGGCGGCCGAACATTTGCGGCGAATGCCTGATGTCGATGCGCAACGAATTGCGCTCGTCGGCTTTTCATGGGGTGCGATGGTGGGCCTGCTTGCTGCCAGCCCTCACTACGTCGAAGCCCTGAAGTCGGGCCCGGGCTTTGCGGCTGTCGCCAGTTTTTATCCCGGCTGCTTCCGCATCACGCCGCAACAACGGCCGCCCTACGATCTGGTCAATCCAGACGTGTCGCGACCACTTCTGGTCCTGATGGGCGATGCGGACACCGAGACGCCCGCGCAGCAATGCCTCGACAGGCTCGAAATCCTCAAGCGAGGCGGCGCGCCCGTCGAATGGCATCTCTATGCGGGCGCAACCCACTGCTGGGACTGTCGGCAACTCGACGGCCTCAACAAGATCGACGTCCGCGGCGATCACGTCGCCTATCATTTTCGTCAGGACGTAACCGACGATTCCCGGCGCAGGCTGTTCGAGTTCCTTGACCGCGTCATGCCCAGACGACCGTAGCGGCCGGCGCTCAGCCCTTTGAGACGACCGCGCGTCCGTAAGGAGGCTGCGAGATGATGGGCGGATTGGTGGTTTGCGCGGCGAGCTCGCCGATCAGGCGATCGGCGTCGGCGGCCATGCCGTCAGGTGCCTGGATCACCAGCCGCTCCAGCGCCCAGCGATAGGACGAGACGCGCTGCTCGAGGCTCTGCTGCACCCACTGGACGATCAGCGAGTTCTCCTGCATGCGCGCGACGGCGTCGGCCTTTTCCTGCGGCGACAGCGCGGAGACGCGCGCCATGCTGGCATCGCGTTTCCTGTCGAGATCGATGACGCGGATCGCGCAGGCAAAAAACGGCTCGAAGCGGGTGATGTCGTTGCGGACGTCCTCGATCAGCTGCGCATAGCGCGACGAATGCGAGCGATGCGGCTCGTCGATCAGCGTGCGCCCATACATGGTGCGATCGAACACGACTTTCTGGTGCCATGGCGACGGCAGGGCCCGGTAATCGCCGAACACGCTCTTCCAGGCCGGCCGGGACAGCGGCGGCTCGATCATGGGATAGGCGAGATCGCGAAGCTGGCGCTCCTCGTCGGTCAACTGGAACTGGGAGGACTTCAGGCCGAGGCTGCCGGTGGCCTCAACGCCGAGCCAGCTGTGCATGTCGTCGCTGCGCATGTCGGCGCGAGTGCGGCCGAAATCACCGCCGCTGCAGCCAGCGAGCGAGGCGCCTGCAGCCGCGAGCAGAAGGGCCGATAGAACGGTGCGGATCTGGCGAATGGTATCGGGCATTGCAAAAGCCGCGACTCAGCGGCGACGACGACGGCGCCCCGGCGCGGTGCCCTGCTCCGGTCCACGGTCGCCGCTGGTTTCGTCGCCGTCGCGCTCGATGCGGATGACGGGAAGGATCAGAATCGTTCCCATGTCCGCGCGCGGTGTGACGTCCCCCGACGAGCCCACCCGGCGACCGGCCGGAAATTCGATGATGGTCCCCATGTCAGCTCTCTCGATTGCCGCGCGAGCGAACGCGCCCCAGCAACATGGGGGTCATTAGGATCAGTTTATGGTTAACGGGGTGTAAACATGGCCTTTCGACCGTAACCGCACGGACCGGCGCACACCGTCCCGCAACGACACGAGACGGCTTGAATTGAGCGGACTTGCTTCACATCTCGTTTTCCTTAACGAGCCTTTAAAGGAACCCTTGATAGGCTGAGACAACAGTTCTTCCCGAGTTGCGTACGCCTCCATGACCAAGTCGCTGTTTCCCGGATTCGACGGGCTGATGACACTCTCCCGCCGCGAGGGCGTCGATGTACGCCCCACTTTGCTGCGCGTGTTGACGGATCTCTATGTCCAGGCCAGCACTCACACCGAGGACGAGCAGCGGCAGTTCATCGAGCTTGCGACGCGGCTGATCGACCAGGTCGACGATGCGACGCGCGCCTCCGTCAAGGCGAAGCTGGCGATCTATCCGCACACGCCCGTGCCGGTGCTGCAGAAGCTCGGGCTGGTCGCGGCGCAGGAAGGCCGCCGCGTGCCGCTGGCGCGCGCAATCCCGCAGCCCACGCCCGCCCCCTCGCCTGCCCGCACGCCGACCGACGCGGAAGCGCGCATGGCCGCCAATATGGCGATGCAGCCGAAGGAAGCGGCCGAGATCCACGACATGTTCTTCGGCGCCGATGCGAGCCAGCGCGCGCTGATCCTGCAAAATCTGGCGCAGACGCCGCTGAAAGCCGCGCCGCGCATTCCAACCGTGCACGCCAAGCGCGCGATCCAGGTTCTGGAGATGGCGGCGATCGCGGGCGATGTCGACAGCTTCGCCCACGAGCTCGGCGACACCCTGATCCTGCCCTCGCGAGTCGCAGCGCAAATCGTCGACGATGCCGGCGGCGAAGCGCTTGCGGTTGCCGCGCGCGCGCTCGACATGCCGAGCCCGAACTTCCAGCGCATCCTCTTGTTCTTCAAGCCAGCGATCGGAACCTCCGTGAACGAGGTCTATCGGTTGTCGCGGCTCTATGACCGCCTCAGCGACCGCTCGGCGCTGGTGATGCTCGCGGCCTGGCGCGGCTCGACGCTCGCCGTCACGCGCGCCAAGTACCAGCCGTCGTTGCACGACAGTGAGAGGCAGCGCGCACGCGGCGCATCCAGCCAGTCGCGGCCGAGCGTGCAGCCCGGGTCGAGCCCCGCGGTGCGGACAGGTTCAAGCGGATCAGAGCGCTAAAGCCTCGACGTCGTCATTGCGAGCGCAGCGAAGCAATCCAGAGTCCCTTCGCGGAAGGATTCTGGATTGCTTCGTCGCAAGGGCTCCTCGCAATGACGGTGGGAATGCATCACGTCTTCGCCAGATCCAGAAAATGCCGCCCGGCGCGGTCCTCGGTCTCGACGATCCAGGCATCCGGATCGAAGCGAAGCTCCTTGGTCAGGCGCTCTTCCACGGCGGGTTCGGGCACCGGCTGCGGCGCGATCGGCACGAAGAAGCGATCGACCGGGCGGCCGTCGTCATAAGAGGTCTGCGGGGCCGGCACGTAGAGCATCGCGTTGCCGTCGAGCAGCGACACCTTGACGAACACCGCGCCCGCCTCTTCGGCGCCACGACGGCGCACCGCGCCGAACACGCCCTCGGTCTGGCACCGGCGCAAATAGGCTGAGACCCAGATATTCGATTTCAAACGCATGATTAACCCGTGGCAGAGCTGCGCTTGCGCTTCACCACCTTGACGAGGGTTTCATCAATCCGACTCTGCCAACCCGGGCCTTCGGCCTTGAAATAGTCGACTACGTCCGGGCTCAGGCGCAATGTCACTTGCTGTTTTGTCGGGGCTTTGTTGGGACCGCGGCCTTTCCGCATCGTCGGGAAGACCTCATCGAAAGTCCTTGCCTTGGCAAAGTCGCCCTTAGTCCATTCTGGATTATCGCTCACCGCACGCAAGTCCCGCGCGGTGTACCCCTTCTTAGCGGCGGCTTTCTTCATAGAGCTTCCTTTCCTTCTTGCTGCCGGCGCGCATGCTGACGATGCTTACGCCCTCGGATCCCCGGGTCGCAAAGATGACCGAGACGACACCACGAATTGTGACGCCGATCGCGCGCCAGCGGTTGCCATAGGTGGCCAAAACCAGGGCATTGTCGAAGAAGGCCTCGTTGAGATCAGCGAAATCCATCCCGTGCTTGTCGAGATTGGCTCGGCGCTTCGGCTCGTCCCAAACGATTTTCACAAGATTATTTTGTAACTACAAAATAACCTGAAGTCAATTGTGATCAGCGGCCGCCGCGCGGGGGTGACAAGCACTAACATCGCCGCAGAATGACGATTATTCGACGGGATGGCCGATCGCGGCGGCGAGCTCGCGCAGCAGGCGATCCGTCACCTGGCCGGTGACGGGCAATTTGTGCTGGCGCTCGAAGGTCTGGATCGCCGACTGGGTCTCGCCGCTCATCGTGCCCGTGATCTTCAAATTGCCATAGCCGTATTCGGACAGCGCGCGCTGCACGCCGGCCAGGCGACGCGCTGCCGGGCTCTGCTGCGGGATCGGCGCCGGCGGCCGCGCGACGGCTATCGCAGACGGTGACGGCGTGGGTGCCGTGGCCTTGATCACCAGATTGGTCATGGGATCGCCCGAACGCGGCGTCGAGGCGGTCGTTTCAGTGGGCTTCTCCGGCGCCTTCTCGGCCGATTTGGGTTCGACGCGAAACTCGGTGGCTTTCGGCTCGAGCGGCGAGGTATCGGCGCCGACGGGGCGCGGGCGCGGCATGGGGCTGACCAGCGACGCCGGCGACGGCGCGGGAAGATTGATCACGTTGCCGAACATCGGCGCCGGATGCCGGCCGGTCTGCAGGAACAGCGCGTTGGCAACGATGGCGGCGATGGCTGCGGCGGCGACGAAGCCGGCCAGCGTATCCTTGGGACTGTGCAAGAGCACGCGCATCACGAGATTGCGCTCGGTCTCGACATCGATGACCGCAGCCTTGGCCTTGGCGCCGCGGCGGCGCGGAGCGGTTTCGTCGTTGGCAGACTTCCTAGGCACTTTTCTTCACCAGAGCGGGTTGGTCCTGAACGTCATGACGCTGCGGCGTCAACGTCGCGATCTTGCTCGCCGCCGGCTTTGCTTGCGGCGGCGTGTAGACGAGCGGCAGCTTGACGGTGACGGCGGTGCCCTCACCGAGCTTGCTTTGTACCGTCAATTCGCCGAGATGCAACGACACGAGGCTCTTCACGATCGAAAGCCCAAGGCCGGTGCCTTCGTGCCGGCGCTCATAGGTCTTGCCGCACTGGAAGAACGGCGCGCCGATGCGCTTGAGATCGTCGGGCGCGATGCCGACCCCGGTGTCGCTGATGCGCAGCGTGAGCTGCGAGGCCGACGCCGACGCTGACACCGTGACCTGGCCGCCGCGCTCGGTGAACTTGACGGCGTTGGCGACGAGATTGAGCACGATCTGCTTGAAGGCCCTGGGATCGCCGGTCATCACGGGCAGATCCTGCGGCGCGTCGGTGATGAGATCGATGCCGCTCTCGCGCGCCTTCAGCGCCAGCAGATTGCAGCAATGCATCAGCGCGGCGCGCGGCGCGAACGGCTCCGACGCAATCTCGAAATTGCCCGATTCCATCTTCGACATGTCGAGGATGCCGTTCACCACGGACAGCAGATGCTGGCCGGAGGCGTTGATCAGCTCGGCATATTCCTTGCGCTGGGACGCGGCCAGCATCAGGGCCTGCTCCTGCGCGATCATCTCGGAGAACCCGATGATGGCGTTGAGCGGCGTGCGCAGCTCGTGACTCATGGTGGCGAGGAAGCGCGTCTTGGCGGCGTCGGCGGCTTCCGCCGCGCTGCGGGCCTGGTCGAGCGCCTGCTCGGACAGCTTGCGATCGGTGACGTCGCGCATCACCGCGACGACTTCGAGATCGGCGGCGACGTCGTTGTAAGGATTCTGGCGCTGGTCCTGGTCGAGCGGCCGACAGCGCATCTCGACCCAAATGAAGTCGATCTGGCCACGCTCGGAACCGATGGGGTCGCGCCGGAGCCGGAATTCGACGCTACGGACATCGCCACGCGCGGCGTCCGACAGTGCGGTGAGATAGGCCGGGCGATCGGCAACATGGACGCGATCGAACAGGCCATGACCGAGCAGTTGCGCGGCCGGCATGCCGAGCATGGCTTCCGCCGCCGGCGAGATGAACTGCACCGCGCCGTTGCGCTGATGCCGCGAGATCACGTCGCTCATATTGCGCGCCAACAGGCGATAGCGCTCCTCCTCGCGCGAGAGCAGCGTGACGCTGGTGCGCGCAAGCGACTCGGCGCCGAAAGCAAGGCCGGCGGCATAGAGCGTCGCCGAGGCAACGCCGAACGCCATCATCATGCTGCGCCCGGTTCCGCTGAGCTCACCGGAAGGCAGCCAGCCGAACTGGCTGAGCAGGATCAACAGGGCCGCGCAGGACAATGCGAGCACAGAGGCAAAGGCAGCGACACGGCGCGAGGCCGACAGTGCAGCCTCGAGCGGAACCACGACCAGCCAGATCGCCGCAAATGATTCGATGCCGCCGGTGGTGGCGGCGATCGCCATGATCAGACCGGCGAGCGCCAGCGACGACAGCACATGGGCGCCTTCATAGCGCCCGGTGCGCGACAGGAACCAGGACAGCAGGATCGGCGCGATCAGCCAGGCGAAGGCCGCGACCTCGATCGCGCTCGGCGCGCCACGCAGGACGAGATAAACGGGAAATGCGGCAAAGGCGGCCAGGCTTCCGAGAAGCCGCGGCGCCATGAAGGCCCGATGCCGCGCACGCGTCAGCGCATCGTAACGCGCGGAGGGATGCAGCAGTGCATCGAGACAATCGCGGATGATACTCAAAACTGTCACGGGTCTCGCGCTTCGGCTCACTCGTCAAAAGACGCGCCGGAACGCCTCCTTGTCGTTGAGCCACCGTGTCAGAGCGACCTTAAACGAGTGCTAAGGCGGATCGGCCGGCCGCCGAACTGCATGTCATCGCAGAGATTTTTAGGCGATTTGGCGATGTCATCATCGCAGATGGTGAACACAGGGTTTCGCCGTCCCGCTCATGGTTTCGAATTGGTGGATACACGGGGCCGGAGGACCACGGAGGCCGGCATCAATCGAAAATTTACGAGACTTCGTCTTGCGAAGATTTTTGCGTAAATTTTCTGCGAATTAAGCTCAAGGCAATCACTTGCGATTTATCGAGAGTTGCTAGGTCGCTGGTCCCGCGGAGATCGCCGCGGGCAAGATCTAACTACAGGTCGATAAGATGCGCTTTCTGCTCCGCATCACATTCTGGCTCGGGCTGGTGCTGGTGCTCCTGCCGCGGGACAAGACGCCCGAATCGGAGAAGCTGCCGAACATCGGCGCTGCCGACGCGGTGCAGGCTGCGACCGCGGCCGTGTCCGACATGAGCCAGTTCTGCAAGCGTCAGCCGGCGGCCTGCGAGGTCGGCGGACAGGCCGCGACCATCATCGGCCAGCGGGCCCAGGACGGCGCGCGCAAGATCTACCAGATCATCAACGACAAGAAAGAACAGATCACCGACGAGAAGAACGAGAAGACCAACAGGAACGACAAGAAGGCCCCCGACCATACCGGCTCGATCACGGTGGCTGGCGAAGGCGATGCCACCGCGAGCGAGGCGCCGCAGGATACGCTGACCCAGGACGATCTCGCGCTGGAATGGCGCGGCCCCGAAGCGACCGCGAATTAGGCCCCAAATCCTATCGATTTCGACGCTTCGCGTGCCTATATTGGCCTGAATGGGAACCACGGGCCATCAATGACTGAGATCGACGACATTCGCGAGAATTTCGAGCTTCTGGACGATTGGGACGACCGCTACCGGTACGTCATCGAGCTCGGCCGCACCCTGGAACCGATGCCCGAGGCAGAGCACTCCGCCGAGAACAAGGTGAATGGCTGCGTCAGCCAGGTCTGGCTGCAGAAGACGGTCGATCGCGGCCATGGCGCGCCGATCCTGAGATATCGCGGTGACAGCGATGCACACATCGTGCGCGGGCTGGTCGCGATCGTGCTCGCGCTCTATTCCGGCCGCACCCCGCAGCAGATCCTCGATACCGATGCGATTGCCGTGTTCAACGAGTTCGGCTTCCGCGACCATCTGACACCGCAGCGCTCCAACGGCCTGCGCTCGATGGTCGAGCGGATCAAGACGGATGCGAAAGAGGCGCTGGCGGAGGCGTCGTGAGAAGGTGCCGTAACGAAGTTGGTGGATTACGCCTTCGGCTAATCCACCCTACCGAGTTCGCATCGGACTACTTCCCCTTCTTCCGCTGCTGCTGACCGAGGCCCATCTTCTTCGCCAGCTGCGAACGGGCCACCGCGTAGTTCGGCGCGACCATGGGATAGTCGGCCGGCAGGCCCCATTTCTCGCGATATTGCTCGGGCGTCATGTTGTACTGGGTGCGCAGATGGCGCTTCAGCGACTTGAAGCGCTTGCCGTCTTCCAGACACACGAGATAATCAGGCGCGATCGACTTTTTCAGCGAAACCGCGGGCTTTGCCGGCTCGTGCGGCGCCTCGACGCGGCCCGACGACACCCGCGTCAACGCACCATGCACCTGGCTGATCAGGTTTGGAATCTCGCCCGCCGGCGTCGGGTTATTGCTGAGATAGGCCGAGACGATGTTCGCCGTCAGCTCGATGAAATTCTTAGCCCCTGCATCCGACATGGGCGCGACCTCTCTCCAATCCGGCTCCGTCGCGTTGCATTGGCGGCAGTGAAGTATTCTCTGTCAACAATACGTTTGACCGAAATACGACGACTGGCGATTATGAACTGATTACTGATCTCGCGACAATAGCCGCGCGACTTTACTTGATGGGAGCAGCTTCAGCCGCCGCGCTGGTCGAGATGCGCGCGCAGTTCGTCGATCGAGGCAAAGCGCATCATGCCCTCGGGCATCTGCGCCTCGATCGAGCCGTCGGAATAGAGCGAATAGGCCATGCCGTCGACGATTCCGGATTTCAGCACCGTCACCTGCGGCTGTTCGGCCGACGGCGGCTCGGACGCAGGCGAGGCTGCGGTGGGCTGGGGCGCAGCAGGCTCGAACGTCGATGACGGACGCGGAGGCGGCGGCGGACGACGCGCCGCCGGCGGCTCCGGCGGCCGCCCGCGGTCCGGCTTCGGCCAGGCATCGTCGAAGCTCGCATGCGGCGCGTCCGGCGCGGCGGGTTCTGCGGAAGCTTGCGGCGGCGCGCCCTCGACGGCTTTCGCCTCGGCGCGCTCACGCTCCTTGCGCGAGCTCGAAGCGAACATCAGGTTCCGCTTGCGCGGTGGCTCCGGCGCTGCGGGCGGCGGTGGCGGGGCTTCCGGCTCGGCCGGCGCCTCGGCACGGGGGCGCGCGGGCGCTTCGGCCTGCCACGGCAGCGCGGCAGGCTGTGGCGGCTCTGGCCGCATGGCCGGAGCGGGCTCCGGCACAGGCGCGGCGAGCCCATTGGGCGAGGCAAGGCCCGGCGGCAGCACCGGCCTGACGCGAACCTCCGACGCCGCGGCTGTCCCGGCCAGCCTGCGGGCGATGGCCTGCAGCTCGAGCAGAACGACGTAGAGGCCTATCAGTAACATACCGGAGCAGACGCCGATCGTTCCGCTCTCTATGAGCGTGCTGCCGAGGCTGAAATCCCTGATGGAATAGCCAAACGCGACCGCAAGGAGGCCCGCCAGAACGGCGAAAATCCCTGCGATCAACAAAGCCACGCTCATCGAACTCACCCCCGGCCGCGCAACCATGCGCGACGCCTGCTACGCCACGATACCGTCATACTGCGTTCCACGCCAACGACCAATTGCCGCCACTGTTCCTAAAGGGAAGGATATCAGGGACTTATTCACATTCCCTTCAGCAATGGTCCGCTAGCTAACTTGTGCTCCAGATTGGAAATTGCTGCGTCGCATCAGGAATTTAGCCATAATGCCCAATTACTTGGTCATGGAACTGCGCTATAGGGATTCCGGGGAGCAGGCCCGCGCGCACCAGCAGGGCCACGAGGGGATTCCGGGTCACCAATAGCCATGACATCTATCACGACTTCCGCGATCGACACGCCTCAGGGGCGCTCGGTTGAGCGGACTTGCGACGACCTGGCCATGCTGGTGCTGGCTGCCGTCGCCGTCATCGCAGGCCTGACTTTCCGCGACTACGGGCTCGGCTGGGACGACTACACCCACGCCGAATATGCCGACCTGCTGCTGCGCATGTATGGCTCCGGCTTCAGGGACACCTCCGCCCTCTCCTTCGCCAATCTCTACATGTATGGCGGCGGCTTCGACATGGTCGCAGCCCTGCTGCACAAGATTATCCCGCTCGAGCTGTTCGAGACGCGGCGCCTGGTCGGCGCGATCGTCGGCGTGATCGGGCTCGCGGTGACGTGGCGGCTGGGTCGGCGCATCGGCGGACCTCTTGCGGGCCTGGCTTCGTTGTTGCTGCTCGCGCTCTGCCCGATCTTCTACGGCCACATGTTCATGAACCCGAAGGATGCGCCCTTCGCTGTGGCGATGATCATCCTGATGCTCGGCCTGGTCAGGCTCGCCGAGGAATATCCAAAACCCTCGCCGCGCACGATCCTGATCGTCGGCCTGGGAGCCGGTCTCTCGATCGGCTCGCGCATTCTCGGCGGGCTTGCGCTGGTCTATGCGCTCATCGGCTTCGTCCCGCTGTTCCTGGAGGAGCTGCGCAGCGAGGGCATCCGCGAGGCGGCCAGGCGTTTCGCCCATGTGATCTACGTGCTGCTGCCCGGCCTTGTGCTCGGCTATCTCGTGATGGGCCTGATCTGGCCGTGGTCGATCATGGAGCCCGGCAATCCCTTCGAGGCTTTGACCTATTTCTCGCACTTCTTCGAGAAGCCCTGGAAGGAAATGTTCGACGGCGCGCTCGTGTCCGTGCCCGACATGCCCTGGTCCTATCTGCCGACGCTGTTCGCGCTACAGCTTCCCGAAGTGATGCTGGTGTTCATGATCGGCGCCGTGGTCGGCACCATCGCCATGCTGCCGCGGCGCGCGATTCCGGCGCGCCGCAAGACCATCCTCTTGATGCTGACGCTGGCAGCGACCCTGCCGCTCGCGATCGCGATGGTGAAGCGTCCGGCGCTCTACAACGGCATCCGCCACTTCGTGTTCGTGATCCCGCCGATGGCGGTGCTCGGCGGCGTCGCCTTCGCCTGGACCATGGAACGCCTGCGCGCCAACCATCGGGCCTGGCAACCGGCCATGCTCGCACTGTTCTGCTTCGGCCTCGCACTGCCACTGGCCGAGATGATCCGGCTGCATCCGTATCAATACACGCATTTCAACCACATCGCCGGCACGGTGCGCGCCGCCGACGACCGCTTCATGCTGGACTATTGGGGCCTCGCCTTGAAGCAGGCCTCCGACGAATTGCGCGAGCAGCTGGTCGAGCGCCAGGAGGTTCCGCCGCGCAATCGCAAATGGAAGGTCGCCGTGTGCGGTCCGCAGCGCCCGGCGCAAGTGGCACTCGGCCCCGACTTCACCATCGGCTGGGATTCCAATGCCGCCGATTTCGCCATGACGCTCGGCGAATTCTACTGCAAGGGCCTCACCGCGCCCGTGATGGTCGAGATCAAGCGCGACGATGTCGTGTTCGCGCGCGTCTACGACATCCGCGGCCGCAGCATTTCCAGCCTGCTGTCGATCCCTGCACCGTAATCATTTTCTCCGGATCGGTAGCCCGGATGGAGCGACGCGAAATCCGGGGACAGCGGTCCCGCATTGCGCTGCGCTCCATGCAGGCTGCGCTTGGCTGCCGCGATTTCGTCGCCTTGCTGCCGGCTTCCCCGAAGACTAGGCTTCCTCCCCGCAACAACGAGGTTCGGAGAGATTTGCCATGTCGCCAGCGGAAGCCCGCCTGAAGGAAGTACCGTCTGACATGACGGAGGCCGAGTGGCAGCAACGGGTCAATCTCGCCGCCTGCTATCGTCTCGTCGCGCTGTACGGCTGGGACGATCTGGTCGACACCCACATCTCGGCGCGCGTGCCCGGTCCGAACCATCACTTCCTGATCAATCCCTATGGGCTGATGTTCGACGAAATCACGGCCTCGAGCCTGGTCAAAGTCGATTTGCACGGCAACCAGCTCTCCGAGAGCGAGTACAGCATCAACCCGGCCGGTTTCACCATCCATTCGGCCATCCATGAGGTGCGCGAGGACGCGATCTGCGTGCTGCATCTCCACACGCTCGATGGGACTGCGGTGTCGAGCAGCGCCGAAGGCCTGTTGCCGCTGAACCAGACCGCGCAGCTCGTCACCCACGACCTCGCCTATCACGACTATGAAGGCATCGCGCTCGACCACGACGAACGGCCGCGGCTGCAGAAGGATCTCGGCAACCACAATCACATGCTCCTGCGCAACCACGGCACGCTGACCGTCGGCCGCTCGGTCGCCTCCGCCTTCGAGCGCATGTACCATCTCGAGCGCGCCTGCTCGATGCAGGTGCGCACCCGCGCGCTCGGCACGCCGGTCTATCCGGTCGAGGCGATCGCGATCGAGAAGAACAGCGAGCTGCTCGCCAACCGCGACAACGCCGAGCTGCGCGCGACCACCCTCGTGTGGCCGCCGCTGCTGCGCAAGCTCGACCGCGAGAGCCCGGGCTACCGGTCTTGAGATTTTCATGAATGTGAGGTAGTGTCTTCGTCGAACTACCTCTGCACGTCTTGGAATGAAACGCCGTCCAATCCCGGGCGGCGTTTTTGTTTGGGGCTTTGTAGGGTGGGTTAGCCCTGCGACTGCGCAAAGCGCAGTTCGCGCGGCGTAACCCACCATGTCGCAGCGATTGCGGAGCGAAGTTGGTGGGTTACGACGAGCAGATGCGCTTCGCACATCCGCTCGTCTAACCCACCCTACAGCAGCTCGGCCTACTTCACCTCCGCCAGCGCCGCGAGGATGCGGGCCCAGGAGCGGATGCCTTTCTGGAAGCTGCGCAGATCGTACTTCTCGTTCGGCGAGTGGATGTTGTCGTCGTCGAGGCCGAAGCCGACCAGCAGCGAGTCGAGGCCGAGCGCTCGCTTGAAATCGGCAACGATCGGGATCGAGGCGCCGGAGCCCATCAGCACGGTCTCCTTGCCCCATTCCTCGGTCAGCGCTTGCTTGGCCGCAGCGAGCGGCTTCATGTTCCAGTCGAGCGCCACGGCCGGCGCGGCGGAATGGTCGCCGAACTCGACCTTGCAGTCGCCGGGAATCCTAGATGTCACGTAGTCGCGGAAGGCCTTGCGAATCTTTTGCGGGTACTGTCCCTGGACCAGGCGGAACGAGACCTTGGCCGAGGCATGCGACGGGATCACCGTCTTGGAGCCCTCGCCGATATAGCCGCCCCAGATGCCGTTGACGTCGCAGGTCGGACGCGTGGACGCCTGCTCGACCATCAGCCGACCCTTCTCGCCCGCGGGGATCGACAGGCCGATCGGCTTGAGAAACGTCTCGGGCGTGAAGTTGAGCTTCTTCCACTGCTCCAGGATCTCCGGCGGCGTATCCTTCACGCCATCATAGAAGCCGGGAATGGTGATGTGGTTGTCCTCGTCGAACAGCCCGCCCAGGATCTTGGTGAGCACCCGGATCGGGTTCATCGCCGTGCCGCCGAACACACCGGAATGCAGATCGCGACTGGCCGCGGTGATCTTCACCTCTTCATAGAGCAGGCCGCGCAGCGCCGTCGTGATCGCCGGCGTGCTGGGGTCCCACATACCGGTGTCGCAGACCAGCACGTAATCGGCCTTGAACTCGTCCTTGTTGGCCTCGACGAACGGCACGAAGTTCTTGGAGCCGACCTCTTCCTCGCCTTCGATCAGGAAGGTGATGTCGATTGGCAGTGAGCCCGTCACCTTCTTCCAGGCGCGGCAGGCTTCGACGAAGGTCATCACCTGGCCCTTGTCGTCCTCGGCGCCGCGCGCGACGATGATTTTGCGGCCGTCGGCGTGATCCGTGACCACGGGCTCGAACGGCGGACGGTGCCAGAGCTCGAGCGGATCGACCGGCTGCACGTCGTAATGGCCGTAGAAGATCACATGCGGCCGTCCGCCTGCCTTGACCTTGCCGACGACTGCGGGATGGCCTGCGGTCGGCCTTACCTCGGTCGCGACGCCGAGGCTCGCAATGTCCTTGGCCAGATGCTCGGCTGCCGCCTTGCAATCCGCGGCATAGGCTGGATCGGCGGAAATCGACTTGATCCGCAGCAGCGAGAACAGGCGCTCGAGGCTGTTGTCGAAGTCCTTGTCGATGTGGTCGAGCACGGTTTGGAGCTGCGCATTGGCCATGGTCGGATGTTCCGCTTTTGGAGTCTCAAGATGACTGCGATTTTAGCCCTGCCGCGGCGTCGGAGCTAGCCGCATCAGGCGGATGCCGGATGTGCCAGGCGAGCGCGCCGCCGATGATGGCCGTGGCGACGAGGTTGTTGCCCCAGGCCTGGATGGCGTTAGGAAACGGCGGCAGCGACAGCAGCATGAGGATGCCGGCCGCGCCGAGCGCGAGCCAGGTTCCCAATTGCACCTTGGGCCTGATGTCGAAGGCGGCCCGATGCATCAGCACCGTCAGCGGCAGGAACAGCCACATGAAGTAATATTGTCGTGCCAGCGGCGAGGCCACCGTCATCAGACAGAACAGGATGCCGAGCTCCTCGGCATCCGATCGCGCCGTTCGTTGCCGCTCTGACGGCATGACCGCGATAAATCCGAGCCCAAGCAACACGGATACCGCGAGCACGATCCAGTTCGCCGTCCTGTAGTCGACCTCGATGACATTCATCGTGCGCACCGGCTTGCTGGGGTCCTCCAGATTATAGTTGATCGGCCGGACCAGCCGGTGCGTGACGGCGATGATGGACTGGTTGACCCACGACCAGTTCTGCTCGTCGCGCTGGCCAAAACCCTTTTCGGAGCTCGAGCCGACCATGCCCTGGTACCAGGTGTTGAGCTCGGCGGCGTTGCGCTCGAAACCGCGGATCGGCGCCGGCACGATGTAGAGCAGGATGCCGACAAAGGCGAGCATGCTGACGACTGCCGCCCACTGCCGTCGCCACACCAGATAAGGCAGCACCGCGATCGGAAACATCTTGATGGCAGTGGCGAGCGCGAACATGAAGCCCGCCAACCAGGACCGCCGATGCTGGAGGCTCCAGAAGCCGAACAGCATCATCGCCAGCAGAACGAGGTTCGGCTGGCCGAGATCGAACATGTCGAACACGAAGGTCACGGTGACGAACGCCGGCAACGCTTCGAGCCACGGGCCCGGCCTGCGGTCCGACCCGGTCATGGCGTTGGACAGCATCCCGGTGTACCACCACGCCACGGCGTTCAGCACCGACAGCACGAGGTAGAGCGGGATCTTGCCAAACCAGCTCGGGATCGCGAGCAGAATCGCCGACAGCGGTGGATAGATGAACTCGAAATATTCGTGGACGTCGCTCGGATAGAGCGAGCCGCCATGCAGCACCTGCTGCCCGGCCCAGTACCACAGCGCATAGTCCTTGGTCTTGCCGTGGCTGAAGATCTCCGGACCGAGAACATCGGCGGTCAGGATCACGCAGCAGACCAGGAAGAGCAGGTCGAGCGGCTCACGCAGCGACAGAACACGGAGCGCGCCTGGTTTCTTGGGCGATAGGGCTGGGGTCACAATGCCTTCAATCTGCGGCCGGGAGAGGTGTCGATATATGTCTACCCGGACACAGGCCGCAAGTCCGCTTCCCCCTCCCGCGCGCGCGAGACAGGCTCCGGCAGTCCGGAAAGCGCTTCAAAAATGTCCTTGCCTGCCTACCGGCGGAGCAGCCCGCCGAGGGCGCCGCGGACCAACGCACGGCCGACCGAGCCGCCGAGCTGGCCACCGACCGATTTGCCGAGATCGGCCACGACGCCGCCGACGACCTTGTCGGTGACCGTGCGCGTGACGTCGCGCGCAATGCGCTGTCCGGTCGTCAGCCGGTTGCGCCCGGTATTGGTGCCGAAGACGGTGCCGACGATCGAGCCGATCTGGCCGAGGATGCCGCCGCCGCTCCCACCCGCCTGACCATCGGCCGTCGCAGCGGTGCCCGCGATCCGCTTCTGGATAATCTCATAGGCGGACTCGGCATCAATGGCGGTGTCGTATTTGCCCTTGACCGGGCTTGCATCCATGATCGCCTTGCGCTCTTCCGCCGTGATCGGCCCGATGCGGGCCGATGGCGGCCGGATCATGACACGCTCGACCATCGCCGGCGTGCCGCTGCCTTCGAGGAACGACACCAGCGCCTCACCCTTGCCGAGCTCCATGATCACCTTGGCGGTGTCGAGCTTCGGGTTGGGCCGGAAGGTCTGAGCAGCGGCGGCGACCGCCTTCTGGTCGCGCGGTGTGAAGGCGCGCAGCGCATGCTGCACCCGGTTGCCCATCTGCCCGAGGACACGGTCGGGCACGTCGATCGGGTTCTGCGTGACGAAATAAACACCGACGCCCTTGGAGCGGATCAGGCGGACCACCTGCTCGATCTTGTCCATCAGCGCCTTCGGCGCATCGTTGAACAACAGATGCGCTTCGTCGAAGAAGAACACCAGCTTGGGCTTGGGCAGGTCGCCGGCCTCGGGCAGCTCCTCGAACAGCTCTGACAGCATCCACAGCAGGAATGTCGCGTAAAGCCGTGGGCTCTGCATCAACTTGTCGGCAACGAGGATGTTGACCATGCCGCGGCCGTCGCGGTCGGTCTTCATGAAGTCCTTCAAGGTCAGCGCCGGCTCGCCGAAGAATTTGGTGCCGCCCTGGTTCTCCAGCACCAGGAGCTGGCGCTGGATGGTGCCGACGGTCGCCTTGGTGACGTTGCCGAACCCTTGCGCCGCTTTCCGGATCGGCGCGAGCGGATCCTCTTCCGCATCGGGCCCCTTCTTGCCGCTGTCGGGCACGATGGCATCGAGCAACGCCCGCAGATCCTTCATGTCGATGAGAGCAAGGCCGTTGTCGTCGGCGACACGGAAGGCGACGTTGAGCACTCCCTCCTGCACGTCGTTGAGATCGAGCATGCGCGCGAGCAGCAACGGCCCCATCTCGGTGATGGTGGCCCGCACCGGATGGCCCTGCTCACCGAACACATCCCAGAACACCGTCGAGAACTGGTCGGGCTGAAAATTCAGTCCCATCTCGCTGGCACGCTTGACAATGAAGTCTTTGGCCTCCCCGACCTCGGAGATGCCGGAGAGGTCGCCCTTGATGTCGGCTGCGAACACCGGAACACCGGCCCGCGCAAATCCTTCTGCCATCACCTGCAGCGTCACCGTCTTGCCGGTTCCGGTCGCGCCGGTGACGAGGCCGTGGCGATTGGCGAGCGCCAGTGTCAGCCAGGCCAGCTCGTCTCCCTTGCCGACAAAAATCTTGTCGTCGGTATCGCCGAGCTTGTTGTCCTGCGCCGTCATCACACTCTCTATTGTTGGTTTCGCGTATCGAAAACTCGAGCCCGCCAATTCCGTAGTTTAACGCATGTCACGAGCCGATTGAAACCTTTCAGGACGCCGTCGACGTGCGACATTGTCGGAGACTTCGCGCGTGGCATGCGCCAAAAGTCGGATGCGCGCATTTGCACCGCGGTGATTTTTCACGAATTTCTGCTCTGCTCTTGCATCGCTGCAACACTTTTCATGTCTTCGAGAATGAATCGGAACGTTGCGTGCGTTCATCGCTTGTATTTCACATCGCAGGGGCTCAAGATCATTTTTCGAAAATAATCTCCGGCATGTGAACCGGCTGAGGGGCAGGCCCATATGGACGAGCTGATCGGACGGCTGGCGACAAACGCCAGCATAGATAGTGCTGTCGCTGAAAAGACCGTCGGCATTATCCTGGGATTCCTCCGCAGCGAAGGTCCTTCCGACAGCGTGCAGGCCTTGATCGACCAGATCCCTGGTGCAGAAGGGGCGATCGAGGCGTCCAGAAGCGGCGGCGGTCTGTCGCGGCTGATGGGCGGCGGCCTGATGGCCGTCGGCACGCGCCTGATGGGCCTCGGGCTCGGCATGTCCGACATCCAGACAATCGCCCGTGAACTTTTTCGCTTCGGCCGAGACAAAATCGGAGCGGATCAGATGGGCAAGATCATCGCGGGGACGCCGGGCCTCAGCCAGTTCGCCTGAGCGACGCTTTTCATACCGAGTATCATGACATATCCGATCTCCGAGATTGAGGGCCTGCCGGCCTTTGCCGCCAACAAGTTGAAGGCGCAGGGTATCCGCACCACCGACGCGCTGCTGGAAGCCGCGAGCACGGCCAAGGGCCGCAAGGCGCTCTCGGCCAAGACCGGCATCAGCGAGCAGCAGTTGCTGGAGTGGGCCAACGTCTCAGACTACATGCGTATTCCCGGCATGGGCCGGGCCAAGGTGGGCCTGGTCCGCGCCGCTGGCGTGACCACGGTGCGCGAGCTCGCCTATCGAAATCCGGCAAGACTGGCGCAAAGCATGCGCGAAGCGAACGATCGCAAGAGGCTCGTCCGCATTCTTCCTTCCGAGAAGTCGGTCGGCGACATCATCGCCAAGGCCAGGAAGCTGTCGCCGAAGATTACGTATTAGGCCTCTTGCGACACACCTTCTACGGCGTTGGCTCTCGGTGTCATACCCCGCGAAGGCGGGTTATCCAGTACGCCGCAGCTCCTCCGCGTCACGGCACTGCCTCGGAATACTGGATTGCCCGCTTTCGCGGGCAATGACAGAGAGGGGTTGGTCTTGACTCCCCTTCCCCGACCGCGCAAAGCCTCGCGCATGAATGCCTCGCCCTCCCCATCCGTCCCGCCGGCCGGCTCGGCCGGGCCAGACGTGCTGCGGACGCTCGTGGGCCGGCCGCTGCCGGCGGTGATGGGCGTGCTGAACGTGACGCCCGACTCCTTCTCCGACGGCGGCGATTTCATCGCGCCGGAACAGGCGCTGGCACGGGCGCGGGCGATGATTGCGGATGGCGTCGACATCATCGATCTCGGTGCGGAATCCACCCGGCCCTACAAGGGCGCGCAGCCGGTGACGGCCGCCGACGAGTTGGCCCGGCTCAAGCCGGTGCTGGCAGGCATCGTTGCGCTGGGCGTGCCTGTTTCGATCGACAGCATGAAGGCGGAGGTTGTCGCCTTCGCACTCGACCAGGGTGCCGCCATCGCCAACGACGTCTGGGGGCTGCAGCGCGACGCCGCCATGGCTCCGCTGGTGGCGGCGAGAGGCGTCCCTGTCATCGTCATGCACAACCGCGAGACCGTCGATTCCGCCATCGACATCGTCGCGGATATGAAGGCGTTCTTCATGCGCTCGCTCGACATCGCGGCCAAGGCCGGCATCGCGCGCGACAACATCGTGCTCGATCCCGGCATCGGCTTCGGCAAGACCGCCGAGCAGAGCATGATCGCGCTGGCGCGCTTGCGCGAACTCGACATGTTCGGCCTGCCGATCCTGGTCGGCGCTTCGCGCAAGCGTTTCATCGCCTCGGTAGCGCCCTCGGAGCCGAAAGAGCGGCTGGCCGGCTCGATCGCCGCGCATCTGATTGCCGCGCAGAAGGGGGCGAGGATCATCCGGACCCATGACGTCGCCGAGACCCTGCAGGCCCTGCGGGTCGCCAACGCAATCGAGAGCAAACAATGACAGATACGATCTTTGTGACCGGCCTGTCGATCCATGCGCGCCATGGCGTGCTGGATCATGAAACCAAAGTCGGCCAGCGCTTCGTGATCGACCTCGAGCTCTACACCGATTTGTCGGAGCCTTCACGCAGCGACCGGCTTGGCGATACGGTCTCCTATGCCGACGTGGTGGCGACCACGACGGACGCGTTCAAGAACACCAATTACAAGCTGCTGGAGCGCGCGGCCGGTGCGGTCGCCGATGCCATCCTGTCGCACTTTCCGCGCATCCGCGCCGTGAAGATCACCGTGCACAAACCGCACGCGCCGATCGCCGCGATCTTCGACGATGTCGGCGTGATGCTGACGCGCTCGCGGCATCCCTGACATGGCGAGCGTGCTGATCGCACTCGGCGGCAATGTCGGCGACGTCCGCACGACCTTCAAAAAGGCGGTCGCCCATATCTGCGGCATGGCGCAGGCCGCATTGATCGCGCGCTCTTCGGACTATGCGACGCCACCCTGGGGCGACGAGGATCAGGACCCCTTCATCAATGCCTGCGTCGAGATCGAGACCGGCCTCGATCCGCATGCGCTGTTGTTCGTGATGCAGAAAGTCGAGCAGAAATTCGGCCGTACGCGCGACAAGGATCGGCGCTGGGGTCCGCGCACGCTCGATCTCGACATGATCGCCTATGACGATGTGTCGATGAACAAGCCCGACCTGACCCTGCCGCATCCCCGCCTGTTCGAACGCGCTTTCGTGCTGGTGCCGCTGGCCGAAATCGCAGCCGATCGCGTCATCTCGGGCCTTCGCGTGCGTGACGCCCTCACCAGCGTCTCGACGCAAGGCATTGAGCGGCTTTCGGATACCGGTTAACCAAAATCGACCGTTTGCAGAGGCGGCCCGCCGTGGCAAATTCGCTGCGAATGTCGAGATGTTCGGGAGCCCCTGACCGTATGACCTCCGTGACTGACGATCTGCCGCTGGCGGCCGATTTTCCCAAGGCGACGGACGCGGACTGGCGCAAGCTGGTCGACGGCGTGCTGAAGGGAGCGCCGTTCGAGAAGCTGGTCGGCAAGACCTATGACGGTCTCAAGATCGAGCCGCTCTATCCGCGCGCCAAGGGCGCAGCGCCGGTGGCGGGGCGGCCGGCGGCCGCGCCATGGCAGGTCATGCAGCGGATCGATCATCCCGATGCGCTCGCAGCGAACGCGCAGGCACTGATCGATCTGGAGAACGGCGCCACGGGACTTTCGCTCGTGTTCGCCGGCGGCGCCGGCAGTCATGGCTTCGGCCTGGAACCGACGGCGGATGCGGTTGCCAAGGTGCTGAAGGACATTCACCTCGACGCCGGCATCGGCATCGAGCTTCAGATCGGTCCACAATCGCGGATGGCCGCGATCCATTTCGCGGAATATGTGAAGAGCAACGGCGTCGATCCCGCCGCCTGCGACATCCGCTTCGGGCTCGATCCGCTCGCGGCCTGCGCAGTGTGGGGAAGCAGCCCCTACAGCTGGGAAGAGATCGTTCCCGCCGTCACGGGCGGCATCAAGGGCCTTGCCGCGCTCGGCTTCAAGGGACCATTTGCCTCCGCCGACGGACGCGTGATCCACGATGCCGGCGGCTCGGAGGTGCAGGAGCTCGCTTTCGTGCTTGCCTGCGGCGTCGCCTATCTGCGTGCGATCGAGGGCGCCGGCGTGCCGCTCGCGCAGGCGCAAGGCATGGTCTATGCGCGGCTCGCAGCTGACGCCGACCAGTTCCTGACCATGGCGAAGTTCCGCGCGCTGCGATTGCTCTGGGCGCGCGTCGAGGCCGCCTGCGGCCTGGCGCCGAAGCCGCTGTTCATTGCCGCCGATACGGCCTGGCGCATGCTGACGCAGCGTGACCCCTATGTGAACATGCTGCGCGCGACCATCGCGACATTCGCGGCCGGGCTGGCAGGCGCCGATGCGATCACCGTGCTGCCGCATACGCTGGCGCTCGGACTGCCTGATCCGTTCGCGCGGCGCGTTGCACGCAACACACAAGCCCTGCTGCTCGAAGAAAGCAACCTCGCCAAGGTCAGCGATCCCGCGGCGGGATCCGGCGGCATCGAGACGCTCACGGCGCAGCTTTGCGAAGCGGCCTGGGCGCTGTTTCAGGAGAGCGAGAAGGCCGGCGGCGCCTTTGCCGCGCTTCAGCAGGGCCTGTTTCAGGGCAAGGTCGCGTCCACGCGCAAGGCGCGCGAGGCCAACATCGCCAAGCGCCGCGACGTGCTGACCGGCGCCAGCGAGTTTCCGAACCTGCATGAGGGCGAGACGGCCGTGCTGAAGGCGATGCCCATCGCGCTCGCGCCTTATGGCGATGCCAAATACAAGTTTGACGCGCTTGCGCCGATCCGCCTGGCGCAGCCGTTCGAGGCGCTGCGCGACAAATCGGATGCGGCGCTGAAAGCGCAAGGCGCGCGGCCCAGCGTGTTCCTGGCCAATCTCGGCACGCCTGCCGATTTTACCGCGCGCGCGACATTCGCAAAAAGCTTCTTCGAGGCCGGCGGCATCCAAGCCATCGACAGCGACGGTTTTGCCGATCCGGCCAAGCTGGCTGCGGCCTTCAAGGTATCAGGCGCGGAGCTCGCCTGCCTGTGTTCCAGCGACAAGGCCTATGCGGAACACGCCGAAGCCGCCGCGAAGGCCCTGCAAACGGCGGGCGCGCGACATATCTATCTGGCAGGCCGTCCGGCCGAGGCCGAGGCGGCCTTGCGCGCGGCCGGTGTCACGGGCTTCGTCTTCGCCGGGGCCGACGCGCTTGCGACGCTGCAAGACGCTTATGTCCTGATGGAGCTGGCATGACCGACGCAAGCAAACCCGTTCTGACCGGCGGCTGCCAATGCGGGGCGGTGCGCTTTGCGATTTCGGCAACACCCAACAAGGTGTCGATCTGCCACTGCCGGATGTGCCAGAAGGCGAGCGGCGCGCCCTTCGCCTCCTTCGCCGACATCAACCGGACGGATTTTGCCTGGACCAAAGGCACACCGTCCGCATTCCAATCCTCCACGATCGCGATGCGCGATTTTTGTGCTGCCTGCGGCACGCCGCTGAGCTTCCGTCGCATCGACGGCGAGCGGATCGAGATCATGACCGGCGCGTTCGACCGACCTGACCGGCTGGTGCCGACGCGGCAATACGGAACTGAATCGCGCCTCGGCTGGGTTGTCGGAATCTCCAACCTGCCGAGCCAAACCACGCAGCAGAATTACGGGCCGGAGAAGATGGCGACCATCGTCAGCCATCAGCACCCGGATCATGATTGAGCGCCGATGATATGGTGGAGGCCATGAGCCGCATTCCCAATTTCGCCGATGTCGCGTTCGAGCGAACCGCAACCGCCGCGCCGTCAGGCAGCGCCGAGCCATGGCTGACGCCCGAAGGCATTCCCGTAAAACCCGCTTACGGCGAGGCTGACCTTGCCGGGCTCGATTTCCTCGAGACCTATCCGGGCATCGCGCCGTTCCTGCGCGGCCCCTACCCGACCATGTATGTCAACCAGCCCTGGACCATCAGGCAATATGCCGGCTTCTCCACGGCGGAGGATTCCAACGCGTTCTACCGTCGCAACCTCGCGGCCGGGCAGAAGGGTCTTTCGGTCGCTTTCGACCTCGCCACCCATCGCGGCTATGACAGTGACCATCCGCGCGTCGGCGGCGACGTCGGCATGGCCGGCGTCGCGATCGATTCCATCTACGACATGCGCACGCTGTTTGCAGGGATTCCGCTCGACCAGATGAGCGTGTCCATGACCATGAACGGCGCGGTGCTGCCGATCCTCGCGCTCTATGTCGCGGCCGCCGAGGAACAGGGCGTTCCGCCGGAAAAGCTCTCGGGCACCATTCAGAACGACATTCTGAAGGAATTCATGGTGCGCAACACCTACATCTATCCGCCCGCGCCCTCGATGCGGATCATCTCGGACATTTTTGCGTACACCTCGCAAAAGATGCCGAAATACAATTCGATCTCGATCTCCGGCTATCACATGCAGGAGGCCGGCGCGACGCAGGACCTCGAGCTCGCTTATACGCTCGCCGATGGCGTCGAATATCTGCGCGCCGGACTTGCCGCCGGCCTCGACGTCGACCGCTTCGCGCCGCGACTGTCGTTCTTCTGGGCGATCGGCATGAACTTCTTCATGGAGGTCGCCAAGCTGCGCGCCGCGCGACTGCTCTGGGCGAAGCTGCTCAAACCCTTCAACCCGAAGGACCCGCGCTCGCTGTCGCTGCGCACGCATTCGCAAACATCAGGCTGGTCGCTGACCGCGCAGGATGTCTTCAACAACGTGATGCGCACGACGGTCGAGGCGATGGCAGCGACGCAAGGTCACACCCAGTCGCTGCACACCAATGCGCTCGACGAGGCGCTGGCGCTGCCGACCGACTTCTCGGCGCGCATCGCCCGCAACACCCAGCTGTTCCTCCAGCAGGAGAGCGGCACCACCCGCATCATCGATCCTTGGGGCGGTTCCTATTATGTCGAGCGGCTGACGCGTGACCTCGCGGCCAAGGCCTGGGGCCACATCCAGGAGGTCGAGGAGCTCGGCGGCATGGCCAAGGCGATCGAGGCCGGCGTGCCGAAGCTGCGCATCGAGGAGGCCTCCGCCAAGACGCAAGCCCGCATCGATGCCGGCAAGCAGGCGGTGATCGGTGTCAACAAGTACAAGCCGACGGACGAGACGCCGATCGACATCCTCAAGGTCGACAACACCAATGTTCGCCGCCTGCAGATCGACAAGCTGACGCGGCTGAAATCCGAGCGCAACCAGACGGACGTCGACGCCGCGCTTGCCGCGATCACGCGTTCGGCCGGCGAAGGCAATGGCAACCTGCTTGCGCTCGCCATTGATGCTGCGCGGGCCAAGGCGACCGTCGGCGAGATTTCGGACGCGATGGAAAAGGTGTTCGGCCGGCACCGTGCCGAAATCAAGTCGATCACCGGCGTCTACAAGCGGGAGGCGTCCAGCATGGGCAACCAGGTCGAGAAGGTTCAGGCGCTGATCGACGCTTTCGAGGAGGCGGAAGGCCGCCGCCCGCGCATCCTGGTCGCCAAGATCGGCCAGGATGGGCACGACCGCGGCCAGAAGGTGATTGCGTCCGCATTCGCCGATATCGGCTTCGACGTCGACATCGGACCGCTGTTTGCCACCGCGGATGAGGCGGCCCGCCAGGCGGTCGAGAACGACGTCCACATCCTCGGCGTTTCCTCGCTGGCCGCAGCCCATCTCACGGCCGTGCCTGAACTCAAGGCCGCGCTGAAGAAGCAGGGCCGCGAGGACATCATGATCATCGTCGGCGGCGTGGTGCCGCCGCAGGATTACGAGGCGCTCTATGCGGCCGGCGCCGAGGCGATCTTCCCGCCGGGCACCGTGATCGCGGAAGCGGCGGAGGAACTGATCCGCAAGCTGAACGCCCGGCTCGGGCACAGCGAGGCGGCGGAGTAACTCCGCCGCTGTTCGGCTTGAAGCATCAAACCCGCGGGCGCGCTACTGCGATCAATCTTCACGTCCCGCTGTTCACACCGTGCGTTCTGCGCGGGTTCATCTTGCGGTCATTACGTTGAGGCAGACATCCTCGACGGCGTCGCCGCGACGGCATCGCCGCGACGGCGGTCGGATACGGAATTGATGGATATTGAAGTGACATATCTTCGTGCAAATGTGCGGGCCGGCTTGCTCGCGATCCTGTCTGCTATCGCGACGATCGCCCTGGCCTCTCCCTCCTTCGCCGCCGATCCCAAGCCCGACGCCGCGGTCAAGAACAGGAACATCGATGCGCGCGTCTTTCTCGACGACAAGATCAAGGCCGACGCGCCGCTCGCGGCCAATTGTCTGGCCGACGGCAAGAAATGGCTCGACAAGAACGCGGCTGACGCCGCGGCCTCTCGCAAGCAGGATCCGCAATTCTTCAAGGACGGCGGCTGGGACTTCGAACGCAAATATTCGATCCGCTCTGTCGTTGCCGATCGCTATGTCAGCATCCTGCGCGACGATTACATGGACACCCATGGCGCGCACCCCAATTCGGACGTGAACACGATCCTGTGGGACAAGGCCGAGAACAAGCGCATCTCGATTCGCCCGTTCTTCACCGAGACCGCCGACAATGGCGCCACCATGAAGGCGATGGTGAAAGCCGTGATCGCTTCGCTCAAGATCGAGAAGAAGAAACGCGACAGCGGCGAGACCGCCACCGAGGACTGGTTCAAGGGCGTCGAGCCGAGCCTGCTCAAGATCGGCGCCGTGACGCTCGCGCCGTCGACCGAGACAGGCAAGAGTTCCGGCCTCACCTTCCACTACCCGCCCTATGCCGTCGGCCCCTACGCCGAGGGCCAATATGTCGCCTTCGTTCCGTGGGAGACGTTGAAGCCCTATCTCACGCCGGAAGGCGCGCGCATCTTCGGCGGCGCACGGCCAAAGGCCGATGCTGACGAACAATAGCAGGGACGGAACCCGCTGTGCGCGGGGCCGCAGGGCTGCCGCTTGCGACCTCCGCGCAAAGCTGCGTAGCATGGTGCGATAACGCGAGCCCGATTCCCGAGGGCGATGCCGGGAACATTGATGCCAGGAATCACCCGCCGCGCTTTCGCGGCTTCTTCTGTGGCTGCAGCCACTTCGGCTTTCTTCTCCCCTGCGCGCGCGCAAGCCTATCCGGCGCGGCCGGTGACCCTGATCGTACCCTGGGGGGCCGGTGGCGGCACCGATGCAACGGCACGCATCATTGCAACGCTCCTCCAGCAGGAACTCGGCCAGCCGTTCAACGTCGTCAACCTCACCGGAGGGTCTGGCGTTATCGGCCACGCCGAGATCGTAACCGCGCCGCCGGATGGCTACACGATCGGCATGATCACCGTGGAAATCGCGATGCTGCATTGGCAGGCCGTGACGCACCTGACGCCGCGAAACTTCATGCCGCTCGCGCTGATGAACGAAGATCCGCCGGGCATCCAGGTGGCCGCCTCCTCGCCGTACAAGACCGTGAAGGAGCTGACCGAGGCCCTCAAGCTGGCGCCGCCGGGACGGTTCAAGGCATCGGGCACCGGACAAGGCGGCATCTGGCATCTCGCCCTCGTCGGCTGGATGCAGGCGTTGGGATTGCCGGCGAACCAGGTCACGTGGTCCCCCTCGAACGGTGCGGCACCGGCCATGCAGGACCTCGTCGCGGGCAGCATCGATCTCACCACGTGCTCGGTGCCGGAGGCGCGCGCGACCATCGAGGCCGGCCAGGCCCGGAGCCTCGCGATCATGGCGCACGCGCGCAATCCGAGCTTTCCCGACGTCCCGACGCTGAAGGAGGCGCTCGGCGTCGACTATTCCACCAGCTCATGGCGCGGCATCGCTGGGCCCAAGGGCCTGCCTCCGGAGATCGCGACCAGGCTGACCGGGGCCTTGAAGACGGTGTACGACTCCGCCGCATTCAAGAACTTCATGACCGGGCGGGGCTTCGGCACCGTATGGCGGGATGCAAGCGGCTTCCAAACCTTCATGGACGAGGCCGACAGCCAGATGGGCCAGGCCATGAAGGCCGCCGGCTTTGCCAAGGCTTGACGGGCTCTCGCCTGCCTGCTTCCGCCGTTGTAAAGCAGGGCATGGTTGAGAAGAAGACTTCGCTCGATATCACCACCCTCGCCCGCGACCTCCGCGCCGGCCATCGCGCGGCGCTCGCGCGCGCCATCACGCTCGTGGAGAGCCGGCGTGGCGATCACCAGGCGCAGGCGCGCGAGCTCGTGCAGATGCTGCTGCCCGACACCGGCAAGGCCGTCCGCGTCGGCATCACCGGCTCACCCGGCGTCGGCAAATCCACCACCATCGATGCGCTCGGGACCTATCTGATCGAGCAGGGCAACAAGGTGGCGGTGCTCGCGGTCGATCCGTCCTCGGCGCGCAGCGGCGGCTCGATCCTCGGCGACAAGACGCGGATGGCGCGGCTGTCGGCCTCCAGCGACGCCTTCATTCGCCCCTCGCCATCCTCGGGCACGCTCGGCGGCGTCGCCGCAAAAACCCGCGAGGCGATGCTGCTGTGCGAGGCCGCCGGCTTCGACGTCGTGCTGGTCGAGACCGTCGGCATCGGCCAGTCCGAGACCGCGGTCTGCGACATGACCGATTTCTTCCTCGCACTCATGCTGCCGGGCGGCGGCGACGAGCTGCAAGGCATCAAGAAGGGCCTGGTCGAGCTCGCCGACATGATCGCGATCAACAAGGCCGATGGCGACAATCTCAAGCGCGCCAACATCACCGCCGCCGACTATCGCGGCGCGCTGCACATCCTGGCGCCGAGGTCCGAGCATTGGCATCCGCCCGTTATCACCTATTCGGCGCTGGCCGGCACCGGCATTGCCGAGCTGTGGCAGAAGGTCCTGGATCACCGCAAGGCGATGAATGCATCAGGCGAGTTCGCGGCGCGGCGGCGCGACCAGCAGGTGAAATGGATGTGGTCGATGCTGGAGCAGCGCATGCTGGCGCGGCTGCGCAGCGAGGCCTCCATGCGGGGCAAGGTAAAGAAGATCGAAGCTGAGGTCGCCGAAGGGCATCTCACGCCGGCGCTGGCGGCCGAACGGATTTTGGAGTTGCTGCAATGAGCGAGAAGCTGCGCATTCTTCTCACCGGCTTCGGACCGTTTCCCGGTGCGCCGCATAATCCGACCCAGTCGCTGGTGGCGCGGCTGGCGCAACTGCGCCGGCCCGCGCTCGGTGATGTCGAGATCTCACGGCATATCTTTCCGGTCACCTATGCCGCGGTCGACCGGCAATTGCCGGAGGTGCTGGCGAAGGTGAAGCCGGATGCGCTGCTGATGTTCGGGCTCGCCGCGCGCACCCCTTACCTGCGGATCGAGAGCCGCGCGCGCAACGCCGTCACCATGCTGTGGCCTGATGCCGCCAACACCCGCTCCAGCAAGCGTGGCATCGCCGGCCATGCGGACGCCATGAATTTCGGCCCGCATACGGCAAGGCTGCTGCGCGCCGCCCGCCTCACCGGCATCGATGCGCGGCCCTCGCGCGATGCCGGCGCATATCTCTGCAACTATCTGAGTTGGCGCGCGATCGAGAAGGTGCGCGGCGGCGGACCGAAACTTGCCGCCTTCATCCACATTCCGCTGCTTGCACGCAGCGGCGCCGTCCGGCGCAAGGGCGCTCCGCGGATCACGCTGGACGAGTTGGTGGATGCAGGAGAAGCGATGCTGATGGAGATGGTGCAGATGGCACGGAAGGCGCGGAATACACAGGACTCGTAGGGTGGATTAGCAACGCGTAATCCACCTCTTCTGTCGCCGCGGGAAAAGATCGCGGTGGGTTACGTCTGACGGACTGCGCTTCGCGCACCAGGCCAACCCACCCTACGACACCATCTTTGCGGTAAACATTTAACCCTACCGCGAACAATCCCGACAGCCCCGTCCGCCCTGCGCTACCTAACCTTCGCGGACATCCCCGCGTCCGCCGAAGGACGCGTCATGGATCTCAACCGCCGTCATCTCATCGGAGCTTCGACCGCCGGCATTGCCGGTGCGCTGGCCATGCCCTCAGACGCCGCGCGCGCGGCGCCGCTGACGTCGCTGCTCGGCCGCGATGCGACCCAATATGGCGTGCGACCAGGCAGCAGCGAGGATCAGACGCGCGTTCTCCAGCGTGCGATCGACGACGCCTCGCGGGCGCAGATGCCGCTGGCGCTGCCGCCCGGAATCTACCGCACGGGCCTTTTGCGGCTGCCGAAGGGGGCGCAACTGATCGGCGTGCGTGGCGCGACGAAATTCGTCTTCACCGGCGGGGCCTCGGCGATCTTGAGCGAGGGTTCTGATTCGATCGGCCTCACCGGCCTCACCTTCGACGGTGGCGGCATTCCCCTGCCGACGCGGCGCGGACTGATCCATGTCCTCGGCGGGCGCGACGTCCGCATCACCGATTGCGAGATCAGGACATCGGGCGGCAGCGGCATCTGGCTGGAGCAGGTGTCGGGCGACGTCTCCGGCAACATCTTTACCGACATCGCCGTCACTGCGGTGGTCTCGTTCGACGCCAGGGGCCTCAGCGTGTCCCGCAACACCATTGTCGGCACCAACGACAACGGCATCGAGATCCTGCGCACCGCCATCGGCGACGACGGCACTTTCGTCGCCGACAACCGTATCGAGGATATCAAGGCCGGCCCGGGTGGCTCCGGCCAGTACGGCAATGCCATCAACGCCTTCCGCGCCGGCAACGTGATCGTGCGCGGCAATCGCATCAGAAATTGCGACTATTCGGCCGTGCGCGGCAACTCGGCCTCGAACATCCACATCACAGGCAACAGCGTCAGCGACGTGCGCGAGGTCGCGCTCTATTCCGAGTTTTCGTTCGAGGCCGCGGTGATTGCCAACAACACGGTCGACGGCGCCGCCGTCGGCGTCTCCGTCTGTAATTTCAACGAGGGCGGACGTATTGCGGTCGTTCAAGGCAATATCATCCGCAATTTGATCCCGAAGCGCCCCATCGGCACCGCGCCTGACGACGATGCCGGCGTCGGCATCTACGTCGAGGCCGATACCTCGGTATCAGGCAATGTGATCGAGAACGCGCCGTCCTACGGCATCGTCGCCGGTTGGGGCAAATATCTGCGCGACGTCGCGATCACGGGCAATGTGATCCGCAAGGCGCTGGCCGGCATCGGCATCTCCGTCGTATCAGGCGCCGGCACCGCACTCGTCAACAACAACATGATCTCAGAAACCCCGCGCGGCGCGGTGGTCGGCCTGGACCATGCCCGCGCGGTGACGGCGGATCTGTCCGCGGAAGGCGCGCAGCGCTTTGCACAGGTGATGATTGGCGGCAACGCCGTGCGGCAATAGGCGCCGCGCTCGCCTCAGAACGTATTCCGCAGCAGCGGGTACTTGGCTTCGATGCCGTCGAGGCTGAAGGTGAATTCGACCACGCGCTCGGGGGCCGCGACGATGTCGTCGGCGGGCGGGGTGAAGGTCTGCAGGAACGATGCGATGGACGCTGCCGGCGCAGTCGGAGCGATCCGTTGAGCCGGAGCGATCCGAATTGCCGGAGCAACCCGTGCAGGCGGAGCGACTGGCGCCATCGGGGCGGCCGGTGCAATGGGCGCCTCGACGATTTCAGCGAGGATATCGGGCTCGGGCTCGAGCCTGACCGGAACGGAGGTCTCGGGCTCGATATGCACCGCTTTTGGCTGCACGGTCTGGGCCTGCTCGCGGGGAAACACGCGCGGCATGGTCGCCGGCGACCAGCCGAATGCAGAGGTCACGCTCGCGGCGGCCGCGGCGACGTCCTCGCCATTCGCAAGGGCGCGCCAGGTCTGGACCGCGCGCTTGGCTTCCTGGATGTTTTCGAGGAATGCGAGTTCGGAATGGTAGCGACGCCACCGCCCGGTCTCGAACATTTCGGAGAGATGCTCCAGCCGCTGCTCTGCGAGAGCGCACCAGCGTGCCGCAATTTCACGGCTGGCCGCGCCTTGGCCAGCGTTATGGCGATGAGTCATAAATCAGCCCGTCAGGAGAAGAGTACGGACGCGACGCAACGCACACGAATCAATCTAGAGGCGACGTGAATATTTTGTGGAAAAGTTTTGACTTGTCCAGCAACGACGCGGCTTTGGTCACAAAACACCGTAGTCACGCGGAGTTCTCGGCAGTTTAGGAGTCAAGCTTCGCACAAGCATGGCGGACCTGCCGCGCGACGTCGGCGAGAAACCGACGGCGACCCTCCCGCGGCCTCAACCGCAAGCTGATCTCGCATGACGCTTCAAGAAATCCGACACGAAAGAAAAGACCCGTCCGGGGGGACAACCGGACGGGTCGAGCCATATGGGCGCTTGGGGTGGATGGGCGCTCGCGCCTGATATGACTGATGGGGAGGGATGACCGCTCCCACATCATTTGGTCGTGGCAGCAGGCTGAACGTTCAATCCGGGCGCTCGATTTTTTAACCTTTGACCCGCCCGCAATGTCGTCGCAGGGGCTATCGCGCCGCCGGCCTATCCGTCTGAGAAATCGCGGATTTATCGTCGGCGCTCGACAGCGAGGGCTGCTCGATCGCGCGGATGTTGGGGTCGTCGCGACGCTTCTCGGCATCTTCACGTTTAGTTGTAGCAGCGGCGGCCGCGACCGGCGTCGTGCTGTCGGCCGGAACGGTCATGACCGCGGCAAACGCATCGGGCTCGCCGTCGCCAAAGAGGTCGTCACGCCCGGGTGAACCGAGGTCGCGCGCCGTCTTCGCCAGCGTCATGCGCAGCGCTTCCGGCTTCAGGGTGTAATTGCGTTCCAGCAGCAATGCCGCGACTCCGGAGACATAGGCCGCCGAGAACGAGGTGCCCGACGTGATCTGGTATTTGCCGTCAGGCGCCGGCAGGAAAATGTCGACGCCGGGCGCGGCCAGCGCGATGTAATTGCCGCGGTTGGACGCGGTGAACAACTTGTCCTGCTGGTCGGTCGCGCTGACGGCGATCACGTTGGGATTTGCAGCAGGATAGAGCGGCGGCGATTTGGCGCCGGCATTGCCGGCGGCCGCGATCAGTACCAGGCCACGTTCGGCGCTGGCCGCGATCGCACGCTCGATCACGGCGTCCTTCGGGCCGGCAAAGCTCATATTGACGATCTGGGCGCCGTGCTCGGCGGCGTAGTTGAGCGAGCGCAGGATGATGTAGGACGAACTCTCCGCACCGCCGGCGGTGCCGCCGAAAGCTCTGATGGCGATGATGCGTGCTTCCGGCGCGCTGCCCATCAGCTTGGCATGGGCCACGATGGCACCCGCAATACCGGTGCCATGGACATGGGCGCCCTCGCTACTGCCAAGAGCGTCGAAAACGTCGGCAATGGAATTGGCCAGTTCGGGATGCTTGGCGTCGATGCCAGAATCGATCACGGCAATCGTGACATTGGCGCCGTGTACCAGCGTGTGCGCTTGCGGCAGATGCAGCTTGGACAGCGCGTATTGCGCCGGATCTCCTTCGGTCGGCACCGCCGGCTTCTGATCCTGCAGCACGTAACGGAAGTTCGGCTGAAGCGAGCGCACGCTCGCGTCGGCCGCGAACTCGCGCCGAACAGTCTCGTAAGAGCGGCCGTCGGTGATGCGGAACAGGCCGACCGTGGCCGCGATCAGCGGGAAGGTTTCGGACGACACGCGGGTCAGGCCGTGGCGCCGGGCGAGCTCGTCGGCTTCAGCCGGCGACAGCGCGCCATCGATCTCGGCCACGAATTCATTGGCGAAACTGCGGGACGTGATCGCGGCGGGCGTGGCGTTGCCCCGTCCCTTGCCGGCGCTCTTCCTGGCCGACTTTCCGGACCCGTCGCCGCCGCCTTTCGGCTGGCCGAGGCACTCCCCGTCGGCATCGCGATAGGCGTTGGAACAGGCCGGATAGAGATTTGGCGAATAGCGCGCGTAGGGCAGCACGGGGTTCACGGAACTCGGCGCGATCCGCGCGATGGTATGAACCGTCGGCGTCACGTGCAGTGTCGGCGTCAGGTGCGGACCGTGATCGCCGCCGCCTACGGCTCTCGCCGCGACACTCGCAGAGATCGTCGGCGTACGCGACGGAACGCTGATCGTCGGCGTGCGCATGATCGCCTGGGCCTGCGCCACTCCGATGCCGAGACAGGCGGCGAGCAGGAGCGCGGCTCCAGCCGAGGAAGCGTAGGTGCCGGCTCGCAGCTTACTCTCGGACTTGCGCATCATTGGGACAGGCGCGCTTACGGCGCCGCCACGGCGAGGTTGACGAACTTCTCACGCTGCATTCTGGCAAGCAGCGCGGTGAGCTCGTCCTGGCTCATCGCCTTGTCGAACTGCAGGCGGAACATGCCGCCTTTGGCATCGCCGATGATCGAGGCCTGGTAGCTGTCGAGCAATGCGGTGATGTCGCCGACGCGCGCCTCGGGCGTGAAGCGCACGAGCGCCCGCGAAGGCGCAGCCGCACCTAGCTCGCGCGTGATCGGCGCACCGGTCGAGAGCGATGCGGTCTGGAACGTCGCGGTCTGCGTCTTCATCAAGACGGCGCCGATGATGCCGGCCTGCAGCAGCAGCGCGATGGCGCCCAGGCTCGCCGACCAGGCCAGCGTGCGCGGCGAAAGGCTCGCAAAGAACGTGGCGATGCGTGCCGACAGCGGCAGCGAACCGGTCGCGCGCGCCGGCTCGGCGTCGATCGCGGCGAACAACTTCTGCATCGCGCGCGCCGACGGTGCGCCCAGGCTCTCATTCAGGTGGATGGTCTCTTCATATTCGCCGCGGATCGCCGCATATTGCTTTGCGAGCTCCGGATCGCTGGCGAGCGCTTCCTCGACGCGGCGCGTATCGCGCGCGTTCAACGTGCCGGCGGCATGCCATGGCAGCAGCAACTCGATCTCACTGGGCTCTTGCTGCAGCATCTTCTTGCTCAAAGCCATCATGGCCAGCCTCGCTCAATGCCGGCTGCCTTCAGCAGTTCGGCCAATTTCTTGCGCGCATAGAACAAGCGCGTCTTTACCGTGTTCTCCGGGATTCCGACGATTTCGGCCACTTCCTCCACGGACTTCTCGTGGTAGTAGACGAGGTCGACGATTTCCCGATGGTCCGGCGAGAGGCCCGTCAGACACTCCCGCAACGCCACGCTCGTATCCTTCTTCTGCACCGCCGTTTCCGGATCGTCGGATGAATCCTCGATCGCGTTGGCGGCTTCGTCGTCCAGTTCAAAGTCCTTTCTGCGCCGGAGCGCCGACAGGGCCTTGAATCGGGTGATTGCCAAGAGCCAGGTGGAAACGGCGGATCGGCCCTCGAACTTGCCGGCCTGACGCCAGACGTCGAGAAACACCTCGCTGATGAGGTCTTCCGCCGTCTGCTCGTCCCGCACGAGCCGCAGACCGAACCTGTACACCCTGACATGGTGCCGCCCGTACAGCACCTGCATCGCGAGCCGGTCACCTTGGGCGATCCTGGCGATCAGGACCTCGTCCGTAGCCGCCTGTGTCACGCTCAAAGCCCGTCTCGCAAGATTGGTCGGGTCGATGCGGGGGAGGGTTCGACGGGAGGAGTGAAATTCTTCAACCTACCGCAGTCATACGGGGATTTGTGTGATCTACCACACATACGCGCAATTTCCTTGTCCCGCCCGTGGCGGTCGGCCGTTTGGCTCAAAGACGGTAACATAATACGGAAACACTCTCTTCGGACTTGCCGCAGGCCGGCACAGACGGCCCGATAAAGCCGGGTCCATAACACGGCCCTGTGCACCTTATGTCGCACGGGGCCGGATTTGGTCCGCGATATCGCTTGCGATGCCTAATTGGCCGAAAATTCCGCGCCGCACGAAGGCCCCTCACCCGCGCCGTGTTCCCCGGATTCGGTGCAAAAGGATACCAAACCTAAAGGCTTGCCACGTAGATTTTTTCGGCTGACATCCACCATTGGCGGGACCATGAACACGGCTGCGACGTCCTTCCCGGAGAGGAGTGCCGCAGAGGCCGCGGATCTCGTCCTCACGCGTGAGGAGGCTGCACCCGGCGTGCTGGCGCGCCGGATCCGGCAGCGCCGGCAGATGTATGTCGGTCAGGTCGCGAGCTATTCGCTCGGCGCCTTCGTGCTGCTGCTCTATGCCTATGACGGCGCCGTCCGTATTGAAGTACCGTCGCTGTTCTGGATCGGCGGCGTCACGATCATCGGCATCTTCGTGGTGATGTCGGAGGCCGGCATCGGCGACAGGCACAACGACCATTATCTCACCGTCTTCCAGATCTCGGCGCATATGGCGCTGCAATTCATCTTCCTGGTGTCGGTGCCGACGATCGGGATCGCCTTCATCAGCGTGCTGTTCCTGATCTTCGCCTTCGGTACGCTGCGCATGACCTCGGTTCAGGCGATGCTGACCTGGGCACTCGCGACCTGCGCCCTCGCGACCGTCTTCCTCGCCTCCGACCTGCCGATCGGCATGCCGGTCGCTACGCGGCTTCAGCGGACGGCCTCGATGCTGTGCTTCGTGCTGGTGATCGGCCAGTGCGCCTTCCTCGGCCTGTTCGGCGCCACGCTGCGCAAGATCCTGTACCGGCGCAGCATCGAGCTGAAGGCCGCCTATCAGCGCATCGAGGAGCTGGCCGAGCTCGACGAGCTGACCGGCTCCTACAATCGCCGCTGCATCATGCGACTGCTCGACACAGAGATCGAAAAGTCGCGGCAGGCGAATGTGCCCTGCGCCATCGCGCTGATCGATCTCGATTGGTTCAAGCGCATCAACGACGCCCACGGCCATCCCGTCGGCGACGAGGTGCTGCGGACCTTTGCCATCACCATCTTCGCCAACATCCGGCCCGATGACCGTTTTGGCCGCTATGGCGGCGAGGAATTTCTGCTGCTGCTGCCCGGCACCGCAAGCGAGGCTGCATCGCGCATGCTCGATCGGCTGCGCAGCATCGTCGCCGAGCTCGACTGGAGCGCATTTTCGCCCGGTATGCGCGTGACGATTTCCGCCGGCGTCGTGACGCTGCGCGCTAACGATACTGCCGACACGTTTCTCGCGCGCGCCGACAGCACGCTCTATTCCGCCAAAGCGCAAGGGCGCAACCGCATTGCCACGAGTTGACCAATCCATTTGTCGCCGGCACGTGAGAACACGCCGCCGGACCGAACGCTCCAGGACAGGGCTATGAGATCCAAGACCGTCAAGTCATCCGCGAATTTGCTCGAGGAATTGCAGTCGGCGCTTGCGCACGGCACCGTCGCGCGCCGGGTCGAGACGCTACGCCGCGTCACCGATCTCTTCATCAACAACGCCGTGGATTATTCCGACGATCATGTCCGCGTGTTCGACGACGTCTTTCAGTGCCTGATCGAGCAGATCGAAACCTCGGCAAAAGCATTGCTCGCCGATCGTCTCGCGCCGATCGGAGCCGCGCCGCCGCAAATCATCCGTACGCTGGCGCTCGACGACGTCATCGAAGTCGCAGGTCCCGTGCTGTCAAAGTCTGAGCGGCTGGACGAGACCACCCTGCTCGAGATCGCGCGCAGCAAGAGCCAGGCGCACCTCAAGGCGATCTCGCTGCGGCGGGTGCTGTCGGAGGCGCTGACCGACGTGCTGGTCACGCGCGGCAACGAAGACGTGGTGCAGTCGACCGTCAACAACCACGGCGCCCGCCTTTCCGAGAGCAGCCTCGCCGATCTCGTCACGCGCGCCGAGCGCGACGACGACCTCGCCACCTGCATCGGCCTGCGGCCCGATTTGCCACGGCATCATTATCTGAAGCTCGTCGCCAAGGCTTCCCTGAGCGTTCGCAGGAAGCTGGAAGCGGCCCATCCCGAGCTTGCCAGCGAAGTATCGAGCGCGGTCCAGGAAGCGGCCCAGCGGGTCCGCACCGCTGCCATGACGAGGCAGACCGAAATGGCGCGGGCGCTGGTGAAATCACTGCATGAGGACGGTCGCCTCAACGAATTCCAGGTCGCGACCTTCGCCGAGCAGGGCAAGTTCGACGAGGCCAATGCCGGGCTTGCGGCCCTCGCAGGGGTGTCGGTCGAGACCGCGGAGAACATGATGATCGAGAGCCGCACCGAGGGCCTGATGATCCTCGCCAAGGTCGCCGGCATGCAATGGTCGAGCGTGCGCGCGATCGTCGCCATGCGCGAAAAGCTCTCGGGCGGCTCGCAGACCGACATGCTGTCGCTGCGCGATACCTACGAGGCCCTGCGCTCCTCCACCGCACAGCAGGTGCTGCGTTTCCACCGCATGCAGAACGCGACGTCCGCGGCTTAATACCTCAGGATCTTCGATCCCACCGCCGCGCCGATCGCGGTCACGATCGCGGTCGCGATCGTGTACCAAGTCGCGACGAACAGCGGCGAGTCATCGGTGCAATGCGAGGCGTAGAGCGTGGCGGCGAGCCCGGCCGACAACAGACCGGCGAGCGCGCCGGCCTGGGCCGGTCGCGACGGCGCACCGTGGCGCAGGCCGAACAAGGCACCCGCGAGAAGCGGCAGCGACATCGCCGGGATCGCCAACATGCACCACCGCGAATTCTTGCCGACCAGCCGCATCGTCATCGGCATCGCCGGCGCCATCATCGCTTCGCTGCCGATCGCAACCGCAAGCAGGCCGACGGGCAGCAGCAGGAGCCAGCCCCACCCGCGCATCAGGGCTTCGGGCCGGGACAAATGCAGGCTGATGATGATCGCGGGGATCGCCAGCGACAAAGTCACCGCGAACTTCGTATCGAAGAACGGGTTGTGCATCGCCGTCATCACGTCAGGCCGCACGCCCAGGAAGGTGGCGAAGATCAGGATCGAGAACGGCGCCGCGACCAGCAGTCCCATGGTCAGCAGCGCGCCGACGCGCGGAGGGCGGCGGGCGTTGTCGGCCGCGAGCGTGCGAATGAGTTGATCGGTATCCATGACTAGTGGTCCCGTAGTTTGGCGGTCAGGGCCGCGAGCCCCCGATGCAGCGCGACGCGCACCGCACCTTCGCTCATCGCAAATTTCGTCGCCGTATCCTTGATCGAGGCGCTGTCGACCGCAATCGACTGCAACACGTCGCGCTGGCGCTGCGGCAGCGTGTTGAGCTGGGCGGTGACCTCGCCCGCCGAGGCCGTCTCCTGCGGCGCCTCCCCGGGCAGCGTCTCGGCGAAATCGTCGATGTTGACGAAGACGCGCCGGCCGCGGCGCCTGAGCGCATCGATCAGCTTGTTGCGCGCGATCGCGAACAGCCAGGGGGCGAAGGGGGCTTCGCTGTCCCAGGTGTGCCGCTTCAGATGCACCGCCAACAAGATTTCCTGCACGATATCCTCGGCCTGATCGGGAGGCTGCCCGGCACGCGCCAAGCCGCGCCTCGCAGCAGCGCGCAGCACCGGTGTGACCGCTCTCAACAGGCGATGATACGCAGCATCATCCCCCGTCATGGCCGACCGCATCAGGTCGGTCCATTCGTCCTCACGTCCGCGCACGCGCGCTCCTACACGGCAATTCGGCCGCTCTTTCAATTTGTTACATCGCCAACCCTGAAATCACGAAATCGTGATCAGAGCGCCGCCAGGGAATCCGGACCCCACCGGGAAAAGACCGGAGGCTCATAACACCGATCGGTCCGTCCCGCATCTGGGGGCGCTGCGGTGTCCGTCAGTTTGCCGCCTTTTTGCCCGGTGTGGCCCGAAGATTCCCATTTTTTGCCCCGCTGTCGTCATGCCCCGGGGTCTCTGTTCGCATCCGGGACGGGCGAATTGGGGAGATCGTCAACATGATGAAAGCCAGCGGGCGCGCGGCATGGATTGTTCTGGCCGGGCTATTTTTGCTGTCCGGAGGCGCGGCTCAGGCGGCGCCGAGCTCTGCCACGAGCGCCAAGCCGGACAGCGCGAGCAAGCAGGCCGATGCAGGCAAGCAGCGGCACCACGCCTCTCGCCGCCATACCGGGAACAAGACGGCGGAAAAACCCGACGACAAGACCGGCAAGACCAATAGTGCGGACGCGACGCCGCAGGCCGGCGAGGCCAAGACGGACAACACGACGGACAACAAGACCGACAGCGACGCGCAGGCCTCGAGCCAGATGCCGCCGGAGGTCGCCAACGCCAACGCTCAGCTCCCCGCGGCGGATGCGCCGCCTGCGGCTGCAGCCTCGGCGATGACCGGCCGGGCCAACGACAATGTGCAGGCCGCAGCCGATAATACCGCCGCGCCCGGTGCCGAGAACCAGCTCGTGCCGCCCGACCAGCTCAACGACCTCGACCGCGCCCTGCAGCAGGACAACCCGCCCGCGCAGAAGGCGGTGATCGCCGCGACCGACGCGCAGCCACGCCCGGCCCCGGTCATGGCGAGCAGCCAGCCGAGCTCGGCCTGGGACCAGAGCTCCCTGATCGGCAAGATCTTCATCGGCGTCGGCACGCTGCTGACATTGGCCTCGGCCGCGCGCATGTTCATGGCCTGATTTCTTGGCCAGATTTCTTGGCCTGATCGCTTGGAACGCGCTCACCTGGCGCGTTCCCGCCCCCTTGAAGGCATCCGCGCCAGCGGGCACATTGCCCGCCCAATCAAACGCGTGGGTGGAGCATGAGCACGTTCGAACACATCATCGTCGAAAGCATCAAGGCAGTCGGCATCATCAAGCTGAACCGGCCGAAGATGCTCAACGCGCTCTCCTTCGGCGTCTTCCGCGAGATCGCCGCGGCCGTCGACGATCTCGAAGCCGATGACGCCATCGGCTGCATCGTCCTGACCGGCAGCGAGAAGGCGTTTGCCGCCGGCGCCGACATCAAGGAGATGCAGCCGAAGGGCTTCATCGACATGTTCTCCGAAGATTTCGCCGCGATCGGCGGCGATCGCGTCGCTCGCTGCCGCAAGCCGACCATCGCCGCAGTCGCGGGTTATGCGCTTGGCGGCGGCTGCGAGCTCGCGATGATGTGCGATTTCATCATCGCCGCCGACACCGCCAAGTTCGGCCAGCCCGAGATCACGCTCGGCACCATCCCCGGCATCGGCGGCACGCAGCGTCTCACCCGTGCGATCGGCAAGGCCAAGGCCATGGATCTCTGCCTCACCGGCCGCATGATGGATGCGGCGGAGGCCGAGCGCAGCGGCCTCGTCAGCCGCGTTGTGCCCGCCGACAGACTGATGGACGAGACGATTGCAGCTGCGGAGAAGATCGCGTCGATGTCGCGGCCCGCCGTCGCGATGGCCAAGGAAGCGGTCAACCGCGCCTTCGAGACCACGCTCGCCGAGGGCATGAGCGTCGAGCGCAATCTGTTCCACTCGACCTTCGCGCTCGAGGACCGCTCCGAGGGCATGGCGGCGTTCATCGAGAAGCGCAAGCCAGTGAACAAGAACCGGTAGGATTCTTTCTCTGTCGTCCTGAACAAGCGAAGCGCAGATCCAGGCCCCATCACCACAGGGCGACGTTTGGCGAGGACTCGGAGTTGCCAGCTCGCGCTACGATCTCTCCCTGGGTTAACGGGCCCTGGCCTTCGCCAGGACGACTGCGGAGCTAGTTAGCGTCGGCTCTGCACCAAGGCCGCGCTGACGAGGGCGCGATAGAAGCGCTCCGGCCACGTCTTGGGGCGGTCGAGGCCGAGGCGAGCGAGACAGGCCTCATCGTCTCGGTCAGGCTTTCGCGTCGATCCCTGCCACAGCAGGCCTGCCAGCGCGCGCGATGAATGTTGCGCGCCCTGCAGGATCTCCAGCGCCGGGATCAGGCGCTGCTCGACCTCGGTGAAATCGCATCCGAACGGGAACGACGGCAACAGCCCCGCCTCGCGCGCGGGCTTCAGCGCTGCCGCGATCCTTTCAGGGTGGTTTTCGCGATGGGCGGAAGGGATCTCATGACCCCGCGGCAGCTTGCCGGCATCCTTGGCGACCCGCGCCAACTCATCCTGAAAGCGGGAGTCCGCGATCGTCAGCACGCCGGCAATCACGTCGGCATCCGACTTGCCGCGGAGATCAGCAACGCCGTATTCGGTGACGAAGACATCGCGCAGATGGCGCGGGATGGTTTCGTGGCCGTAGCGCCAGAGAATGTTGGATTTCACCGCGCGACCCGATTGCCGCGTCGCCTCGAGCGCAAGGACCGACCGCGCGCCGTGAAGCGCGAAGGCCTGGGCCACGAAATTGTACTGCCCGCCGACACCGCTCACGACCTGGCCATCGTCGAGACCGTCGGACACCGCCGCGCCCAGCAGCGTGGCCATCATCGTGACGTTGACGAAGCGCGCGTCGAGGCGGGCGCGGCGCTTCTGGTCTTCCTCGTTGTAGAGCTCGTTGGTGAACGACACCGGCATCATCCGGATGCGTGCGAGTTGGTCCGGCGGCATCTCGCGCAGTGCGCGATAGAACGATTTGGGACCGAGAAAGAAGGCGCCGTGCAGCACGACACCGTCAATGGCACGCTTGAGAATGCCGGCGTCGATCAGGCCGATGAACGCCTCGGTCACCATCTCGCTGACGCCGTAGAGGCCGGCCTGGAAGCGGCCGGCTTCCTGCGCAATGGCCGGCCGCCCTGGCGACAACCGCGTGACGACGTCGCGAAACGCTTCGCTATTGCGCTGACGCAGGATCAGGCCCTGCGCCAGCGCATCGCCGATCTGCCCGATGCCGATTTGCAGCGTACCGCCGTCGGCCACCGTCGATGCCGCATTCAGGCCGATGGCGTATCTGGTATCGGAGATCGGCTCGGACGGCGGCGCAAACAGGGGAAAGTCGGTCGCCGCGCTGTCCAGCACGGCGGAAAACTCCGCGGCCGGAAGATCGCCCTCGCCCGGCATGAATGGCAGCTCGGAATTGACTTGCGCGATCAACTTGAACGACGCACGTCCGGCACGACGCGCGCGCAGCACATCCAGCGTCGTGTCCGTGTTGCAGGACAGGCTATAGCGCGGCACGCCGTCGACGAGGCGCTTGGCCACCAGCTGCATCACCACGTTCATTCCCCGCGCCAGCAGATAGCTCGCCGCGTGGGTGTAGTTGGCCGAGATGTAGTTCTGCTGCGCCAACGGCACGTGCAGCCAGCGGCCGGCCAGAACGAAGAACTCGACGATCTTGATGTTGGGCGGCAGCCGGTTTTCACGCAGCGCTTGAGGATAGGCCAGATCGGGATACCCGCCGAACAGGCGATCGATCACCGGCGTGATGAACCGCCGCTCGATCAGCGCCTTCGGCCGCGGCTTTTCCAAGGTCAACGCCGACAGCAATGTCAGCTTGATGTCAGGATCGGCACAGGCCCGCGCATAGAGAGCATTGACGACATGATTGGCCTTGCCAAGACCAAGCGGCAGACCGACCACCAGATCGGTTCCGACGTCGCGAACGATCTCCTCCGCGAGCGCATCGGGATCGGAGAAGAATTTCGGCATCATCCGTGGCGTCCGGACCGCATTGCAGGGCGCCCGACGGAATCGGAAGGCGCCACCAAGTCCCTATAGCCCATTCGCGGCAGGATCGGTGTGTGACGCACCTGCAACAAGCACGGATTTCATGGGGGTTTCCTCCGCGGCAGTTTGCCTGCGGGACCGGCGCTGGGTAAACAGTTAAGAGAGCCGCCGTCGGCGGGGGCGGACAGCCGGGGTTTGCGGGATTACATGATTGGGCGTACCGCCAGAGCTGGTCGCGTGATGACGCGGCGTCGATCGGGCGTGGGTCCTGTCCTGGCGACATGGACCGCGCTGGGGCTGTGCTGCGCCCTGCCCGCCGCGGCCTCTGCAGAGGCCCTGCCGGAGGCGCTGGTCAAGGCCTACCAGACCAATCCGCAACTCAATGCCGAGCGCGCAAGGCAGCGCGCCACCGACGAGAACGTACCCCAGGCGCTTGCCGGCTACCGGCCACAGATCGTGGCGAGCCTCAGCGCCGGCTTGCAAGCAGTGCGCAATCTGCTTCCCGACAACACCATCCAGACCGCGACGCTGAAGCCCTGGACCATCGGAGTCACGGTGTCGCAGACCCTTTTCAACGGCTTCCGGACCGCCAACAGCGTGCGCGTGGCTGAACTCCAGGTACAGTCCGGCCGCGAAGCTCTGCGCAATGTCGGCCAGGGCGTGCTGCTTGACGCGGTCACCGCGTACACCAACGTGCTGGCGAACCAGTCGCTGGTCGAGGCGCAACGCTCCAACGTCGCCTTCCTTCGCGAGACGCTCGCCATCACCCAGCGCCGCCTCAACGCCGGCGACGTCACCCCGACCGATACCGCCCAAGCCGAGGCGCGCCTCAATCGCGGCCTTGCCGATCTCAACGCCGCCGAGGTCGCACTTGCGGTGAGCCAGGCGACTTACACCCAGGTGATCGGCAATGCGCCCGCCGCGCTTCGTCCCGCCGAGGTGGTTGATCGCTATCTGCCGAAGAGCCGCGAGGATTCGATCGCGATGGCGATCCGCGAACACCCGGCGGTGATGGCAGCGGGCTTCGACGTCGACGTCGCCTCGACCAATATTCGCGTCGCCGAGGGCGCGCTGCTGCCGAGCGCCAGCCTGCAGGGCAACGTCAGCCGCAGCCGCGACAGTGACCAGACGCTCGGCACCTTCGGCACCGACCAGGCCTCGATCGTCGCCAACGTCACCGCGCCGATCTATGACGGCGGCCAGGCGGCGTCGCAGACCCGTCAGGCCAAGGAAGTCACGGCGCAGAGCCGGCTGGTGCTCGACCAGGTCCGCAACCAGGCGCGCACGGCGGCGGTTAGCGCCTGGGTCGCCAATGAGGGCGCCAAGATCGCGGTCTCGGCATCCGAGTCCGAGGTGAAGGCGGCGACCGTCGCACTCCAGGGCGTGCAGCGCGAGGCCGCTGGCGGACAGCGTACGACCGTCGATGTTCTGAACTCGCAGGCCGACCTGATCCAGGCCCGGGCCCGCCTGATCGGCGCGTTGCGCGACCGCGTCATCGCCTCCTACACGCTGCTCAGCGCCGTCGGCCATCTCGACGTCAAGACGCTGAGTCTGAACACGCCGGACTATCTGCCCGAGGTGCATTACCAGCAGGTCCGCGACGCCTGGCACGGTCTGCGCACGCCGTCGGGGCAGTAATCCCAATTCTTCGGGTCGATACCGATGAAGAGCCGCCGCATCCATCTGATGGGAGCTTCGGGCTCCGGCGTGACGACGCTCGGCCGGGCGCTGGCGGGCCGGCTGGCGCTGCCGCATCACGACAGCGACGATTATTTCTGGCTGCCGACCGTTCCGCCCTACCAGACGACGCGCCCTGCCGCCGATCGGCTGCGCCTGATGCGCGAGATGTTTCTGGCGCGTCTCGATTGGGTGTTGAGCGGATCCGTCACCGGATGGGGCGATGAACTCGCCCCGTTGTTCGATCTCGTCGTTTATGTGGCCACGCCGCGTGAGCTTCGCATGCAGCGACTGCGCGCCCGGGAAGCCGCGCATTTCGGCGCCGATGCCGTCGCGCAGGGCGGCTGGCGTCATGAGGAGACCGAGTCGTTCCTCGAATGGGCCTCGCACTATGAGGCCGGTGATCGCGAGGGCCGCAGTCTCGTAAAACATGAGGCGTGGCTCGCTCGCCTGCCCTGTCCGGTCGCCCGCATCGACGGTTCGCGGCCGGTTGCGGAGCTGGTCGAGCAGCTATGCAGCGACGTGGCGGGACTGCGCGGATGATGTGATATCGTTCGGCGCCTATCGCGATGCCGGAGCAGCCATGACCGACACGATCTACGCGCGCGCAGCGCAACCCGCGACGCCGATCAATTTCGACGTGCCGGCAGGCGCCTGCGACTGTCACACCCACATCCATGGCGATGTCGAACAGTTTCCGTTCTTCGCCGGGCGCGTCTATACGCCGGGACCTGCGAGTCCGGAAGAGATGGCGGCGCTGCACAAGGCGCTGCAGATCGAGCGCGTGGTGATCGTCACGCCCAGCGTCTACGGCGCTGATAATTCCTCCAGCCTGTTCGGCATGAAGGCACGCGGCGCCACCGCGCGCGGGGTGGCCGTGATCGACGACACCATCACTGAAGCCCAGCTCGATGCGATGCATGCGGACGGCTTTCGCGGCACCCGCATCAATCTGGCAACCGACGGCGTCAACGATCCCGACGTGGGCCGCTCCCGTTTCACTGCCGCTGTCGCGCGGATGACGGCACGCGGCTGGCACGTGCAGCTCTACACCACGCTGGCGATGATCTCCGCCATCAAGGATCTCGTGCTGGCCTCGCCGGTCCCTGCCGTGTTCGATCATTTTGGCGGGCTCGAAGCCTCGCTCGGACTGGAGCAGCCCGGCTTTGCCGACCTCATTGCACTGGTCAAGTCAGGCAAGGCCTATGTGAAGATCTCGGGCGCCTATCGCTCATCGAATCTCGCGCCCGATTACCAGGACATGGTGCCCTATGCGCGTGCGCTGATCGCGGCGAACCCGGACCGGATCGTCTGGGGCACGGACTGGCCGCATCCGGATTCGGCACAACTTGCGGGCCGCAAGGCCACCGACCTCGCACCGTTCCACCAGATCGACGACGGCCGGCTGCTCAACCAGCTTCCGCTGTGGGCAGCGGATGCCGATGTGCGCAAGAAGATCCTGGTCGACAATCCGGCGCGTCTGTACGGCTTTTGAGATCAGCGCGCCCGGCGCGAGAAGAACGAGATCAGCACCGGCAGCGTCACCAGGATCACGACCGGCGCCAGCATCATGCCGGTGACGACGACGACCGCGAGCGGCTTCTGCACTTGCGAGCCGATGCCTCCCGACAGCGCGGCCGGCAGCAGGCCGACGCCCGCAACGACGCAGGTCATCAGCACCGGACGGAGCTGCAACTCGCCGGTCCGTATCACCGCGCTCATGCGGTCCATGCCTTCATCGATGAGCTGGTTGAACTGCGACAGGATGATGATGCCGTCCATCACGGCGATGCCGAACAGCGCGATGAAGCCGATCGCGGCCGAGACGCTGAAGGCGGTGCCGGTGATCAACAGTCCGAGCACGCCACCAAAGATCGCCATCGGGATCACGCTCATGGCGAGCAAGGTGTCGGTCATCGAGCCGAAATTGAACCAAAGCAGGATGCCGATCAGCGCCAGCGAAATCGGCACAACGATCGACAGGCGCCGGATCGCGTCCTGGAGATTGCCGAACTCGCCGACCCATTCCATGTGCGAACCGGGCGGCAACTGCACCTGGTCGGCGATCTTCTGCTGCGCTTCGCGGATGGCGCTGCCGAGGTCGCGCTCACGCACCGAGAACTTGATCGGCAGATAGCGCTCCTGCTGCTCGCGATAGATGTAGGCGGCGCCCGACACGAGGCTGATATTGGCGACCTCGCTCAGGGGAATCTGCGTGATGGAGCCGTTCGGTCCGGGCGCGCCGATTCTGATATTCTGGATCGCCTCGGCGCTGCGGCGGTACTCCGGCGCAAGGCGAACGATGATCGGGAAGTGGCGGTCGCTGCCCGGCTCGTAGAGATCGCCCGCAGTGTCGCCGCCGATCGCGACCTTGATGGTCGCGTTGATGTCGCCGGGCGCCAGGCCATAGCGCGCGGCCTTGGCGCGGTCGATGTCGATCTGCACGGTCGGCTGCCCCAACGAGGTGAAGACGGCGAGGTCGGTGACGCCCTGAACCGTCGACAGCACCGACTTGATCTTGTTGGCGGTATCGGTCAGCGCCTGCAGATCGTTGCCGAACAGCTTGATCGAGTTCTCGCCCTTCACGCCGGAGACGGCTTCGGAGACGTTGTCCTGGAGATATTGCGAGAAGTTGAACTCGACGCCGGGGAAGCGATCGTCGAGCTGCTTGAGCAACTCCGCGGTCAACTCCTCCTTGTCATGCGTGCCGGGCCACTCGCTCGCGGGCTTCAGCGGCGCGAAGAACTCGGCGTTGAAGAAGCCGGCGGCGTCGGTGCCGTCGTCGGGGCGGCCGTGCTGCGACACCACGGATTCGACCTCGGGCCGGGCGCGGATCAGCTTGCGCATCTCGTTGACGTAGGTGTTGCCTTCCTGCAGCGAGATGGTCGGCGGCAGCGTGGCGCGGATCCAGAGATTGCCCTCTTCGAGCTTGGGCAGGAATTCCAGGCCAAGCAACCGGCCGAAGATGACCGTCATCACCACGAGGCCGACCGCGCCGCCGAGCACGATTGTACGGTTGGCGACGGCCCAGTTCAGCACCGGCATATAGAGTCGGTGCAGGACCTGCATCACGCGCGTCTCGGTCTCCTCGACATGGGCGGGCAGGATGATCGCGGACAGCGCGGGCGTGACGGTGAAGGTCGCAAGCAGTCCGCCGGCGAGCGCGTAGGCATAGGTGCGCGCCATCGGTCCGAAGATGTTGCCCTCGACGCCTGAGAGCGTGAACAGCGGCAGGAAGGCCGCGATGATGATCGCGGCGGCAAAGAAGATCGAGCGCGAGACGTCGGCCGCGGCGCTGAGGATGGCGTGGCTCTTCATGCCGAACAGCGTCTCTGGCGACATCTGCTCGGATTCCGTCGGTGGCGTGGTCTGTGTCAGGCGGCGGAAGATCGCCTCCACCATGATGACCGTGGCATCCACGATCAGGCCGAAATCGATGGCGCCGACCGAGAGCAGGTTGGCCGATTCCCCGCGCAGCACCAGGATGATCACGGCAAAGAACAGCGCGAACGGTATGGTGGCGCCGACGATCAGCGCGCTGCGCAGATCGCCGAGGAAGATCCATTGCAGCAGCACGATCAGCAGGATGCCAACCACCATGTTGTGCAGCACGGTGTGGGTGGTGAGATCGATCAGGTCCTTGCGGTCGTAGATGCGCTCGATCCGCACACCAGGCGGCAGGATCGTCGAGCCGTTGATCTGATTGACGAGCTGCTCGACGCGACTGATGGTCGGCGTGCTCTGCTCGCCGCGACGCATCAGCACGATGCCCTGCACGATGTCGTCGGAATCGTCGAGGCCGGCGATGCCGAGGCGCGGCTTCTGGCCGACGGTGACGGAGGCGACGTCCTTCACCAGCACCGGATTGCCGTTGGTCTGGGCGACCATGGTGTTGGCGAGATCGTCGATCGACTTGATCAGGCCGACACCGCGCACCACGGCCGATTGCTGGCCGATATTGACGGTGTTTCCGCCGACATTGACGTTGGAGTTGCTGACGGCCTGGAGTAGCTGCGGCAATGTCAGGCCGTTGGCGACCAGCTTGTTGTTGTCGACCTCGAGCTCATAGGTCTTGCTCTTGCCGCCCCAGCCGGTGACGTCGATCACGCCGGGCACGGCGCGGAAGCGGCGCTGGAGGATCCAGTCCTGGATGGTTTTGAGGTCGAGCACACTGTAGTTCGGCGGGCCGACCAGGCGATAACGGAAGATTTCGCCGATCGGGCTCAGCGGCGAGATCTGCGGCTGCACGTTGCCCGGCAGCGGCGCCAGTTGCGCCAGGCGGTTCAAGACCTGCTGCAGCGCCTCCTCATAGGTGTAGGCGAAGGAGAACTGCAGTTTGACGTCGGAGAGGCCGTAGAGCGAGATGGTGCGGATCGTCGTCAGGTTCTTCAGGCCCGCGACCTGGGTCTCGATCGGGATCGTGATGTAGCGCTCGATCTCTTCCGCCGACAGGCCGGGGCTCTGGGTGACGATGTCAACCATCGGCGGTGTCGGATCCGGGTAGGCCTCGATGTTGAGTTGATTGAACGCAATCAGGCCCCCGATGAGCACGGCGGCGAACATGCCGACCATCAGGAAGCGCCGGTTGACGGCAAGGGCGACGAGACGGTCCATTCAGGTTTTTCGCGGTTTCGTGGGGGCTCGTCGATCAGCTACCGGACGCCGCGCGGTCGATGAACAGGCTGCCTTTGACGACGATCTGTTCGCCGGGCTTCAGGTTGCTGGTCACCTCGACGAGGTTGCCATTGATGAGGCCGATCTTGATCTGGCGGAGTTCGACCGACTTGTCTTCGCGCGCGACCCAGATGCGGACCTGGTCGCCTTCGTAGATCAGCGACTGCTTCGGCACTGCAGGTGCCGCGCGGTCGCCGGCCGAATAGATCGTGACGTTGGCGAACATTTCCGGCTTGAGCAGGCCGTCCTTGTTGTCGATGGTGGCGCGCACCAGCAGGCGGCGAGTGCTGGGATCGATCGCCGTGGCGACGTAATTGATCTTGGCGGTCAAGGGGCGGCCCGGCAATGCCATCACGTTGACGCTGATATCCTGTCCGACGCTGACCATGGCAGCATCGCTCTCGCGCACGAAGGCGGTGAGCCAGACCGTGGAGAGATCGCCGATCACGAAGACCGGGTCGCTGGCGCCGGCGCTCACATATTGACCAGGCCCGACCTTGCGCTGCACGACCGTGCCCGACAGCGGCGCATAGATCGTGATTTCGGGGTTGATGGTGCCCTTGCTCTGGAACGTCTTGATCGTTTCGTCGGTAAAACCGAGGATGCGCAGCTTGTTGTTTGCGGCCTCCAGTGCCGTCACCGCAGAGCGCATGTCGTTCTGCGCCTGGACCTGGGTCGCTTCCGCCTGCTGATAATCCTTGAGCGGAATGGCGCGGCCTTCATAGAGGTCCTTGGCGCGCTTGTACTGGATGTCGGCAAGCTCGAGTGCGGACTTTGCCTTGTTCTGCGACGTCATCGCCGCGATGAAATCGTTCTGGGCCTGCACGGTATCGGCGGCCTCGATTGTGAACAGCGGTTGACCCTGCGTCACGCTCTCGCCCGGCTTGGCGAGCAGCTTGGTCACCCGGCCCGCATAGGGCGAGAAAACCGGCGTCGAGCGGTCTTCATCGACCGCGACCTTGCCCTCGGTGACGTATTCGGCACGAAAGGTTTTGGCGTTGACGGGCTCGATCGTCAGCGTCGCCCATTCGGACGGTGTCGGCGTGAAATTCTGCGCGTTCTTGCGCGACTGGCTGGAGACTTCGGAGAGCTTCTTCTCTTTGGCACCGGCAAACATGAAGCCATAGGCGCCAGCCCCGGCAAGCGCCAGTAAGACTACGGATGCAATCACCCGTCGTCTTGTAAGCACCTGCAATCGCTTGGTCTTTTCAGCTACCATGGGGCCCGGTCATGTCTGCGACGATCTCGGCAGACGACTGCCTCATCGGTCGCGCTAATAGTGCCGATTTGGGATTTCAAACAACCTAAAAAACGCTGGCCGTCCTTCGGTTTGCGTTAAAATTTTACAACACGTCAGCTTCACGTCAGCTTCAGTGCGGCCATTGCGGCGAATGGCTGCCGAGCGGCATCGCCGGACGGCTCCATTGCGCCGGCGTCCTCGACAGCACGGCCGAATGGCGCACCGCCCGCAAAGTGCCGAAGCCAGATGACATCGTTTCCATGAACGCTGCATGTACGGACGCGCCCACAAGATCCGGAGTATCGAGACCGCCTTCGAGCCGGCCGAGATTCCAGAGCCAGCGACCGGTCTGCGCCAGCGACACGCGCACGTGCCAGCTGCCGCCTTCGCGGGCCTGGCGCGCCTTCGCCATCATCGCGCCGAACGCCATCAGATAGCCGGTGGCGTGGTCGAGCATCTGGGCCGGCAATTCCTTCGGACCATCGACGCCGGCCGCTTTGCCTTCCGCCTGGTTGAAGCCCGTCGTGGTCTGCACCAGCGAATCGAACCCGCGTCGCTCGGCCCAAGGGCCGGCATGGCCGTAAGCCGACAATGTGACGTAGACGATGCCGGGATTGATGCTAGCCGCCTCTTGCGGCGAGAAGCCGAGGCTGGCGAGCGCGCGCGGGCGATAGCCTTGCGAGAAAATGTCGGCGTCTTTCAGCAATTCGCGCAGTTGCGCCCTGCCCGCCTCGCTCTTCAGTTCGATGAAGGTGGTGAGCTTGCCGCGGCCGGTGTCGATGGCGAGCCAGGGAATGGCCGGCAGCTCCGGCCCTGAGACCAAGAGCACATCCGCGCCGTGTGCCGCGAGCGTGCGGCCGGCGACGGGCCCTGCGATGACGCGGGAGAGATCGAGCACGCGCAGGCCTGCGAGCGGACGATCGCCGTCAGGCCAGGGCTTTATCGCCGCATCACCGATCTTCTCGATCGAGACCAGCGGCAACTCAGCCAGCGCGCGGGCCTGCGGCAGCGCCGACCATTGATCGTAAGAGCGCATGAGCGCAACGACGCCGCCGGCGGCATAGGCCGCGGCCTCGAAATCCGCGCCCTTCCACTGCATCAGCGCGGCCTGCACCTTATCGCGCTCGGGTGCGCAGCCGAGCACCTTGCAGACGGCGTCGCGGTGGTGCGGGAAATTCGTGTGGCAGCGGACGAAGCTGTTGTCGCCAGTCTTGTAAACGCCGGCGATGGCATCCCAGGCCGGCGGTGGCGGCTTGTCGTCGAGGCGCAGATAACGCTCGGAGCGGCATTCGACGACGGCGTGGCGCATGTCGACGCTGACCTCCTGCGCCTCGCCGCTGCGCAGCCGCCAGATCTCGGCAGCGGCAAGACCGGCGGCGGCGATCGTCGCTTGGCCGGCGGCAGCGACACGAAACGAGGACGGAATCTGCGGCTCCTCGCCGGTCAGATGCACGCGTTCGAGCGCAGCAGCATCGCCGCCGGCGGAGAGCCAGATGTCGCTGAGGATGTCGGCGGGGCTTTGCATGGCCTCTTTTCTCCCTTTAGCTTTGCGACCATCCCATGAGCACGGAAAGGATTGCAATGGCCGCCATCGATCCCCTCACCGCAGGCGCCGTGTTGGTCGCGACAGCGGCCACCGACGCGGTCTATGTGATGTTTACGTCAGCCGTGGTCGCGCGCAAGCGCGTGCCGGCCGCAAGCTGGAGCGCGATCTGGTATCTGCTCTCCTCCTATGCCGTGATCAGCTACACGGAAAACGCCGTCTATGTGGCCTTCGCCGCGATCGGCTCCTGGGTCGGCGCCTATGCCTCGCTGACCTTCCTGCATCGGCCGCCCGGCGGCCCACCGGTTGGGGCTGCGCCGGAGTAAGGGGGCGCGCTCTTCCGGCTCGCACCGTGTCATCATCCGCGAAGGCGGGCGATCGAGTATTCCAGAAGCGGTCGTGATTGAACCGAGAAGCCGCAGCGTACTGGATACCCCGCCTGCGCGGGGTATGACACCGAGAACGAATTCGACATCCTCGCTCAAACAACTAAGGTCCTTACGACCAACAACAAGGAAAACCACAATGGATCTCGGTCTCAAGGGAAAAAACGCCATCGTGCTCGGCGGCACGCGCGGCATCGGGCGGGCGATTGCGGCAACGCTGGCCGGTGAAGGCAGCAATGTCGCGGTGTGCGCGCGCAATGCAGAGCAGGTCGCGGCCACCGTTGCTGAATTGAAGGCCAGCGGCATCCGCGCCACAGGCGGCACCGTTGACGTCACCGACGGCGCGGCGCTGAAGGCCTGGGTCGAGGGCGCAGCCAGGGAACTCGGCGGCGTCAATATGCTGTTTTCCAACGCCGGCGCCATGGCACAGGGCCACGATCCCGCATCATGGGAGCAGAATTTCCGGCTTGACGTGCTCGGCGCCGTGCAAGCGTTCGATGCCGCACGGCCGTTCCTGGAGGCCAGCGGCGAGGCAAGCGGCGATGCCGCTTTCGTCATCATCTCCTCGATCTCGGCGGCGCAGGCCGATGTCGCCAGCTCCTATGGCCCGATCAAGGCGGCGCTGATCCACATGGCCAAGGGCCTGGCGCGGCAATACGCCAAGAAGAAGATCCGCGTGAACGTGGTCTCGCCGGGCACCGTCTATTTCAAGGGCGGCGTCTGGGAGATGATCGAGAAGAACATGCCGGAGCGTTACAACGACGCGATGAAGCGCAACCCGACTGGGCGGATGGCGACGCCGCAGGAGATCGCGAACGCGGCGGTGTTTCTGGCAAGCCCGATGTCGGGATTCACCACGGGGTCGAATCTCGTCGTCGACGGTGCGATCTCGAACCGGGTGAATTTTTAGAGGCAGGGTACACTGTCATCGCTCGCGAAGGCGGGCGATCCAGCATTCCAGAGGCAGCGCGGCTAGATCCGTGAAGCCGCGGCGTACTGGATACCCCGCTTTCGCGGGGTATGACGACTGGGGGTGAGGTGCGCGAGCGCGCTTCAATAACTCACGGCATCTGGCCTCACCTCAATGAAAATCCCGCGACGGCGGCAGGATGCGGACGTTGCGGGGGTGGCGGATTTTCTGCGCCGGCATATCGGCGTGGTCGCGGCGGTCGTCGTTGAGCGGCTCGACCAATGTTGCGCCTGCCGGCACCTTGTGCTTGCGGCTTAGCGCATCGTTGGCGAGGCCGACCAGATCGTTCGAGCGATCGATCATGCGCTGCGCGATCAGATGCGTCACCTTCTCGGGGCTGCTCTGGATGTAGCCCTGAACCTCGATGAGGCGCGCGCCCATCACCTCCTTGCGGTACTGCTCCATGACCTTGGGCCACACCACGACATTGGCGATGCCGGTTTCGTCCTCCAGCGTCATGAACACGACGCCGCTGGCGCTGCCCGGCCGCTGCCGCACCAGCACCACGCCGGCGCAGCGGACGCGGCGGCGCTCGTTCTCGTGGCTGATCTCCTTGCAGGCGACGATGCGCTCGCGCGAAAACATCTCGCGCAGGAATTCCATCGGATGGCCCTTCAGCGATAGCCGGATGGTCTGGTAATCCGCGACGACCTGCTCGGGACGCGGCATCAGGGGAAGCGGCTTGGCCTGCTCGTCCGGCTGCTCGCGCGCGGTGGCCGCTTCGAACAGCGGCAGCGCCACGTCGTCAGGCAGCCGCCGCACCTGCCACAGCGCCTCGCGGCGATCGAGCCCCAGCGAGCGGAATGCGTCCGCATCCGCCAGCAGGATCAGCGCGCGCTTGGGCAGGCCGGTGTCGCGGGCGAAGTCTTCGAGTGAGGTAAAAGGACGGCGGTGGCGGGCATCAATGATAAGATCGGCCCAATCTTTCTGGATGACATAGACCTTGCCTTGCCTCTTCGCCTGCTCCTTTTTGAGGAACTCCTCATCCGGATCGAGCCAGTGAAAGCCGTCGATCTGGCGAAAGCCCAGGCGAACGGCACAATATCTGCCCTCCGTATTCTCCAGCGTGTTCTGCGCAAAACTATAGGACACGTCGATCTCGCGGACCTCGACGCCGTTCTTGCGGGCATCGCCGACGATCTGCGCCGGCGCGTAAAAGCCCATCGGCTGCGAGTTCAAGAGGCCACAGCAGAAGGCGTCGGGGTGATGATGCTTCAGCCATGACGAGATGTAGACGAGCTGGGCAAAGCTCGCGGCATGGCTCTCGGGGAAGCCGTAGGAGCCAAAGCCCTTGATCTGATCAAAGCAGCTTCTGGCGAAGTTTGCGTCATAGCCGCGCGCGACCATGTTGCCGATCAGCTTCTCCTCGTACTGGCCGATGGTGCCGACATTGCGGAAGGTCGCCATCGAGCGGCGCAGGCCATTGGCTTCCTCGGGGGTGAATTTCGCCGCCTCGATCGCGATGCGCATCGCCTGCTCCTGGAACAGGGGCACGCCCTTGGTCTTGTGCAGTACCTTATAGAGCTCGTCTGCGGGACCATGCTCTGATGATGGCGAGGGATAGGTCACCTTTTCCAGATTATTCCGCCGGCGCAGATAGGGATGCACCATATCACCCTGGATTGGGCCTGGCCGCACGATCGCGACCTCGATGACGAGGTCGTAGAAGGTCCGCGGTTTCAGCCGCGGCAGCATGTTCATCTGCGCGCGGCTTTCGACCTGGAAGACGCCGAGCGACTCGCCGGCGCACAGCATGTCGTAAACCTTGGGATCATCCTGCGGGACGCTCGCCAGCACGAAACGCTCCCCTTTGTGCTGATCGATCAGATCAAAGCACTTCCTGATGCAGGTCAGCATCCCCAGCGCGAGCACGTCGACCTTCATCATGTTGAGCGCGTCGACGTCGTCCTTGTCCCATTCGATGAAGGTGCGGTCGTCCATCGCGGCGTTGCCGATCGGCACATAGGTGTCGAGCCGGTCTTGCGTCAACACATAGCCGCCGACATGCTGGGACAGATGGCGCGGGAATTCGATCAGCTCGGTCGCCAGCTCGACCGCGAGGTTGATCATGGGATTTTGCGGATCGAGCCCGGCTTGCCGGACCTGCATGTCATTGAGGCCCTTGCCCCAGCTGCCCCAGACCGTGTCCGCGAGCGCAGCGGTGACGTCCTCGGTCAGGCCGAGCGCCTTGCCGACATCGCGGATGGCGCTACGCGGACGATAATGAATCACGGTGGCGATGATCGCAGCGCGGTGGCGGCCGTAGCGGAGATAGACATATTGCATCACCTCTTCGCGCCGCGAATGCTCGAAATCGACGTCGATGTCGGGCGGCTCCAGCCGTTCCTTGGAGATGAAGCGCTCGAACAAGAGATCGACCTTGGTCGGATCGACCGAGGTGATGCCGAGCACGTAGCAGACGGCCGAATTTGCCGCCGATCCCCGCCCCTGGCACAGAATGTTCTGGCTGCGCGCGTAATGAACGATGTCGTGCACGGTGAGGAAGTAATGCGCATATTTCAGCTCTGATATCAGCGCGAGCTCTTTCTTGAGCGTCGCACGCAGCTTGTCGTCGATCTCGCCGCCGAAATATTTATCGACGCCAGCCCAGGTCAGATCCTCCAGATGTCCCTGCGCGGTCTTGCCCGGCGGCACCGGCTCGTCGGGGTATTGATATCTGAGCTGGTCGAGCGAGAACTCGATCCTGTCCGCAAAACGCATGGTCTCCGCGATCGCCTCGGGGATGTCGCGAAACAGCCGCGCCATCTCGCGGGGCGTCTTCAGAAAGCGCTCGGCATTGGCTTCCAGCTTGCGTCCGACCGCCTCGATCGTGGTCTTTTCCCTGATACAGGTGAGCACGTCCTGGAGCGGACGACGGCCGGGATCGTGGTAGAGCACCTCGTTGGTCGCGAGCAGCGGCACTCTTGCTTTTGCTGCGAGATCGTCGAGCCGCGCCAGGCGACGGCGGTCGTCGCCGCGATAGATCAGGCTCGCCGCCAGCCACACGCCGTCGGCGCGGCTTGCTTTGAGTTTTGAAAGCACCTCCAGCGCTTTCGCATCATCGAAGCGATGCGGCAATGTCAGGATCAGAAGCTGGCCTTCCGCAAACTCCAAGAGATCGCCGAAGCTGAGATGGCACTCGCCTTTCTCGATCCGGATAATGTCGTCGCCACGCTTGCCTCGGGTCAGAAGCTGACAGAGCCGACCATAGGCGGCGCGGTCGCGCGGATAGACGAAAATGTCGGGCGTGCCGTCGATGAAGACGATGCGCGCCCCGATCAGCAGTTTTGGCTTGTGCAGCACCTTGTCGTTGTCGAGCTCGTTCCAGGCCCGCACCACGCCGGCGAGCGTGTTGTGGTCGGCGATGCCGATCACGGGAATGCCGAGCTTGCTGGCCTGATGCACATAGGCGCGCGGATCCGATCCGCCGCGCAGGAAGGAGAAATTGGTGGTGATGCCGATCTCGGCATAGGCAGGAATGTTCATGCGAAGAGACCGTGCACATACCAGCGAGGCGGAGCGGGCTCGCCGTCGGCGTCGAACACCTCTCCCTCATAAAGACCGTCGCGAAAAATCCAGAAGCGCAGGCCCTCGGCATCCTCGATGCGGAAATAATCCCGCGTCAGCTGCTTGCCGTCCTGCCGCCACCATTCCATCGCGATGCGCTCGGGCCCCTCCACCCGCACCACCGCATGTTTCGCGCGCCGCCAGGTGAATTGATGCGGCGGGCCGTCAGGCACGGTCGCAAACGGCACGGTGACCGGCTCCGGCTGGTCGAACAGCCTGAGGGGGCGCAGCGGCGGCTCGCTTTCGGCGCGCGCGGGCCACTGGGCCTGCACGGCAGCCGTGAGATGATGCTGGGCGGGCGCGGCCAGCACCGCCTGCTCGGGGATATGGGTATCCTGCGGCAGATGGACCACGACGCGCCTTCCGCCGATGCGCGCGGCGATACGGTCGATCAGCGCGGCAAGCTCGTCATTGTCATGGACATGAGCATCGAGATCGCGCTGCTCCTGCACCACGATCTCGGTGCGGCTCGCCGACAAGCGCACCATGTCGAAGCCGAAGCCGGGATCGAGCGGATCGGCGAGCGCATCGAGCCGCTCGCGGAACAGCCGGTCGATCACGGCGCTTCGCGTCACCGGACGTCCGGTCTCGACCATGATCGCGCGCACCACACCGTCGGTGCGGAAGAAGGCGGCTTCCAGACGTCGCGCGCCCTTGCCCTGCTTCTCCATGGACGCGATCAACGTGTCGGCGAGTCGCGACAGCGTCATCGCGATCATGGTGTCGGTTGCGATCGGCTCGGCAAAACGTTTCTCAACGATGTAATCGGGCAGCGGCTTGCGCGGGCTGATCGGCGCATCGCCCTGCCCCAGCGCATGCGCGAGCAGCGTGGAGAACCGCGCGCCGAACCGCGCCGTGATCTCGGAGGCGCTGCGCGAGGCGACATCGCCGATAGTCTTCAGCCCGGCGCGGCGCAGCCCTGTGATGATCGCCTCGTCCGCACCGAGTGCGGACACCGGAAACCGGTCGATCGCCGCCCCCTCGCTGCCATCGGCAACGATGCTGCCCGTGGCCTGCCGCGTCAGCGTCCGCGCGCAGACCGAGGTGCCGGCGATCGCCGCACTGACGGCAAAGCCTTGTCGACCGAGCGCCCGGACCAACGTCTGCAACAGCGCAGCCTCGCCGCCGAACAGATGCGCGCAGCCGGTGATATCGAGGAACAGCCCATGCGGCGCATCGAGCGCCACCAGCGGCGTGAAGCGGTCGCACCAGTCGGCGATGTCGCTCAGCGTTTTCGCATCGGCCACGACATCGGCGTCGAACACTTTTAAATCTGGACACATCGCCCGCGCGTTCGCCAACGGCTGGCCAATATACAGACCCAGACGTTCGGCCGCTTCATCCAGCGCATGGATCACCAGCGCATTGTTGTCCTTGATGACGACGATGCTGGGATCATTGGTCTTACCCAGCCCGGCGCTGTTGAAGAACCGCTGGATCCGGTCGATGGGCAGGCGAGGCAGCCACAGGCTGAGAATACGCCGACGGTTCACTGAACTGGCACTCATCACACTTCCATTCCATGATCCACCGGCCGCACGGGCCATGACGATTGCGCAACAGCTCGACATCGAAGCGCGGCGCGCCCCAGGCGCTCCAAGGCGCCGCAGGCATTGAAGCTGAACCCGGCGGTGAATGCGCCGCGCGCAGCATCCAGCGTGTCTCCGCGGTCGACGGCAGCGGCTGTGCCGCCATTCGCAACAACAGGCCAGTGACGCCTGAGCCTTGCGCGGCCAGCGTCAGCTTGCGGCTCGCCACGAGATCGAACTGCCTTATCTCGCCCCAGAGCTCGAGCACGACGGCACCGAGCGCATCGCAGGCGAGCGCATCGGCCGAGGTGCGCAGCGCACTCTCGACGTCGGCCGCGCGCACCATCACCACACGGCGCGGATCGAGGCCGAGCTCGGCGAGCCCGCTCATCGACAGCGCACCAGCCTCGATCTCCGAGAAATCCTGCCGCACCCACAAAAGCGGCCGCTGCGCCGTGACGCGGCCCGCAAGCCCGGTGACAAAGCCCGTCGCGGCCGCGCCCTGGCGCCCTTCGCAAAACACCTCGTGGATCGCCGCGCGCGCAAGCCCGCCTTTCAAGGCGCGATCGACCTCGCCATGACCGAGCGCGACACGGTCGTGATGATGCACGACCTCCGCTGTCTCGATCCGTTCGATCTGGCTGCGCAAGATCGCAAGCGCGCTCATGCGTGCGCCGCTCATGCTCGCCGCTCCTTCAGAGTGATTGCCGAGGCTTTCAAAAATAAGAACCTGCGGCTGGCTCATTTGTTCATGATATGTTCTAATATAAAGCTAACGGCGCCCGAAGAGTCAATCGAATTGCGCCCAATCGAATTCATGAGCTGAATCAAAGGGATTCTGGGATGGACGTACAACGCAAGCTGGAGATCCTGGCGGACGCTGCCAAATACGACGCCTCCTGTGCCTCCAGCGGCACCGAGAAGCGGGATTCCAGCGACGGCAAGGGCATGGGCTCGACCGCGCCCGGCATGGGCATCTGCCATTCCTACGCGCCGGATGGACGCTGCATCTCGCTGCTCAAGGTGCTGCTCACCAACGCCTGCAATTACGATTGCCTCTACTGCATCAACCGCGCCTCCTCCAACGTGCCGCGCGCCCGCTTTACCATCGACGAGGTGGTCAAGCTGACGCTCGACTTCTACCGGCGCAATTACATCGAGGGCCTGTTTCTCTCCTCCGGCATCATCCGCAGCCCGGACTACACGATGGAGCAAGTGGTCAGCGTCGCGCGCAAGCTGCGCGAGGAGCATCACTTCCGCGGCTACATTCACCTGAAGACCATTCCGGAGGCCGACGATACGCTGATCACGGAGGCCGGCAAATATGCCGACCGTCTTTCCATCAACATCGAGATGCCCGAAGCGGCGAGCCTGCAGCAATTCGCGCCGGAGAAGGACGTGCGCGCAATCCGACGCGCCATGGGCCGGCTACGACTGAAACTCGACGAGGCCGAAGAAGACAGCTCGGCGAAGACCAAGGCAAGGCCGCAACGTTTCGCGCCAGCCGGCCAAAGCACCCAGATGATCGTCGGCGCCGACAGCGCGAACGATCACACCATTCTCCACACCAGCGCCAATCTCTACGGTTCATACCGAATGCGGCGCGTCTATTACTCCGCCTTCAGCCCGATCCCGGATGCCAGCCGCGCCTTGCCTCTGGTCCAGCCGCCCCTGCTGCGCGAGCACCGGCTCTACCAGGCCGACTGGCTGATGCGCTTCTACGGCTTCGATGTTGCGGAGATCGTCGACGACAGCGCCATGCTGCCGCTCGACATCGATCCGAAACTCGCCTGGGCGCTGCGCCATCGCGACCGCTTCCCGCTCGACGTCAACCGCGCCAGCCGCGAGGAGCTGCTGCGGGTGCCGGGCTTCGGCACCAAGGCGGTCGAACGCATTATCGCAACGCGGCGCACCACCACGATCCGCTTGTCCGATCTGGCGCGGCTGCACGTGCCCCGTCACAAGGCGCTGCCCTTCATCATCCTCAGCGACCACCGTCCCGCGCCACATCGTCTCGATGCGGCCGGGCTGATCGAACGATTCAAGCCGAAAGCAACGCAATTGGGGTTTGGATTCTGATGCAATACATCACCCTCGACGGCGAAACCGATTTCGACGGCTGGCGTAAAGCTGCACGCAGCCTCGTGCTTCATCATGTGCCGCCCGCCGATGTCACCTGGGCCGTGCAGGGCGGCGACCCCGAGTTGTTCGCGCCGCCCGCGCCGTCGCCGATCCTCGAGGTCAACGAGGGCACCTTCAATGTATCAGGCAAATTCGTCGATCTCGCGAAGTCAGCAATCCTGCACCGCGATCGCGAGCGCTTCGCGATCCTCTATCGCCTGCTCTTCCGGCTGAAGGACCATCACGATCTGATCGAGGTCGCGACCGATCCCGATGTCGCGCTGGTCACTGCGATGGCGCGCGCGGTCCATCGCGACGAGCACAAGATGCACGCCTTCGTGCGCTTTCGCGAGATCGGCCGGGAGCGCGCCGCCCATTACGTCGCCTGGTTCGAGCCGGAGCATCACATCGTCGAACTCGCCGCGCCATTCTTCGCCAGACGCTTTGCCGACATGCCCTGGTCGATCCTGACGCCCGATCTCTGCGCGCATTGGGATGGCCACGCGCTCTCGTTCACGCCGGGCGTGAGCAAGAGCGAGGCGCCAAGCGAAGACCGGCTGGAGGAAACCTGGCGAAGCTATTACGCAAGCATCTTCAATCCGGCCCGGCTGAAGGTGAAGGCGATGCAGACGGAGATGCCGAAGAAATACTGGAGGAACCTGCCCGAGGCCTCGATCATTAAGCCCTTGATCGAGGACGCCGAGCGCATGACCGGTGCCATGATCGCCAACGCCCCAACCGATCCGCACAAGCCTCAGAAGCGGCCGGAGGCTCCGATGACACGCAAGACTGCTGCCAACGATCTCGAAGCGCTTCGCGCGGAAGCCGCGCATTGCCGCGCCTGCCCGCTCTACAAGGACGCGACGCAAACCGTGTTCGGCGAAGGCCCCGAGAATGCCACCATCATGCTGGTCGGCGAGCAGCCCGGCGACAAGGAGGACCTTGCCGGCCATCCCTTCGTCGGCCCGGCCGGCCAGATGCTCGACCGCGCGCTTGCGGAGGCCGGCGTCGATCGCAAGAAGGTCTATGTCACCAATGCCGTGAAGCACTTCAAGTTCGTGCCGCGCGGAAAGATCCGCCTGCACCAGAAGCCGGCAACGCCGGAGATCAAAGCCTGTCGACAATGGTATGAGCGGGAGGTTTCGGCAATCCAGCCCGAGCTGATTGTCGCGATGGGCGCAACCGCCGCGCAAAGCGTGTTCGGCAAGATCACGCCGATCGGCAAGACCCGCGGCCGGCTCCTAGACCTTCCCGACGGACGCAAGGCTCTGGTGACGGTGCATCCGTCCTATCTGTTGCGGCTTCCGGATCCGGAGGCGAAGGTGATGGAATATCAGCGCTTTGTCGAAGACCTGAAGATCGCCGCGGCGTTGCAGAAGAAAGCCTCGCGCGCGGCCTGACGCGGCGCCGATGCACGGCAACGAGCCGTGGAGAGGTCACGTCATTTCGGCGGCCTTTCCGCCATTTCAACCGCCTGTCACATGCCACGCGCAAAATCGGGGCCTTGGGACAGGAGAATTTCCAATGAGTGACGTTGCTTTGCCGGGCTCGATCGAGCCGGCCTTGAGTAAGGGGCCAGACCTCAATCGCGGCTTCCATCCGCTCACCGGCGTGATCTACATGGGCGTGATCGCCGCCGCGCTGCTCTTCGTCGCCTACAGCATCTGGATCGACGTCGATGCGTCCGGCGTGCAGGTCAAGTCCTTCGCTCCGTTTCTCCTGCTCTTCGTCGCGCTCCTGATCGCACTCGGCTTCGAGTTCGTGAACGGCTTCCACGACACCGCCAACGCGGTCGCAACCGTAATCTACACCCGCTCGCTGCCCGCCCACGTCGCCGTGGTTTGGTCCGGCATGTTCAACCTGTTCGGCGTGCTGCTGTCCTCCGGCGCGGTCGCGTTCGGCATCGTCTCGCTGCTGCCGGTCGAGCTGATCCTCCAGGTCGGCTCCAGCGCCGGCTTCGCCATGGTGTTCGCGCTGCTGATCGCCGCCATCATCTGGAACGTCGGCACCTGGTATTTCGGCCTGCCGGCCTCGAGCTCGCACACCCTGATCGGCTCGATCATGGGCGTCGGCATCATGAACGCGGTCCTGCATGGCCGTAGCGGCACCACCGGCGTCGACTGGTCCCAAGCCACCAATATCGGCAAGGCGTTGCTGCTGTCGCCGCTGTTCGGCTTCGTGCTTGCCGCCGGCCTGCTGCTGATCCTGCGCACGGTGCTGCTGCGCGCCACCCCCGCCCTGTTCGGCGAGCCGAAGGGCGACCAGCCGCCGCCGTGGTGGATCCGCGGCATCCTCATCCTCACCTGCACGCTGGTGAGCTTCTTCCACGGCTCCAATGACGGTCAGAAGGGCATGGGCCTGATCATGCTGATCCTGATCGGCACCGTGCCGACCGCCTACGCGCTCAACCGCGCGCTGCCGGAAGGCCAGCTCGCCGCGTTCATCCAGAACTCGGAGGCCGCCAGCAAGATCATCGAGGCCAAGGCCGCCGGCTACAACGTGATCGGCAATCCGCGTCCGGCCGTGACCAACTACGTCGCGCAGCACGAGGTCAACGCCGGCACGTTCCCATCGCTCGCCGTGCTCGTGCGCGACATCGCCAAGCAGGTGAGCACCTACGGATCGCTCGCCAAGGTGCCCGCCGACCTCGTCGGCAACACCCGCAACGACATGTACCTCGTCTCGGAAGCGCTGCGCTTCCTGATGAAGGACAAGGAAGCCGAGCTCAGCGCCGCCGAGGTCACCGTGCTCAACGCCTACAAAGGCTCGCTCGACGGCGCCACGAAGTTCATCCCCGGCTGGGTGAAGATCGTGGTCGCCATCGCGCTTGGTCTTGGCACCATGGTCGGCTGGAAGCGCATCGTCGTCACCGTCGGCGAGAGGATCGGCAAGACGCACCTGACGTATGCGCAGGGGGCCTGCGCCGAGATCACCGCGGCCGCCACCATTGCCGCCGCCGACGTCTACGGCCTGCCGGTCTCGACCACCCACGTGCTGTCGTCAGGCATCGCAGGCGCCATGGCCGCCAACGGCTCGGGCCTGCAATGGGCGACGATCCGCAACATTGCCATGGCCTGGGTGCTGACCCTGCCGGCCGCGATGATCATCTCGGGCGTACTGTACTATCTGTTCTCGCACGTTTTCTGAGCCGACACGACATGCCAACAAAAAGGGCCCGCGCATCGCACGGGCCCTTTTCATTCGTGCCTCAGCTCAGCGCATCATGATGCTGCGAGCTGCTCCTCGACCAGCTTGACCCAGTAGGACGTGCCGAACACGATCGCCTCGTCGTTGAAATTGTAGGCAGGGTGATGCAGGCCGGCGCTGTCGCCATTGCCGCAGAAGATGAAGGCACCGGGGCGCGCTTCCAGCATGTAGGCGAAGTCCTCGCCGCCCATCATTGGCGACATCTCCAGCACATTGGCATCGCCCGCGACCTGCTTGGCGATGCGCGTCGCCACCTCGGTCTGCGCGGCGTGATTGTTCACGACGGGATAACCGCGCTTGTAATGCAGGTCGATCTTTGCGCCGGTGATCTGGGCGACACCCGCCACGACTTCGCGCACGCGCTTCTCGACCAGCTTGCGCACATCAGGCGTCAGCGTGCGGATCGTGCCTCTCAACGTCGCGGTTTGCGGAATGACGTTGCGGGCATTGCCGGCGTGGAATTCGCAGATCGAGATCACGGCCGATTCCAAGGGATCGACGCTGCGCGCGACGATCGACTGCAAGGCCGTGATCAGCTGCGCACCCACGAGAACGGAATCGATGCATTTGTGCGGACGTGCGGCATGGCCGCCGAGGCCCTCGATCACGAAATCGACCTCGTCGGTCGACGCCATGATCGGGCCGGGCCGGATCGCGAACGAGCCGATCGGAATGCCGGGGCCGTTGTGCATGCCGTAGACCTGCTCGATGCCGAAGCGCTCCATCATGCCGTCCTTGACCATCGCCGCGCCGCCGGCGCCGCCCTCCTCGGCCGGCTGGAAGATCACGACGGCGTCGCCGGCGAAATTGCGGGTCTCGGCGAGATAGCGCGCGGCACCGAGCAGCATCGCGGTGTGGCCGTCGTGGCCGCAGGCGTGCATCTTTCCCGGAGTCTTCGAGGCGTAAGGCAGGTTGGTCTGCTCGTCGACGGGCAGCGCGTCCATGTCGGCACGCATGCCGATCGCCTTGAGCCCCTCGCCGGCCGCCTTTTTCCCCTTGATCACGCCGACCACACCGGTCTGGCCGATGCCGGTCACAACCTCGTCGCAGCCAAATTCCCGGAGGCGATCGGCCACGAATGCTGCGGTGCGGTGAACATCGTAGAGCAGCTCGGGATGCTGGTGGATGTCTCGCCGCCAGGTCTGGATATCGGGTTGAAGGTCGGCGACGCGGTTGACAATGGGCATGAAGGGTCTCGAGCTTTGTTGAAAATACAAGCCCGTCTACCATGCAAGCGCTAGTCCACCCAACTGCTGGAGAACGGGGTCTGGTCCCGCCGTTCGGCATGGCCGGGCTTGTCCGGCCATGTCCGTCTGCCTATTAGGACGGAGCGCGTTTGGAGACCATCCGGGGTGGAAAGCAGAATGCCAAGGCGGCTCGAAGGTGAGTTTGACTACGTAATCGTCGGCGCCGGTACGGCTGGCTGCATCATGGCCAACCGATTGTCGGCCGTATCAGGAAACCGCGTCCTGATCCTCGAGGCCGGCGGCGACGACAACTGGATCTGGTTCCATATTCCAGTCGGGTACCTCTTTGCCATCGGCAATCCGCGCTCGGACTGGATGTTCAAGACCGAGGCCGACCCTGGCCTGAACGGCCGCTCGCTCGCCTACCCCCGCGGCAAGGTGATCGGGGGCTCCTCGGCGATCAATGCCATGATCTCGATGCGCGGCCAGGCCGCCGATTACGACCACTGGCGCCAGCTCGGCATGACCGGCTGGGGCTATGATGACGTGCTACCGCTGTTCAAACGGCTGGAGGACCATTTCCTCGGCGCCAGCGAGCACCACGGCGCAGGCGGCGGCTGGCGTATCGAGGCGCCGCGGCTGTCCTGGGACGTTCTCGATGCCGTCGGCGACGCCGCAGAGGAGATGGGCATCAAGCGCATTCCTGACTTCAACACCGGCGACAACGAGGGCACGAGCTATTTCCACGTCAACCAGAAGCGCGGCCGGCGTTGGTCGTCGGCGCGCGGCTTTCTCAAGCCGGCCCTGAACCGCCCCAATCTGCGGCTCGAAAAGCATGTGCTGGTCGATCGCCTGATCATCGAACAGGGCCGCGCCGTCGGCGTGCGCTTCATCCAGAACGGCGAGATCGTCGAGGCGCGCGCAAAACGCGAGGTGATCCTCTCGGCCGGCTCGATCGGCTCGGTGCAGGTGCTGCATCGCTCCGGCATCGGACCTGGCGACTGGCTGGCGCCGCTCGGCATCGACATCGTGATGGACAAGCCCGGCGTGGGGCGCAATCTGCAGGATCACCTGCAGCAGCGCGCGATCTACAAGGTCGAGGGCGTGCGGACGCTGAACGAGACCTACTACAATTTGTTCCGCCGCGGCCTGATGGGCCTCGATTATGCCTTCCGCCGCCGTGGTCCGCTGACGATGGCGCCGTCGCAGCTCGGCATCTTCACGCGCTCCGACGCGACCCGCGCGCGCGCCAACATCCAGTTCCATGTGCAGCCGCTGTCGCTCGACAAGTTCGGCGATCCGCTGCACCGCTTCCCCGCCATCACGGTGAGCGCGTGCAATCTCCAGCCGACCTCGCGCGGCATCGTGCGGCTGCGTTCGGCGAGCCCTGACGACAAGCCGATCATCGCGCCGAACTATTTATCGACCGACGACGACCGCCAGGTCGGCGCCGACGCCATCCGCACCACGCGCCGCCTGATGCAGCAGAAGGCGCTCGCGAAGTATCGACCCACGGAATATCTGCCCGGCCCCTCGGTCGGCGACGATGATGCCTCGCTCGCCAAAGCTGCCGGCGATATCGGCACCACGATCTTCCACCCCGTCGGCACGGCGAAGATGGGATCGGCGAACGATCCGATGGCGGTGGTCGACGAGCGCCTGCGCTTCTACGGGCTCAGCGGCCTGCGCGTCGTCGATGCCTCGATCATGCCGACCATCACCTCGGGAAACACCAACACGCCGACCGCGATGATCGCCGAGAAGGGGGCAACGATGATCCTGGAGGATGCGAAGTAGGCGATTGCCGGCGGAGTTCGGTCGCGACATTTTGGGCGGCTGACTTTGCCCGCCCCGGTTAACGCGGCCCCCTCACGAAAACGTCATCCCCCTCCGCGAATAAACCCGCCCCACCCCCAATCAACTCCCCGAAGCCCAATTCCGGGCCAAAGGAGACGTTGCGATGAGCGGACACGATCACGGGGACGACGGCGTCAGCCGCCGCAAGGTCCTGGAATGCATGACATGGGCCGGCACCGGGGTGCTCTGGACCATTACCGGCGGCGTGCCGCGCTCGCTCGGCATTATCGATTCCGCTGAGGCCGCGACCGCCGCGGCGCCGGGCATGACCTTCCTCCAGATCAGCGACAGCCATGTCGGCTTCGACAAGCCGGCGAACCCCAATGCGCTGGGCACGCTCGAGGAAGCCGTCAACAAGATCAATGCGATGCCGGCCAAGCCGTCGTTCATGATCCACACCGGCGACATCACCCATTTGTCCAAGGCCTCCGAGTTCGACAACGCCGACCGCATCATCTCGCAGTCCAAGCTGGATGTGCACTACGTGCCCGGCGAGCACGACTTCCTGGACGAAGAGGTCAAGTTCTATCGCGACCGCTACGGCCGGGGCACCAAGGGCGCAGGCTGGTACTCCTTCGACGCCGGCGGCGTGCATTTTGTCGGATTGGTCAATGTCGTCGACCTCAAGGCCGGCGGTCTCGGCAATCTCGGCACCGAACAGCTTGCCTGGCTCGAGGACGACCTCCGCGGCAAGTCGAAATCCACGCCCATCGTCTTGTTTGCCCACATTCCGCTCTGGACGGTCTATCCGGAGTGGGGTTGGGGCACCGACGACGGCGGCCGCGCGCTGGAATTCGTCAAGGGCTTCGGCTCGGTGACCGTGCTGAACGGCCACATCCACCAGGTGATGCAGAAGGTCGAGGGCAACGTCACTTTCCACACCGCGCGTTCCACCGCCTTCCCGCAACCGGCGCCGGGCGCGGCCCCCTCTCCCGGACCGATGAAGGTCGAGGACGCCAAGCTCCGCTCGATGCTCGGGGTCGCCAGCATCAACTTCAAGCAGAACGAGCAGCGGCTCGCCATCATCGACACGCCGCTCCAAGGTTGATTCAAGGTTGAAGAGAAGCTGACAATGAAGACGCTCAATCGCCGCGACTTCTCCGTCGCTGTGGCCGCGGCCATCCTGCTGCCCGTCACGACCGCCCGTGCCGACGACACCAACATGGAGGTGCATATCGACAATTTCGTCTTCCAGCCGGCGGAGCTCAAGATCAAGGTCGGCACGACCGTGACCTGGACCAACCGGGACGACATCCCGCACACCGTGGTGTCGGCCGGCAAGTTCCGGTCCAAGGCCCTGGACACCGACGACAAGTTCTCGTTCACCTTCACCGAAGCGGGCGACTACAAATATTTTTGTTCGTTGCACCCGCATATGACAGGGATGATCAAGGTTGAGTAACGTCTCCAACCAAGGCATCTCTCTCTTGCCCGGCCGGTGGTCGCACACCGGCCGGGCTCGCATGCCTTCGGTCAGGCCCCAAGGCGAAACGACGCACCAAACGCAGCAAGAGGCAAAGCGAGAGGCGATGCCCGTCAGCGACGATTTCCAGAAGGCGCAGCGCTTCCGCGAGGCGGCACTGCCCTATCTCGACGACGTCTACACGCTCGCACGCTATCTGCTGCGCGACGCCTCCGACGCGGAGGACGCGGTGCAGGAATGCTATCTGCGCGCGCTGAAGCACTTTGACAGCTATCGCGGCCCGGCCATGAAGCCGTGGCTGTTCGCGATCCTGCGCAATGTCTGCAACGCCGAATATGCCAGACGCAAGCACTCGCACACCGCGATCGAGGACACGCCCGGCGCGGCCGACCAGACGCCGATGTGGCAGGAAAGCGAAGCGAGTCCGGAGACCGAAGTGCTGCGCAACCGCGACGCCGGCGCCATTCGCAAGATGATCGACGCGCTCGCCGAGCCGTTCAAGGAAACCTTCGTGCTGCGGGAGATCAACAACCTGTCCTATCGCGAAATTGCAGATGCCGTCGGCGCCCCCGTCGGCACCGTGATGTCCCGCCTTGCCCGGGCCCGCGCCATGCTGCGCGCGGCCTGGACGGCGGAAGAGGAGCATTTGAGATGACCTGCGACGAAGCAAAAATCCTGCTTCACGCGCTGCTCGACAATGAGCTCGATGCCGGCCACGCGCGCGAGGTCGAAGCCCATATGGCGACCTGTCCGGCCTGCACGGCCGAGTTCGCGGCCCAGCGAGAGATGAAGCGCGCGCTTGCCGGCACCAACCTGCGCTACAGCGCGCCAGCGGCGCTGCGCGCACGTATCGAGGCCTCGCTTCCGCAGGCCCGGCCGCAGCCCAGCCGACGCTCGATGCTGCGCGGCTTTGCGATGGGATCTGTCGTCTCTGCGCTCGCCGCCTCGGGCGTCGTCGCCGTCGTACTGCGTCAGGACGACCAGCAGCGCATCCTCTCGGAGGTCGTCACCGCACATCTGCGCTCGCTGCAGGCCGGCCACCTCATCGACGTGGTCTCGACCGACCAGCACACGGTCAAGCCGTGGTTCAACGGCAAGCTCGACGTCGCCCCGCCCGTGATCGACCTCACCGCGCAAGGCTTCACGCTGGTCGGCGGCCGGCTCGACTATGTCGATGCGCGCGCCATCGGCGCGGTCGTGTACAAACGCCGGCAGCACATCATCAACCTGTTCGTGTCGCAGACCGCGAGCACCGAGCATCGGCCGCCGAAGACACAGACCATGCAGGGCTTCAACTGCCGCCGCTGGGGCGAGCGCGGCCTGAACTTTTGGGCCGTCAGCGATATCGGAAACGACGAGCTCACCGAGTTCGTCGACAAGTTCGAGGCGGCGATGAAGGCGAATGTGGAGGGGTGAGTTTCCTCGCCCGGATGCAGCGGAGCGAGCATGGGCTACGTCCCCTCGCCTCCTCGCACTCCTGCAAAAACTGAAAAACAACCCCATGCACAGTAGAGGCGCGGCTACTGGCCGGCAGGGCGTCTCCTCGGTCAGGTCATTGCAGCGTCGGGCAAACCGGCAGAGAGCCGGCAAGGATCACAGGCCTACGGCGGGTTCGTTTTCGTAACCAGCCGCCCCGTCAGGCGGCCGCTCTTTACACCGGCACCACTTCGTATTTTACGAATATCGTTTGACCCGTCGGGCAAAACAGTGGCACTATGCCATGCTGGCTGTTTTCGGAGATCGCTGCTTCCGCGCCGCCTCTGGGACGCGATGGGTTTCGCAAGGGCTCAACCCATTCTACGGGCTACGGCAGCTGAGGGCGATGACCCTACGCCGACCTTCGCACCGCGTTGTCCACCAGCGTCTTGCCGAGCGACCAGATCGCGCCGGGGACCTTGTGGCTGCCGGCGATGACGTCGTCGAAGGCGCGCTCGATCCAACCGCAATCTTCTTCGGTGATGGTGAGCGGCGGCAGCAGCTTGATGGTGTGGCTGCCGTGGCCGGCGACCTGGGTCAGGATCTTGTGATCCTTGAACAGCGGCACGGTGATGAGCTGGCAGAACAGGCCCTTGTTGGCGGCCTCGAGCACGTTCCAGGAAGCCCGCAGCCGCAGCGATTTCGGCGGGCCGAACTCGATGCCGATCATCAGGCCCTTGCCGCGCACTTCCTTCAGCAGTTCGTAGCCGGGCACCATGCGCGTGAGCGCGAGGCGAAGCTCGGCGCCGCGCTTGGCGGCCGCCTCGATCAGCTTCTCCGATTCCATCACGTCGAGCGTGGCGATGCCCGCGGCCATCGCGAGGTCGTTCTTGGAGAAGGTCGAACCGTGCACCACGGCACGATCCATCTGGTTGAAGATCTTGTCGAAGATACTCTTGCGCGTCAGCACGGCGCCCACAGGCACGTGGCCGCCGGAGAGCGACTTCGACAGCAGCACCATGTCGGGCTCGACATTCCAGTGCTCGACCGCAAGGAAGCGGCCGGTGCGGCCCATGCCGGTCTGGATCTCGTCGGCGACGAACAGCGTGCCGTACTTCTTGCAGAGTGCGGCCGCGCCCGGCAGGAACTCGTCGGAGGGCATGTTGACGCCCTTGCCCTGGATCGGCTCGACCACGAAGGCTGCGACCTCGCGCGAAGCCAGCGCCTTCTCGAGCGCGGCGAGATCGTTGAACGGAACCGAGGTGCAACCCGGCAGCAGCGGCTCGAAGCCGGTGCGGAAGTTCGAATCACCTGTCAGCGACAGCGCGCCATAGGTCAGGCCATGATAGCCGTGGGCGCAATAGACGATGCCGGGGCGGCCGGTGGCGCCGCGCGCGAACTTGATCGCGGCCTCGACGCATTCTGCGCCGGAATTGGCGAAGAACGCCTTGTCGAGATAGGGAACGTATTTCAGGAGCCGCTCGGCGAGCACGCCGGCGAGCACCGAGACGTCGAATTGAACGAGATTGGGCAGATCGGCGTCGAGCACGCTTTTCAGCGCATCGCGCATCACGGGATGATTGCGCCCGATTGCGAACACGCCAAAGCCGGACAAGAGGTCGAGGTAGCGTGCGCCTTCCCGATCGTAGAGGTACTGCCCCTGCCCCTTCTGGAAGCCGACGTCGTAGCCGATGGTCTTGAGAACCCGGACGAACTGCTCGTTCAGGTACCGATTATGCAGGGTGCTGCGCTGGGCCTGACGGTCCGCGAACAACTGGGACATGTCTGGATTTGGACTGTTCATCCGCTACATACTTCGGTTGAGGGCCGCTTCGTCAACTGAAAACGGTCAGCGAACGGAAAAGGGTCTGTGCGGCCTTTTGCCCTTTTTCGGACCATCTTCGCAAGCACAGCTTTAGACCATGTTGCACTGCCGAGGAACACATATGCGTTTGGCCATTTACACCGGAATAATACTGGCAAGTGGTTACGCCTGCCTGACACCGGCGCTTGCCGCCGATCCTACCGGCGACTGGCGGGTCGCTGACGGCGTCGCCAATATCCGCGTCGCCCAATGCAATGGCGCCATGTGGGGCGCGGTTTCCTGGGAAAAGAAGCCCGGCGGCCGCGACGAGAACAATCCGGATGTCTCAAAAAAGAACAGGCCGACACTGGGCATGGCGACCCTCATCAACATGAAGAAGACGGCCGGCGCCGAACAATGGGAAGGTCAGGTCTACAACGCCAAGGATGGTCAGATGTATAGTGCGACCATCACGCCTGAAGGCACCGACAAGCTCGAAATCAAGGGCTGCGTGTTGGGCTTCCTGTGCGGCGGCGAGACCTGGACCCGTGTGAGTCCGCCGATCCCCCTGAGCACCGCCAACGCCATGGCCAAGGGCGCGCCAAAAACCACCGGTGCGGCGCCCAAGTCTGCGCCGGCCGCGGCACCTGCGCCGACGGCGGCCGCTCCGAAGAGTGCCGCCGCGGCCAAGCCGGGTCAGAAGAGCTCCACCGACCCCGTCGGCGACATCTGCCTACTCCCTGAGATTGCGGGGTTTGCCCATTAGGGCCGGCTGGAACAGCAGCACTGCGGCAAGCGTCGTCACCAGCGACAATGCGAGCAACTTGCCCATGCTGGACGTGCCCGGATGGCTCGACAGCCACAAGCTGCCGAACGCCGTCGCCGTCGTCAGTGCGCTGAAGAAGATCGCGCGCGTCAGGCTGGTCTGAAGCAGGTTTGTCCTGCCGGACCGCCACGCGACGACATAATAGATCTTGAACGCGACGCCGACGCCGAGCAGCAGCGGAAACGCGACGATATTGGCAAAGTTCAGCGGAAGACCGATCAATACGCAGATCTCGAGCGTCACCGCACCCGCAACCAAGAGCGGCACCAGCGTCATCAACACGTCCACGATGCGACGGAGCGTGATCCATAGCAACAGGCCGATCACCAGCAGCGCATAGATGCCGGCATGGATGAAGGCGTTCACCACGGTGTCGCCGGATTTCAGGATCGAGACGGGTCCGCCGATCGCGGTCGGCTCGGCAGCGAGCACGGCCGCCGCAAACTTGCGCAGCGTATCGTTGTCGTTGGGATCACCCTTGGGCTGGGCCTCGACGCGGATGATGCCGTCCTTGCTCTTCCAGGCGCCGACGAGATCTGGCGGCAGTGAACTCAGGGTCACCGGCCCCGCCTGCATCGCGTTCCTGAGCTGGTCGAACACGATCTTCATCGGCGTGACGAACACGTCCTGCGCCTTGTTGCGGGTCGCTTCGTCCGAGTTGGCGAGCTTCTCCAGGGCGTCCGCGAGCCGGCGCGAGGCAACCGCGCCGGGACCTTTGGCGTCGCCGGCGGTCCGGCGGAGATTTGCGACCGAGGATTTCAGCGACTCGACATTCTCCTGGTCCGACGGCGCTGCATCGACCTGGTCCGGATTGAGCGCGGGGGTCAGCACCTTGGCACCCTGCGCGATCAGCTTCAGCTTCGGCTGCTGATCCTCCGGCACGAAACTGTTGAGCGACATCACCCGCAATACTTCCGGGACCTTTTCGAGCCTCGCCTCAACCTGCCTGGCTTGCTCTTCCGACTTGACCATCACGTTGATGGCATTGGCGCCGGTGTTGGGATCCTTGCGCAGGTCGAGGAAGGTCGCGATCGACTCCGCGTTCGGATTGCGCAGGTTCATCGGGTTAAAGTCGAACTTCAGGAAATAGAGCAGCGGCAGACCGGCGACAGCAATCAGCAGCGTGCCGCCGACGACCAGCACACGGTGCTTCTCGAGGAAGTGATCGAGCGGCGCCAGGAAGGCGTAGCCGACCGGCTCCTTCTCGCCGGGCGGGTTCAGCAGCTTGAGCAGCGCCGGCAGGATGGTGATCGAGGAGATGAAGGCCACCAGCATGCCGACGCCGGCGATCTGGCCGAGCTCCGCGATGCCCTTGTAGTCGGTCGGGATGAAGCAGAGGAAGCCGGCTGCGGTCGCCATCGCAGCGAGTGACAGCGGGATCGCGGAGCGTCGGGCGGCGAGCACCAGCGCCTTGCGGAGATCATCGACCTTGTAACGCTCCGAGCGGTAGCGGACGCTGTATTGGATGCCGAAATCGACGCCGAGGCCGACGAACAGCACCGCAAACGCGATCGACAGCAGATTGAGCGAGCCGACCATCATCAGGCCGGCGGCGGTGGTGATCGCGAGGCCGACGAACAGATTGACGAACACGGCGACGATGATCTTGGCCGAATGCAGCGCGAGCCACAGGATCAGGAGCACGACAACGACCGTGCCGATGCCGTTGACGACAGCGCCTTCCTGAACGGTCGCGTATTCCTCGTTGGCAATCGGAACGGGACCGGTCAGCCGCACCCGCGCTTGATATTTTGTCGCAAAATCGAGATCGACCGCGGCCTTGCGGATCGCGTCGGTTGCGGTCTTGCCGGGCTCCAGTTGGTTGTAGTCGAGGATCGGCTTGAACTCGATGAAGGCCCGCTTGTCCGAATCCTCCAGCGGCTTGTCGCTGACGAACTCGCGCCAGGAGAAGATCGCATTGCCCTTGTTGAGCACGGTTTCGACCGTCTCCGAGATCTGATTGAAGGGCCGCTCGGTGCTGTCGAGCTTGACCTCGCCGCGCTTGACGCCGGCAAGCCCGGTCTCCAGCGCGCCGGTCAGACCGCGGATCGAGGGATCGCCGGCCATGATCTCGATCAAGGGCGCGGCGGATTCGAACTGCCCGGTGATCTTGCCGACTTCCTCGGTCGGCAGGAACAACAGGCCGTTCTTCTCGAAGAACTCGCCGGTGCCGAGCTGCTGCATCGACTGGAAATTGGTCTTGTCGTCCTTCAGCCTGGCAAACAGCGCGTCGGCGGCGGCGGTCGCCATCTCCGGTGTCTTGGCCTCGACCACCGCAAGAATCGTGGCGTCGCGATCGAAGGCACGGTCAAACTGCTGGTCGCGCTGGCGCCAGTCGAGATTCTGGGCAATCAGCGAATTGATGTCGGTATTGATGGCGAAGTGCTTGGACGTGTAATAGCCCGCCCCCACCGCCAGCAGGAGCCCGAGAACGACAACGAGGGTGGCAAACCGGGTACAGGCCCTGACAATGGCAACGACTACGCTCTGCAGCACGTCTTTTCTTTCTAGTGTTAACAGCCTGCCGAAAACGCCCGCTGTTTAGCGGAGTTCCCAGGCGAAACCTATTGCCGTTTGGGTCGTTCTCGCCGGAACAAGGTTCGAGGTAAACGGCGAAAGGCCATGGCAAAATCATGCGGGCGGCCGGTATAGCCGGGGAGTTGAGGCGGTAAAGTGGCGAAGGGATGAGCAGAAATGTCGTCGCCTTGCTCGCCACAATGGCGTATTATATTACCTTACTCCGACTTTGAGGGAACCCAGAGGGCGCTGCACCTTTCCTTGTTGCCGATTTTTTGACACAAAGTGCTGTGCCTGCAATGCGCCGAGCCCCGATGGGGTGGGCGGTTACCGTGGTTTGCTGGCCGATGGTGCGGATATTGCAACATTGGTCGCATCGAGATGCCGCCGGGGACAAATAAGCGGATTGGTGCAATTTGCGTGATGGGCGTCCAATGGAAGTTTATCTAGCGCAGCCGCGCGGCTTTTGCGCGGGCGTGGTGCGCGCGATCGAGATCGTGGAACGCGCACTGGAGAAATATGGCCCGCCGGTCTATGTGCGTCACGAGATCGTGCATAACAAATACGTGGTCGAGAGCCTGAAGGCCAAAGGCGCTGTCTTCGTCGAGGAGCTGTCAGAGGTTCCACCGAAGGCCGTGACCGTTTTCAGCGCCCATGGCGTCGCCCGCAGCGTCGAGGAAGAGGCCGCCGCCCGGGACCTTCCGGTGCTGAACGCCACCTGCCCGCTGGTCACGAAAGTTCACAATCAGGGGAAGCGCTATATCACCAGGGGCCGCACCCTGATCCTGATCGGCCATGCCGGCCACCCCGAGGTCGAGGGCACGATGGGCCAGGTTCCGGGCCCGGTTCTGCTGGTCCAGAGCGTCGAAGAGGCCAAGGCCCTGGCGCTGCCGGCGGATACGCCAGTGGCCTACATTACCCAGACCACGCTGTCGGTCGACGACACCAAGGGCATAATCGAGGCCCTTCAAGCCAAATTTACAGATATTCAAGGCCCGGACATCCGGGATATCTGCTATGCGACACAGAACCGCCAATCTGCGGTAAGGGACTTGAGCAAGCTGGTCGACGTGATCTTGGTGGTGGGCGCTGCCAACAGCTCGAACTCGAACCGGCTCCGCGAGATCGGCACTGAGGCCGGTGTCGCGAGTTATCTGATCGCCGATGGAAGCGAGCTCAATCCGGAGTGGTTGAAAGGTGCCAGGACCGTCGGCCTCACGGCCGGCGCCTCGGCGCCCGAGGTGCTGGTGGATGACGTGATCGAAGCGTTGCGGCGAATCGGACCGGTGACGGTCTCGGTGCTCCCGGGCCGCGAGGAAAACATCGAATTCAGGCTTCCGGCCGAACTGGCTGCAAGCTGACCTACCGAATTTCAAGCCCAGAAAGAAACGTGTAATGGCAATCCCCTTCTTCAAGGAAATGCGTATCGGCGGCTATTTGCTCAAGCAGAAACTGCTTGGCCGCAAGCGCTATCCGCTCGTGCTGATGCTGGAGCCGCTGTTCCGCTGCAACCTCGCCTGCGTCGGCTGCGGCAAGATCGACTATCCGGATGCGATCCTCAACCGCCGCATGACCGCCCAGGAGTGCTGGGACGCGGCCGACGAGTGCGGCGCGCCGATGGTGGCGATCCCCGGCGGCGAGCCGCTGATCCACAAGGAGATCGGCGAGATCGTGCGCGGCCTCGTGGCGCGCAAGAAGTTCGTCTCGCTCTGCACCAACGCGCTGCTGCTCGAGAAGAAGCTCGATTTGTTCGAGCCCTCCCCGTACCTGTTCTTCTCCGTGCATCTCGACGGCCTGAAGGACCATCACGACAAGGCGGTGTCGCAAGTCGGCGTGTTCGACCGCGCCGTCTCCGCGATCAAGGCGGCCAAGGCGCGCGGCTTCACCGTCAACGTCAACGCCACCATCTTCGACGGCCATCCGGCCGAGGAGATCGCAAAATTCCTCGACCTCACCGTCGAACTCGGCGTCGGCGTCTCGATGTCGCCCGGCTATGCCTATGAGCGCGCGCCGGACCAGGAGCACTTCCTCAACCGCACCAAGACCAAGAAGCTGTTCCGCGACGTCTTTGCGATGGGCAAGGGCAAGAAGTGGAATTTCATGCATTCCGGCCTGTTCCTCGACTTCCTTGCCGGCAACCAAGAGTACGAGTGCACGCCGTGGGGCATGCCCGCGCGCAACATCTTCGGTTGGCAGAAGCCCTGCTATCTGCTCGGTGAAGGCTACGCCAAGACCTTCAAGGAGCTGATGGACACCACCGACTGGGAGACCTACGGCACCGGCAAGTACGAGAAGTGCGCCGACTGTATGGCCCATTGCGGCTACGAGCCGACGGCGGCGACCGCAGCGCTGAACAACCCGCTGAAGGCGATGTGGGTGTCGCTGCGCGGCATCAAGACCACGGGCCCGATGGCGCCGGAGATCGACATGTCGAAGCAGCGCCCGGCGCAGTACATCTTCTCCGAGCAGGTCCAGAAGAAGCTGTCCGAGATCCGCAAGGACGAGGCCGACGCCGCTGCGGCGAAGGCGGCGCGGAAGGCTTCGACGGCGGCGTAAGCGCGCCCGTCGGCGAAAATGAACAAGGCCCGGTCGCCATCGCGACCGGGCCTTTTCTTTGCCGATGCCCTCGATCTGCCGGTCGCAGTCGCGACGATCAGTGTGGGCCTGCGTTATTCTCGCTTTGGCATCAACCGTCGCCTCACAGAGCGGACACTGGTGCAGGCGTTTGTCTTGCCATAGCATCCGCATGATTCCATGGAGCGACGGGCTTCGATCATGCATACTTCATTGCTTCAATCCGCGACGGCTGCTGTTGGCATTCTCCTGACTCTGGTCACGATCCCGGCCAGCGCACAAAGTCCGTGTCCTCCAATGATCTGCTCAAATCCGTACGGCCAGGGCGAGCAGGCGCGGACAGAGCCGTTTTGTCCGTTCGAGCCAGTCGTCTGGGTCAACACGAAATCCCGCGTCTACCACGTCGCCGGTTCCCGCAGCTATGGCCACACCCGACACGGCGCCTACATGTGCGAGAGCGAGGCGAAAGCCGCCGGCAACCGTGCCGCGCCGCGCTGATCACATCTGGCTCGTTTCGCAGCGGTGATGGGGACGCGATGGGTTTCGCAAAAGCTCAACCCATCGAAGCCACGATAAGACTCAAAACAAAAGGCCCGATCGCATTGGCGACCGGGCCTTTGTTTAGCAGCGCAAAGAAACGGCTCAAGCCGCCTTGGACACCAGCGCCTCGCTCTCCAGCAGTTCGGTGCCGATCAAGAAATCCCGGCAGCCGCGAAGCGAGCGCAGCGCGCGGTTGAAGTCGATGCCGGTGGAGACCAGCGCATGCAGCACCGTCGGATTGCGGACGATGCCGCGCAGCACGGCGGCGAGGTCGATCTGGCCGTTGGGCTTGATGGCGGCGCGGGCGATGGCCGGCAGCGCGCGGTGGGCGGGGTCGCTGATGACGCGGACCGCGGCGAACGGAAGGCCAGCCTCGGCGGCATAGGCGGCGGCGATGTGGCTTTCCATGTCGACGGCGGAGGCGCCGGTCTCCGAATGCAGCGCCGCCTTGCAGGATGAGCCGGTGACCACTTCCTCGGCACCAGCAAGGCTGCCGCGCACCACCCGGCGGCGGCCGGAGGTCAGCTTGTCGATGAGGTCGTCGCTGAGCGATAGCCCGGCGGCCCAGCGCGCATCGCCCGAGAGCACCTCGGTTGCCACCACGACGTCGCCGGAGCGCAAGCTCGGGTCGAGGCCCCCGGCCACGCCGAACGAGATCACGCCGCGAATCGTCTCAGGGTCCACCACCGTCAGCAGCGCGCGCAATTGCGTCGGGCTGCTCGACGAGCAAATGACCGCCATCCCGGGGCCGGCCGCGATGCGGGCCTCCTGGACCAGTCCAGTCACGATCAAGATCGGCCGCGGATCAATGGCATTGCCCGCGGTAAAATAGTCCCCCGTCCCCAAAGTCACATTCCGACCCCTACCACCCTGCTGTTGGTGTTCCGCAAGTTCCGATATCGCGCCAGCGCCCACAGCGGAAAGAACTTCGGGTAACCATGATACCGTAGATAGAACACGCGGGGGAAGCCTGTGGCGGTGTACCGCTGCTCGTCCCACAGTCCTTTTTCGCTTTGTGTTGCAATCAGGTACTCCACCCCGCGGGCGACGGCCGGGTGATCAACCTCGCCAGCAGCCATCAGGGCAAGCAAGGCCCATGCCGTTTGCGAGGCGGTCGAGGGGGCCGGTTCCCAGCCCCGGTAGTCCAGCCGGTAGCTGACGGCGTCCTCGCCCCAGCCGCCATCCTTGTTCTGGATCGAGGCCAGCCAGGCGGCGGCCTTCCGCATCATGGGGTCGTCGTGGCTGATGCCGGCCATGTTGAGGGCACACAGCACCGACCAGGTTCCATAGATGAAGTTCATGCCCCAGCGGCCGTACCAGGAGCCCTCGGGGTGCTGGGTCTTGCGCAAATAGGCCACACCGGCGGCGACGTGCTTGCTGGTCGCCTCGGTCTCGCCGAGCTGGCCGAGCATCGAGATGCAGCGCGCCGTGACGTCCTCGGTCGGCGGATCGAGCAGCGCGCCGTGATCCGAGAACGGAATGTTGTTCAGGTAATATTCGAGGTTGTTGACGTCGAAGGCCGCCCAGCCGCCGTCGTCGCTCTGCATGCCCTCGATCCACTCGCGGCCGCGGTCGATCGCGGCATCATAGCCGGCAGCACCGTGCTCCCGGCGCATGCGGTCCATCGACATCACCACCACGGCGGTGTCGTCGAGATCAGGGTAATGGGCATTGTTGTACTGGAACGCCCAGCCGCCCGGACGCACGTCGGGGCGCTTCACCGCCCAGTCGCCCTTCACTGCGAGCTCCTGCTTGGGGATCAGCCAGTCGAGGCCTTGCTTCGCCGCAGGCACGGCCTTGTCGCCGCCGGCCTCCAGCAGCGCATGCGCTGTCAGCGTGGTGTCCCACACCGGCGAGACGCAGGGCTGGCAATAGGCTTCGTCGCCCTTGATCACGAGCAGCTTGTCGATGCCGCGGCGCGTGATCGCGCGCGGCGGGAAATTCTCGTCCTTGCCGAGCGCGTCGTACATCATGACGATGTTGGCCATCGGCGGATAGATCGCGCCCATGCCGTCCTCGCCGTTGAGCCTTTCCTCGATGAAGGCGAGCGCGGCGTCGATGGCGCGCTTGCGCAGGCTCTTCGGAAACATCGGCTCCACGACGCGCAGGACCGCATCGAGCGAACGGAAGAGCAGGAACCAGGCCATGCTCTGGTGCGGCGCCTTCGCCGTCATGCCGATCGAGCGCGGATCCTGCAGGAACAGCTCGTCGATGCCGACGCCCTTGGGATTCTTCGCGCGCGGCTTCAGCGCGGCGATCACCATCAGCGGCACCATGGTGGTGCGCGCCCAATAGGAGATCTTGTTGAGATGGAATGGCGACCAGAACGGCAGCAGCACGATCTCGATCGGCAACACCGGCACCGCGCGCCAGGTCAGGACGCCGAAAGTCGCGAGCAGGAAGCGGGTGAAGACGTTGCTGTGAATTGCGCCGCCGCGGGCGTGGATCGCCTCGCGCGCGCGCAGCATGTGCGGCGCGTCCACGGAATCGCCGATCATCTTCAGCGCGAAGTAGGCCTTCACGCTGGCGCTCATGTCGAACTCGCCGTCATGCACCAGCGGCCAGCCGCCATGGGCGCCCTGGACGCGGCGCAGATAGTTGGCGATCTTGGCCTCGAGCGCTGTGTCGACCGGCTCGGCGAGATAATGGCGCAGCAGGATGTATTCGGCCGGAATGGTGCAGTCGGCCTCGAGCTCGAACACCCAATGGCCGTCCGATTGCTGCAAGCCGAGCACGCCTTGCGTGGCCGACGCAATGCTCGATTCCAAAGCTTCGCGGCTGGTCGCGGTTACGGAATCCATAGTGCTCGATTGCTCCTGATGTCGATCGAAAGTGACCGGGACATTGCCCGTCAGGCCCGCTTTGCGGCCAGCACCAGATCCGCGGCGCGATCACCTGACCGGACCGATCCCTCAATGGTTGCAGGCAATCCCGTAGCAGTCCAGTCGCCGGCGAGAAACAGGTTTTTCAGCGAGGTGACCGGCCCCGGACGCAGGGCATTCTGGGCCGGCGTTGCCGCAAATGTGGCACGGCGCTCGCGCACGATCTGCCAAGGGGGCAGTTCGCCGGAGACACCACCGGCCGCGCAGACGTCGTTCCAGATCGCCTGCGCGAGCTCCTCGCGCGGCATGTCGACCAGGCGATCGCCATTGCTGATGGTGACGGAGAGCCGGTTGGGGAACGCGAACAGCCATTCCACGACGCCGCCGATCACGCCCAGGATCGGCGCCGATCCCTGCGGCGGCTCGAAGCGGAAATGCGCATTGACGATGGCGCGGAATTCGGTCGGCGCGGTCAGGCCCGGCAGCAGGCTCGTCGCCGCGCGCGGCGGCACCGCCATCACGACGACGTCGCCCGCGGCTAACTGAACCACATCCTCGCCGCCGAAGTTCAGCGCGCCGACCTTGCCGTCAGTGGTGACGAAGGAGCGCAGCTCGTGGCCGAGCTGCACGGTATGGCCGCGCTCGGTGAGGAATTTTACGGCGGGCTCGATCAGCACGGCGCTGAGGCCGTCGCGCGCGATCAGCGGACGGCAGGCCTGCCCGCCCGCCAGCAGCGTCTCGCGCACGATCGCACCGGCAAGCCCGGCCGAGCCCTCGGGCGGATCGACATTGAGCGCGGCAAGCAGCAGCGGCTGCACCAGACGGTGATAGAGCGTGCCTTCGCAGGGAATCGACTTGCCGACCAGCGTCTGTTCCGACGCCCAGATCAGCGGCGCCAGCTTGAGGTAATCGGTGAGACCCGTATCTGGCACACGACGGCCCTCGTCGAGCACCCAAGTCGGCCATCGGCCGGTGCCGAGATCGATCTGCCAGCGCTGCCCGGTCTTGATGTCGACGAAGGGAAACTGCGCGCTTTCAGGCCCGACCAGGCCCGCCTCGGTGCCGATCGAGCGCGCATAGGCGCGCGCATGGCTGTTGCCGGACAGCAGCAGATGATTGCCATTGTCGATGGTGAGATTGGTGGCGCCGTCGAAATAGGAGCGGCAGCGGCCGCCGGCCTGGTGCGTCGCCTCGTGCACGGCGACGATGTAGCCGGCATTGGCGAGCCGCACAGCGGCGGAGAGACCGGAAATTCCGGCGCCGATGATGTGAGCCGTGTTTTGCATCAGATGAAAGCGTAGCGGAGCAGGATCAGAATGCGTGTGACTTTCGACACACGCACGGGCTGGCGCGGCGCGTTGAAGCCTCGCGCGATCAGGAGGTCGAGAATGGAATGGTAGTATTTCGACATGATCCGCGGCGCGCGCACCGCGCGACGCCTGTTGCGGTTCATGATCTCGTCCGACTTCTCGAAATGCGCTTTCGCGCGCTGCGTCAGAGGCACGCACACTTTCGGCAGCGCGCGCTCCGCGATCACGCGGTTCGGATCGTTGGCGGTGATGCCGGCATGCAGCAGCGCTTCGCGCGGCAGATAGAGCCGGCCAAGACCGGCGTCCTCGTCGATGTCGCGCAGGATGTTGGTGAGCTGGAGCGCACGGCCGAGGTGATACGCAAGCAGGATGCCGTCCTCTTCCGGCAGGCCGAATACCCGTACCGACAAACGGCCCACGGCGCTGGCGACGCGGTCGCAGTAGAGATCCAGCGTCGCCATGTCGGGCGCGCGGATGTCCTGCGGCACGTCCATCTCCATGCCGTCGACGATTGCGAGGAAATCCTCGCGCTTGAGCCCGAAGGTCTTCACCGAGGCGACGTAGTCCTTCAGCCGCGGCGGCGGATGGCCCTGATAGAGCGCATCGATGTCGTTGCGCCATTCCTGCAGCGCGGCGAGCCGCGCATCGCGCGGGCCGTCGGAATCGGCGATGTCGTCGACCTGGCGGCAGAAGCTGTAGATCTGGAACATCGCCTCGCGCTGGTCGCGCGGCAGGATCCGCATCGCAGCGTAGAAGGAGCTGTTCGATGCGGACGAGCCATAATTGGCGCTGGGCGCGGTCGCCTCAAGCGTCATGGGCAGTCCCCGGATTGGTGATGGCCTTGCGGCAGATCGCACGGCGGCCGAGTTCACCGGCGATGCCGGCAAGGCTGAAGGTGAGCAGTTCGAGCTTGTTCAGGTGCACGCGCTCGCGCAGGGGATCGCGCACCTTCAAGAGACGCACGATGCGGTCCGCATAAGCCTGGATCACCGCGACGTCGATGCCGAGGCGGACATCCCTGATCTCGGCAGCCAGCGACCTGCCCTCGCCCAGCAGCGCCTCGTTGCGCACCGCGAGCGACTGCAGGCAGGCCAGCATCGCCGGCGGCGACTGCGCCAGGCCGAGCTGCTCGACCGAGGCGCCGTGTGCAGCCAGCGCGTCACGCGGCAGATAGACCCGGTTGAGCTCGCGATAATCCTTGCCGCAATCCTGGAGATGGTTGTTGATCTGGAGGCCCGCACAGAGCGCATCCGATGCCGCCCATGTCGCGGTCGCCTCGCCATGGACGTCGAGCATGAAGCGGCCGACGGGCATTGCCGAATAGCGGCAATAGTGGATGACCTCGTCCCAGGTCTCATAGCGCAGCTTGGTCACGTCCATGCGGAACGCGATCAGCACGTCGAGCGCGTGGCGCGGCGCCATGCCGCGCTCGGCGAGCGCGCGCCGCAAGGTGACGGCCTCGGCCTGGGTCTCGCCCTTGCCGAGCAGCTCCGCCTCGAGCAGGTCGAGATAGCGAAGCTTCTCGTCCCCCGGCAGGGTGGCATGGTCGGCAATGTCGTCGGCGGTCCGGACGAAATTGTAATAGGCCAGGATCAGCGCGCGATGACGCGGATGAATGATCCAGGACGCGACGGGAAAATTCTCGTCGCGGTCGTCCTTGCCGGATCGCAATTCGCTCGCAGAGGTCATCGAGGGCTGATCAACAATCGTTTGGACAGAAAGGGGCTTTTGCGTTCGCGCGGGCTCATGCCGGCGACGCCGCCGCGGCCCCCATATAGGGGAATACGGCCGCAAAACCAATCCTGTCGCGCGATGGCAGCCCTGCCGTTTCAGGCCGGAAAAGGCGGCCCCATGGCCGCCTTTATGGGTCAGTGGCCGAGCTTACTGGTTGTGGTTCTTCAAGACCTGGTCGCAGGCCTGCGAGATCTTGGCGCGGTTCTCCTTGAGGCAGGCCAGCACCGTGAAATCGCCCTGGTCGATAACCGGGCGGCAGAATTTCTGCACATCGCGCGTGCAGGCCTTCTGCTCGGCGTCCGTGCCACGCCCCTGCTGGGCGAACGCAGCCGTGGACAGGGTTGCCGACAGCACGGTGAGAGCGACGAGAAGCTTACGCATTGTATTCCTTCATTCTGACGGCAGAATCGCACCAATCCCGGACAGCACAGGGCGAAGAGCCGGAACGGTTTGTTCTGATGGCGAGTTGCCGCAGGACGAGTGCGGCACCGGAGAAGGCACAAGCGCTGGTAAATGCGGCCAAATTGGCGCCGCGCCGACCAAAGCAGGTCTTCCCTCGGCCTTCATTGGCAGATGTAAGGGCTTGATACTACGTCATAATTCTGGGAGACGGCGTTTTAATGCATACCTGTTGCAGAGCTGCATCTGTTCGAGCGGACATTCGGGCCGGAAACATATGGAAACAGATGGAAATCCGAGGCCGGACCGCGGCAAGACCGCTTGGCGAGCCCGATATCGCGGCCGGCCAGGCTTATCCGGCACAGCCGCTTGAACCTGACACAGGCTCGCAACACTAAACTTTCGATGTGGCGAGACGGCCTGCGATGCAGCAGGCGTCGTTCCAAAACGGGATATTGATGATGAAATTCTTTGGGCGATCTGGACTGGCACTCAAGGCAGCCGGCATCGGTGCGGCGCTGCTGTTCTCGGTTGCGGCGAGCCACGCTCAGTCGTCCGGTCCGTTCGCCGGCTTCGACGGCGCGTGGACCGGCACCGGCACTGTGTCACTGTCGGACGGCTCGACCGAGCGCATCCGCTGCAAGGCCGACTACAAGGTCGCCGGCACCGGTCTCGGCCTCAAGCAGGCGCTGCACTGCGCCTCCGACAGCTACAAGTTCGACCTCACCAGCGACGTGACCAGCCAGGGCGATCGCATCTCCGGCAACTGGAGCGAGTCCAACCGCAACATCTTCGGCAATCTGCAGGGCACCGCCGGCGGCGGCCAGATCGACGTGTTCGTCGAGGCCAACGGCTTTGCCGCCAATCTGTCGCTGCGCACCAACGGCTCCAAGCAGACCGTGCAGATCTCGTCCAAGGGCGAGATCCGCGGCGTCAACATCACGATGACGAAGGGCTGATTGCCCTTCCTCAGTCTTCAAGAAAAAGCCCCCGGCTCTCGTGAGCCGGGGGCTTTTTGCTGATGCGCATTCGCCGCTCAGATCGCCGGCTTGTCCGGGCCCTGCAGCCTGGCGTGCAAATTGATCAGCCACATCGCCGTCGGGCGCAGGATGAAGAGGTCGGCGACCAGCGCCGCCACCATCGAGAAGGCGCTGAGCCAGCCGAACAGCCGCAGCGACGGCAGATCCGAGAAGACCGTGACGACGAGGCCGCAGGCCAGCACCACCGTGGTCAGGATCAGCGCCGGGCCGACCAGCACGGTGGCGCGCTCCACCGCGAGCGCCGATCCGACGCCGGGCTTGCTCTCCAATCGCAGGCGATTGAGGAAGTGGATGGTTGCGGACAGGCCAAGGCCGAACGAGACGGTGAGCGCGACGACGCTGGCGAATTGCAAGCCCTCGCCCATCGCCCACAGCACCGTTCCCGACATCACCACCGGGAAGATGCCCGGCAGGATGCAGGCGAACATCACCACCCATGAGCGGAAGGCAAGGCCGATGAAGATCGCGACCAGCGCGAATTCTACGGTGAGGCCGCGGTTCAGCTTCTCGATCATGCCGGCCGAGTTGCGCGCGGCGATGGCGGCAAGACCTGTCACGGCGACCTCGTAGCCCGGATGCTTCTTGCGGACAGCGTCGAGCTCCGAGTCGAGCTTGTCGACGATCGGCAAGAGCTGGCTGGAGTCCTTGTCCGGCACGCGGCCGGCCACGACCACCGCATCCTGCTTGGCGTCGATGAAGCGCCGCACCAGATGTTCGGGAATGACGTTGACGTATTCCTTGAGGGTCGCGACGTCGTCGCTGCCGGCCTTCTCCGCCAGCCAGCGGCGCAGCGTCTCCAGCGACCAGACATTGCCGACGCCGGCCGCCTTCTCCACGGTCGCATGCACGTCGGCGATGGTTTGCAGCGTCTCCGGCGAGTAGAGCGATTCGCCCTTGGGGAACGTGATCAGCACATTGACCGGATTGGCGCCGGTCAGCTTGGCGTCGAGCCGGTTGCTGGCGGCGACCGCCTGGCGCTTGTCCGGCACCTGGTCGGCGAGGCGGTAGCGCGGCTGCAGGTTGGCGTAGACGACGCCGAGGCTGGCGACGAACAGCAGCGCGATCAGGCTGAACAGGCCGGGCCGGCCGACCATGCGCACCGCGATCCAGTAGCAGAAATTGCGCAGCGCCTGCACGCCGGCATCGGCGCTCTGGAATTTGACCGCGAAGATCTTCTCGTTGCGCACGAACAACACGCCGAACACCGGCACCAGCGACAGCACCGTGATGAGCGCGATGATGGTGGCAGCCAAGCCCGCCTCGCCGAACTTGCGGATCAGGTCGGAGTCGGAGAACTGCAGCGCGATGAAGGAAATGCCGGCGGTGCCGTGCGTCAGCACGCAGGCCGGGCCCACCACCAGCACCGCGTTCCTGAACGCGGTGAACTTGTCCTGGCCGGCAATCAGCCGGTCGCGCGCGGCGAAGGTGAGCTGCATCGAGTCCGAGAACGAGATCACCATGATGAGCGGCGTCATCACATTCAGGAACATGTTCAGATTGAAATTGGCCCAGCCGAGCGCGCCGAGCGCGATCAGGATCGCGATCATCGGCGGGAACGCCGCCACCACCATGAACGATATCTTGCGGAAGAAGATGATGGCGATGATGCAGCCGGCGAGAATGCCGAGGATGTTGTAGGTCAGGCCGTCGCGCTCGACCGCGTTGCGGATCTCGAGCTGCATCACCGGCACGCCGGAGAGCTGAACGCTCAGCCCGGTGTCGCCGAGATCCTCCTTCATCAGCGCGCGGATGTCGCCGACGACCTTGCCGAGCTTGCTGGAGGCGACCACCTCCGGATCGAGCGAAAGCACGATCAGCGCCAGCGTGCCGTCCTCGGACAGCAGCTTGCCGCGGATGATCTCGTTGTTCTTGACGGTTTCGATGAACTGGTCGTAGGCCGCGCCCTCGGGCAGCTCGGCGGGGAACAGCGCGGCCGGCAGCTTGCCCGGCGCCGGCGCCTGGCGTGCCGAGAACAGCGAGACAAGGCCGCGCGTGCCGTCGACCAGCTGAAGATCGGTGACGAAGTCACGGAGCTTCTCGAGGTTGTTCCGCGCCAGCAGGGTCTTCCCCTCGACCACGACGAGGACGTCGAACTCCTCGGCCGGGAACTTCTTGGTCACCTCTTCGTACTGGCGGAATTCGCGGGTGTTGGAGCGGAACAGCTGCGACAGCGAATCGTCGATCTTGATCCGCTCGATGCCGAACACGGCGGCGACGATCAGCGCGACCAGGATGATGCAGGAGACGATCGGCGCCCGGACCGCGATCAGCCCGATGCGCTCCAGCCCGAAGGCGATGGAGGACGCAGGCCCCTGTTCGACCTTGTCGACATGAACCTCATTCTCGCGGTGCTTTTCGAGCATGCCTTGTCCAGTTCCTAAATCGGCTCTAGCTGTGAGCTTGTTGCGCCCCGCGAACGGCTTGAAAACGCCATACCAATGGGAGGCTTGCCCTTTGAAAATGCGCGGAAAATCGCCGGCAGCGGTTTAGCAGGTCAAACGCCCTTCTCGCAAGCACGCCGGGGGTCTCCGAATCGATCAAGATGCGGAGATTTTGCCGGAATGCCCGTCATTCTGGCACAGCCGTGCCGATTCGACGCGGGGCGCGGTCGGCACTCTCGTCCTTGAGCGCCACGCCCGTGACCTGGCGCGCCAGCCCCTCGCGAACAAGCCAGGCGATTTTGAAGGCCGCCTCGTCGTAACCCAAGCCGGCCTTGTGAATGTTCGACACGCAATTGCGCTCGGCATCGGTCAGGCCCGGCTTCGGCGCGAAGGTCAGATAGGCCCCGAGGCTGTCGGGCGCCGACAGGCCGGGCCGCTCGCCGATCAGCATCAACACCATGCGCGCGCCGAGAATCGCCCCGATCTCGTCGCCAAGAGCAACTCGCGCGCCTGAGGCCACGACGACGTGACCGAGCGCGACGGCATCCCCCTCGCCAAGCCGCTGCAACAGGCGTTGCAGCAGCCCGGCCGCATGGGCATGGACCGCTGCAGCCGACAAACCATCACCGATGACGATCGCAAGCTGGCCCGGCGCTGCGACAGTCTTCTCCAGCGTTGCGGCAGAGGCGGCATCGAGCTGCCGCCCCAGATCCGGCCGCCGCAGATAATCCGCGCGATCGGCGGCCCGGCTGTGGACCTCAGTGGCGCCGAGGCCGAGCGCCCTCAGCCCGGCAATCAAGCCCGGCGCGTCGAAGGCGGCATGCACGGCATCGCGGGCGCGGGCGTGCGCCAGCGTGAAATCGAGCAGCGGCTTGGTCGGCAGACTCGCGCCGCTGCGCCCGAGCGCGACGCGCGCGGGCGTGAACGATTTGAGGTCGACGATCGGGCGTGCCGGAACGGGCTCGTCGCTCATTCGGCGGGAACGGAGGCTTCGCGCAGCCTGATCGAATAGTTCGAGGCGTTCTGCTTGCCGCTGGTGGCCGCCCGCGCAAAGGTGATGAGATGATGCGCGATCATGGTGCAGCCGATCAGACCCTCGATGTCACCGCGCTTGATGCGTCCGAGCGCAAACTTCCAGAACACGCGCCTGTAGTCGCCGAGCACGCCGACCTTCCAGAAGATGTTGCGCAGCATGACGAGGCCGCGGCGGATGTTGGCCCAGGTCTTCATCTCGTCCGGCACCGGCATCTTGAGGCGATGAGGATAAACCTCGTCGCATTGATACTGGAAGCGCGCATAGACCTTTTCGGGCTCGTAGGCGACGCTCATGGCGTGCTTCCAGGACGCGACAACCTCGTCATAAGGCAGCAGGAAGTCGACATTGGAATCGCGCCCCTCATCGTCGACCAGGCGCCCTTCCCTCTCCAGGCGGTCCCACAGCGGCGTCTTCGGCAGGGCCTGAAGCAGATTGATGGTGAGCAGCGGAATGCGCGATTCCTCGACGAAGGCGAGCAGCGCCTCCGACGTGTTGGGCTTGTCGGTGTCGAGGCCCATGATGATGCCTGAGACCACCTCCATCCCGTAGGAATTGATGGTGCGCACGCCCTCCAGGATCGGGACCATCATGTTGTGGTCCTTGTGCATGGCCTTCAGCGCGTCCGGGTCCGGCGTCTCGATGCCGCAGAAGATGGTGATGAAATAGGCCTCGCGCATCTTCTTGAGGATTTCGGGACGCTTGGCGATGTTGAGCGTCGCCTCGCAGGCAAGCCGCATCACATAGCCGGTCTTCTTTTGCCATTCGATCAGATGCGGCAAGAGATCCAGCGCCGCCTTGCGGTTGCCGATGAAATTGTCGTCGACGAAGTAGACCGTGTCGGTCATGCCGCATTCGCGCAGGCGGTCGAGCTCGGCGATGATCTGCTCCGGCGTCTTGATACGCGGGTTGCGGCCGTAGAGGCCGGGGATGTCGCAGAACTCGCACTCATACGGACAGCCGCTGGAATACTGGATGCTGCCGAGGAAATAGCGCTTCACGTCGGCGAGCTCATAGGCCGGGATCGGAAACTCCGTCATCGGCACGCGATCTTTGGTGGTGAGCACGACCTGCCGTTCGGGGCGCGAGGTGTCGCGCGACAGGATTTCGAGCAGCTGATTGGTCGCGTCGCCGAGCTCGCCGACATGGAGGTAGTCGAACGACGGATAGTAATCCGGACAGGCGCTGACCGAGGGACCGCCGAGCGCGACCGGCAGATCGAATTCATGGGCGCGGCGGCAGATGTCGTTCATCTGCTGGCGCTGGATGTGCATGCCGCTGACGAAGACGGCCTCCGCCCATTCGAACTCTTCCTTCGTGGTGCGGCGGAGGTTCTCGTCGACGAATTTGACCTGCCATTCCCTAGGCAAATAGGCCGCGAGCAGCAGCAGGCCCTGCGGCGGCATGAAGGCGCGGACGCCATCGGTCAGCGGATAAGCGTGCTCGAAGGTGCCGAAGGACGAGGTGTAACGCGGAAAGACGCAGAGAATTTTCCGGCTCGTTCCGTTGCTTTCAGCGCGCATCGAACTTCCCCCAACCACGTTCCACTGATGGTACTGACGAGGTCTCCAGAAACATAGCGTAACGCTGCGACCGGAATTCCTCAATATTGTGGCAGCGAACTAATTCTTGAGACGCACCAAGGGTTTCCCAGGTTCACGCCGGCAGATGGGGTTTTTTCGCCAGGTTTTTTCGCATCACCCGATCAGGCGCGAGGCAAAATCGGGCAAGAGCCCCGCGTCGCCGGCGAGCCGGAAGTCGGCGCCGGCAATGCCTGACAGCACCAGCCAGTCGTCGAACTCGGGCGCGCGGGCCACACCGAAGACGTCGCGGACATAGAGCGCGTCGTGAAAGGAGGTGGACTGGTAGTTCAGCATGACGTCGTCGGCGCCGGGCACCCCCATGATGAAGGTGACGCCGGCCGCGGCGAGCAGCGTCAGGAGATTATCCATGTCGTCCTGGTCCGCCTCGGCATGGTTGGTGTAGCAGATGTCGATGCCGAGCGGCAGGCCGAGCAGCTTGCCGCAGAAATGGTCCTCCAGCCCAGCCCGGATGATCTCCTTGCCGTCATAGAGATATTCCGGGCCGATGAAGCCGACCACGCTGTTGACCAGCAATGGCGCATAGGCGCGGGCCACCGCATAGGCGCGCGCCTCGCAGGTCTGCTGATCAACACCGTGATGGGCGCCCGCCGACAATGCCGAGCCCTGGCCGGTCTCGAAATACATGACGTTGTCGCCGACCGTGCCGCGCTTCTGCGACAGTCCAGCCGCGTGCGCCTCCTTCAGCAGCGCGAGGTCGATACCAAAGCTTCGGTTGGCGGCCTCGGTGCCGGCGACCGACTGGAAGACGAGATCGACCGGCACGCCCTGCCCGATCAGCGACAGCGTCGTTGTGACATGGGTCAGCACGCAGCCCTGTGTCGGGATTTTCAGCCGCGCGATGATCTCGTCCAGCAGCCGCAGCAATTGCCCGATCACAGCCGGATCGTCGCTCGCCGGGTTGATGCCGATGCAGGCGTCGCCGGCTCCCAGCAGCAGACCGTCGAGGATCGAGGCAGTGATGCCCCTGGCATCATCGAAGGGGTGGTTGGGCTGCAGCCGCGTGCTCATCCGCCCCTTCAGGCCGATGGTGTTGCGGAAGGCGGTCGTGACCTCGCATTTCCGCGCCGCCAGGATCAGGTCCTGGTTGCGCATCAGCTTGGAGACCGCAGCGGCCATTTCGGGCGTGATGCCCGGAGCGAGCTTGCGCAAGGTCGCAGGAGTGGCGGCGTCCGAGAGCAGCCAGTCGCGGAATCCACCGACCGTCAGCGAGGAGACCTGCGCGAAGGCGCTGGCATCATGGCTGTCGATGATCAGGCGGGTGACCTCGTCGGCCTCATAGGGGATGACGGCCTCCTGCAAAAACTGCCGGAGAGGGACGTCGGCCAGCGCCATCCGCGCCGCGATCATCTGCTCGGCGCTGGCAGCGGCAATCCCCGCCAGCCGATCGCCGGAGCGTGGCGGCGTCGCCTTGGCGAGGAGGTCGCGCAGGTCGGCAAAGCCATGGGTGGTGGCGTCGATAGTGTGGCGATAGACCAAAGGCCCCTCCGGCTTCGTCGGCCAGTGACCGACTCCCGCGGGTCCGGAAGGCGGCGCTGGCGTCAGGGAATACGCGCTTGGCGGCGTGTGTGCACGCCGATGTTTGGGGCATTCCGTGCGATCCCCGGGACCAACCTGCCGAGGATCGATAGGACGGCACCAACCCCCTGAGACAGCTCGTATTTCCTACGACCTTCGGCGCGCACCCCAGACTTGCGCGTTAACGCCGCGTCCATCTTCATTCTGCATAATTTTGCATCAATTTTATACGACCCGCGCGCGACCGGCCGCTCCTGGCCATTTGGGCCCGAACACCATGCAAATCGACCGATCTGGGAATGCCGCCGCCCTGGCGGGCCGCTTCTCGCTTGCCACCAAGCTCTATGCGATCTTCGCCCTGTTCGCCTTGCTGACCGCGGCGATTGCGATGCTGTCCGACTACAACAGCCGCCGCAGCGCCGAACTGACCAGCGCGATCGAGACGGCGAACGCGGCTGCGCTGAACGTCGAGCGCGTCAACTCGCTGGTCTATGCGGTCGTGATGGAATCGCGCGGCGTCTACATGTCGACGGAACCGAAGGTCGTGAAGAAATTCGGCGACGGGCTGCTGAAGTTCAACGATCAGATCCTGGGCGTGGTCAAAGGCTGGGAGAGCATCGTCAAGGCCGATGACGCCGAGCAGTTCGCCACCTTCAAGAAGCGGATCGAGCAGTTCGTCGAGTTCCGCAAGGAGCTGGTGCGCCGCGGCGTCGAGATCAATGCGGCGGCGGGGCGCGAATGGGGCGACAACGACGCCAACCGCGCCGTGCGCTCGGCGCTGAACAAGGATCTCGAGGCGCTCTCCAAGGTCTATGCCGAGCGCGCCAAGCAGATCGCGCAACAGACCGCGACCAACCGCACGCTGTCCTTCGTCCTGACCTGCCTCGGCGGCGTGGCGCTGGCGCTGGTCGTGATCGGCATCATCATCATCGCCCGCTCGATCGCCCGGCCGCTCGCCGCGATCACCGCGACCATCAAGCAGGTCGCCGACGGTGCCGAGAATGTCGTGGTGCCGCACTCCGGCCGCGCCGACGAGATCGGCGCGCTGGCCCGTGCCATCGAGGTGTTCCAGGACGCGATGGGGCGCAACCGCAACCTTGCCTCGCAGGTCTCGCAGGACTCCGCCGCGCGCGAAGAGCGCGCGCGCCACATCGAGCAATCGGTCGAGGCGTTCCGCGAAGCGATCGGCGCGATTATGCGCGGGCTCAGCGACAGCGCCAGCGCCATGCGCGAGACTGCGCAGACCATCACGCGCGTCACCGCGGACGCGAGCAGCCGCGCCGGCACCGCCGCGAACGCCACCGAGCAGGCCTCGCACAACGTCACCGCGGTCGCAGGCGCCGCCGAGGAACTGTCGGCCTCGGTCGAGGAGATCGGTCGTCAGGTGCGGCAGAGCGCAAGCGCGGTCGAGCAAACCGGCCAGCGCACCGAGAAATCGATCGCGGAGATCGAGAGCCTTGCCGCCGCCACGCAGCGCATCGACGGCGTGCTGACCCTCATTCAGACCATCGCCGAGCAGACCAATCTGCTGGCGCTCAACGCTACCATCGAAGCTGCGCGCGCCGGCGATGCCGGCCGCGGCTTTGCCGTCGTCGCGCACGAAGTGAAGGCGCTGGCGGGACAGACTGCGAAGGCAACCGCCGACATCAGCGAGAACGTCGCGATGATCCAGTCCTCCACCCGCAACGCAGTCGACGCCGTGCGCGAGATCGGCGGCGCGGTGCGCGAGATCAACGAGGTCACCTCGGCGATAGCAGGCGCCGTGGGTCAGCAGGACCAGGCCACGCGCGAGATCTCCTCCAACGCGCAGAGCGCAGCGCAGGGCAACGAGACGCTGGTTGCCAACATCACCTCGCTCCGCGACGCCATCGGCGAGACGGATACGGCGGCATCCTCGGTGCTGTCAGCGGCGAGCGGCCTGACCGCGACCGCGGACACGCTGTCACGCGAGGTGGAGAAGTTCTTCCAGAATCTGCGCGCGGACAACCGCACGGCCAAGGCGGGATGACGGTCCGTCATCGGCAAGACGTCACGGTGGCAGCGACTGATCGACAAATATCCTGACGCGGCCGACATCCTCGACTTCGCGATAGCGGCCGAGCTCGGCCTGCAGCTCCGAATCCGAATTGGCCCAGGCCAGCCAATCGAACGGGAATGAGCTCAACAGATAGGTGTCGACGAGGATGACATCAGGGCGGCCGTTGCGGATGTCCGCCAGTAGATGCCGCCGCTCGAACTGGATGATGCCATCCAGCTTTGCCTGCTCGGCTTTCGTCGGCTGCGCGTCGTTCAGCCGCAGGATCGCGCCGCCGGCCAGGAGTTGCGCGGCGCAGGAGCTGCCCACCCAGGTTCCGCCGATCTGACGGACCAGCGGATGCCCGAGCCCCACATGATCGGTGATGGTGAGCAGCCGCGGATGCTTCGCAAGGGCCTCGATGCGCGCCGCGAGCGGCGGAAACCCCGGAGCCGGTGACGACAAATAGAGCCCGACGAGCGCGATCGCGGCAAGGCCGCCAATCAACACCGGCGGCCGCACGGCCCTGATGCGAACATGCAGCAATGGCGCGGCGACGGCAAACATGCAAAGCGCAAAGGCCATGTATGGCCAGCCCTTGCCTTGAATCATGAACGTCGCGGCCCCGCCGATCGATGCCGCCAGCCATGGCGTTGCGTCGCTCCAGAGCTTGAAGTGCTGCGGCGCAGCCAGGCGCAGGAATGCCAAGGAGGCACCGATCACCACGACCGGAAGAGGAAGCAGGCCGCTCAGCTCCTTCCTGACAGGGAGATAGGCCTCTGCCACCATCGGTGCGTAGGTGGAGAGATAGTCGGGGAAAGCAACAACGACGACCGCGCCGTAGCCGATGACGACGAGCGCGGCGAGGCCCGTTTCGGGCGTGAACAACGGCCTGAGCGAGCGCCGGCGGAGCACATCAAGGATCACCGGAAGGCCAACCACCAGGGCGAAGAAGGGCTTGATGCTCATGGCGAGCCCAGCACCGAGCCCCGCGACGATCGCAGCTCGTCCGACATCGAGACCGCGCCAGCGCAGCGCCGTGACGGCAACAAAGGGGGTCAGCGCGACAACGGCGATGTGCTCACGCTGCCCGAACACGGCACCCGGAAGAATTGCGAGCAGGAGCGCCAGCGACAAGATCGTCACGTTGCGCTCTCTGGCGTCCAGCTTTGCCGTCGCGGCCACGCGATCGATCGTCACAAGCACTGCTGCGATCTCGATGATCACCAGGATGATCACGATGATCTCCGGGGCAAGGCCGGATATTCGCGCAAGCCAGGCCGCCGGCATGTACATGAACAGCGACAGCGGCGGATTCAACTCGAAGACGTCGATGCCGAGCCTTCGGCCGTCCAGGATTTCTTCGTTCGTCGTCAGCAGGCATCCCAGGTCCGGGTTGAGAACGAGAGGGATCTGAACAAGCGCAGCCGTCAAGAGGATCGCAGCTACGATCAGCCATCGCTGCCTGACGCTGAACGTGCTTCCTGACGTCCCCAAGGGCCCGACCTCCTCACTGCTGCGCGGTTCAAACCGTGCGGCGGGACGAACGGTCGAAGGGGAATGATCAGTCCGAGGGATAACGATCAGCCCTACTCTCAGCCAGGAGCGGTTACTATTGTCCTACGCTGGCCACCCTGCCCGGCTGCGCACGGGGATGACCTGGAGCGGGCCGCCGGTTGTGAGCTTGCCAAGCCGCTTTTATCGGCAGCACCCCGCCATCACACGGTTAGCAGCGTCTTGATGGCGCGACGTTCGTCCATCGCCCTGTAGCCTTCGGCGACCCGGTCGATCGGCAGCGTGAGATCGAACACCTTGCCCGGCTGAATCCGCCCGTTGAGCACCCTGTCCATCAGGTCAGGCAGGAACCGCCGCACCGGCGCCGGGCCGCCCATCATGCGCCGCTGACCGAAGAACAACGCCTGGCCATCGAAGGTCACGCCGTGGGGAACGCCGACATAGCCGATCGTGCCGCCGGGGCGCGCGCATGCGAGCGCCTGCGACATCGCTTCCTGCGTTCCGACGCATTCGAGCACCGACTCGGCGCCGACGCCGCGGGTCAACTCCTTGATGCGCGCGATACCGTCTGCGCCGCGCTCGACCACGATATCGGTGGCGCCGAACTCCCGGGCGAGATCCTGCCGGGTCTTGTGGCGGCTCATCGCGATGATGCGCTCGGCGCCCATCTCCCTGGCGGCGAGCACGCCCATGAGGCCGACCGCGCCGTCACCGACCACCACGACGGTGGCGCCCTGCTTCACGTCAGCAGCGTCTGCGGCATACCAGCCGGTGCCGAGCACGTCGGAGGTCGCAAGCAGATGCGGGATAAGGTCGCTTCCCGGCATCTCCCTGGTTGCGACCAGCGTGCCATCGGCGAGCGCAACGCGCGCGTAAGGGGCCTGCGCACCCGACATGAACTCACGCTGCTCGCACGACGACTGGAAGCCGAATTTGCAATGCGGGCAGGTGTTGTCCGACAGGCAGAATGAGCCGACGACGAACTGACCGGGTCTGATGGTCCGCACCGCGCTGCCGACCTCGACGACCACGCCGCAATATTCATGCCCCATATGCGAAGGCCCGTCCTGCGGCTGCAGGCCGCGATACGGCCAGAGGTCGGAGCCGCAGATGCAGGTGGCCGACAGCTTGATGATCGCGTCCGTCGGGTGAATGAGCTTCGGATCGTCGACGCCTTCGTAACGGATATCGCCGGGCCCGTAGAGAACGGTTGCTTTCATGGTCATGCTCCTTTGGCCGGGGCGCCGTACTGCTCGTCCGTCACCCGCTCCATCCATGTGACCGGGTTGCCGTCGAGCGATTCCTGAATCGCGATATGGCTCATGGCTGATGTCGCAGAGGCGCCATGCCAGTGCTTCTCGCCTGATGCGAACGAGACCACGTCGCCCGGACGGATGGTTTCGACCGGTCCGCCCCAACGCTGCACGCGGCCGAGGCCCGAGGTCACGATCAGCGTCTGGCCAAACGGATGGGTGTGCCACACCGTGCGGGCGCCAGGCTCGAAGGTGACGTGATTGCCGGCGACGCGTGAGGGCTCTACCGCTGGAAACAAGGGGTCGATACGAACGGTTCCGGTGAAATAGTCTGCCGGGGCCTGGACTGAGGGTTGCGAGCCTGCTTGGCGAATTTGCATGTGGTGCCTCCTCGAGGTGGTCATTGCTGCCGGTGCTTCAAACCTTGCCCGCGAAGCCGCAGCACAGGGCCCGATCACAAGGCTCGGCTTGCGCATAGGGAAATCCGTGTCGCGCGATGCGCCCAGCGCGTTCACGAACGACATCTAGCGCTCCGGCGGCTTTTCGATTAGCCGTTATAATTTGCTTGCATTAATCGATGCTGGCCATAAATGGTGAGACCATGGCAAGCCAGGACTTCAACGATCTCCTGGCCTTCGTAGCCGTCGCCCGCGAGCGCAGCTTCACGAAGGCCGCGGCGGAGCTGGGCGTCGTCCAGTCGACGCTCAGCCATACGATCAAGCGGCTGGAATCGCAGATGGGGCTGCGGCTGCTCACGCGCACCACGCGCAGCGTCGGGCTGACCGAGGCGGGGGAGCGGCTTCTGCAATCGGTCGCGCCGCGCGTCGAGGAGATCGAGCGGGATATCGACGCGCTGATGTCGCTACGCGACAAGCCGTCGGGCACCATCCGGATCACGCTGTCGGAGCACGCGCTCGAAAAAACGGTCTGGCCAAAGCTGGCGCCGGTCCTGAAGCAATACCCTGATATCAAGGTCGAGTTCAGCCTCGACTCGGCTTTCCGCAACATCGTCGAAGACGGCTTCGATGCAGGCATCCGCCTCGGCGAGAGCGTCGAGAAGGACATGATCGCGGTACGCATCGGTCCTGACTGGCGGCTCGTCGCAGTTGCCTCGCCCGCATATCTGAAAGAGCACCCGAGGCCGAAGCATCCGCAGGACCTCCTGAAGCACATCTGCATCAAGCGGCGCGCGGCGGCCGGCGGTCATTATGTCTGGGAGTTCGCCAAGAACGGTCCCGATCTCCGGGTGCGGGTCGAGGGGCAGCTGACTTTCAACGATTCCCGCGCGATGATCGATGCCGCCGTCAAAGGCTTCGGCATTGCCTATGTTCCCGAAGACATGGTGACGCGGCACGTCCGCTCCGGCGAGCTTGTCATCGTGCTCGACGACTGGTCGCCGGCATTCGACGGCTATTACATCTATTACCCGACCTCGCGGCAGAACTCGGCTGCTTTCAAGGTGATCGTCGACGCACTGCGCCATCATGACGCGCACAGAAAGCGCAGCTAGCTGCGCCCACGCGTACCCCGACGACAAAAAGCCCCGGCGCGCGGGCCGAGGCTTGCGATCCAGCTCGCGTACATCCGGCGAACCAATCGTCGAGGAGAGACTAGTCGCGAATTTTGAACAGATGATGACGGGATGGAGCGCCGGCAAAATGCCGCGCCCGGTGGACCATCATGATTCCATCGCGTTGCGAAGATACAGCTCCACCAACCCGAGCAGATGATCGATCGACTCATGGGCGGTATCGAGCACCAGATGGTCGCGATCCCAGGGTTCGTAGTGCCTGGTGACGATGTCGTGCCAGGTCGGCGGTCTCAGGCCGGGAATATCGGACTTGCGCATCTCCGCCCGCTGCCGGTGCAAAGCCACATCGCTGCAGATCGTTTCGATCTCGGCAATGGGCACTGAGGCCTGCAGTGCCGTCTGTCTCCAGCCGTCGCGGCTGGCCAGAACCGGATTGACGCCATCAGCGACGACCACGCGGCCGAGCTTCAGGTTTTCCGCCGCCAGTGCGTTGGCGATGACGTATCCCATCGGACCGACATCATGGCCCGCACCGCGCAGGGACTGCTCGATTGCATCGACGCGGATATAGCTCGCCGCACACCGCCGCGTCAGTTCGCGTGAGAGTGTGGTTTTCCCGGTGGCGGGAAGACCGCCGAAAACGATGAGGATGGATTGCCGACCTGCCATGCCCCATCATCCATTGGCAAGCGCGGGCTCGCAATGGGCCAGGCAGGGCGTCGGGTCTCAAAGCAGCATGGAGACGATGGCTATCAAGCCGATCGCCGTCAGCCCCCACACCAGTGAATGCAAAGCCCAAGGCCGCATCGTTGCACCTCGTCCGCCTGTCCTGCCGAACGCAGGAAACGCCCTGGCGCGGTGCATCAATTGAGATAGATCAATAGCCCAATACGAGCGCAGACACGGCGACGACGGTGAAAACTCCGGCCGCAATGGTCACCACACGTATGATCAGCTCGCTGCCCATACCCCGAAATTAACATATGATAACGTCGAGAGCGTGTGCAGTTTGTGCCACAACGGCGCTGCTCCAACGCCTCCTCGTTGTCCGTGACCTACCCTATCGGGCCGAAACGTTGTGCCTTGTCTGCTTCGCGGATGCCGCTCAGCCCACCGGCCCCGGTATCCAATCGTCGCCGGACAGCGGCCTGACCGTGACATCGGGAATGACGCCAAGCTCCATGCGCGGATCGAAATGGCGCATCGTCCGCTCGTTGAGATCGATGATGCGGCCAGGCCTGAGCGGCCCGACGTCGTTGATCTTGACGATGACCTTCTTGCCGGCGGCCTCGACGAGCGCGAATTTCGGTCGCACCCCGAATTGGACACCGCCAAATTTCTGTCGCAGGCTCGTCTTGATCGCAGCCGTCCACACCTCGGGATCGTAACGCTCGCCGGAGGCCGTTTTCGGACCGCCTTCCTCCTTGCCGGGCTTGAACGGATTATACGTCGACGCTGCGCCAACGATCGCATCGCCGCAGGCGGCATCGACGACGGCGCTTGAATGATCCCCACTTGTTTCACTACGGGCAACGGTCACAGAAACGACAAGCGCAACCAGGGCGCCGCAAATTGCGGCGCTCGAGCGGAACACCATTACATCTCCTTTGATTTTTCGTGCGGTTCCCGATGCCGCAGAACGTGGCCAAGCGAACGCGTCAGCGTTTTCAGGCTTGCGCCAGTCTCTTGCGAATTCGCGCCAACCCCTGGCCGCGGAACCGTTGCGAGAACCTGATCGGTCCCCGCGCGTCTTCGTTGCCGCTGTCTAAAACAGGGAATGAGTCAGCAACATGACCTCTGGACTCGCGGGTCTTGATCCCCGGAGTCTTACGCGCGGCGCGCTGAGGCCATCACCCGCGAAACCCGTAATGGCACGGGAGTTCCGAGCATCAGTTCCTAGTGGATGGCGGCGATGCCGGGCAGGAGCCGCGACATCACCGGCACGCTCTTCAGCTTCGCCGCTTCAAGGCAAAGCCCAGGCTCACCCAGCCGGCGCCCGCCATGATCAGATCGATGCCGAGGAACAGGCCGAGGATGTAGACGCTGTTGACCGGCCAGCGTGCCATGATCAAGAGACCGAGCAGCAGCGTGATGGCACCCGACAGCGCGACCCACACCCACGGACTCTCGCGCTTCATGCTGAAGGCGAGAAACAGCCTGACGGCGCCGGAGGCGATCAGCGATATGCCGAGAAACAGCGTCAACAAGACTGCCGCGAACACCGGATTGTCGAACGTGAGGATGCCGGCGATGACGTAGAGCACGCCGAGCAGCGCCCAGATCAGGAACTTGCCCCAACTCTTCATCTGGAAGGCGCCGATAATCTCGGCGGCACCGGCGACGATCATCATTGCACCGACCACGAGGACGCTCGCCACCGTCGCCATCACGACGCTGCCGAGCGCGACGAAGCCGGCGATGAGGTAGACGACGCCGAGGGCGACGATCCAGCCCCATTTGGCATGCAGTGCCGCGATGCCGGAGCCGAGGCCGAGATGGGGAGAGGTATCCGAAGCAGACGTCATGACGCACCTCCTGCATGTGACGCCCCAGAGCACATCTCAGGATAGCACAGTGCCGGGACCACAGCCAGCAGATCAGCCCGGCGGCCGCCAGCGTTGATACAGATCAAGCGCGCGACCGCTCCATCTCGAGCTCGGCCTTGAGATTATCGAGATCGCGATAAATTGAGGCAACCGCGAGCACCCGGCCGTCCTTGCGGTACTTCAGCAGGCAATCGCGGTCTTTGATGCTGCCGTCGATAGCAATGTCGTCAAAGCTCTCGGCGTGGCCGACATAATTGATCGGCACGTCGTAGTGCTGGCTCCAGAAGAACGGCACGGCGTCGAAGCGCTCGCGCCTCCCGAGCATGTTGCGCGCCGCGGTCTGGCCTTGCCGCTCCGCCACCACCCAATGCTCGACGCGGATGGTCTGGCGCGAATGCGGATCGGGCCAGCGCGCGATATCGCCGGCCGCGAAGATGCCGGCGACGCTGGTCTCCAGATATTCGCTCACGCTGACGCCGCGATCGACGGCAAGCCCGGCCTGCTCCGCCAGCGCCAGACGTGGCTTGACGCCGATGCCTGCTACCACGAGGTCGGCCTCGATGACAGCGCCGCTCTTCAGCGCCGCACTGATCCCGTCGAGCCTCTCCACGGTATCCTTCAGATGAAAATTGACGCCGTTTTCTTCATGCAGCGCACGAATGAAGTCACCCATCTCGGGGCCGAGCACCTTCTGCATCGGCCGCTCCTCGGGCGCGACCACGTGGACCTCGATCTTGCGCGCCCGCAAGGAGGCCGCGACCTCGAGCCCGATGAAGCTGGCGCCGATCACCAGCGCGCGCTTGGCGCTGGCTGATTCCTTGATGATGGCGCGGCTGTCGGCGACGGAGCGCAAGGTGTGGACATGCGGCTGGTCGGCACCTGATATCTGGAGCTTGACCGGCTCGGCGCCGGTTGCGAGCAGCAGCCGGTCGAACGGCAGCTTGTCGCCATTACCGAGCGTGACGCTGCGCGTCTTCGGATCGATCGCCGCAACGTTCGTGTTCAGCCTGAGATCGATGCCGGCGTCCCGGTAATAGTCCTCGCCCCGCAGCGGCAGCCAGTCTTCCGGCGCGTTACCGGCGAGATAGTCCTTCGAGAGATTGGGCCGGTCGACCGGCATCGCATCGTCATTGCTGAGCATGGTGACGGCGCCGGCAAAGCCCTCGCGGCGAAGCGTCTCAGCCGCGGCGAAGCCGGCCGCACCGCCACCGACGATGACGACTTTTTCCGCTGCCGGCGCGCTGCGACGAGCCGTCAACGGCTTGGGCGCCTCGCGCTTGCGCGCGACGGTGATCCTGTCCCGATCGCGCGTGACGTCCCACACAGCCAGCGCATTCAGCGCCGGCGGCCGCGTGGCTTCGCCCGTGCGCAAGGCAAAGCAGGCGTGATGCCACGGACAGCGGATGGTGTCGCCAACCACGAGGCCTTCGGCGAGCGGACCGTGGTAGTGGCTGCACAGCGGCTCGATCGCAAAAATCTCACTGCCGGCCTGCACCAGCAGGACGTCCTCCTCACCGACATGGCCGAGTAATTTTCCGTCCTTGAACTCGGAGAGCGAAACGCCCTTGCTCAGATCGGGGCCGCTCGGCCTTTTGTCCTCGGTCATGGTCATCTCCCTGGCAGCTCAGGATTGGACGACGGCGACCGCGAAAAGTTCCTTCGATCGTGAAAATCAGGATGCCGCCTTCCGCACGTCCAGCACGGCCTGCGCCCATTCGGCCGGCCGTTCCTGCGGCAGATTGTGGCCGGCACCGACGAAGACGCGCCGTTCGAAGAAGCCCTCGAACTTCTTCGCGTGATGCGCGGTGCCCGGATTGACGCCGTCGCTGTCGCCGTCGATTGCAATCGTGGGGACGCGAACCTGGGGCTGCGCGGCGAGCTTCGCTTCGATCCCGGCATAGGCGGGATCGCCTTCCACCAGCCCATAGCGGTGGCGATAGGAATGGATCACGATTTCGACGAAGTCGGGATTGTCGAACGACACCGCGCTTCTGTCGAAGGTCGCGTCGTCGAATTGCCACGTCGGCGACCACATCGTCCAGAGTTGGCGGGCAAAGCCGCGCCGGTTGCGCTCCAGCGCGCGGCGGCCGCGCTCGTTGTGAAAGAGATATTGATACCACAGCGCCGCCTCCTCCGGCGGCGAAGCCGGCTCCATCGCGCGCGCGATATTCTGGATGTTGTAGGAATTGCCGGAGACGAGCCCGGCGACGCGCTCGGGGTGCAGCACCGAGACCACACAGGCAGCGCGCCCGCCCCAATCATAGCCGCCGACGACGGCGCGTTCGATCTTGAGTGCGTCCATGAAGGCCAGCAGATCGGCGCCCAGCGCCGCCTGCTCGCCGGAACGCCGTGTCTGCGCCGAGCGGAACCGCGTCGGCCCGTAGCCGCGCAGCCACGGCACCAGCACCCGGGCGCCGGCTTGCGCGATGATCGGCGCCGCCTTGGCATAGGCGTTAACGTCATAGGGAAAGCCGTGGCCCATGACGCAGGGCCAGCCATCGGGTGCGCCGTAGTCGAGATAGGCAATCTCCAGGATTTCAGTCGTGACGGATTTGTATTGCATGCTGTGCACTCGACCTGACGCCAGAGCCTAATTCGCACTCGCCGGTGATCCAACCCCTTTTGCGCACCGTTCCTGCCACATCACAATCGAGGTGCAGCATGGTCTACGTTTCCATGACCGGCTTCCGCCCGCGCGGTATCGCGCAGTTGCCGCGATTCTGGTGGCGAACTGTCCAGTCGCTGGCGCAGGCGCGCCGTGCAGCCGGAGTTGTCGCAGTCGAAGCGAAGATCGTCGGCGGAACGTATCACACGCTGACGGCATGGTCCGATCTCGTCAGCATGCGCAGCTTCGTTGCGAGCGGCGCGCACCTCAAGGCCATGAAGAATTTCCGGAAGCTCGGGACCGGCAAAATCTTCGGCTACGCGCCCGATCAGCTTCCGGATTGGGACACCGTCTACGAGCTCTGGAAGAGGCATGGCCGAGAGGTTTGACCGGCCGTCCTCAGGCGGCCTCCACCGTCGGCGCCTTGCGGGTATCGGACGCGGGTTGATTTGATGCCTTGGCGTCATCGATCATGCGATTCACGATCTCGACCGGCATCGGTCGACCGAACAGATAGCCTTGGACGCTGTTGCAGCCCTCCTCCCGCAGGAAGTCGAGATGGCGCGTGGTCTCGACGCCCTCGGCCAGCACGGGAATGTTGAGGCTGCGGCCAAGCAGGAGCGTCGCCTTGACGATCGCAGCCGCGTGCGCGCTGGTCTCGACCGCCTGAATGAAGCTCTTGTCGACCTTGATCTTGTCGAACGGAAACGCCTGCAGCGTCGAGAGCGACGAATAGCCGGTACCGAAATCGTCCATGGCGACGGTGACGCCGGTCGCCTTCAGCGCCAGCACGACGTGGAGCGCGTGCTGTCGGTCGGCGATGATGCCGGTCTCAGTCAGCTCGATCTCGAGCCGCGCGGGTGCCAATCCGGTCTGCTTCAGAATCTCGGCTACGCGCCGGGGCAGATCGTGATTGAGCTGCATCGGCGCGACGTTCACGGCGACCTTGAACGGGAGGCGCCACTGCGCGGCGGTGGTGCAGGCCGTTCGCAGCACCCAGTCGCCGATCTCGACGATCAAGCCGGTCTCTTCGGCGATCGGGATGAAAGCGTCGGGAGGAATGCGCCCCTTCTGCGGATGATTCCAGCGGATGAGCGCCTCGAAGCCGACTATGTCGCCTGTACTGGTATCGTTCTGCACCTGATAGTGCAGCTCGAGCTCGTTGCCGGCGAGCGCGCGCTTGAGGTCGATCGCAAGCTCCGCGCGGACGCGGTTCGCCTCGTCCATCGAAGGCTCATAGGTACAGATCTTGCCGCGGCCGAGGCTCTTGGCGCGATACATCGCAAGATCGGCGCGCTGGGTAAGACAATCCGCCGCCTGACCGTGCTCGGGGTATAGCGCTACGCCGATGCTGCACCCCACCGCAAGGCTCTGGTGCTGCCATTCGACCGGATCGAGCACGACTTTGCGCAGCCGCTCGGCGAATTTGAGCGCCTCGCCGCGCGCAAATATCTCGCTCTTGACGGCCACGAACTCGTCGCCGCCGATCCGTGCGAGAAATTCTCCGGGCTGCAATTCCGCGGAGATGCGCTGCGCCACCTGCCGCAGCAGATGGTCGCCGGCGACATGGCCATGGACATCGTTGATATCCTTGAAGCGATCGAGATCGATCGCCAACACGACCACGCGTGCGGTATCGTCGCCGCGTCCTGCAAGCAGATCCTGCAGTAGCTGAGCCAAGCCGTTGCGGTTCGGCAGCCCCGTCAAGGGATCATGCATCGCCTGATGCTTGTAGCTTTCCGTTGCCTCGTTCGCCGCCTGCAGATCGATCGCATAGGCCGAAGCCGCCATCGCCATCATCAGGCTGATGCCTACGATGACGCTGGTGATCATGAACGTATCTGACAATGCCTGCGGCGGCACCACCACGTCGGACACCGGATACAAGGTCACGGCAGCCATGCCCGTGAAATGCAAGGATACGATCGCCAGGATCATGGCGAGCGCGCCGCCATATTTGCAGAAGCGCGTGATCGGCCGCGCAATGCGGTTGGCGGCCACCGCGCCGAAGCCAGCGGCGAACGTGACCGAAAGCGCAACGAGCGGATAATTCCAGCTGACTTCGCCGGCGACTTCGAACGCAGCCATGCCGGCGTAATGCATTGCCGCGATACCGAGGCCGAAGACCGCGCCGCCCCCCTCGATCGCCGGACCTAGCCGGGTGCGGGTGGTGATGTAGAAGCCGCCCCAGGCGAAGACGACGGCGATCATCAGCGAGGCGAAGGTCAGCCCGGGCTCGAAGGCACGCGCAACCGGCGCATTGTAGCCGAGCATCGCAGCAAAATGCGTCGTCCACACCGTGCCGCCGGCAACGAGGCCGGACAGGAAAAGCAGGTTGAAGCGCCTGGCGCCGCCGTTGCGCCGGACCCGTGCGAGCAGCCGCATCGACAGGAGCGACCCCAATACGCAGACGAGCGCCGCGACCACGACAAAGCGCAGGTCGTGCTGGCCGGACAGACAGGTCAGGGCTTGCCACATGCGAATTTTTTCTCCCGGAAGCAGATACGGAGCGGGGTCGCAATCGGATCAGGGCGGGTTCGGGAAGGGTTAGCGGCGTCTAAACAGGCCGCCCCTGATCGAGACGGCACGGCAAAGCAGCCATGCCGAGGCTTAAGCGCCGGTATAGGAAGATGAAATCGGAACGACCCACCGGTCTGCACGATGAACAAACGGTTCGTGAGTGCCGCAGCTTTGCCGTGAGCGGGAACCTTGGCCGATAGCCGGCTTGCCGCGCCTGAGCTGGACCCGTAAAACAACCGGGTTCCTGGAGTGATCCGGATGGCCGCGCCCGCCGTTATGATGGGACATGTCATCAGAGGCTCCATGACGACCGCTCTTCGCCCTGTGAGCAGGCCCTTGTGGCGTAGCACCGCTGCGGCGGCTCCCCGGTGGGATCGGCCGCGAGGATTTTCAGGCGAAAGGCCCAATGAAAGGCCCAAGGCGACCGTGGAATGGGCTGAATTGATCGGACGCGTCGCGGCCCATGGCGATCGGGACGCGTTCAAGCTTTTGTTTGAGCATTTTGCTCCGCGCGTGAAGGGATTCCTGGTCAAGACCGGGATGAACGCCGACGCCGCGGAGGAGATCGCGCAGATGACCCTGCTGACGGTTTGGCGGAAGGCGGCCCGGTTCGACCCGTCGTCCGCAGGTGCAGCTGCGTGGATCTTCACGATCGCGCGCAATCTGCGCATCGATTCCGCCAGGGCTGCGGCACGGCTGGCCAAGGCTGCGGCGAATGCAGAACGCGATGAAACGCCTGAGGTCGTGGACTCGCCCGAGACCGTGATGACCCGGCGCGACGACGTATCGCGCGTATCGGCAGCGCTCCGGCAATTATCAGACGAGCAATCCACGGTGATCCGGCTGTCGTTTATCGAGGAGCAGCCGCATAGCGAGATCGCGGAAAAGCTCGGTATCCCGCTCGGGACGGTTAAGTCTCGCATCAGGCTCGCCATGGCACGGCTCAGAGACCTCTTGGACGATTGATCTTGGACGATTGACATGACCATCAACCATCATCCCCCTGAAGATCTGCTGGCGGATTTTGCCGCAGGCCGGCTCGACGAAGCCGACCGTCTCGTCATCGGCGTCCATGCTGCGCAATGCCAACGCTGCCGGCGTTTCATCGCGGCGATCGAGCAGCTCGCGGGGGCCGCGATCGAGCAGGCTGCTCCGGTCGCCATGGCGGACGACGCGTTCGCGACGATCATGGCTGCGATCGACGAGCCGGAGACGACATCAGCGCAGGCACCGGCCTCTTCGCGGCCGGTGCCGCTGCTTGACGACGATTTGCCCGAGCTGCTGCGCAACTGCCGGTTCGCCAAGAGCCGCCGCGTGGCGCCGGGCGTCAAGCTGCAACCGATCGTCCTGCCGGGCGCGGACACCTCGCGCGCGTTCCTGCTGTGGTCGGCTCCGGGAACGCGCATGCTGGAGCATTCGCATACCGGAACCGAGCTGACCCTGGTGCTCAAAGGCAGCTTCAGCCACCAAGGCGGCGACTACCGGCCGGGCGATTTCGACTTCGGCGACGGCGAGGTCGATCACCAGCCGATCGTCGGCAGCGACATGCCGTGCCTGTGCCTCGTGGCCATGCGCGGGGATTTGCAGATGCACGGCTGGCTGGGCCGGTTGATCTCGCCCTTCGTGCGGCTTTGAGCGCCCTGATGTGATCCAGGCGCGCCGCGCCGTCGTTCTCCTGGCAGGCAACGCTGGAGGACGAGGGAATGAGCTGCAGCAGACTGACGGCACGGGACCCGATGATCGAGCGTTTGAGCGATCTTCTCGCCCGCGTCGGACGCGGCGATCAGCGGGCCTTCACCGAGCTCTTCGCCGCGACGCGCAACAAGCTGCGCAAGACCGCGCGCCCGATCGCCCCGTCCGATGCGGACCTCGACGATCTGCTCCAGGATGCGTATCTGAAGATCTGGAAGCATGCAGCTCACTTCGATCCGCTCCGTTCGTCGCCGATCACCTGGATGTGCGCGATCATGCGCAACACCGCGATCGACGCTGTCAGGCTCAAGCAGGTGCCGACGGCGGAACTCGATGAAGCGCTGGCAGTGCCCGACACCGCCGTGACCGAAGACGCATTCGATTACGACCTGGTCCAGCCGATCGCGGCCCGCGCCATCCAGCGGCTTCCTGATCAACGCCGGCAGTTGCTGTCGCAGGCCTATCTCGAAGGTGAAAGCCGCTTGATGCTGGCGCAGCGCTTCGGCGTGCCGGTCGGCACGATCAAGACCTGGCTGCGGCGGACAGTCGTCTCGCTGCGCGAGGAATGCCTGGCTTGCGCGCCGGGCGTGGTGGCAACGCAACCGCATCCGTGAGCCGGCGTATGGCCCGATCCGGCGAGCCGGAGCAAGAGGGCGGGAATCTGGTGCTGGTGTTCGGCGACCAGCTCGACCTCGACAGCGCCGCGTTCGACGACTTCGAGCCCAGCCGGGACGTCGTGCTGCAAATGGAGGTCATGGAAGAGACCTCCTATATCCCGCAGCACAAGAAACGCATCGCTTACTTCCTCGCATCGATGCGGCATTTCAGGAATGAACTCGCCGCACGCGGACGGCGCGTACACTATGTCGAGATCGACGCCCCTGAAAACACCGGCCGCTTCGAAACCGAGATTGCACGTGCTCAGCGGATGTTCAGGCCGTCGCGCACGATCGCCGTCGAACCGGGCGACTGGCGGGTTGTCGAAAAACTGCGCCGGTTGGTCCGGCCGCCGGAGCTCCGCAGCGACCGCCATTTCCTGTGTTCGCGCGACGAATTCGCGACCTTTTCCGAACGGCATCCCCGGCCGGTCCTGGAAACGTTCTATCGCACCATGCGACGGAAGACCGGCCTGCTGATGGATGGCGAGGGGCGGCCGATCGGCGGCGCCTGGAATTTCGACGTCGAGAATCGCAAATCATTCGGCAAGTCCAGCCCGTCCCTCCCATCTCGGCCATCCAATGCGCCGGACACAATTACGGCGGAGGTGCTGCGGCTCGTCGCCCTTCGTTTCGCCGACAGCCCCGGCAAGCTCGGCGATTTCGACTTCCCGGTCACGCGTACCCAGGCGCTGACCCAATTGGACGACTTCGTCGCAAATCGGTTACCGCTGTTCGGAACCTATCAGGACGCGATGCGAGCCGACGAGCCTTTCCTCTATCACTCGCTTCTGTCAGGGCCGCTGAACCTGCACCAGCTACGCCCCTTGGAGGTCGTCCAATCGGCTCTGCAAAGCACTTCGGCGCCATTGAACGCGCTGGAAGGATTCTTGCGCCAGATCATCGGCTGGCGCGAATTCGTCCGGGGCATCTATTGGCAGCGCATGCCGCAATATGCCGAAGCGAACGCGCTTGGCGCCGAGCTGCCAATGCCTAGGTTCTACTGGACCGGCGAGACCGAGATGCGCTGCCTCGCCGAGGCGATCGGCCATACCATCGACCATGCCTATGCCCACCACATCGAGCGATTGATGGTGCTGGGCCTGTTCGCCATGCTGCTCGGCGTCAGGCCTTACGACGTCCATCGTTGGCACATGTCGATGTTCTGGGACGCGATCGACTGGGTGTCGTTGCCGAACACACTCGGTATGAGCCAGCATGGCGACGGCGGCATCGTCGGTACGAAGCCCTACGCGGCGTCGGGCAACTACATCAACCGCATGAGCGATCACTGCCGGCATTGCCGCTTCGATCCCAAGCAGGCCATCGGCGAGAACGCCTGCCCCTTCACGACGCTGTACTGGAATTTTCTGGACAAGCACCGCAAACGCTTCACCAGCAACGGACGAATGAAGAACCAATACGCCAATCTCGATCGCAAGGACGCTTCGGAATTGCGCGCGATAAGGCGGCAGGCTGCAAAGATGATGGACGCCGCAACCTGACAGCCTGCTCAATTGAGCATGAAGATGCCGGCATTGAGGAGGGTGGCAAATGCGACCCAGGCCAAATATGGAACGAACAGCAATGCCGCCGTCCGGTCCATCAGCCGGCACTCGACGATGAAGCCGACAATCGCCAGCAGCATCGCGACAATGATGCCGAGTGCGAGGCCGGTGCGATGCCAGGTGAAGAATATCGGCGACCAGGCGAAGTTGAGCACCATCTGCACGATCCAGAGCAGCATGGCTGCCCCATACGGCGCCCGCTGCCACGTCCTCGCGCCGGCGAACGCGATCAGGACGTAAATCACGGACCATACAGGCGCGAAGATCCAGTTCGGCGGGTTGAATGACGGCTTCGCCAGACCGGCGTACCAGGAGCCCGGCAGGTTCGTGCTTCCGATCGCGAAGCCGATACCGAGCACGATGAGAAGGAAAATGAGAGGGATCGTGAAAGTCGTCCGCATACCTGCATGACCGCGTAAAAGGGGCCTCTGTCCGGTATCAACGCGGGATCAGCAGGTTTGGATCACGTCTTACTTCTGCGGTCCGGACAGCGAGATCTCGCGTTCGGCGCGGAAGACGTTGCTGTAGAGGTTGGCGATCCACTGGCGGCCGATCTCGGTCTTGTTGAGATAGCCGATCTCGGTCTGGATGTGCGGTGCGACGCTGTTCCAGTAGAATTGCGGATAGCGGTTCACGATGTCGGCGGGCGAGTCGTAACCGAGCTGGCGGTTCATGCCGACTTCCTCGAACTCGTAATAGAGTGCGTTGGCCTTGCGCAGATAGTTGGGGTCGCCGAGCTGCCCGATGAAATCCGCGGCGCGCAGGATCGAGGCCTCATCGTCGTATTCCTGGCCCTGGCGGGCCGGAAAGCGCGTCCCCTCGATGGCGCGGGCAACTCGCTCAGAGTCGACGCCACGGATCGGTGGCAGCCGCCGCCGCACGAAAAGCTTCGACCGGTCAACGTGATACATCATCAGACTGGCATCGGACGCACCGCGCGGCAATGACACTTTGGTGCCGGCCTCGTCGATGATGAAACCGTCTTCATCATCTTCCGGAAACAGCCCGCGGACATAGCCGATATCGTGCGCGAGGCAGGCGATCAGAATATGAATGTAATCGTCGGCATCGATGTGGGCATGGAGATTGCGGCCGAGCATGATCGCCTGGGCCGCCAGCGTCACGAGCATCGTATGCTCGATGTTGTGATAGAGCGCATCGCTGTTGCCAATGCATTCCATCGCGGTGCGCGTCGAAGCCTCCACGATCCTGGCATAGGTCTCGTCGTACCTGCGACGCATGAACGAGCCCAGCAACTTCTCCAGGGATTCAGCCGCCAGTCGCGGTAACGTCATCATGGATGCAGCCCCGTCTGTCGGTGGTGTCCCACGGCAACTCCCGACGCCTCATTCTCGTCCTCGACGCAGCCTCCAGCATAGCCCAATCTGGGGCGACTGACCAAATCCCGGAACAAAAATACGTAAATATGTTACTCTCCCGCCGCGCTGCATCACGGTTGCAGCCACAGTCCGATGCACTCCCACGGCCGACCCGTGCGAGCGCGTCGCCAAACCGTCCAATGGCCGACCGTTCATCTTGCCAGAATGGACGTATGAGTGCCGGGGGCGCCGCTGCGGCACGCGCCAGGGCTCCTGCACTGCAATGCGGACAGTCGCGTCAAATCCCTCGTGCAATACGCGCAAGCATGCCGTCGAACGCGACCTTGATCCTGCGGATATACGGGTCCTTGTAGGGAAATTCCGGATTCTGGTCGTGCACCAGCATCGAGGCATTGACCTCGAACACGACGAGACGGCCGTCTGGGTCTAAACCGCAATCGATGCCGAAATAGTCGAGACCGATGCGATCGCGAATGACTCGCAACGCCGCAGTGTGGCGTGGGCTGAAGACCTGCTCGGGGGCGCGCAGAAAGTGCTCCTCCTCGGCCTGCATCCAGGCGTGAGCGCCCATCTCCGTCGCATCGCGATGGAGCTTCCAGTCATCGCCAATGGCCAGATGATAGGGCAGGATTTCCTCGCCCACAAACAAGAACCGGTACTTGCGGAAGAAGCCGTCTGCGGAGCGATAGTCGATATAGTCGATCATGTAGCGGTCATGGTCCGCATGTGCCGCGAGGAACGAGACCAGCGCAGCGGCGTCCTCGAGCTTCTCGAAGACGTCGCCACCATGCATGCCGGCCTGGCGCGCCAGCAGCGGAAAAGCGAGTTCAAACCCGTCGGGAAGCCCCTCGCCGGCTGCGATGCGGACCGTGCGCGGCACGCGGCAGCCCTCGACGTCGGCCAGCGCCAGAGCCGTGGCGTCACGCGTCGTACTCCGGATTTTTTCGGGATCGTTGACGACGGGCTTGCCGAGGCCGCGTGCAATGGCCAAGGCGAGCGGAAGCACTTCCGTGCCCTGATCGGCATCGGAGACGAGGTTGACGACGATGTCGGCCTCGCGCGCCAGCAGCGCGATATCCGGCCGGCAGCCCGATAGCAGCGACAGGATGCTGGTCTGGTAGGCGCAGTCCCTGAACAGGTATTCGACCGGCGTATTGCCGACGAAAGGAGCAAACAGCGCTAGCGCCCGGAACGCCGGCGGCGATTGGGTCGCCTGCCGGCGCAGGATCGGATGCACTTGCGCGGCGTGGGCGTATGCCGCCTCCGCCTCCTCCTGTTCGCCGCGGGCCTGACGGATCGCCCCGACCCAGTAGAAATTCTCGGCCTGTCCGGGCGCGAGCGCCACGGCCTGCTCGAACTGCGCCACGGCCTCACCGGTCTCGCCGAGCTCGAAGCAGACCTTGCCGAGCTGGCTGCGGAGATCGGCGTCGTCGGGCGTCTCCTCGATCAATTCGAGCAGCAGAGTCCTGGCGATCGCGAACTGCCGCGTTGCCGTCAGCGCCTGAACCAAATTCGTGCGCGACGGCCGATGGCCCGGATTGCGCCTGAGCGCCTCCAGGTACAGCGAAATCGCATCCTGGATCATGCCGGTGCGCTGATGGACGATGCCGAGATTGCACCAGCAGGCGACGAGATGCGGCGCGATGCGCAGGGCCGCCTTGTAGTTCTCGGCCGCGGATCCGATATCGTCGCAGAGCATGAAGGCATTGGCGAGCGCCGCGTGCAGATCGGCAACGCCGTCGACGACGACGCCGATCGACGTGGTCGCCGCAAGCGCGAGCCCGGCCTGAAATACCGCGATCGCGGGCTTGATCTCGCCACGCCGGTAGTACTCGCGCCCGGTGCGCAGCATGTCCGCGATACTTGGCGTGCCGGCGGCAGGCAGTGCGAGGGCCGTCAATGGTGACGTCATGTGGTCTCCGGCGGTGACGCCCTGAAGGTGACACCATGCAGATTGATCGCAGGCGCGATGCCGTAATGATTGCCGCCAAAGGCGCGCATGCGGCGCCACAGCTCATCCCTGGAGATGTCGAGCGGGATGTCGCAAGCCTGCCTGTAGCTGCGGCGCGTATTGGTGCGGCCGCTCCAGGACAGCGCGCAACGCGGCATCAGCAACGTCTCGCACGCCAGGGCTTCGGCCCACACTTCGAACAATTGCAGCAGGTGAGCATAGGCGAGCTCGCCGAGGCGCATGATGGTGCAGCCTTGCGGGATCGGAAACGACACCACGTCGAGGATCGCACCGGAATCGACCCGTTCCGCCATGGCGTGGAAGGTCACACCGAACGTCTCCACGCGGTCATAAAGCGCGAAATGGGCTGGAGCCCAGCCCGGATAGTTCGGCGGCCCCGGATGAAAATTGTAGGCACCGCGGCCAAAGCGTGCGAGCAGATCGGCCGGCACGATGATGCCGGACGCGAAGGCGACCAGGCGGGCGTTGCGGAGGACCGAGGCATCGATGCTGCGGAGCTCTTCGATATCAGACACGGGCCAGATTGCCAGATCGGGCCTGAAACTCCGCAGCATTCGCGACAGCGCCACCTGCTCGGCGGCCTCCGTCAGCAATGCAAGTCCCTCGACCATGGTTCGACTTCAGCAGCGTTGAAACTGAGCCAATATGTCGCGGGGTAGCGTTAACAGCGTGTTAATGCGCCGCGGTTCGGCGGATCGAGGAAATACGATGAAACAAATTTCCCGCGCCTGGACGCATTCGGTCACACAGCGGAATCGGTGAAACTACGGTCATTCCACCAGCAGCACGTCCACGGCGACGCCGAGCTTCTGCTTCGGCGAGCCGACGATGATGCCGTCGACCGGGGACACATCGGAGAAGTCGCGGCCGACCGCAAGCACGATGTGGTCGTTGGCGACCAGGAGATCGTTGGTCGGATCGAAATCGATCCATCCGAGCTCCGCCCCGCACCATAGCGACACCCAGGCATGGGTTGCGTCCGCGCCCTGCAAGCGCGCCTGGCCCGGCGGCGGAATGGTGCGCAAGTAACCGCTGACATAGGCCGCAGGCAGGCCGAGCCCGCGCAGCCCCGCGATCATGACATGAGCAAAATCCTGGCAGACGCCATGGCGCTTGTCGAAGACCTCATCGAGCGGCGTCGAGATCGCGGTGGCCTTGGGGTCGTAGCGAAACTCGGCGCGGATGCGGTGCATGAGATCAACCGCGCCGGCGAGGATGCCGGTATCGGGCTTGAAGCTGTTCGCGGCATAGGCACTGACGGGGCGCAAGACCGGCACCAGCGGGCTCGCAAAGACATAGCCGACGGGCGAGGACGGACCGAGGCTCGTGGCCTCGAAGGCAACGTCGCGGATGCTCTCCCAGGCCGGGCTCGCGGCATCGCGCGCCGGCGGCTTGCGATCGACGGAAACGCGCGAGCGCGAGTCGATGCGCAAATTGCGATGCGCGGCTTCAATCACGATGCTCTCGGTCAGCGTGCCGAAGAAGTCGCGGCGGACGTTGCGCTCGGACGGACGCGGGCGGATCTCGACCTTGTGCGAGATCAGCTCCTGACCGTGACCGCTGTTCGGCTCGAGCCGCAGCGTGCAGCGGGCGAAGCTGACCGGGCTCTCATATTCGTAGGTAGTGACGTGCCGGATGTCGTAGATCACGCCAGCCCCGTCAATTTTTCCGGCCGGCTCGCATTCGGACCGTGCGGGAAATAGTGCAGCCCGATCGCCTCGGCGAGGCTGAGCAGATCCTGCTCCAGCGCAAACAGCGCCTTGACTTCGAGCTTCTCGGCCTCCGCGGTTGCCAGCATTGCCTGCACCGCCACCGCGAGCCGCTGCGGCTTCTCGATCAGGCCGTGCTCCTTCAGGCTCGGCAGCGCCGCGATATGCTCGTTCAAGGTCGCGACCTGGAAGGCGACCGAGCGCGGATTGTAGCTGTCGAGCACCGCGAGATCGCGCACCGGCGCCAGGATCGGCGCCAGCAGATAGCGCGAGCGATAGGTGATCTGGGAATCCACCAGCGTCAGAAGGATATCGAGGTCCTCGTCGCCGGCCTCGTCATAGGCGAACTGCCGCGCGAAGCGCGTGGTGTTGATGGCGCGCTCGGTACGGCGCCCGATATCGAGGAAGCGCCAGCCGGCGGCGCGGTTCATGTTCTCCTGCGCAAGCCCTGCGAAGCTCGCAAGCTCCTGCAGGGTCAGTTCGGCGGCGCTCAGCACGCTGTCGTCGTCCTCGACCTCGTAGGAGAGGCGCTCGGCCATCTCGGTGATGACCTGCCAGGCGTCCGGCGACAGCCGCTCGCGCAATGAGGTGGCCGTGCGCAGCGCCGAGCGCACCAGCGACAGCGCCGAGCCGAAACGCGCCTCGCTCTGCAAAGCTTCGGCGACGATGCGCCCCGGCGCCGCGCGCGAGGTTTGCGAGATCGCTCCCCAGGTCACCAGCAGGCGCTGGATCCGTTCGGCCGATTGCAGCGAGGCTGCGGTGCCCTTGTTGGGCCCGCTCGGTGAGCCCAGTGCGCGCACCAGCCGCAGCGTCGCTTCGGCGCGCTCGAGATAGCGGCCGAGCCAGAACAAATTGTCGGCGGCGCGGCTCGGCAGCACGCCGGCGATGCGGCGGATGCGGACCTTGTCGGTTGCCGGCAGCAGCGATGCTGTCGAGACCTTCTTCTCGGAGACAACCCAGACGTCGGCGGCACGCGCACCATCGCCCATCGACACCGCGCGCGCGTCCGCCTGCTCGGCGATCCGACAGAAGCCGCCGGGCATGATGGCCCAGCCATCTGGCGTTGCGGCCGCAAACACGCGCAGCACGAAGGGACGCGGCGTCAGCTGGCCCTGCTCCCACACCGGCATCGTGGAGAGGCGCACCACCTCCTGGCCGACATAATCCATGCCGCGCGTGCCGATGGCATCGATCAGGCGCTGACGTCCGGTGACATCGAGCTCGCTCGCGAGCACCGGACCGTTCGAGTCGAAGCCCGGTACGCCGCGCCGATAGGCACCTTCGATAGCGACCTCGTCGAGCCGCGACAACACCTCGTCGCGCGCCGATTTCTGACCGCACCACCAGGTCGCGATATGCGGCATCTTCAGCTCTTCGCCGAGCAGGCGGCGGCTCAGCGCCGGCAGGAAGCCGAGCAGCGCCCGCGCTTCCAGCACGCCCGAGCCCGGCATGTTGGCGACCACGACGCCATCCTTGCGCAGCACGTCGATCAGGCCGGGCACGCCGAGATGCGAGGAGGCATCGAGCTCGAGCGGATCGAGCGAATTGGAATCGACACGGCGCAAGAGCACGTCGAGCCGCTTCAGCCCCGCCACGGTGCGGATGTGGATGCGGTTGTCGCTGACGGCGAGATCGTCGCCCTCGACCAGCAGGAAGCCGAGATAGCGCGCCAGCGTCGCGTGCTCGAAATAGGTCTCGCTGAAACTGCCGGGCGTGAGCACGCCGATGCGCGGCTCGTCGCGATCGGCACGGGCGCGAAGACTGTCGCGAAACGCCTCGAAGAACGGCGCGACGCGCGGCACGTTCATCGACTTGTAGAGATCGGAGAAGGCACGCGAGAGCACCAGGCGGTTCTCGAGCGCATAGCCCGCGCCCGACGGCGCCTGCGTGCGGTCGCCGAGCACCCACCAGCGGCCATCCGGCCCGCGGCCGACATCGGCGGCATAGAGCGAGAGATAGCGCCCGCCCGGCGGCGGCACGCCGCAGACCGGGCGGAGATATTCGGGGCTGCCGGCGATCGCACCGGCCGGCAGCGCGCCCTCCGCGATCAGCCGGCCCTCGCCATAGATGTCGCGCAGCACACGCTCCAGAAGCTCGGCGCGCTGGGTGATGCCGGCGCAGAGCTGCTTCCAGTCGGTTTCGTCAATCAGCAGCGGCAGATGGCTGAGCATCCAGGGCCGGTCGGCGCTGTCGCCGGGGGCGCGGTAGGTGACGCCGGCCTCGCGCAGGTGACGGTCGGCCATGCCAAAGCGCCGCTCGACCTCGTCAGGCGCCAGTGCACCGAAAGCGTCGAAGAACCGGCTCCAGACCGGGCGCGGGGCACCGTCGGGCCCCAGGAACTCGTCAGGGATGCCGGGCAGGCGACGATAGTCGCGAACCCATTGCGCGAGGCGGCGCTGGCCCTCACGCTGGCTTTGCGCCCTACCTGTCCCTCTGTCGCCTTCGGCTGCGCCCTCGCCCATGCGCCTCTCCCTGCCCCACCATCATACTCATTGCAGGAGCGAGGTCCGCAAGTCGAGGGTCAGCGGGAATTCATTTGTGCGTTCCTCGGGCGGCGGCTGCATCGGCCCCGGCGTATGGCCGTGGTCCTGGAAGCGCGCCAGCCGCCGCGCCTCGGCCTCGTAGGTGTTGACGGGCTTGGTCTCGTAGTTGCGGCCGCCGGGATGGGCGACGTGATAGACGCAGCCGCCGAGCGAGCGGCCATTCCAGGTGTCGATCAGGTCGAAGGTCAGCGGCGCATGAACCGGGATGCTCGGGTGCAGGCCGGAGGCCGGCTGCCAGGCCTTGAAGCGGACACCGGCCACGGCCTCGGCCGAGCGCCCGGTCGAGGTCATCGGCAGGCGGCGGCCGTTGCAGGTGATGATGTGGCGGCCTTCGACGAACCCTTCCGCCTTGACCTGAAGCCGCTCGACGGACGAATCGACATAGCGCACGGTGCCGCCGGCCGAGCCTTCTTCGCCGAGGACGTGCCAGGGCTCCAGCGCCTGCCGCAGCTCCATCGTCACGCCGCCGTGATGGACGCGGCCGAAGGCGGGGAAGCGGAATTCGAGCTGGGCCAGATACCATTCCGGCTCGAACGCGTAGCCCGAGCTTTTCAACTCGGAGAGCACGTCCTGGAAATCTTCCCAGATGAAATGCGGCAGCATGAAGCGATCATGCAGCGCCGTGCCCCAGCGCACGAACTTGCCTTGTTGCGGCTCGCGCCAGAACTTTGCGATCAGCGCGCGGATCAGGAGCTGCTGCGCCAGTGACATGCGCGGATCCGGCGGCATTTCGAGCGCGCGGAATTCGACGAGACCGAGACGTCCGGTCGGGCCATCAGGCGAATAGAGCTTGTCGATGCAGATCTCGGAGCGATGGGTGTTGCCGGTGATGTCGACGAGCAGATGCCGGAACAGCCGGTCCACCAGCCACAGCGGCACCTGGTAGCCGGGCGGCGGCACGTGCGAGAGCGCGATCTCGAGCTCATAGATGCTGTCGTGACGGGCTTCGTCGATGCGCGGCGCCTGGCTGGTCGGGCCGATGAAGAGCCCCGAGAAGAAATAGGACAGCGACGGATGACGCTGCCAATAGAGCACGAGGCTCTTCAAGAGATCAGGCCGGCGCAGGAACGGCGAATCCTGCGGGCTCGAGCCGCCGATCACGACGTGATTGCCGCCGCCGGTGCCGGTGTGGCGGCCATCGAGCAGAAACCTGTTAGCACCGAGACGGACCTTGCCGGCATCCTCATAGAGACCCGAGGTGATCTCGACCGCGTCGCGCCAGCTCTGCGCCGGCTGAATGTTGACCTCGATGACGCCGGGATCGGGCGTCACCTTGATGACCTCGATGCGCGGATCGAACGGCGGCGCATAGCCCTCGACATGGACCTGGAGCTGCATCTCCTCGGCGGTGGCCTCGATCGCCGCGATCAGCTCGAGATAATCCTCGATGCGCTCGACCGGCGGCATGAAGGCGCAGATCACGCCGTCGCGCACTTCCATCGACAGCGCCGTGCGGACGGGGACGGAGGTGTTGAGCTTCTCGGGCGCGACCCGCTGCGGCGATTTCGGCCGCGCCGGCGGCGTGAACACCGGCAGCTTGCCGCGTGTCTCCATCGGGTCCTGCTCGACGATGTAGGGATATTGATTGGGCGGGACATAGCCGAGCGAGCCGAGCGGCAAGCGCAGGCCGAGCGGTGAATCGCCAGGCGACAGGAACAGATGCCCGCGCCGGAGCTGCCAGCGCTCGCTGCGCCAGCGCGGCGGCGCGTTCCAGCGCTGCACCGGCAGCACGAAGCCGCGCGGCGCACGCAGGCCCTGGTTGAACACCCGCGCCATGCGCGCGCGCGCCTCGGGATCGGACAATTGCGAATTGGAGGGATCGACGTTGACCGGAAGCTCGGCCTCTTTCTGCAGCCAGTAGACGGTGTCCTCATAGGCTGGAATGATGTAGCCGGGATCGAGCCCGAGCCGCACCGCCGTGCCCTCCATGAAATCCTCGGCGTCCTCGGTCTGGGCGCGCCTCGGATTTTCGATTTTTGCAATGAGGTCGGCGTTCTTCCAGATCGGCACGCCGTCCTTGCGCCAGTAAAGGCCGAACGCCCAGCGCGGCAGGCTCTCGCCCGGATACCATTTGCCCTGGCCGTAATGCAAAAGCCCGCCCGGCGCGAAGCGATTGCGCAGGCGGCGGATCAGATCGTCGCCGAGCGCGCGCTTGGTCGGACCGACGGCTTCCGTATTCCACTCCGCCGCTTCGAGATCGTCGACCGACACGAAGGTCGGCTCACCGCCCATGGTGAGGCGCACGTCCTGCGTGGCGAGATCGCCGTCGACCTGCTCGCCGAGATCGTTGAGCCGCGCCCAGGAATCGTCCGAGAACGGCTTTGTGATGCGCGGCGCCTCGCGAATGCGCTTCACGCTCATGTCGAAGGCGAACTCGACTTCGGCAAAGCCGGCGCCGCCCGAGATCGGCGCGGCCGAGCGATAATGCGGCGTGGCGGCGACGGGGATGTGCCCCTCACCTGCCAGCATGCCCGACGTCGCATCGAAGCCGATCCAGCCCGCGCCCGGCAGATAGACCTCGGCCCAGGCGTGCAGATCGGTGAAGTCGTTCTCGACCTCAGGCGGCCCCTCGATCGGATCGATGTCGGGGCGGATCTGGATCAGATAGCCGGAGACGAAGCGCGCGGCGAGGCCGAGATGACGGAAGGTCTGGATCAGGAGCCAGGCGGAGTCGCGGCACGAGCCGGCGCAGGAGGTGAGCGTCTCCTCCGGCGTCTGCACGCCGGGCTCCATGCGGATGATGTAGCTGATCTTCTTCTGCAGCTCGCGATTGAGATCGACCAGGAAGTTGACCGTGTTCGGCGCCTCGCGCGGGATCGAGGCCAGATATTTCGCGAATTCGGGATCGGGCTTGATGGTCTCGAGATAAGGCGCGAGCTCGGTCTTGAGGTCCCTCGGGTATTCGAACGGAAAACTGTCGGCATAGGGCTCGACGAAGAAGTCGAACGGGTTGACCGTCGTCATCTGCGCCGTGAAGTCGACCTCGAATTTCAGCTCGGTGGTCTTCTCCGGAAAAACGTAGCGCGCGAGCCAGTTGCCCTGCGGGTCCTGCTGCCAGTTTACGAAATGGTTTGATGGCGTGACCTTGAGCGAATAGCTCAGGATCGGCGTCCGCGTATGCGGCGCCGGCCGCAGCCGGATGGTCTGCGGTCCCAGATCGATCGGGCGGTCGTATTTGTAGTGGGTGACGTGGTGTAATGCGACGTAGATCGACACGGGGTGCGGTGCTCCAGCAGCTTTTTTGAGCAGAACACCTGATGTGAATGCGATCAAGCACTAACAACGGGCAGAGCGTGCCTATGCAAGGTGCGGGCCCGGGCGATGATAGAGAGAGTGGCTCCGCGGTGCCCCCCAGGCAAGTCGTCCCGGATCGGCGCGCGCTTAAGGCGCGCTTGTCCGGGACGACAGAAACTGTGTGAGGCGGCGTTACGCCGCCGAGGTCAGCCGCTGCAAGAACTGCGTCACCTCGCGTCGGAGCGTCCCGACCTCGCTGTGGACGCGATCGGAGGCGCTGTTGACGCGGGCAGCGACACGGCCGGTGTCGGCGGCGGCTTCGCTGATGCCTGTCACGTTGGAGGACATCTGTGCGGTGCCGGCCGAGGCTTCCTGGACGTTGCGGGCGATCTCGCGGGTGGCAAGGCCCTGCTGCTCGATCGAGGTCGCGATCGAGGCGGTGATGCCGTCGATCTCGGCAATGGTCTGCGCGATCGCCTCGACGGCCGCGACCGAGTTGGTGGTCGATTGCTGCATCTCGCCGACCTTGGCGCTGATCTCCTCGGTCGCCTTGGCGGTCTGGTTGGCGAGGCTCTTGACTTCGGACGCGACGACCGCAAAGCCGCGGCCGGCCTCACCGGCGCGCGCCGCCTCGATGGTGGCGTTGAGTGCGAGCAGATTGGTCTGCGAAGCAATCTCGCTGATCAATTTGACGACGTCGCCGATCCGCAGCGCCGCGTCCGCTAGCGTGCGTATCTCGCTGCCGGCGCGATTGGCTTCGGTCACGGCGCGGCCCGTGCTCGCGGTCGAGCCGGTGACCTGGCGGCCGATCTCGGCAATCGAGGATGCCAGTTGCTCGGCGGCGCTGGCGACGGTCGCGACGTTGCGCGAGGCCTGGTCGGAGGCGCTGAGCACGCCCGAGGTCTGCCGGCTGGTCTTCTCGGCCGCGGTCGCCATCTGGTCCGCGTCGGATTCGAGATCCGTCGCCGCACCCATCAGCGTACCGGCGACGCCGTCGAGATGAGTCCCGAACTGCCTTGCGAGATCGCCGATCTCGACCACGCGGCGGCCGAGGCCGTCGGTGCCGGAATTGATCACGCTGGCCGAGCGGCGAAAGGAGCCGGGCAGACCGCGTGCCAGGATTTTGCGGAAATACTTGCCGCGGCTGGCATAGTCCATCGACGCCGAAGCCTCGCGGACGAAGGCGTCGGTGATGTCGAGCATGTCGTTGACCGATTTCTGGATCGACCCGATCCGGCCGGCCTGACGATCACTGAGGATACGCGCTTCGAGATCACCGCGCGAAGCCTTGCGGCAGACATCGGTGACCTCATCGAGGACCACCGCCGTGCGACGCTGGCACCAGAGGGCGTAGCCGAGCGACGCAATGATCGCGCCGAACAATGCAGCAGTGGGGAGTCCGCTCACGTCGAGCAGCGCGAGGGCGAACGCAACGACGGCAAGAATGCATGCGAGCGCGGTCGCTCCCTGCGCCTTAGAGAGAGAGCACAAATTCATCGTAACCGACACCCTGTTGCTTTAGGAGTCCGACCATCGCATCGAAGCTCGCATGCATGCCGTCCTTGGCATTGGCGTGACGCGCCTCTTCGGCGCACAACGTCTTGTAGATCGGCTTGACGCGCTCGATCTGGACCGGATCGGGCTTGCGGCGGTTGGAGTGATAGCCGACGATATTGCCGCGCTCGTCGAAAGTCGGCGTGACGTGGGCGAACACCCAGTAATGGCTGCCGTCCTTCGCCAGGTTGACGACGTAGGCGAAGATCTCCTGCTTGGATTGCAGCGTGTCCCACAGCAGCTTGAAGACGGCGCGCGGCATGTCGGGATGGCGGATCAGGCTATGTGGCGCGCCCATCAGCTCCGCGTAGGTATATTTGGCCATGCGGATGAAGACGTCGTTGGCGTAGGTGATGCGGCCCTTGAGATCGGTCTTCGACACGATCAGCTCCTCCTCGCCGAGGAAACTCTCCACGCCGGTCGGCCGTATCGTGCGCGTCATCTGTCGCCAATCCTCAAAGGCGAACGCCTCGTTGGAGTGGAGTCCGCATTGTTGTAGGATTAGGGCAGAAAATATTAAGCAGACGTGTGCGCGAGAACCGGTGCGATCAAATGACACCTCCGTATCACTACTTAGGGAGGCGTCACCACCGTTGCCTGATACCGCAACAGCGCGATCACATCGTCGCGCCCAGCACCCAGGGCGCGAACTCGGCGCCGCCGAAATCGAAGCTCTCGCTCTTGGTCGGCTGGCCCGACGCGGTCTTGAGGATGAGATCGAAGATGCGCTGGCCGCATTCCTGGACGCTCTCGTCACCTTCGAGGATGGTGCCGCAATTGACGTCCATGTCCTCTTCCATGCGCTTGTACATGGGCGTGTTGGTGGCGAGCTTGATCGAGGGCGCGGGCTTGCAGCCGAACACGCTGCCGCGCCCCGTGGTGAAGCAGACGAGGTTGGCACCGCCGGCGACCTGTCCCGTCGCCGCGACGGGGTCGTAGCCAGGCGTGTCCATGAAGACAAAGCCCTTCTTGGTGACGGGCTCGGCATAGCGCAGCACCTCGACGAGATTGGTGGTGCCGGCCTTGGCCATCGCGCCGAGCGACTTTTCCAGAATTGTGGTGAGGCCGCCGGCCTTGTTGCCGGGGCTCGGATTGGCGTTCATCTCGGCGCCTTCGCGCGTCGTGTATTCGTCCCACCAGCGCATGAGATCGACCAGCTTCTCGCCGACCTCCCGGCTGACGGCGCGGCGCGTGAGCAAATGCTCGGCGCCGTAGGTCTCCGGCGTCTCCGACAGGATCACGGTGCCGCCATGGCGGACGATCAGATCGCTGGCCGCGCCCAAGGCCGGATTGGCCGATACACCCGAATAGCCATCCGAGCCGCCGCATTGCAGGGCCACGGTGAGCTCGCTCGCCGGCACCGCCTCGCGCTTGACCTTGTTGGCGTCGGCCAGCGCCTCGCGCACGAACGCAATGCCGGCTTCCACGGTCTTGCGGGTGCCGCCGACCTCCTGGATGTCCATCGCGCGCAGGCGTCCCGCAAGCTTCTGCTCTTCCATCAGGCCGCCGATCTGATTCACCTCGCAGCCGAGCCCGAGCACGATGACATGGGAGAAATTGACGTGCCGCGCATAGCCGCCGAGGGTGCGGCGGAGCAGCGCGAGCGGCTCGTTCTGCGTCATGCCGCAGCCGGTCTTGTGGGTCAGCGCGACGACGCCGTCGACATTGGGGAATTCGGCCAGCGGATTGTCGCCCGTGAACGGGTTCTTCTTGAAGACGTCGGCGACGAGGCTCGCGACATGCGCGCTGCAATTCACCGAGGTGAGGATGCCGATATAATTGCGCGTGGCGACGCGGCCGTCCGGACGGCGGATGCCTTCGAAGGTCGCCGGCAGATCGAAATTCGGCGTCGGCTTGACGTCGGCGCAATAGGCGTAGTCCTTGGCGAAATCGCCCATACCGATGTTCTGCACATGCACGTGCTGGCCCGGCGCGATCGGCGCCGTCGCAAAACCGATGATCTGGCCGTAGCGGATCACAGGCTCGCCCACCGCAAACGGCTTGATCGCGACCTTGTGGCCGGAGGGAATGCGCTCGACCGTGGTGACGCCGTCGGCCACGACCGTCCCCGGCGGCAGGCTGGCGCGCGCGATCAGCACACCATCATCGGGATGCAGGCGGATGACGGGGCTGATGGTCATGGGAGTCTCCTTGGGTCTTCAAGTATCGTGCTCCGGACGCAGCGCAGCTTGAAACGGTGCGCTGCTGAACCGGGGCCCATCTATCATCTCGTTCGCCAGCTTCTGGATCCCGGCTCTGCGGAGCGGCGCCATAGCGCGTCCAAGACGCGCGCAAACGCGCTTTTGGTGCCGCACCGTGTCCGGGACACGCAAAACGATCAGGCCTTGCCGCCCGATTCCTTGCGGGTGGCGTTGACCTGCATCTTGGCGTAGGTCGTCATCAGGCCGACCTCGTTGGAGAGCGTCACCAGCTTGAAGCCCATGTTGATGGCGCGCGCAGCGCCTTCGGCGCCGCTGCAATGGATGCCGGGGTTGAGGCCGCGCTTGCCGCACTCCTTGATGATCTTCTCGTAGATCGCGAGGATCTCGGGCTCGGAGCGATCGAGCTTCGGCTCGAGGCCGTAGGAGAAGCCGAGGTCGGACGGGCCGATATAGACGCCGTCGATGCCCTCGACGTCGAGGATCGCCTCCATGTTCTCGACCGCGGTCTTGGTCTCCATCATCGGCAGCAGGATGGTGTCGGCATTCGCGGTCTTCTGGTAGGAGCCCGCGGTGCCGTACATGCCGGCGCGGATCGGGCCGTTCGAGCGGACGCCCTGCGGCGGATATTTGGAGTAGGAAACGAGGTTCCTGGCTTCCTGCGCCGTGTTGACCATCGGGCAGATCACGCCATAGGCGCCGCCGTCGAGCACCTTGCCGATGATGCCGGGCTCGTTCCAGGGCACGCGGACCATCGGGACGACCGGGTGCTTGTCCATGGCCTGGAAGCACTGCACCATCGACTGATAGTCCTGCACGCCGTGCTGGATGTCGACGGTGACGCTGTCGAAGCCGCATTGCGCGATCATCTCAGCAGAGAAGCCGGAGGGAATAGCGAGCCACGCATTGACCACGGCCTTGCCCGACTTCCAGATTTCCTTGACCTTGTTCGCCACGTTGCCTTCCTTCTTTGTTGTTGGGACGCTTCGACCCTGCGGGCGATGTTCATTATCGCCGCCCGGATATCATCCGGCAAGGCTGGCGTCATCCGCCACGGCCCCGATTTGGGGTGATCGGCTCGCGCGGCACTTTGAGCCAAAAAAAGCGGCGATGTCCACGGCCGACGCCGCGCTCTCGCGCATATCTGCTGTTCACTCCTCGGCACTTGCCCCGTCGGCGGCGCCAAGTTCGGCGAGACTCTGTTCCAACTCTCCGAGCATCTCCTGCAACTCGGCCAGCTTGCGCGCGCCGAAGCGCTGCGTGATCTCGGCATAGATCGCCTCCGACGACGGCGCGACGGAGGCCATCAGCTTCACTCCCTCTTTCGAGATCGAGACCATGCTGCGGCGCTGGTCCGACTTCGCGGTCCTGCGCTCGATCAGATTGCGCGCCTCCAGATCGCGCAGAATCCGCGACAGGCTTGGCCCCAGGAGAAACGCAGTTCGCGCGAGTTCCGTGACCTCGGCAGCCTCGATGGCGGCGAGCGCGCGCAAAATGCGCCATTGCTGCTCGGTCAGACCGTGCTCGCGCAGCTTGGGGCGAAATTGCCGCATCACCGCCTCGCGCGCCCGGAGCAGTGACATCGGCAGCGAACGCGAGAAGTCGCGCATCGGCACTTGGCGCGCGGCGGGTGCGCCTGCGTTGGTGGGGTCAGCCGGTCTCTTTGCCATGTCCCTCTTTCAATGCCGCGCCTTCAGACCGCAACGTTTGCAGTGCAGCAAGCCAGAATCTGTTTGACGCATTAACTTAACATGTTAAGTATCTCGGCACCACGATTTCGTAGATCATCCATGGCGCTATCCAACGACGATATCCAAGCTTGCGCGGGCCGTCTGCACCAGGCGGAGAAGACCCGCGTGCAGATCCGGCAGCTGTCGCAGGATTTCCCCGAGATCACCATCGCCGATGCCTACGCGATTCAAAGGGCGTGGGTCGATATCAAGGTCGCCGAGGGACGCCTCGTCAAAGGCCACAAGATCGGCCTGACCTCGAAGGCGATGCAGAGCGCGCTCAACATCGACGAGCCTGATTCCGGCGTGCTGCTCGACGACATGTTCTTCGCCGATGGCGGGCTCATTCCGACCGAGCGCTTCATCGCGACGCGCGTCGAGGCCGAGCTCGCCTTCGTCATGAGCAAGCGCCTGTCGGGGCCCGACTGCACGATGTTCGACGTCCTCAACGCCACCGACTTCGTGGTGCCCGCGCTGGAGATTTTGGACACACGGATCGAGCGCGTCGATCCCAAGACCAGGGCCTCGCGGAAAATCTACGACACCATTGCCGACAACGCCGCGAATGCCGGTATCGTGCTCGGCGGACGGCCGATCCGTCCGCTGGATGCGGATTTGCGCTGGATCGGTGCGCTCTGCTTCAGGAACGGCCAGATCGAGGAAACCGGCCTTGCCGCCGGCGTGCTCAATCATCCCGCAACATCAGTCGCCTGGCTTGCCAACAAGATCGCGCCGCTCGGCCTTGCGCTCGAGCCTGGCCAGGTCGTACTGGCCGGCTCCTTCATCCGTCCGATCGAGACCCGCAAGGGCGACACAATTCAGGCCGATTATGGCGCCTACGGCTCGGTGAGCTGCTACTTCGCTTAGAAAGCAATGAGACGACACAGGGAGTGAAACCGCCATGCCGCATTTCACGATCGAATATTCGGCCAATCTCGATAGTCGTCTCGACATCGCAGCGGTGTGCGAAGTGGTACGCAAGGCCGCGGTCGAGACCGGCATCTTCCCGCTCGGCGGCATCCGCGTCCGCGCGGTCAGATGCGAGCATTATGCGATTGCCGATGACCGGCAGGACTACGGCTTTCTCGACATGGTCTTGCGCATCGGCGAGGGCCGCGATCTTCCGACCCGGCAGAAAGCCGGCGAGCACGTGTTCCAGGCGCTGTCAAAGCATCTCGATCCCGTCTTTGCTGGTAGCAAGTTCGCGTTGTCGTTCGACATGCAGATCAACGACAAGGACACCAGCTGGAAGCGCAACAACATCCACGACGCCTTGAAGGTGGAGGCCACCCATGGATAAGCCCACGCCGAAAGCCGATCTGTTCCAGGCCAACCGCGACCGCGTCGCTCCGCTGCTGAAAAAGCTGCGCGCGGACGGCATCGGCCACATGATCGAAGGCAAGATCGTGCCCTCGGTCTCGGGCCGGACTTTCGAGACGAACTCGCCAGTCGATGGCGCCGTGCTCGCCAGCGTCGCGCGTGGCAATGCCGAGGACATCGACGCAGCGGCGACCGCTGCTTCCCTCGCCTTCAAATCCTGGCGCGACATGGGACCGGCGATGCGGCGCAAGCTGCTGCATCGCGTCGCCGATGCGATCGAGGACAATGCCGACGACATCGCGGTGCTCGAATGCATCGACACCGGCCAAGCCTACCGCTTCATGGCCAAGGCCGCGATCCGCGCCGCCGAAAACTTCCGCTTCTTCGCCGACAAATGCGCCGAGGCGCGCGACGGCCTCAACACGCCGAGCGATGAGCACTGGAATATCTCGACTCGTGTGCCGATCGGCCCCGTCGGCGTGATCACGCCGTGGAACACGCCGTTCATGCTCTCGACCTGGAAGATCGCCCCTGCCCTCGCCGCAGGTTGCACCGTCGTACACAAGCCGGCCGAGTGGTCGCCGGTGACGGCAGCCATTCTGGCGCGGCTGGTCAAGGAAGCCGGCGTCCCCGACGGCGTGCTCAACACCGTGCATGGTTTTGGCGAAGAGGCCGGCAAGGCGCTGACCGAGCATCCCGCCATCAAGGCGATCGGCTTCGTCGGCGAGAGCGCGACGGGATCGGCGATCATGGTTCAGGGCGCGCCGACGCTGAAGCGGGTGCATTTCGAGCTCGGCGGCAAGAACCCCGTGATCGTGTTCGACGACGCCGATCTCGACCGCGCGCTCGACGCGGTCGTGTTCATGATCTACTCGCTCAATGGCGAGCGCTGCACCTCGTCGAGCCGCCTGCTGATCCAGGCGAGCATTGCGGAGAAATTCGTGGAGAAGCTGACCGCGCGCGTGAAGGCGCTGAAGGTCGGCCACCCCCTCGATCCCGCCACCGAGATCGGACCGCTGATTCACGAGCGGCACCTCGCAAAAGTGTGCTCCTATTTCGACGTCGCGCGGCAGGATGGTGCAACCATCGCGGTCGGCGGCAAGGCTTATGACGGTCCGGGCGGCGGACATTATGTCGAGCCGACGCTGGTCACGGGTGCGCACGGCAAGATGCGCGTGGCGCAGGAAGAGGTGTTCGGCCCGTTCCTCACCGTGTTGCCCTTCAAGGACGAAACCGACGCGATCGAGATCGCCAACGACATCCGCTATGGCCTCACAGGCTATGTCTGGACCAACGACGTCGGCCGCGCCTTGCGCGTCGCCGATGCCCTGGAGGCCGGCATGATCTGGCTGAATTCGGAGAACGTCCGCCATCTGCCGACGCCGTTCGGCGGCATGAAGGCCTCTGGCATCGGCCGCGACGGCGGCGATTACTCGTTCGACTTCTACATGGAAACCAAACACGTCTCGCTGGCGCGGGGCACGCACAAGATTCAGAAACTGGGAATGTAGGGAACGGTCATTCCGGGGCGTGCGAAGCACGAGCCCGGAATCCATTCAGCCACCAATTCTGCTGCGCGATGGATTCCGGGCCCGGCTCTGCGAGCAGCTCCGGAATGACAGAAGACCAAGGGGAAACGCCAATGCCCGTACCGCAACATATCTTCGAGCCGCCGTTCAACATCATCCGCTCCAGCCACGTCGTGCTCGACGTGACCGATCTGAAACTGAGCCGTGAGTTCTACGAGACCATCGTCGGCCTGCATGTCGAGGACGCCGACGACAACGTCGTTTACTTGCGCGCCGCCGAGGAGCATCAGCATCACTCGCTGGTGCTGCGCAAGGCGGCCGTGCCTGCCTGCAACAGGCTCGGCTTCAAGGTCGGCAATGACGGCGATCTCGACAAGGCCGCAAGGTTTCTGTCCGAGAACGGCCTCGCTCACGGCTTCGCCGATCGGCCCTTCCAGGGCCGCACGTTGCAATTCACCGATCCGTTCGGCTTCCAGATCGAGCTCTATGCGTCGATGGAGCGGCGGCCGCATCTGCTCCGCCGCTATGATCTCTACCGGGGCTGCCACCCGCAGCGGCTCGACCATTTCAACGTGTTCGCCGCCGAGGTGCAGGACACCGTCGACTTCTATGCCCGGCTCGGCTTCCGCCTCACCGAATATGCCGAAGAGGACGGTCCGAACGGGCGCATCGCCGCGGCCTGGATGCATCGCAAGGGCAACGTGCACGATTTCGCGATCACCAACGGCAAGGGCCCGCGGCTGCATCACTTCGCCTATTGGACGCCGACGGCGATGGACATCATCCATCTCTGCGACGTCATGGCTTCCCAGGGCTTTGTGAAGAACATCGAGCGCGGCCCTGGTCGCCACGGCATCTCGAATGCGTTCTTCCTCTATGTCCGCGATCCCGACGGACACCGCCTCGAGCTTTACACCAGCGATTACTTCACCGGCGATCACGACCACGAGCCGCTGCGCTGGTCGCTGCGCGATCCGCGCCGCCAGACGCTGTGGGGCGCGCCGGCCCCGCGCTCCTGGTTCGAGCAGGGCTCGCCCTTCACGGGCCAGACCGTGCGCGACCCGAAGTTCGTGGCCGATGTACTGGTGGCGGATTAGGCCATGAAGCTCCCCCGCCTCGCCACTTATTCCATCAAGAGTGAAACCCGCTACGGCGCTGTCCTCGAGGGCGGCATCGTCGATCTCTCCGCGCGCTACGCAAAGGACTATCCGACGCTGCGCGAGGTGATCGCCGCCGGAAAGCTCGTGAGCTTCGCCGAGGAGGCCGCCGGCCGCACGCCGGTTCATTCGCTCGGCGAGATCGCATGGCTGCCGCCGGTGCCTGCCCCGGAGAAAATCATCTGCATCGGCGTCAACTATCCTGATCGTAACGCCGAGTACAAGGACGGCCAGGACGCGCCGAAATATCCGAGCATGTTCATGCGGTCACCCCGCTCCTTCGTCGGGCATGACACGCCGCTGGTGCGCCCGCGCGCCTCCGCGCAGCTCGACTATGAAGGCGAGATCGTGCTGGTGATCAGCAAACCCGGCCGGCACATCAAGGAGAGCGCTGCGCTCGACCACATTGCCGCCCTGACGCTCTGCAACGAAGGCTCGGTGCGCGACTGGCTGCGCCACGCCAAGTTCAACGTGACCCAAGGCAAGAACTTTGATTCCAGCGGCAGCCTTGGACCCTGGCTCGTGCCCTACACCAAGGAAGCACAGCTCGCCGACATCAGGCTCACCACGCATGTCAACGGCGAGCTCAGGCAGGATGACCGAACCAGCCGGCTGATGTTCCCGTTCCGCTATCTCATCAGCTATATCTCGACCTTCGCAACGCTCGTTCCCGGCGACATCATCGTCACGGGCACGCCGACCGGCGCCGGAGCACGGTTCGATCCGCCGCGCTATTTGAAGCCCGGCGACGTCATCGAGGTCGCAGCCGAGGGCATCGGCACCTTGCGCAACGGCGTCGTCGACGAAGCCTGAGACAACAACACGAATGGAATGATGCAATGACCACCCTCACCGGCGGCGAAGCGATCGTAAGCGGGCTCGTCGCCCATGGCGTCGACACTGTGTTCGGCCTGCCGGGCGCGCAGGTCTACGGCCTGTTCGATGCTTTCCATCAGGCCCAACTCAAGGTGATAGGCGCGCGGCACGAACAGGCCTGCGGCTACATGGCGTTCGGCTATGCACGCGCCAGCGGCAAGCCCGGCGTGTTCAGCGTGGTGCCCGGCCCCGGCGTGCTCAACGCCAGCGCGGCGCTGCTCACGGCCTTCGGCTGCAACGAGCCGGTGCTGTGCGTCACCGGCCAGGTGCCGACGCAGTTTCTCGGCAAGGGCCGCGGCCATCTGCATGAGATGCCCGACCAGCTCGCGACCTTGCGCACCTATGTGAAATGGGCCGACCGCATCGAACATCCCGGCAACGCGGCGACCACCGTCGCACGCGCCTTTCAGGAGATGACATCGGGACGGCGCGGTCCCGCCTCGGTCGAGATGCCCTGGGACATCTTCACGCAACGCGCGGACACCGCCGCAGCGCGGGTGCTGGAGCCCCTGCCCGCGCCGCTCCCGGATCCCGATGCCGTCAAGCAGGCCGCAGCGCTGATCAAGGCCAGCAAAGCACCGATGATCTTCGTCGGCAGCGGCGCGATCGAGGCGCGCGAGGAAATCCTCGAGCTCGCCGAGATGATCGACGCGCCCGTCGTCGCCTTCCGCAGCGGCCGCGGCATCGTCTCCAACGCGCATGAGCTCGGCCTCACCATGGCCGCCGCCTACAAGCTGTGGGCCAAGACCGACCTGATGATCGGCATCGGCACGCGGCTGGAATTGCCGACGATGTCGCGCTGGCCGTACCAGCCCGATGGCCTCAAGAGCATCCGCATCGACATCGATCCCGTCGAGATGCGGCGCTATCCGTCGACCGCGGCAATCGTTGCCGATGCCAAGGCCGCGACCGCCGATCTCGTCGCCGCCGTCAGCAAGGCCGGCTACAGCAAGACCACCGGCCGCCGCGGCGCGATCCGCGAGGCGAGTGCGAGCGCACTGGCAGAGATCCAGCGCATCCAGCCGCAGATGGCGTATCTCAACATTTTGCGCGAGGTGCTGCCGGCGAACGCGATCGTGACGGATGAATTGTCCCAGTTCGGCTTCGCCTCCTGGTACGGCTTCCCGATCTACCAGCCTCGCACCTTCATCACGTCAGGCTATCAGGGCACGCTCGGCTCGGGCTTTCCGACCGCGCTCGGCGCGAAGGTTGCCAATCCCGACAAGCCGGTGGTCGCCATCACCGGCGACGGCGGCTTCATGTTCGGCCTGCAGGAGCTTGCCACCGCGGTGCAGTTCAACATCGGCGTGGTGACGCTGGTGTTCAACAACAACGCCTATGGCAATGTCCGCCGCGACCAGCGCGAGCGCTTTGACGGCCGCGTGGTCGCATCGGACCTGGTCAATCCTGATTTCGTCAAGCTCGCGGAGTCCTTTGGCGTGGCATCCGCCCGCGTCACTGCGCCGGACCAGTTCAAGGCCGCGATGGAGAAGGCGCTGGCGCATGGCAAGCCGTATTTGATCTCGGTGGAAGTGACCAGGGATTCGGAAGTCAGCCCGTGGGCGTTCATTCATCCGCCGAAGCCGTAAGCATCACCGCGTCCGGCGGAAGGTCAGATTGATCCGCTTCCTTCCCAGCAGCGCATGTTCGCCCTCGGTGAGCGGCGCGACACCATGATAGGCAAGCCTGCTCGGCCCGCCCCACACCACGACGTCGCCATGCACGAGGCGAAAGCGGCGCGGCTTGTCGCTGCGCGCCAGGCCGCCGAACAGGAAGGTCGCGGGCAGACCGAGCGAGACGGAGACGATCGGCGCTGAATAGTCCAGCTCGTCCTTGTCCTGATGCAGCGACAAGCGGGTGCCGGGCTCGTAGCGGTTGACCAGGCAGGCATCGGGCGCGAAGTCGTTGAAGCCGCCCTGCTCCGCCGCGCGGCGCGCCAGATCGCGCAGCACCCGCGGCATCGCCGGCCACGGCGCGCCGGTTCGCGGGTCGACCGGATCATAGCGATAGCCGGTGTGATCGGTGATCCAGCCTCGCTCGCCGCAATTGGTCATCGCCACCGACATCAAATGGCCGCCCGGCGTGGTCATCCGCCGGAATGGCGACTGTGCCACAATGCCGCGCACCGCTTCGATCAACTCGCTCTCGATCGACTTGACGAAGCCGCGCAGCAGCACGGCGCCGTCGGCGATCTCCTCGCGTGACGGCTGCGCCTCGGCAACGCTGTCGAACAAATCAGCCGTCAATGGCTCCGCTCATTTCGCATCATGGAAGATCACACCCACGGTGTGGCGCCGGCCGGACCTGATCCGGCTGACGCCGTGGCGGAGATTAACGCGGTAGGTGCCGCGTGTCCCCTGCACCGGGCGGTGATGCACAGCGAAGGCGACGGCGTCGCCCTGCGTCAGTGGAACCACCTCGGCGCGCGACTGCATGCGCGGCCGCTGCTCGGTCAGCACGAACTCGCCGCCGGTGAAATCGCGCCCCGGCTCGGACAGGAGGATCGCGACCTGAAGCGGGAACACGTGCTCGCCATAGAGATCCTGATGCAGGCAGTTGAAGTCACCGGCCTCGTATTGCAGCAGCAGCGGCGTCGGCCGCACCTGCCCCGCCTCGTGGCAGCGCTTCAGGAACGCGGCATGGCTTAAGGGATAGCGGATGTCCATCCCCATCGCCTCGTTCCAGCCGTTGGCGACGGCTTGCAGATGCCCGTAGAGCGCCGGGCGCAGCTCCGCGATCAGATCGGGCAGCGGATAGGAGAAATATTTATACTCGCCGCGGCCAAAGCCATGGCGGCCCATGACGATGCGGCTGCGGAAGTGGGCGTCGTCGGGGTAGAGGTTGGAGATGGCGCGGCACTGGTCCGGCGTGAGCAGGCCCTTTAGGACGGCGCTGCCGTGGGAGTCGAGTTCGGCGGTGATCTGGGGCCAGTCGAGGGCGTCGACATGGGCGGTTAGGTCGACGGAGGGCTTTTGGAGCGACTTGTGTGCTGTTGCTGTCATGGCTGGCACTTTCGCAAAGCTAACTCACCCTCTGCCACCCGATTTCCGATGACCATCTCCCCGTCATTGCGAGCGGAGCGAAGCAATCCAGGATCCCTCTGCGGAACCAGCCTGGATTGCTTCGTCGCAAGGGCTCCTCGCAATGACTTGGAGAGAGCACTAGCCTCTCACCGGGAGCATCGTCACATCGTAGCCGTGCTTGATGGTCCGCTTCAGCACGGGATCCTCGAGCTCGAAGTCGAAGCGATCAGCCGGGCGGATGCCGCCCTTGGCCGCAAAGGTGCCGCCGAACATGGCGCAGCCGTCCGGGAATTTGCCGCCGGCAAAACCGCGCGCGATGAGCTCAGTGACGGGCAGCATCGCATCCAGCGTGCCTTCCTGGTAGAGCACGCGCTCGCCGTTGATGGTGGCGTAGGAGCGCAGGACCATCTTGTCCCAGTGGTCGATGACGTCCTCGAGCTCCCACAGCGTGGAGGCGATCGGCTTGTCGCACATCTGCTTGGAGACCGTCACGTTGTAGGCCTCGACCTTGCGGTCGGTGTGGTCGGAGCCGCAGCCGACGAAGATGCGGCCCTGCCAGCCGATCAGCACGAACTCGACCTCGCCGGAGGAATCGCCGCCGGTACATTCGATGCCGTCTTCCTGAGTGAGCCGGCGGGCCGAGGCGCGGTAGTAGATCGGCGTCGAGGCCGGCGGCGCGATGCCCATCTCCTGCAGCTCGGCGATGTGCTTGTCGCGGGCGACGGGATCGCGGCCGGTCCAGCCGGCGATCACCATCTGGTCGATCGCCAAGGTCAGCGGCGTGGTGGTGCCCTGGGCGTCGACGGTGAAAGTGAGGTCAAACACGAATGACGGCCTCCATGCCGGCAGCAAGTTCAAAGATGCGGCGGTCCGAGCCGCCCGCCCCTGCAAGCATCAGGCCGACGGGAACCTCGCTCTCGCGATGCGCCGGCAGCGAGATGGCGCAGCCGTCGATCATGTTGATCAGAGTGCAATTGCGCAGCGCGCGCAAGTTTTGCGTCGTAAACGCCTTGTCGTCGGCGAGATCTGCGATCTTCGGTGGCGTGTTGGCGGTAGTCGGGAGCACGAGCGCGTCATAAGGCGCGATGCGGGCGTTGACGCGGGCGATCAGCGACCGGCGTTCGTTGAGGAGGTCGATATAGTCGGCCGCGCTCTGCGCCTCGCCGCGCATGATGCGGACGGCGACGCGGGGATCATAGACATCACCCTTGGCGGTGATGAGATAACGATGCCAGGCATAGCTCTCGGACGCTGCAAAGCCGCCCTTGGCGTTCATCGGGCCGATGTCGTGGAATTCGGACATCTCGACGCGCTCGATGAGGGCGCCGTGATCGGCGAGCGATTTCAGCGCACGCTCGAAGGTCGCGGACACCTCTGCATCGAGGTCATCGAGCGCGATCGTCGTTGGCACAGCCAGCCGCATGCCCTTCACAGGACGCGGTTTGAGCGCCGTGATCGGCTCGCCAGCGAGCACCGCATCGAGAATGGCACAGCAACTGACCGAGCGCGCCAGGGGCCCGATGCTGTCGAGCGAGAACGACAGCGGCACGGAGCCGTCCAGCGGCACGCGGCGCTGCGTCGGCTTGTAGCCGACGATGCCGTTATAGGCCGCGGGGATGCGGCAGGAGCCGCCGGTGTCGGTGCCGAGCGCGCCGTGGGCCATGCCGTCGAGCACGGAGACCGCGGCGCCCGAGGACGAGCCGCCGGGCACATGACCCTCGTCCCGGTTCCAGGCGCCTTTAGGTGTTCCATAGTGCGGATTGATGCCGATGCCGGAATAGGCGAACTCGGTCATGTTGGTGCGCCCGATCACGACAAAGCCGGCCTTGCGCAGCCGCGCGACCGCCGCCGCATCGTGCTCGGCCGGATCGGAATCGTCGAGCGCCCGGGAGCCGGCGCGCGTGGTCTGTCCCCTGATGTCGAACAGATCCTTGATCGAGATGGGAATACCGGCATAGCGCGACGGCGCCGCCTTGGCCTTGCGCAGGGCATCCATGGCGTCAGCGGTGGTGAGCGCCGCGTCCTTGTCGACATGGATGAAGGCGCGCTGCCCCTCGCCGGCGGGATCGGCGATTCTGGCGATGCACGCCTCGACCAGACTTCGGGAGGTGGTGCGGCCGCTTTCGAGATCGTCGGCCAATGTGGCGAGGGTCGGGGCGTTCGGCATGTCTGGTTCGCCTGCGTCAGGCGCGGCCAAAACGCAGCCGCGCTATTTCAATCCAAAATAGGCGCGCCGCAGCGCCTCGTTGTCGGTCATCTCGGCAACCGTGCCGGAAAAGCGAATGCGCCCGCCTTCCAGAACAAATACGCGGGTTGCCACTTCAAGGAAACCGATATTCTGCTCGGCGATCAACAGCGCGATACCGCGCCCCTGCAGGCCGTTCAGGATGCGGATCACCTCCTTGACGAAGAGCGGCGAGAGCCCGGCGGAAGGCTCGTCCATGACGAGAAGCTTCGGCTCGGCCGCGAGCGCCTTGGCGATTCCGAGCATCTTGCGTTGCCCGCCCGACAGGCTGGAGGCGGCGTCGCGGCGCTTGTCGCGCAGAACGGGAAAGAGACCATAGAGCTCGTCGAGGCGCCGGCGGGGGTTGGCATGTCCCAGCGCCTGAGCGCCCACCAGGATATTCTCCTCGATCGACAGGTCGGGAAACACCGCAAGCTCGGACATGTAGGTCATGCCGAGCTTCATGCGGTCGCTGGAGCGCATATGAGCGATATCCTGCCCGCCGAGCGCGATGCTGCCGTGACGGGCCTCGACCAGGCCGACCAGCGATTTCAGGAACGTGGTCTTGCCGGCACCGTTGGCGCCGAGCAGCAGGACCGTCTCGCCCGGCTTGACGTCGAGATCGACGCCCCACAGCACCTGCATGGTGCCATAGCCCGCATCGACGCCGTGCGCCTGGAGAAGAGGCGTTGCTTCAGGCGGCATGCTCGCCTCCCAAGAACACCTCGATCACCTGCGGTTCCTTCACGGCCGCAGCGAGCTTGCCCTCGAAGATTTCCCGCCCCGCATTGAGAACGATGACGCGGTCGGTGATGTGCTCGATGAAGCCCATCAGATGCTCGACGACGATGATCGACATGCCGCTGGCCGCAAGCTGCTTGATCCGCTCGGCAATCCAGTCGAGCTCGGCGGGATTGAGCCCGGCGGCGAGCTCGTCGAGCAGCAGCAGGCGCGGCCGCGTCGCCAGGGCGCGGACCAGATCCAGCATCTTCTGCTGCGCACTGTTGAGATCGGCTGCCGGCCGATCGGCGACAGTGGCCAAACGATATTCGTCGAGCAGCGCGTCGAGCGGCGGCGGCGTGCCGCCGATGTGGCCGTAGGCCAGGGCCACCCTGACGTTCTCCCGCACGGTCAGCGACATGAACGGCTTCGGCACCTGGAAAGTCCTGTTGACGCCGCGATGGACCAGCCTGTGGGACGCAATGCCGCCGATGGACGCAGCATCGAACGTGACCTCGCCGCCGTCGGGCGCGTAGAGGCCTGAAATCACGTTGATGGCCGTGGTCTTGCCCGAACCGTTCGGACCGACCAGCCCCAGCACCTCGCCGGGCGCGGCGTGAAAGCTGAGGCCGTCGAGCGCAACGAAGCCGCCAAAGCGCTTCACCAGCTTGTTGACGCTGAGAATCGGTTTTGTCTCAGGGGACATGCCAGCCCCTTCGCGTCGCCAGCGAGACCAGCCCGGCCGGCAGGAACAAGACCAACCCCATGATAAGAAGACCGTAGATCAGCTGGAAATATTGCGGGGTCGTGAACCCGATCAGATTGTAGACACCGTACAGGATCAGGACGCCGATGATCGGACCGGAGATCGTCGCGACGCCCCCGAACAGCGCGAAGACGATCGCGAAGATGCTGAAGTCGCCGCTGAAGACGTTGTCGGGATAGAACACGGACACGTACCAGGCATAGATGCCGCCGGCGAGCCCCGCCACCAGCGCTGACGCCAGCCAGGCGGCGATGCGCATTCTGACGACATTGACCCCCGCCATCGACGCGCTCACCGCATCCTCGCGAACGGCCTGCAACGCAAGCCCGAAGCTCGAGTTCTTCAGGAAGACGACACCGCCCACCGTCAACGTCAGCACCACCAGCGCTGCATAATAGGCGTGCGACGGGTTGAACGTACCCGTCAGCGACACGCCATACGGCCCCTTGGTGATACCCTCCAATGCGGGATTGGCGACCAGGTGCAGCACGGCCAGTGACGCGGCCAGATTGGCAATGGCAAAATAGGCGCCTGACAGCCGCAGCAACGGCGTCAGCAGAAGGCCGAGCAGCACGCCGACCAGGCCGGCCGCCAGCACGGCCACGAGCGCAGACGACTGAAAGTGCATCACCAGCACCGCAAATCCATAGGCACCGGCCCCGAAGAAGCCGACATAGCCGAACGGCAAATAGCCGGTGAAGCCGTAGATGATGTTGACGCCCTGCGCGAGGATCAGGAACGTGACGAAATTGAACAGCAGCAGATGATTCTGGTAGACGCCCGGCAGGACCGCAAACACTGCGATCAGCGGCACCAGAATGAACAGCACATGCTTGACGGCATTAGGCAACGCGCACCCGCCTTCCAAGCAGGCCGCTCGGACGTAGCAAGAGAATCAGGATCAGCAGCACATAGGGCAGAAGGTCCGCCCACGAGCTGAGATAGGTCTGCACCAGCATGTAGCAGACACCGTAGACGACACCGCCGAGGGCCGTGCCGAGCGGATTGCCGAGCGAACCCAGCACGACGATCGCAAACGACGTCACCGTCGCGTCCGCGCCGAAGGCCGGCGTGATCGAACCGAACATGAACGGCGCAAACACGCCCGCAACCGCAGCAAGCCCGAGTCCGATTCCGAAGGCCGCGGCCGAGACGCGATCAACGTCGATACCCGAGGCCAGCGCCTCGTCGCGTCGCGACATCACGGCCCGCGTCAGGGTGCCGAGCCGCGTGCGATAGAGATAGACGTAAACGAGGCCGATCGCGACCAGGCTGGTTCCGGCGGCAATCACCCACGGCGCGGGAAATCCCTGGCCGAGAATGCGGATCGGACCGGCCTGCGGCTTGCCGCCGAACAGCTCGACCTTGATGGTCGAGAAAACCGTGCCGAGCAGCCGGCTCTGGATCGAGCGCTCGCTGGTGCCGGCGAAGATCGTGGTGATGGCTTCGACCACCTGCGACAGGCCGAAGAACAGGATGATCGACAGCATCTCGGGATTTGCCGATCCCTGCAGACGCGGCACCAGCACCCAATACAGCAGCATGCCGACCAGCAGAAACACCACGAATGCCAGCGGCACCGCAAACAGCGGGTCGATGCCGGCCAAAGTGACGACGCCCAGCGCCACGAAGGCGCCGAGCATCAAGACGTCGCCATGCGCAAGATTGACGATGCGCATGACGCCGAAGACGAGATTGAGCCCCATACCGACCAGGCTGAAATACAGCCCGAACAGGACGCCCGCGACCAACGCGTAGGTCAACATCAGCAGCCGGCTCCCAGGACTCGTCCCACGATTTGCTCAGCGGGCTTCCGGCTCATGGACGCGGATAGACCGGCTTTCCGGTCGCCGTCTCATGGGGATAGATCGAGATGAACTTGAGATGGCCATGATCGCCAAGCTCGAGCTGGCCGAGCGGCGTCAGCTCGCCGATCTGGCCGCCCATCTCGTCGAGCGCGAAGGTCCCGTCCAGCGTCTTCAACTGATTGGACAGGCTGAAGACGGCTTTGCGCAGCTCGAGCTGATCGAGGCTGGTGGCGACCGACAGCGTCTTCTCGATCACCAGAGCCGTGGTGTAGCCGGCGACCGAGTTGAAGCCGAACTCGACCTTGCCGTCGGTATATTTCTTGTCCCAGGCCGCCTTGTACTCGTCCATGTTCATCCCGAAGTTCACGGGATATTTCAGCTCCTGCGGCGGGACGTAGGTGAAGACGTGCTCCAGTCCCTTCTCGCCAACGTTCTTCTCGAGCAGCTCGGTCTCCAGACCCGCATAGATCGAGAACAGCATCTTGAAATTGGCGCCGACGTCCTGGACGTTGCGGAGGAAGGCGATGTCGTTAGGCGCATAGCCGAAGTGAATCACCGCATCCGGATTGGTGTTGGCGATGTTGTTGATGATGACGGTGTAGTTGGTCGTCTCGGTGGGAACGCCCTGATCGTAGACGATCTCGATCGGCGCGCCCGACTCCTTGACGAACTTTCGGAAGGCGTTGGCCTGTGTGCCCGTGAACTCGTTGGTCGCATACAGGATCGCGACCTTCTTGATACCGAGGCCGGGTCCATCATGCGATACGAAATCGGCGACCGGCTTCGGCCAGACGGTCGACACCGGATCGGCCATCAGGGCGATGTAGGGATTGTCCTTGGAGAAGAAGCTGGCGCCCGTGCCGGTCTGGTCGAACAGGAACATCTTGTGGTCGCGGGCAATCGCAACCGCGGGCGCGGTCAGCACCGAGCCGGAATCGGCAACCAGAAGATCGACCTTATCCTGGGTGATGAGCTGATTGTACAAGGTCGCCGCGGTCGCCGTATTGCTCTGATCGTCATAGGCAACGAGCTTGATCGGGATCTTCTTGTCGAACGCCTTCACGTAGACGCCGCCCTCGGCGTTCTTCTGTTCGACCCACAGCTTCAGTCCATAGTGAACCGGCATCGAGATCGAGGCATAGCGCCCGCTCGACGCGTAGAGCGTGCCGATCTTGATCTCGGCCGGCGCGTCCGCAGCAAGGGCCGGCGCAGCGAAGGTCAGACCTGCAACCAGCGCAACGCCTACTGATCTCAACATGGAATCCTCCCGATCTCTTCTTGTCTCGGCACTTATGTACCGTGCCGACTTACTGGCACACAAGCACGCCGTCAGCAATTGTGCGCATGGTGGAATACATGGCGTGCAGAGCTCTTTGCTGGACCGTTGACGCGCGATAGTCAATTGGCGCATCAAGATTGAAACGGACGAGCATCAAGTTCTCGCCTTTGGGAGGAGCTGCCGACATGGCCGAACCGCAGCGCGCACGACCGAAACCGACGCCGGAAACCCAGCACTTCTGGGATGGCACCAAAGCGGGCGAGCTGCGTCTGCAACGCTGCGATGCTTGTGCGCATGTCTACTTCCCACCGCGCCCGTTCTGCCCGTCCTGCGCCTCGCGCAAGGTCTCCGTCTTCAAGGCGAGCGGCAAGGGCTTCCTCTACAGCTACGTGATCAACCACCGCCCTGCCGCGCCGGGCTTCACGCCGCCTTACGCGATCGCCGTGGTCGAGCTTGACGAAGGACCGCGGATGATGAGCAACATCATCGACTGCCCGCAAACGCCGGAAGCACTGGAGCTCGACATGAATCTCGAGGTCGCGTTCCAGCAACTGGACGACAAGATCACCCTGCCCGTGTTCCGTCCGGCGAAGGGGTAAGCCATGCGCAAGAACCAGGTTGCCGTCGTCGGCGCGGCCGAGACCACCGAGCTCGGAATCATCCCCAACGCCTCGCAGCTCCAGCTCCACGCGGATGCAGCGCTCAACGCCATCGCCGATGCCGGACTGAAGCTCTCCGACATCGACGGTTTCGCGACCGCGGTCGAAACGCCGCAGCAGGTCTGCCACTATCTCGGCATCAAGCCGACCTGGGTGGACGGCACCTCCGTCGGCGGCTGCTCCTTCATGCTGCACGTCCGTCATGCGGCCGCGGCGATCGAGGCCGGCCTTTGCAAGACCGTGCTGATCACGCATGCCGAGAGCGGAAAGTCGATGATCGGCAAGGCGCCGCGCTCGATCCCCGCCGACAGTCTGCAGGGCCAGTTCGAAGCCCCCTATGGCGTCTACGGCCCGCCCAGCATGTTCCCGATCCCCGTGCTGCGCTTCATGAAGACCTACGGCATCACCCATGAGCAGCTTGCGGCGGTCGCCGTCGTGCAGCGCGAATGGGCGGCCAGGAATCCGCGCGCAATGATGAAGGATCCGATCACGGTCGCCGACGTGCTCAACTCGCGCATGATCGCCTATCCGTTCCGGCTGCTGCAGTGCTGCCTCGTCACCGACGGCGGCGGCGCGCTGATCCTCACCTCGGCCGACCGCGCCAGGGACTTTCCGCGCAAGTCCGTTTATATCATGGGCACCGGCGAGAGCGTGGAAACGCCGATGGTGAGCCAGATGGAGACTTTCAACTCCTCGCGTGCGTTCAAGACCGCCGGCCCCCTCGCCTTCAAGGAAGCCGGCATCGCGCACAAGGACGTCGATCACCTGATGATCTACGACGCCTTTGCGCATCTGCCGCTGTTTGGCCTCGGGGATCTCGGCTTCATGCCGCATGAGGAGACCGGCAAGTTCATCGCGGACGGCAACACGCGGCCCGGTGGTAAACTGCCGCTCAATACCAATGGCGGCGGCCTGTCCTACATGCATTCGGGCATGTACGGCATGTACGCGCTCCAGGAGAGCGTGCGCCAGATGCGCGGCATCGCGCCGGCGCAAGTGCCGAATGCGAAAATTTCGGTGTGCCACGGCGTCGGCGGCATGTTCGCGGCGTCGGGCACGATCGTGTTTACGAACGAGAGGTAACCCACATGAGCAAATCACTGCAGGACAAGGTCATCATCGTCACCGGCGCTGGGCGCGGCATCGGGCGCGAGATCGCGCTGCTCTGTGCGGCCGAGGGCGCCAAGGTTGTCGTCAACGATCCAGGCGGGGCTGCTGACGGCGCCGGTTCGAGCGCGACTCCCGCCGAAGAGGTGGTCGAGGAGATCAAGAAGCGTGGCGGCACAGCCGTTGCCAATTTCGAGTCGGTCGCGGAAGCGATCCCGGCCAGCAAGATCGTGAAGACTGCGACCGATGCCTTCGGCAAGCTGGATGGCGTCGTCAACAATGCCGGCATTTTGCGCGACATGATCTTCCACAAGATGAGCGTGGAAGCGTTCGAGGCCGTCATCAAGGTGCATCTGATGGGCTCGTTCTATGTCAGCCACGCGGCCGCGCGCATCTTCCGCGAGCAGGAGAGCGGCTCCTTCGTGCACTTCACCTCGACCTCCGGCCTGATCGGCAATTTTGGCCAGGCCAACTATGCCGCCGCCAAGCTCGGCATCATCGGCCTCTCCAAGTCGATCGCGCTCGACATGGGCCGCTTCAACGTCCGTTCGAACTGCGTGTCCCCGTTCGCCTGGACCCGCATGATCGGCACCATCCCGACCGAGACCGAAGCCGAGAAGGCGCGCGTCGAGAAGATCAAGCAGATGGGCCCCGAGAAGATCGCGCCGATCTGCGCCTACCTGCTCTCCGATGCCGCGAAGGACGTCACCGGGCAGATCTTCGGCGCGCGCATGAACGAGCTGTTCCTGTTCAGCCAGAACCGTCCGTTGCGTTCGGTCCATCGCAGCGAAGGCTGGACGCCGCAGTCGATCGCGGAACACGGCATGCCGGCGCTGAAGGGCTCGTTCTACAAGCTGGATCGCTCGGCCGATATCTTCCCGTGGGATCCGGTGTAGCTTGCGCGAATGGTGAGTGGCGAATGGCGAATAGGAGCTCTATTCGCTACTCGCCGTTCGCCCCCTACCCCGTATTCCGCAACCCCGCCGAGATGCCGTTGATCGTCAGCTGAATCCCGCGCAGCACCTGCTCGTCGGGGTTCCGGGCACGGTGCTCCCGCAAGAGCTCGACCTGCACGTGATTGAGAGGATCCAGATAGGGAAAGCGGTGGCGCACCGAGCGTTCGAGCAGCGGATTGCCCTGCAGCAGGCGGTCCTGCCCCATGATGTCCAATAGCGTCTCGATGCAGGAATGCCATTCGCGGCGGATGCGGCCGAAGATTTTTTCGCGCAAGGCCTCGTCGGGCACGAGCTCGGCATAGCGCGAGGCGATCGCGATCGAGCTTTTCGCCAGCACCATGTCCATGTTCGACAGCAGCATGCGGAAGAAGGGCCATTCCTTGTAGAGCTCTTTCAGGAACGGCATGCCCTTGTCGGGATGCTCGGCAATCCACTGCTCGACCGCGCTGCCGAAGCCGTACCAGCCCGGCAGCATCAGGCGGCATTGCGCCCACGAGAACACCCAGGGGATCGCGCGCAGATCCTCGATGGCGCGGGTCTTCTTGCGCGACGCCGGGCGGCTGCCGATGTTCAGCGTCGCGATCTCGTTGATCACGGTCGATGACCAGAAATAGTCGACGAAGCCCTCGGTCTCGTAGACGAGGCCGCGATAAGCCTTGAAGGCGAGATTTGAAAGCTCGTCCATCGCGATGAGGTATTCGCGGCGCGGCGCGCTCTCGCGCGGCCGCAACAAGCTCGCATCCAGCGTCGCCGCAGCCAGGATCTCCAGATTGTTGCGGCCGACTTCGGCGTTGGAATATTTCGACGAGATGATCTCGCCCTGCTCGGTGATGCGAATCTGGCCGTTCACGGCGCCGCCCGGCTGGGCGACGATGGCGTCATAGCTCGGTCCGCCGCCGCGGCCGACCGAGCCGCCACGGCCGTGGAAAAGGCGCAGCCGCACGTGATGACGCTCGAACACGTCGACGAGCCCGATCTCGGCCTTGTACAGCTCCCAGCCGGAGGTGACGAAGCCGCCATCCTTGTTGCTGTCGGAATAGCCGAGCATGACTTCCTGCACGCTACCGCGGCTATCGACGAGGCGGCGGTAGTCGTGCAGCGACAGCATGCGGTCCATGATGCCTGAAGAGGCCTGCAAATCCTCGATGGTCTCGAACAGTGGCACGATGTTGATGGCGCTGCGCCCGGAGGGATGGACGAGGCCGACCTCCTTGAGCAGCACCGCGACTTCGAGCATGTCCGACATGCCCTTGCACATCGAGATGATGCATTGGGGGATCGCGTCCGAACCGAACTTGGCATGCGCTTCTGCGGCCGCATGGAAGACGTTGAGCTCGCCCATGGTTTCGTCGCTGTACTTGACGAAGGGCGACACCAGCGCGCGCGTCGAGCGCAATTCGTTGGTGAGCAGCGAGATGCGCGCCTCCTCGCCGAGCGCGAGATAGGACATGCCGGGGTTGGCGGCGTCCATCAGCTCGGCGATGGTGCGTTCGTGCACCGCCGAGTTCTGCCGGATATCGAGCCGCGCCAGATGGAAGCCGAAGCAATCCACCGCGCGCCGCAGCAGCCGCAGCCGGCCCCGCGCGATGACGCGGGCGTTGTTGGAGATCAGCGAGCGATGCAGCACGTCGAGATCGGCCTGCAGCTCCTTGACGCTTCCGTAAGGCGCGCCCTTGCCGACCGGCCGGCGAGTGATTTCGACCTCGAGCTTCTCGGCCGTCGCGGTCAGGCGCGCATAGATGCCGGAGACCGCAAGGCGATAGGGCTCGCCGCTCCGGTGCGGCGAGGTGTCGGGCGAGCGCTCCGCGAGGTTCCGCAGCTCCTCGGAGACATCGGCCAGATGGGCCGCGATCGACAGTTCGGAGCCGAGCACGTGCAGCTCTTCGAGATAAAACTGCATCACGCGGCTCGACTGCAGCCGCAGCGTGCCGCGCATCACGTCGGCAGTGACGAAGGGATTGCCGTCGCGATCGCCCCCGATCCAGCTCCCCATCCTCAGGAACGAAGCGAGCTCGCTCGCGGCCTCAACACCGCCCTCCTCCAGCCGGTCCTCGAGAGCGTTGACCAGCCGCGGCACCTCGCGAAGGAAGGTATAGTCGTAGAATGACAGGCCGTTGGCGACCTCGTCGAGCACGGTGAGCTTGGTGCGGCGGAGCAGATTGGTCTGCCACAGCGTCAGCACCTCGCGGCGAAGCTGCTCGTCGCTGGCCGCGGCCTCGTCCGCGGTCAGCGCGACCCGCTCGCGGCGGTCGAGCAAGGCAGCGACCTCCATCTCGCGGTCCATGGTGCTCTTGCGGCGGACTTCGGTCGGATGCGCGGTCAGCACCGGGCTGACGAGCGCGGTCTTGAAGAAGCTGCGCAGCGTGTCAGCGGCAATGCCGGCGACCTTGGCGTTGGCCAATGTTTGCGCCAGCACGCCAGAGCCGTTGGCGGCGCTGCGGGTACGCATCTGGCGGATGTTGTTCTGATCCTCGGCGATGTTGGCGAGGTGAGAAAAATAGCTGAAGGCGCGGACGATCCGGACCGTTTCCGAGGTCGACATGCTGTCGAGGATCTGCTCGAGCTCGCGGCGGGCAACCCGGTCCTCGTCACGATGGAACCGGATCGAGGTCTGTCTGATACGCTCGACCAGGTCGAACACATCGGCTCCCTCCTGGTCGCGCACCGTATCGCCCAGGATGCGTCCGAGCAGGCGGATGTCGTCGCGCAGCCGCGCATCGGCCTCCAGCGCCTGGACGTCCTCAGGCCGGTTCGGGCGAAGATCGGTGGCGTCAGTTGGTACTGTCTGGAGGGACATGGCTCGCTCCTGTTCTAGAGCTCCCAATGGCTCCCCGGCGGACCGAGTGTGCGATATTTTTCTGCCGCAGTGCAAGATGAAGTTGGGGGCGGCGCACACAGCCGTGCGCCGCGAGCGGAAACGCGTCGGCAGGTCAGGCCGGCACGATCACCTTGCCGATCGGCCAAAGCGCGATACCCGCGAGCTTCAGGTGGGCCCAGGCGAAGGGAAGGCCGATGATGGTGATGGCGAAGAGCACGGCCGTCAGGAGATGCCCGAGCGCCAGCCACCAGCCGGCCAGCACGAACCAGATGATGTTGCCGATCACCCCGAGGGCGCCGGTGCCGATATCGCTCATGCCGGTGACCTCGTCACGGCTGACCGCGCGCGAGCCGAACGGCAGCAGCGTGTAAATGGCGATGTTGAACGCCGCCCGCGCCCAGGGCAGCCCGATGATGGTGATGGCCATGATGACCGAGGCCACCAGCCAGCCGAAGGCCATCCAGGCGCCGCCGATGAGAATCCAGATCAGGTTGAGCAGGATCGAAACTGGGGACATGAGTTTAAGAACCCTGGGATCATCCGGAGGTCAATGATCCCGCCTATATAGGTGCGAAATTCGTCGTTGCGAAGACGGCTCCCATTTCATCGAATTGACGCACGCAGTGCCCAGGATGGCACGGCGTTTGAAACATTTGGAACGCAATGGCGTTGCTGTCGCGGCCATCGGGGCCTGGGGGATTCAAATGTCCGATTTCGTCATCGAGGAAGGCCTGCCTTATCCGCTGGGTGCCCATTGGAGCGGCAACGGCACCAATTTTGCGGTGTTTTCGGCCAATGCCACCAAGGTGGAAGTCTGCCTGTACGATGGCGATCGCGAGACGCATCGCTTCGAGCTGCCGGAATATACCGACCAGGTCTTCCACGGCTACATCTCCGGCGTCGGCCCCGGCACTTTTTACGGCTACCGCGTCTATGGGCCCTATCAGCCCGACGCCGGTCACCGCTTCAATCCCAACAAGCTGCTGCTCGATCCCTATGCCCGCGCCCATGCCGGGAGCCTGACCTGGAATCCGGCGGTGTTCGGCTACATCATGGAGACGGGCGACGACACGACCTTCGACCAACGCGACAGCGCGCCGTTCATGCCGAAATGCGTCGTGGTCGATCCTGATTTCGACTGGCAGGCAGAAGCCGCCCGGCAGAACGTCCATTGGGACGAGACCATCGTCTACGAGACCCACGTCAAGGGGTTTACGAAGAAGCATCCTGCGGTGCCGGAAAACCTGCGCGGCACCTATGCCGGCTTCGCGGCGCCCGAGATGATCGCCCACCTGACATCGCTCGGCGTGACCTCGATCGAGCTGCTGCCGGTGCATTCCTTCATCAACGACGACAATCTTCTCAGGAAGAACCTCGTCAATTACTGGGGCTACAACACAATCGGCTTCTTCGCACCCGACCCGCGCTACGCATCGGACGTGCCGAACAGCCTGCGCGAGTTCAAGGAGATGGTCTCCAAGCTGCACGGCGCCGGGCTCGAAGTCATCCTCGACGTCGTCTACAACCACACCGCCGAAGGCAACGAGCTCGGGCCGACGCTGTCCTTCAAGGGCATCGACAATGCGAGCTATTATCGCCTCCTGCCCGACCGGAAGCGCTATTACATCAACGACACCGGCACCGGAAATACCGTCAACCTGTCCCATCCGCGCGTGATCCAGATGGTGATGGACAGCTTGCGCTACTGGGCTGGCCACATGCATATCGACGGCTTCCGCTTCGATCTCGGCACCATTCTCGCGCGCGAGGTCTACGGCTTCGACGAGCAGAGCGGATTTCTGAAGGCGATGGACCAGGATCCGCTGCTGTCGACCGTCAAGCTGATCGCCGAGCCCTGGGACTGCGGACCCGGCGGCTATCAGGTCGGCGGCTTCCCGCCCGGATGGGCCGAGTGGAACGACAAATATCGCGACACGGTGCGCGATTATTGGCGCGGCGAGGCGCCGCCATCCGCGCTCGCCGCGCGGCTCCTCGGCTCGGGCGACATCTTCGGGCGCTGGGGCGGCCGTCGCTCATGGGCCAGCGTCAACTTCATCACGGCTCATGACGGCTTCACGCTGAACGACTGGGCGAGCTACAACGACAAGCACAACGAAGCCAATGGCGAGGGCAACCGCGACGGCAATTCCAGCAACCGCTCCTGGAACTGCGGCGTCGAAGGCCCGACCGACAACAAGGATGTCACGACCCTGCGCGAGCGGCAGAAGCGCAACATGCTGGCGACCCTGCTGCTCTCGCAGGGAACGCCGATGCTGCTCGGCGGCGACGAGTTCGGCCGGACCCAACAGGGCAACAACAACGCCTATTGCCAGGACAGCGATATCTCCTGGTTCGACTGGACCATGGGCGAGGACGCGCAAAAGCTGCTCGCCTTCACCAAGCGTGTGATTCAGCTGAGACGCGACTATCCGATCCTGCGCCGCAGCCGCTTCCTCACCGGCGTGCATGACGCCCAGCTCGACATCCGCGATGTCGTCTGGATCAATGCCAATGGCGGCGAGATGTCGAACGGCGAGTGGGAAAGCGGCTGGCTGAAATGCTTCGGGGCCATGCTCGACGGCCGCGCACGCAAAACGGCCATCCCGCGCCGTGGCGAGGACGACAGCGTGCTGATCATCCTCAACAGCTATGAGGGCGAGGTCGACTTCAAGCTGCCGCGCACCACGGCCGGACCTTGCTGGTCGCTGCTGCTCGACACCAATGTCGCCGACGGCGCATCCGGCGCCCGATTCGAGTTCGACAGCGTCTACAAGGTGCCGGGCCGGTCGTTCCTGCTGTTCGTCGGCGGGGAGCTGGTCTAGGCGCCCAATTCGGCACTGTTTTCACGTAGCCCGGAAGCCCTCAGATCTTCCGTCCCGCCTGCTCCCAATAGGGATCGCGCAGGCGGCGCTTGAAAATCTTGCCTGAGTCTTCGCGCGGCAGGCCGGTGCGGATCTCGATATGCTTCGGCACCTTGTAGTCGGCGAGCGAACTCTTCAGTCGCGCGCGAATGCCGGCGACACCGAGCGTGACGTCAGGTTGGAGCTCGACAACCGCCATCAGCGCCTCGCCGAATTCGGCATCGGGGATGCCGAACACGGCGCAATCATGCACGCCGGGCACTGCGTGCAGCACGGATTCGATCTCGGCCGGATAGATGTTGACGCCGCCTGATATCACCATGTCGCGCTTGCGATCGCAGATGAAGACGTAGCCGTCTTCGTCGATATAGCCGACGTCGCCCGAGGTAATGAAACCGTCGCGGTCGATCTCGGCACGCTTCTCCGGCTTGTTGTGATAGGTGAAGTCGGCCATTTCAGGCATGCGGGAATAGATCTCGCCGATCTCGCCGACATCAAGCACCCGGCCGTCATCGCCGATGAACCGCAACTCGGCGCCGGGCGAAATCCTGCCGACCGTCCCCGGCTTCTTGAGCGCGTCCTCGGAGGTCGCGAAGGTCACGGCACTCGATTCGGTCGAGCCGTAAAATTCATAGATCACCGGCCCCCACCATTCGATCATGGCGCGCTTGACGTCCGCGGGGCATGGCGCGGCGGCGTGGATGATGTGGCGAAGCGAGGAGACGTCGTATTTCTTGCGGACCTCCTCCGGCAGCTTCATTAGGCGGATGAACATGGTCGGCACCATGAAGATCGTGTCGATCTTGTATCGCTCGATCGCTTGCAGAAACTCTTCCGGCTCGAAGCGCGGCATCAGCACCAGCGCGCCGCCGAGCTTGCCGGAGCGGATGCCGAACGAGTTCGGCGCGGAGTGATAGAGCGGACCCGGCAGGATGGCGCGGGCGCCGGGCTTCAAGCCGTAGATCATCGCGCGCATGCGCTCACCGGCGGCCTGCTGCTCCGGCGTCGGCGCGTTCCGGCGCACGCCCTTGGGATGACCTGTCGTGCCTGACGTGTAGATCATGTTCATCGGCTGCGGCACGACCGGGCCGTCATAAGGCTGGAACTGCGAGAGCCAGGATTCGAAATCGATCGCGAAGTCCGGCGTCTTGAGATGATCGGGATCGATCTTGTAGTTTGCCAGGATCTCCGGTGGCGTGGGTACGCTGAGCACGGTAACGCCTTTCGGAATCACATCGCGCAAGGCGTGCAGCATGTCGGCGTGGCCGATCAGCACGGAGGTTCCGGTGTCGCCAAGGATGTAGTTGATCTCCTCCGGCTTGAAGTGCCAGTTGATCGGCACGCCATAGGCGCCCAACCGCATCGCGGCGTAGGCAGCCTCGAGGAAGGCGATGTCGTTGCGCATCAGCATGCAGACGCAATCGCCCTGGCGGACGCCTGACTTGGCCAGACCGGACGCGATCCGGTCGGCGCGATCGGCGACCTCGCTATGGGAGCGGCGGCGGTCGCCGGAGACGATGCCGAGGAACAGGGACGTTTCGCTCATTTTTGTTTTCCGATCTTTCGTCGGGTTGAAGACTGTAGCCACAACCACGTTCGTCATTCCGGGATGCGCCAAAGGCGCAGGCCCGGAATCCATAACCACGAGCCGGGGTCATGCATTCCGGGCTCGATGCTTCGCATCGCCCCGGAATGACGGGGAGCTGCTAATCCACATACCTCGCCGCGCGCTTTTCCAGGTTCGAGCGCACCGCTTCGGTCTGGTTCGGGCTGCCGATCAGCTTCTGCTGCTCGACGGATTCAGCGAGCAGCGCGGGACCCGGATCGACCGAGAGGTTGTTCAGCAGCCGCTTCGCGGCGCGGATCGCATCGGGGCTTTTTGCCGCAATCTCGCGTGCGACTTCGAGCGCGGCAGCGCGCGGATCGTCGCAGATGCGGGTGGCGAGGCCGTAAGTCATCGCCTCCTGCGCAGAGAAGATCCGCCCCGTGTAGGTGAGATCGCGCAAGATGTCGTCGCGCACGAGTGAAGCAAGGATCGGCGTTCCCGCCATGTCAGGGACCAGGCCCCATTTGATTTCCATCACCGACATCCGCGCATCGGGGCTCAGGAAACGCATGTCGGCGCCGAGCGAGAGCTGGAAGCCGCCGCCGAAGGCAACGCCATGTACGGCGGCGATCACTGGAACCGGAAGCTGGCGCCAGCCCCACACCGCCTGTTGCGGGAAGTTCGCCTGGCCGTGCGTGCGCTTGGTGAGATCGCGATTTTCGCCGCCCGGAATTCCGTTGCCGCCCTTCTCCTTCATGGCGGCAAAACGCCCCATGTCGAGACCGGCGCAGAAGGCACGGCCATCGCCCGACAACACGACAACGCGCACGCCCTTTTCCTTCGAAAGCCGCTCGGTTGCCGCAACAAGGGCCTCGAACATGGCCTGATCGAGCGCATTCATCTTGTCCGCGCGCACCAGGCGCACGTCGGCGACGCCTTCCGAGATCGAGATCGAGACGCGCTCTTCCATGGATGAATTCTCCCTGTTCTTGTTCGGTGCCGCTTTACAGAAAGCTGGCAGCCGGTTTTAGTCAATCGACCAATTAACTGACAATCCGTACGGGAGAAACAGCCATGTTCAAGGAAAATCTTCTGGCTGGACGGCGCATTCTCGTGACCGGCGGCGGCACCGGCCTCGGCAAGTCGATGGCGGCACGTTTCCTCCAGCTCGGCGCCGAGGTTCACATCTGCGGGCGGCGCAAGATCGTTTGCGACGAGACCGCGATCGAGCTGATGGGTGAGTATGGCGGTCGCGTCACCAGCCACGGCGTCGACATCCGCAATGCGCTCGCGGTCGAGGAGATGATCGACAACATCTTTCGCGAGGCGCCGCTGACCGATCTCATCAACAACGCCGCCGGCAATTTCATCTCGCGCACGGAAGAGCTCTCGCCGCGCGGCTTCGATGCCGTCGCCAACATCGTGATGCACGGTACGTTCTACGTGACCCATGCGGTCGGCAAGCGCTGGATCGCCCTGAAGGAGCCCGGCAACGTCGTCTCGATCACGGTGACCTGGGTGCGCAACGGCTCGCCCTACGTGGTGCCGTCGGCGATGAGCAAGTCGGCGATCCACGCCATGACGATGTCGCTCGCGACCGAATGGGGCCGCCACGGCATCCGCCTCAACACCATCGCGCCGGGCGAGATCCCGACCGAGGGCATGAGCAAGCGCATCAAGCCCGGCGACGAGGCCGGCGCGCGCACCAAGGCGATGAACCCGATGGGCCGCGTCGGCACCATGGAGGAACTGCAGAACCTCGCCGTGTTCCTGATCTCCGGCGGCTGCGACTGGATCACCGGCGAAACGATTGCGATGGACGGCGCGCAGGCGCTCGCCATGGGCGGCAATTTCTACCAGCTCCGCGACTGGAGCGACGACGACTGGAAGACCGCGCGCGAGAGCATCATGGCGCAGAACGAGAAGGACCGGGCGAAGCGGGGGTAGCGTAAGAAAGCTGACGCATTCGCCTTGCCCTCAGCCGTCGTCCTGGCGAAAGCCAGGACCCACTACCATCGAGTCTAGTTTGGCGAAGATTGGCAATGACCTTTCTTCGCCAAATTGCGTTTTGTGGCTATGGGTCCTGGCTTTCGCCAGGACGACGGTGTCGAAGCAGCTTCGCCTCAATCGCCCCACCTTGTCTTCACCCGCGGATGACGCCACACTCCCCGCACAAAAACAAAACGCCCATGGGGGAAACATGTCCACACGGCCATTGGCTGATCTCGCCGACATGGTGCGCGAGCGCGCGGCGAGCCGCGGCAACGCTATCGCCTACGAGTTCGAGGGCCGCGTCACCAGCTTTGCCGAGTTCGACGTCAACACCAACAAGGTTGCCAATGCCCTCGTCGCGATGGGCGTGAAGAAGGGCGACCGCATTGCCTATCTCGGCAAGAACAGCGACTCTTACTTCGAGCTGCTGATGGGCGCCATGAAGGCCGGCGTCGTGATGGCGCCGGTGAATTGGCGGCTCGCGGGCCCCGAGGTCGCCTTCATCGTCTCCGATTGCAAGGCGCCGGTGCTGTTCGTGGGACCCGAGTTCATCACCCAGGTTCGGCAGATCAGGGATCAGATCCCCGGCGTGCGCACCGTCATCACCACCGAGGGCGGCGCACCGGAATGGCAGGATTTTGCGGCCTGGCGCGAGGCGCAGAGCGGCAACGACCCGAAGGTTCCGATCGACACCAAGGACATCGCGATCCAGCTCTATACCTCAGGCACCACAGGCAAGCCGAAGGGCGCGATGCTGAGCCACGCGAACTTCCTCAACCTCGTTCAGACAGGCAATGCCGAGGACAAGCCGGAATGGAACCGGTGGTCGACCGACGATGTCTCGCTGGTCGCGATGCCGATCTTCCATATCGGCGGCTCGGGCTGGGGCGTGATGGGGCTCTATCACGGCGCCCGCGGCGTGATCGCGCGCGAGTTCGATCCGACCAAGGTGCTGGATTTCTTCGAGCAGTCGGGCATCACGAAACTCTTCATGGTGCCTGCAGCGATGCAGTTCGTGGTGCGACAACCGCGCGCAAGGACGGTGGATTTCTCGCGACTGAAATACATGCTGTACGGCGCCTCGCCGATTCCGGCGGCGCTGCTGAAGGAGTGCATCGAGGTCTTCAAATGCGGCTTCGTGCAGATGTACGGCATGACCGAGACGACGGGCACCATCGTCGCGCTGCCGCCGGAGGATCACGTCGAAGGTCTCGAGCGGATGCGCTCCGCCGGCAAGGCGCTGCCGGGCGTCGAGATCGCGATTTTGGACGCGGACGGCAAGCCGCTGCCGCCGCGCCAGGTCGGCGAGATCGCGACGCGCTCGGGCTCCAACATGGCAGGCTACTGGAATCTGCCGGAGGCAACCGCCTCGACGCTGCGCGGCGACGGCTGGCTGCGCACGGGCGATGCCGGCTACATGGACGAGGACGGCTACCTCTACATCCACGACCGCATCAAGGACATGATCATCTCCGGCGGCGAGAACATCTACCCCGCTGAAGTGGAGAGCGCGCTGTGCGATCATCCTGACGTCGCCGAAGCCGCCGTGATCGGCGTGCCCGACGACAAATGGGGCGAGGCGGTGAAGGCCATGGTGGTGATGAAGCCCGGCAAAGAGGCCACCGCCACCGACATCATCAACTTCACCCGCGAGCGCATCGCCGGCTTCAAGACGCCGAAAAGCGTGGAGTTTCTGCCGGCGCTGCCGCGGAATCCGTCAGGCAAGATCTTGCGGCGACAATTGCGCGAGCCGTATTGGGCGGGGAAGGATCGACGGGTGAATTGATCAAGATGCGATAAGGCAATCGAGCCCGGCTCCGCGGAGTGTTCTGGATTGCTTCGCTTCGCTCGCAATGACGGCGTAGAGGCAGAGGCGCAACTGCCTCCCCGTCATTGCGAGGAGCCCTTGCGACGAAGCAATCCAGGCGGCCTCCGCGGTAAGACCGCAGGTCGCTTCGCTCATAGCGACGTCTCAGTGCTTCCCCGGCCCCATATACCCGAACAGGAACCCCGCCACTTTCCGCATCTGGATCTCCTCGCTCCCCTCAGTGATGCGGTAGCGCCGGTGGTGGCGGTAGATATGCTCGAACGGCTTGTGGCGCGAATAGCCCATGCCGCCATGGACCTGCATGGCGCGGTCGGCCGCCTCACAACAGAGGCGGTTTGCCCAATAGTTGCACATCGAGACGCGGTCGGAGAGCGTGCGCTCGATCTGCTCCTCGGTGAGCTGGTCCATCTCCCAGGCGGTCTTGCGGATCAACAGACGCAGCATCTCGGCCTGCGTCGCGAGCTCGACCAGCGGGAACTGGATCGCCTGGTTCTCGGCAAGCGCCTTGCCGAACGGTTTTCGCTCGCGCGCGTATTTGACGCTCTCGTTGATGCAGTAGACCGCAGCTCCCAGCGAACTCGCCGCCTGACGGATGCGGTTCTGATGCACGAAGCATTGCGCCAGCGACAGCCCGCGGCCGACTTCGCCGAACTGCGCGTCCTCAGGCACGAACACATCGGTAAAGCTGACGCGCGGGTGGTCGGTCGGCATGTTGAAGGTCCACATATATTCCTCGACCTTCACGCCGTGGCTCTTGGCCGGCACCAGGAAGCAGGTGATGCCGCGGGCATCGCCGTCATTGCCCGACGTGCGCGCGAACAGCGCGCAATGGGTGGCGACGTGCATGCCTGTCGTCCACATCTTCTCGCCGTTGATGATCCAGCCCTTGACGTTGTCCCTGACAGCAGGCACCGCGCGCGTCTCCATGTGGGTCGCGTCGGAGCCGTGATGCGGCTCGGTGAGGCCAAAGGTGATGCGGTACTTGCCCTTGATCGAGCCGTCGATCATCGCCTTCTGGTCGTCGCGGCCGTAGCGGTCGAGCATGGTGACGACGGGGAAATTGCCGACGATCGAGTGCTCGTTCTGGAGGTCGTTGTGCAGGCCGAGGCCCTTGGCGGCGAAATGCTCGCGGATCACGGCCATCCAGAGATTGGATCCGTCCTTGCCGCCATATTGCTTCGGCACCGGAAAGCGGAGGTGACCGGCGGCATCCGCAAGGTCTTTCGCCTTGCGCAGCAGCGCTTCCCACTCATGCCGCGGCAGGCCGCCGTTCTCGAAATCGGTGCGCGCCCATTCGCGGCGATGATCGAAGAAGCGGATGTTGTCATCGGCCTGTTCCAGCGGCTTGATCTCGCGCGCGATGAAACGGTCGAGTTCTCCGAGATAGGCGACGAGATCGGCAGGCAATGAGAAATCCACAGGTTCTCTCCCGGATTGATTTTGTCGTTTTGTGTTAAGGCGCTAGGCGCATTCGTGCTTCGCTCGATTAAGGTGAGAAGAGCGCGTGCAAGTCAAGCAAGCCGACGCGTGTGAGGCGCGCAAGGCGCACCCGCGCAATTCGATGGTGCTCTTGCGTTGACGCGCAGTAGTATGACGTCAACATTCCCTTACGAAAAACTGCGGGAGCGCGCGATGGAGCTGAAATTCTCAAAGGTGGAACGCAAGGGGCCGATCACGATCATCACGCTGTCGCGGCCCGAGGTCTACAACGCGCTGCACATCGATGCGCATTTCGAGCTCAACAAGGTGTTTGACGATTTCGCCGCGGACCCCGAGCAATGGGTCGCGGTCGTCACGGGTGCCGGCGACAAGGCGTTCTGTGCCGGCAACGATCTGAAGTGGCAGGCGGCGGGGGGAAAACGCGGCTGGGACAAGGGCGGCTTTGCCGGCCTCACCTCGCGCTTCGACTGCGACAAGCCGATCATCGCCGCGGTCAACGGCGTCGCCATGGGCGGCGGCTTTGAAATCGCGCTGGCCTGCGATCTCATCATTGCCTCGGAGAACGCGACCTTCGCCCTGCCCGAGCCACGCGTCGGCCTTGCCGCGCTCGCCGGCGGCCTGCACCGGCTGCCGCGCCAGATCGGGCTGAAGCGCGCCATGGGCATGATCCTCACCGCGCGCCATGTCAGCGCCAAGGAGGGACATGAGCTCGGCTTCGTCAACGAAGTGGTTCCGCAAGGCGAGGCGCTCGCGGGCGCGCTGCGCTGGGCCGAGACGATCACCAAGAACTCGCCGATGTCGATCCGCGCCTCCAAGCAGACCATCCGCAGGGGCCTCGCCGTGTCACTCGAGCAGGCGATCGAGGAGCAGCGCGAATATCCCGCGGTGAAGGCGATGGTGGCCTCGCAGGATTACATCGAGGGGCCAAAGGCGTTCTCGGAGAAGCGGCCGCCGAAATGGCAAGGGAAATAGTGCGATCGCATCGCCGTAAGTCTGAGTGCGCCCAACATCATCAGTTTCATGCCCCGGCTTGACCCAGGGCTATCGCATGTGACCGATAAGGCTGAGAAGGAATTCGTCTTCCCAGCCTGCTCGTTTGACCTTCTGTCGCATGGAGATGCGGGCGGGGTGGGCTCGAATGAGATTGATTGCAGCTCGCCGCAAGATCGCGAAGTTCTCGGGGCCGTTGTTTTTTCTGGTTCGGCAAGCGTCTTCGCCAAAGACGACATCGAGCACCCAGTGCAACTGATTCTCGATGCTCCAATGGCCTCGGACGACCTGCAACAATCGTCTTGCGGGCAGGTATTTGGACAACAAGTAATATCGCACGGACGGCTTGCCGGCGGGTTTGCCATGCAGTCGGCGGCGCGAAGTGATGCGAGCCACGGCCGCCACTCCGGGAAAGCGGTTTGTCGTACCCAGACTGATGTTGCGCATGACGGTGGCGCGCCGGGATTCGCATCGATCGTGCGTGCTCGGCTCGCGTCGTTGAGCCACGCTGCGCTTGCCCGAGCGGGCAAAGCAGCGCTCGACCTCCGCGAACAGTTTGCTTTGATTTTCCTTGAGAGCCAGCACGTAGTGGGCGCCACGCTCGAGCACCTTCTTGGCGAAGGGACGATTGCAATGCAGGGCGTCGGCAGTGACGATGCAGCCTTCGAGCGAAAGCATTTGCAGCACATCCAGGGCACCTTGGGCCTCGTTGCGGCCTGGCGCCTTGCATGCAGCCAGGGCCATGCGGGCTTCGGTTGCAAAGACATTGACCATGTGCAGTGGCGTGGCGCTGCGACCGCGTTCGTAAGCTCCTCGAACAGCTTTGCCATCGACTGCCACCACGCCGGTGAGCTTGATCCCGTTGGCCTCTGCGAATGCTGCCATAAAGCTTCGGAAGGCCTGTTCGAAAGCCCCCGGATCGAGCGCGTTGAAGACCCGGCTGAACGTATCGTGACTGGGGATTCCGTGCTCCAACCGAAGGAATTGCCGCAACAGCTTTTCCTTGGACGACGCGAAAACCTCCATATCCGTCGCGCCCTGTCCTCCGCACAACACCGTTGCCAGCGCGATGACGATGAGGTCCAGCAGGTCGTGCAGTGCGTTGGGTGCACGCGGATCTGGCAACGTACTGAAGATACTGCGAATCTTGCGCATAGGACCCCCACGCCGAATCGGGAGTCCTCTTCAGAATCCATATCGCTGGCCCGCGCAATACCACCCTCAAACCCACATGCGATTCCCCTGCGGCTTGACCGGGGCATCCAGTACGCCGCGGCTTTTCCGTAGCTCACGGCCCTCTCTGGAATACTGGATCGCTCGATCAAGTCGGGCGATGACAGCGGAGAATTTGGCGCGGCCTAGCCGCCTCGCTCCAGCTCTCGCTTGTAGGACGCGTAGTTCGGCTGATCGACGGCGAGCTTGTCCATCGTGGTCGCCCACAGATGCTCGGCGAGCCCCGGCGTTGCGAGATCAACCTCGCCTTTCGCGATGCGCTCAGCGAGCGCGCGGTTCAGCTCCGTGACCGAGCCGTTGACACCGAGCAGCCCGCGCAGCCGCTCCACTTCCCTCGCATCGCTCCCCTCCTCCTGCGTCAACTGTCGCGTCACGAGGTCGAGGATGTTGACCGCGACGCGCAGCTTGAACGCCTGATGGCCGGATATCAGCGGCGTGATGTCGTTGCGGAGGAAATCGGCGACCGCCTTGGTCAGCTCGATCGGGGTCGGTTCGTCCTGCATGCCTATCCTCCCCGCGGCGCCAGCAGCCGTAACAGATCGATCTCGGTCTCCGACGCGCGGCGGCCGATCATGGCGCGCTCCATCGAATGATCCGGTCCCTCGCGGAACCGCTGCATCATGCCACCGCACATGATGCCCCAACGCAGCGTCCCCATCACTTCCCAGAACTTGACGCGCGCTGCATCGACCCTGCGGCCGGCAGCCTCGTAGCCCGCGAACAGCTCCTCGCGCGAGCCGAAGCCACCGACAGGCTTATCGATCTCGCCAAAGCGCCAGGAGTTGACGCAGATCCAGCCGAGGTCCTCCATGGGATCGCCGAGATGAGCGAGCTCCCAGTCGAGCACCGCGCGAACGCCGTCGGCGCCGATGATGAGATTGCCGTTGCGGAAATCGCCGTGCACCAGTGTCGTCTCGGCCGACGGGCCGGGATCATGATCGCGCAGCCAGCGCAGCGCCAGCTCGAACACGGGCTTTGGCCAATTCAGGCTGCGATAGTCACGGTCGAACTCGGCAATCTCCTGCGTGGCCGACCTGCTGCGCAGTTTCGGCAATTTGTCCTGCGGCAGCCGATGCAAACCAGCAAGCACGCCGCCGACCTGCCGCGCCAGGATGGGACGTACGGCAGCGAATTCATCATCACGAAGAATCTTGCGGGCGATGGTCTCCCCCTCGACCCGCTGCATGATGAAGCCGGTGCCGAGCTCTTCATCCGGCGTCAGCACGTGCATCACCCGCGGCGACGGCACGCCCGCCTCGTAAGCGAGCTGCATCAGCTGCGCTTCGGCGGCAAGCCCTGCAGCCCGCGTCGGCGCTGCGCCGTACCCCTTCGGCGAGCGGCGCAGGATTGCGCCGATCGGCCCGTCGGGATGGGTGATATCGAAGCGCCAGGTCTCCTGACTGGCGCCGCCCGACAGCTTTGCCGCGCTGGTGACGCCGGTCGCGCCTGGACACCAGCGCTGAACGCTGCAGGATAGCTCCGCCTCGATCATTTGCCTTTGAACTGCGCGGGCCGCTTCTCCAGGAATGCGCCGACGCCCTCGCGAAAATCCTGCGTATCGCCGGCGCGGAGCTGGCACTGGAACTCGAGATTGAGCTGATCCTCGAAGGAATTTTCCGGGCTATCCCAATAGAGCTTGCGGATCAGCGCCAGCGCCACCGTCGGGCCGCTGGCGAGATCGCGCGCAAGCTTCATCGCTTCTTCCATCAGCACGCCGTCATCATAGACGCGGTTGACGAGGCCCCATTCCAACGCCTTCTCGGCCGGGAGACGCTCGCCCATCAGCGACAGTTCGACCGAACGCGCCTTGCCGATCAGGCGCGGCAAGAGCCAGGTCGAGCCGCAATCCGGCACGAGACCGATGCGGCGGAAGGCTTGCAGGAAGTAGGAGGAACGTGCGCACAAGATCATATCGCCGAGCAGCGCGAAGCTCATGCCGGCACCGGCGGCCGGACCGTTGACCGCGGTCACGATCGGACAGTGCAGATTGCGGATGCGGCGCAGGAACGGATGAAAGCCGGTCTCCAGTGTCAGGCCGGCCTTGGTCTTCTTCGACTGGTTGTTGCGGCCTTGCAGATTGGCACCGGTGCAGAACGCACGGCCCGCGCCGGTCAGCACCACGCAGCGCACCTCGTCCTTCTTCTCCTCGATCGCGTCGAGCGCATCGGAGAGACCGCCCAGCATGTCAACGGAGACCGCGTTCATCACCTCCTGATGGTCGAGCTTGAGGATCGCGACCGAACCATCGAATTCGAGCGTGACGTGTTTGAACTGCATCGTTTCCTCGTCAGTTGCAGCCCGCGCCAGTTTCGCAGACCGGAATTTGGTTTTGCCGGGGCGCATATTTGATTTTTGGCGCGGTCTTGTCCATGGTGATTGCAGCATAGCAAGCAATCTTGCGCGCAGCGGCTGATGCGCCGCATACTAAAAACAGGAAACGCGCCATGAACCTTTTCGACCTCACCGGCCGTGTCGCCGTGATCACCGGCGGCAATGGCGGCATCGGGCTTGGCATCGCGCAGGCGCTCGCCGGCCAGGGTTGCAACATCTCGATCTGGGGCCGCAACGCCGACAAGAACAAGGCCGCTGCCGCGAGCATGACCGGCCTTTCAGGCAAGGTCGATACCCGAATCTGCGACGTCACCGATCCCGCGTCGGTCAATGCCGCGATGAAGGCGACGCTCGACACCTTCGGACGGGTCGATGGCTGTTTCGCCAATGCCGGCATCGGCGGCGGCGGACGGCGCTCCTTCATCGAGCGAACCGAAGATGAATGGCGCACGATGTTCGCGACCAATCTCGACGGCGTGTTCCACGCGTTCCAGGCTGCGGCAAAACACATGACCGACCGCGCCAATGCCGGCGACCCCTTTGGCCGGCTGGTCGCGACCTCGAGCCTCGCCTCGATCTTCGGCACCGCGCGCAACGAACATTATGCCGCGACGAAAGCTGCCATCAACGCGCTGGTGCGCGCGCTCGGCGTCGAGCTCGCCCGCCACGGCGTCACCGCGAACGCGATCCTGCCCGGCTGGATCAAGAGCGACATGACCGCGGGCATCATGGCCAACGAAAAATTCGTGGCCAATGTGATGCCGCGCATCCCGATGCGGCGCTTCGGCGAGGCCAGCGATTTCGGCGGCATCGCGGTGTATCTGATGAGCAAGGCGTCGTCGTATCACACCGCCGACACGTTCGTGATCGACGGCGGCTATACGGCGTTTTGATTCTTCGTAGCCCGGATGGGAGCGTAGCGTAATCCGGGACTTTCAAAAGCAAGTAAGACCCGGATTTCGCTACGCTCCATCCGGGCTACAACTCTGAGGGGGAAGGCAAATGTTTTCACATATCATGATCGGCACCAACGACCTCGACAGGGCCAAGACGTTCTACGACAGCCTGCTGAGCACGCTCGAGGTGCGGCCGGCCAAGGTCGACGGCCATCGCATCTTCTACTTCACCAAGACCGGCGTGTTCTCGGTGACCAAGCCGATCAACGGCGAGCCGGCGACCTGCGCCAACGGCGGCACCATCGGCTTTGCCGCCAACTCGCCCGAGCAGGTCGACAAGTGGCATGCCGCCGGTGTCGCCGCCGGCGGAACGCCGATCGAGAATCCGCCCGGCGTCCGCGAGGGCGCGGGAAACAAGCTCTATCTCGCCTATTTGCGCGATCTCGACGGCAACAAGATCTGCGCGATGCATCGGATGCCGAGCTGATTGAGCGACAACCACTCCTGTCATGCCCCGCGAAGGCGGGGCATCCAGTACGCCGCGGCTTCTCGATTTCTATCGCTGCGGCCTCTGGAATTCTGGATCGCCCGGTCTTCGCCGGGCGATGACAGCGGAGCGTGTGGCGCACGCAACAGCGGCCTCCTCACCCCCATTCAAACAACATTTCAAACGCGCTCGCGAAAATTCCATCGCGTGGCATGGCGCGCGTGAGAAATACACGCTCGCACTTTCGCGGCGCTGCGACTATTCTCCCGGCCAACACGATCTCAGCGTCCCCCGGGAGGAACAATGACAAAGCACAGCTATATTCCCCGTACGACCAACTACACGCTCAATCCGGGCGATGAGCTCAATGACCTCAGGATGTCGGACCAGGTCCGGCCGCTCTACGATCACGTCAAGAAGTTCATCCGCGAGACGGTCGAGCCGATGTCAATCGAATTCGCCAAGGCGGGCGAAGGCAAGGAAGATCGCTGGAGCTTCACGCCGAAGCAGCTCGAGGTGCTCGAGGTCGCCAAGAACAAGGCCAAGAAGGAAGGTCTGTGGAATTTCTTCCTGCCCGATGACGAGACCGGCCAGGGCCTGAAGAACCTCGATTACGCCTATATCGCCGCCGAGCTCGGCAAGAGCCCGCTGGCGTCGGAGACCATGAACTGCTCGGCGCCCGACACCGGCAACATGGAGGTGCTGGAGCGTGTCGGCACCAAGGAGCAGAAGGAAAAGTGGCTGAAGCCGCTGATGAACGGCGAGATCCGCTCGGCCTATGTCATGACCGAGCCGAACGTCGCCTCCTCCGACGCCAAGAACATCTCAACGACCGCAAAGCTCGTCGGCGACGAATGGGTCATCAACGGCGAGAAGTATTACATCTCCGGCGTCGGCGATCCGCGCTGCAAGATCCTCATCGTGATGGTGAAGACCAATCCGGATGCGGCGCCGAGCAAGCAGCAGTCGCAGATCCTGGTGCCGCGCGACACCCCCGGCGTCGAGGTGCTCGGCCCCATGTACGTGTTCGGTCAGGACCACGCGCCGCGCGGCCACATGCACATGCGCTTCAACAATGTGCGCGTGCCCAAGGAGAACATGCTGCTCGGCGAAGGCCGCGGCTTCGAGATCTCGCAACTCCGCCTCGGGCCCGGCCGCATCCATCATTGCATGCGCACCATCGGCAAGGCCGAGAAGGCGCTCGATTTGATGGTGCAGCGTGGCCTCACCCGCGAAGCTTTCGGCAAGAAGATCGCCTATCTCGGCGGCAACATGCAGATCATCGCGCAGGCCCGCTGCGAGATCGAGGCGATGCGGCTGATGGTGCTGAAGGCGGCCAAGGCGATGGACGTGCTCGGCAACAAGGAGGCCCGCGTCTGGGTCTCCATGGTCAAGGCCATGGTGCCCGAGCGCGCCTGCAAGATCATCGACCAGGCGATCCAGATGCACGGCGCCACCGGCATCTCGCACTGGACCCCGCTCGCCGAGATGTACCAGGACGTCCGTCACCTCCGCTTTGCGGACGGCCCGGACGAGGTGCACTGGATGGTGGTGGGCCGCCACGAGCTGAGCATGGCGTAAGAGACTCTCTCCTCTTCCTCTCCCCGTTCTGAGGAGGAGAGCCCGGATCGTAGGGCGGATTAGCAAGGCGTAATCCGCCCTTTTTCTTGCGAGATGGCGGATTACGCCTTCGGCTGATCCCCCTACGAAGTCTCCCGGTAATCGGAGCCGCCATGGACTACGCCGCCAGCGACCTGACGCCACGCGAGCGCTACAAGGTGCTGACCTCCTTCATGCTGCCGCGGCCGATCGCGTGGGTGACCTCGGCGGGACCGACCGGCGTCGTCAACGCCGCCCCGTTCAGCTTCTTCAACGCCTTCTGCGAGGATCCGCCGCTGTGCATGTTTGCGGCGAACCGCAAGCCGAACGGCCAGGACAAAGACACCTTCCTCAACATCCCAAGGGATAGCTGACACAGGGAGCGAGACGATGCCGGAAACCTTTCACGACAACGAGGAGCGCAGCCGGTTCGAGCTCGATGTCGACGGGCCCGTTGCCTTCGTCACCTACCGCAAGAGCGACGGCGCGATCACGCTGGTGCACACCGAGGTGCCGCCCGAGCTCGGCGGCCGCGGCGTCGGCTCCAGGCTCGGCCGCGCCACGCTGGAGGCGGTGCGTGCACAGGGACGCAAGCTTTTCGTCGAATGCGACTTCATCCGCAATTTCATGACCAAGAATCCTGGCTACAACGATCTTCTTGCCGAGGGCGAGGACGCGCATGAGCAGCGGCTCGCAAGCTACCGTGGGGGTTGTTTTTGCGGCGCCGTTGAGGTCGAGGTTACGGGCAAGCCGGTCTTCGCCGGCTATTGCCGCTGCGCCGATTGCCAGGCCTGGTCGGCCGCACCGATCAATGCCTTCAGCTTGTGGAAGTCGGACAGCGTCCGCATCACCAATGGAGAAGCGGAGCTCGGGACCTTCAACAAGACCGAGCACTCCTATCGCAAATTCTGCAAGCGCTGCGGCGGCCATGTCATGACCGAGCACCCGCGCATGCGGCTGATCGACGTCTATGCCAATCTTTTGAAGGGCTACCAGCACCAGCCGACCCTGCATGCGAACTACGCGAGCAAGATGGTATCGGTGAGGGACGGCCTGCCGAAATACGCCGATCTGCCGGCGGAGCTGGGTGGATCCGGGGAGATCTTACCGGATTGATCGTGCATCCTCGCCCCGCTTGCGGGGGGCGAGGCGAAGGACGCGACCTGTTACGTCGCCGGCGCGACCTTGTCCTGCGTCTTGGTCTCGAAATCGGATGCGTCGTGGCGCTCGTGGAGCTGGCTGGCGGGATCGCCGGAGACGCGGTTGACCATGCGGCCGCGCTTCACGGCCGGACGTTTGGCGATCTCATCGGTCCAGCGCTGCACGTTCTTGTAGTCCTGCACGGACAGGAACTCGCCGGCGCCATAGACCAGCCCTTTGGCGAGCGCGCCGTACCACGGCCACACGGCCATGTCGGCGATGGTGTACTCCTTGCCCGCGAGATATTCGTTATCGGCAAGGCGCCGGTCGAGCACGTCGAGCTGGCGCTTTACCTCCATCGCGAAGCGATCGATGGCGTATTCGATCTTGAACGGCGCGTAGGCGTAGAAATGGCCGAAACCGCCGCCGAGATAAGGCGCGCTGCCCATCTGCCAGAACAGCCAGGACATCGCCTCGGTTCGGGCCTTGATCTCCTTGGGCAGGAAGGCGCCGAACTTCTCGGCAAGATAGAACAGGATCGAGCCGGATTCGAAGATGCGGATCGGCTCGGGGCCGGAGCGGTCCATCAGCGCTGGGATCTTCGAGTTCGGGTTGATGTCGACGAAGCCGCTGCCGAACTGGTCGCCATTGCCGATCTTGATGAGCCAGGCGTCGTATTCTGCGCCCTTGTGGCCCAGTGCGAGAAGCTCCTCCAGCATCACCGTGACCTTCACCCCGTTCGGCGTCGCCAGGGAGTAGAGCTGGAACGGATGCTTGCCGACCGGCAGCTCCTTGTCGTGGGTGGGGCCCGCGATGGGCCGGTTGATGCTGGCGAACTGACCGCCATTCTCCTTGTTCCAGGTCCAGACTTTGGGCGGCACGTAGGGGGTATCGGTCATGCGGGAGCTCCGGCGAAAGATGCGCCTGCATTAATTAGCCCGCGGATGGCCGATGGCAAGCCCCGCCGGCTCTGCGTCCGGCGCGGGCCTCAGGCCGGCGCCATGCAGACTGGCCTGTCGCCCGCCGGCGCCGCCGATGATCTGGATCGTTCGTTGACATCTGTTGACGCTCGCGCTTCGCCCACGACGCAACGCCTGCGCGCAAGATGCTCGCCCAAATCCGGCGTGGCATCATCGGCAACGAAGGGCTGGCGTCGAACGGCCCCTGCAAGGCAAAACAACAAAACAAGAAGAGCAAGGCCGCCGGGAGAGGACCATGAAATCGCCGATCTGCGACATGCTGGGGATCGAGTTCCCGCTGCTCGCTTTCAGCCATTGCCGCGACGTCGTCGCCGCTGTCAGCCGCGCCGGCGGCTTTGGCGTGCTCGGCGCCACCGTGCACACGCCCGATACGCTCGAGCGCGAGCTCAAATGGATCGACGATCACGTCGATGGCAAGCCTTACGGCATCGACGTGCTGATCCCGGAGAACATCTCCACATCGGGCGAGAAGGACGTCACCTGGAAGAGCCTGGAAGCGCGCGTGCCGCTGGAGCATCGCGCCTACACGCGCGACCTCCTGAAGAAGTACGACATCGAGCTGACGACGACGGAGGTGGACGACAACCAGCCGCAACCGTTCGACGCCGGGACCGCGCTGGAGCTGCTCAAAGTCTCGTTCAATCATCCGATCCGCCTGATCGCGAATGCGCTCGGCGTGCCGCCGAAGGCGATGATCGAGATGGGCAGAAAGCACAACGTGCCGGTTGCAGCCCTCGTCGGCGCCAAGGAGCACGCGTTGCGCCAGGTCGCGGCTGGCGTTGATATCCTCGTCGTGCAAGGCACCGAGGCCGGCGGCCATTGCGGCGAGGTTTCGACCATGGTGCTGGTGCCCGAGGTGATCAAGGCCATCAAGCCGATCCGCGACGTGCCGGTGCTTGCGGCCGGCGGCATCATGACCGGCCGGCAGATGGCGGCCTGCATGGCGATGGGTGCGGCCGGCGCCTGGACCGGTTCGGTGTGGCTGGCGACCGTCGAATCCGAGACCAGCGAGATCTTTCGCGAGAAGATGATCGCGGCCTCGTCGCGCGATGCGATCCGCTCGAAAGGCCGCACCGGCAAGCCGGCGCGGCAGCTCCGCTCGGTCTGGACCGACGCTTGGGACCGCGCGCCGGAAAGTCCGGGCGCCCTGCCGATGCCGCTTCAAAGCATCATCAGCCGCGACGCCTTCAATTCGATCGACCGGGCGGCGGCCGCCGGCAACGCCAAGGCGCGAGATCTCGTCAGTTATTTCGTCGGCCAGGGTGTCGGCCTGATCGACAGCGTGAAATCCGCGGGCGCCCTGGTGCAGGAGTTCAAGGAAGAGTTTGCCGAAGCCGTCGAGCACATCAATGCGCTTGTGGCGGAGAGCGGAGCGAAGCAATGACGAAACAACAGAAATCGTGAATCTGGATTATGACTGACAAGAGCCCTATCCCCGAAGACCGCATTCCCGTCATCGTCGGCATCGGCGAGATCGTCGACCGCCCCCAGGAGATCACCGAAGGCCTCGAACCGCTCGACCTGCTCGAACAGGCGCTCCGACGCGCAGAAGCTGACGCCGGCGCAAAGCTGCTTGGCGAAGTGCAGTCGCTCGACGTCGTCAACTTCCTGAGCTGGCGCTATCGCGATCCCGAGAAGCTGCTGGCGCAGCGCCTCGGCATCTTACCCGCACATTGCTATTACGGCCCGGTCGGCGGCGAGACCCCGATCCGCTACATCCACGAGGCGGCAAAGCGCATCGCGCGCGGTGAATGCAACGTGGCTGCGGTCTGCGGCGCCGAGGCGCAATCGACCGTGACGAAAGCCGATCGCGCCGGCGTCAAGCTGCCATGGACGCCGTTCGCCCATGATGTCGCGGAGCCCAAGCGCGGCGCGGCATTCCAGAAGCCGCTCGCCATCAAGCTCGGCGTGTTTCGGCCCGTCACGGTCTATCCCTTCTATGAGGCCGCCTCCTCCGCGCATTGGGGCCAGACGCCGCACGAGGCGATGGCGGAATCGGGCACGCTGTGGTCGCGCTATTCGGACGCCGCTGCGCAAAATCCAAATGCCTGGCTGAAAAGGCGCTATGCGGCCGAGGAGATCACGACACCGACAGCGGACAACCGGCTGATCGCCTGGCCCTACAACAAGCTGATGGTGGCAAACCCCAGCGTCAACATGGGCGGCGCGCTGCTGCTCACCAGCCTTGCCAGGGCACGCGCGCTCGGCATTGCGGAGCAGAAGCTGGTCTATCCGCTCGGTGGCGCGTCAGCCGAAGACCCGCCCGACTATCTCGTGCGCGACCAGTTCTTCGAGAGCCATCCGCAGAACGCCGTGCTGAAGGCCGTGATGGATCTTGCGGGCGGCGACGGCAAGAAGTTCGACGCGATTGAGCTCTATAGCTGCTTTCCCTGCGTTCCGAAGATGGCGCGGCGGACGCTCGGCCTTTCCGCCGACGTGCAGCCCACCGTGAACGGCGGTCTCACCTTCTTCGGCGCACCGCTCAACACCTACATGACGCATGCAGCTTGCGCGATGGTGCGCCGGATCCGCGGCGGCGACAAGCTCGGCCTGCTCTACGGCCAGGGCGGTTTTGTTACCAAACATCACGGGCTGGTCGTGGCGAAGGCGCCGCCGCGCGATGCACTCGCGCAGGAGACGAGCGTGCAAGCGGAAGCCGACCGCAACAAGCGTGCGGTGCCGGAGTTCGTTAACGAGGCCTCAGGCAAGAGCAAGGTCGAGAGCTTTACGGTGCTCTATGGCCGCGGCGGAGATGTCGAGCACGGCGTGGTGATGCTGCGGACGGAGGATGCCAAGCGTACCCTGGCGCGGATTCCGGCGGGCGACAGTACGACGCTGGTACATCTTCTGAACATGGACCGCACGCCGGTCGGCTCACTGGGCGAGATCACCATGGCCGCGGATGGCGTGCCGGAGTGGCGCGTGGCGTGATCTCGTAGGGTGGATTAGCCGAAGGCGTAACCCACCACTGTTTGTATCCGCTGGGAAAGAAGAGGTGGGTTGCGTCGAGCAGATGCGCTTCGCGCATCTGCAGGGCTAACCCTCCCTACGGCACTGCGCCTAGCTCTTCGGCGGCTGCTTCTCCGACGCGGTGGCCGGCTTGCCGCCGGCACCGACCACACGCACCTGGTCGCCGTTGGACAGGCCATCCGGCGGGGCAGTGATGACGCGGTCGTCAGGCGCGATGCCCGAGGCGAGTTCGATCTCCTTGCCGAGATCGCGGGCGATGGTCACGGTCTTGAACTGCACTTTGTCATCGGCTCCGACCGTTGCGACGCGCAGGCCGCTGCCGTTGAAGATCAGGGCGCTGGCGGGAATGCTGAGCGGCGCCGAGTCGCGCTGCAGGCTGAGCTTCACGCTGGCATAGCCGCCAGGCATCAGCTCGCCAGTGGAGTTGTCGAGGCCGAGTTGCATGCGCGTGGTGCCCGACGCGACATCGACGGCCTGCGAGGATGCCTCTACCGTGGCCTGAAAAGTCCGGTTTGGATATTCCGGCAGCGAGATGGTGGCCTTGGCGCCGATCTTGATCGCCGGCACGTAGTTCTGGGGAACGTTGACGTAGACGCGCAGCTTGGTGATGTCGGAGACCACGAACATCGCCGGTCCCGAGCCGCCGCCCGCATTGATCAGCGCGCCGACGTCGGTGTCACGCGAGGTCACCACCCCGTCGAACGGCACCGTGATTTTCTTGTAGCCGGCGAGCGCCTCGAGCCGTTCGACATTGGCCTGGCCGGACTTGACCGCCGCGTTCTTGTTGGAGAGATCGGCGGTGCGCTCGTCGATCTCCTGCGCGGAAACGAAGTTGGAGGCGACCAGCGTCTTGCGCCGGTTCAGCGTGGCCTCTGACAGCCTGGCGCTGGCCTGCTGGCTGGCGAGGTCTGCGCGCGCCTGCAGGAGTTGCTGGTCGAGGTCGGGGGCTTCGATCTCCGCGATCACCTGCCCTGCCTTGACCCGCGCGCCGATGTCGGCGCTCCAGCTTTTGAGATAGCCGGAGACACGCGCAAAAATCGGCGCGCGGTAATAGGCTTCCAGCCGGCCCGGCAGGTCGATGGCGAAATTGAGCGCCTTGGCGTTCGGCAAGGTCACGGCCACGCTGGGAATGGCCTGGTCGTCGGTCCATTCCTTCAGCTTGGAGTCCTGGTCCTCGCGAGCCCGGATGCCGGTGCCGACCACGAGGCCTGCCGCAATCAGCGCCACCACGCCGAAAATGCCCAGTTTCCGGTGCGACACCGGGGAGCGGGATTCAGTGGGCGACATGCGGAGTCTCCAAAGGGGCGGCGGCTTTGGCGCCTTGTTTCTTGTGTACCATACTGAACACCACGGGAACAAACATCAGCGTGGCGAAAGTTGCAAAGATCAGACCGCCGATCACGGCGCGGCCAAGCGGCGCATTCTGCTCGCCACCCTCACCGAGCCCTAATGCCATCGGGGCCATGCCGATGATCATGGCGAGCGCCGTCATCAGCACCGGGCGGAACCGGACGAAGCCGGCTTCGAGCGCCGCGGCGATGGGATCGCCCAGCTCCTGATAGCGCTCGCGGGCAAACGAGATCACCAGCACGCTGTTGGCGGTGGCGACGCCCATGCACATGATGGCCCCGGTCAGCGCCGGGACCGACAGCGTCGTCTGGGTCGTGAACAGCATCCAGACGATGCCGGCGAGCGCGGCCGGCAGCGCGGTGATGATCACGAACGGATCGGACCAGGACTGGAAGTTCACCACGATCAGGAAATAGATCAGCACGACGGCGCCAAGCAGGCCGAACAACAGGCCGGTGAAGGCACTGTTCATGGTCTGCACCTGGCCGAGCAGCACGACCGACGAGCCCTTAGGCACCTCCTTGGCGGTGTCCGCAATCAACTGGCGGATGTCATTGGAGACCGCGCCGAGATCGCGGCCCGAGGTCGTCGCAAAGATCTGCACCATCGACTGGATGTCGTATTGCGAGACCACCGCGCTCGAGGTCGAGCGCTTGATGTCGGCGATGCCGCCGAGGATCGGCGACTGCGAATTGCCTGATGCCGTGATCGGCAGCGTCTGCAGCGCGCTGAGCGAATCGATCTGATATTGCGGCGTCTGCATCACGATCGAATAGGACACACCGTTATCAGGATTCAGAAAATACGTCGGCGCGACCTGCGAGGAGCCGGCGAGGTTGACCACGAGGCTGTTGGTGACGTCGCGCTCGGTGAGGCCGACATATTGCGCGCGGGTGCGGTCGACATCGATGTTGAAGGTCGGGTTGCTCGGCGACTGCTGGATGCGCGCATCGGCAACGCCCGGGATCCGGCGGACCTTGGCCAGCAGGTTGTTGGCATAGGCGAAGTTGGCGCCGAGATTGGCGCCGCGGATCTGCAGGTCGATCGGCGCCGGCGCACCGAAGTTCAGGATCTGGCTGACGATGTCTGCGGGGAGGAACGCGAAGCTCACGCCCGGGAACAGCCGCGGCAGCTGCTCGCGCAGCACTTTCACGTGCTCTTCGGTCGGCTTGTGGCCTTCCCTGAGCTTGATCTGGATGTCGCCGTCCTGCGGACCGATCACGCCGGTGTTGTTGTAGGTCATGTTGATGCCGGAGATCGGCATGCCGATGTTGTCGGTCATGGTCTCGATCTCGCCTGGAATCAGCTTGCGGACAGCCTTCTGCACGTCGGCGAGCTGGTTGGCCGTCTCCTCGACGCGGGTGCCGACCTGGGTGCGGACATGCATCAGGATGTTGCCCGCGTCCACCGCAGGGAAGAAGTTGCGTCCGAGGAACGGCACCAACGCGAAGGACGCGCCGACCACGCACAGGAAGCCGATGACGAACACCGGACGATGCGCCAGCGCCAGACCCAGCAGACCGCGGTAACCGCCCCGAATGCGTTCGAACCGGGCCTCGAAACCGCGCTGGAACCAGACGAGGGGATTGCGCGACTTCGGCGGTTCGCCCTCGTGATGGACATGCGCATGCAGCAGATAGTTCGCCATGGTCGGCACCAGCGTACGCGACAGGATGAACGACCAGATCATTGCGAACATCACCGCTTCGGCCATGGGCACGAACAGGAAGCGCGCGACGCCGGTGAGGAAGAACATCGGCACGAACACGATGCAGATACAGAGCAGCGAGACGAAGGCCGGCGTCACGATCTGGTTGGCGCCATCGAGGATCGACTGCTCGACAGGCTTGCCCTGCTCGAGGTGGTAATTGATGTTCTCGATGGTGACAGTTGCGTCGTCGACGAGGATGCCGACCGCGAGCGCGAGACCGCCGAGCGTCATGATGTTCAGCGTCTCGCCGATCGCCGACAGCATGATGATGGCGCCGAGCACCGAGAGCGGGATCGAGACCGCGATGATGATGGTCGAGCGCCAGCTGCCAAGGAACAAGAGGATCATGACACTGGTGAGCAGCGCTGCGATCACGCCTTCGAAGGCGACGCCTTCGATCGCGCCGCGGACGAACACCGACTGGTCGCCGATGAAGCCGATCTTCAGCGCATCCGGCATCTGATCCTTGACGTCGATCACCTTCTGCTTGATGCCGGCGATGATGTCGAGCGTGGAGGTCGCGCCCGCCTTCAGCACCATCATCAGTACCGAGCGGTTGCCGTCGACATGGACGATATTGGTCTGCGGGGGATTGCCGTCGCGCACGGACGCGACGTCGCGCACATAGACCATGGCGCCGTTGACCGTCTTGATCGGCAGGTTGCCGAGCTCGTCGATCTTGAGCGGCGAGTTGTTGAGCTGGATGTTGTACTCGAAAGTCCCGATCTTCTGGGTACCGACTGGCGTGATCAGGTTTTGCGCGGCGAGCGCATTGGCGACATCCTGGCCGGACAGGCCGCGCGCCTGGAGCGCGGTCGGGTCGAGATCAATCGTTACCTGGCGCTGCTTGCCGCCGAATGGATACGGGATCGCCGCGCCCGGCACGGTGACGAGCGGGGTGCGAAGCTGGTTGATGCCGATGTCGGCGAGGTTCTGCTCGGTCAGGCCGTCGCCCGACAGCGCCACCTGGAGGATCGGCACGGTCGAGGCGGAGTAGTTCAGGATCAAGGGCGGGGTCGCGCCCGGCGGCATCTGCTTGATCAGCGTCTGCGAGATCGCGGTCACCTGCGCATTGGCGGTGCGGATGTCGACATTGGGCTGGAAGAAGATCTTGATGATGCCAAAACCGTTATAGGAGTTGGCGGTGATGTGCTCGATGTCGTTGACGGTCGTCGTCAGCGCCCGCTGGAACGGCGTGGTGATGCGGCCCGACATCTGATCGGGCGGCAGACCCGTATACTGCCAGACCACACCGATCACGGGGATGCGGATGTCCGGAAAGATGTCGGTCGGCGTCCGCAGCGCCGCGAGCGGTCCGATGATCAGAAGCAGGAGCGCCAGCACGACAAACGTGTAGGGCCGGCTCAGGGCAATACGAACCAGAGCAATCATTCGTCAGGCAATTCCAGGTCAAGCGAGAATGCGGAATCCGCCCCCACGGCGATCCCGCCCCCGGTTTACCTGAGCACCGCCGGAAACGCTAACCTCCGGCGGCATGCCTGAATTCACTTCCCTGCTACCGCACTGCGGAATCTACATCGCAGCTATGCGAAAGCCCGTTCAGGCAGCACGCACGGAATTCAGGAACTTGCCGACTTCGAGCTTGAGCCGGCTCGAGTCGCGGGACAGCATTTGTGCCGCCGAAAGCACCTGGGAGGACGCGGAGCCCGTCTCTGAGGCGCCGCGCTGGACATCGCCGACGTTGGACGAGACCTGCTGGGTGCCCTGAGCTGCTTGCTGCACGTTGCGCGCGATCTCCTGGGTCGCCGCGCCCTGCTGCTCGACGGCTGCCGCGATCGCGGAAGAGATCTCTGACAGGCGCGCGATGGTGCCGCTGATTTCGCTGATGGCTGTCACCGACTCCTGGGTCGCGGCCTGGATGCCGCCGACCTGCTGGCCGATTTCGCCGGTCGCCTTGGCGGTTTGCTCGGCGAGCGCCTTCACTTCGGAGGCGACCACCGCGAAGCCGCGGCCGGCCTCGCCCGCCCGCGCGGCCTCGATCGTCGCGTTCAGTGCGAGCAGGTTGGTCTGGCCGGCGATGGCATTGATCAGTTCGACGACGTCGCCGATCCGCGATGCGGCCCGCGACAATTCGCTGACACGATCAGTGGTGGCCCGGGCCTGACTGACCGCGTCGCCGGCCATCCTGGAGGAATCCTGAACCTGCCGGCTGATCTCGCGTACCGTGGACGACATTTCCTCTGCGGCCGATGCCACCGAATGAACGTTGGCGGAAGCCTCCTCGGACCCGGCTGCAACGACGACTGACAATTCCTGCGCCCGCCCGGCGGTCGAGGACAGCGTCGATGCAGAAGCCTCGAGCTCGGTTGCCGCCGACGACACAGTCTCGACGATCTCGCCGATTGCGGCCTCGAAGCCATCGGCGAGCTTGGTCATGTCGGCCTTGCGCTGGCCCTCGGCACGGCGCTGCACCGCCTGCACCTCGTCGCGGCTGAAACGGATGATCGTCTGCACGGTCTGGAGATTGCGCAGCGCCTCGCCGATCTCGTCGTCCCGCGTGACGACGATGCGGTTATCGAGCTTGTCCTGGACCAGGTTGACGAGGGTGTCGTTCAGGTGCTGCATCGGCTCCCGGATGGCCCGCATGGTTGCAAGGCCGGCGAAGCCGACGATGCCGGAGCCGACGACGCCCAGCAGCGACAGGATCGAGCTGGCCGAACCACTGGTGGACAACGCGCCGCCGACCGCAAGCGCGAGGATGAACAGAGTCTGGAGCGTCATCATCGTGACGAGCCGCGCCTTCAGCGTCCTGGTGAGGATGGCAAAACGGTCGAGCCAGGAGCGGCGGCGGATGATGCCGGCATCGACTCGATAGCCGTGCGGCTTCTTTTCGCGAATCGCGGCGTAGACCTCTTCTGCAAGCTTGCGCTGATCGGCCGGCAGCCTGGTGCGAATGGAGGTATAGCCCTTGACCTGACCGTTCTCGCGGATCGGGGAGGCTGTCGCCAGCACCCAGTAGAAGTCGCCGTTCTTGCGTCGGTTCTTGACCGCGCCAAGCCAGGGCTTGCCGGCCTTCAACGTATCCCAGAGGTTGTCGAACGCCTCCGGCGGCATATCAGGGTGACGGACGATGTTGTGCGGCTGGCCCATGAGCTCCGCAGACGTGAAGCCTGCGGCGGCGAGGAAGTCCTCGTTGAAATAAGTGAGCTTGCCCTTGAGGTCGGTGCGGGAGACGATCAACGTCTCGTCGCTGACGGGATATTCGACGTCTGTAACGGGAAGGTTCTTGCGCATCGGGCCTCCAAACGAACGACCGGGGTTCATTCCAATCGAACGGCCGATATTCGAGTCGTCTGCAGCAATCCTCATAAAGCGAATTTAACTATCAATGAAGCTGGACTCCCGTGGCTCTACGGGCAGCTCCCCATGATGCTACCTGCAAGCGACACCGGGCTACCAATGGCATAAAGAAAATGAGCGGCGCTGGGGGCGCCGCTCATTTTTTTAAACCACAGATGCTCGAGAGCTACGCGGCGCGCACGTTGGTCAGGAACTTGCCGACCTCGGTCTTCAGCCGGCTCGAATCGTTGGACAGCATCTGCGCCGCCGAGAGCACTTGCGAGGAGGCCGTGCCGGTCTCGATCGCACCGCGCTGCACGTCGGTGATGTTGGAGGAGACCTGCTGGGTGCCCTGGGCCGCCTGCTGCACGTTGCGGGCGATTTCCTGGGTCGCAGCGCCCTGCTCTTCCACCGCAGCCGCGATCGCCGAGGAAATCTCCGAGAGACGCTCGATGGTCGAGGAGATCTCCTTGATCGCGCCGACCGAGTCGTTGGTTGCCGCCTGGATGCCGGAGATCTGCTGGCCGATCTCGCCGGTCGCCTTGGCGGTCTGCTCGGCGAGCGCCTTCACTTCGGAGGCGACCACCGCGAAGCCGCGGCCAGCTTCACCGGCGCGCGCCGCCTCGATGGTGGCGTTCAGCGCCAGCAGGTTGGTCTGGCCCGCAATGGTGTTGATCAGCTCCACGACGTCGCCGATGCGCGCGGCAGCCTTGGACAGCTCGCTGACGCGCTCGGTGGTGGCACGGGCCTGGCCGACGGCGTCACCCGCCATCCGCGCCGATTCCTGCACCTGGCGGCTGATCTCACCGACCGAGGAGGCCATTTCTTCGGTCGCGGAAGCGACCGACTGGACGTTGGTGGAGGCTTCTTCCGAAGCCGAGGCAACCGTCGTCGCCATCCGCTGCGAGCGGTCGGCGGTCGAGGTCAGCGTCGAGGCGGAGGCCTCCAGCTGGGTCGAGGCAGACGATACGGTCTGGACGATCTCGCCGATCATCGTCTCGAATTCGCGGGTGATGTTGTCGACGCGGCGGCCGCGCTCGATCTTGGCCTCGGCGTCGGCCGCGGCGGCCTCGTCGGCTGCCTTCTTGGCGATCAGCGCCTCCTTGAACACCTGGAGCACGTCGGCCATTGCGCCAATCTCGGTCTTCTCGCCGCGGTGCGGGACCTCCGCGGAGAGATCGCCGCGGCCGAGCGCCTGCATCGGCTGCGTGATCGAGTTGATACCGTTGGAGACGTCGTGGACGAGGGTGAAGCCGACGCCGATGCCGGTGATCACGGCAGCACCGAGGATGACCGCGACCAGCATGAACGCGAACGAATAGCTGTCGGCGGCATCCTGAGCCGCCTGATCTCCGCCCTTGGTGTTCAGCTCGATATCCTTGGCCAGGATTGCATCCGCCTCAAGCCCGATCTTGTTGACAGTCTTCGCGTTCAGCTCGTGCGCCTCGTGGGGGATCTTGCCGGCCTCCTGACGCGACAGCGCCATAACTTCCTGCGTGCCCTTCTTGTAGGCATCCCAAGCCTTGGACCACTGGTCGTAAAGCGCGCGCTCTTCGGGCGACGTAATCATGGTCTCATACGTCTTGCGGAATTTGGTATTCGCCTCGACGACGGTCGCAAGCGTCTTCTCAGCCGCGAGTTTCTCTTCCAGAGTTTCCGCCAACATGTGCTCGCGGATAACGTTGCGATAGGTGATGACGCCGGCGCGGAGATCGCCGATCACCCGCACGCTCGGCATCCAGCTTGTCGTGATGTCGCTGGTGTTTGCATTCATCGACCGCATCTTCATGACGGCGAGCAGGCCCATGCCGGCCATTGCGACCAGCAGGAACGCCACGACACTGATGATCTTGGCGCGGATGGAAATCTTGGCGAGCATAGGCAGGTCTCTTTGCGTTGGCGCGGCGGCGCGTCCTGAAATAAGGGATCAACCAAAAGCAGCGGCGCCGACACCCAACAACAAAGCGACTGGGCAGTTGTTAACTACGACTCCGTACGAGCACGGAACCTCAAAGAAGTGAATGAGGACCTAAAAATGCCCTGCGCTCAGCGCATGAGCCTCATCGCATCCGAGAAAAACTCCGGCCCGCCGAAGTTGCCGGACTTAAGCGCGAGCAGCATCTCACCTGCCGTGGCACCTACCGCGCGCAGCACCGGGACGCCCGCGGCGATCTCCGCTCCCACGAGAAATCCGGGAATCCTCAACCGATCAACCACCGCCCCTGAGGTCTCGCCGCCTGCGACGATCAGCCGCCGCACACCTGATTTCACGAGATTTTCGGCGATGTCGGCCATCGTCTGCTCGATCGCGTGTCCGGCAGCGTCGCGGCCGTGGCGCGCCTGAAGCGCGGCGACGTCGGCAGGCGTCGCGCTCGACGCAATCAGCACGGGACCCTGGGCCAATCGCGGCCCCGCCCAATCCAACGCGCGCTGCGCTTCATTGGCACCCGTAAGAATACGGTCGGTGTCGAGATGTAACACCGGCATGACACGCTCGGCATTGGCGATCTGCTGCAAGGTGGCTTGCGAGCAGCTTCCGGCGAGGCACGCCACCTGTCCGCCGACGGTGGCATCCCGCCCGCTACTGGCAGCCGACTTGACCTTGCCGGTCGACACCAGCGCACGGGCGAGCCCAAGGCCGATACCCGAAGCGCCGACCGACAGCCGGTGCTCCGCCGCGACGAGGCCGATGGTCTCGAGGTCGCGGTCGAACACGGCATCGATGATCGCGGCTCCGATACCCTTGCCCGAGAGTTCGGCAAGCCGGCTTCGTACCGCCTCCGCTCCGCGCGAGAGGGTCGGGAGATCGACGAGACCGATCTGCGTCCTGCTCTGCCGCGACAGGACGCGCACCAGGTTTGAATCGTGCATCGGGTTGAGCGGGTGATCCTTCAGGGGGCTCTCGTTCAGCGGCACGGCGCCGACGAACAGATTGCCCTGATAGACGGTGCGGCCGTTCTCGGGGAAAGCCGGCGTCACCAGGACGACGGCCTCGTCGCAATCGGCGCGCAGCGCGTCCATGACCGGTCCGATATTGCCCGCGTCCGTGGAATCGAAGGTCGAGCAGATCTTGAACAGCACATTGCTCGCGCCGCGGCCGCGCAGCCATTTATCGGCCGCACGCGAACGCGACACCGCGAGCCCCGGCTCGATCGAACGGCTCTTCAGCGACACCACGACGGCGTCGACCTCCGGCAGATCAAGATCGTCGGCGGGCACGCCGATGGTCTGGACTGTGCGCAGGCCCGCGCGCGTCAGCGTATTGGCGAGATCGGACGCGCCGGTGTAATCGTCGGCGATGCAGCCCAACGCAAGGGTCACGGCTTCACTCCGGCATAGGGCTTGAACCAGGCGAGGCCATCATTGGTCTTGCCGCGTGGATTGTACTCGCAGCCGACGAAGCCTGCATAGCCGAGACGGTCGAGCTCGTCGAACAGGAACGGATAATTCAGCTCCTCGCCGTCGGGCTCGTTGCGCGAGGGAACGCTGGCGATCTGGATATGGCCGATGATCGGCATCATCTCGCGCAGCCGCATGGTGACGTCGCCATGGATGATCTGGCAGTGATAGATGTCGAACTGGAGCTTCAGGTTGGGAAGCCGCAACTCCTGGATCAGATCGCGCGCGAAGCCGAAATCGTTGAGGAAGTAGCCGGGCACGTTGCGCGGATTGATCGGTTCGAGAACGATATCGATGCCGTGGGCTGCGAAGAACTCGGCGGCCCATGCCACCGATTTGTAGAAGGCCTCGATCGCGAGGCGCTCGCCGCGGTTGGCGATGCCGGCCATCAAATGCAGCCGCTTGACGCCGGTAGCCTTGGCATAAGGCAGCGCCGTCTCCAGACTCGCCTTGAGATCGTTGAAGCGTGCGGGAAGCGCCGCAAAACCCTTCTCGCCGGCATTCCAGTCGCCCGGCGGCAGGTTGAACAGCGCCTGGGTCAGTCCGTTGCGCTCGAGCCGCTCGCCAACCGCTTCGACCGGATGATCATAGGGAAAGAGAAATTCGACGGCCGTGAATCCGGCCTGCGCGGCAGCATCGAAGCGATCGAGGAACGGCACCTCGGTGAACATCATCGAGAGGTTGGCGGCGAAACGGGGCATTGGATATCCTCTTCTACTTGTCGCCGGGAAGCTTGACGCCGGTGACTTGCGCGTACATCCGCGCCACCGAAGCGTCGTCGTCGCGGCCCATGCCGGCGGCCGACGTCATCAGGAACATCTGAAGGGCCGCGGCCGAAACCGGCACCGGAAATCTTGCGCTGCGTGCCATGTCCTGGATGATGCCGAGGTCCTTCACGAAAATCTCGACGGCACTGCGCGGCGTGTAGTCGCCGTCGAGCACATGCGGCATGCGGTTCTCAAACATCCAGGAATTGCCGGCGGATGCCGTGATCACCTCGTAGACCTTGCGGATGTCGAGGCCTTGCTTGGCCGCAAACGCCATCGCCTCCGAGGCAGCGGCGATGTGCACGCCGGCGAGCAGCTGGTTGATCATCTTGAAGGCCGCGCCCTGTCCTGCGGCATCGCCGAGCTCGTAGAGCTTTGCCGCCATGGCATCGAGTGCCGGACGCGCTTTGGCGAACGCGGCCGCGCTGCCGGAAGCGAGGATCGTCAGCTCACCTTGCGCGGCGCGCTGCGCACCGCCGGAGATCGGCGCATCCAGATAATGCCGGCCGGTCGCCTCCAATTGCCTGGCGAGGCGCCGCGCCACATCCGGATCCATGGTGGCCGAAGAAATGAAGACGCTGTCATCAGGCAGGGTCTCGGCGACGCCGCCCTTGCCGAACAAAATCGTCTCGGTCTGCGCCGCGTTGACGACGACGCTGACGACGATGTCCGCCCCCTTGGCCGCCTCGGCCGGCGTTGCAGCGCCAGCGCCGCCGTCCTTGACGAAACGCGCGACCGCATCAGCCGAAACGTCGCAGCCGGTGACGGCGTGGCCGGCGCGCTTCAGCGACGTCGCCATGCCATATCCCATCGAGCCGAGCCCGATGACGGCGATGCGCTGATGTTGTGACGTTGAGGCGGACATGCAACTGACCCTTCGACTAGACCTTGCGAACGTTTCCCGGACGGCCGCCCTTTGCGGCGGCTCACGATCTCGAATAACACGGCTTGGCCGCGCTGCCAAAGCGTGAGACAAGCGGGCATGACGGCCATGAGCACTGAAACGAGCAACGAAACAAGGCTGCGTGAGGATATCTGCCGGTTCGGACGGTCCCTGTTCGAGCGCGGGCTGACGCCGGGCTCGTCAGGCAATATCAGCGTCAGGCTGGATGGCGGCGGCTGGTTGGTGACGCCGACCAACGCCTCGCTCGGTTTCCTCGACCCGGCCAAGCTGTCGCGGCTGGACGAGCAAGGCCGGCTGGTGTCGGGCGACGCCCCCACCAAGGAAGTTCCGCTGCACACCGCGCTCTACGACACGCGCGGCAGTGCACGCGCGATCGTGCATTTGCATTCGACGCACTCGGTCGCGCTCTCGATGCTGCCCGAGATCGACCCGCGCGCCGCGCTGCCGCCGCTGACGGCCTATTATTTGATGAAATGCGGCGCCACCGCCCTCGTGCCCTATTACCGCCCCGGCGATCCCGCGGTCGCCGATGCCATCAAGGGGCTGGCCGGGAAATACTCATCCGTGCTCCTCGCCAATCACGGCCCTGTCGTTGCCGGCGACACGCTGGAAGCGGCGGTGTTCGCGACTGAGGAGCTGGAGGAGACGGCGAAGCTGTACCTGCTGCTGCGCGGGATGAACCCGCGGTATCTGTCGCCGGAGCAGGTCGCGGATCTGGTGAAGGTGTTCGGGGTGACGCTACCGCAGCATGGGCATGGGCATTAGTCCCTTGCTGAGGTGAGCACACCAGCACGCTCCCCCACCGCTGTCATTCCCCGCGAAGGCGGCAATCCAGTACGCCGCGGCCTATCCGCATTTCTCTGACGTCTCTGGATACTGGATCGCCCGATCAAGTCGGGCGATGACACCGAGAGTGTTGAGCGAGCTTGCTCCACACGTCCCGCCTACAGCCCCAGATACGCCTTGCGCACGTCCGGATTGCCCTTGATCTCGGCCGACGGGCCCTGCATCAGCACGCGGCCGGTTTGCAGGATGTAGGCGCGGTCGGCGATCTCGAGGCACTCGGCCATCCGTTGCTCGACGATCAGCACGGTCATGCCGGAGTCGCGGATCAGCTTCACGGCCTGAAAAATCTCGTCGACGAGTTTGGGCATGATGCCCTGCGACGGTTCGTCCAGCATCAACAGCCGCGGCCGCGTCATCAGCGCACGGCCGATCGCGAGCATCTGCTGCTCGCCGCCGGAGAGCGTCTCGGCGCGCTGCTCGAGCCGTTCGGACAGGCGCGGGAACAGCTTGAAGACGAGATCGAGGGGCCCTTCGCGATCCGCCTCGCCGCGATAGAGGTAGCTGCCGAGGCGAAGGTTGTCGCGCACCGACAGACGCGGAAACAGGCGGCGGTTCTCCGGCACATAGGCGATGCCGGCCGCAGTGATGTGGTGCTGCGCCATGCCGTTGATCCGCTTGCCGTCGAAGGTAATGGTGCCCCCGCGCGGACGCTCGGCACCGGCGATCGATTTCAGCAGCGTCGATTTGCCGGCCCCATTGGCGCCGGCGACGCAGACGATCTCGCCCTTGGTGACCTCGATGCTGACCGCGGAGATCGCGACCAGGCCCTGATAGGCGGTCGTGACTTCACGCACCGACAGCATGACGATCTCCCAGATATGCCTTGATCACCTTGGGATCGCGGACGACCTCGGCGGGCTTGCCCTCGACGAGCACTTTGCCGAGGTCGAGCACGATGGCGCGATCGACCAGCGGCATCACGATCTCCATGACGTGCTCGACCATCAAAACGGTGATGCCGGTATCACGTACTTTTCGCACCAGCGCCACGCCGGTCTGCGCCTCGGTCGGCGTCAGACCGGTGAGGACCTCGTCGAGCAGCAGCAGCTTTGGCTCGGTCGCAAGCGCACGGGCGACTTCGAGCCGGCGCTTCTCGGCCGGCACGAGGTCACTCGCGAGCACATCGGCGCGCGCGGCGAGGCCGGTGAACTCCAGCACCTCATGGGCCTTGCGGCGTGCTTCGCGCATCACCGTATTACGCACGAGCGCACCGACGATGACGTTGTCGATGACCGTCATGGTCTCGAAGCTCTTGACCACCTGGAAGGTCCGCCCCACCCCGCGCTGGCAGCGCTCGGCCGCCGGCAATTTGGTGACGTCCTCGCCGTCGAACCAGATCGAGCCCTGCGTCGGCGGCAGGACGCCGGCGATGAGATTGAACAGTGTCGACTTGCCGGCGCCGTTCGGGCCAATCAGGCCGACGATCTCGCCCCGACCGACCGAGATCGAAACATCGCTGTTGGCAACGAGGCCGCCGAACCGCTGCCAGACGCCGCGGGTTTCAAGGAGCGCGGTCATCGCGTTGCCCCCTTCGCTTTGGAGCGGGAGAACAGGCTCACCAACCCCTGTGGCAGGGCCAGCGAGATCGCGACGATCAGCGCGCCGTAGACGATGAGGTCGACGCCGCGGCCGGAGCCCCCGATATAGGAGCGCGTCAGCTCCGTCATCGGGATCAGGATCGCCGCCCCTAACACCGGCCCCCAGAGCGTGCCGATGCCGCCGAGCACTGCCGGCAGTGCCATCAGCAGCGAGAACTGGAAGCCCATCACGCTTTCAGGATCGATATAGGCGAGGAACTGCGCATAAAAGGCGCCGCCGATGGCAACAAGGAACGCCGAGACCGCTGCCGCACCCATCTTGGAGTTGAAGACGACGACGCCAAGGCTTTCGGCGGCTTCCGGATTGTCCTTGACCGCGCGCCACCAGAAACCCCATTTGGAGTCCTCCAGCCACCAGGTGACGAACCAGGCGAGGCAGCACAGCCCCAACGCAAAATAGAAATACGGCAGCTTGCTGCGCATGAACTGGAATTTCAGCCAGCTGTCGCCGCGCACGGGAATGGTGATGCCCATTGCAGCGCCCGCCCATTCCCAATTCTGGAACAGCAGCAGGCCGATTTCGGCGATGACGATGGTCGCGATCACGAAGTAATGGCCGCGCAGGCGGAAGAAGGGATAGCCGAGCCCCATCGCGATGATGGCCGCGATCCCGCCGCCGGCGAGCATGCCGAACCAGGGCAACACGCCGAACTTGGTGTACAGGAGCTCGGTGGTATAGGCGCCGATGCCGAAATAGAGCGCATGCCCGAGCGAGATCTGCCCGCAATAGCCGGACAGGATGTTCCAGCTCTGCGACAGCGCCGCATACATCAAGGTCAGCACCAGGATGTTCTGGACGTAGACGTCCTTGACGAACAACGGCGCGGACGCGGCAAGCGCCGCCAGCACCGCGGCAATGATGAGGTCGCGGCGACGCCGCGCGGCAAAATTCTTGTCCATCACATCGACCCGAACAGGCCACGCGGCCGAATGAAGACGACAAGCAAGTACACGGCATAGATTCCGACCGACTTCAGCGAGGGCGGCAGCATCAAGGCTGTTACGGCTTCGACCAGGCCGACGACGATGCCGCCGGCAAAGGCACCGAACACGCTACCGAAGCCGCCGAGCGCGACGGTGACGTAAGCAATCAGGGCAAAGGAGGCACCGACGTCGGGATAGATGTAGAAGAAAACTGCCATGATCGCGCCGGCCAGACCTACCAGCGCGGCGCCAAGGCCCCAGCCGAGCGCGAACACGCGGTTCTTGTCGATGCCGACGAGCGCGACAGCCCCGGGATCTTCACGGGTGGCTTCCAGCGCGCGGCCGAAATCGGTGCGATTGATGAAGAAATAGAGACCGGCAAAGGCCGCGATCGACACCAGGGCGCCGACCAATTGCGGCTCCGGCAGGAAGATGCCGGCGATCGAGACGGTCTTTCCGCCAAGCCAGGACTGCGGAATGCTGCGATAATCCGGCGTGAAGAAGAACTGAGCGAGGCCCCGCATCACGATGGCAAGGCCGAAGGTGGAGAAGATCTGCACCATGCCGGCATTGGCCTTGGCCCGCATGGCGAAACGTACCACCAACAAATAGACCACGGCCCCCAGCACGAAGAGCGCGGCGGCAACCAGCGGCGCCGACAGCAGGGGATCGATGGCGAAGAACGTGAACAGGAAGAAGGACACGTACATCGCGATCATCAGGAACTCGCCATGGGCGAAGTTCACGACGTCCATCAGGCCGAAGATCAGCGCGAGGCCGACTGCGATCAGTCCGTAGAGCAGCCCCATGAGGAGGCCGCTCGCGAGACTTTGGATAATGGCTTGGGCTGTCACCTCTAGTCCCCCGTTCGAAACGTCACGACAGGCTTCGTCATTGCGAGCGAAGCGAAGCAATCCAGAAAGGAAGCAGCCTGGATTGCTTCATCGCCAGCGCAAAATTGCTCCACAATTTTGTCGCGGGCTCCTCGCAAGGACGGTGTGGGAGCACTCCGATCGTCCTACCCCCTCACAGCGCCTGGGCCCCGACCGTGCGCCGCTTACTTCATCGGCCACGTCGCTTCCGCAATAGCGGCCTGCGGCGGGAAGATGGTGACGAACTTGCCGCCGACATATTGCAGCAGCACCGGGTTGGCGTCGTTGTTCTGGCCCATGTCGTCGAACTTGATGCGCTTCCAGGGCATGATGGTCTGCTCGCCCGGGATATCCGTCGCAGCCAGGGCATCGCGGATCTTTTCGCCATCGGTCGACTTGGCGCGGCTGATCGCATCGGCCAGCACGATGAGGCCCATGAACTGGCGTGAGGTGAGATCGTTGAGATCCTTGCCCGACTTCGCTTTGAACATGTCGTTGACCTTACCGACCATCGGACGCTTCTGCGCGAGATCGAGCGAGAAGGTGCCGCGCGAGATCACGCCTTCGAGCTTGTCGCCGACGGCGTCATAAAGCGCCTTCTCGGAGAAGCCGGCATCCTGCGCCACGATGGCATTCGGCTTGTAGCCCAGCTCGGCCATGGTCTTGACCAGCAGAATACCGTCGGTGGTGTAGCTCGACGGCATCAGCACGTCGGCATTCGCAGTCTTGAGCTGCTGCACTTCGGCGGAGAGCGACGGCGAGTTGGCGCGGTACTTGATGTCGGAGACGATCTTGTAGCCGCGCTCGCCGGCGATCTTGGCTTGCGCGTTGCCGGAGTCGGTGCCGAAGATGGTGTCCTCGTGGAACAGCGACAGGGTCTCGATCTTGTTGCCCTTCTTCTTCATGGTATCGAAGAAGTCGAACATGGCGGCCGAGTACATCTCGTCATGCGGCGCGGCACGGAAGTAGTATTTGAGGCCGCGGCGATGCAGGCTCGGCGAGGAATTGTCGGCCGAGACGAACGGGATCTGGTAGCGTTCGCAGATCTGGCTGACAGTGACGGCCACCGCGCTCTGATAGGTCCCGATGATGGCGCAAACCTTCTCCTGCGTGATCAGGCGCTCGGCTTCGGCGCGGCCCTTCTGCGGATCGGCCTGGTGGTCGGCGAACACGAGGCGGACCTTGGCGCCGCCGAGGCCCGGCAGACCTTCGCCCTTGGCCAGCGGCAGATCCAAATCGGTGTCCTTGTTGATGACCTCGAGCGCAGTCTCATAGGCCTTCTGCGCGTCGACACCCTGCTGTGCACTGCCGCCGGAGAACGGATAGATCACGCCGATCACGACTTCCGATGTCTGGGCCCGTGCAGCGAGCGGCACCAGCGCGGCAGTGGCGGTAGCACCGAGCAGAACGTCGCGGCGAGAGATCGTCATGGCAGAGTTCCCTGTTTCTGAATTTCAACTGATCGAATGAAGCGATTGACTGGTATCGTAAAGCCCGAAGAAGCAGCAAACGCTGCCTACTAAATCACGGCCATGTTCCTGTTTCTGAGATCCGTCACCAGCATCAGGCCGGGCGAATGCGTGATCGCGAAAGGTACCTTGGCGGCGTTGATCACCGATTGCGGCGTCACGCCGCAGGCCCAGAACACCGGGATCTCGTCGTCGGCGACAGGGACGGGATCGCCATAATCGGGCTTGGCGATATCCTTGATGCCGATCAGATGCGGATGGCCGAGATGCACGGGCGCACCGTGCACGGCGGGATAGCGCGAGGTGATCTGCACCGCGCGGATCGCATCGGCCGGCCTGAACGGGCGCATCGAGACCACCATCGGCCCCGCGAACGGACCTGATGCGCCGCAGGCGATGTTGGTGCGGTACATCGGCACGCGCACGTTCTCTTCGATGTGACGGATCGGCATGCCCTCATCGAGCAGCGCCTCTTCGAACGAGAACGAACAGCCGAGGACGAAAGTCACGAGATCGTCGCGCCAGTACTTGGTGACGTCGGTCGGCTCGTCCACGACTTCGCCGTCGCGCCAGACGCGGTAGCGCGGCACGTCGGTGCGGATGTCGAGATCGGCGCCCAGCGAGGGGATGTGTGGGCTGCCAACGTCGGACATGCCGATGATCGGGCACGGTTTCGGATTGAGCTGGCAGAAGCGGTGAAAGGCGCTGGCGTAGTCCGCCGGCAGGATCGCCAGATTGCCCTGGACGAAGCCGGGGGCAACACCCGCCGTGGAACCGACCTGGCCGCCGCGATAGGCAAGCCGCGCCTGGTGGCTCGGGAGCGTGTCGGGCGTTTCAGTTTGCTGCGCTGCCACCAAAACAGTCATTTCATCGACCTGCCTATGAACTCGACAAGCCTAGCCAACATCAAGCATACTATAAAGTCTAATCGTCCTTTTTAATCAATATCGATAAAGCTACTTTATCGATCGGGAAAATCCTTCCAATGATGGACTTCAGGTCGATCGAAACCTTCCTCTGGGTTGTGAAGCTTGGCAGCTTCCGAGGTGCCGCGGCGCGGCTCAATACGACCCAGCCGGCGATCTCCCAGCGCATCGCCCAGCTCGAGCGCGAGATGGGCGTGAAGCTGCTGAACCGCGATCATCGCGTGGCGTCACCGACCCCGAGCGGACGGCAGATGATGGTCTACGCCGAGAAGTTGATCGGCCTGCGCGCCGCGATGATGGCCGAGATCGGCGACGCTTCCGCAATGCGCGGCGTGATGCGGCTCGGTGTCGCCGAAACCATCGTGCACACCTGGTTGCCGCGGCTGGTAAAGAGCGTCAACGAGCTCTATCCGAACCTGTCGCTGGAGATCGAGGTTGACATCACGCCGAACTTGACCGCGCGATTGCTCGCGCAGGAGATCGAGCTCGCTTTCGTGGTCGGCCCCCTCTCGGCCTCGGGCGTGCACAACCGCACGCTCGCCGACTATCCGATCGGCTTCCTGGCCAGCCCGTCGCTCGGGCTCGGCCATGGGCCCGTGACGCTCACCGATCTCGCGCGGTTTCCGATCATCACCTTCCCGCGCAAGACCAGGCCCTACGAGGTGGTGCGCGAGGTGTTCGACCGGCCCGACTTGCCGCCGATCCGTCTTCACGCCTCCGCCTCGCTCGCCACCGTGATCCACATGGCGGTGGAAGGCCTCGGCATCGCCGTGATCCCCGATGCCATCGTCGAGAACGAGCTCGCCGACGGTCGGCTGCAATTGCTCGATACCGACCTGCAGATCGCGCCGCTGACATTCACGGCGAGCTGGCTCGCCTCGCCCGACGTCGTGGCGGTGCAGCGCGTCGCCGAGCTTGCATGTCAGATTGCGCAGAGCAGCCTCGCGGTTGACGCGCCCGCGCTGGCGCGTCATTGACAAAGGCGCCGGACAAACTGAGAGACTGAACGCATGAGCCGAGCCGCGACAAACCTGCAAATCGATTCCGCCCGCCTCTGGGGCTCCATCCACGAGACGGCGCAGTTCGGCGCGACGGCCAAGGGCGGTGTGCGGCGACTGACCTTGAGCAGCGAAGACAAGCAGGTTCGCGACTGGTTTCGAAAAGCCTGCGAGGACGCCGGGCTCGAGGTTCACACCGATGCGCTCGGCTCGCAGTTCGGCCTGCGCAAGGGCCGCGATATGTCGAAGCTGCCCGTCGGCATCGGCTCGCACCTCGACACCCAGCCGACTGGCGGCAAGTATGACGGCATTTTGGGCACACTCGGCGCGCTCGAAGTGATCCGCACGCTGAACGACGCCGGCATCGAGACCGAAGCGCCGATCTGCATCGTCAACTGGACCAACGAGGAAGGCTCGCGCTTCGCGCCGGCGATGATGGCGTCCGCCGCTTACGTTGGCGATTTCACCACCGACGACATCCTGTCGCGCAAGGACATCGTCGGCACCACCGTCGGCCAGGCGCTCGACAGCATCGGCTATCGTGGCGACAAGCCTGTCGGCTTCCAGAAACTTGGTTGCTTTGTCGAACTCCACATCGAGCAGGGTCCAATCCTCGAAGCCGAGGGCAAGACCATTGGCGTGGTCGATTCCGGCCAGGGCGTGCTGTGGTACGACGGCAAGATTTCCGGCTTCGAGAGCCATGCGGGCTCGACACCGATGCCGCTGCGGCGCGATGCGCTTGCGACATTGTCGGAGATCGTGCTCGCGATGGAGGCCATTGCGAAGAAGCACGGACCTAACGCAGTCGGCACCATCGGCGAAGCGGTGATCGCAAATCCCTCGCGCAATGTCATTCCCGGCGAGATTGCCTTCACCATGGATTGCCGCAGCGCCGACGGCGCCATCATGGATGCGCTCGATCGCGATCTGCGTGCCGCCATCGCCGAAATCGCCGCGCGGCGCAAGGTCGAGGTCAAGATCGATCTGGTCTGGCGCAAGGCGCCGACGCATTTCGATCCCAAGCTGATCGCAGCCGTCGAGAATGCGGCCAAGACGCTCGGCTATTCCTCACGCCGCATCACCTCGGGCGCCGGCCACGATGCCTGCAACCTCAACACTGTCATGCCGGCCGCCATGGTGTTCGTCCCCTGCAAGGACGGCATCAGCCACAACGAGCTGGAGGATGCGGCGCAGCCCGACTGCGCCGCGGGCACCAACGTGCTGATGCACACCGTGCTGGCGATTGCCGGCGTCGCGTCCTGACCGGAGAGAGCCATGCGCGGAGTATTCGTCGACGCCAACGAGGCGCTCGCCGTCATCATGGAGCGGCTGGAGAAGCCCGGCGATCCCAAGGTGCGGATCCACCGGGATCCCGACATCAAGCCCGAGCAATATCCTGAAATCCTCGACGGCGCCGAGATCGCGATCGTGGACCACACGGCGCTTCCGACCGAGGTCGCCAAGAAGTGCACGGGCCTCAAGCACGTGGTGTTCCTCGGCACCGGCGCGCGCAGCTACATGAACCCGGAAGAGCTCGCCGAGCTCGGCATCTCCGTCCATCTGATCAAGGGTTATGGCGACACAGCCGTGGCGGAATCCGCAATCGCGTTGATGTGGGCTTCGGCCCGCGTCATCGCGATGATGGACCGCGAGATGCGCGCCGGAAACTGGCTGCGCGAGGACGGCATGCAGCTCACCGGCAAGACGCTCGGCCTGATCGGCTTCGGCGGCATCGCTGCCGAAGTGGCGCGCATCGCATCCGGCAGCGGCATGAAGGTGATCGCCTGGAACCGCTCGCCGAAGAGCCACGCGAGCGTCGAGTTCACCGACCTCGACACGCTGCTGGCGCGGAGCGACGTCGTATCACTGCATTTGCTGCTCAATGACGAGACGCGCGGCATGATCACGCGCGAAAAGATCGCAAAGATGAAGCCGGGCGTGGTCTTCATCAACACCGCGCGCGGGGCGATCGTCGACGAGCAGGCGATGATCGATGCCCTGAAATCGGGCCACATCCGCCATGCCGGCCTCGACGTCTTCAACATCGAGCCATTGCCGGCGGATCATCCGCTGACCAGGATTCCGAACGTGACGCTGTCGGCACATTCCGCCTTCCGCACGCCGGAAGCGAGCGAAAACCTGATTGAAGCGGCATGGATTCATTGCCGCCGGATCGTAAATTCGTAGGGTGGGTTAGCCTTGCGGATACGCGACGCGCATCTTCAGGGCGTAACCCACCACCGTCTACTTCCGCGGGGACAGAAGAGGTGGGTTACGGCTTCGCCCAACCCACGCTACGCTCACCGCCGGACCATAAGAGGATAAGAGCAACAACAATGGCCGACTATCGCACCATCAAGGCAGAGCCGCTCACCAACGCCATCCGCGCCATCGTCAAGGCCGGCGGCTCCTCGGACCGCGAAGCAGAGCTCGTGTCCACCAATCTCGTCGAGGCCAACCTCAAGGGACACGACTCCCACGGCGTCGGCATGATCCCGCGCTATGTCCAGAGCGTCGTCAATGGCGGCCTCGCCGTGAACGCTCACGTCAAGATCGTGCTCGACACCGGCCCGCTTCTCACCCTCGACGGCCTCACCGGCTACGGCCAGGTGATCGGTCATGAAGCGATGGAGCTGGCAGCCGCGCGCGCCAAGCAAAACGGCGTGTGCCTCGTCGGCCTCTCCAACGCGCACCACATCGGCCGCATCGGCCACTGGGCCGAGCAATGCATCGACCACGGGCTGGTCTCGATCCACTTCGTCAACGTGATCTCGCGCCCGATCGTGGCACCCTGGGGCGGCAGCGATCCGCGCCACGGCACCAACCCGTTCTGCGTCGGCATCCCGCGCCGGGGCAAGGACCCGATCGTGCTCGATCTCGCCACCAGCAAGATCGCGCAAGGCAAAACCCGCGTCGCCCACAACAAGGGCGTCGAGCTCGAGCCCGGCACCATCATCGACAACGAGGGCAAACCGACCGTCAATCCGCGCTACACCGTGATCCCGCCCTACGGCGCCATCCTGCCGTTCGGCGAGCACAAGGGCTCGGGGCTCGCGCTGGTGTGCGAAATCCTTGGCGGCGCGCTCTCCGGCGGGCAGGTGGTCAAGGGCCCGTCCGACGGCAAGTACAACGTCATCAACGGCATGCTCTCGATCATCATCGATCCGGGCAAGCTCGGCACCGGCGAGAACCTCGCGAGCGAAGTCGAAAGCTTCGTCGCCTGGCACACCGGCTCGCCTCCTGGCCCCGGCGTCGACAAGGTGAAGATTGCCGGCGAGCCCGAGCGCGAGACCAAGAAGAAGCGCCTCGCCGAAGGCATTCCGGTCGATCCGACCACCTGGCAGGAGATCATCGAGGCCGGCAAGAAGTTCGGGCTGGATCAGGCGGCGATCGAGAGGATCGCGGGCTGAACGAAGGCACGGCACGGCCTCTTGGTGCCATTCCCGACAGGCTTGTCACCCGGCAACGCGCTTGCGCTGTCGGTTGGAGAAAGCCCGACGAAGCGGTCATTCATCCAGCGTACACGCAGGTCGTGCACTTTGTTCGCAAGGCTCGCGCCTTCTGCGGGGCGTCGGGGGAGCCGCCGCCTCAGCGGAACACTCACGCGAACTTCGGTTTCGACATGCTCAGATATCCGCTCTTTGTTCTCGCCGTGCTGGTCAGCCTGCTGCCACGCGACGCTGCGTTCGGTCTGGACATCGCCATCAAGGGGCACACTTTTTACAGAGACGGCCAACCGTGGCAGGCCAAGGGCGTTGACGTCAACGCCTTCGTCAAGCCACCGAGGTTTTTTGCCATCGACAAGTCAGCACAGCTCCAGCGCAGCTACTGGGGCGAAACGGAATTGAACGAGGTGCGCCAGCACCTGGGCGTGGATACGCTCCGCTTACATGTCAGCCAGGCCGGGCTCGACCCGCAGGGAGCCATTTACGATCAAGGTTACGCGCATGAGATCGTCGACGCGGTCAAGCTCGCGCGCAGCCACGATTTTGCGGTCGTGCTGGTGATCGACGCGCAGCAGGACGGCACGCAGGATTTGAAATGCATGCCATCCGCCAGCACGGTGCGCGCCTGGGAGACGCTGGCGCCCCTGTTGCCTCCCGACAGCGCTATCATGCTCGAGCTCTTCAACGAGCCCTGCAAGAAGGGCGACGGCGTGCAGGCGGAATGGGCGAGCGAGATGCAAACGCTGATCGACACCGTCCGCGGACGAAAGGCCGGCAACATCCTGTTGCTCGACGGGCTGGATTGGGCCCGCATTACAAATGACTTGTTTCCGCTGGTTCACGATTCCATGACGAACCGCATGGCGCTCGCCATTCACCCCTATCTGGTCGGCGGCGCCTTCGACCGTCGGCAGCAATGGGATGTGAAGTTCGGCGCTAGCGCCAGGACCTTTCCGGCGCTGGTGACCGAATGGAATGCGACCCCCACCAACGGCTGCACGGGCAAGAACACCCCGGCTGTGGCGCTGGATCTGATGCGCTATCTGCAGTCACTCCAGCTCGGCTTGATCGAATGGGGCATCGAATCCACGCACGGCAAGATCGTCACCGACCACGTGAATTTCACACCGACGACCTATGCATCCTTCAGGGACTGCAACGACGGATCGGAGTCCGGCGGCGGCGAGCTGCTTGCGAAATACCCTCACAATTGAGGGCATCCTCTCCCGCACGGGGAGAGGATGAAGCTCTGCCTAATCCACCATATCCGCAACCGCCTTGCCGCACGCCGTGGTGTCGGCATTGCCGCCGAGATCCTTGGTGCGCAGCGTGCGTTCGGCCAGTGTGCGCTCGATCGCCTCGACGATCGACTTGCCGGCTTCCTTCTCGCCGAGATGCTCGAACATCATCGCGCCCGACCAGATCATGCCGATCGGGTTGGCGATGCCCTGCCCCGCGATATCGGGGGCCGAACCATGCACCGGCTCGAACACCGACGGGAAATTGCCCTCGGGATTGATGTTGCCCGACGGCGCGATGCCGATGGTGCCGGTGCAGGCCGGGCCGAGATCGGAGAGGATGTCGCCGAACAGGTTCGAGCCGACGACGACGTCGAACCAGTCAGGATGCAGCACGAAGTTCGCGGTGAGAATGTCGATGTGGTACTTGTCCCATTTCACGCCCGGGAACTTCTTGGCCATCGCCTCCACGCGCTCGTCCCAATAGGGCATGGTGATGGAGATGCCGTTCGACTTGGTCGCCGAGGTCAAATGCTTCTTCGGCCGCGACTGCGCGAGCTCGAAGGCGAATTTCAGAATGCGGTCGACGCCGGTGCGGGTCATCACCGTCTGCTGCGTCACGAACTCGCGGTCGGTGTCGGGGAACATGCGGCCACCGACGGAGGAATATTCGCCTTCGGTGTTCTCGCGCACCACCCAGAAGTCGATGTCGCCGGGCTTGCGGCCCGCCAGCGGTGACGGCACGCCGGGCATCAGGCGCACCGGGCGCAAATTCACATACTGGTCGAACTCGCGGCGGAATTTGATCAGCGAGCCCCACAGCGAAACGTGATCGGGAATTTTTGCCGGCCAGCCGACGGCGCCGAAATAGATCGCATCGTGCTTGCCGATCTTGTCCTTCCAGTCGTCAGGCATCATCTGGCCGTGCTTCTCGTAATAGTCGTAGGACGAGAAATCGTAGTGATCGAAATGCAGGGACACGCCGTGCTTCTTGGCCGCCGCTTCCAAAACGCGCAGGCCTTCGGGCATCACTTCCTTGCCGATGCCGTCGCCGGGAATGACTGCGATCCGGTATTGTTTCTTGCTCATCGAGAACGTCCTTGGTTGGTCCGGCAGCCGCCGTCGTTTTGACCGCACTGCAATGGACCAAACTCGGCAGCAGTGCAACGCTGCACTGCAATGTTGACCATGGCGCAGCGGAGCGCCTACTGATTTCATCCTGTTCCCATCCTCGTGAGTAGCTCTCATGGATCTGCATCTGCGTGGCAAGCGCGTCCTGATCACAGGCGCGTCCAAGGGCATTGGCGCCGCCGCCGCCGAGGCGTTTGCCGAGGAAGGCGCAAACCTCCTGCTCGCCGCCCGCAGCGGCGATCAGCTCAAGGCGCTGGCCGACCGCCTGCGCTCGGCGCACCAGATCGATGCCGCGACGAGTGTCGTGGATCTGCGCAAGGCCGAGGACGTCGCCCGGCTCGCCAGGGAAGCCGCCGACATCGACGTGCTCGTCAACAATGCCGGCGATATCCCCGGCGGCTCGATCGACAAGATCGACGAAGCCACCTGGCGCCACGCCTGGGAATTGAAGGTGTTCGGCTACATCAACCTGACGCGGCAGGTCTACGCGCAGATGAAGGCCAAGGGCGGCGGCGTCATCGTCAACGACATCGGTGCGGCGGGCGAGAAGTTCGATGCCAATTACATCTGCGGCAGCGCCGGCAATGCCGCGCTGATGGCTTTCACCCGCGCGCTCGGCGGCAAGAGCCTTGCCGACAACATCCGCGTGGTCGGCATCAATCCCGGCCCGGTCGGCACCGACCGCCACGTCACGCTGCTGAAGACGCGGGCCAAGCACCAGTTCGGCGACGAGAACCGCTACAAGGAATTCCAGAAGGGCCTGCCACTCGGCCGCCCCGCGCATGCGCGCGAGATCGGCGACCTCATGGCATTCCTGGCCTCGGATCGTGCGGGCTATACGTCGGGCGTGATCTACACGGTGGATGGCGGCATCAGCGCCGGCTGGGGCTAAAGTCGATCCGCGTCATTGTGAGCGAAAAGTAAGCTTAGGAGTCGAATACTTGTCTCAAGACCTGATCCGCGAAACCGCCTGCACCGTCGTCGACATCTTGCGCTCCGGCGACGTCTCGCCACTCGAGCTGCTGGACGTGGTGGAAAAGCGCGTCAAGGAGGTTGACGGCAAGGTCAATGCGCTGCCGACCCTTTGCCTCGATCGTGCGCGGACCCACGCGAAGGCGCTGATGCAGAAGCCGGCCGGCGCGCGGGGGCTGCTTGCAGGCCTGCCGCTGCCGATCAAGGATCTGACCGACGTCGCAGGCGTGCTGAACACTCAGGGCTCGCCCATCTTCAAGGACAATATCCCTGCCAAGTCCGACCTCATGGTCGAGAATCTCGAAGCCAATGGCGCGGTGGTCTACGCAAAATCCAACACGCCGGAATTCGGCGCCGGCGCCAACACGTTCAACGAAGTGTTCGGCGCGACGCTCAATCCATGGGATACGACGAAATCGGCGGCCGGCTCGTCCGGCGGCGCCGCGGTGGCGTTGGCCACCGGCATGGCGTGGCTCGCACAGGGCTCCGACATGGGCGGCTCGTTGCGCAGCCCCGCGGCCTTCTGCGGCGTCGTCGGCATGCGGCCGAGCATCGGCCGCGTCGCGCACACGCCCAAGTCCGGCATCGATCGCAATCTCGGCGTGATCGGCCCGATGGCGCGCAATGTCGAGGATCTCGCGCTGCTGCTCGATGCCATGAGCGGCGACTATGCGGACGATCCGCTGTCGATGCCGACGCCCGCGACCTCGTTCCTGTCGGCGGCCCAGTCGGCCAGGAAGCCGAAGCGCATCGCCTATTCGCCCAATCTCGGCATCACACCCGTCGATCCCGAAGTGAAGGCGATCACGCAGAAGGCCGCCGAACGTTTCGCGGAGGCCGGCGCGATCGTCGAGGAAGCGCATCCGGACTGGCGCGAGGCGCACGAATGCTTCCACGTGCTCCGCGCGTTCGACTTCGCGATCACCAAGGCCAATCTGCTGCGCACCAAGCGCGACCTGCTCAAGCCCGAGGTGATCTGGAACATCGAGGAAGGCCTTAAGCTCACCGTCGATCAGCTCGCACGCGCCGAAGCGCAGCGCGTCGGCATGACCGCGCGCGCGATCGAATTCTTCAAGACCTATGACCTGCTGCTGACACCGACCACGATCGTGCCGCCCTTCCCGATCGAGCATCGCTATGTCGCGGAATGCGCGGGCAAGAAATTCGAGAACTACGTCGAATGGCTCGGCATCGTCTACGCCATCACGCTGGCCTGCTGCCCATCGCTGTCGCTGCCCTGCGGCTTCACGGCCTCCGGCCTGCCGGTTGGCGTGCAGGTGGTCGGCGCCCCGCGCGCGGACGCGCAGGTGATTGCCGGCGCGAAGGTGCTGGAGGATATTCTGGGCCTGCGCGGGCAGACACCGATCGATCCGCGGGTGAAGTAGCCGCTTTCGTGCCCCGGACGCAGCGCAGCGCTCGCGCGCTGCCCCTTGTCCGGGACACGGGCATCGTCACCTCCCGCTCGTCGCCTCCAGGCTGCGGCTGTAGCGTGACATCGCGAAGCAAAACACGAAGTAGATCGCGGCGACGAAGATATAGACCTCGACCGAAAACTGCTGCCAGGCCGGATCGATGATCGCGGTCTTCGCCGTGGTCAGCAGGTCGAAGATGCCGATGATCAGCACCAGGCTGGTGTCCTTGAAGAACGCGATGAAGGTGTTGACCAGCGGCGGGATCACGTGGCGGATTGCCTGCGGCAGCACGACCAGCCGATGCTTGCGCCAATAGGACAGCCCGAGCGCGTCGGCGGCCTCGTATTGCCCGCGTGGCACGGCCTGGAGACCGCCGCGGATCACCTCGGCTAGATAGGCGCCCGCGAACAGGATGATCGCGATTTGCGCGCGCAGCAGCTTGTCGATGTTGAATCCGCTGGGCATGAACAGCGGAAACATCACGCTCGCCATGAACAGCAGGCTGACCAGCGGCACGCCGCGGATCAGTTCGACATAGAGCACCGAGAGCGACCGGATCGCCGGCAGCTTCGAGCGCCGGCCGAGCGCGACCAGAATGCCGAGCGGAAAACCGAACGCCAATCCTGATGTCGCGAGGATCAGCGTCACCGGCAATCCGCCCCAGCGATCCTGCGAGACGAAGGGCAGCCCGAACACCCCGCCCCACATCAGCACGCTGGTCAGCACAAGCGCGCCGATCCAGAGCAAGGCGAGCTCACGTCGCCACAGCGCGCGGCGGCTGGACAGATAGAACAGCGTGATGAACAGCGCGACCGACAGCGCCGGCCGCCATTGTTCGTCGAACGGATAGGTGCCGAACAGGATGAAGCGGTACTTTTCGGGAATGATCGCCCAGCAGGCACCTAAACCACGGACGGCCTTGCAGGCGCTCGAATCGTTCGCCGGCGTGAGCCACACCGCGTTCGCAATGCCCCATTGCACGAACCCGATCACGCCTTTGGCCAGCACTGCCAGCAGGACGATGGTCAGGATGCCATTCGGAATCGACGAGAACAGATTGGTACGGAGCCAGCGCAGCACCGGGTTGCCGATTTGCGGGCGGCGGGCGGCGCGCGGCAGGTCGGGCATGTCGGTGATCGCGGTCATGCTCAGCGCTCCGCCAGCGCGATGCGCGCATTGTACCAGTTCATGAAGAAGCTGATGCCGAGGCTGATGGTGAGGAAGACGGCCATGATCAGCGCGATTGCCTCGATCGCCTGCCCGGTCTGGTTCAGCGTGGTGTTGGCGACGGAGACCACGTCCTGGTAGCCGATCGCCACCGCGAGCGAGGAGTTCTTGGTCAGATTGAGATACTGGCTGGTCATCGGCGGCACGATCACGCGCAAAGCCTGCGGCAGGATGATCTGCCGCAACATGAAGCTGCGGCGCAGCCCGAGCGCGCGGGCGGCATCCCACTGCCCGTGCGGCACCGACTGGATGCCGCTGCGCACGATCTCGGCGATGAAGGCCGAAGTATAAGTCACGAGCGCAATCAGCAGCGCGAAATATTCCGGCGCGAGCGTCAGCCCACCCACGAAGTTGAAGCCGCGCAACTGCGGCCATTCGATGGTCCAGGATACGCCGAGCAAGAACGACACCGCTGCCGGCAGCACGACAATGAGCCCGACCGCAAAGGGCCACGCCGGCCGCGGCTTGCCCTCCCGTATCTGCTGCGCGACCAACCATCGCCTGATGGCAAGAAATGCAATGAAGCCCAGCACGGCCGTGCCGAGCACCCAGAGCTGCGGCGCCCCGATCGGGATCGCCGGCAGGATCAGGCCGCGATTGGAGAGGAACACGCCCTCGACCGGCCGCCACGCCGCGCGTGCGGCCGGCAACGCCTGCATCAGCACGTACCAGAACAGCAATTGAAGCAGCAGCGGGATGTCGCGCAGGACTTCGACATAGACGGCGGCGAGCCGAGACAGCAGCCAGTTGGCCGACAGCCGCGAAATTCCGATCAGCGTGCCCAGGATGGTCGCCAGCACGATGCCGATCAGGGCGACGCGCAGCGTATTGGCCACGCCGACGGCGAAGGCCCAGAGGTAGCTGTCTTTCGGATTGTAGGCGAGCAGGCTGTCGGCGATCGGCATCCCCGCCTCGCGGCCGAGAAAGGCAAAGCCGGTGGTGATGCGGCGGGCCGAGAGGTTGGTGACGGTGTTGGACCAGAGAAAGACGATGACGGCGAGCGCAATGCCGACCACCAGCACCTGCCAGAACAGGCCCTTCAACTCGTTCGGCCCGAGCGCGCCGAAAAAACTGCGGCGCGGCGGCGGCCTGGGATCATCTGAGGTCACAGCACAAAAATCCTCCCTGAAAACAGCGATTTCCGGCAGCGCGCATCAACTGTTGCATCAAATGCTTATTCGTGCAACAAATGTTTCATGGCCGTATCAGCGAAATCCTCGCCGTTGAGCGAACTGCGCATTGCGTTGCCATCACTCCCCCTGCGCTTGCAGGAGGTCGGACGTTTCGTCGCGGCCAATGATTACGACGCCACCACCCGCTCGATGCGTGATCTTGCGGCAGAGGCCGGCGCCGATCCCGCCGCATTCACGCGGCTTGCGAAGGCGATCGGCTACTCCGGCTGGGACGAATTGCGCGCGGCGCTGACCGAGGAACGACGGCCGTCCCAGACCTCGCCCTTCTCCGGTCGCGCCAAGAGCCGCCGCCACGGCCCGAATGCCGATGTTGCACTCATCACCGACAAGCTCGAAGCCGAAGCTGCGGGCCTGCCGCATATCTCCGCGCAGGCGATCGCGGACGCGGCCCGCACGCTGCACGATGCAAACCGGATCTGGATTGCGGGCTATCGCAGCTGTCGCAGCGTTGCCGAATTGCTCAATTACGAGCTCAGACTGTTCCGGCCCGAACAGGTGCAGATCGTCGGCACCTCGGGTCCCGACGATTTGGATCTCGGGGCTTTCCGTCCCGGCGAGGCCGTCATCGTCGTTGGCTTCCTGCCTTACACACATGCCAGCGTTCGCGTTGCACAAGCGGCCCATCGCGCCGGCGCAACGCTGATTGCCATCGCGGACAGTCTCTTGGCACCCATGGCCGAGGGCGCCGATCACGTGCTGCTGTTCGAAGCGGCCTCCTCCCCTGGTTTCTTTCCGAGCCTCACCGGGGCGATTGCGATCGCGCAGTCGCTGGCGGCGGTGACGTTCGCGCTCGGCGGCTCGGCCGCCAAGAAGCGCCTGGAAAATACCGAGGGCCGGCTCGCCGCGGCCTCCACTTATGTCGCAGAGAAAGGTTGACTCATGAGCGCCCGCACCAGCCGCGTGCTGCATCGTTCGCTGCGCGAAACGCCGCCCGTGGCGGTTGGCGGCGAAGGCGTCTATCTCTTTGCCGGGGACGGACGGCGCGTGATCGACGCTTCCGGCGGCGCGGCGGTGTCCTGCCTCGGGCATCAACATCCCCGCGTGATCGCGGCGATGGCAAAGCAGGCCTCGACCCTCGCCTATGCCCATACCGCCTTCTTCTCTTCCGAGCCGGCCGAGGCGCTCGCCGAAACGCTGGTCGGCCATGAGCCCGGCGGCCTCGCCTACGCCTATTTCGTCAGCGGCGGATCGGAGGCGATCGAGGCCAGCATCAAGCTCGCGCGGCAATATTTCATCGAGCGCGGCGAGCCGCAGCGCCAGCATTTCATCGCACGGCGGCAGAGCTATCACGGCAACACGCTCGGCGCGCTCGCTGCCGGCGGCAATGCCTGGCGCCGCGCGCCCTACGCCCCACTGCTCTCGGCCGCCTTCAGCCATGTGACGCCGGCCTTTGCCTATCACGAGAAACTCGACGGTGAATCCGATGCGCAATTCGTCGCACGCCTTGCCGCGGAGCTCGAAGCCGAGTTTGAGCGGCTTGGTCCCAACACGGTTGCCGCGTTCCTGGCCGAACCCGTCGTCGGCGCCACCGCCGGCGCGGTGACGGCGCCGGACGGCTACTTCAAGGCGGTTCGCGAGATCTGCGACAAGCACGGCGCGCTGCTCATTCTCGACGAGGTCATGTGCGGCATGGGCCGCACCGGCACCACGCATGCCTGGGAGCAGGAAGGCATTGCGCCGGATATCCAGGCGATCGCGAAAGGTCTCGGCGGCGGCTACCAGCCGATCGGCGCGATGCTGGCAAGCAGAGCGATCATCGACACCATCCGCGCCGGCTCCGGCGCCTTCCAGCACGGCCACACTTACCTGGCGCATCCCCTCGCCTGCGCGGCCGCGCTCGCCGTGCAGGACGTGATCCGCGAGGACAATCTGCTTGCGCAAGTGAAGCTGCGCGGCAAGCAACTCGAGCAGCGGCTCACCGAGCGCTTCGGCAATCACCGCCATGTCGGCGACATCAGGGGCCGCGGTCTGTTCTGGGCGATCGAGCTTGTCGCCGATCGTGCCAAGCGCACCTCGTTCGATCCGGCGCTCAAACTCCATCAGAAGATCAAGGCGGAAGCGTTCGCCAATGGCCTCGGCTGCTATCCCGGCGGCGGTACCGCCGACGGCATCCGCGGCGACCATGTGCTGCTGGCGCCGCCCTATATCGCGTCCGCGGACGAGATCGAACTGATCGTCGACAAGCTCGGCACGGCCATCGACGTTGTGTTGCGTAGTGTCAATCACTGAGGGGAGAGTAGCATCATGAGGAAAATGGTTATCGCAGCGGGCGTGCTCGCGGCATCGACGGTGATCGCCCAGGCGGCGACGCTCGACACGGTCAAGAGCCGCGGCACGCTGGTGTGCGGCGTCAGCGCCGGTTTCGCCGGATTCTCGGCACCGGACTCGCAGGGCAATTACAAGGGCCTCGACGTCGATTACTGTCGTGCACTCGCAGCCGGCGTGCTCGGCGACCCCAACAAGGTGCGCTACGTCTCGCTGACGGCGCAGAACCGCTTCACTGCGCTGCAGTCGGGCGAGATTGACGTGCTCTATCGCAATTCGACGCAGACATATTTGCGCGGCGTCACGCTCGGTTTGCGCCAGGGCCCGATCAACTTCTACGACGGCCAGGGATTTGTCGTGAAGAAAGACCTCGGCGTCAAGGACATCAAGGACCTCAAAGGCGCCACCGTCTGCGTAGCGCAGGGCACTACGCACGAAGTCACGCTCGGCGATTACGGCCGCGCCAATGGCATCGACTGGAAGCCGCTGGTGTTCGACCGCGTCGATACCATGTACCAGACCTTCTTCGGCGGCCGCTGCGACGCCATGACCCAGGACGCCTCGGCGCTCGCCGGAGCCGTGACGACCGCGGCGCCGAACCCCGCCGATTACGTCGTGCTGCCGCAGACCATCAGCAAGGAGCCGCTCGGCCCCTTCACCCGCAACGGCGACGAAGTCTGGAGCGATATCGTCACCTGGCTGCACTACGGCCTGATCGAAGCCGAAGAGCTCGGCGTGACCCAGGCCAATGTCGACGAGATGACGAAGTCGCAGGCGCCCGCCGTCCAGCGGCTGTTAGGGGCCTCCGGCGACCTCGGCTCGCGGCTTGGGCTGGACAACAAATGGCTGGTCACGGTGCTCAAGGCCACCGGCAATTACGGTGAGATCTACGAGCGCAACGTCGGCAAGGCGAGCCCGCTCAAGCTCGAGCGTGGCCTCAACGGCCTCTGGACCAAGGGCGGCTTGATGTACGCGGTGCCGTTCAAATAGAAAGGGCTCGTGTCCCGGACGCGGAGCAGTGTGCAACGCTGCTCCGCGGAGCCGGGACCCAGCCACGGCTTCTAACGCTCCAAGAGAATGGGCCCCGGCTCTGCATCGCATCACTTCGTGCTGCGCTGCGTCCGGGCACAAGACCCGGGTAAGCACGTTTCAATGACCACACCCATGCGCATCGCCCTGATCCACGCCCTTAAACACTCCATCGCCCCGATCGAGGCGGCGTTCGCGCTCGCCTGGCCGGAGGCGCGGCTGATGAACCTGCTCGACGACAGTCTGTCGGCGGATCTGGCGCGTGACGGCAAGCTCAACGACGCCATGACCGATCGCTTCCTTGCGCTCGGCGACTATGCAGTCGCGACGGGAGCGAACGCGATCCTGTTCACCTGCTCGGCCTTCGGCCCCTGCATCGAGGCCGTCGCCCGCGCTCATGCGCCGATGCCGGTGCTCAAGCCGAATGAAGCCATGATCGAACGGGCCGTGACGATGGGCAAAAAAATCGGCCTGCTCTCGACCTTTCCACCGACGCTGGTGTCGATGCCGCCGGAGTTTCCGGCGTCCGTCCAGATCGTGCCGAAACTCGCCGAGGGCGCGCTGGCCGCACTCGATCGCGGCGACCGCGCCACCCACGACCGGTTGATCGTCGAAGCGTCGAAGGATCTGCGCGATTGCGACGTCATTGCGCTGGCTCAGTTCAGCATCGCGTCATCAGCACCGCTGGTCGCGCAAGCCACCGGCCGTCCGGTCGTGACGACGCCGGACAGCGCGGTTGACAAGCTGATGGGACTGCTGAAGGCGAAGGCCTAAGCGCCTGCCTTCTTGCGGCGCTGCGCGTCCTTGATCGCAACGGCGAGCGCCGCCTTCGTCTCGTTGACGAAATCTTCAACCAGCTCCTCGCGCGTGGCATGCGCCGCCTCGCCGGTGAACAGGCCCTGCTCGGCCAGCATCACCACGCCATGCAACGCCGCCCAGATCTTGAGGGCCTGACGCTCGCGCAAATAGCCGACCGCGGGCGCCTCCAGCGCTTCGATCACGAGCGCAAAAGTCTCCCGCGTGGCCTCGTGCAGCTCGCTGCCCTTGGCCGCGCATGAGACGGTGCGGGACGCGAACATCAAGCGGTAGACACCGTTACGGCGCAGACCGAAGTCGAGCGTCGCCTGCGCCAGCCGTGACAATTTCGATTGCTTCGAGGGCTTGATCATGGCTTCGCGCAACATCGCGCTGAACTGCCGGAACGCCTCTGCCGTCGCCGCGGTCAGCAACGCCTCGCGGTCGGCAAAATGGCGGTAGGGCGCCGGCTGCGAGACGCCGAGCTGCTTTGCCAGGGCCTTGATGCTGATCGCTTCCGCCCCGCCCCGCTCCGCCTCGCGCAACGCGGCCTTGATCAGGGCGTCACGGAGATCGCCATGGTGGTAGGTGTTCTCGGGCTTGCGGGCGAGTTGTGATCGCATGTTACGGGCAAGCCTATAAGTTTGCGCTTGACAGGGGAAGCCTGTCGCGAATGTAATAGTATATAACTTAGAATGAGCGGCAAATGCCGCAGACAACAGACAAGAGGAACGCGCCGCCCGTCGGGCTACGCGCACACGACCGAGGGAGCCGCAATGGCAGCGCGACTGAAAGTTCACGTCGATCCCGACAAATGCCAGGGCCACGCGCGCTGCAAGGCGCTGGCACCGGAGCTGTTCGAGCTCGACGAATACGGCAACGCCCACGAGGCCGGAGACGGCACGGTTCCGCCGGGCCTCGAGGACAAGGCGTGGCTTGCCAAATCCAATTGCCCGGAAATCGCGATCGATGTGATCGAGGAGTAGCGCGCCCCTGCCCGCGCGCGCTTTGCGTAGCTTCTGCGAACACGAGCCCCAATGGATTTTCAAGGGATCTTCCTGCCATGTCCGACGTGAGCCAGCCCGCCGCCCATCCGCCCGTGACCGACTGGGTCAACGACTTCGACCATACCGATCCGCAATGGACGGACGATCCATTTCCGATCTGGGAGGAGCTGCGCGCCGCAAGCCCGGTCGTGCACACGGAGCGCTTTCTGGGCTGCTACATGCCGACGACCTACGAGGCGGTGCGCGAGATTGCCAACGACACCGAGCATTTCTCCTCGCGCCGAATCATCGTCCGCGACGTCCGGCCCGAGGTCGCCAGGAACGCGGCCCCGCCGATCACGTCGGATCCGCCCGTGCACAAGCCGGCCAAGCAATTGCTGCTGCCGCCGTTCACGCCGGATGCGATGAAAAAGCTGGAACCGCGGATGCGGGCGATCTGCAACGAGCTGATCGACGGGTTCATTGCCGGCGGCAAGGTCGACGCCGCCGCGCGCTACGCCAAATACATCCCTGTTCGGGCCATCGCGCATATGCTCGGCATTCCCGAGAGCGACAGCGATCTGTTCATCAACTGGATCCACATGATCCTGGAGCTCGGCATCAGGGACGAGACCAAGCTGCTCCAGGCCGTGCAGGAGATGAGCGCCTATTTCAGGACGCATATCGAAGAGCGCAGGTCGAAGCCGACCGACGACCTCATCTCCTATCTGATGAACGCCAAGGACCGGGAAGGCCAGCCGCTGGAAGAGTCGCACGTGCTGGGCTCATTGCGGCTGCTCCTGATCGCCGGCATCGACACCACGTGGAGCGCGATCGGCTCCTCGCTGTGGCATCTCGCCCGGACGCCTGTAGATCGCGAGCGGCTGATCGCCGAGCCGGAGCTGATTCCCACCGCCGTGGAGGAGCTGCTGCGCGCCTATTCGCCTGTTACGATGGCCCGCGAAGTGGTCAAGGAGACCACGATCTCGGGCTGTCCGGTCAAGGCGGGCAACATGGTGCTGCTGTCCTTCCCGGCGGCCAACCGGGACCCAGAAATGTTTCCGGACGCCGACAAGGTCGTGATCGATCGCCGGGAGAATCGCCATGCGGCCTTCGGCCTCGGCATCCACCGCTGCGTCGGTTCCAACCTGGCGCGGATGGAGATGCAGGTTGCGCTTGAGGAATGGCTGAAGCGGATTCCGGACTTCCGGCTCGATCCTGCCGGGACCGTGACCTGGTCGCAGGGCACGGTGCGAGGACCCCGCCAGTTGCCATTTCTGCTGGGAAAGGCGATGTAGGCACCCAGACAACGGATTTCTGGGAGGCCGGACGTGACAGTGCAAGTAAACCAACCGGCCTCCGACCATTTCGACATCGCCGACGCCGAGCGGCGGATCAAGGCGATCTTCATCGGCTCGATCGGCAATCTCGTCGAATGGTATGACTTTTACGCCTATACGGCGTTCGCGCTGTATTTCGCGCCGGCCTTCTTCCCCGGCAACGACCCCGTGGTCCAGCAATTGAATGCCGCCGTGATATTCGCGGCGACGTTCCTGATGCGCCCGCTGGGCGGCTGGTTCTTCGGCTACCTCGCCGACCATTACGGCCGGCGCATCTCGCTGACCCTGTCGGTGGTCTTCATGTGCTTCGGCTCGCTGATCATCGCGCTGACGCCGACCTATGCGACGATCGGCTTCGCTGCGCCGGTGATCCTGGCGCTCGCCCGCGTGATCGAAGGCCTGAGCTTGGGCGGCGAATACGGCGCCAGCGCCACTTATTTGAGCGAGGTCGCCGATCCCAGGCATCGCGGCTTCTATTCCAGCTTCCAGTACGTCACGCTGATCGGCGGCCAGCTGACCGCGATCATCGTGCTGCTGCTCCTGCAAAAGGTCTTCCTCACACCCGATGAGCTCAAGGCCTGGGGCTGGCGTATTCCGTTTGCGATCGGCGCGGCGCTCGCGATCTTTGCCGCGGTGATGCGGCGCAATCTGCACGAGACCGAAGCCTTCGAGGAAGCCAAAAAGGTCGTGAAGCCGACCGGCTCGATCACCAATCTGCTGCGCTATCCGCGCGAGCTGCTGCTGGTGGTCGGCCTGACTGCCGGCGGCACCGCGGCGTTCTACACCTTCACCACCTACATGCAGACCTTCGTCAAGCTCTCGGTCGGGCTGACCGAGGACCAGACGACCTTCGTGATCTTCGGCACGCTGATCTTCGCGACCCTCCTCCAGCCGATCTACGGTGCGATCTCCGACAAGATCGGGCGCAAGCCGCTGCTGATCTTCTTCGGCGTCGCCGGCACGCTCGCGACGGTTCCGCTGCTCATGACGCTGAAGGAGACCAAGTCGCCGTTCATGGCGTTCATCCTGATCTGCTGCGCCTGGCTGTTCGTCGCCGGCTACACCTCGATCAACGCGGTGGTGAAGGCCGAGCTGTTCCCGACCAATGTCCGCGCGCTGGGCGTCGGCCTGCCCTATGCCATCACCGTCTCGATCTTCGGCGGCACGGCGCCGGCGATCGCGCTCTATTTCAAGACCATCGGGCATGAGCAGTGGTTCTACTACTACCTTGCGGGCGTCATCTTCCTGTCGCTGATCATCTATTCCACCATGCGCGACACCAAGCGCGAATCCGCGATGCATCGCCACGAATAGCCGACTTCGAGCAGGCCATGGCCGACGAAACGCCATCCGACAGCAAGCTGACGCGCACCAAGGAGAAATGGGCGCGCGAGGGCCGCTTCCTCACCGGCAGGATCGCGCGCCCCGAGGACCAACGGCTGCCGCCTGGTCAGCATCTGACAAAGGACTGGCCGGTGCTCGATCTCGGTGTGGTGCCGCCGGTATCGCGCGAGCGCTGGCGGCTGGACGTCTACGGCGCGATCGAGACTCCGATATTCTGGACCTATGCCGAGTTCGCCGCCCAGAAGCAGGATCAGTTCACCTCCGACATCCATTGCGTGACGACTTGGTCGCGCTACGACAATCAATGGGAAGGGCTGGCGACGCGCGAGTTGCTCGCGGTCTGCCAGCCGCGCGAGGACGCGCGCTTCGTGGTGCTGCATTCCTATGACGGCTACACCACCAACCTTGCGCTGGAAGATTTTGCCGCCGAGGATGCGCTGCTCGCGCATAGCTGGTCGGGCGAGCCGCTGTCGGACGAGCATGGCGGCCCTGTCAGGCTCGTCGTGCCGCATCTGTACTTCTGGAAGAGCGCCAAATGGCTGCAGGCCATCGAATTCGTGACTGAGGACGCGCCGGGGTTTTGGGAAGTCCGCGGCTATCATAACCGCGGCGATCCCTGGGCCGAACAGCGCTATTCGGCAGACTAGGCTCGCAAACAAGGGGGAAGCCCATGCCGACCGAACGCTTCCAATTCATCGGTGAAGGCGGTCATCAGCTCGCAGCCGCGCTGGAGCTGCCGGGCGGCGAGCCCTCAGCCTACGCGCTGTTCGCGCATTGCTTTACCTGCGGCAAAGATACGCTTGCAGCCAAGCGCATCTCCGTCGCGCTCGCCGCCAAGGGCATCGCGGTGCTGCGTTTCGACTTCACCGGGCTCGGCTCCAGCGAAGGTGATTTCGCCAATTCGACCTTCTCTTCGAACGTCGCCGATCTCGTGCGCGCGGCCGATCATCTCCGCTCCACGCGCAAGGCGCCGTCGATCCTGATCGGCCACAGCCTGGGCGGCGCCGCGATCCTGGCTGCCGCCGCCAAGATTCCAGAGGCAAAAGCCGTCGTCACCATCGCAGCACCGTCGGACCCGGCCCATGTCACCGGCCTGTTCAGGGAACATGTGGATGCGATCCGCACACAGGGTGAGGTCGAAGTATCGCTTGCCGGACGCCCGTTCCGGATCAAGCGCGAATTCCTCGACGATGTCGTCGAGCAAGAGCTGATGAAGGACGTCACCGGCCTGCACAAGGCGCTGCTGGTGATGCAGTCGCCGGTCGACGACACCGTCGGCATCGACAACGCGACCAAGATTTTCGTTGCGGCGAGGCATCCCAAGAGCTTCGTCTCCCTCGACCATGCCGATCACCTTCTGACGAAGCCGGCCGATGCGCTCTATGCCGCCGATGTGATTGCGGCCTGGGCGAGCCGCTACATCGACGTAGTCGAGCCCGCAACAGCGATGGATCTCCCCGAGGAGCCGCGCAGGGTCGTGGTGCAGGAGACCCGCAAGAGCAAGTTCAACCAGCTCATCACCGTCGGGCGGCATCATCTGGTGGCCGACGAGCCGAAAGCTGCCGGCGGCGAGGATGCCGGTCCTGGCCCCTATGATTTCCTGCTTGCAGGTCTCGGCGCCTGCACCTCCATGACCATGCGCCTTTATGCCGACCGCAAATCGCTGCCGCTCGACCGCGTCACCGTCACGCTGAAGCATTCAAAGATCTATGCCAAGGACTGCGCAGAGTGCGAGACGCGCGACGGCATGCTCGACCAGATCGAGCGCGACATCGCGATGGACGGCGCGCTCGATGCCGAGCAGCGCAAGAAGCTGATGGAGATCGCCGACAAGTGCCCGGTGCACCGGACGCTGACCTCGGAGATCCGCATCGTCACCAAGGCCGTGGACTAGAAGCACGCCGCCATCGTTCGTACGGCCGCGCTGATCTCGCTCTCGCGCCAGGCCGCAAAGCCCAGCAGCAGGCCATGATCGCGCGGCTTGCCCAGCGCCAGGCTGGATAGCGCGCGCGTTTCAACGCCGGCATCGACCAGCCGCTTCACCGCCGCCTGATCGCCGCGGCTGCGCTTGAGGCGCGCGACCAGCTGGATGCCACCCGAGGGCACCTCGACTGAGAGCATCTCACCGAGATGTCGCTCCAGCCCCGCGACGAGATGATCGCGCCTGATATGATAGAGCCGGCGCATCCGGCGCAGATGTGCGAGGAAATGTCCGTCGGCGATGAACTCGGCGAGCGCCTCCTGGATATGGCTGGACGCGATCAACCCGATGTGCCGCTGCGCGATCTCGAATGTGCTGACCAGCGCCGCAGGCACGACGAGATAGCCGAGCCGGATATCCGACGTCATCGCCTTCGAGAACGTGCCGACGTAGAACACGCGGCCGAGGGCATCGAGCCCTTGCAGGGATGGCACCGGGCGGCTGTCATAGTGGAATTCGCCGTCGTAATCGTCCTCGACGATCCAGGTCCTGCCGGGCCTGCTCGACCCGAGAAAGGCGGTGCGGCGGGCCAGCGACATCAGCCGACCGGTCGGGTGCTGATGCGACGGCGTCATGAAGACGAGCTTTGGCGCGGCCATATCAGGCATCTGCTGCATGCCCTCTTCATCCAGCCTGATGCCTGATACCCGCGCGCCGGATGCGCGAAAGGCGGCCGCGGCACCGGGATAACCGGGATCTTCGACCCAGACCCCATCGCCCGGCGTGATGAGCACTGCGGCGATCAAGGTCAACGCGGCCTGTGCGCTCGGCAGGATCATGATCTGGTCCGCGGTGGCGCGAACGCCTCTGCTGCTCTCCAGGTAATGCGCCAGCGCCTCGCGCAGCCGGGTGCGATTGACCGGACCCAACTCACGCTTGACCGCGCGCACGGCGCTGCGACGCAGGCACCGCGCCCAGACCTCGTTCGGAAACTCCCTGAAATCGCCATGCCCCGGCCGCAACGGCTTGAGCTGCGCCTGATAGGACATCGGCCAGTCGGTCTGCTTGAGTTTCGAGGCCCAGGGCGAAAGCTGCGGCCTCGCGGAGCGCGCGTTCGATGCGGCAACGTCGGGGCCTTCAATGCGTTCACTGCCGTCGACCGTCACCACAGGGCGACGTCCATGCGATGCCGCAACATAACCTTCCGCGGCCAGTTGCTCGAACGCATAGGTGACGGTGTTGCGCGAGACGCCGAGATCGCCCGCGAGCCGACGGCTGGACGGCAGCGCGCGGCCCTTGGCGATGCGGCCGGCCGCGATCAGGCCGCGAAGCTGGCCCGTCAATTGCGCCACCAGCCCCTGCTCGTCGGCCCGGTTCAGGTCGATCAGGCCGGCGATCACGCCGTCGGAAACTGGCACCTTATTCCTTTCCAATCTGGCACTTTTTCAGGTGCCAGACCGGATGCTATCCACCGCGTCAGGCCGCTGCAAGGACCTTGCGATGAACTCTTCCCTCTCCCCCCGTGCCGCCATCGGCCTGTTCCTGATCGTCGTGCTGGCCTGGGGCGTGAACTGGTCGATGACGAAGCAGCTCGTCCAGTTCCTGCCGCCGCTGTGGACGTCGGCGATCCGGAGCTGGATCGCGCTGGCCGGATTGTTCGTGATCCTTAAGGCGAGCAACAATCTGGTGATCCCGGAGCGGCGCGACATCCCTGTCATCCTGAGCGTGGCGCTGCTGCACATGACCATCTTCTCCGTCCTGGTTGCGGCCGGTGTGCGCTTCCTGCCCGCGAGCAAGGCCATCGTGCTCGGCTACACCACGCCGCTCTGGGTCGCGATCGCTGCGCCCATGCTCGGCAAGGAGACGCTGACGGCACCGAAGCTTGCCGGCGCCTTGTTCGGCCTGGTCGGCCTTGCCGTCATCCTGAATCCCACCTCGATCGACTGGACCAACAGCAACGTCCTGTGTGGTGCCGGCATGGTGATCCTCGCCGCGATCTCCTGGGCCGCGAACATCATCTATCTCAGGGCGCATCGCTGGATCGGCTCTCCGCTCCAGCTCCTGATCTGGCAGGTGCTTGTTGCAACCATCGTGCTCACGGCATTGGCTGTCGTCACCGATGGCCTGCCGCACGCGGAATGGTCGTGGAAGCTGGTGCTGCTGTTTCTCTATTCCGGCCTGATCGGGACGGCGCTGGCCTATTGGGCGATGTCGATGGTCAACAAGAGCATCTCGGCACTGACGACGGCGCTCGGCACCACGGGGACACCGCTCGTCGGCATCGCCAGCGCGGCGATCCTGCTGGGCGAGCCGATCGACATCAGCCTCGTCGTCGCAGCCGCGCTGATCGTGACCGGAATTGGCCTGGCGACTCTCGGCGACCGGTTGCTGCGCCGTCAGGCAGCCGCGAGCGGCTGAACGCGCAAACTACCGCGCAGGCCTGCCGTCGTGCCGAGCAGGATGCCGGCGACTGCGATGAACGAGCCGACCGCAAGCGTCGAGACGCCGGTGAGCCCCTGCCCGATCGAGCAGCCAAACGCCATCACGCCGCCGATCCCCATCAGCGCGGCGCCCCCGGCCGACCGCAGCATGTGGCGCGGCGAGGAATAGCCTTCGAGCTTGAAGCGCCCCGTGACGAGCGCAGTGACCAGGCTGCCGGCGAATACGCCACCGACCGTCGCGATGCCGAAGTTCAGCGTCAGGCCGGTCGAGAGCATTGCGTATTGCAAGCTATCGGCGATCGGCGCGATGAAGGTGAGTGAGGTCACAGGGACGGGATTGAAGTCGTCGGCCCCGAGATAACCGGTGACGTACCAGCCGCCGGCAACGAGAACGCCCATGACGGCGCCCGCCGCGATCTGGCCCGGCGAGCGACGGAATGCCGGATCGGCGAAGGCAAATAGGATCAGCGCAACGACGATCGCGGTCGCGGCCAGCCCGCGCGAAACTGCTTCGCCCATACCCAGCGTCGCCAACATCGACGGCAACGAATTCGCGTCAACATTGGTTTGCGACGCCTGAACCAGCGCGATACGCGCCGGCGCGATCAGCCCCTTGAGCGTCATCTGCGCTGCGATCGCGAGCACGATCACGACGACGAAGGAACGGAGGTTGCCGCGGCCGAGCAGCACCAGCGCGCGCGAGCCGCAGCCGTTCGAGAGCACCATGCCGTAGCCGAACAGCAGGCCGCCCAGGAACAGCACGGGCGCCGAAAAGGTCTGCTGCAGATAGATCGACTTGCCGAGATCGACCATGCCGTCCCCCGCGAGGAACTGACTCGCGGCGATCGCGACTGCGATCGCCAGCGCATAGGACCGCACCAGCCGCCCGTCCCCCTCCGCCAGCCATCCGCGCATGCTGCTCATCAGACAGAAGCCGCTGAGCAGGCCGACGGAGCCGTAGACGAGACCGATGGTGAGGCCGGCGAGGATGACGAGTTGGGTGGTTTCCATCGTCACGGCTTCAGGATCACGCGATCGCGCGAGGAGCCTGCGACGGCGACATAGGCCTGCTTCGCGCGCTCGAGCGGATAGATCGCACTCGCCTTGATCGGGAACGGCTTCAAATGGCCGCTCGCAAAGCCCGGGCCGAGATCGCGCAGCACGGCGCCCGTTGTGACGGAGGAGAGACCGAGCGTATCGATGCCGACATAGGTGTGCTGGCCGCGATAGAATTCGAGGATGTTGAACTGCACGATGCGATCGATCGCGGCGATCAGGATTTGACGGCCACGCAACGCAAGCGACTTGTGCGCCGCCTGGAAATAGGGGTCGCCGACCGTGTTGAAGACGATATCGGCGCCCTTGCCGCCGGTCAATTCGCGCACGCGCGAGGCGACGTCCGTTGCGGAAGCGTCGATGATTTCGACCGGCGCATTGCTGTGCCCCCCATAGGCTTCCGCCTTGCGCACCACGCCAATGACGCGCGCGCCCTGCCAGGTCGCGATCTGCACCGCTGATTGCCCGACCTTGCCGTTGACGCCGAACACCAGCACGGTTTCGCCGGGCTTCGGAACGCCGGCGCGGCGAAAACCTTCCATCGCGGTGACGAAGGGCACGCCGATGCCGGCGGCCTCCTCCCACGACACCGTTTTCGGCTTCTCCACCACAGCGTCCGCCTCGACCACGAGATGGCTCGCATGCGTGCCGTCGCGGCGGATGCCGAGATCGCCGGAAGAGCCGAACACTTCGCGGCCGATCGTGCCGGCCGGACCGTCGATCACCACGCCGGCGTAATCTCGGCCCGGCGTGCGCGGGAACACGGCATAGGGCATCAGCCCGGTCGCAGCCTTGACGTCGGACGGGTTGACGGCGGCGGCCTTCACCTCGATCAGTAGATCGTTCGGGCCGCGCGTCAGCGTGTGACGCTCGACATCGGGCGCGAGCGCAGCAGCGTTTTCGGCCTTGGCATTGAGGCGAACGCAGCGCGCTTCGACGGTCTTGGTTTCGGCTGGCGACATGGCAAAGGCCCGTGATTTCTCGCGGGCCTTGTCGCCTTTGGGGGCGGTCAAGTCAATCCGTCAAGTCAACGCTTGATCGGTGCTGATCAGTCCTTGGGCCGCTTGTCGTAGAGCCGCTTGGCCTTGCCGAGCGAGCGCTCCAGCGTCGCCGGTGCGACCACCTGGACCCTGGAGCTGACGCCGATCGTGTTCTTGATATGGGTCGAAATCCGGTCGGCATGGTCGACGAGGCCGCGACCGTCCCAGCTCTCAGGCCGCGCCTCGGCGATGATGGTCAGCTCGTCCATGCGGCCTTCGCGGGTCAGCTCCAGGATGAAGTGGCCGCCGCACCAGTCTGTCGCGAGCAGCACTTCCTCGATCTGGGTCGGGAACAAATTGACGCCGCGCAGGATGATCATGTCGTCGGAGCGGCCCGTCACCTTCTCCATGCGCCGCATGCCCGGCCGCGCGGTGCCCGGCAGCAGCCGCGTCAGGTCGCGGGTGCGATAGCGGATGACGGGAAAAGCTTCCTTGGTCAGCGAGGTGAACACCAGCTCGCCCTTCTCACCGTCCGGCAGCACCGCGCCGGTCTCGGGGTCGATCACTTCGGGGTAGAAATGGTCTTCCCAGATGTGCAACCCGTCCTTGGTCTCGATGCATTCCTGCGCGACGCCGGGGCCGATCACCTCCGACAGGCCATAGATGTCGGTCGCATCCATGTCGAAGGCATCCTCGATCTCGCTGCGCATCGCATTGGTCCAGGGCTCCGCACCGAAAATGCCGACCTTGAGCGAGCACTGGCGCGGATCGAGCTTCTGCCGCTTGAACTCGTCGAGGATCGCCAGCATATAGCTCGGCGTCACCGTGATGATGTCGGGGCGGAAGTCATTGATGAGCTGCACCTGCCGCTCGGTCATGCCGCCGGAGATCGGAACCACCGTGCAGCCGAGCTTTTCGGCGCCGTAGTGCACCCCTAACCCGCCGGTGAACAGGCCATAGCCATAGGCATTGTGGATGATCATGCCGGTGCGGCCGCCGGCGGCGCGGATCGAGCGCGCCATGACCTCCGACCAGGTGTCGATGTCGCGTTGGGTATAGCCGACCACGATCGGCTTGCCCGTCGTTCCCGACGAGGCATGCACGCGCACCAGTTTTTCGCGCGGCACGGCGAACATATTGAAGGGATAGTTATCGCGAAGGTCCGTCTTCACCGTGAACGGAAACTTTGCGAGGTCCGACAGCTCGCGAAAATCGGATGGATGCACGCCCGCCTTGTCAAAGGCCTCGCGATAATGCGCGACATTGTCATAGGCGTGCTTCAGCGACCAGGCCAGCCGCTGCGTCTGCAGCGCCATGATCTCGTCGCGTGAGGCGCGCTCATGCGCGTCCATCTCGGCCCTATAGACGTGGCCGCCGTCCTTCAGCTTCGTCGAAGCCATACTCGTTTCCCCACATGTGCGTTCTTCTCTTTATTGGTCTCTTATTTTTCTTGCGCCGGCAGCCACGTGCCCGGAATGACACGCGAATGCCCGCGAAATTCAGCAATGACGGTATCACCTGCGGTGACGCGCACGTCATAGATGCCGGAGCGGCCACCGCGGGTCACCTCCCGCGCCTTGGCGACGAGACGATCGCCGAGCTTGCCGGGCTTGATAAAGGTGATCTGCCCCTGCGCTGCGACAACACGGTCATTGCGGGAATTGCAGGCAAAGGCGAAAGCGGAATCGGCCAGCGTGAAGATGAAGCCGCCATGGGCGATACGCTGGCCGTTGACCATGTCCGGCCGCACCGTCATGGCCAGCGTCGCAAAGCCCGGGCCGATCTCGACGATCTCCATGCCGAGGCCCTTGGAGGCATCGTCCTCCGCCCACATCGCATCGGCACAGGCGCGGGCAACATCTTCAGGCGACAGGGCGGCTTTGACGTTCACGCGCTTCTCCCGGCGAAATGTTTGCCCATGATGTTCTGCCTGATGATCAAGGCTGTCAAACGTGGTCGTAGTCGACCACGACCCGCTCGGACGACGGCTTGGCCTGGCAGGTGAGGATGAACCCGGCCTTCAATTCCCAGGGCTCCAGCGAATAATTGATGTCCATGGGAGCCTCGCCCTCGACCAGCTTGGCGCGGCAGGTCGAGCACATCCCGCCCTTGCAGGCGAAGGGCAGATCGACGCCGGCGCGCAGCGCGGCATCGAGGATCGCCTCGTCCTCCGCGACCGGCACGTCGCGGCGCTTGCCGTCGATGATCAGCGAGGCGATCGCCTTCGGCGGCGCGTCGGGCGCAACGACTTTCTTGGGCCTGGGCTTGCCGCCGAACTCGGAGACGAAGCGCTCGACGTGGATACGATCATCGGCGATGCCCAGCTTGCGACAGGTCGCCTCGATGTCTTCGCTCATGCCTGATGGACCACAGATGAAGACATGGTCGACGCTTGTCGCCGGCACCAGCGAGCGCAACAGCACCCTCACCTTGTCGCCATCGAGCCGGCCATGCAGGATCGGGATGTCCTGCTCCTCGCCGGAGATGACGTGGAAGATCGAAAGGCGGTCGATGAAGCGATCCTTCAGCTCCTCGAGCGCCTCGAGGAACATGATGTTGTCGGTCGTGCGATTGCCGTAAAACAGGAAGAAGCGGCTGTCCGGCTCGCGCGCCAGCACGCCCTTGACGATCGACAGGATCGGCGTGATGCCGGAGCCCGCGGCAAAGCCGACATGGATGCGCCCGGCCTCGGTGAGAGGGATCACACCAAAACGGCCCGTCGGCGTCATCACGTCGAGCTCGTCGCCGTGTCTCAACTCATCCGCCGCCCAGCTTGAAAATGCGCCGCCGTCGACCTTCTTCACGGCAATGCGGATCTCGCCGTCATCAGGGCCGGAGCAGATCGAATAGGAGCGCCGCACCTCCTCGCCATCGAGCATGGTGCGCAGCGTGAGGTACTGGCCCGGGCTGAAAGCGTAATCGTCGGCGAGTTCGCGGGGGATGGCGAAGGTCATCGAGACCGCGTCCGACGCTTCGCGGCGGAGGTCGTTGACGGCCAGGCGGTGAAAGCGCGGTGCGGCTGCGGACATTACAAGCACCCTAAATTTGAGCCAGAGCCGTCATTGCGAGCGCAGCGAAGCAATCCAGAAACCCGCCGCGGAGACGGTCTGGATTGCTTCCGCCTTCGCTAAAGCTTCGGCGGACAAGTCGCTGCGCTCGCAATGACGATGGGGATGGCATCGTGCGTCTCTCAATGACACTTGAAGTAATCGAAGGGCTCACGGCAGGCCTTGCAGCGCCACAGCGCCTTGCACGAGGTCGAGCCGAATTCGGACAGCAGTTCGGTCTTGTCCGAGCCGCATTGCGGACACGTCACCGTCTGTTCGCCAAAGAGTGCACGGCGTGAGTGTGAAGATTGCGGCGGCGCAATCCCATAAGCGCGCAGCTTCTGACGGCCTTCCTCGCTCATCCAGTCTGTGGTCCAGGCCGGGGACAGCACGGTCCGCACCTTCGGTTGGTGGAAGCCGGCACGTTCCAACGCGATCTCGATTTCCAGCGCGATCATGTTCATCGCCGGGCAGCCCGAATAAGTCGGGGTGATCGCGACCTCGACATGGTCGCCATCGAGGGTGACGTCGCGCAGCACACCGAGATCGGCGATGGTCAACACCGGAATCTCGGGATCGACCACGCTCGCCGCGGCGTCCCAGGCGCGCTGGCGCAGCTCGCTGTCGCGCTCCAGAACCGTCACCATGTCTGCCCCGGGAACGTGCGCTGCATCGATTGCAGCTCGGACAGCAGATGGCCGAGATGCTCGCTATGGCGGCCGGCACGACCGCCCTGCTGCATCCAGTCGTTCTCAGGCAGGCGAAGCGTTGCTTCGCTGACGACGTCGGAGAGCGTCGTCAGCCAGCGGCCGCGCAAGGTGCCGGGATCGACGGCGATACCGGCATGGATCAGCGCGCGTTCGCCGTCATCGACGGCGAACATCTCGCCGGTAAAGGCCCAGAGATGATCGATCGCCCGTTGCGCGCGCGCGTGGCTCTCGTCCGTGCCGTCGCCGAGGCGGATGATCCATTCCGAGGCATGGCGCAGATGATAGGCGCTCTCCTTCTCCGACTTCGCGGCGACGGCGGCGAGCGTCGTATCGCGCGAGGTCATCATCGCGCGCCAATAGAGGTCGGCGAACGCAGAATAGAAGAACTGCCGCACCAGGGTCTGGGCGAAGTCGCCATTCGGCTGCTCGACCAGCAGCAGATTGCGGTACTGCCTGACATCGCGCAAATACGCGAGCTTGTCCTCGTCGTTGTCCCCGCCCTCGACCTTGGCCGCGTAGCTGTAGAGCTCGCGCGCCTGGCCGATCAGGTCGAGCGCGATGTTGGAGAGCGCCATGTCCTCTTCCAGCATCGGCGCGTGCCCGCACCATTCCGACAGCCGGTGACCGAGGATCAGCGCATCGTCGGCACGGCGCAGGGCAAAGAGCACCAGCGGTGTTTCGGAGACCTGGATGTTGGCGCAAGACATCACATCAACCCCATCACATGTGCCCCACTTCCTCGGGCACCTCGTAGAAGGTCGGATGCCGGTAGATCTTCGATTCCGCAGGCTCGAACATCATGCCCTTCTCGGCGGGATCGCTTGCAGTGATCGCGGTCGACGGCACGACCCAGATCGACAGGCCCTCGCCGCGGCGGGTGTAGATGTCGCGGGCGGCTTGCAAGGCCATGGTCGCGTCGCTCGCATGCAGCGAACCCACATGCTTGTGCGCGAGCCCGTTGCGGCTGCGAATGAAGACTTCCCACAGCGGCGTGTTCGGCGTGGCCATCTTGATCTCCTTATTCCGCGGCTTGTGCGGTCTGACGCTGCGCGCGCTTGGCGGCATAGGCGGCCGCGGCCTCGCGCACCCAGGCGCCGTCATCATGGGCCTTGCGGCGCGCAGCCATGCGGTCGCGGTTGCAGGGACCGTTGCCGGCGAGCACCTGCTTGAACTCGGTCCAGTCGATCTCGCTGTAACGCCAGTGCCCGTCCGCATCCTGGGTCATGCCGGGATCGGGAATGGTGAGACCGAGATATTGCGCCTGCGGCACGGTAGCATCGACGAACTTCTGGCGGAGCTCGTCATTGGAGAAGCGTTTGATCTTCCATTTGGTCGAGGTGTCGCTGTGCTGGCTCGTCGCATCCGGCGGGCCGAACATCATCAGCACCGGCCACCACCAGCGGTTCAACGCATCCTGCGCCATCGCCTTCTGCTCGTCCGAGCCGCGGCACAGCGTCAGCATGATCTCGTAGCCCTGGCGCTGGTGGAACGACTCCTCCTTGCAGACGCGGATCATCGCGCGCGCATAGGGGCCGTAGGAGCAGCGGCATAGCGGAATCTGGTTCATGATCGCGGCGCCATCGACCAGCCAGCCGATGGTGCCGATATCGGCCCAGGTCAGCGTCGGATAATTGAAGATCGAGGAATATTTGGCCTTGCCGGCGAGCATGGCGTCGACCAGCTCTTCGCGTGAGCTGCCAAGCGTTTCGGCGGCTGCATAAAGGTAGAGCCCGTGGCCACATTCGTCCTGCACCTTGGCGAGCAGCGCGGCCTTGCGGCGCAAGGTCGGCGCGCGCGTGATCCAATTGCCTTCGGGCAGCATGCCGACGATTTCGGAATGGGCGTGCTGGGAGATCTGGCGGGTGAGCGTCTTGCGATAGGCCGCCGGCATCCAGTCGTTCGGCTCGATGCGCTCCTCGGCATCTATGCGGGCCTGGAACTGCGCAGCGCGGCCTGCGTCCTCAAGACCCCGATCGTCGGTCTCGGCCGCGTTCAGCGCCTGGGTATACATGCGCAGTCCTCCCGTTTCGTTAGGGGCAATATATAACAGAAATTACGCTATGCAAGATATTTCTGTAACATGTTGATCAGGCCTCGAACCTCCTTTCCAGGAGCTTTCGCGCTGGCGGCAGCGGGCCTTTCTCGTTGGTCCCATGGCCATCAAGCCATTGTTCGGACGGAGCAAGCAGCGCGCGATAGATCTCGCCGCAGAGTTCGCGGGCGGCCCTGCCCGGCCAGTCCGCCGGCAATAGGCTTTCGGGCAGCAGCGGATCGCGCAGCACGACGCGGCGGTAATAGTGGATCAGCAGGATGCGCGCAGTGAAAGCGTCGGATTCGGACAGCTCGGAGCCGCGCGCGAGTGCGGCGCGTAGCGGCTCGAACGTCTTCATGAATTTCAGATAGGCGTCCGCCGTGCGCTCGAGCGGCCAGCTCGCGCTGAGCAGGCGGCGCCCGCTTTCATCCTCGGCCGACACCTCAAGGCGGATGGCGCCTGCCGCCTCCTCCGGCACCGGCACGCCCGACGGCGCGACCCACACGCCCGGCAGCGGGCTGCCGAAACCGGCATTGCGCAAGGCTTCGCGCGAGGCATCACGATCCCAGCCATTGCCGATCAGCAACAGCTCGAAGCGGCCGGTCCAGTCGGAGGGCAGCGGATCGTAGATGTGACGCGTCGCGGCTTCGAACGTCTCACGGCCTTTCTCGGCGAGGCGATAAAAGCTGTTACGGCCAACTTTTTCGCGCGACAGCCAACCGTCGGCGGCAAGCCGCGACATCGCCGTGCGCACCACACCGGCATCGATGTCCAAACCCTCGAAGAAGGCCAGCAGCGTACCAAGCCACACCGAACCGCCGCGCGGCACGATGGCGTCGCCGAACATGGTGATGACGATGGAGCCCGTGCGTGACGGCTCACGCTTGAGCTGGTCGATGATGCGGGAGAGCGGATGCGCCATGCCGCAGGCTTAGCGCGTTTGGTGCGGGCGGGACAATGGACGGGTAACTGCGCTCCCTCTCCCGCAAGCGGGAGAGGCGAAGAAAGATCAGCGATGCGGATCGGGATAGGCGAGGCTGCGCCAGCCGCTGCGATCGAACGGGCGCCACTGGCTTTCCTTCTGCGCGAGGCGGTCGGCGACCGCGTAGACGACGGCGGGATGGTGGCCCATGCCGCAATGACTGCTTTCGACCTCGATGCTCTCGGTCTGCGCTCCCGTCTTCTCCATGCAGCCCTGCCAGGCGCAGACGCCGTCGGTGCGGCTGAAGATGGCGGTAGTCGGCACCGGCGGCGGCACTGCGAGCTCGCCACCGAAGCGCGGATCGACTTCGTCGGACTTCCGTCCGCTCGCCCATTCATAGACGCGCCAGGCATTGGTCGACCGGGGATGGCCGGCAAAGGGGCTGCCGAGCGTGATGACCTGACGCACGCGCTCGGGCATCATCTTGGCCAGTTGCCGCGCATAGAGGCCACCAAGGCTCCAGCCGACCAGGCTGATCTTGCGACCGTGCTTGTCGTTGAGCTCCTCGACCAGATCGACCATCGCATTCTGTACGCCCTCGCGCAGGCCATAATTGCGGCCCTGGCGCCAGCCGCTCACGGCGTAGCCCTTGGCGGCCAGAAAGGTGCGCAGCGCGCGCGTGGACTCGTCGGAGGCCACCAGACCCGGCAGCACCAGCACCGGATGCCCGTCGCCGCGCGGCGCAAGGCTCAGCAGCGGCAGCGCGCCGAGGAAAGCGCCGAACTCGTGAATCGCGCGCCCTTCCAGAAACATCAGGGTACGGGACGGCGGACGCAGCGTCTGGGCAGGAGCGGTCATCAATGGATCCCCTTGGGAAGAATTCCTGAAGAGCCCACCGGCCGCGATGCCGGCAATGGGCATGAATTCCAATACGCCGGCTTCTTGATCGTTCCGCAACGCAACATGAATCAGCTAGGCGGCCGGTTCCACACATTCAAGCGGCAGAGACGCGAGGCGACAATAGGCCCGCGCGTTAATGCTGTTGGGCGTGACGCAAAAGTCACAACAATCGGAGCAGGAATTCTACGGAGTAGAGCGCAAGACCTGCGAGTCCACCGATCAGCGAGCCGTTGAAGCGGATGTATTGCAGGTCGCGGCCGATGTTGATTTCGATCAGCGAAATCAGCTGCGCCATGTCCCACGCCTTGACCTGGTCGGAGATGAAGGTCGAGACGCCGCTCTTCTGGTCGGCGACGAAGCTGCGCAGCACCGTGACCAGGCCCTTGTTGATTTCACCGCGCAGCTCGGCGTCGGCGGCGAGTGCATCGCCCGCCGAGACGAACATGCCGGCGAGATGATGCTGCAGCACCTGCGTCTCGCCCGAAGCACTGCGCTCGATGAAGGAGCGCGTGTTGGCCCAGACCGTGCGGGCGAGATCGGCAAGCTCGGGCCGTGCCAGCAGATCGCGCTTCAGCCCATCGATGCGGTCGATATAAGCCTGGTCGGTGCCGAGCCGGTCGACGAAGCTCAGCACCATGCGGTCGAACTCGCCGCGGAACGGATGCTTGGGATCACTGCGCACCTCGTTGAAGAAGGCTGTGGCGGACGAGACGATCTTGTTCACCAGAAACTTGTCGGCGCGATAGAGGTTGAGCAGGGTCGGCAATTCCGCGCGCACCTTCTCGCGGATCATCGTCATGGTCTCGGCTCGAGTCAGCGTCTCGTGCATGATGCGCAGGAGGTCGTCGAACAGGATCTGGTGGCGTCCTTCCGCGACGAAGCCGCGCAGCGTGCCGGCCGCGAGTGGCGCGAGGTCGATGGCCTGGATCTGCGAGGACATGCGGCGGATGATGAAGGTCATCAGGCCGGAGCTTTCCGTCGCGGACACGGCCTCCGGCAGCAGTCGCAGCGCAAAGCGCGCAAGATCATCGCTGCGCTTGCGATCGCGCAGCCAGTCGGCGACGAACGAGCCGAAATCGATCTCGTTCAGCTTGGCCTCGACCGGACCGGCCTCGAGGAAATGAACCTGGATGAACTCGCCGAGCTTGTCGGCGATGCGGGCCTGGTTGCTCTGGATGATCGCGGTATGCGGGATCGGCAGGCCCAGCGGCCGCTTGAACAGCGCCACCACGGCATACCAATCGGCGAGCCCGCCGATGGTCGCGGCCTCCGCGAAAGCGGCGATGAAGCCGAACACGGGGTGCACCGGCAGCAGCCATTTCGCGACGATGAACAGCGCCAAAGTCGAGGCCAGCACCAGCGTCGCCAGCGCTTTCACGCGGCGCAGCTCGGCCGCGCGTTCGGCGTCGCCGGGACTGTCGAAGGAGAAGGTGGATTGAATCGCCATGATACAAACTTAGCGTGCCGATCCCCGTGTGTCCCGGACGCGGTGCAGTGCGAAGCGATGCGCCGCAGAGCCGGGACCCAGCAAACCGATGGACCCCGGATCAGCAGTGCACCACGCCGCAAGAGCGGCGCGCTGCACTGCATCCGGGGAACGCAAGAGACAAAACAAAAGGCCCGCCGAAGCGGGCCTCAAATTTCAGTTTGGTCTCAGGGAGCCAGATCAGGCGGTCTTGTTGTAGACCTTGGCGAAGTTGTCCTGAGCGGACTTCGCACCGTTGGCGGCGAGCTTGCCGAGATAGTCGGTGGTCGCCTTGGCGCGCGAGACGAACGCTTCGCCGCGGGCGCGGAGCAGGCTCGACTGGATCTCGACGGCTTCGCTGAACGACTTGGCGGATGCGAGCTGGTCGATACCGGCGAAGAACGCCTGGGCGTCGTCGTAGATCGCCTGCTGGATGTTGCGGCTGATCTTGCCGGCTTCAGTGACGGACTCGGTCACCGCGTTCTCGACGGCAGCGGTCACGCGCTCGGAGCCGGCGAACACCTCGGCAGCACGGTCCTTGGCGGTGTTGGCGGTCTTCTTGACGAATTCGCGGGCAGCCTCGGGAACTTCCAGGTTCTGGATGTTCTTGAAAGCGTCTTTGAAGCCCTCGAAGGCAGTGTTGGTTTCGGTGGTCATGGGGTTCTCTCCATCCTCATTGGGTTGAGCTATGGGCTCACCCCGTCCTCGATGGCCCGGGGTACCGCCTATATGGCATAGTTAATTGTGCGATGCAATATTCATGTTGCATCGCGATATCACGAATTCGTGATCAGCCCGATCTGGAGGCAAACCGCTGCCTTTCTGGCCAACCGCCTACTGTGCATGGGGTTGTTTTCGAGTTTTCAGTGCTGGACGGCGCCCTCTAATGCTGGACGGCGCCTTTAGTGCTGGACGGCGCCCGGCAGCCCATAGGCCTCCATCTGGGCCTGGACCTGCGCGATGTTGTGGCCGAGCACGACGATGTCGTGGGTCTTGCCGTCGACGTCCCGGACATGGTCGCGGAGCAGCGCCTCGGCCTTGAAGCCGAGGCTCTCGAACAGCGCGATTGCCGCCTGCTGGTCGACGGTCATCTGGACCGAGAGCTTCTCCAGCCCGGCCCCGAGCGCGAGCGCAAAGGTCTCCTGCGACAGCGCCTTGCCGACTCCCTTCCCGCGCACGTCCTGCGACACTACCATGCGGATCTCGCCGACATGGGGCGACCAGGAATGCGGGTCGCGCACCAGTGTGCCGCAGCCGACGACCGTGCCACCCCTGACCGCGAGCAGGCTCTGAATGGCGCCACGCGCGATCTCCTTGACCCAGGCCGACAGCACCTTCGGCTCGCTGATGTTGCGCGGCAGGAACAGCAGGTCGTGGGTCGGCAGGCCCTGGCCGAAGGCGAGCACGGCCGCTTCATCGGCTGGCGACATCAGGCGGATCTCGATATCGCCCGCGTCGGTCCTGACGCGACGCGGATAGGAACGCTGCTCACTCATGTCGATCTTGTCCCCAGCCAGGAATCCAGTTTCGGCCACAGCCGCTTGATGGCGTTGGCGCCGGCGACCAGCGAGACGTGACCGCCTTTCAGCATCACCTCTTCCTTGTCCGCCGAGCCGATCTTGGTGATCAAATGCTTGGCCGCGTCATAAGGCACGATGTGATCATGCTCGGCGACCGCGTGCAGGATCGGCACCTTGATGGCCTCGAGCTTCGCTGGCCGCCCTCCGACCGACATGGTGTCGTTGTAGAGCTTGTTGTCCCACATCAGGTCCTTGGTGATGGTGCGGAAATATTCGCCCGCCAGCGGCAGCGTGTCGGTCGCCCAGCGGTCGAACATCCGGTAGGACTTGACGAACTCGTCGTTCCAGATGTTTTCCCAGAGCTGGATCTGGCTCGCGGCGCGCGAGGCCGGACGCAGCATCTCGAACGAGGACAGGATCATCTCCGGCGGCACGTTGCCGACGCTGTCGACGAGGCGGTCGACGTCGAAATAGCGGCGGTCGGAGAAATTGGAGAACAGCTTCATCTCGCGGAAATCGATCGGCGTGGTGAAGCAGATCAGATTCTTCATCGGCCCGTCCGGGAAGATCGAGCCGTAGAGCAGCGACAGCACCCCGCCGAAGCAATAGCCGATCACGGAGACGTCCTGCTCGCCGGAATCGGCCTGCACGCGGCGGACGCAATCCGGAATGAAGTCGAGGACATAGTCCTCCATGCGCAGGCTTCGCTCCTCCGGCCGCGGCGCGCTCCAGTCGAGCATGTAGACGTCGTAGCCGCGTCTCAGCAGGAACTCGATGAAGCTCTGCCCGGGCACGAGATCGAGGATGTAACCGCGGTTGGTCGTCGCCATCACGATCAGCACGGGCACGCGGTAGATCTCGTCCGACATCGGCCGGTAGTGGTAGAGGCTCATCGTGCCGCGCGAATGCAGCACGTCCTTCGCCGTCGAGCCGAGCGCGGGACCTGAGGTCGAAAAATATTCCACACCCTTGATGCTGCGCTGGATGGCGCGCTGCACCTCGGCCTGGATGCGCTCCGGGATCGCCGCGAAATCAAGTCCCGTCGTCGCGTTCATTTTGGCCCTCCGCCTTCAGGCGGCGGGCGTTTGGTGCGCGGCGGCCGCGGAGCGGCATCGATCGGCGATCCGCCTGACGCCGCCGACATCTGGCTCAGCATCGACCTGATCTCGCCGATCTGCCCTTCAATGGCTTGCAGGCGCTCGGCGATGCCGGTCATCTGCTCGCGGCTCGGCAGGTTCATCGAGAGCAAATACTTCTCCATGAGATCGCCGAACTGCTTCTGAGCACCTGCAGCAGCGCCGCCGGCCCGATTCATGGCCTGGGAGAATTCGGGCGTCTCCATCGCCTTGGTGGCGAAGGAGTTGAAGCCCTTCTCCATCTCGCCAACCATCTTCTGCCACAGGGCGACAGGGTCGGTGATCTTGTCGGTCATCGGCGTCCTCCAGGTCACGAGGGCTTCTTACGCCCTTCTTTTGCCGCCATACCACACCGTTGCGACGGGCCGGTCAACGGCTAAGCGACAGGGCGATGTCGCACGCACGGCTTCTTTGCGACGGCAAACCATGCGATACAATTCGGACCTGCCACGAGGGAACAATCCGGTGAACGCCTCCGCCCATCAGCCGCCGCAGACGGTCCGCGCCAACGGCATCGACATCTGCTACGAGATTTTCGGCAACGACGATGCCGAGCCGCTGCTGCTGATCATGGGGCTCGGGGCGCAAATGATTCATTGGGACGATGCGTTCTGCGAACAGCTCGCCGCCCGCGGCTTTCGCGTGATCCGCTTCGACAACCGCGACATCGGACAGTCGAGCCATCTGACCGGCGGCAAGCGCCTGACACCGCTCGAGCTGCTCAAGCTGCGCTTCCTCAGGATTCCGGTCGCCGCAACCTACAAGCTGATCGACATGGCCAAGGACACGGTCGGTCTGATGGATGCGCTCGGCATCAAGTCGGCACATCTGGTCGGCGCCTCCATGGGCGGCATGATCGCGCAGGAGGTGACACTGTCGTTTCCGCAGCGCGTGCGCTCGCTGACCTCGATCATGTCGACGACAGGCAATCCGCGCGTGCCCCCGCCGACTCGTGAGGCTGCCGCCGTGCTGATGGCCCCCCCGCCGCGCAGCAAGGACGAATTCATCGCTCGCTACGGCCAGACCTGGAAAGTGTTGCGCGCCGGCTCCTTTCCCGAGGAAGAAGCGCTCGATCCAGGCCGCGCCGAACGCGTCTTCGCCCGCGGGCTCAATCCGGCCGGCGTCGGCCGGCAGCTCCGCGCGGTGCTCGCCTCCGGCAGCCGCAAGGAGCGGCTACATGGCGTGAGCACGCCGACGCTGGTGATCCACGGCACAGTCGATCCGCTGGTGCGCCTTGAAGGCGGCAAGGACACGGCGGCGTCAATTCCGGGCGCAAAGCTGTTGATGATCGAGGGCATGGGCCACGCGCTGCCGATGCGGTTCTGGCCCGAGATCATCGGCGCGATCGACAAGCACGCGCATGGTGCCGCGGCGAAGGCAGCTTAAGCTTTCTTCGCGATCCAGATCACGTGGCGCGCGCCGCCGCCCCTGCCGGTGGCGCGCACATTGACCTCGTTGACATCGAAGCCGGCACGACCGAGACGTTTTGTGAACGCGGGGTTCGGCCCCGACGACCAGACAGCGAGCACGCCGCCAGGCCGCAGCGCCGCCTTTGCCGCCGTCAATCCGCGCGCACTGTAGAGCGCGTCATTGCCCTTGCGGGTCAGCCCTTCCGGCCCGTTGTCGACATCGAGCAGAATGGCATCGAAGGCCGAGCTTCCCGCGCGGATGATTTCGCCGACGTCGATCTCGCGGATGCTCACCCTGGCATCATCGAGACTGTCGCCGAAGACCTCCACCATCGGACCTCGCGCCCAGGTGACGACCGCAGGCACTAGTTCAGAGACTACGATCTTTGCCTTGCTGCCGAGCACGGCGAGCGCAGCGCGCAGCGTAAAGCCCATGCCGAGGCCACCGATCAGAACGGCTGGCTTCGTTATTTTCTCGATCTGTTTGGCCGCAAGCGTTGCGAGAGCTGCTTCGGAGCCCGACAGGCGGCTGTTCATCAGCTCGTTGGTGCCGAGCTTGATGGAAAACTCTTTGCCCCGCCGCATCAGGCGGAGCTCCTCGTCGGAGCCGGGGATTTTGGCGGTGTCGAGCTTTTCCCAGAGAATCATGGGGGACGTTTAGCACGATTAGGCTGGCGGTCACCCGCCGGCCCAGACGTCCAGCACATAGCGGTTGCCCGCACCCATGTCCTCGATCCAGCGGGCTCCCGCAGCCGCATCGCCACCGCCTTTCTCGCGGTAGATCGCAACCAGCGCCGCCTTCACGTCAGGCTCCATCCTGCTGCCGTCGCCGCAGACATAGATGATCGCGCCCTGCTCGATCAACGACCAGACCTTGTCCTTCTGCGCGGCGAGCACGTGCTGTACATAGGTCTTGGGGCCATCCGTCCGCGAGAACGCGGTGAAAAGCTCGGTAATGCCGCTCGCAGCCAGCGCCTTCAGCTCATCCGCATAGAGGAAGTCCTGGTCGGGATGGCGACAGCCGAAAAACAACATGGACGGTCCGAGGCTGGCGCCCTTGGCCTTGCGCGCGGCGCGCTCCTGGAGGAAGCCGCGGAACGGCGCGAGCCCCGTGCCCGGGCCGATCATGATGACAGGCACGGAGGGATCGTCGGGCAGCCGGAAACCGGCTTTGGTCTCGCGCACCGTTGCGTAGACCATATCGCCCGCACGACGGTTGGCGAGATAGTTCGAACAGATACCCTTGTAAGTGCCGCGCCCTGAGGCCGCCGGTCCTTCGACCACGCCGACGGTGACGCTGCAACGGGCCGGATCGACCGACGGCGAGGACGAGATCGAGTAATAGCGCGGCGCCAGCAGTGAGAGCATTTCCAGATAGACGTGGAACGGCAGTTCGCAGGCTGGGTATTCGAGCAGCAGGTCGAACACCGATTTGCGCTTGGCCAAAATTTCGGAACGATAGCGCTCGAGCGGCTCCGCCTCCTCGCCGACGAAAGCCAGCAACTTCGGCTTGGTGACCGGGCAGCGGGTATGCTCGGCCATGATCTGGATCTGCTTCCGTGTCGCCACCTGCTGCAACTCGACGAACTCGCTGAGCAGGCGTCCGACCGACACGGCAGTGCCGACCGGCAATTGCGCGCGCCGGCCCTCGGCGACCTCCAGCCTGATCTGGTCGGCCGGCAGGAAGCCGAAGCGGCGGGCGACGGAGTCCACCAGCGTCGGATCGTTGCGCGGAACGATGCTTAGGTGATCGCCGACGCGATAGCTGACGTTGGCGGGCAGTTGCACCTCGATATGGCGCGTCGAACGCTCCGACGGGTTGGCCCCTGACTTGTTCTGAAGCTCATCATTGGCCAGAACCTTCATTGCGACAGCGCCGCCCTGGGCAACGATGGTGTTGACGGCGCTCACCGCGACGGGCTCGATCGCGTAAAGCGGATCGTCTTCGGCAGTGCGCGTAAAATTCCAGTCGATGCCGAATTCCTTGGTCGCGACCTGGGCCGCCGCCGGAAACCATTTCTGGAACTGGCCGTCGAGATCGCTGCGCGCATCGCCCTCGCCGCGCGGATAGACCGCGCGGGCGCCATGCTTGGACATCTGTTCGTCGATGAAGCGTGGCACCGATTGATAGGTCGCGGCCCAGTCGCTGTTGCCGCAGCCGAACACGGCGTAGCGCACGCTGGCAAAAGCATCCTTGGGCAGATCCTCGCCAAGCCATTTGACGAATTGCGTCGCATTGTCGGGCGGGGCGCCGTTATAGGATGCGCAGATGATCAGCACGCCGCCCTGCTGCGGCAGCTTCCCGACGTAGTCGTCGAGCGGCCCGAGATGCACGGCAAAGCCGTTGATCTCGGCAAGATCGGCCATGCGCGTTGCAAGCTCCTCGGCGGTGCCGAGATTGGAGCCGTAGAGCACCAGCATCGGCGTGTTGTGGCCGGGCCGCGTGGTCGGCTGGCGCGGCGCCCTTGGCGCAGAAGCCGCAGCCGCGACAGGCCCGCCATAGGCGCCGCGCTCGCGATCCGCGCGCGGTCGGACCTTGATCTTGAAGCCCTCCGGCTTCATCGTCAGCGTCTCCTTCAGGTGCATCTGATAGCGCTGATGGTCGATCAGCTTGAAGCGTTGAAGGATCATGCCGAGCGCGAGCGCGGCCTCGTGCATGGCAAAGCCGCGACCGATACAGGCGCGCTGGCCGTTGCCGAATGGCTTCCAGGCATTGATCGGCCGCTTGGCCTCGGCTTCCTTGCTGAAATTCTCGGGATCGAACGCATCGGGATTGGGTCCCCAGACGCTGGGGTCGCGATGAAGTGCGGTCACCAGGATCGTGGTGAACGTGCCCTTCCTGAGCTTGTACTTGCCGCCGACGGTCTCGTCGTTGAGCGGCGAAATGCCATAGGCGGGCGCTGGCGGCCACAGCCGCAGCGCCTCCTTCAGGATCTGCGTGATGTAGGTGAGCTGCGTCACCTGCTGATAGGTCGGCTTTGCACTGACGTCGGGGCCAAAGACGCGGTCGACCTCGTCATAGGCCTTCTTGAGAATGTCCGGGTGCTTGAGCAGCGCATAAATCGTGCAGGACAAAAGGCCGCTGGTGGTCTCGTGGCCCGCGATCAGGAACGTGTTGATCTGGTAGCGGATGTTGACGTCGTCGAGCTGCTCGCCGGTCGAGCGGTCGACGCCGGTCATCATGGCGGCCAGCATGTCCTTCTTGTCATCAATCCCTTCGGCGCTCTTGCGGCGCTCGGCGATGATCTCGTCGACCATCTTGTTCATGAAGGCGACGTCTTCGCCGAGCGTCTTGCGGCGCTTCTGCATCCAGAGCTGCTCGAACGGCAGGCCGCGCGTCATCATGATGGTTTCGAGCGAGCGCACCAGCGACTCCACGAAAGGATGGTAGTCGCGCCGGTAGAACGAGTTGAAGCGGTAGTCGAAGCCGCAGAGACCGATGGTGTCGAGTGTCAGCGCGGTCATATCGTGGACGACGTCGATCTCGTCATCGGCGTTGAGCCGCTCCCATTTGTGGACAAGCTGCTCGGCGATATCGACCATGCTCGGATGGTAGGACTGCATGGCGCGGTTGCCGAAGGGCTGGAGCAGGATGTTGTGCGCCTTGCTCCAGTTCGGCTCCTTGGTATCAGCCGTGAACAACCCATCACCGCCGACCGCGCGCACGCGCCGCAAGGCACCGCGCACCGTCTTGTCGAAGCGCTTCTCATCGGAGAGCTCGTCGACGAGATCATGGCCGGACACGACGACGATGGGCGAGCCCATCATGTCGAGCCAGAAGATCGGGCCCAGCTCCTTGGCGAGCCGCGTCAGATGCTGCACCGGGGCGGCCGAGTCCAGTGACAGCATGTTGCCGACCACCGGCTTGGTCGGCGGCTGCGGAATCGGATCCAGACGGTTCTTCGATGACATTGCTACGCTTCCCCCCGCTCGCAATGACGAGCTAACCAAACCGCCTTCTACGCCATTCGATCAAGACGGCGCTGACCTCTTCCGGCTTCTCCTGCTGCGTCCAATGGCCGCTGTCCTTCACCAGATATTTCTCGAGGTCAGCCACCAGTCTCTCCATGCCGTCCGCCGCCGACGGCGGCAGCACGGCGTCATTCTCGGCCATGATCATCAGCGACGGTACGGTGATGTGGTGATCCAGCCCCTTCGATCGTTCCCAATTGCGGGTGAAATTGCGATACCAGTTGATGCCGCCGGTGAAGCCGGTTGTCGTAAAGGTGTCGACGAACACCTTCTTCTCGTCGGCGGACAGGATCGGCGTACGCGGATCGACCTTGGCGTCGTAAGCCGCGATCATTTGCGGGAACGCCAGATTGGTCTTTGACGACGCGCCGACGCCTGCGATCGGCGCTTCTTCCGATTTCGCCGCCGGCCGCAGGAGCGGCTTGCGCATGAAAGCATCAAAGGTCTGCTCGACGCGGCTGCCGAAAATCCTGTCCGGCTCGCGCGCGGGATCCTGGAACTGAACGATGTACATCTGGTCGCCGAAGCGCTGGCGGAACAGCGCGATCGGATCCATCGGCGCGCGATCCCAATGCGGCGTGTTGACACCGACGACACCGGCAACGCGCGCCGGGTGCCTTAGCGGCATCTGCCAGACGACGAAGCCGCCCCAATCATGGCCGACGAAGATCGCCTTCTCGATGGCGAGATGATCGAGCAGCCCGACGAGATCGCCGGTCAGGTGCTCCATGTCATAGGCTTCGACCGGCTCAGGCCGGTCGGTTGCGCCGTAGCCGCGCTGGTCCGGCGCGATCACGCGGATGCCGGCTTCGCTCAGTGCCTTGATTTGGTGGCGCCAGGAGAAGGCGAGCTCGGGCCAGCCATGGCACAAGACAACCGGCGGTTTGTCAGTCACCGGGCCTGCCTCGTAGTAGCCCATGCGGATTCCGTTCGCCTGCGCGAACTTGAGCGGCGGCATTTCAATCATTGCAAGCTTCCTGACTGATGTCCTATTCGGCCGCGCCTTTGATGTCCGTCGCCGGCGGCGCATAGGCCGCCTCCAGCGCGGCGAACTCCTCCGGCAGCATGTCGCACATCACCTGCACGTGCGGAATGATGTTGGCGCCGACGATGAAGCCGAAATCGAGCTGGTCGCGGTAGCTCTGCACGGTGATGTTAAGCGCCTGCCCATGGGTCGAGATCGAGACCGGGAAGATGTGCAGCAACTCGGCCCCGGCCGCGTAAAGCGTCTGCCGCGGTCCGGGCACGTTGGAGACGGTGATGTTGGCCGCCGGCGGCAGCACGTCCGACAGATCGGAGCGGCTGTAGAGCAGTGCCAGAATCTGGACGATGATCGGCGCCCCCAGCATCGAGATATTGGAGACCTGCGGCATCAGGGCTCGCAGCGGATGCGACATCTCCTTGGACTTGGTCGACTGCGCGATGATCGCCTCGAGCCGCGCCTTGGGATCGGCGATGTTGGTCGCGATCGAGCAGATCATGCCAAACACCTGGTTGTTGGCCTCGGTGTTGCCCTCTTCGCGCAATGAAATTGGCACTGCCGCGGTCAACGATTTCGCGGGCAGCGTGCCGTATTGCAGCAGGTAGCGGCGGACGACACCGGAGGCGAGCGCCAGCACCACGTCGTTGAGCTTGCCGCCGGCCTGCTTGGCCAGCGCCTTGGAGCGCGATAGCGAGATCGACACCCCGGCAAAGCTCCGCTCCGACGAGATCGTCTTGTTGAGCATGGTCGGCGGCGACACCATGCTGGCGAGGCTCTCGCGCGACTTCGGATCGGAGATCTTGCCGAGCACGTCGGAGACGCTCTTGACCATGGTTGGAATATTGCCTGCGAAGCGGACCGCGCTCTCGATCTGGTACATCGCATTGTCGAACAGGATCGAGCCGATATCGCTCTTGCCGGTGCGCGGCAGTTGCAGGTTCTTTGCGGCAGCCGAGGCTTCGAGCGGCTGGCTGAAGAGCTGCTGATACGAATCGAGCAGATTGGCCGCAATGTCACGCGGCTCCTGCCCGGGCGGCCTGGACCCGCCGGTCGGCGGCTCGACCTTCCGTGGGATCGGCGAGATGTCGTAGATCATGTTGGTCAGGGCGGCGCCGGCGCCGCCGTCGATGGCGGCATGGTGCATCTTGGAATAGAGCCCGACCTCATTGTCCTTCATGCCCTCGAACACGTAGAATTCCCACAGCGGGCGGGCGCGGTTCAGGAGCTTGGCATGCATCCAGCCGACGATGCGCTCCAGCGTGGCGCGATCGCGCGGCGCCGGCAGGCTGGCGCGGAAGATGTGACGGTCGATGTCGAACTGGTCGTCCTCGACCCAGGTCGGATGATCGATATCGAGCGGCGCCTTCTCCAAACGCGCCTTCAGGATCGGCGCGATGTGCAGCCGCGAGACGATCATCGCCTTGAAGTCTTCGAAGAAGTCGCCCTTGTAGTCGTCAGGCAAGCGAAAGATCGCCATGCTGCCGACATGCATCGGCATCTCGGGCGTTTCCAGATAGAGAAATGACGCGTCCAGCGACGACAGTTTCTTACCGTCAGCCATGGTTCCCTCCACTCATATTCGACTGGCGCCTTGCTGGCGCTTCTTGTCAGGCCGATATTGCCCGCTCCGGCGGGGCATATGCAATGGCAAACGGCCCGGCCCGATCAAATGGCCAGAACTCTCCCTCCGGTTGCGCCAGACGGTCCGCCACGGCCCACAACGCCGCGGCGTTCACCCCGAGCCCGATATGGCTGGCGAGATACACTTCGATATTCTCGGCGCAGTCGGACGGGCGCAGGAGGCAAGTCCGCCAGTTCACGACACCGTCGGCGCGCGAATAGATCGATGTCGCCGGCACCTTGAGATCCCCGGCGATCGCCTCGCGCAGCTCGGCAAAGTCCTCGACCCGCTCGCCGGACAACGCCTCGTACAGCGCCGTAGCATTGGTCGCCCGCACGTCATTGGCAAAAGGGCTGCCAAGTGTGACGACACAGCGGACCATCTCGGGTGCCTGCAGCGCGAGATCGCGAGCATAGACACCGCCGAGGCTCCATCCGACCAGGCTCACCTTGCGTCCGCTTGCGGCATGGATCTCGGCGAGACGGGCGCGCAAGGCTTCCCGCATCCGCGTCAGCCCGCCGAGATTTCGGCCCATCCGCCAGGCATGAGCCTCATGGCCGAGCTCGCCGAGATAGCGCCGCATCGGCGCCATCGACAGATCGCTGGCGAGAAAGCCCGGCAGCGCCAGCACCGGATGGCCGTCGCCCCTTGGCGCGCGCATCAGCAGCGGCGACAGCAGGAGGCTGGCGTTGAATTCGAACAGGCCGCGCGCCTCGGCGAGCAGCAAGCCAAGAGCCGGCGGACGAAGCCCGCCCGAGCCTGGCGCTCCGTCGCGCGCGTCGGGCATTACTTCTTCTTGTCGCCGCTGCGCGGGGCGCCGAGACCGGCCATGGTGACGAACATGTCCTGAAACCGTTCCGCCAGCTTGGGATCGAAGGTGAACCAGCTCTGGATCAGAGATTCCGGCGAAACCTTCTCGATGTTGCTCAGGACCTGCTGCTGGAGCTTGTCCATCACAGCGGTCTGCATTGGCGACACATCAGGCAATCCGAAGAACTGGCGGGCCTCGAGGGGGGTGCAGTCGATTTCGATATTTACTTTCATGTCCCCTCCGGATGAGATTCGAGCGGCGTCAGGCAGTATCGCCGCGACACGGTGTGCGACGCAAGCGACCTGAGCCTGGGACAGGGAGCCGGCTTCCGCAATCGGCGGATATGGTCAATCAGATTGTCGGCGCCAATGGACGCCGGCGGGCCATTTCCACCCTCATTTTCCTGGCCTGACCGGGCCGAAAGTCCAATGTCGCTCGCGCGCCTCTCTCCCCTAAAAAGCTGGTCAGCATTGCTGCACAGCGGCGCAACTTGGCGCGTTCCTTGCTGGAATGGTGCTTGCACGGGTCGAGAACTCTGGGCAACATGGATCGATCAACCCCACCGAACAATCAAAAATCACGGTGCGGGCGAGTGGAGAGGGTCAAGAATGTCAGTCGGACGAAGTTTGTTTGCGGCGACGCTCGCCGGTGCGCTTGCGTTGGCGGTCTCGCCGGCGTCGAGCCAGACGCTGCGCTACGCCAACCAGGGTGAGCTGAAGTCGCTCGATCCCTATACGCTGAACGAGTCGACCACCAGTGCGCATCTCGGCCATGTCTATGAGGGCCTTGTCGCCCGCGACAAGGACCTGAAGATCATCCCGGCGCTCGCCGAAAGCTGGGAGACGCCGGAGCCGACACGCTGGCGCTTTCATCTGCGCAAGGGCGTGAAATTCCACAACGGCGACCCATTCACCGCTGATGACGTGGTGTTCTCGGCCGAGCGCGTGCGAGCAAAGGGTTCAAACTTCCTCAGCCGCGTCCCGGCCGATGCCAAGGTCGTCAAGATCGACGATTACACCGTCGATTTCATCCTGACCTCGCCCAATCCCATCCTGACGGCGCTGTGGGCGACCTGGTACATCATGGACAAGAAATGGGCAGAGGCGAACGATGCGGTGGCACCGACGCCCGCAGCCGCGACGACCCCGAGCTATGCCTCGCTTCATGAAAACGGCACCGGGCCCTTCACCATCGAGAGCCATCAGCCGGGCGTGAAGACCGTCTTCAAAGCCAACCCGAACTGGTGGCGCAAGCCGGAACATAATTTGAAGGAGATCATCTTCACGCCGATCGCCAATCCCGCTACGCGTGTCGCGGCCTTGTTGTCGGGCGAGGTCGATGTGATCGAGCCGGTTCCGGTGCAGGACATCGAGCGCGTGAAGGCGAGCCCCAACGCCACCGTCCTGACGGGACCTGAGCTCCGTACGATTTTCGTCGGCATGGATCAGGCGCGCGACGAGCTCCTTTACTCGAACGTCAAGGGCAAGAACCCGTTCAAGGACGTTCGCGTCCGCGAAGCCGTCTACCGAGCGATCGACGTCGATCTGATCAAGAATCGCGTCATGCGCGGGCTCTCCACACCATCCGCATTGATGGTGGCACCAGAGATCTTTTCCGCGAAGGACTTGATCCGGCCGAAGTTCGACCCCGACGCCGCCAAGAAGCTTCTGGCGGACGCCGGCTATGCCGACGGTTTCGAAGTGACGATGGACTGCCCGAACGATCGCTACGTCAATGACGCGGCCATCTGCCAGGCAATCGTCGGCATGCTTGCCCGCATCAACATCAAGGTGGATCTGTTGGCGCAGCCCAAGGCCCAGTATTTCGCCAAGGTGCTGAAGCCCGGCGGCTACAAGACCTCGCTGTTCATGCTCGGCTGGACCCCGGATACGCTCGACTCCCAGAACGTCCTCCACGACATCATGGGCTGCCGCGACGACCCCAAGGACCCCAACCGCGGTGAAGCCAATCTCGCCGGCTATTGCAACAAGCAGTTCGACGAGCTCGCCGACAAGGTATTGGTTGAATCCGATACGACCAAGCGCGATCAGCTGATCAAGCAGGCCTTCGAGCTCTCGATGAAGGACTGGGCCTATATCCCGCTGCACCAGCAGGCGCTCGCCTGGGGCGTGTCGAAGAAGGTGAAGCTGACTCAAAGTGCGGACAACATGGTCAGGCTCTATTGGGCGACCAAGCAGGAAGAGTAAGTACCGACATCTTGTGAGGTCCCGGAAGCCATCGCCCTCAAGATCTGGCTTCCGGGACTTGTTATTTCGGGTTAACGCAATGATGCGTGCTGCTGAAGAGATGTGAAAGGAACAGATGCTCGCTTTCACACTGCGCCGAGCCATCCAGGCCATCGGCGTCATGATCGCCGTCGGGGTCATCGCGTTCTCGATGTTCCGCTTCGCGGGCGATCCCGTGAACCAGATGGTCGGGATGGATACCTCGGGCGTCGAACGCGCGGCGATCCGCAAATCGCTCGGCCTGGACGATCCTGTCATCGTGCAGTTCGGCCGCTACGTTGGCAACGCTGCGCAGTTCAAGTTCGGCGTGTCCTACCAGTTCCGCCTGCCCGTCTCCGACCTGCTGATGGAGCGGATGCCCGCGACGCTGGAGCTCGCGATTTGCGCCACCATCTTCGCGATGATCAGTGGAATCCTGATGGGGGTCTATTCGGCGCTTCGCCGCGATAGCTGGCTCGCACACATCTTCCAGGCGGTCTCGCTGATCGGCATCTCGCTGCCGACCTTCCTGATCGGCATTCTCATGATCTACCTGTTCTCGGTGACGCTCGGCTGGCTACCATCGTTCGGACGGGGCGACGTCGTGCATATCGGCCGGTGGACGACGGGGCTCCTGACGGTCTCCGGCTTGAAAGCGCTGATCATGCCCTCGATCACCCTCGGCCTGTTTCAGATGACCCTGATCATGCGGCTGGTGCGCGCCGAGATGCTGGAAGTGCTGCGGACCGACTATATCCGCTTCGCCCGCGCCCGCGGTCTGACCACGCGGGCGATCCATTTCGGCCATGCGCTGCGCAACACCCTGATTCCCGTGATCACCGTGGCGGGCCTGCAATTCGGCTCGGTCATTGCCTTCGCGATCATTACCGAGACGGTGTTCCAATGGCCGGGCATGGGGCTCCTGTTCGTGCAGGCCGTTCAGAACGTCGATATTCCGATCATGGCGGCCTATCTGATGATGGTCTCCCTGATCTTCGTCACCATCAACCTCGTGGTTGATATCCTCTACACCATCGTCGATCCGCGGCTGCGCTCGACGGTCAGCCGGGCGCACTGACATGAGCGAGGCCGTCGTTCCCCACCCGACCGAGAAACGTCCTGCAGCCGCACCCGGCTGGTTCAGGCGCGTTCTCGACAGCGACCTGTTCTATTCGTTCCGCCGTTCCAAGGTCACCATGATCGCGGCGGGTGTGACGCTGCTGTTCTTCCTGATCGCGATCTTTGCCTCCGTGCTGTCGGTGCAAAATCCATTCGACCCGGCGCAGCTCCAGCTGATGAATTCGCGCATCTCGCCGCTCTGGACCGCGGACGGCCAGAGCCCGTTCCTGCTCGGCACCGACGAGCAGGGTCGCGACGTGCTGTCGGCGATTCTCTACGGCCTGCGCATCTCGCTGCTCGTGGGCGTGCTCGGCGTGGTCTTGTCCGGCGCGATCGGCATCCTGCTCGGGCTGACGGCCGGCTATTTCGGTGGTGCCGTCGATGGGCTGATCATGCGCATCGCCGACGTGCAGCTTTCCTTTCCGGCCATCCTGATCGCGCTTCTCATCAACGGCATCGCCAAATCGGTCTTCGGCAACAAGCTTGACGAGATGAGCATGCTGGCGGTCCTGGTCTTCGCCATCGGCCTCAGCTTTTGGGTGCAGTATGCGCGCACGGTGCGCGGGTCGGTTCTGGTCGAGAAGAACAAGGATTATGTCGCAGCCGCGCAATTGATCGGCCTGCCTGCTCCCGTGATCATGCTGCGCCACGTGCTGCCGAACACCACGGGGCCGATCCTGGTGATCGCTACCATCAATCTCGCGCTTGCCATCATCACCGAAGCAACGCTGTCGTTCCTCGGCTCGGGCATGCCCGAAACCATGCCGTCGCTCGGCACGCTGATCCGCATCGGCAACGGCTATCTGTTCTCGGGCGAATGGTGGATCGTCGCCTTCCCCGGAATTGCGCTTGCGGCGCTGATCCTGTCGATCAACCTGCTCGGCGACTGGCTGCGCGACGCGCTCAACCCCAAACTCCGATGAGTCTGCAGCGTTCATGACCGAACCCGTTCTCTCCGTCCGCAATCTCAAGGTCGAGTTCGCCTCTCGCCGCGGTACGCTGCGCGCCATCGACGGCGTCTCTTTCGACATCGCCAAGGGCGAGGTGCTCGGCGTCGTCGGCGAATCCGGCGCCGGCAAATCCGTGACCGGGCTTTCGGTGATCGGCCTGATCGATCCGCCCGGGCGCATCGCCGGCGGCGAGATTCGCCTCGCCGGCATGCGCATCGACAATCTGCCGCCGGAGGAGATGCGCCGTGTCCGCGGCAAGCGCATCGGCATGATCTTCCAGGATCCGCTGACATCGCTCAATCCGCTGTACAAGGTGGGCGACCAGATCGTCGAGACGATCCGGACCCATCTCAATCTGTCCGAACAGGCCGCCCGCCGCCGCGCCATTGATCTGCTCGCCGAAGTAGGCATCCCCGCCCCCGAGAAGCGAATCGACGGCTATCCGCACGAATTCTCCGGCGGCATGCGTCAACGCGTGGTGATTGCGCTTGCGATCTGCGCCGAGCCGGAGCTGATCATCGCGGACGAGCCGACCACCGCGCTCGACGTCTCCGTGCAGGCGCAGATCATCTCGCTGATCAAGCGGCTCGGCCGCGACCATGGCACCGCCGTGATGCTGGTGACCCACGACATGGGCGTCATCGCGGAGACCTCGGACCGCGTCGCCGTGATGTATGCCGGCCGCATCGCCGAGATCGGCCCGGTGCAGGACGTCGTCAGGAACCCGCTGCACCCCTATGCCAAAGGCCTGATGGGCGCAATCCCGACGCTCGCCGGTGACGACAAGCGCCTGGTGCAGATCCCCGGCTCGATGCCGCGGCTCTCAGCCATCCCGCGCGGCTGCTCGTTCAACCCGCGCTGCGCCTCCGCCTTCGATCGTTGCCGAGTGGACCGACCGGAGCCGCTGGCGCGTGGCGCGCAATCGGTCGCCTGCCATCTCTATGATCCCGTGTCGGCGGAGACCGCGGCATGAGTACTCCCTTCGTCCAGGGCACCAATCTGCGCCGCGTCTTCGACGTTTCAAAGCCCTGGCTCAACCGTGTGCTCGAGGGTGGCCATCTCGAATACCTCAGGGCCGTTGATGGCGTCACATTCGACATCAAGAAGGGCGAGACCTTCGCGCTGGTCGGGGAGTCCGGCTCGGGCAAAACCACGGTAGCGCGGATGGTGGTCGGCCTGTTGCCGCCGAGTTCCGGCGACGTCCTGATCGACGGCGTCTCGATGACCGATCCGCGGCAAGCCCCGGCCCGCCGAAAGCTGCGTCGCCGCATCCAGATGATCTTTCAGGATCCCTATGCGAGCCTGAACCCGCGCTTCCGCGTCGATGCCATCATCTCGGAGCCGATACGCGCCTTCGACCTGATCCAGGGCGAACGCGATATCCAGGCCCGCGTCGGCGAGCTGCTCAGCCTCGTCGGACTGCATCCCGACGACCGGCTCAAATTTCCGCACGAGTTCTCCGGCGGCCAGCGGCAGCGCATCGCGATTGCGCGCGCGCTCGCCTCCGACGCCGAGTTCATCGTCTGCGACGAGCCGACCTCGGCGCTCGACGTCTCCGTGCAGGCGCAAATCCTGAACCTGATGCGCGACCTCCAGGACAAGTTCGGCCTGACCTACATGTTCATCAGCCATAACCTCGCCGTTGTCAGGCACATGGCGAGCCGGGTCGGCGTGATGTATCTCGGCCGCATCGTCGAGATCGCGGAGGGGCGCGAGCTGTTTGCCCGCCCGCGCATGCCCTACACCAAGATGCTGCTGGGCGCCGTGCCAGATCTCGCCATGAGCGGTCGACAGCGCATACCGGTGAAGGGGGAGATCCCGAACCCGATCAATCCGCCGCCTGGCTGCGCCTTCAATCCGCGCTGTCCGCTGGCGTTCGATCTTTGCCGCAAGGAAGTTCCAAAGCTGATCGACGGCGTCGCCTGCCATGCCGTTAACACCGCGCCGGTCCCGGCATAACGCGCGCGTGCCATGCGGCCTGTGCATTTGGCATCCCAGAGCCTGATGTGATCAATTGCGCACGCCGTCAACGAGGTAGCCCATGGCCAGCAAAGTCAATCCCGATCCCTTCACGACACGTCCCGAGATCGAGGGCACGTTCGGGGTCGTCGCGTCAACGCATTGGATTGCAACCGCCGTCGGCATGGCCATCCTGGAAAAGGGAGGCAACGCGTTCGATGCCGGCGTTGCCACCGCCTTCACGCTTCAGGTCGTCGAGCCGCATCTGAACGGTCCCGGCGGGGATGTGCCTGTCATCGTGCATGACGTGAAACGCGGCCGCACCGAGGTGATCTGCGGCCAGGGCCCGGCCCCGGCGCGCGCCACCATTGCGCATTACAAGAGCGAGGGCCTCGACATGGTGCCCGGCACCGGCCTCCTCGCGGCCTGCGTCCCCGGCACCTTCGAATCCTGGATGATGCTGCTGCGCGACTACGGCACCATGCGCGTACGCGACGTGCTGGAGCCCGCGATCTCCTACGCCCGCGACGGCTATCCGCTGGTCGAGCGGGCCTGCGCCACGATCCAGACCGTCGAGCAACTGTTCCGCAAGCACTGGCCAACCTCGGCCGCGGTCTATCTGCCGAACGGCGAGGTGCCGAAGCCCGGCACGATCTTCACCAACAAGACGCTGGCTGCAACCTACGCCCGGATTCTGAACGAGGCCGAAAGCGGCGGCGGCGATCGCGACGCCGAGATCGAGCGCGCGCGCAAGGCCTGGTCGCAAGGTTTTGTCGCAGAAGCCATCGACAAGTTCTGCCGGACGCAGGAGGTGATGGACGTCAGCGGTTCCCCGCATCGCGGCGTGCTCTCCGCCGACGACATGGCGCGCTGGCAGCCGACCGTCGAGGCGCCACTTACTTACGATTATGGCCGCTATACCGTCTGCAAGGCCGGCGTCTGGAGCCAGGGCCCCGTTACCCTCCAGCAGCTCGCGCTGCTGAAGGGCTTTGCGCTCGACGGCCTCGACCCGACCGGCCCGGAATTCATCCATCTCCAGATCGAATGCGCGAAGCTCGCCTTCGCCGACCGCGAAAAATTCTACGGCGATCCCAAGTTCTCCGAGATCCCGATCGGAACGCTGCTGTCGGACGCCTACAGCGACGAGCGCCGCAAGCTCGTCACCGACAAGGCCTCGCTCGACTTCCGGCCAGGCTCGATCGAAGGTTTTGGTGGCGTGGTCAAGCTGCGTCGCGCCGAGGGACAGCGCGAGGCGGTTGGCGCGCTCGGTGCAGGTGAGCCGACCGTGGGACGGTTCGGCGAGGTGCGCGGCGATACCGTGCATTTCGACATCATCGACAAGGCCGGCAACATGGTGTCCTCGACGCCGTCGGGCGGCTGGCTGCAATCCTCGCCTGTTATTCCCGAGCTCGGCTTCTGCCTCGGCAGCCGCGCCCAGATGTTCTGGCTGGAGGAAAACCATCCCGGCTCGCTCGCACCGGGCAAGCGGCCGCGCACCACTCTGTCGCCGACCATGGCGCTGCGCGACGGCGAGCCGTATCTCGCCTGGGGCTCGCCCGGCGGCGACCAGCAAGACCAATGGATCACGCAGTTCTTCCTGCGCCACGTTCATTGCAGCCTGAATCTGCAGGAGGCGATCGACGCGCCGGCCTGGCACTCCGAGCATTTCCCGATTTCGTTCTGGCCGCGCACCGCGCGTCCCGGCGTGCTCGTGGTCGAGAACCGCGTGCCGAAGGCAACGATCGAGAATTTGCGCGAGCGCGGCCATATCGTCGAGGTCGGACCCGACTGGTCGGAGGGCCGTCTCACAGCGGCCTCGCGCGTCGGTGTGCGCCGGCGCGCCGCCGCCAATCCGCGCGGCATGCAGGGCTACGCCGCAGGACGCTGAAGGCAGCTCATGACCTGGTCGATCATCGCGCGCGATCCTGCCACCGGCCAGTTCGGTATTGCGGTAGCGACCCGCTTCTTCGCCGTCGGCGCCCGGGTCCCCTACATCGCAGCCGGCCTCGGTGCGATCGCGACCCAGGCCTTCGTCAATCCCTATTACGGAATCGACGGCGTCAAGCTGCTCCGCGACGGCCTGAACGCGCATGACGTGCTCGCCGCTCTGCTCGCGACCGACGATGGGCGCGAGAGCCGGCAGATCCACATCATGGACGCAAGCGGCGCGATCGCCGCGCATACCGGGCGCGATTGCATCGACTGGTGCGGACATATCGCCGGCAGCGGCTTCTCGATCGCGGGCAACATGCTCGCGGGCGCCGACGTGCTCGCGGAGACGGCGAAGACCTACATCGCCAATGACCGCCTGCCCTTTCCGCGTCGGCTGCTCGCAGCGATGCGTGCCGGCGAAGCCGCCGGCGGTGACAAGCGGGGCAAGCAATCCGCCGCGCTGCTGATCCACGGCGAAGAGGAATGGCCGGCGCTGGACATCCGCGCCGACGACCATCCCGATCCGCTCGGCGAACTCGAGCGGCTCGAACAGGTCAGCCACGAGCTCTGGGTCCACTTCCGCCCGTCCATGCCGACCCGTCAGAACCCTGCCGGCAACACCGACCGCCGCGTCATTGACGCGAGCATTGCTGCGGCGCGGGCGAGACAAGCATGAGCCCTCTCATCGAGATCAGGGATCTGCGTATCCGCTTTCACGGCGACGACGGCCGTATCACCCACGCCGTCGACAGTGTCGATCTCAGCGTCGCCAATGGCGCGACGCTCGGTCTCGTCGGCGAGTCCGGCTGCGGCAAGAGCGTGACCTCGCTGGCGATCATGGGCCTGTTGCCGAAGCAGACGACGGAGATATCAGGCGCGATCCGCTTCGACGGTTTCGATCTGCTGAAGACGCCGGACCAGACGCTGCGCGATTTGCGCGGCAACCGGCTCGCGATGATCTTCCAGGAGCCGATGACGTCGCTCAATCCGAGTTTTACGATCGGCGACCAGATCATCGAGACGATCCTCCGCCATCGCGGCGGCTCGCGGAAAAGCGCGCGCGAGCGGGCAATCGAGCTGTTGCGCCGCGTCCACATCCCCTCGCCCGAGCGGCGCATCGACGAATATCCACACAAGCTCTCCGGCGGCATGCGCCAGCGCGTCATGATCGCGATGGCGCTCGCCTGTGATCCGCAGCTCTTGATCGCGGACGAGCCGACCACTGCGCTCGACGTCACCTTGCAGGCCCAGATCCTGGAGCTGATGCGCGAATTGAAGGCGGCGAGCGGCGCCGCCATCATCCTGATCACCCACGATCTCGGCGTCGTCGCCGAAGTCTGCGACGAGGTCGCGGTGATGTATGCCGGCGAGATCGTCGAGCGCGCGCCGGTCGACGACTTGTTCTCTGCACCGCAGCATCCCTACACCGTTGGCCTGCTCGGCTCGATCCCGCGGCTCGACCATCGCGCCGAGCAACTGGCGACCATCGAAGGCATGGTGCCGAACATGGCGCAGCCGCCCGCCGGCTGCCGCTTCGCCGCGCGCTGTCCTTTCATGCTGGAGGCCTGCACCAAGGCGCCACCGCCGCTGGTGGCCGTCAGCCCCGGCCACGTCTCGCGCTGCATCCGCGCGCCGCTCGAACTTCTGGTGTCGTGATGGCGCTGCTCGAAGTCAAAGGCCTGGTGAAGCACTTCGTCGCCGAGCGCTCGCTATTCGGCCGGGCGCGTGCGCATGTCAAAGCCGTCGACGGTGTGTCGTTCTCACTAGAGGCCGGCAAGACTCTCGCCCTCGTCGGCGAATCCGGTTGCGGCAAATCCACCGTCAGCCGCCTGGTGCTGCGGCTGATCGAGCCGGATGCCGGCACGGTGCGTTTTGACGGCCGCGATCTGCTCTCGCTCAATGCCGACGCGCTCCGCAAATTCCGTCGCGAGGCGCAGCTCATCTTCCAGGACCCCTACGCCTCGCTCAATCCGCGCATGACGGTCGGCCAGATCCTGACCGAACCGCTCGCGCTGCATGATCTCGTCCCGCCGGCACAGCGGCGCGAGCGCGTCGCGGAAATCTTGCGGCTGGTCGGGCTGGAGCCGCGACTGGCCCGGCGCTATCCGCACGAATTCTCCGGCGGCCAGCGCCAGCGCATCGCCATCGCCCGTGCGCTGGCGGTCGAGCCGAAGCTGATCATCTGCGACGAGCCGGTTTCGGCGCTCGACGTCTCGATCCGCTCGCAGATCTTGAACCTGCTGCGCGAGCTTCAAGATAGGCTTGGCCTCGCCTATATCTTCGTCTCGCATGACCTCGCCGTGGTCAAGCACATCGCCGACCGCGTCGCTGTGATGAATCTCGGCTGCATCGTCGAAGAGGCCGACGCGGACGAGCTGTTCGCCGAGCCCCGCCATCCCTATAGCCGCGCGCTGCTGTCCGCGATCCCCCTGCCGCAACCCCACGCCAAGCGAGCGAAGGTCGTACTGCAAGGCGAGATTCCGAGCGCGCTTAATCCGCCGGCCGGTTGCCGCTTCCACACCCGCTGCCCCTTCGTGATCGACCGCTGCCGCACGGAAGCGCCGGCGCTGGTGGTCCACGGTGCCGGACACGCCGCCGCCTGCCATCGCGTCGGCGAGCTGCCCCCGGCCGACACGATCCTGCCCGCAACGGCCGGATTTTCGCCGGCACTGGCAAAATTAGTCGCGGCCTTCAGCCGAAAGACGGAAGGCGCAAACCCGGCCGGTGTTGGTATACAGAGTGCAAGGCCTACAACGACGTAGCCGGAGCAATGGGGACTGTCCAATGAAGATGTTTCGCCTGGCCGCGACGGCTGCCGTCGTCCTGCTGTCGCTTGGGGCCGCCCAGGCCCAGACCACGCTGCGGATTGGGCTTGCCGAGGATCCTGATATCCTCGATCCCACCATGGCGCGCACTTATGTTGGCCGCATCGTGTTCGCAGCCTTCTGCGACAAGCTGTTCGACATCGACGAGAAGCTGAACATCGTTCCGCAGCTCGCGCTATCGAGCGAGACGGTCGACGACGGCAAGGGCCTCGTCATCAAGCTGCGCCCCGGCGTGAAATTCCACGACGGCGAGCCGTTCGACGCCGAGGCCGCCAAGTTCTCGCTGGAGCGCCATCTGACCTTCCCCGGCTCGTTCCGCAAGCCGGAGCTCGCCTCGGTCGACCATATCGACGTCGTCGATCCCCTCACCATCAAGCTCGTGCTGAAATCGCCGTTCTCACCACTGCTCGCCCAGCTCACCGACCGCGCCGGCATGATGATCTCGCCGAAGGCAGCAAAGGAGGCCGGCGACAAGTTCGGCCTGCATCCGGTCTGCGCCGGCCCCTACAAATTCGTCGAGCGCGTGCAGCAGGACCGCATCGTGTTCGAGAAGTTCGCCGACTATTGGAACAAGGACAACGTCTTCATCGACAAGATCGTGTTCCAGCCGATCGTAGACGCCACCGTGCGACTGGCGAACCTGAAGTCAGGCGGCCTCGATCTGATCGAACGCGTGCTCGCTACCGACCTCAAGGAGGTGCGCAGCGATTCACGGCTGAAGGTCGCGACCGCCATCGAGCTCGGTTATCAAGGCATCACGCTCAACATCGGCAAGGACAAGGCCAAGGGCCCGCTCAGCCAATCCGCCAAGGTGCGGCAGGCGCTCGACCTTGCGATCGACCGCGAGGCGATCAACCAGGTCGTGTTCAATGGCGAGTTCCAGGTCGGCAATCAATGGGTCAACCCCGATCACCCCTACTATCAGAAATCCCTTCCGGTCCGTGCCCGTGACCTGGAAAAGGCCAAGGCCCTGCTGAAGGAAGCTGGCGTGAAGCCGCCTGTCAGCGTCGATTTCCTGGTGCCGAAGGGCGCCGAGACGGAGACGCCCGCGCAGGTGATCCAGTCGATGGCCGCGGAGGCCGGCTTCGACATGAAGATCCGCGTCACCGAATTCGCCACCGGACTGAAGCAGGCCGAGGCCGGCGACTATCAGGCCTTCATGCTCGGATGGAGCGGCCGCGTCGATCCTGACGGCAACAGCTTCATCTTCCTGCACAGTGGCGCGCCTCAGAATTATGGCGACTGGAGCAATCCGCAGGCTGACAAGGCACTGGAGGACGCGCGGCTCGTGACCGACCCAGCCAAGCGCAAAGCCAGCTACGAAACCCTCGCCAAACTGGTGCAGGATGAGGAGCCCATTCTCTATCTTTACCATCGCCGCATCATCATCGCGCACACCACCAGGCTCGAAGGCTACAAGCAGATGCCCGATGGTCTCGTGCGCGTCGTCGGCCTCAAGCTGAAGTGACGCTGCCGGGATGCTGAACTTCCTCGCCCGCCGGCTTGCGCAGATCGTAACGACGCTGTTCTTCGTGTCGGTGCTGATCTTCTCGCTGCAGCAATTGCTGCCGGGCGATCCCGCTCTGGTGATGGCGGGCGAAGAGCGCGATCCCGCCGTGATCGAGCAAATCCGGCACCAATACCGGCTCGATCAGCCCGTCCCCGTACAGTACGCCTACTGGATCAAGGGTGTCCTTGTCGGAGACTTCGGCGAATCTCTCCGCAACAAGATGCCGGTGCGCGAGCTGATTGCGCAAAAGCTGCCGGTGACGCTGCAGCTTGGCGCCATGGCGATCATCATCGCCTTCCTGATCGGCATTCCCGCCGGCATTGTCGCGGCCGTGAAGAAGGGGACGGCATGGGACTACGGCGCCAATTTCTTCGCGCTGTGGGGCATATCGACGCCGAACTTCTGGCTCGGCATCATGCTGATCTTCCTGTTCTCGATCGAGCTCGGCTGGCTGCCGGCTTCCGGCTATGTGCCGCTGACCGAGGACTGGCGCGCGAGCCTGGCCGCCACCATCATGCCGGCCTTCGTGCTCGGCAACGCCATTGCCGCGGTCCTGATGCGGCATACCCGCAGCGCCATGCTCCAGGTGCTGGAAAGCGATTATGTCCGCACCGCGCGCGCCAAGGGCCTCTCCGAGCGCACCGTGATTCTCAAACATGCCATGCGCAACGCGCTCACGCCCATCATCACGCTCGGCGCGCTCGAGCTCGGCACGCTCTTGTCGGGCGCGGTGCTGACCGAACAGATCTTCTCCATTCCCGGCTTCGGCAAGCTGATCGTGGACGCCGTCTTCAACCGCGATTACGCCGTCGTGCAGGGCGTGGTGCTGGTGACCGCCACGGTCTATATCACGCTCAATCTGGTCGCCGACCTCGCCTATATCCTCGTCAATCCCAGGCTGAGGGGCTAGGCCATGACCGACGCCGCCTTGCCGGCCCATCTTGTACAAGCCGAAGAGTTGGACAGCCCGGCACGCCGGGCGCGGCGTCGCCTGTTCAAGCGCAAGGCGGCGGTTGCGGGCCTCGCGGTCCTCACGGCTTTCATCCTGCTCGCACTGCTGGCGCCCCTTATCGTGCCTTATGATCCCATCGCAACGAGCTGGAGCCTGGTGCGCAAGGCGCCCACTGGGGCGCACTGGTTCGGCACCGACGAGCTCGGCCGCGACATCCTGAGCCGCGTGATCTATGGCGCGCGCGCCTCGCTGTTGGCCGGCTTGATCTCGGTTGCGATCGCGCTGGGCATCGGCGTGCCGCTTGGCCTCCTCGCCGGCTATCGCGGCGGATTCGTCGATGCGCTGATCAGCCGGATCACCGATGCGATGCTCGCCTGTCCGTTCCTGATCCTGGCCATTGCGCTGGCCGCGTTTCTCGGGCCAAGCCTCGGCAATGCCATGATCGCGATCGGCATCTCGGCAACGCCAGTCTTCATCCGCCTCACGCGCGGCCAGGTGTTGAGCGTGAAGGCCGAGGATTATGTCGAGGCGGCTCGTGCGCTCGGCAATCCACCCTGGCGGATCGCGGTCTCGCACATCCTGCCGAACATCCTGCCCGCGCTGCTGGTCCAGGCGACCTTGTCGATCGCCGCAGCCATCATCGCGGAAGCCGCCTTGTCGTTCCTTGGGCTCGGCCAGCAGCCGCCGTCGCCCTCCTGGGGCAGCATGCTCAATGCGGCGCAACGCTTCTTGACCCAGGCGCCCTGGATGGCGATCTGGCCGGGTCTGGCGATCTTCCTCGTGGTGCTGTCGCTGAACCTGCTTGGCGACGGCCTGCGCGATGCGCTGGACCCACGCCAGCGTTAGATCACCACCTCGCGCATCACGCGCCGGCAATCCATCTCATATTCGAGATCGACCACCGGCGGCCGCGCGAAGTGCCAGGTGAGCCCCGAGCGCAGCGCGCCGCGCCGAACCAGCTCGTCGACCAGCGCGTGATGGAAGTCGTGCACGGAATAGGCCTGCACGCCGGTGGTGTCCTTCCAGCCGAATCCGAACGCCGTCATCCGGTTCTCCATCTGCGAGGTCGTGGTGAAACGGACCTTCTCGCGCAGGCCGTCCGGGCTCAGGTCTCGGTAGCGCACGGTGCGCTCGACATAGGTGCCGCTGCCCTCGCGTGCCTCGGCGCCACCGGCGATCACGAAGGATGGCGCCTTCGAATTCGTGGGGCGCGTGAACGAGAACGCGTAGAACGACGGCTCCGCGGGCGGATCGATCTCGGGGCATACATTGCTACGCGCCACCGGATTGGTGCTGCCGTCGAAAATGCCCCACTCCGACAGCGTCTTCACATAGTGCAGGTTGAACGCGCGAAAGCCTTCTTCGCTGAAGGCCGCCGGCGAGCGCAGCTCGCAGGCGCAGAAGGCCGTCAGCGGACGCCCTTGCGACCGGATGTAGTCTGCAGCCAGCGCAAATCCATCGGCCAGCGGGACCAGGCGATCGAACCTGACGCGCTCGATCTCGTAGCCGTCAACGGCAGCCGCGCCCGCCGAATACTGGAATACGGAGGGAATGAACCGGTAATTTCCGGCGGAAAATTCACGCGTCATGTCGAGCCCTAATCCAGTTGGATGCGAATGCCTTTTGCGCCGTTGAGCAGGCGTCTCAAGTGAAAGCCGGCGAGCGGATCGTCGGCGTGCATCCCGACCAGCGCGGCGAAGGCCGGCATCGCCGCGGCATCACCCGCCTCCATCCTGGCAAACGCCTCGGAATATTGTGCTGTCGCGGGCGCATCAAACTTGTCCTGTGGCAGCGGCTCGAATGCGCGCAGCGGTTCGCTGCGTCCGCGGAGCATCAGATCACCCACCGGGCGCCCTTGAAAATTCGCAGCCGCCTCGGCGACACCGGAGCTGACACAGATGCGGGTGCCGAGCTGCTTGTTGGCGGCCTCCAGCCGCGCCGCGATGTTGATCGTGTCCCCATAGGCAGTGTAGTCGAAGAAGCGATTGCCGCCGAAATTGCCGACCAGCGCGGCCCCTGCGTGAATGCCGATACGGGTTGTGCCGAAGTTCACGCCCCTGGCCTTCTGACGCACGCAAAACTCCTGCGCCCAACGGTCGAGATCGTGCGCGCAGGCGACCGCGCGCGTCGCATAGTCGGGCTGATCGCCGGGCGCATTGAACAGCACGTGGATCGCATCGCCGATGATCTTGGCCACCGTCCCCTCATGCGAGAAGATCACGTCGGTCATGCCACCGACATATTCGTTGAGGAGCGCGCCCAGTGTCTCCGGCGCGGCGCTCTCGACCAGCGATGTGAAGCCGGTGATATCAGTGAATATGACGGCGACATCGCGCCATTGCACCTCAATGCCCTCGCCATCGCTGCCTGCCGCCAGACGCTTGGCCAGCTCGGGCGAGAAATGGCGCGACAGCGCGGCGTGGGCCCGCTCGGCCTCCGCCTGTCGGCGTCGCACTTCGCGCAGCATCTCGATGTGGCGAAGGGTCTTCTCGATCGTGGTTTCGAGGTCGGTGAAGTCGATCGGCTTGGTGAGAAAATCGAACGCGCCGCGGTTCATGGCGGTACGGATATTGCTCATGTCGCCATAGGCCGAGACGATGATGGTCGACTTCTTCTCCTCGGCTTCCTGCAGCTTCTGCAGGAGCGACAGCCCGTCCATCCTGGGCATGTTGATGTCCGAGACAACCATGTCGACATGCGGATTTTGCTCGAGCGACTCCAGCGCCTCCAGACCGTCGCGCGCAAATATGATGGCGACGAGCCCGTCACGGATCTTCCTGCGGAATTTTTGCAGGATCAGCGCCTCGAGATCGGGCTCATCGTCGACGAAGAGGATTGTCGGGGTCATGCCGCCTGCTCGAGCCTCGTGTCGATCTGCTGGCGCAGCAAGGCGAAATCGATCGGCTTGGTGAGGAGACCGGTGGCGCCACGCTCTATCGCCTTGCGATATGTCTCGGCATCGCCATAGGCAGTGATCATGATCACGGGAACGTGCGGATGCTCGGCGCGCACTTTCGGCAGCATGTCGAGCCCACTCATGCCGGGCATGTTGATATCAGACAAGATCAGGATCAGCGAGGGATCGCGCACCTCGGCGGCACGCTTCAGCGCATCGGGCGCAGAGGGTGCGAATTCCATCTGGAAACGGCCGGCACGCAAGTCGCGCCGGAATTGCTGCCGGAACAGCGCCTCGACATCGGGCTCGTCATCGACGACCAGGATGTAAACGTTCACGTCTTGCCTCCGGAAGTGCCGCCTGCCGCCATTGCGCGCGGTAGGGTGATGATGAATTCGGTGAAGACACCGGGTGTGGTGTTTACGTCGATCGTGCCGCCGTGTTGCTTGACGACGATGTCGTGGCTCATGGACAGGCCAAGCCCGGTTCCCTCGCCGGCCGGCTTGGTGGTGAAGAACGGGTTGAACATCTTCTCCTTCACCTCTTGCGGAATGCCCGTGCCATTGTCCCGGATCCGGATCTCGACCCTATCGCCGAGATTTTTCGTCGCTGCGCTCAAGGTCGGCTCGAAGCCGTCGGCAGCACTGTCCTTGTGCTTGGTCGCCGCATAGAAGCCGTTCGAGACCAGATTGAGGAAAACGCGGGTGATTTCCTGCGGGTAAACATCGACCATGCCTGCTGCGGGGTCGAGATCGCGCTTGAGCGTGACGTTGAAGTTGGGTTTCTCGGCGCGCGCGCCGTGATAGGCCAGATTGAGGCTCTCCTCCACGATCGCGTTGATGTCCGCCGGGCGGTGCTCGCCGGAGCCTTCGCGCGAATGCAGCAGCATGTTCCTGACGATGGAATCAGCGCGCTTGCCGTGCTGCACCACCTTCTCGAGATTGCCCTTGAGCATGCTGGTCAGCTCGCCGATCTCTTCCTTCGTCTTGTCGTCGAGAGAAGCCGTTTGCAGGATCTCGTTGAGCTCGTCGATCAGCTCGGTCGAGACCGAAGAAAAGTTATTGACGAAGTTGAGCGGGTTCTTGATCTCATGGGCGATCCCGGCGGTGAGCTGGCCGAGGGACGCGAGCTTCTCGGTCTGGATCAGGCGGCCTTGAGCGGCGCGCAGATCGTCGAGGGATTGCGACAGCTCCCTGGTCCGTTCCTGGACTTCGTCGAACAAGCGTACGTTCTCAATCGCAATCAGGGCCTGGTCTGCGAATGTCGTTGCCAGCTCGATCTGCTTTTCGCTGAAGGGACGCACGACATGCCGCGTCAAGACAAAGACGCCGATGGGCGCCCCCTCCCGCAGCAGGGGGACACCTAGCATCGTACGCACGTTAGCGCGTCTGCGCGCGGACGAAGGCGCATATTCCGGATCCGCCTGTACATCGGGAACATGGACCGTCTTGCAATCGAGCAAGGTGCGTCCGACGACGCTTCCGCGCTCCGGCACGGAAGAAAATGTCCGAAGCTTGTTCTCCTGTTCCGCGTCGAGACCGCAGCTCGCTGCCAGATAAAAGGCGCCGTCGCGGGGCCGGAAGATCGTTCCTTCATCGGCATCACACAAGCGGGCAGCCGACCCCACCAGCGTGTCGAGTACGGTTTGCAGATCGAACGCGGAACGGCTGATGACCTTGAGCACGTCTGCCGTCGCGGTCTGCTGCTGCAACGCTTCGCTCAGGTCGTCAGTGCGTTCGCGCAGTTCGCTCAGCAGCCGCGCATTCTGGATCGCGATGACCGCCTGACTGGCGAAGCTCGTTACGAGGTCGACTTGCTTGTCCGTGAACAGGCGCACATCCTGCCGGAAAATCGCGACCACTCCATCGAGATCGTTGTCCCTAAGCATCGGCACCAGCAGAATGGTGCGGGCGCCGCCGAGCTCGGCCAGTTCCACGATCGGCGGAAAACCGGTGAGGTAGGCCGGCTCACGCGTCACATCCTCAACATGGACGTACTTGCGCGTCGCTATGACCCGGCCCAGCGGGTCGATCGGCGGCGGGAAAATGACCGGCGTGCGCTCGAAACTGGCGATGAAAGCGGGCGGCAGGTTGGTGGTCGACACGCAGCGGAAGCCGCCGTCCTCGGCCAGGAACAGATTGCCGAACTCGGCGTCGCAGATGCGGGTCGCTCGCTCCAGGATGGTGCGGAACACGGGATCGAGATCGCCTGGCGAGCGGCTGATAACCTGCAGCACATCGGAGGTGGCCGTCTGATGCAGCAGCGACTCGCGCAGTTCCATCGTCCGTTGCTCGACCTTGTTTTCGAGGTCTGCGTAGGATTCCTGCAAGCGCGAGCCCATGTCGTTGAACTGGTCCGCGAGCCCTTCCAGCTCGTCGCCGGTCTTGATCGAGATGCGCTGGGAGAAATCGCCGCCGCCGATTCGCTCGGCGCCGCTGCGCAGTGCCTGGATCGGGCCGACCATGCGGCGCGCCAGGAAAATTCCCGCGAGCACCGCAAAGATCGATGCGGCGAGCAGCACGATCGCGAGCCGCTGCAACGAGGCGTAGAGCGAGGCATAGGCCTCCTCGACCGGCAGCTCGACGAACATGGTCCAGTGCAGCGGCTCGATCGGGGCCGACGCGGTCAGAACCTTCTGGCCCTGGATGTTGACCGCTTCCTGGAGCGCATCGGGCATGACGCCACCGCCGGCCTGCGCCGCGCGTACCTGTGCCAGGCCGGACATGTCGGTGTTGCGCAGCACCAGGCTGATGTCGGGATGCGCGATCAGCCGCCCTTCGGGGCCGACCACATAGGCGTGCCCGTGCTGGCCGACCTTGATCTGTGAGACGACATCCCAGATCAGCTTGAGGTTGACTTCCGCGATGCTGACCCCGGCATCCTTCCTTGCCCCGGCCAGCGCCAGCGTCATATAGGGCTCGGACTCGCGACGAAAATAGACCGGCCCGTAATAGACCTTGTGCGCCACGGCTTCAGTAAACTTGGGATCGCTCGACAAATCGATGCCGCTGTCGATCGAGTCCATCGCCAGCCGCGAGACGCGCAGGCGCTCCTTGCCGGTCGAATCCACCTGGGCGAGCTCGGTGATCGCGGGCACCTGGCGCAGCAGCCGCAGCGCGTCGAACCGGCGCGGCTCGATCGAACCGGCAGACCACGGTAGCTGCGTGGTCCAGCCGAGCTGGCTCTCGATCTCCTTCACGAATTGGCTGATCTTGGCGGCGGCCGCCTCAGCCTGCTCGTGCTGGACCCGGATCAGCGCGGCCTTGTGTTCCCTGTAGTAGAAGAAGACCTCGAACAGGCCATTGGCCAGCAGGGCGACGGCGACTACAGCCACGAACAGCGCGACATATTTGGTGAACAGGCGGGTCCTGATCCCCCGCCCCGCCTCGGCGGGCGCGGCGCCGCTCCCGGCCGCGCTCGGCAGGGTTCTGGTCTGCGGGGTGTCGGGATGCACGGAAAGGCTCATTTTCCCGAGCCTAGCAAGAAGGCCGGACCTTGTCTCTTACTACGGCGTGCCGGGTTACTCGATGACCTCGTCGGCAAGTGCAAGCAAGGTCGGGGGAATTTCAAGGCCGGTGGCCCTGGCCGTCTTCAGATTGATCACCAGAGGATAGCGGGTCGGCAGCTCGAATGGCAGATCGCCGGGATCGGCTCCGTTGAAAATGCGGGCGACCAGGGCGGCCGCCCGCTCGAAGGACTCCGAGGAATCGGCGCCATAGGACATCAGACCGCCGTCGCGGGCGAACTGGTCGAACTCGTAGATCGCCGGCAGCTTCCGGACGGCGGCGAACTCGAACACGCGCTCACGGTTGAGAATGGTCAGCGCATCCGCCACCATCAGGATGCCGTCAGGCAAATCGTTGTTCATCACCGAGAACGCTTCGTCGAAATCGTCAGGCTCGCGCACGCCGAGCGCCTGCACGGTCAGCCCAAGCGCCTGGGCTGCCTTGGCGGACGCCTGATAGCGCATGGTCATGCCAAGGTCGTCCTTGTTCCAGAGCATCGCGACCTTGGTCAACTTTGGCGACAGCTCCTTGAGCAGCGACAGCCGCTTGGCGCTGAGCGTCGCCGCGACATCCGAAATCCCGGTGATCTTGCCGCCCGGATGCGCCAGGCTCTCGATCAGCCCGGTTTCGACGGGATCGCCGACACCGCTGGCCGCAACGGTCGCGATGCCGGCCGCCTTGGCGGCCATCGCCGTCGGATAGCCAATGATGACGACGACGTCGACGTTCTTGGCCTTTAGTTCTGACATCAGCGACGGCAGCATCGCGACATCGCCCAGCGCGCCCCGCGCCTCAAAGGTCAGGTTCTGGCCAAGCTTGAACCCCCGCTCTGCAAGCACCTTGACCAGGATCTTGCCGCCGGGGCTCTCCGCCGTAATAGGCGCGATCGGCGCGACGGTGCCGAGACGATAGGTGCGGCCGGGCGTATCGGCTGACGCCATGTCCGGCCGCACCAATGCCGCCCCGCCCAGCACCGCCAAAAATTCACGCCTCTTCATCCGACGCCTCGCCTCGAGCGCACATTCGCGGCGCTCCAGCCATCATAATATGGGATTCTGCACGACAAAAAAAAGCGGCAACAGCGATGGCTGTTGCCGCTTCGCACGCTCATGGAGCATTGGTCAGGTCGGCCGTAGCGCCTTGGCGTTGAGGTCGAGCTCGTGGACTTGCTTGTTACGCTCGGAATCGGCGGCTGCACGATGGTCGGTCGCCAGCACGACATAAACTGCGGGCAGGACGAACAGGGTGAACAACGTGCCGATCGACATGCCGGCGACGACCACAAGGCCAATCGAGAAGCGGCTGGCCGCGCCGGCGCCGGTCGCAGTCAGCAGCGGGATCAGACCGGTCACCATCGCAGCCGTCGTCATCAAAATCGGCCGCAGGCGGATGCGGGCCGACATTTCGATGGCCGAGCGGCGATCCAGCCGTTCATTCACCTGCAGCTCGTTGGCGAATTCCACCATCAGGATGCCGTGCTTGGTGATCAGGCCGACCAGCGTGAGTAGACCGACCTGAGTGTAGATGTTCATGGTCGCCACGCCGAAGAACAGCGGGATCAACGCACCGACAATCGCCATCGGAACCGAGATCATGATCACCAGCGGGTCACGCAAGCTCTCGAACTGGGCCGCCAGCACCAGGAAGATGATGATCAGCGCGAAACCGAAGGTGATCGCGAGCTGGTTGCCTTCCTGCACATACTGCCTGGAATCCGCGAGATAGTCGTGGCTGAAGCCCTGCGGCAGCTTCTTGGCCTCGCCCTCGAGGAAGTCCACCGCGGCGCCGACGGTCACGCCGGGCATCGGCACGGCCGAGAAGGTCGCCGAGTTGAGCTGATTGTAGTGCGTCAGCGAGTTCGGGTCGGTCCTGGTCTTGATCGAGACCACGGTCGATAGCGGCAGCTGCTGGCCGGTGTTGGTCGTCACGTAGTAGCCGCCGAGCGACTCCGGCGACAGCCTGTCGGCGCGAGGCACCTGCGGGATCACTTGGTAGGAGCGGCCCTGGAGATTGAAGCGGTTGATGTAGTTGCCACCGAGCAGAACCGCGAGGGTAGAGCCGAGGTTCTGCATGTTGACGCCGAGATCCTGCGCCTTGTTACGGTCGATCGTGACTTCAACGCTCGGCTGGTTGAAAGCGAGGTCGCTGTCGGAGACGATGAACATGCCGCTCTTGCGCGCCGCGTCCTTCAGCTTCTCCATCTGCTCGAAGACGGTCTGGTAGCTCGCGGTGGAATTGATGACCATCTGCACCGGCAGACCGCCCGGGCCACCCGGCAGCGGCGGCAGGTTGAACGCGAACGCCTGCACGCCCTCGATCTTGGAGAGCTCGGCCTGGACCAGCGGCTTCAACGCGATGGACGAGCGCTTACGCTCTTCCCATGGTTTGAGCAGCATGCCGGCGATACCGCCCTGCGGGCCGTTGATGCCGTTCAGCACGAAGCGCAGATCGGTCTCGGGGAAGCTTTGAAACTTCTTGTCGAGCTTGTCGCCGTAGAAATCGACATAGTCGATGTTGGCGTATTTCGGCGCCTTGGTCACCGCGAATACGATGCCCTGGTCCTCCTCAGGTGCCAGCTCCTTCGAGGTGTGCATGTAGAGAAAGCCGACGAGTCCGAGAATCGTGACTGCGAACAGGCCAGTAATCAACTTGTAATCGAGCGACCGGTCCAGCCTGCGGCCATACCAGCGCGTCACAGCACCGAACACGTTGTTGACCAGCTTGGCGAAGCGGCCCTCTTCGGTGTTCTTGAGCAGCACCGAGCACATCATCGGCGACAGGGTCAGCGCGATCACGCCTGACACGATCACCGAGCCCGCGAGCGTGAAGGCGAATTCCCGGAACAGCGAACCGGTGAGACCGCTGAGGAAGCCAATCGGGGCATACACCGCCGCAAGCGTGATGGTCATCGACACGACGGGACCGACGATCTCGCGCGCGCCTTCGAGCGCCGACTGCACCGGAGTCTTTCCCTCTTCGAGATGTCGATGGATGTTCTCCACCACCACGATGGCATCGTCGACCACGAGACCGATCGCGAGCACCATCGCGAGCAAGGTCAGCAGGTTGAAGCTGAATCCCAGCGCCAGCATCAGGGTACAGACGCCGATCATCGACAACGGGATGGTGACGACGGGAATGATGACCGAACGCAGCGAGGCCAGGAACAGGAAGATCACCACGATCACGATGATCACGGCTTCGCCCAGCGTCTTCTCCACCTCGTTGATCGAGGATTGAATGAACTTGGTCGAGTCGTAGGCGACCTTCATCTTCATCGACGGCGGCAGGTTGCGCTCGAGCTCGGGGAACAATGCCCGCACGCCCTTGACCAGGGTCAGCGGATTGCCCTGCGGCGTCGCGTTCACACCAATGAAGATCGCATGCTCGCCGTTGAAGGCGACGCTCGCGTCGGTGCTCTGCGCCGCGAGCTCGACCGTGGCGATATCCTCCATCCGGACGAAGCCACCGTCCTTGGCCTTCACGATCATCTTCCTGAACTGGTTGACGTCGGTCAGACTGGTATTCGTCGAGATGTTGGAAACGATGAGATAGCCCTTGGTCTGGCCCGCCGCGGACTGGAAGTTGTTGGCCTGAATCGCGGCCGCGACATCGGCCGGCGACACGCTGCGGCCTGCCATCTTCACGGGGTCGAGCCAGAGCCGCATCGCAAAGGTCTGGCCACCGAGAATGTCGGCCGAGGCGACGCCGTCGACGGTGGACAGCACCGGCTGCACGACGCGCGTCAGATAATCCGAGATCGCCGAGCCCGACAGCTCCTCCGAGGAGAAGCCGAGATACATCACGGCCGTGGTCTGGCCTGTGGTCTTGGTGACGATCGGGTCGTTCGACTCCTTCGGGATCAGATATTTGACCGAGTTCGTCTTGGCCAGCACCTCGGTGAGCGCCTGGTTCGGATCGAAGTTCAGCTTGATGTAGACCTGAATCGTCGAGGTGCCGAGCACCGAGGACGAGGTCATGTAATCAACGCCTTCGGCCGAGGCGACCGCCTGCTCGATCGGCGTCGTGATGAAGCCCTGGATCAGGTCCGCGGACGCGCCGGGATAGACGGTCGTGATGTTGATGACCGTGTTCGACAGCTTCGGATACTGCCGGATCGGCAGCACCATCGCGGCGCGCAGGCCGATCAGCAGGATCAGCAGGCTGACAACGACCGACAGAACCGGGCGCTTGATGAAAATATCAGTAAAGGCCATCGCGGCGATCTCGATTTCGCTTGTCTCAAGAAACGTGATCCGGCCGAGCCGGATCACGTGAGTGTATTGTCAGTAGCGCGGCGGGTTCGCCGGGATCTGTGGGGCGGGATCGGTCGAAATCGCAACGGCAGCGCCCGATTGGAGCTTGAGCTGGCCGACGGCAACGACCTTGTCGCCCGCCTTCACACCCTTGATGATTTCGACGCGGCCGTTGACCCGATTGCCGGTCTGCACGAACGTGCGCACCGCACTCAGCGTCGTCTTGCCGTCCTCTTCCTTCTTCTCGGTGATCATGAAGACGGAGTCGCCGTACAGCGTGTAGTCGACGGCCGTTTCCGGAACGGTGATCACGGCCGGCTTGTCCGGCAGCACCACCGTGGTGGTCACGAACATGCCGGGCTTCAGGATCTTCTCGGGGTTGGCGACCGTAGCCTGCACGCGAATGTTGCGGGTGTCGGTGGCGATCTGAGGCTCGATCGTGGTGATCTTGCCGTCGAAGGTGCGGCCCGGATAAGCGTCGACCTTCAGCCGAACCGACTGGCCAACCTTGAGGTTGCCCGAGTCCTTTTCCGTCACCGTGAAGTTGGCCCACAGCTCCGACAGATCGGTCAGCGAAACGATCGCGGTGCCGGCGGTGAGGTATTGTCCGACCTCGACCTTGCGGACACCGAGATCGCCGGAGAACGGCGCGCGCACCAGCTTCTGCGAGATCAGTGCTTCGGTCTTGGCAATGCCGGCCATGGCCTGGTCATAGGTCGCCTGAGCGGCATCGACGGTCGACTGCGGACCGAACTGGCGCGCCGCCAATTGCTTGGCGCGGTCGAGCGCCAGCTGTGCGCCGGTCGCCTGCGCCTTGTAGTTGGCGAGGTCGCCCTGGTCCGGTCCGTCGAACAGCTGCACCAGCGGCATGCCGGCCTCGACGTGCATGCCCGGCTGGAACTTGATCTCGGTGACCCGTCCATTGACGTCGGCGGTGACGTCGACCTGGTGCACGGCGGCGAGGCCGCCGACCGCGGTCAGCAGATTCGGCACCACCTCGGACTTCGCTTCGGCCGCGCTGACCAAAGTCGGCGGCGGCTTGTTGTTGGCGAAGAACTGCTTGATCATCTGGCCACGGAAATAATTGAACCAGACGAGCCCTCCGACGAGCGCGCCCAGCAGCGTGCCGACGATGATGAACCAGAGCACCGGCCGAACCGGACGCTTGGGGGCCTTGCTGTCGATCGGTTCGCCCGAAATCTTGTGTTCGGCTACGATGTTCATGTCATGCACTCTCTGCAATCGCCGTCTTGTCCGCACCCGGGGCCAATTCGTGGCCCAGATGCGAAGCAATTGCGGCGTCGTTAAGTCCGATGCCTCTCAGGAGAAATTCACAGAGCTGCCGCTCCAGATCGTTCGCCCCGCCATAGGCGAGACAATGCACCGAGGGCAGCCTGGTCAGCGCGGCGGTCATCACCGTGTGATGCGCAAACCAGAACAGGTTGAGCGGTTCGCTACCACAGGCTCGCGCATCCCCGGCAGCGACGGCGCGTTCGAGCGAGGCGACAAAGACCGCGCCGATCAGCGTCTCGATCTTGGCATATAGCAAACGGGCGAACTCGCCGTCATCCAGATGACTGGTAACCATCAGCCGCAGGCGCTGGGCCTCTTCCTGGTCCGGACCGTCGGCGATCAGCAGGAAATGCTGGACCATGCCGCGGATCAGCTCGACCAGGGTGGCAGTCGACGGCTCCCGCTCGAGCAGTTCTGTCAGCGCCGGGTCCGCCTCGCACTCGTCGCTGAGGATTTCGGCATAGAGCGCCGCCTTGGAAGGAAAATGCTTGAACAGCAATGCCTCGGAAATGGCAGCAGCTGCCGCCACGCTCTTGGTCGTGGTGCCGTTATACCCGTGTCGGGCAAAGCAGCGCTTTGCGGCTCCGAGGATCAATTGACGCCTCAGGTCGCTCGTCATACGCAATGTGCTCATGGTAGTGAGTAAGCACTCACCCACGCAAAAGTCAAGCCAAATGGTGCGACGCAACCTAGATGGGTGGGAACCTGTTGGAAATTGGTCACACTCTACCTCCGCGGGGAGAAACGTCACCCGCGGGGGCCAGATCAGGGACCGGCGTCAGATCGGCCGGAAACCGAGGTCGCCCCGGATCCGGTTGACGATAAACGTCCCGTCCCGGCTCGGCAGGATCCGCTCGACGTTGGCGCTGTCGATCTTCACATTGGCAAAGCGCGGTCCCGCCGACAGGTCGTGGACGGCTTTGGCGAAGGCTTCCACCTCAGCCATGGTCGAGATGGCCCGGCTATCGGCGATACCGCAGGCCCTGGCAACGCCGACGAGGTCGGCCGCGGCCGAGGTGTGGCTGGTCTGGCCGCCGGTCTCGCCATAGGCCTCGTTGTCGAGCACCACGATTGAGAGATTGGACGGCTTCTGCAGGCCGATGGTGGCAAGGCTGCCCATGCCCATCAGCATCTCGCCGTCGCCGGTGATGACCAGCACCGGCAACTTTGGCTGCGCCAGCGCGAGCCCCAGCCCTATCATCGCAGCGCCGCCCATGCCGCCCCAGAGATAGAAGTTGCGGGCGTGATCGCCGGCCGCGGTGATGTCGTTGGTGGAGGCTCCGAGGCCCCCGATCGCGACCACGTCCTTGCGATCAGCCAGCAGCGCGGAGACCACCTGGCGGCGGTCGAGGAGATTGGCCTTGCTCATTTGGTGAAAACCTTGGCGCCGATCAGGCGTTGCGACAGCAGGACGGCAGTGGGCGTGAGCGCGTTGTAGGCCTGGGCAGCTGCCGCCTCCAACACGGCCGGCACCTCAGCTGCGTTCGAGGCACGCAGCACCTTGATGCCCGAAAGCTCGAGCACGCCCTGCGTGGTCGAACCCATCGGCACCTGCCACGGATTGAACTCGCCCCACTCGCCGCGCATGGTCACGAGCGTGAGGAACGGAAAGCGCAGGATCGGGATCAGCGACAGCATGTTGATGCAATTGCCGACGCCGCTCGACTGCATCAGCAGCACGCCGCGCTGGCCGCCGGTCCAGGCGCCGGCGAGCAGCGCCACGCCCTCCTGCTCGGTCGTCAGCGGAATGCCGCGCATCGTGGATGAAGCCAGCACACGCTGGATCAGCTTCGAATGGCCGGCGTCGGGCACGTAAGGGACCTGCCGGACGTCGAAGCGTTGCAAGGTCGCGAAAATGTCGTCGGGCCATGTCGGCGCCGTCGTGTCGGCAGCATCAGCGCGGGCGTGCATTTTTCTGTCCGGTCGGCTAGCAAATCACGGCGAGACTGTAGACGGTGATGCGCACGGCTCGAAAGAGCGAAAACGGCATATCGGTCTCATCAGGCGAGTATGGCGGATGAACGCAAGTGCGAAAGAATTGGCGGCCAATTTCGATCTGGCGAAGCTGACGAGCGAATTCTACGACGATCCCTACCCGACTTATCGTGCACTGCGGGAGAACGAGCCGGTCAAGCGCCTTGCAAGCGGCACCGTGTTCCTGACGCGCTACGACGACCTCGTCACCACCTACAAGAACACAAAGTCGTTCAGCTCGGACAAGAAACGCGAGTTCGCGCCGAAATACGGCGACACGCCGCTCTACGAGCACCACACCACGAGCCTCGTCTTCAACGATCCGCCCGCCCACACCCGCGTGCGGCGCCTGATCATGGGCGCGCTGTCGCCGCGTGCGATCGCCGGCATGGAGGGCGATCTCATCAGGCTGGTCGACAGCCTGCTCGATGCCATCGCCGCCAAGGGGCATTGCGAGCTGATCGAAGACTTTGCCGCCTCGATCCCGATCGAGGTGATCGGCAATCTGCTCGACGTGCCCCACGACGAACGCGCGCCGCTGCGCGACTGGTCGCTGGCGATCCTTGGGGCGCTCGAGCCGGTCGTATCGGCCGAGGTCGCCGCGCGCGGCAACAAGGCGGTGACGGACTTCCTGGCCTATCTCGAAACGCTGGTCGCGCGCCGGCGCCGGAAGCCGGGCAATCCCGATCGCGACGTGCTGACGCGCCTGATCCAGGGAGAAGGCAACGGCGAGGAGAACGGCGAGCGGCTGACCGAGAAGGAGCTGCTGCACAATTGCATCTTCCTGCTCAACGCCGGCCACGAGACCACGACCAATCTGATCGGCAACGGCCTCGTCGCGCTGCATCGAAACCCGGACCAGAAGCAGCGGCTGATCGACAATCCCGACCTGATCAAGACCGCCGTCGAGGAGATCCTTCGCTACGAAAGCTCGAACCAGCTCGGCAACCGCATGACGACCGAGCCGGTCGAGCTTGGCGGCGTCATGCTCGAGGCGGGCACGTCGGTGACGCTGTGCATCGGCGCCGCCAACCGCGACCCCGCACAGTTTGCCGATCCTGAACGCTTCGACGTCGCGCGCACGCCGAACCGGCATCTTGCGTTCGCCACCGGCGCGCATCAATGCGCGGGCATGGCACTGGCGCGGCTCGAAGGCGCGATTGCGATCTCGCGTTTCCTGGCGCGCTTCCCGAACTATGCCGTGGCCGGCCAGCCGGTGCGCGGCGGGCGGGTGCGATTTCGCGGCTTCCTGAGCGTCCACTGCTCGATCGGCTGAGGCGTCATGAAGATCGATCAATTGCGCGAACGCTGGGCCGATCCCGCCCTCACGGTGCTGACGGTTCTGCTGGTGATCATGATGTTCGTGATCTCGCCACTGCAGGCGCTGGGGCTGTTTGCATTCCAGGTGTCCGAGCTCGTGCTGGCGCTGCTGCTGGTCGTCGGCATCTTCGTGATCTCAGGCAGCCCGGTCGCTGTCGCGGGCATGCTGATCGCGCTCGTCATGATCGTAACAGGCGCGATCCTGAGGATCAGGTCGCCGTCGATCCTCGACCTCAATCTGTTTGCCGGCTCGTGGTTCATCGTGGGAACGACCATGGCCTGGGCGGTGGCGCGCCAGACCTTTGCACCGGGGCGCGTGACCTATCATCGCGTGATCGGCGCGATACTGCTCTATCTGACGGTCGCCGTGATCTTCTCCGCGCTTTACGTGTTCATCGGCTCGCTCGATCCGGCTGCGTTCGTCAGCATGAAGGTGGAGGATAGTCCGAGGCTCGCAAGCGACGTCATCTATTTCAGCTTCGCGACCATGACCACGACCGGATATGGCGACGTCGCACCGCTGCACCCCGTCGCGCGCAGCCTGTGCAACATGGAAGCGATTTTCGGCCAGCTCTATCCGGCGACGTTGCTGGCGCGGCTGGTCACGCTCGAGATCGAGCATCGCAGGCAGGACTCCTAAGCCTCCGCTGACCCAAAACTCGAAAACAACCCCATGCACAGTAGAACATGGGATGGCGTAACAGACCTTGTGGATCCGCCGAACCATTTGACATCAAGGGCAAATCAGCGCGGCAGGCGCGATCACCCGGCAGGATGGCTAGACCACCGTCTTGTGCCGCTCGATGCAGGTGCGCAGCACCTCGTCCATGGGCTTGCTCCACCAATCGTTGGAGAAAATTTCGATCTCCGAAAAGCCACCATAGCCCTGTGCCTCGACGGCGGCGCGCACCGGTTTGATGTCGATGACGCCGTCGCCCATCATGCCGCGGTCGTTGAGGATGTCCTTGGTCGGCACCAGCCAATCACAGACATGGAACGCGAGCAGGCGATCCTTGCCGGCGCGCGCGATCTGCTCCATCAGCTCGGGGTCCCACCAGATGTGATAGACATCGAGCGCGACGCCGAGCATGCCGCTGCGATCGGGGTCGAGCCGGTCGCAGATGTCGAGCGCCTGCTTCGTCGTGTTCACGCAGGCGCGATCGGCCGCATAGGCCGGATGCAGCGGCTCGATCGCCAGCGGCAGGTTTGCCTGTTTGGCGTAGTCGAGCATCTCGGCAAGGGCTTCCTCGACCTGCCGGCGCGCCGCCACGATGTCCTTGGACGCCTCGCTGCCGGGCCGCGAATATTGCGGCAGACCACCGACGACGAGCACGATGCAGGGCGCGCCCAGCGCCTTGGCCTCATCCACGCAGCGCCGATTGTCGTCACGCACGTCCCCCCGGCGCGATGAGTCCGACGTGAACATGCCGCCGCGGCAATAGCCTGAGAGCTCGAGACCGGCATCACGCACGGCGCGCGCGGCACGATCGAGGCCGACCGAGGCGACCTGGTCGCGCCAGGGATCGATGGCGCGGATGCCATGCCTGGCACAGGCATCGATGATCTGAAGCAGATCGCCCTGCTTGCGGACAGTCGCCGTGTTCAGCGAAAGCCAGTGATGGTCGGACGAAAAATCGCGCATCAATCTTCCAGTCCGTGTGAGGCCAGCACGGTTTTCATCCGCCGCGTCGCCAGTTCGGGATTGGCGAGCAGGCCGGCCTGATCGGCGAGGCGGAACAGCTCGGCCAGATGCAGCATCGAGCGCGCACTCTCCTGCCCGCCGACCATGGTGAAATGGTCCTGGTGACCGTTGAGATAGGCCATGAAGACGACGCCTGTCTTGTAGAAGCGCGTCGGCGCCTTGAAGATGTGGCGCGACAGCGGCACTGTCGGCCCCAGCACGTCGTGGAAGCCGGCCTCGTCGTCGGCCGCCAGCCGCGACAGCGCGTATGACGCAGCCGGCGCGATCGCGTCGAAGATGCCGAGCAGCGCGTGCGAAAAGCCCTGTTCGTCGCCCGCGATCAGCTCCGCATAATTGAAATCGTCGCCGGTATACATCTTGATGCGCTTGTCGAGGCGACGACGCATGTCGATCTCGCGCTGCTTGTCGAGCAGCGAGACCTTGACGCCGTCGACCTTGGCGGCGTTGTTGTTGATGATGGCCACCGCAACGCCCATCGCCTTGTCGAGATTGCTGGTGCCCCAATATCCCGTCAGGGCAGGATCGAACATGTCGCCGAGCCAGTGGATGATCACGGGCTGCGCTACCCCCGACAGCACGCGGTTGTAGACCTTGGCGTAGTCGTCGGCGCCGCGACCAATCTTTGCCAGCGCGCGCGACGCCATCAGGATGATGCGGCCGCCAACCTTCTCGACTGCGGAGATCTGCTCCTCATAGGCGCGGATCACGTCGTCGAGACTCCTGGCATCCTCCACGGCAAGATGATCCGTGCCGGCACCGGAGAACACCAGCGCATTGCGGCGCTTGGCGGCGCCGACCGAGCGGGTGATCAGCTCCAGCGAGGTCGGCCAGTCCAGCCCCATGCCGCGCTGCGCGGTGTCCATGGCTTCGGCAACACCCAGGCCAAGATCCCAGACGTGCTCGCGGAAGGCGATGGTCTTGTCCCAGTCGACGGCGACCGAAAGCCAGGGGTCGTTATCCGCGAAGGGATCGGCGACCGTATGCACGGCCGAGAAGGCGATGCGGTTCAGTGGTCCCTCGAGCTTTGCAGGGAACGTGCGCGAGGCCGCGAGCCGATAGGTCTCGATCGAGCGATCGGCCTTGGGCAGCTTCAGCGACAGGGATGACATCGGCTGGACGGGCTTGTTCATATGTCCCTCCTCAGGCCTTGATCGCGGCGACGTCGATCCAGCGTCGCTCCTTCCAGCTTTTCAGTGCGCATTCGGCGAGCTGCACGCCCTTGGCGCCTTCGAGCAGCGTGAACTTGTACGGCGCATCCTCGCAGACGTGGCGGATGAACATCTCCCACTGCTCCTTGAAGCCGTTGTCGTAGGAGACGTTGTCGGGCAGCTTCTGCCAGTCGCCATAGAAATCGTGCAGCCGCTTCTCGTCGGGATTCCAGACCGGCCTCGGGGTAGCCTGCCGGGCCTGGATCATGCAGTCGGTGAGGCCTGCAACCGCCGAGCCATGGGTGCCGTCGACCTGGAAGGTGACGAGATCGTCGCGATAGACGCGCGTGACCCAGGACATGTTGATGTGGGCGATGATTCCGCCCTCGAGCTGGAAGGTCGCGTAGGCGGAATCATCCGCTGTCGCCTTGTAGGGCTTGCCCTGCTCGTCGAAACGCTCGGGAATGTCGGTGTTGCCGATGCAGACGACACTCTGGACGTTGCCGAAGAGGTTGTCGAGCACGTAGCGCCAATGGCAGACCATATCCAGGATGATGCCGCCGCCGTCCTCGCTGCGGTAGTTCCAGGATGGCCGCTGCGCCTCCTGCCATCCGCCCTCGAACACCCAATAGCCGAACTCGCCACGCACCGAGAGGATGCGGCCGAAGAAGCCGCTGTCGCGCAGGAAAGCGATCTTCTTCAGGCCCGGCAGGAACAGTTTGTCCTGCACCGTGCCGTGCTTGACGCCCCTGGCATTGGCGAGCTTGACGACTTCGAGCGCCTCTTCGAAGTTCGTCGCGATCGGCTTCTCGCAATAGACGTGCTTGCCGGCGTTGATGGCCTGGGTCAGCAGGCCGGGCCGCGCCTGTGTGGTCGCGGCATCGAAGAACATGGTGTCGTTGATGTCGGCGAGCGCCGCGTCGAGGTCGGTGGTCCAGCGCGTGATGTTGTAGCGCCGGGCGAGCGCCTCGACCTTCTCGGCGCTGCGGCCGACCAGGATCGGGTCGGGCATGACGCGATCGCCGTTCTTCAGGCGGACACCTCCCTGGTCGCGGATTGCGACGATCGAGCGGATCAGATGCTGGTTGAGCCCCATGCGGCCGGTGACGCCGTTCATGATGAGGCCGAGGCGTTGGGTGGTCATGCCAGATGCTCCTGAAGTGATTTTGGCTGTTCGAGGGCGCGAAGCGCCGACCAGTCCGGATGGACCGCCGTCGCGAAGCCCGCTGTGTGAAGCGATCCCGTCAGGAGATCGCCGTTGTGGATGTCGAGCCGAATGCCCTGCCCATTACCGGCATAGAGATCGGGATGCGCGGTGGCGAAGGCCGCAGCTTCGGCGGCGGGCGCGTCGCCAAAGCCGTCGACATAATGGTGGCCGTTGCGCTCGGCGTGGGTGACGCCGAGGAAAGCACCGAGCGCGAGGTCCTGCTGCACGGCAAGGCCGGCCTGGCAGGTGAGGTCTTCGCCGGTGACGAAGAACTTTTCACCGGCCGCGCTCCATTTCGCCGCGCGCGTCGCGTTGACGATGGACTTGTAGAGGCCCTTGCAGGATTTCGAGGAGATGCCGTGATAGCCGAGCGCCCGCGCGGCAGGGAAGGCGTCATAGGAATCGTCGGCCTCGTCGATGATGAAGCCGCGCGCGGCGAGCGAGCCGAGCGGCGACTGCCTCGTGACATCGCGCGGCATCGGCTGCTCGATATAGAGCAGGCGCGAGGCGATCGACCGCAGCGCGGGCTCGCGATCGAGCCGGTCGGTCAGGGCCTGCAGCGCGGCAAGGTCGGCATATTGCTCGTTGGCATCGAGTGTGACCTTGTACTCGCGCCGCAGCGTGTCCAACTCCTTGCCGATGCGCACCAGCCGCGCCGCATCGGCGGCCGGATTGCCCGACAGCTTCAGCTTGAAGTAATTCGCACCCGCTTCGGCAATACCACCCTCGCCTTCCACGGCGTCCTCAAGTCCCACGGTATGCCTGACGGCGACGCGCGGCAGGGGCTTGCGGCCGGAGAGAAAGGTCGTGAGGTCCGCGTCTTTCAGGTCGGGCGACAGGCGCGCATCGATGCCGGCGATGTTGGCGGCCATCCCATCAAAGAAATTCGCCTCAACACCGCGCAGGAGCGCATCGAGGATCGCCTTGTCGATTTCTGCAGGGCCATAGGCCGCGGCAAGCGCCGGAATGTTCTTCTTTGCACAGGTCGCGACCTGAGAACCGATGCACGCGGCGTGCAAATCGAAGGCCGTCAGAAATCCGGTCCGGGCCAGATAAAGTCCGCTTGCGATCTGGAGCGAACGCCGCAAATCATCGACCGTCTGCGCCGGCGACAATTCCGTCCGCTTGTCGAACCATTTCGGCACCAGCAGCTCGGCGCTGGCACCGACCGCAGCGCCCTTGTTTGTGGTCTTGCCCTCGAGCTCGATCTCGACGCGCACGAACAGCTGCGGCGTTGCGTTGATCGTCACCGCGCCGAAGCGGAACGGCCGCGCGAAATGCACGGGACGTTCGAAGAAGGCGATATCTCGCAGCTTCAGGCGCGGGGGCATGGTGTTACAACGAAGCAAGGAGAAGTTGATGCGAATGGTGTTGCCGCGGGCGCCTCGCCTCTCCTGCTTGCGGGAGAGGCCGGCACGAGGTGCCGGGTGAGGGTTCTTTCCTCTGGGGGATTATCCCAATGTGGAGACACCCTCTCCCCAACCCTCCCCCGCAGGCGGGTGAGGGAGCGCACCGTTCGTGCGGTTGCTGTCGGGGCAAACATCATCGCCCTAATCCAACGTCCCTTGCGAGAAGAAGTGCTTGCGGATGCGCTGCACCAGTTCGGTGAAGACGGGATCGGCCATCACGTCGAGCGAGCGCGGGCGTGGCAGCGGCACGTCGTAGATCGCGGCGATCGCGCCGGGCCGCTCGGTCATCACGAGCACGCGGTCGGCGAGGAACACGGCCTCCGGAATCGAATGCGTGATCAAGAGGACCGTTTTCCTGGTCTCGCGCTGGATCCGCATCAGCTCGACATTCATCCGTTCGCGCGTCAACGCGTCGAGCGCGCCGAACGGCTCGTCCATCAGCATGATCTTGGGATCATGCACCAGCGCGCGGCAGATCGAGGCGCGTTGCTGCATGCCGCCGGAGAGCTGCCAGGGCAGCTTCTTCTCGAACCCGTCGAGCCCGACCAGTTTCAGCAGCGCCTTGGCTCGCGCGAGATATTCGTCGCGCGGCAGCCGCTTCATGTCGATCGGCAGCATCACGTTGGAGAGGATATTGCGCCAGGGCAGCAGCAGCGCGTTCTGGAACACGATTCCGACATTGCCATGCGGCTTGGTCACCTTCTCGCCTTCGACCAGAACCTCGCCCGATGTCGGCGGCAGCAGGCCGGAGATCAGCTTGAGCAGCGTGGACTTGCCGCAACCTGACGGGCCGACCACGACGAAGAACTCACCGTCATTGATGTGGAAGTCGAGCGGCCGCAGCGACGGCACGTCGCCGTCGCGCGTCCGGTAGGTCTTCGATACGCCTGACAGATGAATGCCCGAGGCATCGTCACCGGCCCGGTCGCTCACCAGCCTGAGATGCGCGGCCGGCTGCACCGTGTCGTTGGTCCGCGTTGCTGAGTTCATCCGATCAAACCCATAAGAGAAAACGCACGGTCATTCCGGGGCGCGACGAAGTCGTGAGCCCGGAATCCATCACGCAGCAGAGCGCGACGCACAATGGATTCCGGGTTCGGCGCGACGCGCCGCCCCGGAATGACGAAGACGCTCACGTGCCACTCTTCGGCAAATAGTCATTCGTGTAGAACGCCTTCGGATTCTCCTTGGCCTTGGCATCGAGCCCGCCATATTCGACCATGAGGTTGACGCTGTCGGTCATGTTCTGGTTGGTGACCTGGAACGGTCGCTTGCCCTTGGTCTCGGCGGTCCGGTAGAGCGGAATGGTCAGCTCGAACCCCTGCGTCAGCGTATCGATCTTGCCGCCCTTGGGATTTGCATCGAGGATCGACTGCGCCGCCGCCTTCGGCTCCTTCTCGGCAGCTTCGACCGCCTTGGTCGTCGCCGACATGAAGCGGCGGACGAGATCGGCATGGGCCTTCACATAGTCGGTGTTGGCGATGATGCCCGAGGACACCATGTTGATGCCGTAATCGGCGAACTTGATCGGATAGACGTCCTTGCCGGTGGCATCCTTGATCTTCATCGACTGGTCCATGACGTAGCCAAGCAGGAGATCAGCCTGGCCGTTGATGACGGCGTTGAGCTTGGTCTGACCATCGCCGGCAACGGTCTGGAAGTCGCTCTCCTTCAGGCCGGTCTTCTTCAGGAACAGCGGCCAGATCTGGGTCATGGAATCGGCCGGCGTGATCGCCACCGTCTTGCCCTTGATGTCCTCGGGCTTCCTGATGTTCTTGTCGGCAAAACCCATCGCGGACATCGGCGAGGTCTGAAGCAGCACGCCGGTCGCAATCACGGGCGCGCCCTTGATCGCGGCGCGCATCATGGTGGGAACGTCGACATAGCCGAAATCGGCGGTCTTGGCGGCAACGGCCTGCGTGGTCGCGGCCGAGCCGCGGCCTTCCTGGATCTCGAGGTCGATGCCCTCAGTGGCATAGATGCCCTTGGCCTTGCCGTAATAGAACGGCGCGTGCTCGCCGTAGACGTACCAGTTGAGCATCAGCACGACCTTGTCGGCCGCCTGCGCCGGCGAAACCGCAAACGCCATCAGCGCCACAGATGCAGCCCCAATCCACCGCTTCATCGTCACTCTCCCTCGTCGTTATGTTTCGGCCGTTGGTGGCCGTTGCTTGAGTTTAAGTTGCGAAGATCACCTCTTCGCGCTGGCTGACGTGCCAGGGAATGATCAGCTTCTCGATCCGGTCGACGATCCAGAACAGGATGACGCCGAGCAGCGCCAGGATCACGAGCGCCGCAAACATCGTCGGCAGGTCGAACGTGCCGATCGAGCGCTGCATCACGTAGCCGATGCCGGAATTGGAGCCGACGAACTCGCCGACGACGGCGCCGACCACGGCAAGCGTCACCGAGACCTTGAGGCCCGAGAAGATCGCCGGCAGCGCGTGCGGGAGGTTCACCGCGCAAAACACCTGAAAGCGGCTGCCCTGCATGGCCCGCGCAAGATCGACCATGTCAGGGTCGACCGACTTGAAGCCCTGCACCGCCGACACCACGACGGGAAAGAAGCCGAGCAGGAACGCGGAGATCACCTTCGGAATGATGCCGAAGCCGAACCACACGACGAACAAGGGCGCGATCGCGATCTTCGGCACGGATTGGGAGAACACCAGCAGCGGATAGACGTAGCTCTCCACCGTCTTGGAGCCCGCGATCAGCATCGCCACGGGAATGCCGAACAGCGCCGACAGCAGGAAGCCGCAGACGGTCGCGTAGGTCGTCGGCCAGCACTGACGCAGCAGTTCCGGCCAGTCGGAGCGCAGCACCGCGACGACGTCGGCCGGCGCCGGGATCTGATAGGCGGGAATCCTGAACAGCCGGATCGCGAGATCCCAGGCCACGACGATGAAGACGAGGAACAAAAACGGCCGAACCCAGGCCGCATTCAGCAACTTGGACAGCGCACCCTGTGGCTTCGGCTCGGCCAATTTTCACTCCCGGCAGTCTTGTTCGTTATGGGGAGAAATTAACCCGTTGGATAAATACTGTCTAGGGGGTTCGCTGTGACGTTTTGTGGCGGTTCCGAGCCTCGCAAGGCACATGGAGGGCAATCGAGGGTGGTGTGGCAGGATCGTCGCGCCACACACTCGGTGTCATTCTCCGCGAAAGCGGGGAATCCAGTACGGCGCGGCTTCTCCGTATCCGATCGGCGTCTCTGGAATACTGGATCGCCCGATCAAGGTCGGGCGATGACAGCGGCGTGTTCGGCTACACCGTCTGCGCCACCGCGCCGCGCGACTTCGGCGCTTTCGCGATCTCGAACAGCGCCACCGACTTTCCCGTCAGCGCGGCCAGCACGAGGCCGACCATGTGGGCGAGGCGCTCATCCTTCGCGTCCTTGGCCAGCAGGTCGCGGCCGAAGATCACGCCGAGCGTCGCGGAGTTGGAGAGATAGAAGAAGCTGAGCGCTGCGATCGAGATGTAGAGCTGCACCGGATCGACCGCGACCTGGAAATCGCCGGACTCGACGCCGCGCCGCACCACGGTGCGGATCATCTCGACGAAGGGCGAATGCATCGACTTGACCTTGGTCGAGCGCTTCAGGTGCTTGGCGCGCGCGAGGTTCTCGGTCTGGAGCAGCGACAGGAATTCCGGATTGCGCAGGAAATAGCCCCAGGTGAACTCGATCAGCCGCCTGATGGCCTCGGGCGGATCGAGATGCTCGAGATCGAGCCCGCGCTCTTCGCTGCGGATCTTGTCGTAGGCGCCTTCCAGCACCGCGAGGTAAAGGTCGTCCTTGTTGCCGACGTGATAATACAGCATGCGCTTGTTGGCGCCGGCCTTGGCGGCGATGCGGTCGACCCGCGCGCCGGCGAGGCCGTGAGCGGAAAACTCCTGCTTGGCCGCCTCGAGAATGCGCAGCCGCATTCCCTGGGGATCGCGTTGCCATTTCAGAGTTCGCTTTGCCGCTGCCTTCGCCAAACCGGGTGCTCGCTGGGTGGTCTGGGTAGCGTGTAGCACGCGGGCGGGCGCTTGAGAATGTGCCGTCATTCCGGGGCGTGCCCTCTTGGGCGCGAACCCGGAATCCATCTTGCGGCAGAGCGTGTGGAAAAATGGATTCCGGGTTCGTCGCTGCGCGACGCCCCGGAATGACAGAATCACTCCACCGGCTTCGGCGAGCGCTCCAGCAGCACGGTCTGGATCCCGCAGGTGCCGCTGCGCACCGTCATGATGCGTGTGCCCGGCTTTCGGCCGTTGCGCACTTCGCTGACGTCGAGGCCCGCAGCGATCAGGCGGGCGCGGGTGGCGTCGATGTCGGCGACGCGCCAACTCAGGCCCCAGAGCCGGTCATGCCTGATATCCCCGCCCGCGACGGGACGGCGCACCACCTCGACGATCAGATCGCCGCAGCGGAAGAACATCAGCTGGCCCCAATCATGGTGGGAGCGGTCGAGCGCGAGATCGAGCCCGAGCCGCGCGCCGTAGAGCGCGGCGGCGCGATCGGAATCCTCCGACGTGATGACGACGTGATCGAGCCCGTCGATCGGCGCGATATCTGTCACCACCGACTTCGGGCGCTCCTCGGCAAGCTCGAGGAAGAACATGCGCACGCCGCGCGTCAGCTCGGTTGCCGCCCGCGTGCGCTTCCAGTGCAGCGTCGCACCCGATACATCGTCGCTGCTCTCGACCTCCGCGACGGGATCCGGATTCAGCGCCACCCGGTCCAGGCGCCGATGCATCTTGCCGATGTCGGCGACACGAAAGCACAGGCTGGCGAGCACGCCCTCCTGATCGTCGAGCAGCGCACGCATCCGGTCCGCGGTCGCGGTGAAGCCGCTCGGCGCCATCAATTCGATGGTCATGTTGTCGAGGGTGAACAGCACGCGGTCGGCGCCCTCGCCGGAATTCTGCCAGGCTGGCGCGCGGGCGAGCAGCGTCTGATAGGCCGCCTTGGCCGCGCCGATATCCTTGACCAGAACAACGATATGATCGAGGCCGGTGATCATGTTTGTCCCTTTTGATCGATCTGGAACCGTGGGGGCCGGAAAACGGCAATCGCCCGGGCTTGGCATGGGGCTGACATGGTCGTATTCCGGCCATCGGCCGACCTCAAGCGCTTCGGGCCGGTTTTGTGAATAATTTCCGCGTCCTTCGCGCGGAACCGGTGCTAGAGTAAATGTGCCGGCCGGGACCACCCAGCGCATCACGGACAAGCAATGCAGGCTCTCTTTATCGGACAGACCTATATCGACGTCGTCTTCATCACCGACCACATGCCGACCGGCGACGAAAAGCACGTGGCCTCGGACTACGCGGTTTCCTTCGGCGGCAACGCGGTGACGGCGGCGTTCTGCTGCGCCAAGCTCGGCATCGTGCCCGACCTGATCGCTACCGCGGCGAACGACTGGCTCGGGCGCATGTTCCAGGACATGTGCGCGAAATACGCGATCTCGCTGCACGGGCGGAAGGTGAACCAGTCCTCGCTGTCCTTCATCATGCCCAAGGACGGCAAGCGCGCCATCGTCCGTTGCCGCGACGACGAGCACATCCACCCCTTCCCGATGCTCAATCTCGGCGGCTGCCGTGCGCTGCATGTCGACGGCCACCAGCCCGATGCCGCGATCCACTATGCCAAGGTTTGCCGCGAGGCGGGCATCTTGACCTCGCTCGACGGCGGCGGCCTGCGCACCAACACGCATGAGCTGCTGGAATTCATCGACGTCGCGATCGTCGCCGAGCGTCTGTGCGAGCAAATGGACCTGACGCCGGAGAAGATGCTCGATTACCTCAAGAGCCGCGGCTGCAAGATCGGCGGCGTCACCATGGGCGAGAAGGGGCTGCTCTGGTACGACGAAACCGGGACGGTGCAGGTGATGCCGGCGATGCCGATTCCGCGCGAGCGCGTGATCGACACCAATGGCGCAGGTGACGTCTTCCACGGCGCCTATGTCTATTCCTACCTGGCGCATCCCGGCAAAAGCTGGCGCGAGCATTTTGACTTTGCCAGGGCCGCCTCGACCTTCAAGATCCAACGCCTCGGCAACGAGGCCGGCCTGCCGACCCTTGTCGACATCGCGAAAGTCAGGCACGAGTTCGAAGTTCGAGTCTAAGCTTCGCTGGGGTGTATCATGGGGCGCGTCTTCGTTGCCGGCAGCATCAACATGGATGTGGTGGCGACCGCGGATCGCCATCCCAAGGTCGGCGAGACCGTGGCGGGCCGCGAGGTGCTGTATTTTCCCGGCGGCAAAGGCGCGAACCAGGCGGTCGCCGCAGCGCGGCTCGGTGCAAAGACCACGCTGATCGGGCGGCTCGGCAAGGATGCGTTCGGTGCCGAGCTTCGGACGTTCCTCGGTGCGCAGGGCGTCGATCTCGGCTCGGTGCGCGAGGCCGACACGCATAGCGGCACCGCGATCATCACGGTCGCGGCCTCCGACAACACCATTGTCGTCGTTCCCGGCAGCAACGCGCTGGTCAGCGCCGAGGATGTCGCGGACGCGCCGCTTGCGAAGGGCGATGTCGCCGTCAGCCAGTTCGAGATTCCGCTGCCGACGATTGCCGCGTTCTTCCAGCGGGCGCGATCGGCCGGGGCGACGACGCTGCTCAATCCGGCACCGGCGCAGAAGATGTCGAGCGAGCTGCTCGCGCTGGTCGACATTCTCGTGCTGAACGAGACCGAGCTCGGCTTTCTCGCCGGCGTGGAGCTCACCGACAGCGACGAGGCAGCAAGGATCATCGGCGTCGCGCGACAACTTCGGGCGCGCGCGGACCAGACCATCTGCGTCACGCTGGGAAAACGCGGCGTGCTCGCGCTCGCGGCCAGCGAGGAATTTGCGGTGCCGGGGCGCGCCGTGAAGGCGGTCGACACCACCGGTGCCGGCGATTGCTTCGTCGGCGCGCTAGCCTCGCAGCTTGCCGATGGCGTGCCGCTGCGCGGCGCCCTCGCCTTCGCCAACGCCGCCGCTTCGATCAGCGTGCAGCGCATGGGCGCCGGGCCGTCGATGCCGACGGCCGCGGAGGTTAGCGCGGTGCTCGGCGCCGGCTGATCAGGCCAGCGCGCTCTTCAAGTCAAAACTTTCATCGGCCGCCTGCTCCGGCGTGATCTGACGGTCCATCGCCTGCAACCTTCGGCCGAACATGTGATCGCCGGCACGGTTGATCGATTCGATGCCGAGCAGCCTGTCGCCGTGGTAGCAGAACGCGGAGAACGCCTTCCTGGCGGGATCGCCGCGCAGCACGACGCGGTCATAGCCGGTGGTGAGGCCTGCGATCTGGAGCTTGTCGTCGCCCTGGTCGCTCCAGAACCAGGGATGGCCGTCGTAGGGCTTTCTGTCGCCGGTGAGCCGCGCCGCGAGACAGCGGGCGTGATCCGTGGCGTTCTGCACCGATTCCAGCCGCAGCGAACCGCCGAAGCGCGGGCTGGCGAACAGCGCGCAATCGCCGATCGCTGACACGTCTGGATCGGCCGTCGACAGATATTCGTCGACGATGATGCCGGCGGCGACCGGCAGCCCCGCCTCGGCCGCGAGCTCGATATTCGGCAGCACGCCGACGCCGACCACGACGAGGTCGGCGGGCAGATGCCGGCCGTCGCTGAGACTGACGCCGGTGACCTTGCCGTTCTCGGCCTCGATCGAGGTCGCCTGCACACCGAGATGAATGCGGATGCCGGCCTCGCGATGCCGCGACTGGAAATACTCCGAGACCTGCGCCGTCACCGCACGCGCCATCACGCGCGGGGCGAGCTCGAGCACGTCGACCTCCAGGCCCTTGATCCGCGCGGTGGCGGCGAATTCGAGACCGATGAAGCCGGCGCCGATCACCACGACCCGCGTCTTCGACGGCATGATCTTTCGCAGCGCTTCGCTCTCGTCGAGGATGCGGAGGTATTTCACATCGGGCAGATTGGCGTTCGGCAGATCGAGCAGCCGGTTGCGCGCGCCGGTCGCCAGCACGAGATGGCCGTAAGGCAGCGTCTCGCTAGATGCGAGCAGCAGTTTTCGCGAGGCCCGGTCGATCGACACGGCACGGCCCGCGATCAGCTCGATCTTCTGGTCCTGGTAGAATTTTTCGGGGCGGAACATCAGGCTCTCGGGCCCGGACGAACCCTTGATGTAGGCCTTGGACAGCGGCGGCCGCTGATAGGGCAGATGCGCCTCGTCATTGATCAGACAAATGCGATTCGAAAAGCCCGCCTGCCGCAGCGATGCCGCGACCTGGTAGCCGCCATGGCCGGCACCGACAATGATCACTGGACCATCAGTCATTGGACAGCCCATTTCTCCAGGACATGAGCATCACCCATGTCGTCTCCTCTCGCTAAAGATGGCTTGGCTAGCCTTTCGAGGAGCCGGCGCTCGTGTCCGTCCCTTTGGCGAAGGCAGCCCTATTTGAGCCGATCATTCCGCCGCACGCAAGGGCCGCGGGCACTGGCGGTCGGGGATTGTCTCCCCTCGCCTTCTGCGATTTAGTTGCAGCAACGAACCTCCAGCCGGGGATATTCCAAATGCCAGCTCCCGTCTCAAAACCCGACGATCCCGCGCTGCTGCGGATCGACGGTGCGATCGCGACCATCACGCTCAACCGCCCCGCCGCTTTCAACTCGGTCAACCTCGCCATCGCTCAGAAGCTCGAGCAGCTCGCGTCCTACATCGAGGGCGATGACGCCATCAAGGTCGTGGTGATCGAGGGCGAAGGGCGCGCCTTCTCGGCCGGCGGAGATCTGCAGACGATTGGTGCAGCGGCCGAGGCCAACAATGTGACGCCGGTCGTCGGCGAGCTGCTCAAGCACTATCATGCCTTCATCGAGATCATCAGGCGGATGCCGAAGATCTCGCTGTCGAGCGTGCACGGCTCGGCCGCCGGCGCCGGCATGGGCCTCGCCTTCGTCACCGATCTCTGCATCGCAGCTGACGATGCCAAGTTCACGCCCGCCTATGCCAAGATCGGCGTGTCGCCGGACGGCGGCTCGACGGTCGGGATCGTCGGCACCGTCGGCTCGCGCCGCGCGCTGCAGATCTTCCTGGCCGAGGACAATTTTACCGCGCAGCAGGCCTATGAATGGGGCCTCGTGGTCAAGACGGTGCCGGCGACCGAGCTGAAAGCCGCGACGCGGCAGCTCGCCGAGCGGCTGGCGCAGAATCCGCCCGCGGCGATATCGGGCACCAAATCGCTGGTCTACGCGGCAGCCACCACGCCCGTGAAGCAGCAGCTCGACGCCGAGGAGCACAAGATCATCATGGCCATGAACACGGAGGAGTTTCGCCTCGCCGTGAAGAAGTTCACGAGCAAGGGCAAGTGACGTCTACCTCGGACAAATATAACCCGTTCCCGCCGGCGACTTGAAGCAGCCGACCGATTCCGGCAACACCTTCTGCGGCAGCCACAGCACCACGCTCGGGAAATAGATCGCGAACGCGATGGTGGCGAAGAACACGACATAGATCGGCAGCGCCGCGCGCAGCGCTTTCGCAAAACTGACGCCGACGAATTTCGACGCCATCAGCAGCACCAGGCCATAAGGCGGCGTGATCAGGCCGAAGGCGAGCGTTGCGATCAGCACCACGCCCATGTGCACGCCATTGATGTCGCCGGCTTCCGTCAGCGCATTGACCAGCGGCATGAAGATGATGATGGTGGGCACCGGCTCGATGAAATCGCCGACCACGGTGAACAGCAGCACCATCAGCAGCATGATCAGATGCGGATCGTTGCCGGCGATCGAGGTGATCATGTCCGCGATGTAGCTCGCGCCGCGCAAATAGGCGAGCATCCAGCCGAAGGCGTTGGCGGCGCCGATCGTGATCAGCGGAAGCGAGAAGATGAGCCCCGCGAGGCAGAAATCGTACGGGATCTTCCTGAAATGCCCGCGATTGAGCGCGGGGATCACGACCAGGATGATCCAGACCACGGCGACGACGCCGGCCTCCGTCGGCGTGAACCAGCCGGTCAAAATGCCCCCCAACAGGATCACGGGGATCATCAGCGGCAGGGCCGCATCGCCGGCGGCGAACACCACCTGCCGCAGCGGCGCGCGCGGCTTGCGCAGGCCCGAGGGGCCGAAGAAGTAGCAATAGATCATCAGCCCGAAGCCGATCATCAGGCCGGGCACGACACCGGCCATGAACAGCCCGGCGATCGAGACGTTGCCGACCGCGCCGTAGACCACCGCCGTGATGCTCGGCGGCACCAGCGCGGCAATGGTCGAGGCGGACGCAATGATCGCGGCGATGAAGGCGGGCTCGTAGCCCTCGCGCTTCATCGGGCCGCCGAGCGCGCGGCTCATCACGGCGACGTCGGCGGTGGTCGAGCCGGACATTTCCGAGAAGAACATGCTGAAGACGACCACGACCTGCGACAGGCCGCCCCTGATATGCCCGACCAGCGACACCGAGAGATTGGCTATTCGCACCACCACATTGGCCGAGCTCATGAGCTCGCCGACCAAGAGGAAGAACGGGATCGCCAGCAGCGCCTCGGAATCGACGCCGTCAAAGATCTTCTGGATGATGGCGGCGAGCGAGACGTCGGACAGGACAGCGCCGATGAAGACGCCCGCCATCAGCGAGAACGGCACGGGTACGCCGAGATAGCCGAACGACAGGAAGCAGATCGACATCAACGCCAGGACGACGGGTGCGCTCACGGCTGCGCCCTCACCTGCGCCTCGGTCACGACAGGTGCGGCGTCCTCATCAGGCGGCTCCGGATGGTCAAAGCCGTGGCGCAGGCCGTTGACGAGCTGCTCGATGGTGAACAGGCCGATCAGGACGCCGGAGAGCGGGATGATCGCGTAGAGCGAGGCGATCGGCGTGCCCGACGGCAGGCGGAAGCTGCCGAAGCCGCGAAGATAGTTCTGGTAGCCGTACCAGACCAGGCAGAAGGCAACGCCGAGCACGATGATGCGAATGATAACCTCGACGATGATCCTGGGCACGCCATGCATCGCCTCGGAGATCGCCGTGAGATAGAGGTGATCGTTGCGACGCGTCGCCGCCGCCGTCCCGATGAAGATCGCGTAGATGAACAGCGTCGAGGTGACTTCCTGAAGCCATAGCCAGGGATGGCCGATGGTCCGGGTGACGATGTCGGCGGTAACCGACAGCGAGAAGCCGAAACACAGCACGCCGCACAGGATCATCAGCGCGAGCTCGAGCCAGTCGAGCCAGCGCCATTTCAGATGGCGCTGACGTTGGAGTACGAGCCTGTCGGCGATGGCCATCAATGTCGTCCCGGCGAAGGCCGGGACCCATAGCCCCAGGCCGTTATGATTAAGCGCGCTGACAGCTACCGTGCCCCAAGCACCGCCGCGGAGTATGGGTCCCGGCCTTCGCCGGGACGAATCGTGGAGGCGCCGGCGCGGTCGACCTAATTGATCGACCGGATCAGATCCTTGATCTTCTCGGCATGCGGGCCGAGCTCCTTGGCGAGCTTGTCGAGATAGGGATCGGCGATCGCGGTAAAACTCTTCTTGTCGACGTTATCGACGATCTTGACGCCCATCTTCTTGAGCTTCTCGGCCGCGCTGCGCTCGAGGTCGAACGCCTTCGCCGGCTCCTTGGTGCTGATCTCGTTCGCCGCGGTCTGCACCCAGCCCTTCTGCTCGGCCGAGAGACTCTGCCAGAGCTTGTCGGAGACGAACACGAGCGCGTTGTTGGCCTCGTGCTCGGTGATGTTCAGCACCGGTGCCACCTCGTAATGCTTGTTGACGAGGTAGACGTTGATGCTGTTCTCGGCGACGTCGACGACGCCGGTTTGCAGGCTCGTATAGACGCTGCCGAACGGCATGTGCACGGTCTGGGCGCCGTAGGCCGGGAACATGGTGTCCTCGGTGGCGGTCGCCTGCACGCGGACTTTCAGGCCCTTGATGTCAGCCACATTGTGGATCTCCTTCTTGGAGTACATGTGGCGCACGCCCTGCGAACCCGTGCCGATGAGATGCAGGCCCTGCGTTGTCTCCTCGATCATGGTCTTGAGCGCTTCGAACACGCGGGGGTCGGCGAGCCCCTTGATCACGTGCTGCTCGTCGCGGAACAGATAGTGCAACGACATCACGCCGGCCTGCGGCGAGATCGTCGCGGTGTTGGCCGACGAGACGATGGAGAATTCGACGTCGCCGGCTTTCACGAGCTGGAGCACCTGCGGCTCCTGCCCGAGCTGTGCGCCCGGATACTGGTCGATGATCATGGTGCCTTTGCTCAATTCCTTGAGCTTGTCGGCAAAGAGGTCGCCGGCGATGGAATAGCCGGTGTTGCGGGGCTGGTCGTAGGCGAAGCGATAATGCTTCACCTCCTGTGCCCCAGCACTCGTGACGAACAGCATGGCGGCCGTAGCCACCAATGCACGCATGGATCGTGCAATCATCGTCTCCCCCTATGTTTTTATCGCCCGCCGCTTTCAGCGGTCTGGGCGGGTTGGTTGTCAGCCCTTACTCAGTCTTCTTCCCAGTCCTCTGCATGAAGTCGAAGTCGCAGCCCTCGTCGGCCTGCATGATGGTCTCGTTGAACAGCCAGGCATAGCCACGGCGCGCTTGATCGGTCGCAGCAGCCGGCTTCAAGGCCGCGCGCCGGCGCTCCAGCTCGGCCGCATCGACCAGCAATTCGATGCTGCGCTTGGCCACGTCGAGACTGATCATGTCGCCGTTCTTCACCAGCGCCAGCGGGCCGCCGACGGCAGATTCCGGCGTGATGTGGAGCACGATGGTGCCGAACGCAGTTCCGCTCATGCGCGCGTCCGAAATGCGCACCATGTCCTTGGTACCACCGCGCGCAAGCTTCTTCGGGATCGGCAGATAGCCGGCCTCGGGCATGCCCGGCGCGCCCTTCGGGCCGGCATTGCGCAGCACCAGCACGTCGTCAGAATTTACGTCGAGCTCGGGATCGTCGACCCGCAAGGTCATATCCTCGACGGATTCGAACACTACGGCGCGCCCGGTATGTTTCAGCAGCTTCGGGCTCGCAGCCGACTGCTTGATCACGGCGCCGCGCGGCGCGAGGTTGCCGTGCAGCACGGCAAGGCCGCCTTCCTTCTTGATCGGATTATCGCGCGAGCGGATCGCGTCCTGGCCCGGCACGTCCTCCGCATTGGCGACGACATCGCGCAGCGTCTGGCCCGAGATGGTCTTCGCATCGAGATCGACGAGATCGCCGAGCTGCGCCAGCAATTTCGGCACGCCGCCGGCGTGGTGGAAATGCTCCATGTAATGCTCGCCTGACGGCTTGAGGTCGACCAGAACAGGCACCTCGCGGCCGATCTGGTCGAACGCCGAAAGATCGAGCCGATGGGGCGAGCGATGCGCCATCGCGGTCAGATGGATCAGGCCGTTGGTCGAGCCGCCGATCGCCTGGAGCACGACCTGCGCGTTCCTGAACGAGGCCGGCGTCAGGATTTCGCTGGGCTTCGGACCCTTGGTCTTGGCCATCTCGGCGGCCACCCGGCCGCTGGCCTCGGCGAGACGGAAGCGCTCGGCATGCGGCGCCGGGATCGTCGCGCTCATCGGCAGCGACAGGCCCATCGCCTCGATCATGCAGGCCATGGTCGAGGCCGTGCCCATCACCATGCAGGTGCCGACCGACGGCGCGAGGCGGCCGTTCACCGCCTCGATCTCGGCATCGTCGATCTCGCCGGCGCGATACTTGCCCCAGAGACGGCGGCAATCGGTGCAGGCGCCCAGCACCTCGCCCTTGTGATGGCCGACCACCATCGGCCCCACGGGAATGACCACGGTCGGCAGGTCGGCGCTGATCGCCGCCATCACCTGCGCGGGCAGCGTCTTGTCGCAGCCGCCGATCACGATCACCGAATCCATCGGCTGGGCCCGGATCATCTCCTCGGTGTCCATCGCCATCAGATTGCGCAGATACATCGAGGTTGGATGCGCAAAACTCTCGGCGATCGAGATGGTCGGGAACACGAACGGCATCGCGCCCGACAGCATCACGCCGCGCTTGGCCGCTTCGATGATCTGCGGAACGTTGCCGTGGCAGGGATTGTAGTCGCTGTAGGTATTGGTGATGCCGACGATCGGGCGCTCCAGCGCGTCGTCGGAATAGCCCATGGCCTTGATGAACGCCTTGCGCAGGAACAGCGAGAAGCCGGCATCGCCATAGCTCGTCAAACCCTTGCGCAAACCACCCGTCATCCTACCGCTCCTTCTCGCCCATCATTGTGCTACAGCCTGCCCCCTGATTGTCAATAAGACAGGCGTCCATCTCGCGATTTCTGGACTGTCGCACCGCAAAACAGTCAGATTATTGACAATCTGCCCCTTCCCTGCTCCCTAGGGACGGACCGGCAGACGCCGGAGGCCGAGGGTATGTCCGACATTCGCACCGCAGATGCCATGCCCGTCAGGCGCGACGATCCTGACGACGTGGTCGCGCGGCTGGAGGAAGACATCATCTTCGGCCGCCTCGGGCCGGGCGCACGGCTGACCGAGGACGCGCTGATGTCTCGATACGGCACCTCGCGCCACTTCGTGCGGCAGGCGCTGGTCGATGCGGAGCGCCGCGGCATCGTCCGCCGGGAGAAGAATGTCGGCGCGACCGTGCGGTTCTATTCGGCCGAGGAAGTCCGGCAGATCTACGAAGTCCGGGAGATGCTGACGCGACAGGCCGCGCTGATGATTCCCCTGCCCGCGCCGCAGGCCCTGATCGACGAACTGACCGCGCTCCAACGCGACTATTGCGCGAGGGCGGATGGGCGCGACCTGCGCGGCATCCACGAAGCCAATGACGCCTTCCACGTCGCGTTGTTCACCGCCTGCGGCAATCCGTACCTGGTGCGCTCACTCCAGGACTACATGAACCTGACGCTGCCGATGCGCGCGAAAAACCTCGCCGACCGCGAGGGGCTGGCGCAGTCGCGCCGCCAGCACGAGCTGATGATCGAGCTGTTGAGGGGCCGCGACAGCTGGGCGCTGGCGCAACTGTGTGTGGATCACATGCAGTTCAGCAAGGAGGATTATCTGGCGCGGATTGCGGTTGAGGGTCGCTAGCGATCGAGCTCGCCGGGCCAGAACGTGTCCTCGCAAATCCGGTACTTGCGCGAAGCTGGCCACGGGAAAAGACCTAGCTTTTGCGCCTCGGAAAGCTATGGACACGATCAACGCCGTGAGGGACAACGCGCCCTGATGCCAATTTCAGGATGCCGCAACATGGAATTTGACGACGTCATTCTCGGCCGGCGAAGCATTCGCGGTTACAAGCCGGACCCTGTCCCGGCGGAATTGATCAAGGAAATCCTGGGGCTGGCGATGCGCGCGCCATCGTCGATGAATACCCAGCCGTGGAATTTCTATGTGATCACCGGTGCACCGCTGGATCGCATCCGGAGGGGCAATACCGAGCGCAATCTGGCGGGTGTGCCGCACTCGCGCGAGTTTCGAACCGGCCAGGCGTTCGAGGGCGTGCATCGCGAACGCCAGATTGGCGTTGCCAAGCAATTGTTCAGCGCCATGGGAATTGCGCGGGATGACAAGCAGCAGCGGCAGGACTGGGTGCTGCGCGGCTTTCGCCAGTTCGACGCGCCCGTGTGCGTGATCATCACCTACGATCGCGAATTGGCTTCCAGCGACGATACCGCCTTCGACTGCGGCGCCGTGGCAACCGCGCTCGTCAACGCGGCCTGGTCGCGGGGGCTTGGCGCCGTGATCAACAGCCAGGGCATCATGCAATCCCCCGTCGTACGCGAGCATGCCGGGATCGCGGATGATCAGGTGATCATGAAAAGCATCGCGCTCGGCTGGCCGGATCACAGCTTTCCTGCCAATGCCGTCATATCCGAACGCAAGTCGGTCGATGAAGCGACGACATTCGTGGGATTTGGAGCCTAGGAGCAGCTAGCTCATCGGAGCCCGTTCAGTAGCGCTTCAGCAGGCCACGATCCACACTGGCATCGCCATACTCGGTGCAGGCCCCTTTTGGATCCCTGTCCAAATCGGCGAGGACGCGCTTGATCGTCTTGCTGGCCGCTTCGAACACCTCGGGGCGGAACTTGCCGGGATCGTAGCTCTCACCATCGTGAGCCTTGATCGCCGCCGAGAAGGCGTCGATCATGGCCATCGCCGCCTTGGGGCTGCCGAGCAGCCGGGCGCCGAGCTGAACGCCACCCGCGCCGTCAGCCTCGAAGCCGATACATCGTTGCCCCACCACGGCGGCTGCGGTGACGAGCTGATCGAGGAATGTCGCCTCGGCATCGCTGAGTGGTGCGGTACGCGCCGGTGCTGTCGCGATCAGCGCGAGCGGTACGACGACGGACCATTTGAATTTCATTGTCATGACTCTCGAATTGCGATCGCACAAATCGAGAGCCAGACGATATCAGGGGCGGTGTTGACCTAGATCAATGGGGCGTCGCGAGTCGTCTGCCCGCTGGCGAGCCCTGCTGCATCAACGCGTCATTGCGAGCGTAGCGAAGCAATCCAGATTCTTTCCGCGGGAGGATTCTGGATTGCTTCGCTGCGCTCGCAATGACATGTGGTGAGCCGTTGAGCACGCGTTACCGCTTATTCCAGTCGATGATACGGCTCGCATCGCCGTCGAATTCGTTGCTGCAGAAGGCGCCGCCCTGGAAGTGGTCGCCGATCGGATCGGGCTTCAGCTTGGCCTGCTCGGCCATCGCGTGCGCGACGTGATCCTCGGAGCGGCCGATGGGGCGATAGCCGAATTCGTAGGCGCGGTGGTTGTCCCACCAGGCACGCTCGTTCAGCGACACGCCATAGAAGATCTCGAAATGAATGTCGGGATGCTCGAGCCCGATCCGGCAGAGCTGCACCAGGTCTTCCGGCATCAGCCACATCGCAATGCGGCGGTGGTCGAGCGGCTTCTCATCGCAATTGCCGATGCGGATGCAGGTGACCTTCAGCCCGTGCTTGTCGGCGTAGAGCGCGCCGACCGCTTCGCCGAACACCTTGCTGACGCCGTAGCGTCCGTCGGGACGAACGGTGACGTCGGTGTCGATCCGGCGATGGCGCGGGTAGAAGCCGACGGCGTGGTTGGACGAGGCGAACACCACGCGCTTGACGCCCTTGCGATAGGCGGCCTCGAACAGATTGTAGCCGCCGATGATGTTGGCCTGGAGAATGTCGTTCCAGGGACCTTCCACCGAATAGCCGCCGAAATGGATGATGCCGTCGACGCCCTCGCAGATGGCCTCGCATTGCGCGAGGTCCGACAGGTCCGCCGCCTTGAACTGCTCGTTCGGCGCGAGATCCTTGGGCGGCCGGATATCGGAGAGCAGGAGGTCCGGATAGATCGGCGGCAGCAATTTGCGCAGGCGCGTTCCGATCCCGCCCGAAGCTCCCGTCATCAAGATGCGCGACATGTCTTTCCTCGTCTTTGGCGACCGATTTGCGGTCACGTGTCTCTAATGATAGCTGGTTTGTCCAGAGGGAACGAAACGAGAGAACCGACATGAATGAGGCATCGTCCCACACCCAGGAGCGGCCAGGCTGGCGGCCGGCGAGCTATTATCCGGATCCGGCGATCCGTGCGCTCGATCCCCGCTTCGAAAAGTACTGGCTGAAATTGTCCGCCGTCGAGCGGCTGGCGACCGGCCTGCGCTGGGCCGAGGGCCCGGTCTGGTTCGGCGACGGGCGATATCTCTTGTGCAGCGACATTCCGAACCAGCGCATCATCAAGTGGGAGGAAGAGACCGGCGCAGTCTCGAACTTCCGAAAACCGTCGAATTTCGCCAATGGAAACACCAGGGATCGCCAGGGCCGTCTGGTGACCTGCGAGCACGGCGGCCGTCGCGTGACCCGCACCGAGCATGACGGCGAGATCACCGTGCTGATGGATCAATTCAACGGCAAGCGGTTGAACTCGCCGAACGATGTCGTTGTTAAATCGGACGGCTCGATCTGGTTCACCGATCCGATCTTCGGCATCCTTGGCAATTACGAGGGCTACAAGTCCGAGCCCGAGATCGACATGAACGTCTACAGGCTCGATCCCGTCACCCGCACAGCCGCCGTCGTCGCCGAGGGTGTGCTCGGGCCGAACGGGCTCGCCTTCTCGCCGGACGAGAAAATCCTCTACCTCATCGAATCCCGCGGCGTGCCGACCCGCAAAATTCTCGCCTATGACGTCTCGCCTTCCGGTGACAAGCTTTCGAACAAGCGCGTCTTCGTCGATGCCGGCCCCGGCACGCCGGACGGTTTCCGCGTCGACATCGACGGCAATCTCTGGTGCGGCTGGGGCATGGGCGATCCCGAGCTCGACGGCGTCGTGGTGTTCGCACCCGACGGCGTCATGATCGGGCGTATCGCATTGCCAGAACGATGTGCCAATCTCTGCTTCGGCGGCGTCAAGCGCAACCGCCTGTTCATGGCGGCAAGCCAGTCGATCTACGCGTTGTATGTGAATACGCAGGGGGCGGTGGGGGGATAGGCGCTCCACCGTCATTGCGAGGAGCCCTCGCGACGAAGCAATCCAGGCTGCACCCGCGGAAAGATTCTGGATTGCTTCGCTTCGCTCGCAATGACGGAGCAAAACAAAAAACGCCGGAGCAGTTTCCGCTCCGGCGTCCTGTTCGTTCAACCGCTAAAACTTACGCCGCGTTGAAGCCGGCGACGGCCTTCACTTCGAGGAAATCCTCGAGACCGTACTTGCCCCACTCGCGGCCGTTGCCGGACTGCTTGTAGCCGCCGAACGGCGCGGTGCGGTCGTTGGGCACGCCCTGCAGGTTGACGTTGCCGGCGCGGATCTGGCGGCCGACCCGCTTGGCGTCCTCCACCGAAGCACCGGTGACGTAGCCCGCGAGGCCGTAGGGCGTGTCGTTGGCGATCTGCACCGCCTCGGACTCGTCCTTGGCGCCGATGATGGTCAGCACCGGTCCGAAGATTTCTTCGCGCGCAATCGTCATGTCGGGGGTGACGTCGGCGAAGATGGTCGGGCGGACATAGAAGCCCTTGTTGACGCCTTCGGGCAGGCCCGGACCGCCGGCGACGAGCGTCGCGCCCTCGTCGATGCCCTTCTTGATCAGGCCCTGGATCTTGTCCCACTGGCCGCGGTTGACGACCGGACCGATGGTGGTGCCATCGGCGCGCGGATCGCCCGCCTTGGTCTTGTCGGCGACGGCCTTCGCGATCGCGGCGACTTCCTTCATCTTGGACAGCGGCACGATCATGCGCGAGGGCGCGTTGCAGGACTGGCCGGAGTTGTTGAACATGTGCATCACGCCGCCGGTCACCGCCTTGGTGAGGTCGGCACCTTCCAGGATGACGTTCGGCGACTTGCCGCCGAGCTCCTGGCTGACGCGCTTCACGGTGGGAGCTGCGCGCTTGGCCACGTCGATGCCGGCGCGGGTCGAGCCGGTGAAGGAGATCATGTCGATGTCGGGGTGCTCGCTCATGGCCGCGCCGACCTCGGGGCCGAGGCCGTTGACGAGGTTGAACACGCCCTTCGGCACGCCGGCTTCATGAAGGATTTCCGCAAAGATCAACGCCGAGGTCGGCGTGAACTCCGACGGCTTCAAAATCATGGTGCAGCCGGCGGCGAGCGCGGGCGCGACCTTGCAGGCGATCTGGTTGAGCGGCCAGTTCCAGGGCGTGATCATGCCGACCACGCCGATCGGCTCGCGCAGCACCATGGCGGTGCCGACGGGCTCCTCGAAATGATAGTTCTTGAGCACGTCGAGCGTGGTCATGAGATGGCCAAGGCCCGCGCCAGCCTGCAGCTTCTCGGCCATCGGCAGCGGCGCGCCCATCTCGTCGGAGACCGCGGCGCCGATCTCCTTGATGCGGGTCTTGTAGACCTCGATCACTTTGCTGAGCAGCGCGACGCGCTCCTCGCGGCTGGTCTGGGAGAAGGTCGCGAAGGCGCGCTTGGCGGCGGCGACCGCCTTGTCGACATCGGCCTTGGAGCCCAGCGCAACCTCATACATCGCCTCTTCCGTCGCGGGATTGACGACCGGAGTGGACTTCTTGACGGCGGGATCGACCCAGGCGCCGTCGATGTAGAATTGCATGCGATTGACCATCGTTAACCTCTTCTTGGGGGCTTGGGGGGCGTTTCGGCAGGCATCCTTGCACGAAAGCGCCGGCAATTGAACCCGCCATATGCGGGGCCAGCGTTGCGGCGGACGCGCGGAATATGGGACGCGACAGGGAGCGAAGCAAGCGGCTCTGGGTCCCGGCTCGGCGTCGCGACATTTCATGTCGCGCCTTGTCCGGGACACGAAATTGGAACGAGTACAAACACTCGCGTGCCCCGGACGCAGCGCAGCACTTCTTCAGTGATGCGCTGCTGAGCCGGGGCCCATGCCGCCGGTTACGTCGACTACACCGCCATCTTCCGATGCAGCACCGGCGCGCCGGTGGTGAGGCTTTCCGCCGCATCGATGATGGCGTTGGCGTCGATGCCGTAGTGGCGATAGAGGTCGGCGATGGTGCCGGTCTGGCCGAACTGCTCGACGCCGAGCGCCTCGACGCGATGGCCGCGGACACTGCCGAGCCAGCCCAGCGCGGCAGGATGGCCGTCGATCACGGTCACGATGCCGCAGTTGCGCGGCAGCGGCGCCAGCAATTGTTCGATATGGCTGAGATGCTGCACGCCGCGCCGGTCGCGGCGCAATTTCCGCGCGGCGGTCCAGCCTGCGTGGAGGCGGTCGGCCGAAGTGATCGCGAGCAGGCCGATGTCGCGCCTGTCCTCACCGATGAAGCCGGTGGCTTCGATCGCTTCCGGCGCGACCGCGCCGGTATAGGCGATCACGAGCTCGGCATTGGGTCCCGGCTTGCGCAGCCAATAGGCGCCGTCGGTGATGCCTTGCTGCAACTCCGGCGTCATGATGCGCTGGGCCTGCTCGATGCTGCGCGTCGACAGGCGCAAATACACCGAACCGCCCTCACCCGGATCGCGCTGCATGTGCTGGAAACCCCAGCCCATGATGACCGCGAGTTCGTCGACGAAAGCAGGCTCGAACGAGGCAAGGCCGTCCTGCGCCATGCCGATCAGGGGCGTTGCGATCGACTGGTGCGCGCCGCCCTCAGGCGCCAGCGTGATGCCTGATGGCGTCGCCGCCACCATGAAGCGCGCATCCTGGTAGCAGGCATAGTTGAGCGCATCGAGGCCGCGCTCGATGAAGGGATCGTAGAGCGTGCCGACCGGCAGCAGCCGCGCGCCGTTGATCTGATGCGACAGGCCGAGCGCCGAGAGCATGATGAACAGGTTCATCTCGGCGATGCCGAGCTCGAGATGCTGGCCCTTGGGCGAGGCATCCCAATTGTAGGTCGAGGGAATTTTCTCGCTGCGGAATAAGTCGGCCTTCGCGGCATTGGCGAACAGGCCGCGCCGGTTCACCCACGGGCCGAGATTGGTCGAGACGGTGACGTCGGGCGAGGTGGTGACGATGCGCTTGGCGAGTTCGCTGTCGCCGCGCGCGATCTCGTTCAGCACGAGGCCAAAGCCCTGCTGTGTGGACATCTGCGGCGACGGCTTGAACGTAAACTGGGCGGGCACCTCGACCACGGGCGCTGTCAGCCGGCGGCCATCCGTGTTGAACGGCACGCGCGCGAGGAAGGCATCGAGCTCGGCGGCGCTCTGCGTCAGGCCTTCATACTTGTCCCATTCGTGGCCGGGGCGGATGTTCTGGCTCTCGCGGTATTTCTCCATCTGCGCGACGGTCATCAAGCCGGCGTGGTTGTCCTTGTGGCCCTGGAACGGCAGGCCGACGCCCTTGATGGTGTAGGCGATGAAGCAGACCGGGCGGTCGTGGTCGACGGACTCGAACGCCTCGACCATGCTCGCCATGTCGTGGCCGCCGAGGTTAGACATCAGCGCCAAGAGCTCCTCGTCGCTGCGCTTGTCGATCAGCTCGGTGATCGGGCCCTGGTCTCCGATCTCGTCATGCAGATGCTTGCGGAAGGCGGCGCCGCCCTGAAAGCACAGCGCCGCATAGAGCGCGTTCGGGCAATTGTCGATCCAACCCTTCAGCGCCTCGCCACCGGGTTCGGCAAAGGCCTCGCGCATCAGGCGGCCGTACTTCACGATGACCACGTCCCAGCCGAAATTGCGGAACATGGTTTCGAACTTTTCCCACAGACCTTCGCGCACGACGGCGTCGAGCGACTGCCTGTTGTAGTCGACGACCCACCAGGTGTTGCGCAGGCCGTGCTTCCAGCCTTCTGCCAGGGCCTCGAAAATATTGCCCTCGTCCATCTCGGCATCGCCGACGAGGGCAATCATCCGACCTTCGCGGCGATCCTTCATCCAGCCATGCGCCTTGACGTAATCCTGCACCAGCGAGGCGAACAGCGTCTGCGCGACGCCGAGGCCGACCGAGCCGGTGGAGAAATCGACATCGTCGACATCCTTGGTGCGCGAGGGATAGGACTGCGCGCCCTTGAAGCCGCGGAAGTTTTCCAGCTTCTCGCAGCTTTGCCGGCCGAACAGATATTGGATGGCGTGGAACACCGGGCTCGCATGCGGTTTCACCGCGACGCGATCTTCCGGGCGCAGCACATGGAAATACAGCGCCGACATGATGGTGGCGAGCGAGGCGGACGAAGCCTGATGGCCGCCGACCTTCAGCCCATCCGAGTTGGAGCGGACATGGTTGGCGTGATGGATCGTCCATGACGACAGCCACAGCGCCTTGCGGGCCAGTGCAGTCAGGGTTTCGAGACGCGCGGAATCGACGGGCATGGCGATGCTCCGGAAAATAAGCCGGATCATACGCCTGCCGGCGGCGCCAGATTTCTCAATTTTTCGCGTCATACCCGTCGATATTGGGATACTATACCAATAACCCGCCATTATCTGCAGGTTTTGTTCCAATGCCCGAGCTCGACGCCATCGACCGCAAGATCCTCAGCCATCTCCAGAACGACAGCCGCCTGACCATGCAGGAACTCGCCGACAAGGTCGGGCTCTCGGTCTCGCCCTGCCATCGCAGGGTCAAGCTCTTGGAGGAGCGCGGCGTGATCTCACGCTACATCGCGACCGTGGACCAGAAGGCGCTGGGTCTGCATGTCAGCGTGTTCATCTCGATCAAGCTGGCGCGCCAGAAGGAGGAGGACCTCAACCGCTTCGCCCGCGCCATCTCCAAATGGGACGAGGTGCTGGAGTGCTATCTGATGACCGGCAACCGCGACTATCTCCTGCGCGTCGTCGCGGCCGACCTCGCCTCCTACGAGACGTTCCTGAAGACCAAGCTGACCCGGCTCGACGGCATCGCCTCGATCGAATCGAGCTTTGCGCTGAGCCAGGTGAAATATTCGATCGCGCTGCCGGTGTGACGGCCGCGTCTGTCATATGCGCGCAATAAACCCCGCCGATGGTCCCGAGCGACAGATAATTCTGCCGTGAGAAGGACCCATGACTGCATCCGACCGCACCTCCCAGACCGCCAAGCGCGAGCGCATCATCCAGGAGATGGCCGACGATCTGGACGAGGAGCTGGAAATGGAGCTTGACGACAGCAGGCTCGACGAGCTCTTGGACGAGACCGACGTGCTCAACCCGACGGTCGACCGCAAGGTCTATTTCCGGGAGCTGCTCCGCCTCCAGGGCGAGTTGGTCAAGCTCCAGGACTGGGTGCAGATGGAAAAGAAGAAGGTCGTGGTGCTGTTCGAGGGCCGCGACTCCGCCGGCAAGGGCGGCGTCATCAAGCGCATCACCCAGCGCCTCAATCCCCGCATCTGCCGCGTCGCGGCGCTTCCCGCCCCGAGCGAGCGCGAGCGGACGCAATGGTATTTCCAACGCTACGTCTCCCACCTGCCGGCCGGCGGCGAGATCGTGCTGTTCGACCGCAGCTGGTACAATCGCGCCGGCGTCGAGCGCGTGATGGGCTTCTGCACCGAGGAGCAGTACCAGGAGTTCTTCCAATCGGTGCCGGAATTCGAACGGATGCTGATCCGCTCTGGAACCATCCTGATCAAATATTGGTTTTCCATCACGGATGACGAGCAGCAATTCCGCTTCACAATGCGGATCAAGGATCCGCTCAAGCAGTGGAAGCTGAGCCCGATGGATGTCGAGGCGCGCAGCCGCTGGGAGGCCTACACCAAGGCCAAGGAGACCATGCTGGAGCACACGCATCTGCCTGACAGTCCGTGGTGGATCGTCGATGCCGTCGACAAGAAGCGCGCGCGCCTCAACTGCATCTCGCATCTGCTCAGCCAGATCCCCTATCAGGACGTCGCGCATGTGCCGGTGATGCTGCCGGCGCGCGTGCGCAACCCCGACTATCACCGCGGCCCGATTCCGGCGGAGATGTACGTGCCTGCGAAGTATTGATCGCGGTTTCGTAGGGTGGAGTTGCTCGGCGTAACCCACCTCTTCTGCCTCCGCGAAGATCAACAGCGGTGGATTACGCCTTCGGCTAATCCACCCTACGTTCCCCTCATCGCCACGGCTGCACGATGATCTTGGTGTGCGCCTCGGGGTTGGCGAGATCGGCGAAGGCCTTGGCGACGCCGTCGATGCCGACTTCCGCCGTCACCATGGCCGCAGCATCCACCTGCCCTTCCGCGATCAGGCGGAGCGAGGCCGCAAACTCCTCCGGCGTGTAGCCGAGCACGTACTGGACGTTGAGCTCCTTCATGATGCCGAGCATGGGCTCGCTTCTGTCGCTCTCCATGCAGACGCCGACCACGACGATCTTGGCATCGCGCGGGGCGCCCTCGAACACCTGCTGCAGCAGGCCGGGCACGCCGACGCATCGAAGATGACAGCGGGCTTCAGCGCCGGCAGCATGGCCTGGAACGGCGGCCGCGCCGCCTTCTCCGCCTCCGACATCTGCGCGTGCTCGGCCCAGCTCGTGTAGGGCTGCGACACCTTGGGATCGACGACGACGTCGGCACCGAGCTGAGCTGCGAGCGCGCGGCGCGCCGGCGAATAGTCGGCGGCGACGATCGGGTGCAGGCCCTTGATCTTCAGGGCCGCGATCACGGCCAGCCCGACCGGGCCGCAGCCGATCACCAGCGGCACCTCGCCGCCTTGGATATTTGCCTTCGCCACCGCGTGAACGCCGACCGCGAGCGGCTCGGTGAGCGCGGCATGTTCCGGAGCAAGGCCGTTCGGCACCTCGAGCAACAGCGGCTCGCTGAGCAGCATCTGCTCTGCATAGCCTCCGACAAGCTCGTTGGAATAGCCGATGCCCTTGATGCCTTCAGGCGTCAGCAGCGCCGGTAGCGAACACACATGCGTGCCGGGCTTGAGCTTGCGCATCGTGCCGGGGCCGTAGTCGAGGATCTCGCAGCAGAACTCGTGACCGAACACGACATCGCGCGACAGGTCCATCGGCGTGCGGCCGGTCTTCTTGGCCATCTCCACCATCCGCGGCGCGTGCTGGCGCGCGTGCAGGTCGGAGCCGCAGATGCCGCAGGCGAGCGTCTTGACCAACACCTGGCCGGGGCCGGGCTTCGGCTCGGCCATCTGACCAACGACAATCTCACCGTTCCTGAAAATCGCGGCGCGCATCCGGCTCCTCCCACTTCGCTGAAGCCGTTGATAGCACGTATCAGGACGCGCGAACTTGCGTCAGGGGTTCGGCGACCGCGCTGCCTGCACCAAAACCTGGGCGCGGCGGACGCGCTCGCGATGGGCGATGTAGAGCCCGCTGGCGACGATGAAGGCCGCTCCCGTAACGGTCCAGACATCGGGCAGCTCGCCGAAGACGAAGAAGCCCAAGATGCTGACCCACAGCAATTGCGTGTAGGAGAACGGCGCCAGCACCGAGGCATCACCATAGCGATAGGCCAGCACGATGATCCACTGCCCGACGGTGGAGGCCAGGCCGATCACGATGCCGAGCCCGATGCCCGTCCAGGTCGGTGTGACCCAGACGAACGGTACCATGACGGTGAGGATCGCAACGCCCGTGAGCGCCGAATAGGCCATCGTGGTGAGAACGGCCTCACGCCCGCTCATCAGGCGCGTCATGATCAGCGCGGCGGCCCAGCAGAATGCCGAGATGATCGGGAAGAACGCGGCCACGTGAAACGCGGCCGAGCCCGGACGAATGATGATCATCACGCCGAACAGGCCGATCGCGGTCGCGATCCAGCGGCGCATGCCGACCTTCTCGCTGAGGAAGATGATCGAGAGCGCGGTGACGAACAACGGCGAGACGAAGCCGGTGGCAGAGGCTTCCGCGATGGGAAGGAAGCGCAAGCCGGTGATGAAGAAGAGCGAGGAGCCGAGCAGCGCCGTGCCGCGCATGATCTGCAGGCCCAGCCGTTCGGTCCGCATCGCATGCAGCGGCGAGCCCGGCAGCATCACCGGCAGGAACATCAGCGCGAAGGTGACGAAGCGAATCCAGGTGATCTCGATCGACGGCAGGCTCGATGACAAATATTTCGAAGTGACGTCGGAGCAGCCGAGGAAGATCGTCGACAGCAGCACCAGCGCGATACCCTTGAAGGGATGGTCGACGCGCGCAGGCGCGCGGCGAGCCTCCTGCTTCTTCTCTGGCAAGGGCATGGGAACACTGTCGAGCCTTGCGGCTGCGGCGGGCGGCGGTGTCACTGGTCGACCTGGGAAAAATGCGAATCGAGACGGGCTATAAAAAACGACAAATGCGCCGCGTTCACAACTTCCGAAAACAGGAGGCCGATATGCGCTGACGTCCACGCGCGTCAACGCCCCGTTAATATTGCGCGTTTGTGCGCTACAGCATGGGCAGGCTGCGCGGCTTCGGGCCGCGCGGAAACGCCGCATCCAATGCCGAAATCTCCTCTTTCGTCAGCGCGAGATCGCCCGCCGCCGCATTTTCGCCGGCATGTTCCGCCGATGACGCCTTCGGGATCGCGAACACCGTAGTCGCACGGGTGAGGAAGCTCAATGCGACCTGACGCGGTGTCGCACGACGCGCCTCTGCAATGCGCGCCAGCACGGCGCCGCCCTTGCTGCGCGCATCCGGAAAATCATCGTGCCCGAACGGCGAATAGGCAACGACGGCGACACCGTGCCGCTCGCACCACGGGATCACCGCGTGCTCGATCGCGCGTTCCCCGAGATGATAGAGCACCTGATTGCAGGCGATCCTGCCTTCGCCCGAGACCTCGATAATCTCGTCGAGATCGTCGGCGTCGAAATTGGAGACGCCCCAGGATTTGATCTTGCCGGCCTCTACCAGTTCCTCGAACGCGGCCACGGTGTCCTCGAGGTCATACGAGCCGCGCCAGTGCAACAGATAGCAATCGAGACGATCGGTCTTCAGCCGCTTCAGCGAGCGCTCACAGGCCGTGATGGTGCCGCGGCGTGAAGCATTGCTCGGCAGCACCTTCGAAACCAGGAACACGTCGTCACGACGACCCGCAATCGCATCGGCGATGACGAGCTCGGCATCGCCATACATCTCCGCAGTGTCGATATGGGTCATGCCGAGATCGAGCCCGCGCTGAAGCGCCGCGATCGCGCGCTTGCGATCACCATGGTCGAGATACCAGGTGCCCTGCCCGATGACGGAGACGTTGGCGCCTGACTTGCCGAAGGATTTTGTCTTCATGTTTGTCTCCAAACTCCGCTGCCCGCGGCGGCGCCTCCGGGAACATGATTGATTGTGAATGTCGAGAGGCAGCGCGCGACACCATAGGGCACTATCGCGGCGGCGTCGATTATGTGGATTCATGCCTGCGTTGGAGTGTGTTACCGGCTCGCACCACTCTCGTGTCCCGGACGCGCTGCAACGCATCAGCGTTGCTGCGCAGAGCCGGGACCCAGAGAGGCCAAACACTCCGCGGTTATATCGCCCCGGCTCTGCAGCGCACCACTTCGTGATGCGCAGCGTCCGGGGCACGCGACCGTCCTTGAGTTGCGCAGCCCCAACTCAAGCCGCGCGGACCGTCGCAAGGAACTGCTCGACTTCGCTGCCAAGCCGTTTGCTCTCGTCGAGTAGCGCGAGCGCCGCGCCATGCACCTGGCCGGCGGCGGCGCCGGTTTCGGAGGCACCGCGCCTGACGTTCTCGACACTGGTCGAGACTTCGGAGGCGCCTTGCGCGGCCTGCTGAACGTCGCGGGCGATGGCCTGCGCGGCGGCGCCCTGTTGTTGGACTGCGGCGGCGATCGAGGAGGCGATGTCGGCCATGGATTCGATGGTGCCGCCGATCTGCTTGATGGAGTCGACCGACTGCCGCGTGGCCGATTGAATCTGCGCGACCTGGCGGCCGATCTCGTCGGTCGCTTTCGCGGTCTGGCTGGCGAGCGCCTTCACCTCGGAGGCGACGACCGCAAAGCCGCGGCCCGCCTCGCCGGCGCGCGCCGCCTCGATCGTCGCGTTCAGCGCCAGCAGATTGGTCTGCCCCGCCACCGCCGAGATCATCCGCACGACCTCGTCGATGCGGTCCGCCGTCTGCGAGAGCGCATCGATCTGGCTGTTGGTCCGGTTGGCTTGCTCGACGGCTGCAAGTGCAACCTCGTGCGACTGCGCGACCCTGCGGCCGACTTCGCCGACTGACGTGACCAACTCCTGGCATGCGGCAGCCGCCGACTGAACGCTGGCCGAGGATTGCCCCGAGGCGGCAGCAACCGTCGTGGACAACGCGTTGGTCGCCTCCGCCGTACCGGACAATCCGTTCGAGGCCAGCTCGATTTCGGAGGACGCGGAGGTGACGGCATTGACGATATTGCCGACGGCGTCCTCGAAACGGTCGGCGATCTCGAGCATGCCCTGCCTACGCTGGACTTCCGCATCGCGCTTGGCCTGCTCGCGCGCTTCGGACAATTGCCGGTTCTCGAGCAGCTTGTGATGGAAGACGGAGAGCGAGGACGAGATCTTGCCGATCTCGTCCTGGCGATCGATCCGCTCGATCGGACGATCGAGATCGCCATCAGCAAGCTGCTCCATCGCCTTGACCATGCGGGTCAGCGGCGCCGTGAGCCTGCGTCCAAACCAGAACGCAATCGCGATCATCACGGCAACGGTGATGCCGATGGACCAGACCACATAGCGCTGCACGACCACAAGCTCGTCCCTGACGGCATCGAGCCGTGCGCCAGCCGCGTTTCGGACGACCTCGAGATTTGGCCGCAGCCGGTCGTAGATCTGTGCCAGATCCTCCGCCTCGTCGTTCAGCGTGCTCTGGCCGGCCGAGAAGGCGAGGAAGCTGCTCTTGTAAATGTCGATCAGCTTCCTGATCTCGGCCTTGGCGTCATCGGGCAGATCGGCCTTCGCAAGCTCGGGCAGAAATTCGCCGACGCGCTTGACGAGCTCGTCGCTGTATTTGTCCTCGCCGCGCAGCATGAAATCCTTCTCATGCCGCCGCATCATCAGCATCAGGACGGCGAGCCTCGGCTTGTCGAACGCCTTGAGCTTGCTCTCGACCGAATGCACGGCCGCGCGGAGCTTGCCCTGCAAGCCGTCATTCTCGTTGAAGCCGACGAGCTTCTGGGCCGCGACGACGTTGGAGAAGCGGGTGGCATAGCTGCTGATGACAGGTCGAAACGACAGCGCCTTGCGCAGCGGATCGCCTTCGGGCAGTGCACCCGCGATCTCCTCGACTTCCGTCAAATGGGCGGTCGCGGCTCGCAGCGTCTCCTCATGCGCCGCCACCTTCTTGTCGTTGGGTTTCTGAAGAAAGCCGGTCGCGATCTCACGGCCCTGCAGCAGGCTCTCGGACAGGCGGGCCGTCTCTGATTCAAGCTTCGCGAAGCGATCGGCGACGGCGCGGCTCCGGTCCTCGATCTGCCGGCCGGCAAGATAGATCATGCCGACCACGACCACGCCGGTGACACCGAGCAAAAGGACCTGCGTGCGCAGGCCCAAACGAAATTTGCTCGCGCTTGAGCTCAAGCGACGCAACCGAAGTTTGCTCGACATGCGTTCCCGACCCTTTAACAGTATCAATTCGTAAAAATTAATGCACGTTAGCGGGAATTGCTTAAAATTCTTGCAACTGTCGGCCGGGGCCGATGCGGCGCGCCTACCCAAAATGGGCCCCCGGGGAAGACGACCTACCTGGCCGCGCCGACCCGCTTTGTCTCTTGCGCCGCGACCACCTCCGTCGTCGCGATCAGGCGCTTCAGCTCGGGGATGCAGGAGCCGCAATTGGTGCCAGCCTTCAGCTTGGTACCTATCTCGGCAGCCGTGCGGGCACCGCTCGCGATGGTGTCGCAGATGGTGCCGCGGCCGACGCCGAAGCAGGCGCAGACAACAGGGCCGGTCGAAGCTGAGCCTTCGCTGGATTTACCCGACAGCAGCATGCGGCGCTGATCGTCGGTGACGCGATCGGCCGCGAACAGGCTCTTCACCACCTCCCAGTCGCCGGCATCGTGTGCGGGCCCGACGAACAGGCAGGTCTCGATACGGTCGCCGGAAAACGAAGCCGCGCGGAAAACGCCACCGCCGAAATCGCGGTACTCGGCCACGTCCTCGCCGGCGACGCGCTCGAGCCAGGTCGGCCAGCGCGACAGATCCGCGTTGTCGGCGAAGAGATAGCCAAAGCCGCCGCTGACCGTGACGCGTGTCCACAGCAGGTTGGGCGGCAGATTGAACTGTTTTCGCGACAGCGCAAAACCGCGGAAGACGAATTCATACGGCGCGATCGCTGCCGGCGTCGCCTTCGATTCCGGCTGGCCGGAGAACGGATCGGTGAAGGAGTGCACCAGCGCCCCGACGCGCCCATGCGAGGCGTTCATCGCACTCCAATGGATCGGCGCGAACAGGGTGCCGCGCTGCTGCCGATCGCTGACGACGGCCTTCAGGATGCACTGACCGTAGTCGGTGGTGATGCGGGCATAGCCGTCGTGAGCAATGCCGTATTTGCCGGCATCGTCGGGATGGATCTCGACGAAGGGCTCGGGCAGATGCGCGCCCAGCCGCTGGCTGAGGCCGGTACGCGTCATGGTGTGCCACTGGTCGCGAATGCGCCCGGTATTGAGCCTCAGGGGACGGGACGGGCCGGTCTCGGCTCGCAGTGACGGCACTTCCGGCGCGACGAAGCGACCCTTGCCGTCATTGGTGAAGAAGCCACCTTCCGCGAAGAAGCGCTCTCCCGGTTCTGCGCCTGCGCGCGCCGGCCACTGCACCGGCGTCAAGGCGTCGAAATCCTCGTCGGACAGCGACGTCAGGGCGCCGATGTCGAAATCGCGGCTGCCATTGTTCTCGAAGGCCGAGAGCGCGGCGTGCTCGCGGAAAATATCGGCGGCGGATTTGTAATTGAAGCTGTCGCCGAAGCCGAGACGCTTGGCGGTCTCGCTGAGAATCCACCAGTCCGGCCGCGCTTCACCCGGCGCCGGCAGGAACGAACGCTGGCGCGAGATGCGGCGCTCGGAATTGGTCACCGTGCCCGACTTCTCGCCCCACGCCAGCGCCGGCAGCAGCACATGCGGGCCGGCCTCGACCGTGTCGTTGCTGAGCACGTTCTCGGACACCACGAACAGCTCGAGCTTCTTCAGCGCTTCACGCACGAAATCCGCATCGGGCAGCGACACCGCGGGATTGGTGCCCATCACCCACAGCGCCTTGACCTCGCCGCGGTTGATCGCCTCGAACAGCTGCACCGCCTTCAGCCCCTCATGGGTGGCGATGCGCGGCGCCCTCCAGAACCGCCTGACGCGGTCGATATCCGGGGGTGTGAAGCCCATGTGTGCGGCAAGCATGTTGGCGAGCCCGCCGACCTCGCGGCCGCCCATCGCATTCGGCTGGCCGGTGAGCGAGAACGGCGACGCGCCGGGCTTGCCGATGCGGCCCGTGGCGAGATGACAGTTCAGGATCGCGTTGACCTTGTCGGTGCCCTGCGCCGACTGGTTGACGCCCTGGGAGTACAGCGTCACGACGCGGGGCGTCTCGCGGAACATCCTGAAGAAGGTGGCGACGTCCTGCTCGGAGAGGCCGGTCGCAAGCGCAGTCGCGGTGACGCTGCCGGCGATGTTGCGCGCACGCGCCAGCGCGTCGTCGAAGCCCGAGGTGTTACGCGCGACATAGTCCAGATCCAGCGCGCCATTGTCGGCGAGATGCACGAACAGGCCGGAGAACAGCGCGGTGTCGGTGCCCGGCTTGAGGCCAAGGAACAAATCGACGTCGCTTGCGGTATCGGTGCGGCGCGGATCGATCACGATCATCCGCGCGCCGCGCTCGGCGCGGTTCTTCAGCATGCGCTGGAACAGCACCGGATGGCACCAGGCGGCGTTCGAGCCGACGAAAACCAAGAGATCCGCCTGGTCGAGATCCTCATAGCAGCCCGGCACGGTGTCGGCACCGAAGGCGCGGCGGTGGCCGGCGACCGAGGACGACATGCAGAGCCGCGAATTGGTGTCGACATTGGCGGTGCCGACAAAGCCCTTCATCAGCTTGTTGGCGACGTAATAATCCTCGGTGAGGAGCTGACCGGACAGATAGAATGCGACTGCGTCCGCGCCGTCGCGTGCGACGATGTGCTTCATGCGATGCGCGACATGATCGAGCGCGTCACTCCAGGCCACGCGCTCCAGCACGCCCTTGCAGCGGATCATCGGATAGAGCAGCCGGCCCTCCAGCCCGACGGTCTCACCGAGTGCGGAGCCCTTCGAGCACAGCCGGCCGAAATTGGCGGGATGGTCCGGGTCGCCCGCGATCGCTGCGCCGCCCGCGCCATCGGGCGTTGCGAGCACGCCGCAGCCGACGCCGCAATAGGGACAGGTCGTCTTGGTGGTGCGAAGCGTGGGATCGATCGCCGTCATATCAAGCCGCCTCCATCACGCAGCTTTGGAAGGAAGCGCGAGCGCGCGGCCGAACATCATGTCGGCCCGGATGGCAGCAATCTTCTCGCGGGTGCGGATCAATTCGAGATACCAGAGCGCGTCGGCGGTCTCGCCGATCAGCACGGCGCCGGTAAGGCATCCGTCTGAAATGACGAGCTTCTTGTAGGTCCCGCGGCGGCGGTCCGACAGCACGAGGCTCTCGCTGCCCTCACCGCCCATGAAGTCGCCGGCCGAGAACACGCTGACGCCGGACACTTTCAGATTGGTCGAGACCACGCTGCCCTGGTAGGCGGCGGGGCGGCCACCGAGATGCCTGGCCAGCACCCGCGCCTGCTCATAAGCAGGCTCGACCAGGCCATAGCAGGTGCCGCGATGTTCGGCGCATTCGCCGAGCGCGTAGATGTCGGGAGACGCCGTCTGCATCACGTCGTTGACGACGATGCCGCGGTTGACCGCGATGCCGGCATCTTTGGCGAGCGCAATGTTGGGCCGGATGCCGGCGGCGAATATCACGGCGTCCGCTTCGATGCGGCTGCCGTCGGCCAGCTCCACGGCTTCGACGTGGTGCTCGCCGTGGATGCGGGCGGTGGAGGCGTTGAGCATGATGCGAATGCCCTTGCGCTCGACCAGCGTCTTGAGCAAATCGGCGGCCGGACCATCGAGCTGACGCTCCATCAGCCGGTCCATCAGATGCAGCAGGGTGACGGGCGCGCCGGCCTTGGCCAGGCCATAGGCTGCCTCCAGCCCGAGGAGCCCGCCGCCGACCACGACGACGCGCTTCTTCGCTGCCGCCAGCGTCAGAAGCAGATCGACGTCGCGGGTGTCGCGGAAGGTGTGCACGCCGGCGAGATCGGCACCTGCTACGTTGAGCCGCAGCGGCGTCGAGCCGGTGGCGAGCACGAGCTTGGAGTATTCCATGCTCTCTTCGCCCGCGATCTTGAGCTCGCGGCGGCCGGTGTCGATCTCGGTGACGCGATAGCCATAGCGCACGGTGACGCCGCGATGGCGCCACCAGTCCGCCGGCCGGAGCTCGATCTCGTGCGAGCCGGTCTCGCCGGCCAGCACGGATGAGAGCAGCACTCTGTTGTAAGCGAGCCGCGGCTCCTCGCCGATCACAGCGACCGCATAACGGCCGAGTGCGGTCTTGGCGAGCTCGTCGACCAGACGCGCGGCTGCCATACCGTTACCGACGATGACGAGCGGTTCACTCACGAGACATCTCCTATTCGGCGGCCTGCGCCTGTGGGCCGTAGGCCTCGGAAATCATGTAGCCGGACAAGACGCCGTAAGCGTCGGTCCAGGCGGTTGCGAGTTCGGGCGTCCAGGCCTCGCCGAGGCCCTTCTCGAGGGTCCACAGCAAGGTCGCGCCGACCACGGGGTAGTGCTCGGCCTTGGCGCCGTAGCCGACGTGACGCTTGGCGAGCGCCGATGCCGCGGGAAGAATCGTCTCGAGATTGGACAGGCCGCCGACGACGGCGGCGAGCATGCCCATCAGCTTCTTGCGCTGCTCGGTCATGTCTTCGGGAAACATCGCGCGCACGGACGGAGCGACCTCGAACAAGCGATCGTAGAACAGCTGCGAGGCTGCTTCTGAAATCGGTGCGACCTTGGAAAAGCTCTGCTGCACGAGGGCGATCTGCTGTGGCGTCATGATGGTCTCCTGTCTGTTTCGGTCTGCCTTTGTCCGCCTCGTTGCGGAAAAAGTTCATGGGTCAAACGTCATCAGAGCGGCTTCTCCCCGCGTACGGGGAGAAGCGTGTTTCGTACCAGGCTCTAGTCCTTGAGCATGATCTCGTCGGAAAACCGCTTCACACTTTTCCGGATCATGCTCACACGCGCGCTTCGGCAAGGCTTGGCGCGCCTTCGGCCTGCGAGCTGCGACGCAGGTAGAACCACCAGGTCAGCCCCAGGCAGAGGGCGTAGAATGCGAGGAAGATCGCAAGTGCGAGCTGCGGACCGCCGGTCGCAGCGATCGACTTGCCGAAGCTGCTCGGGATCAGATAGCCGCCGACGGCACCGACCGCGCCGATGAAGCCGACCGCCGCACCGCTCTCGATGCTCGCAGTCTTCAATGCCATCGCGCGCGCCGCATCGCCCTTGCCGCGCACCTTGAACAGGTTCTCCTCGCGGAAGATCGAGGGGATCATGCGGTAGGTCGAACCGTTGCCGATGCCAGTCGTCAGGAACAGGATCAGGAACATCGACAGGAAACCGGTGAAGTCCTTCTGCCCGACGAAGTACAGCACGCCGATCGTGGCTGCCGCCATCGCGATGAAGTTCCAGAAGGTGATGATCGAGCCGCCGACCTTGTCGGCGAGCCAGCCGCCGAACGGACGCGACAGCGAGCCGACCAGCGGACCGAGGAACGCGATCGAGATCGTCACCGTCGGAAACTGGGTCTTGATCAGCAGCGGAAACGCGGCGGAGTAGCCGATGAAGGAGCCGAACGTTCCGATGTAGATGAAGGCCATGATCCAGGTGTGCTTGCGCTTGACGATCGCGAGCTGGTTCTTCACCGACGACTTGGCCGAGGTCAGGTTGTTCATGAAGAACACCGCGCCGAACACCGCGAGCGCGATCGGCAGCACCCACATCAGGCCCGCGTTCTGCAGATAGACACCGCCGACCGGCGTCGCCTGGAACAGGTTGATGGCGCCAACGGTCATCAGGATCGGGGTCAGCAACTGCACGCTGGAGACGCCGATGTTGCCGCCGGCGGCATTGAGACCCAGCGCCGAGCCCTTCATCCGGTCCGGGAAGAAGAACGAGATGTTGGTCATGCTGGAGGCGAAATTGCCGCCGCCGAGGCCCGCCGTCGAAGCGATCAGCAGCATCAGCCAGAACGGCGTCTCGGGCTGGCTCACGAAGTAGGCGAGCGACAGCGTCGGAATGAACAGGATCGCAGCGCTGAAGATGGTCCAGTTGCGACCGCCGAACGTCGTCACCGCAAACGTATAGGGGAAGCGCATCAAGGCGCCGATCAGGCCGGGGACGGCCACGAGCTGGAACAGCTCATCGGTCGAGTAGTGGAAACCTGCCTGCGGCAGCTTGGTCGCGACGATGCTCCAGATCAGCCACACGGAGAAGCCGATATGCTCGGCCACGATCGACCAGATCAGGTTACGCCGGGCGATGGTCTTGCCCGTCGCATTCCAGAATGCCTCATCCTCCGGTCTCCAGTCTGAGATCCAGGTCGGATTGTCTTCCCTCATTGGAAAATCCCTTTCACTAGGAAGGCGCGACACCGACAAATCGCGGACGCAAAGAGGCACGCTCGGGGAGAGCCCCGATTGGGCGGTGTCACAGATTGGTTGATTGCTTGTGACGGCGTCGATGGCGTCAGATCCGGTAATTCAAACCTTGTGCCAACGGCAGCAATCGACAAAACTCAATATAAAACAGCGACTTAAATTGACTGATGAATCTTTAGGCGAGCCTATAATTGCATCAAACTTCGGCTTCTCGCTCAATTCTTGAATGCCGATTCGCCTGTTGATTGTGCGTCGCACAAGAGTTGTGCAGGCGCCCGCTTTTTCGCCATAGCCCCGATTTGGCGGCCCCGCGCGAGCAAATTCGCGTGGAGCAATCCCCAGCAAACCTGGCGCTGAACCCCGCCCAGACGGCCGACCCAGGCCACCGCCCCATTGGCACATCGATTGCTTCATGTCGTGCAGGTCAACGATGACTGCAGTGCGCCCGGGGCATCGCGCTTCCGACGGCCATGGGGATAGCGAAGCCTGTTCGCCGGACCGCCGGGGGCGCGGTCATCGTGACGCTATCCCAGTGCATGCCGACATCGCGCAGGTCGCGCGTTCCTGCCCCGCGGGATGCGGTTCATCGGGGTGACCAGGGCGCGATCCGGCAACGGGCGCGCCTCAAGGGTTCACACGCACAAAGGAACTGACGATGTCGTATCTCGCGCCTTCGGAATTCGTCACCAAGATGGTGGACGCTGGGGAATCCAAGATCTTCATGTCCACCCGGGATACGGTCATCCGCGCCTACATGGCCGGCGCCATCCTGGCGCTTGCGGCATGGTTCGCCGTGACCATCAACGTCAATACCGGCCAGCCGATCGTTGGCGCGCTGCTGTTTCCGGTCGGCTTCTGCATGCTCTATCTGCTGGGCTTCGACCTTCTGACCGGCGTCTTCGTGCTCTCCCCGCTCGCCCTGCTCGACAAGCGGCCCGGCGTCACGCTCGGCGGCGTCCTGCGCAACTGGGGTCTCGTCTTCATCGGCAATTTCGGCGGCGCGCTGACCGTGGCCTTCATGATGGCGTTCGTGACGACCTTCGGCTTCACCCAGGACCCGGACAAGGTCGGCACCGCGATCGGCAATATCGGCGAAGGCCGTACCCTTGGCTATGCCGCACACGGCGCCGCCGGCATGGCGACGCTGTTCATCCGCGGCATGCTCTGCAACTGGATGGTCTCGACCGGCGTCGTCGGCGCGATGATCTCGACCACTGTCCCGGGCAAGGTCATCGCGATGTGGATGCCGATCCTGGTGTTCTTCTACATGGTGTTCGAGCACTCGGTGGTGAACATGTTCCTGTTCCCGTCGGGGCTGATGCTGCACGCCAAGTTCTCGATCCTGGATTATTTCATCTGGAACGAGATCCCGACCGTGCTGGGCAACCTCGTCGGCGGCCTCGCCTTCACCGGCCTCACCCTCTACACCACGCATGTGCTGACCAAGCCCAAGCGTGAGGTCGCGGCGAAGAGCCAGCCGCGCGCAGCGGCCTGAGCGATCGCTATTCAAACGAGAGAGTGTCGTCCGACAAGGGAGCTTTGCCTGCTAAGGTGAGGCTCCCTTTGCATTGGTGGCGAGGATGGGCCGGGGCTTGCAAATCTCGATCGGGCAGCACTCCGACAAGGGGCGCAAGCCGGTCAACCAGGACTTCCACGGCGCGCTGATCCCGATCGAGCCGCTGCTGAGCCTGAAGGGCATCGCCGTCGTGCTGGCCGACGGCATCTCGAGCAGCGCGGTGAGCCAGGTGGCGAGCGAGTCGGCGGTCAAGAGCTTCCTGACCGACTATTACTGCACCTCCGAATCCTGGACGGTGAAGAATTCGGCGCGGCGCGTCCTGGAAGCGACCAACTCCTGGCTGCACGCGGAAACGCGGCGCAGCCAATATGCCTACGATCGCGACAAGGGCTACGTCTGCACCTTCACGGCCATGGTCGTCAAATCGACCATGGCCCACATCTTTCACGTCGGCGATTGCCGGATCTACCGCGTCGCCGGCAAGGCCCTCGAGCAGCTCACCGACGATCACCGGATCATCGTCTCGTCCGAGCAGACCTATCTCGGCCGCGCGCTCGGGATCAATCCGCAAATCGAAATCGATTATCAGGCCCTACAGGTCGAACCAGGCGACATTTTCCTGCTGGCAACGGACGGCGCCTACGAATTCGTCGATCATCGATTCGTCACGAGCACCCTCGCGGCCTCCGCCGCCGATCTCGACGCGGCCGCGCAAACCATCGTCGAGGAAGCCTACCGGCGCGGCAGCGACGACAACATCACCGTGCAGATCCTGCGCATCGACGGGGTGCCGCTGGCGGGCTCGGCCGATATTTTCGGTGGCACGGCCGAGCTGCCGCTGCCGCCCCTGCTGGAGCCGCGCGCCTTGTTCGACGGCTACCGCATCGTCCGCGAAGTGCATGCCTCCAGCCGCAGCCACATCTACCTCGCCGTCGACACCGAGACCGGGGAGATGGTCGCGCTGAAGATTCCGTCGATCGATCTGCGCGACGACCCGGCCTATCTGAGGCGCTTCCTGATGGAGGAGTGGATCGCGCGCCGGATCGACAGCCCCCACGTCCTGAAACCGTGCTCCCGGTCCAGGCGGCGCAACTACCTCTACGTCGCAACCGAGTTCATCGAGGGGCAGACGCTGAGGCAGTGGATGCTGGACAATCCGCGACCCGACCTCGAGACCGTGCGCAGCATCGTCGACCAGGTCGCGGCGGGCCTGCGCGCCTTCCATCGCATGGAAATGCTGCATCAGGATTTGAGGCCCGACAACATCCTAATCGACAAGACCGGCACGGCAAAGATCATCGACTTCGGAGCGGTCAAGGTCGCCGGCGTCGTCGAGGCAGCGCCCAATCCTGATGATGCCGAGATCCTCGGCACGGTTCAGTACACCGCACCGGAATATTTTCTCGGTGAAGGCGGCTCGCCGCGATCGGACATGTTCTCGCTGGCAAGCGTCTGCTACCAGATGCTGACCGGAGAGCTACCTTACGGCGCTCAGATCGCGCGGATCAAAGGACGGTCGGATGCCTGGAAGCTCAGGTATCGCCCGGCCAGCCACGACGACCGTGCCGTCCCCGTCTGGATCGACGGTGCGCTGCGCAGGGCGCTGCATCCCGATCCCAACAAGCGCCACGAGGACCTGTTCGAATTCACCTACGAACTCAGGAACCCTAACCCAGCCTATCTCGGCACGCCGACCACGCCCCTGATCGAGCGCAATCCGCTGCTGTTCTGGAAGCTGACAACGGTGACGCTGGCCTGCGCCGTCGTCGCGTTACTCGCCCTGTTGCACGCCCGCTAGCATCGCCGGCGCCGATCAGGCCGGCTCAGCCGCCTTCGTCCCCAGCGGCTTCGGCGCGATGCCTCCGCCCGGCTTGAGGTGGAACTCGTAGCTCATCAGATGCCACTGCCCGTTGGCCTTGCCGCCGTCGGGCATCTCGGGCTCGTTGCGCGGCTCGACCTTGGCGACGAGGTCGTCCTTGACGCCGAACACCACGTCGGAATCGAGATATTTATCGCCCTCCATGAAGACGTGGGTGATCAGCGGCTCGTAGCCCTTGGCATTGACCAGGAAGTGCACGTGCGCCGGGCGCATCGGATGGCGCTTGGTCTGCACGATCATCTCGCCCACCGGCCCGTCCGTCGGGATAGGATAGCTGCACGGCAAGATCGTGCGGAAGAAGAAGCGGCCGTCGCTGTCGGTGATGAAGCGCGCCCGCGCGGAGGCACCGACCTCGTCGTAATTGGCCTTCTGGGAATCGTAGAAGCCGTCATCGTCGGCGTGCCAGACATCGACCGGGACGTTCGCGAGCGGTTTGCCGTGGAGATCGGTGACCCGGCTCTGCACGAACATCCGCTCGCCCGTGAGATTGTTCGGCGAGATGTCGGTGCCGTGGGCGGTAACCTTGTGCTCGCCGACGTAGAACGGGCCGAGCACCGTGGTCTGCGTCGCGCCGTCGCGGTCGCGATGGTTGACCGCGTCGACCAGCATGGAGACGCCGAGCACGTCGGAGAGCAGGATGAACTCCTGGCGGGTGTCGGTGCATTTCTGGCCGGTGCGCGTGAGAAAGTCGATGGCGTATTCCCACTCCTCGAAGGTGAGACCGGTCTTGCTCACGTAATCGTGCAGCGACTTCACCAATTCCTGGAGCAGGAATTTTGCACGCGGATCCGGTGTGTTGTCGAAGCTTTTGACGACGGCTTCGGTGAGTTCGGTCTCGTTGAACTGGGTCATGGTGCGTTGCCCTGGATTTTCTCGTTGGCCCGGCTGGCTTTTTGGCGGCTTTCCAAGCAGAGCCTACACCAATCTCCGGCCTCGCGTTAAGCGCGTCCCGCTTGGAATAAGGTCCTCATTTCGGCTATCAACGTCTGACAAAATTGCCCGGAGGAACTGATGCTCGCCCCTACCCCCGCCTCGCCCGAATCCGTGGGCATGTCCAAGGCCGCGCTCGACCGCGTCGATGCCCATCTGAAGGCCAGGTACATCGATGCCGGCCGATTTCCGGGCACGCATCTCCTGGTCTATCGCCGCGGCAAGGTCGCCCACAGCTCCGTCCAGGGCTTTGCCGATGTCGAGCGCAAGGCGCCGGTCAAGGACGACACCATCTACCGCATCTATTCCATGACCAAGCCGCTCACCAGCATCGCCTTCATGATGCTGGTCGAGCAGGGCCTGGTCGCGATCGACGAGCCGGTCGCAAAGTACATTCCGGAATGGAAGAATCTCGGCGTGTTCGTCGCCGGCACCTGGCCCAACTTCCTGAGCCGGCCGCCGTCCCGGCCGATGCTGATCGTCGACCTGCTCCGGCATACGTCCGGGCTGACCTATGGCTTCCAGCAGCGCTCCAACGTCGATGCCGCCTATCGCGCCGAGAAGATCGGCGAGGTCGAGAAGTCGGGCACGCTCCAGGGCATGATCGAGAGCCTCGCAAAGATCCCGCTCGAGTTCTCGCCGGGCGAGTCCTGGAACTACTCGGTCGCGACCGACGTGCTCGGCTACCTCGTCGGCAAGATCTCAGGCGTGCCTTTCGAGCAGTTTCTGAGGCAACGCATCCTCGATCCGCTCGGCATGACCGACACTGATTTCCACGTCCCGGCCTCGAAGGCGCATCGCTTTGCCGCCTGCTACAACGCCGATCCCGGCGGCGGATTCACCATGCATGCCGGCCAGCGCCGCGAGGGCCTGACGCTCCAGGACGACCCGACCAAAAGCTCGTTCCTGACGCCCCCCTCCTTCATTTCGGGGGGCGGCGGGCTCTGCTCGACCGTGGCGGATTATCTCACCTTCTGCCGTGCGCTGCTCAATGGCGGCGAGCTTGGCGGTGTCAGACTGATCGGTCCGAAGACGCTTGCCCTGATGACGACCAATCACATTCCGGGCGGACAGGCGCTGCCGGAAGTCTCGCGCTCGCTGTTCTCGGAAGCGACCTACAACGGCATCGGCTTTGGTCTCGGTTTTGCGGTGACCATGCGCCCCGCGGAGACGCTGATCGCCGGCAGCCCCGGCGAATACAATTGGGGCGGCGCGGCCACGACCTCGTTCTGGATCGACCCCGCCGAGGAGCTGATCACCATCTTCATGACCCAGGTGCTGCCGTCGAGCGCCTACCCGATCCGGCGCGAACTACGCAGCCTGGTCTACGCCGCAATCACCGAGAGCAATCTCTGACGTTCCCAACATGTGTTGCAACGGGCTTTGCGAGCATCGCAAAGCCCGTTGCCTTTGTGCTCAGCTTAGTGGAAATGGCCGATCAGATAGACGCCGCCGCCGATCACCAGCACGGCCGGCACGGCCCACAAAATCAAGACTGGCATGTGCCTCCTCCTCAGTTTGACGTGCAGACCTTGACGGTCTTCATGCCGCTCTCGGCCTCGGTGCGCGATTTGTAGATCGTGCCCGACGGGCTGACGACGGTCGTGGTCGTGTCGGTCGGCTTCTTGTCGACGACCGTGCATTTCTTGGTCTTGACGTCCTGCACGACGTAGAACTCGTCGGCCGCGAACGCCGGCAAAGAAAACGCGGCGATCATGACTGCCGCTGTTGCGATCCTCAGCTTCATTCTCTCCTCCTCCAATTTCCGGACGTTCCGTGCCCGGTCGATTCACGAACGGGAAAAACTGGCAATTTGTTCCTATCCGACGGGAACGTCGCTTTCGGTGAGATGTTGGTGCGGCGCTTGTTATCGAGGAGGACGACATGAAGAAGCTATTCCTGCTTTCCGCAGCAGCGCTGATGATCTCGACCGGCGCGTTCGCGCAATCGACCGTGGTGACCACGACCGGAACCGGCCATGCGACGGTTCAAATCGAGCCGCAATACCGGACGCGAATCAGAACCTACGTCACCGAGCATCACCTGCGACCGGTGGCGACGAAGGAAAAGATCATCGTCGGCGCACAGGTTCCAAGCGATGTCGAGTTGGAGGCGGTCCCGACAGATTGGGGTCCGTCGCTCACGCAATATCGCTACGTCTACTCCGGCGATCGTGTCATGCTGGTGGATCCCGGCACGCGCATGGTCGTGCAGGAAGTCGATTGAGACCTGACGAACCAGCGGTCGCCGCGACGGGGTCGCCGCGACGGCGGCCGCCATCCCGGAGTTGATCTCATGACACCGCATCGAGAAGCCCGGATCGCTGGGATTAGCTTGGCTGCCGTGTACGCCATGTGCCTGCTGCTCACAGCCATCAGCATGAGCTGAGCCGCGAGCGGCTGCACTGCAAAGTTCCCGAGACGCCTGTCTCCAGGGAAATACGAAAATCGTGGCGCCGGGCAAGTCCTGCCCGTATGGTTTGACAAAATCATAATCTGGCGCAGCTGCGCTGGAATCGGGACGCCCGCGTTTGTCAAAGCTCACCCTGCCGGTCCGGCTCGCTCTCTTGGTCACGGGAACGATGTTGCCGTTGATCGTCTTCGCGGTCGGTCTCGCTTATTCCAACTACCGCCAGGACCGCAGCGAGGCGACGCGACGGGTGCTCGAGACGGTGCGAAGCATGCGCCTCGTGCTCGACTCGGAGGTGCAGCGGATGACGGGCGCGCTGCAAGTTCTCGCGCTCAGCGATTCCCTGCGCAACGGAGACTTCGACGGCTTCCGCCGATTGGCCGTCGGCTTCATCAGCCAATATGGCGAAGACAGCATTCTGCTGCTGGCCGACAGGTCTGGGCGCCAGCTGTTCTCGACGGTCACGACCGAAACGGCAAACCTGCCTCTGCGCAACAACCACGAGATCGTCGAGCGGGTCTTCGCGAGCAAGACCCCGCAATATTCCGATCTGTTCATCGGCTCGACCAAGAAGCGGCCCATTGTGACCGTCGAAGTGCCTGTGCTGCGCAATGGTGAAGTCGTCTATTCGCTTTCGTTCAGTCCGCCCATCGGGACATTCCAGAAACTCGTCGAACAACAGCGGCCGAACGATCGATGGACCGTATCGCTGCTGGACGCTAAAGGCTTCGTGTTTGCCCGGACTCCCAACCCGACCGAGACCTTCGGCAAGAGAGCCTCGGGCGCACTGTACGATAGCATGTCGCGCACCTCGGAAGCTTCCCTCTCGACCGTTTCGCTCGACGGCATCGCCCTGTCCTCCGCCTATACCCGATCGCATCTGACCGGCTGGACGGTCGTCGCCGGCGTCGCCGAGAACTCGCTGATCGCCCCGCTCTGGCGCAACATCGCGATCACGAGCCTGATCGGCGGCGTGCTGTTGCTGATCGGCCTCACCTTCGCCGTCAGGATGGCGACCACGATCGCGCGCGGCGAGATGCTGCACAATCTGTTGATCGATGAGCTCAACCATCGCGTCAAGAACACGCTGGCCCTGATGCAGGCGATCGCGGTGCAGACATTTCGCAGCGCCAGCCGCGACGAACGGACCAAATTCGAGGGACGCCTCAGTGCGCTCGCCGAAGCGCACAATCTGCTCAGTCAGGAGAAATGGGCGGGCTCGGAGCTGCGGGACGTGATCGCGCGCGCGCTCCAGCCGTTCCTGCTGGCCAATCCCGACCGCATCCGCATGACCGGGCCCGCGGTACCGCTGTCGCCGCGGCTTGCCGTCGTGCTGTCGATGATCGTGCACGAGATCGCCACCAACGCCGCGAAGTACGGCGCACTCTCCAACGAGACCGGCCGGGTGACGCTGGACTGGGAGGTCATCGCCGATGCACCGAAGCCGCGGCTGCGGCTGATCTGGACCGAGAGCGGCGGCCCCCCGGTGACGGAGCCGGTGCGGCGCGGCTTCGGCTCGCGCCTGATCGAGCGCAGCGCGCGCGACCAGCTCGGCGGCGAGGCAACCGTCGACTTCCTGCCACGCGGCGTCGTCTGCACGGTGGTCTGCGCGCTGGACGAGACGCGGTGAGCGGGCGCATCGGAAGCGCCGTCGTCGCGGAAGTCCTACCCGATCGTCTGCAGCGCCGGGAACGTCTCCAGCAGCCAGATGCTGACATTCGAGACCGCACCGGTGAGGAAGCCGACGCCGGTGATGATCATCAGCACGCCCATGGCACGCTCGACATTGACGAGGTGGCCCTTCATGCGCGCGAACAGTTTTGAAAACTGCTCGATCATCAGCGCCGCGATCAGGAACGGAATTCCGAGGCCCGCCGAATAGACCGCGAGCAGCCCTGCGCCCTTCGTCACCGTCGTCTCGGTCGCCGCGATCGACAGGATCGCGGCGAGGATCGGACCGATGCACGGCGTCCAGCCGAACGCGAAGGCCAACCCCATGATATAGGCGCCCCAGAGCCCGACCGGCTTCGGGATCGGGAGCCGGCCTTCACGCATCAAGAAGCCGATGCGTGTCAGCCCGAGGAAGTGCAGGCCCATCAGGATGATGACGACGCCGGCAAGGATCGACAATTCCGCCGACCAGGCGCGGATCAGGGAGCCGATCAGCGAGGCGCTGGCGCCGAGCGCCACGAACACCGTGGAGAAGCCGAGCACGAACAGCAGCGCCGACATCATGATCGCGCGCTTCGAAGCGGCAGTCGGTTCGTCGCTCTCGACGTGCTCGATCGTGGCGCCGGTGAGATAGATCAGATAGGGCGGGACCAGGGGCAGGACGCAGGGCGAGAGGAAGCTGACGAGACCGGCAATCATCGCCGCGGGAATCGAAACATTTTGCATGATGCAATCAGAACCATCCGCGACCGCCAAGCTGCGCGCGGGGAATGCGCGCGGGGCCGGCGCCGCACCGGCTCTGGTGTAGCCGATGGCGGGGAATGCGCAACAGAGGCGCGATCAAACCAGGGCTCCTCCCGATGCCCTCTGTGATCACAGATGCGGCATCGGGACGCGCACAAATCTCGCCAAAAAGCGAGATTCGGCGGCGTGGCTACTTCACCACGCGGAGCAGCGGACGCCGGGGCTGGTCCTGCGTCTGCTTGGAGGGGGGCAGCGGCTCGCTGGCAGCGCTCCGCAACATTTCGTCGCACAGGGCCTTGAGGTCGGCGCTGTCAATTCCTTTGAGCTTCATCCTGACATCGAGGATGACGATCGAGAGCAACTCGGCCGACTCACGGCTGTTGCTCTCGTTCAGAACCTTGCGGCACTCCTCGAGCGTTTCGAGCACCGACTGCAATTGTTCGTCTGTATGCGACACCGGCGTTCTTTCCGTTATTTCGGGCTGCGAGACGTGCTTGAAACGATGCCCTCGGCCCCCAAAGCGCGCGAAGGATAGCACGAGGAATCCGAGCCCTCGAATACGATTTCAATGTGTTTCTGCGTCGAAACTGCGGTTCCCGACGGCATTGCTCGGCGGCGCAAGTCTGAACGGCCAAGCAAGTCGGAACGGTCGAAGATGAAACGCTTGGCGAGGTATGATCGATCCATTTCACGGGAACGCGCGTCGGCTCTCACGCCGTCCTGAGGTCCACATGGACCCGGCAATCCCGCAGCCACAGCAAGGCTCGCAACGGAACGCACAACTACCCCTCTTCCGAGCAACAATTTGCCCGATTCCCAACGCTAGCAACACTCCAATACCATATCGGGCGCGGTAAGTATGGCGTTCAAAACTCACCGTTCCCCAACCCGTCGTGGTTGTGGTTTGCGCTAGATTCTGCCAGTTTAGCGGTCCGAAGGGACTTGTATGCACTCCTTGGCGGAAAGGGGCGTTCCTCTGGAGGAACGCCTAAAAACCAATATCAGCGGCCTGTCCGATTGGGACGCGGCCCGCATTTTCCTGGAAGTCGTTCGATGCGGCAGTTTCCGCTCGGCGGCCGAACGCTTGTCGTTGTCGATCAACGCTGTCCGGCGCCGAATCGATGATTTCGAGCGCCAGACCGGCACGACGCTTTTTACCCGTGACGTCCACGGCACCCATCTGACCGATGAAGGCGCGATGGTGGTGTCCGCCGTCGAACGCATGGAGGCGGCGGCCTTCGACGTGCTGCGCACCAGCGATTCCGCCGCCAACGCCCTCACCGGCGAGGTCCGCGTCGCCGTCACCGAAGGATTGGGGACGTTCTGGCTCGCTCCGCGGCTGGTCGAATTCCAGCAGGCCTATCCGAATGTGCTGGTCGATTTGCATTGCGCGATGCGGTCGGCCGACGTCAGCAGGCACGAGGCCGACGTCGCCATCCACCTGTCGCGGCCCTCGGCCCTCGACGTCAAGCTGGTGCGGCTCGGCCGCATGCATCTGATGTTCTGGGCCTCCGAAAAATACCTTGAGAAATACGGCACGCCGCGCTCGGCCCACGAATTGGTCAAGCACCGCCTGGTGCTGCAATTCGCCGACCAGCTCGCCGCCAAGGAAACCTTTGAGAGCTTCTTCCCGGGCGTTCAGGAACGTGACCTCCTGGTCATGAAGACCAACGTCTCAAGCGCCAACTACTGGGCGGTCGCGAACGGCGCCGGGATCGGTGTCTTCCCGAGTTATGCCATTGCGCTTGGCGGGAAGTTGATTCCACTGGAGGTCGAATTGAACCGACCGCTGGATATCTGGTTGTCCTACCATCCCGGTAGCGGCCGGATTCCCCGCGTGCGGCACATGATTGACTGGCTGATCGATGCTTTCAATCCGGCTCGCTTCCCGTGGTTTAAGGAGGAATTCGTGCATCCGCATGAATTCAAGGACTCGTATATGGGCGAACCCCTGACCCAGCTCTTCGGGGGATTTTCAACCGAAGAACAAAGGTGAAAACTAAAATGAAAGCAGCGGCGAAGAGAATGAAGCAGCGCAGTGCCGGCAAGCCGGACATCGAGCTTGGCAAGCGGATTCGCTTGCGGCGCGTCGAGATGAAGATCTCGCAGGCTGAGCTCGGCGAAAAGCTCGGCGTGAGCTTCCAGCAGGTGCAGAAATACGAGAAGGGCGTCAATCGCGTCGGCGCGGCTCGGCTTCAGCAGATCGCCTCCGCCCTCGACGTGCCCGTGACCTTCTTCTATGACGGCGACAACAAGGCTCGCGAAGTCGAAAGCCTCCTGTTCCTGGATTCGGCTTTCAGCCTCCGCCTGCTGCGCGCCTACAGCAAGATCAAGGATCAGACGGTGCAGCGTCAGCTCGTCTCGCTGATGGAATCGATCGCAGCGAACGAAAGCTGAGCCGACCTGCGGTCTGGCCTGCATGGCCGATGTTCAATCCGCCACGTCACGGGGGCGTGGCCGGATTGGACTGGACTGACGGACCCGATCTGACGGGATCGGATCTGGCCTGCGCGCGGTCTGCGTGCGGTCACGGTTTTTCGGGGCGGCCTCGCCGCCCCATTTTTTCTGGCATTTTCATCGGCAATCGGCGGCCATTGATCGCTGATTTCGCGAACCCGTGCCCAGCCTGCTGCGACCAAGTCGAGAGCCCCCGCGCTGAACGCGCGGGGGCCCGATGTGCCGCGCTTAATGGGACCGCAACCCTGATGCCCTAGCGTGCCGCCGATTTCAGCGAATCGGCGCCAGGCCGCGTGGGCTGACGGGACGCGCCGATGCGAGCGCCCGTTGCGGGCCTCGTCCTCATGGGGAAAACCAGACAAATGTCGAAACGCCATGCCGTGATCATTGCCGTGAATCTGTTCGCGACGGGCCTGCTCGCCAGCGCGTCCGCGCAGTCCGAGACCACGGGCCAGGCCGGCCCCAAACCTGCCGCCCCGTCCGGTGCAGTGCCGGCAACCGCCAACCCGGCTCATGCCGCCGCGCCGAAAGCCGCAGTCGCCCCGGCGTCGACCGCCGAGAGCCGCTCCGCCGCGGCGCTCGCGCTGACGCATGAGCCGACCTTTGACGAGGGCACCGCCCAGCGTATCAAGGACGCGGCGCTGAGCTATTCCGACCTCGCAGTGCGCGGCGGCTGGCCGACGATCCCCGCGGACGCCAAATTCGCGCTCGGCGTCCGGGGCGCCAATGACGATCTCCTGCGCAAACGACTGATCCTCACCGGTGACCTCGCGGCCGACAAGGCGAGCGGCGCCTTCGACCAGGATCTGGCGGACGGCGTGAAACGCTTCCAGGCCCGCCACGGTCTTGCGCCGACCGGCCTGATGACGCCGCGTACGCTCGCGGCGATGAACGTCCCCGTGCAGAAGCGCATCCGCCAGCTCGAGGCCTCGCTCGAGCGGCTCGAGAACACGAATTTCTCCTTCGGCCCGCGCTATGTCGTGGTCAACATTCCCGCTGCCTTTGCCGAAGCGGTCGAGAACGACGTCGTGGTGCGCCGCTATCGCGTCATCGTCGGCAAGACCGAAAAACCCTCGCCGACGCTGACGGCCCAGATCACCGGCGTAGTGCTCAACCCGACCTGGACGGTGCCGTCCTCGATCGCCAAGACCGAGATCTCCGCGCATATGCGCAAGGACCCGACCTACCTGTCGCGCATGCACATGGAGGTGCTCGACGCCCACGACAATCCGATCGATCCGCATTCGGTCGACTGGTCGGGCACGCACACGCCGAACTTCACGGTGCGCCAGCAGAACGGCAGCTTCAACGCGCTCGGCGCGGTGAAGATCGACATGCCGAACTCCTATTCGGTCTACATGCACGACACCAACCAGCGCAGCCTGTTCAGCGACGACTACCGCTTCGATTCCCACGGCTGCTCCCGCGTCGACAATGTGCGCGATCTCGCCGCCTGGCTGCTCAAGGACCAGCCGACATGGACCCGCGCCGCGATTGACGCGGAGATCGCCACCGGCCAGCACCAGGAAGTCGCCATGGCCAGGAAGGTGCCGGTGGCCTGGGTCTATCTCACGGCCTGGATGACGAAGGACCAGACCATCCAGTTCCGCAGCGACGTCTATAACCAGGACGAGCAGCTGCTGGAAGCGACCGCGGAAGAGGCGGCGTTCTTCAGCAATGCCGGCAACCATCCGCTGACCGCGCATATGGCGCAGTAGGCATGCAATCGCAGCACGGGCGGATGCGGATTCCCCTGCCCTGCTGCGATTGACCCGGGCCTCGGCCTGACAGCACATTGCGCCTCGCCAAACGACAAGCGAGCGCGCGATGCCTGATCTGTCCCAACACACTCCCTACGCCGACGGCAAGATCCTCAAGCAGGTGACCGACGGCGTCGGAATCATCACCTTCAACAATCCCGATAAGCGCAACGCGATGTCGCTGGAGATGTGGGAGGGATTTGGCGAGGCGCTGACGGCGTTGCGCGACGACGATACGGTGCGCGTCGTGATCCTGCGCGGAGCCGGCGGCAAGGCGTTCGTGTCGGGTGCCGACATCAGCCAGTTCGAGAAGGTCAGGCACAATGCGGCGGCGTCCGAGGAATACGGCAAACGCAGCGCCGCCCAGCGCGCGCTGCTCGCCGACTACCCCAAGCCGACGATTGCCTGCATCCAGGGCTTCTGCCTCGGCGGCGGCATGCAGGTCGCGATGCTCGCCGACATCCGCATCGCCGCGCCTATGGCTATGACGGCTTGAAGCACCTGGTGTCGCTGGTTGGCCCGTCCTGGGCGCGGCTTTTGATGTACACCGGCATGCGCATCGATTCCACCGAGGCGCTGCGCATCGGCCTCGTCGAACGCGTGATCCCTGACGACCAGCTCTGGGGCGAGACCATGGCCATCGCGCTGACGATTTCGCAGAACGCGCCGCTTGCGATCAAGGCCGCCAAGATCACCATCGCCGAGGTGCTGAAAGACGAAAGCGCACGCGACATCGGCGCGATCAAGGCGATCGGCGCCGCCTGCATGGACAGCGCCGATTTCCGCGAAGGCCGCCAGGCCTTCATGGAAAAGCGCAAGCCACAGTTCCAGGGGAAGTGATCGCTCGGGTCGTTAAGAGCGCACCATTCTCGCCTCCGTCATTGCGAGGAGCCCTTGCGACGAAGCAATCCAGAACCCTTCCGCAGAGAAGATCCTGGATTGCTTCGCTGCGCTCGCAATGACGAGGTGGAGAGATCATGCGCACAAGGAACTCCAACCAACCTGAACTTTCATTCAGGAAGATTAAATTCCTCGGCCGGTTGGCCGCGATAGCAACCAGTCGATCCACCAAAAGTTCTCCCGCCACCAACGAGGGAGATCGCGATGAAACTCAAACTTGCCGTTCTTGGTCTGGCTGCGCTCGGCAGCGTCGCGCTGGCGTCGGGACAAGCGCTGGCGGCGATGCCGAACGGCATTCCGCAGGCCGATCAGGTCGCCGGCGGTCCGGCCGCGCATGTCGATCAGGTACGCATGGTCTGCAACGCCTGGGGCCGCTGCTGGTGGCGTCCGAACTATTACGGCGCCTATGGCTATTACGGCCCGCGCCGGTTTTACGGTGCGCGTCCGTGGGGCTGGGGCCATCGCCACTGGCGCCGCTGGTAAATGACGAAGGGGCCGCAAGGCCCCTTTTTCCGATCGCCCTTGCTATAGCGCGCCCAGCACCGCCTTCGTGATATCAGCCGTGCCGTTGCTGCCGCCGAACTCCATCGGCTTGAGACCGCCGGCATAGACCTGATCCACCGCGCGCTCGATTCGTTCGCCGGCTTCCACCGCGCTCTCGATACCGTGCTTGTCGGCGAGCCAGTCCAGCATCATCGCCGCCGACAGGATCATGCCGGTGGGATTGGCCTTGCCCTGCCCCATGATGTCGGGCGCCGTGCCGTGGCAGGGCTGGAATACCGCGTATTTGTCGCCGATGTCGGCCGACGGCGCCATGCCGAGGCCGCCGATCAGGCTCGCGGTGATGTCGGAGACGATGTCGCCGAACATGTTCTCCATCACCATCACGTCGAAATCCCAGGGACGCTTGACCAGCATCGCCGCACAGGCATCGACATAGAGCCGATCGGTCGTCACGTCAGGATGCTTCTTGGCGATCTCGTCGAAGATACCGCGGAAGAACGCAAAGGCCTTGAACACGTTCGCCTTGTCGACACAGGCGAGGCTTCCCGGCCTGCCACGCGCCTTGCGCCGCTCGGCCAGCCGAAACGAGAACTCGAACAGCCGCTCGGACGTCCGGCGCGTGATCACCATGGTCTCGCGCGCATCGTCATGCGTAACGACGCCCTTGCCCATCGAGGCGAACAGACCCTCGGTGGACTCGCGGATCACGACGAGATCGATGCCCCGCTTGTCGGCACCGACGATCGGGCTCGGCACGCCCGGGATCAGGCGTGCGGGCCGCACGCCGGCATAGAGATCGAAGATGAAGCGCAGCTCGATCTGCGGCGCGATCTCGGTATTGTCAGGATAGCGCACCGACGGCAGGCCGCAGGCCCCGAGCAGGATGGCGTCGGCCTCCTCGCACAGCTTGATGGTCGTATCGGGCATCGACTTGCCGGTGGCGAGATAATTGTTGGCGCCGGCGGGCGCCTCGGTGAAGCGGAAGCTGAGGCCCGACTTCGTCTCGATCTTGCGCAGCACCTCGAGTGCGGGCGCCATGACTTCGGGACCGATGCCGTCACCGGCGAGCACGGCAATGTGGAAGGCGTTGTTTGCGGACATTCAGAAGCCTCAAGGAAGGGAGTCAGCCACGTCGTCGTTGCGAGCGCAGCAAAGCAATCCAGAACTATTTGCGGAGACAATCTGGATTGCTTCGCTGCGCTCGCAATGACGGTTGAGAGAGTCGTTACTATGGCGTCAGCACCGTGCGCCCGACCACCGCGCCCTGCTGCAACTGCACCAGCGCGTCGTTGGCCTTGCTGAGCGGCGCCGTCGTTACCGGGATCGGCGGGATCTTCTTGGCCCGCACGAGGTCGAGCAGCTCCTGCGTCTCGCGCAGGTTGCCGACATAGCTGCCCTGGATCGTCACGGCCTTGATCGGAATCAGCGGCAGCGCCCAGGTCGCGCCGCCGCCGAACAGACCGACGATGACGAGCTTGCCGCCCTTGGTGAGGCAGTCGAAGCCGAGCTGAGTCGTTGCGGCATTGCCGACGAGGTCGATCACGGCGCGGATCGGGCCGCCCGCCTTCTTGGCCAACTGCTCCAGCGCATCCGGGGCCTTGGGATCGACCGTTGCGAGCGCGCCGGCCTTCTCGGCGGCTTCGCGTTTCCTGGCGTCGATGTCGACCATGATCGCGCCCTTGCCGCCCATCGCCTTCAGCAGCGACAGCGCCATCAGGCCAAGGCCGCCGGCGCCGAACATCACGATCGGTGTGTCAAAATGCTGCTCGACCTTCTTCAGCGCGCTGAAGGTGGTGACGCCCGAGCAGGCATAGGGCGCAGCCGAAGCAGGATCGAGCCCCTTCAGGTTGAGCAGATAGCGCGGATGCGGCACCAGCATGTGATCGGAATAGCCGCCGTCGCAATAGACGCCGAGCGAGCGCGGCGTCAGGCACATGTTCTCGTCGCCGGCGAGGCACGTCGCACACTTGCCGCAGCCGATCCAGGGATAGACCAGGCCGACATCGCCAAGCCTGAGATCGCCCTGGTCGGTCGGCTTCACGTCGGGGCCGAACGCCAGGACTTCGCCGACGGTCTCGTGGCCCATGGTCAGCGGCAGATTGATGCCGCGGTCTTTCAGCGACAGCGGCTTGCGGCCATGGCCGAGATCGTAGCCGCCCTCCCAGATGTGGAGGTCGCTGTGGCAGACGCCGGCGGCCTTGACCTTGATCAGCACCTGCGTGCCCGTGGGCTGCGGCGTCGCCTCGTCGAACTCCTGCAGCGGCGCCTTGAAATCGGCGACCTTGAAACTCTTCATGGCGTTCTCCCGGCATGCTTGTTGCCACGCCACCATGCCATGGGCGGCGGGGCGAGACAAACGCGAGACCGGCCTTCAGCCTTGCGCAACGGTTCTGCCTGACGGAATTGTCGCATCATTGGGGATGCCAATCTCGTTGCGAAGTTCGTCCGTATGCTCGCCAAGCGCCGCGATCGTCTTGCTCGGCCTCGTGTCGGCGCCCGTCATCCGGAAGGGCAGATTAAGGACCTTGAACGAGCCGCCGCCATCCTCCACGGACGAAAGCGCCTGCCGGTGCGCGAGCTGCGGATCATCGAGGGCTTCCTTGATGCTGCGATAGGCCGAGGCCGGCACGCCGGCGGCGCTCAAGGCCACGAGGCATGCATCCGTCGTAAGCCGCTTCGACCAGGTCTCAACGGCATCCATCATGTCGGCCCAATGCTCGCGCCGCGGGGCATAAGACGAGAAGCGCGGATCGGATATCCATTCGGGGCGGCCGATCACGCCCATCAAAGCCTGAAAGATCTTCTCGCTGGCCACCGTGATCATGACGTAACCATTGGCCGTCTCGGTCGGGCCGAACATCGGCCGCGGCGGCGCCTTGATCGAAAATTGCGAGCTCTGCAATTCGATGACCGTCAGCGTGAGCATCGACTCCAGCATGGAGACATCGATGTGCTGGCCGAGCCCGGTCACGCTGCGCTGATAGAGCGCAGATGCGATCGCGCCGAAACCGTAGGTGCCGGTGACGACATCGGCATGGTAGATGCCGCAATAGTCCGGCCTGTTGCGGCCGGGCTGGTAGGCAAGATGCGCCATGTCGTAGCCGGAGGCCGCATGGATCACCGGTGCGTAGGCCGGCAGCTCGGCGGAGGGACCGGTCTGGCCGTAACCCGAGATCGAGCAGTAGATCAGCCTGGGATTGACCGGGCGGAGGCTGTCATCGTCAAGCCGCAGCCGGCGCATCACGCCCGGACGAAAATTCTCGACCAGGATGTCTGCGGTCGCGACCAGACGCCGCACCGCCTCCCGTCCGTCCTCGGATTTGAGGTCGAGCACCACGCTCTTCTTGCCGACATTGAGCTGGCCGAACACGGTGCTGTGGCCGTTGCGCAGCGGCGGCCGCGTCCGCATCGTCTCGCCCTCGTCGGTCTCGATCTTGATGACCTCGGCACCCATGTCGGCCAGCATCCGCGCGCAATGGGGACCGGCGATGGTGGTCGAAAAATCCAGGACCCTGAGCCCTGCGAAGGCCTTTGTCGTCGTCCCCTCATGCTTATCTGCTAGCTGCATGCGTGCCCCTGCCGAGTCCTCGAGTCCATTAGGAACTATCGTTCTTCTCTCTTGTTGGTGCGCCGACCCTAGATGGCGGCGCCTGAGTAGGAAAGTCTTTACCGAACAGGTGCGTCTCGCGGGGGGCTTGAGATTACCAGGGGTAACTGGACCCGATCTTGCATAGCAGCAATCGGGATCGGAAGAGGGCATCAGTTCTTGAGGGTCTTATTCGTTACGACAGAGATGGACGACTTTGTCCGCGTCGGCGGGCTTGGTGCCGTTTCCGCTGCACTTCCGAGAGCGCTCCGGCCCTTCGCCGATATCCGGATCATGCTGCCCGGCTATCGCGACATCATCGAGCAACTCACGCATATTCAGATCGTTGGACGCTGCCCGGCATTTGCGGAGATGCCGGCTTGCTCGCTTGGACGGGCCGCGACCAAGGACGGAATGCCGGTCTATGTGCTGTTGTGCTCACAGCTCTACGATCGTCCCGGCAACCCCTATGGTGACGAGTCGGGGCGCGACTGGCCCGATAACGACATCCGCTTCGCGCGCTTTGCTTCGGCTGCCGCTGAGCTTGCCATGGGCAAGCTGGACAAGAATTGGGCAGCAGACCTGATCCATGCCAATGACTGGCAGGCCGCGCTCGTGCCGGCCTACCTCGCCTGGCAGGGCGCCAAGCTGCCGTCGATCCTGACCATCCACAACCTCGCCTATCAGGGTCTCTTCCCAAAGGAGGCGCTGCGGCGGATCGGCGTCCCCGAAAGCTCCTTCCACATCGACGGCGTCGAGTTCTACGACCAGCTCTCCTTTCTCAAGGCAGGCCTGGTCTACGCCTCGCACCTCACCACCGTCAGCGGCACCTATGCGCGCGAGATCACGACCGAGGAATTCGGCTGCGGCCTCGAAGGCCTCTTGCGCGTCCGTTCGGATGCGTCCGAGCTCACCGGCATCCTCAACGGCATCGACGAGAGCTGGGACCCGCGCTCCTGCGCCCAGCTCGCCCAACAATTCGGCGCCGGCGACTGGGTCGGCAAGAAGGCCAATGCGGACTACGTGCGCAAGCAGTTCGGCCTGGCGGTCTCGCGCGGGCCGATGTTCGGCATCGTCGCGCGCCTCGTGCACCAGAAGGGCATCGACCTCGTGCTGTCGGCCGCCGACGAGATCATCGACGCCGGCGGACAGATCGTTGTCACCGGCTCCGGTGAGCCGGCACTCGAGCAGGCGCTGATCGACGCGCATCGCCGCCGCCCCGACGCCATCGGCGTTGCGATCGGCTTCAACGACGCGCAGGCCCGCCGCATCTTCGCCGGCAGCGATTTCACCTTGATGCCGTCACGGTTCGAGCCGTGCGGCCTCAGCCAGATGTACGCCCAGCGCTTCGGCTCGCTGCCGATCGGCCACCAGACCGGCGGCCTCGCCGAGACCATCACCGACGGCGAGACCGGCTTCCTGTTCTCACGCCCCTCGCACGAGTCCTTCCTCGGCGGCGTGCGCCGCGCCTTCGAGGCGTTCATGGCCCAGGACCAGCTCGACACCATGCGCCGCAGTGCCATGGGCCGGTCGTTCTCGTGGAGCATCTCGGCGGGAAGCTACAGCAAGCTGTATCGGAAGCTGGCGACGGCGTGAGGCCGCCCATTCTCTCGTGCCCCGGACGCAGCGCAACGTCTCTTCGACGGTGCGCTGCTGAGTCGGGGCCCATGACGCGACGGAGTTCGTGGCTCCTGGGTCCCGGCTCTGCGCAGCAGCGCTACGCGCTGCAGCTTGTCCGGGACACGGCGATCACCCCTTCCCGCGCACATCCATCTGCGGCCGTCCGATCCAGAGCCGGTTGAGACCGCGGATCATCCAATCTGGCTGCAGCTCGCCACGTAACCGGGCCTGCGCTTCCTGATAGGGGCTGGCATAGCGCAGCCGATCCGGCAGTTTCGGATAGATGCGCCTTATCCAGCTCAGCGCATCATCGGCGGCCTTCATGTCGCGCGCGTCGAGCGCGAGCCCAAAACCCTCGCGCAAGCGCTCCGGCAGCATCTTCGCCGTGAGCGCGCGATACCATCGCGGCGGCCGCAACCAGGGGCGCGCGCCTGCGAAGATCTGCGTCGCGATCTCGCGCGCCGCATCGCTGACGGTCAGCGTCTCCGACTGCGCCATCGAAGCCGTGTAGGCCGCAAAGGCCGACCAATCCGCCGGCAGGTCATCGCCGGTCAATCCGAACAAGGCGCCAAACGTCCGGCTCTCGGTCCAGTAAAGCTCGCGCTCCTCCGCCGCGAGCTTCGGCAGAACCTGATCATGCGCCATCAACGCCGACTCGACCAGCGTTGCATGAACCCAGCGCAGCGACGGGATGTCGTTGGCGCAGTAGCGCGAGCCCGCCGCGAACGGACCGACGGCCTCGGGCATCTCGCCGACGATCATGGTGTGGCGCCGATGCAATTGCCGGGACGCGAGCAGCGCCCGATCGAGCGACCCGAACACCATCGCAAAGACGATGTCGAAGGTGCGATGAAAACGGCCGATCGGATCGGCAAAGGTCGTCGAGTGCTCGGCGATGGCGGCCGCGACCCAGGGATGAGCCAGTTGCAGCAGCAACGCGCGGCCGGCGCCGAGAAAGACGGCCGCCTCCCGGTCAATCCGCCAGGTCATCGAGCCCGGTCCGAACACGCCCGCGATCGGCCCTGCGGCTTCAGCCCGCACCTTGTCGAGAGCAGACTCCAGATCGTCTTCCGAGACCACCTTTGCGACACCCTGCGAGCGGAAGCGAGAACGATCCACAAGGCCTGTGGCAATTCGATGAAGCGAACCGCTATTCCGCCGCCAACGGCATCTCGTCGACGGGCTCGTGCAACACCACGCCCGACAACGGATCGAACTCGCCGATCCACGGCGCGCGCGTCAGCACCGACCTTGTGTGCGCATAGCCGGCGTCCCAGCGCTGCTTGATGCCTGAGGGGCTGAAGTCGATGTCCTTGGTATGGGTCTCGCGATCGAGCTGCGGCGCCAGCAGGCGCACCACATGCATGCGCGTCGAGCAGCCATAGCCGATCAACTCCCTGACCGCGGGATCGTCGCGCTCGCCTTCGGGCAATCGCGCCGCCAGCTGGTTGATGACGTGGCGCAGGCGATGGGCCTGCTGCTGACGCTCGATCTGGCTCGCGATCCGGCTGGAATATTGCACGTCCTTGTGCCGGGTCAGCACCTCACCCATCGTCGTCGGCTCGGTGCCAACGGGATTCCACAGATGCACGGAGAAGATCAGCGAATTCCGGCGCGGATTGTCGTCGAACACGGCTTCCGTCGGTGAGTTCGAGAGGATGCCGCCGTCCCAGTAAAGCTCGCCGTCGATACGCACCGCCGGAAAGGCCGGCGGCAGCGCGCCCGAAGCCATCACATGCTTCACCGTCAGCTCGCAGTCGCGGCTGTCGAAATAGCGCATCTGGCTGGAGCCGACATGCGCGGCGCCAACCGTGAGGCGCGGCGCACCGCAATTAGCGAGGCTGAAATCGACGAGCCCAGCCAGCGTGCTCTCCAGCGGCGCAGTCGAATAATAGCCGGCGCGATCGGCGCCCAGCGGAAAGGACTCGCCGGCATGCGCCAGCGGATTGGGCTGGAAGAAGCCGGCAATGCCGCCGGCGATGGTCGACCAATAGGCAAGCGTGTCGTCGAAGCCGGGAATGCCGATCGAGAGAGGCCAGGCCGGCTTCTGCTCCATCCGCTTCCAGAACTCCTTGAGGCGGGCGAGCCTGACCTCCGGTGAATTGCCGGCGATCAGGCTCGCATTGATCGCGCCGATCGAGGTGCCGATCACCCAGTCCGGCTCGATGCCGGCCTCGTGCAGGGCCTGGTAGACGCCCGCCTGATAGGCGCCGAGCGCACCGCCGCCTTGCAGCACCAGCACGATCTGTCCCGGCAGGTCGTTCGGCCTGCACACCCCGGCATTTCCCTGCATGCCCGTCGCACTCCTGCTCCGAAAGAGCCTTACGCAAAATCCTCCTTCCTTGTTACGCCCGACGACCATCGGCCGTCCAGCAACCATCGTTGGGGAGGGAGTGCAGAAGGCTATGGGAACCAAGGATGCGTCAACGCTTTGCCGGCGCCTCTTGCGGCGGCGGGTCGTCGTCCGAGATCGCCCGCCAGGCTGCGCCGTCAAGATCGTCGTATTGCCCGCTGCGGAGCGACCAGAGGAAGGCGGCGAGGCCCGCACCTCCAAGCATTAGCGCCAGCGGCACCAGGATGACCAGTATTTCCATCACATGATCTCCCGCGAGGCGCTGCGGGCCCGCAGCGCATTCAGCATGACCAGGATCGAGGATCCGCTCATGGCGGCCGCGGCAATCAAGGGCGTCACCACGCCGCTGATCGCGACCGGCACGGCCAGCACGTTATAGCCGATCGCAAGCCAGAGGTTTTGCCGCATCAGATGCAGCGCCTTGCGCGCGGAATCGATGGCCGCGACGACCGGGGCCAGCGGCCGGCCGAGGAAGACCAGATCGGCGGTGGCCTGGCTCAGATGCGCCGCCGAAATCGGCGACATCGAGACATGGGCTGCCGCCAGCGACGGCGCATCGTTCATGCCGTCGCCGACCATCAGCACCTTTGCGCCGCACCGCTTCAGCTCCTCGATCCGCGCGATCTTGTCGGCCGGGGTCACGCCGGCGCGCCATTCGACGATGCCGAGCGCATGGGCCGCCGCGATCACCGCGGCTTCGCGGTCGCCCGAGAGGATCTCGACGCCAATATTGCGCGCCTTCAGTGCCGCGATCACGGCCTGTGCGTCCGGACGCAGACCCTGGCGCACGGTGAGGATGAATTTTTCGGGTCCCTTGCTGAAAGCCACGACGGACGCTTCGGGATCGAGTGTCGCGCCGACGACCAGCGCCTCGGCGCCGCAGAAGGACGGACGGCCGAGCCGGAGCTCGACACCATCCACCACGGCGCGGACGCCCTGCCCGGCTTCCTCGGCCGCACTCAGTATCGGGGACTTCGCGCCTGCGGCCTGGGCGACCGCGGCGGCCACCGGATGATGGCTCGACAGCGCGAGGCGGCCGGCAAGTTCGAACACGCCGGCGGGGATATCGGCTGCGTTCGTGACCTCGAGATCCGGCAGCGTCAACGTGCCGGTCTTGTCGAAGATGACGTGATCCGCCTCGGCAAGACGCTCGATGGCGTCGCCGGAATTGAGCAGCACGCCGGCCTTGAACATCGCGCCTGAGGTCACCGTCTGCACGGTCGGAATAGCCAGCCCGAGCGCGCAGGGACAGGTGATGATCAGCACCGCAACGCCCGTCACGATCGCATCGTGCCAGCCGGCGCCCGCGATGGCCCAGCCCAGAATGGTGATCAACGCAGTGGCATGCACCACCGGCGCATAGAGACGCGAGGCGCGATCGGCGAGCCGCATATAGCGCGAGCGCGCGGCAAGCGCGTTGTCGAGCAGGCGGGTGATCTCGGCAAGCAGCGTTGCTTCCGATGCGGCCGAAACGCGCACTCGCAAGCTTCCGGAGATGTTCATGGAGCCGGCATACACAGGCGTGCCGTGCTCGGCCGTGACATAGAGCGTCTCGCCGGTGATCAGGCTCTGGTCGATCTCGGAGCGTCCCTCGATCACGGTGCCGTCGACGGCGCAGCGCTCGCCGGGTCGCAGCAGCACGATGTCGCCGGGGTGGATGGCGGCGACCGGCACCTGGGTTATCTCGTCGGCCCCGACGAACTTCGCCGCGGTCTCCGCCTTCAGCGCGGCGAGATTGCCGGCGACCGCGCGGGTCCGCCGCCGCATGTTCTGATCGAGGACGCGACCGACCAGCAGGAACGTCAGCAGCATGATCGCCGCGTCGAAATAGGCATGCTCGGCGTGGTTGATGGTCTCGACCACGGACATGCCGAGCGCAAGGCACACGCCGATGGAGATCGGCACGTCCATATTGGTGGTCTTGTTCGACAGCGCCCGCCAGGCCGAGCGGAAGAACGGCTGGCCGGCATAGGCGGCCGCCGGCAGTGCGATCAGCGCCGACAGCCAGTGGAAGAAGTCGCGCTGCTCGGGCAGCATGTCCGAGACGTTGCCTGACCACACCGGGATCGACAGCATCATCACATTCATGGTGGCAAAGGCGGCAACGCCGAGACAGCGCAGCAGGAAACGCGATTCGGCGACCTCGCCCGCCTCCGCGCTCTCGGTCTCGTAGGGATAGGCCTTGTAGCCGAGCTCCTCGAGCCGATCGATGAAGCGGGCAGGATCCAGCGTGCCCGCCTTCCATTCCAGCGCAACGCGCCGGTCGGTGAGGTTCACCCGTGCCAGCGTGACATCGGGGATCGCGGACAGGCCTCGCTCGATCTTGGCCATGCAGCCGGCGCAGTGAACGCCTTCGACGGCGAGGTCGATGTGCTGAACGCCCGCGCCCGCGGCGCGGACATAGTGGGAGAAATCGCGTGTCACCTGCATGGCGCGGCCGTCAGTTCAGGATCACGCGGTTGCGCGACAGGAACACGCGCTCACCTTTCGCATCGCCCTCGATGACGAGATCCCACAGGCCGGGCGCGACGGCGGCGGCATTGCCGCGATAGATGCCGATACCGGCCTCCGCGAGGTCGACCGCGAGATCGGCGCGCTTGTCGGTCGGCCGTTCCAGGCGCCCGCCGAATTTCAACCCGCTCAGCGGCCGGCCCGCCGCATCGCGCGCCTCGACCTGAAGCACGGCATTGCCGTCGGCGCGCCGCTCGATATGGGCGTTGACCTGCCATTTGCGCGCGGTCTGGTCCTGCGCCGCCGTGATTTCGCGCTCATAGGCGAGGCCCGCTGCATAGGGGCTGTCGACATCGGTGCCGGGCAGCGTCGCAATCGCGAGCTTCATCATGGTGACGTTGACACCGATCACGACGCCGAAGAAGGCGACGAGCATCAGGAAGACCTTCGTTCCGGTCAGAGGCTTGGTTGCCATTTCAGTCTCCTGGTCTTACGGCGCGACGAAATTGTCTGTGGTGGATGCAGCCTCGCCGAGTCCGATGTCCGTGACGCGGAAGCGAACCGGGATCGACTTCTCCGGATTGCCCTCGGCCGGCGCGGTGACGAGCAGGCGCAGCTCACTGGTGGAGTCGCGGGGGATCACGATCATCGGGCGATCCGGCGTCACGGAATCAGCGCCGACGACATGGATCGTCGAATTGACCGGGCCATCGATATCGATCGCGATCACGCGATCATGTCCGCTCTTGTTCAGAAGCCGGGCGGTGTAGGCATTGCGGATCGATCCGTCGCTGAGCCGGACCGCAACCGGGTTGCGGTCGTGCAGCACGTTGATGTCGAGCAGGGTGCGGGTCGCCAGCACGTAGACCATGATGCCGCCGACCGCCGCGATGATCGCGCTGTAGGCCATGGTGCGCGGACGGACGATGCGATAGATCGGCGCCTTGCCTTCCTGGCGTCGCTGGATGTTGATGTCGTTGTCATAACCGATCAGCCGCTTCGGCCGGCCGATCTTGGTCATGACGTTGTCGCAGGCGTCGATGCAGAGCCCGCACTGGATGCATTCGAGCTGCGGCCCGTTGCGGATGTCGATGCCGGTCGGGCAGACCGCGACGCATTGATAGCAGTCGACGCAATCGCCGACGTGCTCGCCGAGCGCGCGCAGCTCGGCGGCCTTCTTCACGGACGTGCGCTTCTCGCCGCGGTCGTAGCGATAGGTGACGTTGAGCGCCCATTCGTCGGTGAGTGCGGCCTGGATGCGCGGCCACGGGCACATATAGGTGCAGACCTGCTCGCGCATGAAGCCGGCGAGTACATAGGTCGTTGCGGTCAGGATGCCGATCCAGATATAGGCGATGACAGGCGCCTGAAAGGTCAGGAGCTGCTTCACCAGCGTCGGGGCGTCGTTGAAATAGAGCACCCAGGCGCCGCCGGTCCACCAGGCGATCATCAGCCAGGTCGCATGCTTGAGCACGATCTCGGAGAGGCGCTTGGGCGTCAGCGCGCCGGCCGATTTGTCCTTCCGCATCCGCTCGCGGCGATCGCCTTCGAAGAAGCGTTCGACCGCATAGAACAGATCGGTCCAGACCGTTTGCGGACAGAGATAGCCACACCAGATGCGACCGCCGACCGAGTTCATCAGGAACAGCGCGACCGCGGCGACGATCAACAGGCCGGTGAAATAATAGACTTCCTGCGGCCAGAGCTCGATGAAGAAGAAGTAGAAGCGGCTGTTGGGCAGATCGATCAGCACCGCCTGGCTGGGAGCGCCCAAGCCTCTGTTCCAGCGCACGAAGGGAAGGAAGTAGTAGACGCCCAGGCAAAAGGCCATCAGGCCCCATTTGATCCGGCGGAAGGTGCCCTGGACGCTCTGGGGATAGACCTTCTTGCGGGCTACGTAGAGCGGCCCGTTGTCATCATCCGATGTGAGATCTTTCGGGTTCACGGTCTTGTTCATCGCTCAAGTCGCCTCAGAAGGTGCGATTAAACCTAGACCCGACGTCACTGGGTCAGTTGATCCAGCGCAAACGGGGGCGAATTTGTTCGCCCCCGTCAGCCGCCGATCGTGACTTTTCAGGCTATTTTCCGCCACCCAGCGAGTGGACGTAGACCGCCATCGCCTTGATGGTGGCGGGATCGAGCCGCCCTTCCCAGGACGGCATGACGCCGGCACGGCCATTCGCGATCGTCTCGATCAGGGTTGCCTCGTCGGAGCCATAGAGCCAGATCTTGTCGGTCAGGTTCGGCGCGCCGAGCTCCTGGTTGCCCTTGCCGCCGTCGCCGTGGCAGGCGACGCAATTGTCAGTAAAAATCTTCTCGCCTTTGGCAGCGTCGTAGCCATTCCGGGTCGGAAGGCCCGACAGCGAGCGGACATAATTGGCAACCGTGACGATCTCGTCCGGCTTCAGCACGCCGTCCTTGCCGAAGGCGAGCATCTGGCCCTCATGGGTCTTGGCATGACCCGAGCGTGCGCCGAACTGGATGGTCTGCATGATCTGGTCGAGCGTGCCGCCCCACAGCCAGTCGTCGTCGTTCAGGTTTGGAAAGCCCTTGGCGCCGGCCGCACCAGAGCCGTGGCACGGCGCGCAATTGTCGCCGAACACGGTCTTGCCCTTGGCACGGGCGAGCGCCAGCAGGGCCGGATCCTTTTCGATGTCGGCGAGGGAGGCCGCGCCCAACGCCACCATCTTGTCGCCCCTGATCCTGTCGAGGTTGGCGAGCTCGACTGCGACGTCGGCGCGCGACGAGTAGCCGAGCACGCCGCGCGTGTTGCTGGAGATCAGCGGCCAGGCCGGATAGACGATCCAGTAGCCGATCGCCCAGACGATGGTGAGATAGAACGTAATCACCCACCAGCGCGGCAGCGGCGTGTTGAGCTCCTTGATGCCATCCCACTCATGTCCGGTCGTGGACCTGCCCGTGACGGAATCGAATTCACCTTGATGATCGGTCATGATCTCTTACTCCTCCCGCAACGGCAGACTGGCTGCTTCGTCGAAGGCGGCCTTGTTGCGGGGCCAGAATGCGTAGGCAATGATCGCGAGAAAGATCGCGACGAAGACCGGCGTCCAGATCGTGGTCACGAGACTGGAGGCGAGATTGTCGAGTGTCAGAATGGCTTTCATCGGTGATGCCTTCTCAGCGAAGATTGGCTTTCTCGTTGTAGAGCTTGAAGTCGACCAGCGTGCCGAGCATCTGCAAATAGGCGATCAGCGCGTCCATCTCGGTCGGCGTTCCAGGCTTGCCGTCGAAGTTGCGCACGACGGCCTTGGCGTAGCGCTTGGTGAAGGCATCGGCGCCGGCATTGTCCGGATCCGCCTGGGCCCTCATGTCGGCGGCCGCGTTGGCGATCTGGTCGTCGGTGTAGGGAACGCCGACGGTCCGCAGCGTACGCATATGATCGGCGATGGTGTCCGGATCGACCTCGGTCGAGGCGAGGAACGGATAACCCGGCATCACCGATTGCGGCACGATCGCGCGCGGGTTGGTCAAATGGGTGACGTGCCAATCGTCGGAATATTTGGCGCCGACGCGGGCAAGATCGGGACCGGTGCGCTTCGAGCCCCACTGGAACGGATGGTCGAACATGCTCTCGGCGGCGAGCGAGAAGTGGCCGTAGCGCTCGACCTCGTCGCGCAGGGGCCGGATCATCTGCGAATGGCAGAGATAGCAGCCCTCGCGGACATAGATGTTGCGCCCCGCAAGCTCGAGCGGCGTGTAGGGCCTGATGCCATCGACCACCTCGATCGTGCTCTTGAGGTAGAACAACGGGGTGATCTCGACGAGACCACCGATCGCGATCACGAGCAGGATGCCGACGACCAGGACGATCGAGTTCTTTTCGAAGACTTGGTGACGTGTCCAGAACGACATTGGAAGCTCCTCATTCCGCCGGCTGAAGAGCGACGGGCATCTGGACTTCCTGCTCGCCGACGCGAACGGTCATCCAGAGATTGTAGGCCATGATCAGCGCGCCGATCAGGAACAGCGCACCGCCGGCGGCGCGGATGATGTAGAAGGGATGCATCGCCTCGACAGTCTCGATGAAGGAATATTCGAGGAAGCCGAGCGGAGTATAAGCGCGCCACATCAGGCCCTGGAGGATGCCGGACACCCACATCGCCGAGATGTAGAGGACGATGCCGAGGGTCGCGATCCAGAAGTGCCAGTTGACGAGCTTCAGGCTGTAAAGGCCCTTGCGATTCCACACCCACGGCACCAGGCAGTAAAGCGCGCCGAAGGAGACGAAGCCGACCCAGCCGAGCGCGCCGGAATGCACGTGGCCGATGGTCCAGTCGGTGTAATGGCTGAGCGAGTTGACCACCTTGATCGACATCATCGGTCCCTCGAAGGTCGACATGCCGTAGAAGGCGACCGAGACCACCAGCATGCGCAGCACGGGATCGGTCCGCAGCTTGTCCCAGGCACCCGAGAGCGTCATCAGGCCGTTGATCATGCCGCCCCAGGAGGGCATCCACAGCATGATCGAGAAGGTCATGCCGAGCGTCTGCGTCCAGTCCGGCAGCGCGGTGTAGTGCAGATGGTGCGGGCCGGCCCAGATGTAGAGGAAGATCAGCGCCCAGAAATGGATGATCGAGAGCCGGTAGGAATAGATCGGCCGCTCCGCGCGCTTCGGAATGAAATAGTACATGATGGCGAGGAAGCCGGCGGTGAGGAAGAAGCCGACCGCGTTGTGGCCGTACCACCACTGGAACATGGCATCCTGGATGCCGCCCCAGGCGATGTAGGATTTCGAGCCCAGGAACGACACCGGCAGCGCGGGGTTGTTGCCGAGATGCAGAACCGCGATGGTGACGATGAAGGCGAGATAGAACCAGTTCGCGACGAAGATGTGCGGTTCCTTGCGCTTGAGGATCGTGCCGAGGAAGACCAGCAGATAGGTGACCCAGACGATCGTCAGCCAGAGATCGGCATACCATTCCGGCTCGGCATATTCCTTCGACTGCGTGACCCCGAGCAGATAGCCCGTGCCGGCGATCAGGATGAAGTAGTTGTAGCCGAGCACGACGAACCAGGGCGCGATATCGCCGGCAAGCCGGGCGCGGCACGATTTCTGGACGACGTAGAACGACGTCGCGATCAGCACGTTGCCGCCGAAGGCGAAGATCACGGCCGAAGTGTGCAACGGCCGTAGCCGGCCGAACTGGATCCACTGCAGGTCGAAGTTCAAAGCGGGCCAGGCCAATTGCGAAGCGATGATCAGCCCGACCAGAAATCCCGCGATGCCCCAGAACATCGCCATGAAGGAGGAGAACTTGATGGGGCCCATGTTGTAGTTGGGGCGACCATTGATCTCCGCGGGCGGCAGCGCCGCGGGGCGATCGTAGTAGCGGTTGATGATGAAGAACACCGCGGCCAGGCTCGCCGCTGCGCTCAGCCCGGCATGGAAGGCGAAGGGCGCATCGAGCGCCTTGGCCGAGGCGATCACGCAGAGGAACGCGGTGACTGCGAACACGACAGCCAAGCCGCTTTCACCGATGGTCATTGATTTGGAGATGGAGGGCTGGGGCATCGCGGATTCTCTCTGAAAGAACACGCCGCCAGAAACCACATCCATCCTCGCGGGGAATTGATTGAAATCAAGATAGATGGATTTCTGTTCATGTCGGACCGATGCCGATCGGCACGCGATATCAACCGCTTGGGCATCGCGCTAAGCCCCTCGCGCGGCGCCGGCTCCGGAACATCACGGAGCCCGAAATCGCAGGATTTCCGGATCGATCCTCAGTCGGTCGCCGTCGCCTTCAGCGCCGCGATGACGTCCTCGCGCGCGATGATCCCGACCAGCTTCTGGGCGCCGTCGAGCACGATGATGCTGCGGATGCGGTGCTCGACCATGATCTGGAGAACGCGCGTCAGCCGCGTGTCGGGGCTGACATAGATGAACTCCGGCGTCATGACGTCGCCGACCTTGCGGCTCATCAGGTCATGATAGCGCGGCAGCATCTGGCTCGGCGTGAAGGCAAAGCATTTCAGGATATCGAACTTGGTGACAATGCCGACGACCTGTCCGTCGTCCTCCACGGGGTAGGAATTGAAATCGTCCTGCTCGAACATCTCGCTGAGCGCGAGCAGATTGTGGTCGCGCTGCACCGTCTTGACGTTGCGCGTCATGTAGCCGCTGGCGGTCTGCTCAAGGAATTTGTACACGGCACGTCCTCATCGGTTGGTCAGTACGGCCTGGCCGTCAATGCGAAAGCAGCACGCAGCGCGCGGATTGCGTGACCAGATATTCCGTGACGCCGCCGAGAATCAGCTCGCTGAAGCGGGAATGGCCATAGGCACCGGCGACGATCAGGCCGGCTCCGACATCGCCGGCGATCCTCTCCAATTGCACGGCGGCGGCTTCGTTCCCCGCCTCCACGACCCGCGCCGTCGCCGTGACGCCGTGGCGGGCGAGCCAGGCGGCGACGTCGCTGACACGCTCCGCGACGACCGCACGGTCTTCGTCCGCCTCCGAAATCTCGACGATGGTGATATCCTTCGCCTTGCGCAGCATGGGCAGCGCGTCAGCCACCGCCCGCCGCGCCTCGGGCGTGTCCTTCCAGGCCACGAGCACGCTGCGCAGATCGAGCCAGTCGATCCTGTCGGGCACCACCAGCAGCGGCCGGCCGGCCTGCATCACCAGATCCTTGGGGCTTGCGAGCGCAAAGGAATCGGAGAAGGCCGGGCTCTGTCCGCCGCTGACGACGATGTCGGCACAGCGCGCCTGCGCCGAGACGAATCGTGCGGGGAAGTCCATGGCACTGCGCCATTCCACCCGTCCGCCACGGGCCTTGGTCGCGGCGCGGAATTGCACCTCCAGATCGGCAAGGCGCCTCTTGATGGAGGCTTCTTCCTGATCGATCAGCCGCTGAGCTGCCGCGCCATCCGTGAAATAAAGTGGCGGGGCGAACCGCGCCGCGGCGACCCCGACAATCGCCGCCTCGAATCGTTCGGCAAGCTCGCCGGCGACCTGAAGGCGCGCATCGTTGGGCTGGCCGAGCGCCAGGCTGACCATCACCGTCGCGTATGTCATCGAAGGCCTCCAATACAGTCTATTTGATGAGAATGTAGGCCTGCCTCCATTCCGCGAGATGAGATAGATCAAGAGCGCACCGGCGTGGCTCGTGACCTCAACCGGCTGCCCGGCGACGGAACTTGCCTCTGAGCCGGGCTTGGGCGACATTGCGGCAGCGGTAACGGCGTCTGGGCCACCGCACCAGAAATCAGGAGCATCAGGTGTCGCCGAGTCGCGTAACGCATCCCCAAGATGACGGCCGGGGCGAGCATTTCCGCGTCCGGATCGAGGGATTTGGCGTCGGCACCTGGGATCTCGACCTCAAAACGATGGCATGGGAATGGTCCGCCACGTCCAGGGCCCTGCTCGGCGTCTCACCGGACCAGCCGGAGAGCTACGAGCTCTTCCTGTCCCGTATCGAGCCGAACGATCGCGAGAGGGTCGAGAGTGCGATCCGGCGCGTCTCCGAGCGCGGCGGCGGCCTGGATGTGTCCTTCAGGGTCTCCGGAGCGATAGGCGGGGAAAAATGGATCAGGGCCCGCGCCGGCCTGATCCGCGACGAAACCGGCACCGCCGGTCATCTCAGCGGCATCTTCGTGGACATCGACGAGGAGAAGCACGTCGAGGAAGCGCTGCGCACGCGTGAGACCCACCTCCGCTCCATCCTTCACACCATTCCCGACGCCATGATCGTCATCGACGGTCGCGGCATCATGCAGTTGTTCTCGACGGCGGCCGAGCGCCTGTTCGGCTGGTCCGAGCAGGAGGCGATCGGCCAGAACGTCAGCATCCTGATGCCGGAGCCCGATCGCTCCCGTCATGACGGCTACATCGCCCGCTATCGCTCCACCCACGATCCGCACATCATCGGCATCGGCCGCATCGTCACCGGCAAGCGCCGCGACGGCACGACCTTTCCGATGCACCTGTCGATCGGCGAGATGCAGTCGGGCGGCGAGCCCTATTTCACCGGCTTCGTCCGCGACCTCACCGAGCATCAGCAGACCCAGGCGCGGCTCCACGAATTGCAGTCCGAGCTCGTCCATGTTTCGCGACTGAGCGCGATGGGCGAGATGGCGTCCGCGCTGGCGCACGAGTTGAACCAGCCGCTTGCCGCGATCAGCAACTACATGAAGGGATCGCGGCGGCTGCTCGCCGCCAGCGCCGATCCGAATCGGACGAAGATCGAAAGTGCGCTGGATCGCGCCGCGGAGCAGGCCGTACGCGCAGGCCAGATTATCAGGCGGCTTCGCGATTTCGTCGCACGCGGCGAGTCCGAAAAGCGGGTCGAAAGCCTTTCCAAGCTGATCGAGGAGGCCGGCGCGCTCGGGCTCGCCGGTGCGCGCGAACAGAACGTCCAGCTTCGGTTCAGTCTGGATCAGAATGCCGATCTCGTCCTCGCCGACCGGGTCCAGATCCAGCAGGTCCTGGTCAATCTGTTCCGCAACGCGCTGGAGGCGATGGCGCAGTCGCCGCGGCGGGAGCTCGTCGTCACCAACTCCCGCATCGGTGACGACATGATCGAGATCGAGGTTTCCGACACCGGCTCCGGCTTCCAGGATGACGTCATTCCGAATCTGTTTCAGACCTTCTTCACCACCAAGGAAACCGGCATGGGGGTGGGACTGTCGATCAGCCGCTCGATCATCGAGGCTCATGGCGGACGCATGTGGGCCGAGAGCAATGCATCGGGCGGAGCGACATTCCGCTTCACTCTGCCTGCAGCCGACGAGAGCTGAACCATGACGACCAACGGAATTGTCTACGTTATCGACGACGACGAGGCGATGCGCGATTCGCTGAATTTCCTGCTCGATTCATCGGGATACAGCGTCACCTTGTTCGACGACGCGCAACGCTTCCTCGATGCCCTCCCCGGCCTCGCATTCGGTTGCGTCCTCTCCGACGTGCGCATGCCCGGGATCGACGGGATCGAGCTCCTGAAGCTGATGAAGGCGCAGCACTCTGCGTTTCCGATCTTGATCATGACCGGCCACGGCGACGTGCCGCTCGCGGTCGAGGCGATGAAGCTCGGCGCCGTCGACTTCCTGGAAAAGCCGTTCGAGGACGACCGCCTCCTGACGATGATCGAATCGGCGATCCGGCAGGCCGAGCCGGCCGCCAAGATCGAAGCGATATCGCAGGACATCGCCGCCCGCGTCGCATCGCTCAGCCCGCGCGAGCGCCAGGTCATGGAAGGACTGGTCGCGGGCCTGTCCAACAAGCTGATCGCCCGCGAATACGACATCAGCCCGCGCACCATCGAGGTCTACCGGGCCAATGTCATGACCAAGATGCAGGCCAACAGCCTCTCGGAGCTGGTCCGGCTGGCGATGCGCGCCGGCATGCTGAAGGATTGAGGCAAGTCAAGGCGGCTGCCTCAGCCTGTGCTAGCCAATACCGATGATCGAAGTCGGTTCGTACCCTGCGCGGCTCTCCATGGTGTCATCGGCAAAGCCCACCGTCTACGTGGTCGACGACGATGACGCCGTGCTCGGGTCCCTGCGTTTTCTGCTGGAGACCGACGGCTTTGCCGTACGGACGTTCAGGAACGCCACGGCGCTGCTCAACACGACGAGCCCGTCTGGCGCGGACTGCTACCTGATCGACTACAAGATGCCCGACATCAATGGCATCGAGCTTGCCGGTCGCTTGCACCAGTCGGACCGCGACACGCCGGTGATCCTGATCACCGGCTATCCCGACAAGAACATCTCGGCTCGGGCGAAGGCTGCCGGCGTGAAAGACGTGATTCTGAAGCCGCTTCTCGACGAGAATCTGGTCAAGCGCATCCGTCGCGCCATCCAGAACAGACGCGGAAATTGACCGGGCCTCAGAACGCGCTCCTGTACTGCGAAATCTCGCTGCGCGGACCGTAAATCCACATCGGCTCGCCGCACTCGCTCGGGCCATGATCCGTCATGCAGGCCGCACTCCAGGGGGGAGCCGCGATCTGGCGGCCCGCGATCGGATTTGAATGCGAATGGCCGGCGACGGCGTTGGCTCGAGGCCGTGTCGTCGTTGCCATAGCCAGCGACGGCAGGAGCAACAAGGCGACCAGAACGGGTAAGGCAGATTTGGCTGGCATCGGGCGTCTCCCTTGGCGTGAACGCTTCCGATGACCCGATTTGCGCCGAGGCCCCGTTATTTCCAGGACACCAAACAGTGAGAACAGCGGTATCCTGCCACTGCGGCCGACTACGGGGTTCTACGTAGGTAGCCCCCCTTAAGATATCTCGCGAAATTTTCGAAGCACCCGATACCGCGTAGACAAGCGCCATCACAACGGAGATGGCGCAAATGCTGACGCAGACCCTCAACACCCCGGCGATCAACACCCAAATCGGTGGCAGGATTGCCCCTGTTCATCCCGTCTCCGACCAATTCGGCGCGATCACCGGCCATGTCGGTCTGGTCGCCACCGAGTTCTCCTACCGCAAGGACGAAGAGATCTACGGCGAGGACGAGCCGGCGGAATATGTCTACCAGGTCGTCTCCGGCGCGGTCCGCACCTACAAGCTCCTCTCCGACGGTCGCCGCCAGATCGGCACCTTCCACCTTCCCGGCGACGTGTTCGGCCTCGAATCCGGCGCCAGCCACCGCCTCGCCGCCGAGGCCATCATCGACACCAATGTGCGCTTGGTGAAGCGCGTCAGCCTCGAAAAGGCCGCCGGCATCGACGTGCAGGTCGCCCGCAAGCTCTGGGCCATGACCGCCGGCGAGCTGCGCCACGCCGAAGACCACATGCTGCTCCTGGGCCGCAAGACCGCGATGGAGCGGGTCGCGACCTTCCTGCTCGAAATGGACCGCCGCCTCGCCGTTGCCGGCATGATGGCGCTGCCGATGTGCCGCCGCGACATCGGCGACTATCTCGGCCTCACGCTCGAGACCGTGTCGCGCGCGCTGTCGCAACTCCATGCCCAAGGCATTCTCGGTTTCTCCGGCGCCCGCCAGATCGTGCTGCGCAATCGCCAGCGCCTGCACAATCTCGACGCCTGATCGTTTCGTTCTCCCCCCGCCTAATGGCCGGCTGATCTGGTTCAGCCGGCCATTTCTTTTGCCGCAATGCCGGTGCGTCGGGTCTCCGGCATCACGAACAGGATCAGCAAGAGCCCGGTCGCTGCGATGCCCGCGAGCCCGAAGAAGGCGGTGGCATTGCCGAACTTGTCGCTGACATAACCGCCAAGCGCCGTGCTCAGCGACGCGCCGATGCCGGTCGCCGTGCCGACAATGCCCTGCGCGAGATTGAAATGCCCGCTGCCGAAGGCGACGTCGGCAACGATCAGCGGAATCATCACTGCGAACACCGCCGCGGTGATGCCATCGAACACCTGCACCGCCACCAGCAGATACGGATCGCGCACCGTCGCAAACAGAAGACCACGAATCGCCAGCGCGCCGAATCCGATCAACAGCAAGGGACGCCGTCCCCATGCTTGCGCCTTGCGTCCGACGGTCGGCGACAGCAGCGCCACGATCGCCTGCGGGACAACGATGCAGAAAGCCACCAGCACCGTCGCCCATTGGCTCGACCGCGCCGTTACCGCGCTCGCCATCAACGGCATCATCGAGGCATTGGCGAGCTGCAACAGCAGCACGCTCAGCGCAAAGACGATCAGCGGCCGCTGCCGGATCAGATGCCAGATATTGGTGTCGCCCGGAACGGGCGCTTCGCGCGGCATCTCGCCGTGACAGCGCGCGATGTCCACTTCCTCCTCGCGGATGCGCGACAGCGCGATCAATGTCGGGATCGCCAGCAGGAAGGTGACCAGGAACACCGAACGGCTCGAGAGAAGATAGCCGGCCGTGCCCATCACCGCGGCGGCGACGCCGTTGCCGAGCGAGGCAAAGCGCGCATTGCGGCCGAGCCGCTCGCCGATCTTGAGCGGGCCGACCAGGCCGAGGCTGATCGCCGCGATCGCCGGTCCCAACACGCAGCTCGCCGCCGCATGCAGCGTTGCGGCCGTCACCACCACCGGGAAGATCGGCATCGCCGCATAGGCGAGCGCACAGCCGCCGATGGTCGCGATCGCGAGCGCCGCCACCAATCGCTCCGATTTAGCAGCATCGATGATGGCGCCGCCCGGCATCTGGCCGATCAGGGCGACGATGCCCCCGATCGACAGCACGAAGCCGATCTCGACCTGCGTCCATTTCTGTGTCGTCAGATAGACCGCGATGAAGGGGCCGAAGCCGGTCTGCACGTCGGCGAGGAAGAAGATGAACCAGTCGAGACCGCGCAGGCTCCGTTGCGACGGCGCCGGAATGGCCGCGAGGACGGGTGCGGCGACGTTGTCCTGTTCAACGCGTCCCTCGCGATTTGCACGATCAGGCTTCCTCGACAAGAGCACAGGCGATCAGCCCTCCCCCCTCCTCACTGGATGGCTTGCAGCGGTTGAAGACTGCCGGACGCACCCAACACGACCATCGGCGTGTCTTCCTTGTATTCCGGCGCGGCCGCGACCTGCGCCTTGGTCAATTCGAGCGTGATGCTGTCCTTCTTGCTGGTGATCTTGCCGAAACGAAGCGCGCTCCAGTCCACCACGATCTTGCGGCTGCCGACGCCGAGGAAGCCGCCGAAATCGATCACGGCGGCGCGCACATGGCCGCTGAGATCGACGATGACGTCGACGATATGGCCCATGTCCTCGTCGGCCGCGCTGCGGACGTCGCGGCCGAGCACGCCGTGGGCGTCGCTGGCACCGATGATCGTCACCGACGGCGGCGGCGCGGCGTCCTTCGGCGTGACGGGCACGACCGAGGCCGGCGGTTGCGCCGTTGGCGGCGCGTTCGCTTCGGTCGGGACCGCATTGGCGGACGCGGGCAATTCCTCAGCGGCGCGCGATACGGCAACCGTCAATCCCGCAACGATTGCGACGCTTAAAGCCAACCATCCGGCGGTACGCATGAACTCCTCCTTGCCGCGCGCCGCTAGCGCGCGAGCACGATCGAGACCTGGATCTGGCCGCGGGTGCGCAAAACTTCCAGCGCCACGTCGTGGCCGTGGCGGCTGACGCGCAGGTCCACGCTGGATTCGCCCAGGCGCAGATCGCGCAGGATGATCTCGTTCAAGAACGCCGGCAGGTGCGGATTGCGCAGCCGGATCTCGCAGCGCGCGACGTCGAACTCGATGCCGAGCGCCGCCTCCAGCAGCGTGAACGGCGTTGCGCTGGCCCAGGCTTGCGGCGCGCAAGCGACGGGATAGAGCGTCGGGCCGCGCCGCTTCTCTCGGCGGAAGCCGCAGAACAATTCCGGCAATCGCCTGAGATCCATATAGGTCGCGGCCTCGAACAGTCCCTTGAAGACCTGCGCGACCGAATGCTTGAGCCCGTAATGGGCGAGCCCCAACGCAATCAGTGCGTTGTCGTGCGGCCAGATCGATCCATCGTGATAGGACATCGGATTGTAGCGGACTTCGCCGCGCGCGACGGTACGGATGCCCCAGCCCGAGAAGAAATGCGGGCGCATCAGATCGGCGGCCACCAGCCGGGCGCGGTCCTCACGGATCATGCCGCTGAACAGCACCTGCCCGGCATTCGAGGTGCGGACCTCGCAGCGCCGCTTCTGACCGTCGAGGGCGACCGCATAGGTGCCGAGCTCCTGACACCAGAACGCCTGCTCAAAGCGTTCGGCGAGCGACTTGGCCTCCGCCTCGAGCTTCCTCGCGAGATCGGGTTTGCCGAGCGCCCGTGCACATCGCGCAGCGAGCTGCTTTGCGGCATAGACATAGCCCTGGACTTCGGCGAGCGCGATATTGCCTTCCGCGAGCTTGCCGTCGGCGTGGAAGATGGCGTCGTAGGAGTCCTTCCAGCCTTGATTGGCGAGCCCCTTCTCGGTGGCGCGCTGGTACTCGACGAAGCCGTCTTTATCGGGATCTCCGGGACCGTCGATCCAGGCGAGGCCCGCCTCGATCGCGGGCCACAGCTCGGTCAATGTCGTCTCGTCGCCGGTGCGCTCGAAATAGCGGCCGGCGAGCAGGACGAACAACGCGGTCGAATCCACGCTGCCGTAATATTGCGAGAACGGCACCTCGCGCAGCGCCGCCATCTCGCCGCCGCGCATCTCGTGCAGGATCTTTCCCGGTGCGGCATCGGCGAGCGGGTCGACCGTCTTGGCCTGAAAATGCGCAAGCCGCCGCAGCACGCCCTTCGCCACCCGTGGATCGACCCACAGCATCTGTAGCGCCGTGATCAGGCCGTCACGGCCGAACGTCGTCGAATACCAGGGAATGCCGGCATAGGGATAGCGCCCCTGCGGCGTCTCCGTCATCAGCATGTTGAGGTCGGCCATGGCCTGGCACAGCACCTCGTTGAAGATGTTGTTGGAGGTCTCGATGCTGGCCGCACCGACGGTCGATTGCCGCATCTCGCGACGATGCGCCAGCAAGCCGCGGAAGAAGCGCGCCGGCTTCTCCGCGAGCGGCCGGTTGCAGGACACGGCCACGAACAGCGATTTGGCTTCGTGCGGATCGAGCTCGAGCTGCCAGGTCGCGGCATTGACCGAAAGCCGCGTCGGACGCGGATCGAAATGCAGGCCGGTGGTGCGCTCGGCCTCGTCGAGGCCGCGATAATCGAACAGCACGTCGGTCGGCCCGAGCAGCTTGCTGGTGCCGGTGCCGCGGCGCGGCCGCCGCTCGCCGCGCACTTCGAACAGATCGGCAAAATCATTGTCGAACAGCAGCGTCAGCTCGAAGCTGGCGCGTTGCTCGCCGTGATTCTGCAGCCCGATGCGCTGATAGGCCGTACCGCGCCACAGGAAGATCGTGCGCACGATGTGCAGCAGGTCCTTTTGCAGCACGATGCGGCCCTGGCGATAGATATCGGGGTTGGTGAGATCGACCGTCAATCCCGAATTGTCGTCGCGCAGGTTCGAGCCGAGCAGCAGCGGCTGAAGGTCGTCGAGAACGAGCTCAAGCCGCGCCAGATAGCGCGTGTCGTGGTTGAACAGGCCGTCCGGCCCGCCGGCGGAGGCGCCGATATCGCCATGGCTGTCCAGCACGATGAAGGTGTCGTCGTGCTTGAGCGAGCGGCGGGGCCGCGCCGCGGGTCCCGTCATCGGAATGTAGAACGGCTGCTCGGCGACGGTCTCTATCGTCTGCGAAGACGAGGTCATCCTGGTTGCGGCTTCGGCTGCCATGAGTTGCTCCCCTGCTGCCGGTGTTTCGAACGCGACCAACGCAAACGCAACTGTTGGATTTACGCGGCGAACTTCGCGAGCCGGCTCATTTCCTGCGTCACCAGCTCACGGTACGGTCCATGCCCCTGCATCAGCCGGTCGGGCGCACCGTCCTCGATGATCTTGCCGTTCCTGAGCACGACCACGCGGTCGAAATTGCGCAGCGTTGCGAGGCGATGCGCAATTGCGATCACGGTGCGGCCGCGCATCAGCCGCGACAGCGCCTCGCGGATCGCCTCCTCGGATTCGCTGTCGAGCGCGGCGGTGGCCTCATCCAGCAGCAGGATCGGCGCGTCCTTCACGAAGGCGCGCGCGATCGCGATGCGCTGGCGCTGGCCGCCGGACATTTTGACGCCGCGGTCGCCGACCATGGTGTCGAGGCCGTCGGGCAGGCTATCGATGAAATCGCAGCGCGCCGCGATCGCAGCGCGCAGCACCTCGTCGTCGGTCGCGTTCGGCCGGCCATAGCGGATGTTCTCGCGGATCGAACGATGAAACAGCGAGATGTCCTGCGGCACCACCGAGATGGCCTCGCGCAGGCTCTGCTGCGTGACCATTGAGATGTCCTGGCCATCGACCGTCACGCTGCCCTCGTCGACGTCGTAGAAACGTTGCAGCAGCGTGAACAGGGTGGACTTGCCGCCGCCCGATTGCCCGACGAGGCCGACGCGCTGACCGGGCTGGAGCCGCAAGCTGAAGCGCTCGAAGATCTTCTCGCCGCCCGGATAGCCGAAGGTGACGTTGTTGAACGCGATCGCGGCACCGCTCTTGACCAACGGCTCGGCCTCGGGGTGGTCGCGCAGCTCGTGCGGCACCAGCAGCGTCGCGATCGCCTCGGTCAGGCGCGCGACGTGCTGGGTGACATCGACCAGGGCAACCGCGAGATCGCGGGTCGCGCTCAGGATGGAGATACCGAGAGTGCAGACCAGCACGACGTCGCCGGTGGTCGCCTCGCCCTGCTGCCAGAGCGTGACCGCCCAGGCCATCAAGGCAATCGTCAGGATCACGGTCACGGCGGCATGCAGCAGCCGCAGCTTCTCCAGATAGCGCAGGCTGCGTGCGCGCGCATTGACTTCGCGGTTCACCGTGGCGTCGAAGCGCTCATGCTCATGGCCGATACCGCAGAAGGCGCGAACCAGCGGCATGTTGCTGATGACGTCGATCATCTCGCCATCGACGGCCGCGGCCTTGTCGGCAAACTCGTCATGCAACGGCTTGCCGGCCGCGGCCAGGCGGAACATCGCCGCCACCATGCCGCCGGCGATCACGATCAGGCCCGCGGCCATAGAGGGGCTTACGGTTCCAATCAACCCGATCGCCGCAATTGTGGCAATGCACGGCGGCAACACATTCCAGACGAACATGTTCTCGACCGTGAACACCGCGTTGGATGTCGCCGTGATGCGGCTCGTCAGCATGCCCGGCATCCGGTCCAGGAAGTAACTCGGCGCATGTCCGGTCAGATGACGAAATATGTCACGACGTAAATCGCCCGTGACGCGGACGAAGGTGAAGCTCGCGGTCCAGCTCGCGATCCGCCACAGAAAATTGTCGGCGGCGATCAGCGACATGAGCAGAATGAATGCCAGCCATACGCTGCCACCATGCGAGGTTCCCGCCGACAAAGCGTCGACGAGCGATTTGACGCCGTACTGCGTGCCCACGGAGCAGGCAACCGCTGCGACGACAGCGGACAGAATCACAAGATGCGACGCCAATCGTCGCCGTAGATAGCGCAAGACAAAGGCAAATGGCCTGCGCGCGTATCCAGAAAGATGATCCATGTGACCCCGTCGTGATGATTTCAATTGCGCCGACTGATCGATTGAACAACGACCAGTTCGCCTCGGTTCCCGGGCAATGTCATCACGACATGTGGATGCGGACGATCTGCGAAGCGGAGATGGCAGCATCGAGACACGCGCGCGATGTGTCGAATAAGTAACGATTGTTGAGAGGAACTTCGCAACTGCGGGAACGTTCCCCTGTCGGCATGCCGGTGCCGATACTCGGCGGGGGTTCCAACGTTATATGATCGCAGAGGAGATGGTGAGATGCGCATCGCGCAGGTAGCTCCGTTGACGGAGGCTGTTCCACCCAAGCTGTATGGCGGCACCGAGCGGGTGGTGCATTGGTTGACGGAAGAGTTGGTGGCCCTTGGACACGACGTCACCCTGTTCGCCAGCGGCGACTCGCAGACATCGGCGAAGCTCGATGCATTATGGCCGCGAGCGCTGCGCCTCGACGGTTCGGTGCGCGATCCCAACGCGCTGCACATGGTGCTATTGGAGCGCGTGCGGCAGAAATGTGATGACGAGGAGTTCGACTTCCTCCACTTCCATCTCGACTATTATCCGTGGTCGTTGTTCTACCGGCAGCCGACGCCGTTCCTGACCACGCTGCATGGCCGGCTCGATCTGCCGGAGCATCAGCCGGTGTTCAACACCTTCTCCAAGATGCCCGTCATCTCGATCTCGAACGCGCAGCGACGACCGGTGCCGCAGGCGAATTGGGTGACCACCATTCACCACGGCCTGCCGGAAAAGTTGCTGACGCCGAAGCCGGCGAAGCAGGAATATCTCGCCGTGCTCGGCCGCATCGCGCCGGAGAAGGGCGTCGATCGCGCCATCAAGATCGCGATGCATTGCGGCATCCCGCTGAAGATCGCGGCCAAGGTCGATCGCGCCGACCAGGACTATTATGACGAGCTGATCAAGCCGATGATCGAAGGCAATCCCCTGGTGGACTACATCGGCGAGATCAGCGATCACGAGAAGTCGGACTTCTTGAGCGGCGCGCTCGGCCTGTTGCTGCCGATCGACTGGCCGGAGCCGTTCGGCCTCGTGATGATCGAAGCCATGGCCTGCGGTACGCCGGTGGTTGCCTTCAACCGTGGCTCGGTGCCTGAAATCATCGATGAGGGCCTCACCGGCTTCGTCGTCGAGGACGTCCTCAGCGCCGCCGGCGTCGTGAACCGCCTCGCGCAACTCGACCGCGCCGCCATCCGCAAGCAGTTCGAAAAGCGCTTCACCGCGCGGCGGATGGCTCTCGACTATCTCGCCGCCTACCGCAGCCTGACCGAAGAACAGGCGCCACGCATCAAGCTGGTGAGCAGCGCGGAGTAAGGGGGCGCGCTGCCGCCTCAAGGCACACTGTCATGCGCCGCGAAGGCGGGGCATCCAGTACGCCGCGGCTTCTCGGCCTGAGCACTGAGGTCTCTGGAATACTGGATCGCCCGGTCAAGGGCCGGGCGATGACAGCTGAGGATTGCGCTCCAGTGCTCCACACGCGAGCGCAGCAAAGCAATGACGGAGTGTGCGGCGACGGCGGTGGCTACCCCACCACCGCCCGCTTCGGCTCCACGATCTCGAACATCCGCGGAAACTCGTCCATCAATCCCATCAGTTCGGCAAGCTTCATCGGATTGCCCGATAGCTTGACCTTCCCCGCCGCAACCGCTTCCGGAAAGCTGGTCAGCTTCGCGATCACCTCATCCAGCGTGGCCCGTGCCAGCGTGAAGCTGGCGTCGGCATTGCCGGCCTGCACGCCTTCGGCATAGGTCAGCGCGCAATTCTCCAGATTGAGCACGAACCTCTCGCCGGTATCCGAAAAGCTCCAGTTGAGCACGATGCGCTTGCCTTCCGCCTTGGGCCCGTTGAGACGGATGCCGAGCACGTCCCAGAGCTGCTCCGTTCGCAGCGCGGCCAGGGTCTCGCGCGGCATTGGCGGACGGGGCGGCGTCTTCGGCATGCCTTGCCGCAGCTCCTGCGCGCCAAACAGATAGGCGTTGCGCCAGGTCGAGCTCTCGGCGGCATAGCCGAGCTGCTCCAGCGTGTCGGCCAGCAGCGTCCGCGCCGCTTGATTGTCGGGCTCGGCGAAGACGAGATGCCCGAGCGCCTGCGCCACGAAGCGGAATTCACCCTTGTCAAAATCCGTACGTGCCCGCGCCAGGATCGCGTCGGCGCCGCCCATGTACTCGACGTACTTCTTGCCTGACGCCGCCGGCGGCAGCGGATCGAGATTGACGGGGTTGGCGTCGTACCAGCCGAGATACTTCTGGTAGATCGCCTTCACATTGTGCCTGATGTGACCGTAGTAACCGCGGCCGTGCCAGGCGCCTTCCAGGCTCTTCGGCAGCCGGATCGTCTCGGCGATCTCGGCCGCGGTGAGGCCGTGATTCATCAGGCGGATGGTCTGGTCATGCGCGAACTTGTAGAGGTCGCGCTGCTCTCGGATCATGCTGTCGATGCGCTCCCCTCCCCACACCGGCCAGTGGTGCTGGCCGCACATCGCCTCCGCCTTGCCGCCCCACAGCTGCAGCGCCTCGCCCAGATATTTCGACCAGGCCAGCGCGTCGCGCACGTCGGCACCGCGGAACGGCAGCAGATTGTGGAAATTGTGCGTGCAGTTCTCGGCCAGGTTCAGAAGCTTGTAACGCGGCAGGAAGAAATGCATTTCCGCCGGCGCCTCGCTGTTCGGCGCCATCTGGAATTCGAATTCGACACCGTCGATGACACGCCTGTCGCCGGTCGCCATGATCAGATCGGTCGGACGCAGCAGCGCGACCGCGCCGGCCGCCATGGTCTTGCCGAGCCCGCAATCGACCTGGCCGCGCACGCCCTTGGCGAGGAATGGCCCGAACTGATATTGCGCCCGGCGCAGCATCGCCGGCCCCGCGATGATGTTCTCGGAGACCGCATGCTCCATGAACAGATCAGGCGCGATGATCGGCACCCGGCCGGTGGCAAGCGCATCCTCCTCCAGCACGCCGCGCGCGCCACCCCAATGATCGGTGTGGGTGTGGGTGAAGATGACGGCCGCGACCGGCTTCAGGCCGCGATGCCTGAAGTAAAGATCGAGCGCGGCGCGCGCCCCCTCGATCGAGGTCAGCGTGTCCACCACGATGACACCGCTGTCGCCCTCGATCAGCGTCATGTTGGCGATGTCGAGGCCGCGGACCTGGTAGACGCCTGGCACGACCTCGAACAGGCCGTGCCGCATGTTCAGCCGCGACTGCCGCCACAGGCTGGGATTGACCGTCGGTGGGGCCTCTTCGCTGGACAGGAAACCGTAGGGCTCCAAGCTCCAGACCGTCCGCCCTTGCGGATTTGCGATCTTCGCGTGCTCGATCGTGCCGAGGAAGCCGCGCGCCGCGTCGTCGAAATCCCGCGTGTCGGAAAACGGCAGCGCATTCAACATCGCCTGATGTTGCGCGATGACCGACGGCGTTGCGTCCTTCGGCGTGTTGGCTGCTTCGGTACTGGTCATTGGGCCTCTCCCCGGCGTCTTGTCTGGGGAGGCATCTAACCGCATCTCGAATGCGGTTCCAACCGCTGCTTACGCGGCCAGTCCATCGGACACGAGCCGGGCCGATGCCGTCTTGTCCATGATCCGCAATTCACGCGCCAGCACGTAGCCGCCGCGATTCTGCTTGGCCCGGTAGAGCGCCTTGTCGGAGCGCGACAGCAATGCGTCCGCGGTCCGGCCATCGTCCGGCGCGACGGCAATGCCGACGCTCACGCCGATCTCGACCGTCTGTCCGTCGATGTCATAGGGCGCGCCGATCGTCTGCACGATGCGCTGGGCCACCGCTTCCGCATCGTGCCCCGCGCGTTGGACGAGCACGAACTCGTCACCACCCATCCGCACCACGAGGTCGTGGGTTGCCGCGATCGCCTTGAGCCGCAGGGCCACCTGCTTCAGCAGCGCGTCGCCAACGGGATGACCGAACCGATCATTCGCTTCCTTGAAGCGGTCGAGATCGAGCGTATGGACCGCAATCGTCGCGGCCGCGAGCATGGCAGGCAAGTCGGTCGCCAGCACCGAACGATTGGCAAGGCCCGTCATCGGGTCGATGCGTGACATCTGCTCGAACTGACGCTTCAGCGTGATCTGGTTGATCGAGGCGTTGAAGCTCAGCCGCACCATCTCGAAGCTCGCGGCGACATACATCAGGATGAGCAGACCGAGCCCGACATGGCGCAGATCGGGCTGCATCAGGGTCACGATCGCGGCGGGGGCAGCGATCGCGATCAGGTCGAGCAGCGCCGCGACGGGGCGCAGCGCCAGCCGCGCCACCACGCCGGCGCCGAAGCCGAAGCCGATCCCGACCGCCATCACGCAGCAGAGTGCATCACCCAGTACGATGCTGCGCGCGGCAAAAACGCCGAGGATGAGCGCGGTCACGATGGTACCGGCCACATAGCGCCGTTCCCAGCGTGCGGCCTCGGCCCTTCCGAGTTGCGGCGCGCGCGCAAGACGGCGACGGAATGCAAAAACCTCGACCAGGCGGACGATGGCGACCAGCACGCCGGTGACGGTCAGGCCAGCCGTCACCATATCGCCGGTCTCGTAGATCGTGATGGCACCGACCATCGCCAGGCAGGCAGCCGCGAGAATGTTGGGCACCGACGTGCCGTGAAGGCCCGTGATGACTTCCATATAGACAGCGTCGGAAATCGACGCCCGTCCGGATTCCATTCTATTGAAGAACATGCCAGCCCCATCCGCTGGCATGGTTCTACCGCAGATGCGTAAAGATGCGCTGCCAACGCATGACCCGCATTCGAGCGAACGGATTTACCCGGCGTTAGCCATGTCCAGCCCGCCGATGGGCTAATGCATCCCCAGCACGCGCGGCAGCCACAGCGTCAGATCGGGCCAATAGGTCACGATGACGAGGAAGCCGAGCATGGTCAGCAGCCAGGGCATCACCGCGCCCGCGAGGTCGGTGATGCGCATTCGGGCTATCATGGACGCCACATAAAGGTTCAATCCGACAGGCGGATGGCAGAGGCCGACCTCCATGTTGACGTCCATTACGATGCCGAAATGGACGAGGTCGATGCCGAGCTTCTTGGCGGCCGGCGCCAGGATCGGGGCCATGATCAGGATGATCGAGTTCGGCTCCATGAAGTTGCCGGCGAGCAGCAGCAGCACGTTGACGACAAGCAGGAAGCCGACCCAGCCGAGATTCTGCGCCGCGATCCAGTCGGCCAGCGTTGCCGGCAGGTTCTCGTTGGAGAGCACGAAGGAGAACAGCACCGCGTTGGTGACGATGTAGAGCAGCATCGCGCTGGTGTTGGCAGCGCGCAGCAGCACCCGCGGCACGTCCGACATCTTGATCGCCTTGTAGACGAACACCGCGATGATGAAGGAATAGACCGCGGCCATCGCGGCGGCTTCGGTCGCGGTGAACAGGCCGCTGTAGATGCCGCCGATGATGATGACGACCAGCATCAAGCCCCAGACGCTCTCGCGGAAGGCGTGGACGGTCTCGCCCCAGGTCGCTTTCGTCATCCGCGGATAGTCGCGGCTGCGCGCCAGCCACCAGGTGACGATGCAGAGCATGGTCGTCAGCAGGATGCCCGGCAGCAGGCCCGCGACGAACAACGCGCCGATCGAGGTGTTGGTCGAGACCGCGTAGACGATCTTCGGGATCGACGGCAGCATCAGGATGCCGAGCGAGCCCGCGACCGTGATGATGCCGGCGCCGAAACGCATGGGATAGCCGTGGCGGACCATTTCCGGCAGCACGATGGCACCGATCGCCGCGACCGTCGCGACGCTCGAGCCGCACACCAGCGCGAACATCGCGCAGGCGACGATGCCGGCGAGGCCCAGGCCACCGTGCCAATGCCCGATCAGCGAGGTCGCGAAATTGATCATGCGGCGTGCGACGCCGCCGTGGGTGAGGAAGTTGCCGGCGAGGATGAAGAACGGGATCGCCATGATCTCGAAGCCCTCGATGCCGGTGAACAGCTTCATCGAGACGGCTTCGATCGGCACCGCGGTCAACGTGAACAGGAACGTCATCACGGTGAGGCCCAGCGCGATCGAGACCGGAATGCCCGTCAGCATCAGCGCGATCAGCAGCGCGAACACGGTCGCGGCGCGCATCCAGTGCGGCAGCACGATGAAGCCGGTCTTTTCGGCCATGCAGAGCGCGAAGATCAGGATCGGCGCCATGATCAGGATGACGCCCAGCGGCGAGACTTTTCGCGCGGCAGCCTTGGTCGCGGCGCCGGAAGGCTGCGGATGCAGCGCCGGCGAGACGTCGGCCTCGACGCCCTCGACATGGGTCTCGTCATGATGCGGCAGCTCGCCGGTCCAGAAGTAGAACCAGGAGACCTGCAGGAAGCGGAAGCACATCAGGCCCGAGCCGAGCGGGATCGCCAGATAGACGAACCACATCGGCGCTTCCAGGTCGTTCGATTGCTGACCGGTCTTGAACATCTCGCCGACGAAGGACGCGCCGAAGGTGGCGATCATGCCGGTGAACAGCGCGCCGCACAGCAGCGAGAACAGGATGACGTGCTTGCGCGAATGCTCCGGCAACTTGTTGACGAGCAGGTCGACGCCGACATGGATGCCGGTGCGCACGCCGTAGGCCGCGCCGAACTTCGCCATCCAGATGAACATGTAGATGCAGAGTTCCTGCGCCCAGGACAGATCCAGCGCGGACAGGAATGTGAACACGGCCATCGACAGCGATGCCAGCCAAGTCATCCCGTGCGCGGTCGCCCAGCGCGACAGGTTGATCGATTCGCCCGCACCGTAACGGTGCACGACGGCGATGAAGATCAGCCCGGTTGCAGCGGCAATGAGCGTCGCGATCAACCATTCTTCGAGATGATTGAGCAACTGGTTGAGCACGCGCAGCAAATCAAGGCCCCCCTATCGATACGAAACGGTCGGGAGTGCCTGCACTCCCGACCGTTGGTCTCATTCTCCAGGAAACGCGTCAGTTCATCTTGACGTCGAGTTCTTTGGCGACGAGGTCGAGCACCTCCTGCCCAACCCGGCCCTTGGCCCAGGTATAAGTCGGCCGCATCGCCTCCTGCCAGGCCTTGCGATCGGCGTCGGTCAGTGAATGGAGCGTGGTCTTGCCCGATTTCTTGATCTCGGCGAGCGCATCCTCGTTCTCCTTGCGCGCGATCGAGTTGGTGTAGTCGGTCGCCTCGGACATCGCTTTTTCCAGCTGACCGCGAATGTCGGCCGGCAGACCGTCCCAGAACTTGCTGTTCACGATTACGGCGTATTGCAGATGGGCGTGGTTCGAAACGGTGATGTCCTTCTGCACCTCGTAGAATTTCTGCGTGAGGTAGTTGGACGGGGTGTTCTCGCAGCCGTCGACCACGCCGGTCTGCAGCGCCTGATAGACTTCCGAGAATGCCATGATCTGCGGGATCGAGCCGACGTTGCGGAAGTACTGGTCGGCGATCTTCGACCCGGAAATGCGGAACTTGAGTCCCTGGAAATCCGCCGGCTTGATCAGCGGCTTGTTGGCCGAGACCATGTGGAAGCCGTTATCCCAATAGGCGAGCCCTTTGATGCCCTTGGCCTGGAGCTTGTCGAACAGATACTTGCCGAGCGGGCCCTTCATGGCGGCGGCATAGCTATCGTCGTCCTTGAACAGCCAGGGCAGATCGAGCGCCTCGAATTCCTTGACGCCCAGCGGGGCGAATTTCGCGGTCGAAGGCGCCAGCATCTGCACCGAGCCGAGCTGGAGCGCCTCGATCTCCTCCTTGTCCTTGTAAAGCGAGGAGTTCGGATAGACTTCGACCTTGACCTTGCCGTCGGTGTACTTCTCGGCAAGCTCCTTGAACTTCAGCGCCCCCTTGCCCTTCGGCGTATCGTTGGCGACGACGTGGCTGAACTTGATGATGATAGGGCTCTGAGCTTCGGCGACCACAGGAGCCAAAGCGAGCGCGGCCGCGGCGGCCGCAAAGAACAGTTTGCGCATGAAGGACCTCCCCAACAACTCGAAAAACAGTGCTTTTTTTGTTTTGCAGGTCAGTAGTGGCAGCAATCAGCAGGCCGAACAACTAGACCTAAGCCCAATTTGCCACAGCGAAGATATGCCGCAGCGAGGCTATATTGGCGACGGTCGCATCCGCAACCCGGCGCCCGCTCCGGGCTCCCGGAGCGGGCGCTTATGTCGCATCGCCGAGGTATCATTAACCTTTGCGCTGGGCAACGATGAACAGCCGCCGGAACGGGAATAGCGTCTGTCCCGCGGCGTTCTTCGGATAGGCTTTCGCGACCCGCATCCCATAGGCCGCCTCGAACGCGGCCTTCTCATCGCCCTGCAATACGTCGAGATACCGGGTCAGCCAGGTGCCCTTGGTCCATTCCTTCACGGGATTGTCGCCCTCGAGGACCTGGAGATATTCGGTCTCCCAGATGTCGATGTTCTGCGCGAGCGGGGCAAGAAGATCGTGATAGAAGGCCGGCCCCTCGACCGGCGGCGGCGTCACGAGATGCTCGACCTTGGACCGCCAGGGCCCGTTCAGGGCGGTCTCGCCGATCAGGACGTGCGACGGCGCCAGGAAGTTGCGTGGCATCTGCACCGCGAGCATGCCGCCCGGCGCGACCTTCTCCATGACCGAGGGGAACAGTGCCGCATGATTGGGCAGCCAGTGCAGTGCGGCATTGGAATAGACCACGTCATATTGCTTCGCGGGACGCCAATGGCCGAGGTCTTCATGGGACCATTCCACGTCAGGCGCGGCCTTGCGCCCCGCAGCGACCATCTCGGCCGAGCCCTCGACGCCCGTGACGGCGGCGGACGGCCAACGTTCCTTGATCAGCCTGGTGACATTGCCGGCACCCGCGCCGAGATCGGCGACCGTCCGCGGGCCGACATCGGGAATGCGCATCAACAGGTCGACCGCGGGCCGGAGCCGGTGGCCGGAGAATTTCAGATATTGCTGCGGATCCCATACCATGGCCTGCGCCTTTTCTTTTTCGTGTTTCCTTCGTGTGGCCTCTTGGTTACCACTGCTCGTCCCGGTCGGGCAAATCGCCGCACCCGGGGCATGGCAGGAAACGAATTCCTGGCGAAGACCAAAACGCGAAAAAGCGAACAAGAGAGCGTGTGACCATGGACCTCGGGCTGAAATCGAAAACCGCAGTCGTCACGGGAGCGAGCATCGGCATCGGCCGCGCCATCGCCAAGGGCCTGGCTGCCGAAGGCGTGCGCGTCGTCGGCGTGGCGCGGCGGACCGACCTGCTCGCCGAGCTGGTGAAGGACGTCGGCGGCGGGCTGATCACGCCGTTCGAACAGGACGTGATGGCCAAGGACGCGGCGGAGAGGATTTCCGCCTTCGCGCTGAAAGAGCTCGGCCATGTCGACATCCTCATCAACAATGCCGGGGGCAGCCGCCCCCTGCCGGTCGACGCGCCCGACAGCAAATGGGACGAAGCGATCGCGCTCAACTTCACCAGCTACCGCCGCATTGCCCATGCGCTGCTGCCGCAGATGATCGAACGCAAATGGGGCCGCATCGTCAACATCACCGGCAAGTCCGAACCGGAAGGGCTCAATGCGGCGTTCGCCGCCAAAGCCGCCGTTCACGCCTGGGCCAAGGGCCTGTCGCGCGAGATCGGCGAGCACGGCATCACCATCAACTGCATCCCGCCCGGCCGCATCATGAGCGAGCAGATCCGCCGCAACTATCCGCCTGAGTATCGCGAGCGCTTTGCCGAGGAAGAGATTCCGGTCGGCTATTGGGGCGAGCCGGAAGACCTCGCCGCGCTCGCGGTGTTCCTGTCCTCGCCCGTGGCGCGCTACATCACCGGCACGGTGATCCCGGTGGATGGGGGATTGAGAAGGTATCAGTTCTGACTTGGCGCAAATCTCTCATGTCCCGGACGCGGAGCGCCACTTCGTGCCGCGCCGCGTCCGGAACACAAGTCCTTTCCTAGAGGTCGGACTCACCCCTCGCGCATCTCAATAGCAAGGCGGATACGGATAATATCCGCAGGCCCTTCGGTAGCCATACGCACCATAAGCCCCGGCAGCACCTACCGCTGCTGCGCCGTAATAGGCGCGCCGGTGCACTCTGCGGTTCACGCCCGCGACGCTCATCGGCGTCAGCGGTCGCCCTACTCTCGCTTCGGCGCGGTCCAGTGATACGGATGGAAGTCTTGAAGGCGAGAAGTTGAGCGACAATGGTGCGGCGGTAGACAGAGCCACTGCCGCGACCAGCCCAAGACGCCTGACGTTGAAGATCATGTTGTGTCCTCCCGTGCGAACGCTGACCGGTCCAACGTGACGCGCGCCCGCGGCCGAACCTTTGATCAGGGTCAACACCAGGCAAAGATAGTACGACAGAGACGTTTACGTGTCGCCGATTGCGCCAATGACCATCAGCACTGCGCATTCACGTAGCGGCCGCTGAGGTCAAGTTCCGGGAGGCGCCCGACTTCACCCACACCAACATGCCGCAGGGATTCCCGGATGCGGGATTGCCAAGAGCGGTGAGGTGCTGGTAGCCACGCACATGCCGTTCCCGTCTGTCCGCCATGTCGCAGTCGATGACGACACGTTCCGTTGGGTGCCGGTCTTCTGGGACTACCGATCACCATGGCAACCGAATCGACGCGCACGCTCGCGAGAGCGAGCCGGTTCGGCATTGGCGTTCTGCCTTGCCAGCGCCCCATCATGACATGGCGCCGGTGTTTTGCCCGACGTGTCAACCTGACCGAAGCCTGGAGGGTCGCAACGGCTGCACTTGAAAAAACCTTTGCGCATCAGAGGAACTTCTACTGTGCATGGGGTTGTTTTCGACTTCTCGTCTAGGCCGTCCGACAAAAGCAGCCGCAGCTCACTCCGCCTCCAGGATCTCCGCAATCGCAGCGCCCGCCGCGATGGTGCCGAGCTTGCCGCCGACGTCGCGCGTCGCCCTGCCCGCGCCGAGCGCCTTCGCTACCGCCGTTTCGATTGCGCGCGCCGCTTCCTCGTAGCGGACCGCGCCGCTCCGCTCGCCGTGCCAGGCAAGCAGCAGCGCGGTCGAGAGGATCAGCGAGACCGGGTTGGCGACGTCCTGCCCTGCGATGTCGGGCGCCGAGCCGTGCGCGGCCTGCGCCATGGCATAGCGGTCGCCGACATTGAGCGAGCCGCCAAGGCCGAGGCTGCCCGACAGCTCGGCGGTGAGATCGGACAGGATATCGCCGAACATGTTGGTAGCGACGATGACGTCGAAACGGTCGGGGCTCCGCACCACATGCGCCATCATGGCGTCGACGAGGATGTCGTCGACAGCGAGGCCCGGGTACGCGTTCGCCGCCGCCCGGCAGATGTCGAGAAACATGCCGTCGCCGATCTTGAGCACATTGGCCTTGTGCACGATGGTCAGATGCTTGCGCCGTTTCATCGCCAGCCGGCAGGCGGCATGCGCGATGCGCTCGCAGCACGCCCGCGTGATCCGGCGCAGCGAGATCACGACATCTGACGTGACCAGCAGCTCGCCATTGCCCTGCTCCATGTTGCGGTCGGCGTAAAAGCCCTCCGTGTTCTCGCGCACGACCACGAGATCGAAATCGCCGAGCCTGCCGGGCCGCCCGGCATAGGTGCGCGCCGGGCGGATGTTGGCGTAGAGGTCGAGGTTCTTGCGGAAGTGCCTGGACGGATTGATCTCGCCATGCGCCTCGTCCTTGAAGTCGAAGGTCGCGGTCGGCCCCAGGATCAGGCCGTCGGCGGCGCGGACGATGTCGAGCAGCTCGGGGCGCACCGTGGTGCCTGCCAGCTTCAGGCTCGCATGCCCGACCGCATGCTCCTCCAGCCGCAGGTTGAGCTGGAAGCGCTCGGAGGCCGCGCGCAGCACGCCTGATGTCGCGGCCGTGATCTCCGGTCCTATGCCGTCTCCCGGCAGAACGACGATGTGCATGATGATCCCCTTCCGGAAGCGGCGACTGATCTTCGCGCATACAATGCATGCAAGCATATGCCTGTGGAAGCCACCGCAAGCGTAGTACATGGCGGAGACCATCAAAGCCAGCTGCGGGAGCAAAGCGCCGAGGCAATGATATCAACGTTACCTGCCGCTGCGCGCGAGCCCGATCATCCCAAAGCCGACGGCCTGCCAGCCGAACGGCGGCGCTGGGCGATTGCCGCGATCTTCACCGCGCTGGCGATGGCCTCGCTCGACACCGCGATCGCCAACATCGCACTGCCCGCCATCGCCGCCGATCTGCATGTCAGCCCCGAGCAATCGGTCTGGGTGGTCAATGTCTACCAGATCGCGCTGGTGGCGACCCTGCTGCCGCTCGGCGCGCTCGGCGAGATCGTCGGGCACCAGCGCATCTATCTCGGCGGGCTGATCCTGTTCACCATCGCCTCGCTGCTCTGCGCGGTCGCGTGGTCGCTCGACAGCCTGCTGGTCGCACGCACGCTGCAGGGCCTGGGCGCGAGCGGCATCATGAGCGTCAACACCGCGCTGGTGCGCTTCGTCTATCCTGGCCGGATGCAGGGCCGCGGCTTCGGCCACAACGCGCTGGTGGTCGCCACCGCCTTCACCTTCGGGCCGTCGATTGCATCTGCGATCCTGGCGGTCGGCCCGTGGCCATGGCTGTTCGCCGTCAACATCCCTTTCGGCCTCCTCGCAACAGGCATCGGCTTCGCGATGCTGCCGAAGACGCCGCGCGCCGATCACGGTTTTGATTTTCTCGGCGCACTGCTGGCGGCAATCTGCCTCGGCCTGTTCATCACGGGCATCGGCAGCGCCGCGCATAATCTGTCGCCTGTCCTCGTCGGCTTCGAGCTGGTGACGGCACTCGCGCTCGGCTTCGTCCTGACGCGCCGCCACGCCGATCATCCGGCGCCAATGCTGCCGATCGATTTGTTCGCGCGGCCGATGTTCGCGCTGTCGGCGGCAACGGCGGTCTGCTCCTTTGCCGTGCAGGGTCTCGCCTTCGTCTCGCTACCGTTCTATTTCGAGGACGTGCTCGGCCGCTCGCAGGTCGAGACCGGTTTCTTCATGACGCCGTGGCCGCTGGTGGTCGGCATCATGGCTCCGATCGCCGGCCGGCTCTCCGATCGCCATCCCGTCGGCCTCCTGGGCGGCATCGGCCTTATTTTGCTCGGTCTCGGCATGGCCCTGCTGGCCCTGCTTCCGGCGAGCCCGAGCGTTCCCGATATCGTCTGGCGGATCATGATCTGCGGCATGGGGTTCGGCTTCTTCCAGGCGCCGAACATGAAAGCGATCATGTCAAGCGCCCCGCCACACCGCGGCGGCAGCGCCTCGGGTATCGTCGCCACTGCGCGCCTGACCGGGCAGACCACCGGCGCGGCACTTGCCGCGGCTTGCTTCGCGCTCGCCGGTCACAATGGCGCCACCGTCGCACTGGCACTCGGTGCATGCTTTGCCGGGCTCGGCAGCGTGATGAGCTTTTTGCGATTGGCCGTGAAGTAGAACGGCAGGTGCGCGCAACACCGCTCGAATTATAATCTTCCACGCGATCTCGAAAATCTTCGTGGCCACCCTCGCACTGTTGATTTGAAAGGTTCCAATTTGCCGGACACATTGCGCCCCTTGAGTCCATCGGTGGATGGGCCGATCAGGGGACTTGCGATGGCAAACCTAACAATCAACGGAAAAACCTTCACGCTCGATGTCGAGCCCGATACGCCGCTGCTCTGGGCGATCCGCGAGAATGCCGGCCTCACCGGCACCAAATATGGCTGCGGCATCGCCCAATGCGGCGCCTGCACCGTGCACATGGACGGCGTCGCCACCCGCTCCTGCGGGATCTCGGTTGCCGAGGCCGAGGGCAAGAAGATCACAACGATCGAAGGGCTCGCCTCCGGCGCCACGCTGCACAAGGTGCAGGAGGCCTGGATCGCGCAGGACGTTCCGCAATGCGGCTATTGCCAGAGCGGCATGATCATGGCCGTGGCAGCGCTGCTGAGCGAGAAGCCGAAGCCGACCGATGCCGATATCGACGAGGCCATCACCAATATCTGCCGCTGCGGCACTTTCCAGCAGGTGCGCGAGGCGATCCACACGATCGCAAGCGCGTAAAGGAGCTGGCACATGAACAAGCACGTCTCTCCCAAGTTGAACCGCCGCGCCTTCGTGGTGGGCACAGCCGCTGTCGGCGCTGGTCTTGCCCTCGGTTTCGATCTGCCGTTTGGCGGCCCCACCGTGGTTCGCGCCGCTGACGGCTCGCCCGAGGTCAATGCCTGGGTCGTGATCCGGCCCGACGATACCGTGGTGATCCGCATCGCCCGCTCCGAGATGGGACAGGGCTCGCTGACCGGCCTCGCCCAGCTCGTCGCCGAGGAACTCGAATGCGACTGGACCAAGGTCACCACCGAATTCCCCTCGCCCGGCCAGAACGTCGCTCGCAAGCGCGTGTGGGGCGATTACTCGACCGGCGGCAGCCGCGGCATCCGTGCCTCGCACGACTATGTGCGCAAGGGCGGCGCCACCGCGCGCGTGATGCTGATCCAGGCCGCGGCCAATGAATGGAAAGTGCCGGCTTCCGAATGCACGGCCGCCAGCAGCGTCATCACCCACACGCCGTCCGGCAAGATCACGACCTACGGCAAGGTCGCCGAAGCCGCGGCCAAGCTGACGCCCCCGGCTGACGTCAAGCTAAAGGATCCCAAGGATTGGCGGCTGATCGGCAAGGGCGTGAAGCGGCTCGACACCGCGGACAAGGTCACCGGCACCACCGTCTATGGCATCGACGTCAAGCTGCCCGGCATGCTCAATGCCGCGATCAAGGATTGCCCGGTTACCGGCGGCAAGCTGAAGAGCTATGATGAAGCCAAGATCTCCGGCATGAAAGGTGTGAAGAAGGTGGTGAAGGTCGGCGACACCGCGGTCGCGGTCGTGGCCGACACGTTCTGGCACGCCAAGACCGCGCTCGATGCGCTGCCGATCGTCTGGGATGAAGGCGAGAACGCCAAAGTCTCCAGCGCCTCGATCGCAAAGTGGCTGGCCGAAGGCCTCGATGGCGGTCCGGCCTATGTCGGCAATTCCAACGGCGATGCGAAGGCCGCGCTTGCAGGTGCCGCCAAGACGATCGAAGCCGTCTACAACTATCCCTACCAGAACCACGCCACGATGGAGCCGATGAACGCCACTGCGCTCTATACGGCCGACAAATGCGAGGTCTGGTGCGGCACGCAGAATGGCGAGGCCGCCTTCGCCGCCACGCTGGAAGCATCAGAGCTTCCCGCCGAGAAATGCGACGTCAACAAGCTGCTGCTCGGCGGCGGTTTCGGCCGGCGCGGCCAGACCGACTATGTCCGGCAGGCCGTGCTGATCGCCAAGCAGATGCCGGGCACGCCGATCAAGCTGATATGGACTCGCGAGGAGGACATGACGCACGGCCGGTACCACCCGGTCACGCAATGCAAGCTCACCGCGGGCTTCGATGCCGACAACAATCTGACGGCATTCCATATGCGGATCTCCGGCCAGTCGATCCTTGCGAGCTTGAGGCCGGATGCACTCGTCAAGGGCATGGACGCGGCGACGTTCGCCGGCCTCAACGCCAGGGGCGATGCCCCGTTTGGATACACGGTGCCCAATCTCCTGATCGAGCACTCGATGCGCAATCCGCACATCATCCCGGGCTTCTGGCGCGGGGTGAACGTGAACCAGAACGCCATCTATGTCGAATGCTTCATGGATGAGCTGGCGCACGCGGCAGACCAGGACCCGCTGGAGTTCCGGCGCAAGTTGATGAAGGATCATCCGAAGAATCTCGCGGTGCTGGAAGCCGTGGCTGAGAAGATCGGCTGGAGCACCGCACCGCCGCAGGGCATCTACCGCGGACTTGCACACTTCGCCTCCTACGGCAGCTTTGTCGCGGCGGCCGCGGAGATCTCCGTCACCGACGGCACCAAGATCAAGGTGCATCGCATCGTCGCGGCGACCGATCCCGGCTATGCCGTCAACCCGGCCCAGATCGAGCGGCAGATTGCCGGCTCGTTCGTCTACGGCCTGAGCGGACTGTTCTATGGCGGCATCACGATCAAGGATGGCGCCGTCGAACAGACAAACTTCGATACCTACGATTCGATGCGGATCGCGGCGATGCCGAAAGTGGAATCGATCGTGATGCCGAGCGGTGGTTTCTGGGGCGGCGTCGGAGAGCCGACCATTGGCGTGGCGGGACCTGCGGTGCTCAACGCCTATTTCGCGGCGACCGGCAAGCGAATCCGTTCCGTACCGCTTCGCGATCAGAACATCACCTTCGCCTAAAGAAGCACCGCGGGGGCCGCGATGGCCGCCGCGGCAATTTGACTGGATGATCCTGATGACCGCGCGACCGATGACACGGCGAACTGCCGTGCTCGGCATCACCGCCGCGGCCGCGTCATTGGCGCGGCCATCGCTCCTACGTGGGCAATCGAAAGGTCGCGTCGTCGTGGTCGGCGGCGGTTTTGGCGGAGCTGCCTGCGCCCGCGCGCTCAAGCGGGCGCAAGCCGGCCTGCAGGTGATCCTGATCGACCCCAATGCGATCTTCACCGCCTGCCCGTTCAGCAACGAGGTGATCGCGGGTTTGCGCAACATCGACGCGCAGCAATTTGGCCATGAGAAGGTCGCCGCCGAGGGCGTCACCGTGATTGGCCAGACCGTGACCACCATCGCGCCTGAGCAGCGCAGCGTCATGACGGCCGACGGTGTCGCGCTGCCCTATGACCGCCTGGTGCTCTCGCCCGGCATCGATTTCCATTTCGAAGCTCTGCCCGGCTATGACGAGGCCGCATCGGCAAAAATGCCGCACGCCTGGAAGGCCGGAGCCCAGACGCTCCTGCTGCGCAAACAGCTGGAGGCGATGGAGGATGGTGGCACGGTCGCCATCGCGGTCCCCGCCAATCCCTCGCGCTGTCCGCCCGCGCCTTACGAGCGCGCCAGCCTGATCGCGCATTATCTGAAGACGAAGAAGCCGCGCTCGAAAGTGCTGATCCTCGACGCCAAGGACAATTTCTCGCAGCAGCGGCTGTTCGAGAAGGCGTGGAAAGAACTGTATGGCGACATGATCGAACGGATCGGCCTGTCACAAGGCGGCCGCGTGACATCCGTGGATCCTTCGACCAAGACCATCGTCACCGAGTTCGGCAATTACACTCCTGACGTCGCCAATGTCATCCCGCCGCAACGCGCTGGGCACATTGCCGAGAGCGCGGGTGCAACCGATGTCACCGGCTGGTGCCCGATCGATCCTGTCACCTTCGAGTCGAAACTCGTCAGGAACGTCCACGTCATCGGCGACGCCTGCCTTGGCGGCGGCATTCCCAAATCGGCATCGGCCGCAGGCGCGCAAGGCAAGGCGTGCGCGGCCGCCATCGTCAGTCTGCTCGCCGGCCGCACGCCGGAAACACCGCGGCTCACCGGCGTCTGCTACAACATTGTCGCACCGGGTTATGGCTTCTCGCTGTCAGGCAACTACCAGCCCAAGGGCGACGTCTTTGCCGAGGTCGAGGGCGGCGCTACGAGCCCGGTCGATGCGCCGCGCGAGGTGCGCACCCGCGAAGCGACCGACGCGGAGCGCTGGTTTCGAACCATCACGGCGGACACCTTTGGCTAGATCGACGGTCACCATCGCAGTGCTGATTGCCAGCGTGGTGCAGGTCGCGAACGCGCGCGCCGAGGGACTGGCGCCCTATGAGATCACCGGCGACGGCATCACGACACCGCTCACAGGCGCGCCGGGCGATGCCACGCGCGGGCGCGCTCTGGTGCTGGCGCGAACGACGACCTGCATCCTCTGCCATTCCGGCCCGTTTCCGGAAACACGGTTCCAGGGTGACCTCGCGCCCGATCTCGCCGGCGTGGGGAACCGCTGGACGGTGAGCCAGCTGCGACTTCGACTGGTTGACGCCTCCCGCTTCAACCCGGACACCATCATGCCGTCCTATTATCGCAACGATGGAATGGTGCGGGTCGCACGCAATTTCGTCGGGAAACCGATATTGTCGGCCACTGACATCGAGGACATCGTGGCTTATCTCGCAACGCTTCGGAACTAGGGTTGCTCATGCCGACGACGCGACGACAATTTCTGAGCTTTGCCGGAGGCATCACGGTCGCCGGAACGATCCCGGTCGTCACGTTGCGACCGCTCGAAGCGACGCCAGCGATGCTCAACACTGCAATCCGGAACGTCGTCGGCGAAGCTCCAATTCGCACCGGCAAGGTGAAGCTCGACATTCCGCCGCTGGTCGAAAACGGCAACACGGTGCCGATGACGGTCAGCGTCGCAAGCCCGATGACGCCGGACGACTACGTCAAGAGCATCCACGTCTTCAACGAGAAGAACCCGCAGCCCAACATCGGAAACTTCCACCTGAACCCGTCCTGCGGCCGCGCGCAGGTCTCGACGCGGATCCGGCTTGCCGACACCCAGAAAGTGGTCGCCATCGCTCGCCTCTCCGACGACAGCTTCTGGCAGGTCACGGCGGATATTGTCGTGACGCTCGCCGCCTGCACCGAGGAGGTGAATTGATGGCCGCGCTCATCAACGTTCCCGCCAAGGCCAAACGCGGCGACATCATCGAGATCCGCACGCTGACCTCGCACATCATGGAAACCGGCTTCCGCCGCACCATGGACGGCGCGCTGGTGCCGCGCGATATCATCACGAGCTTCACCTGCCGCTACAACGGCACCGAGATTTTTCGCGCGGATCTGTTTCCGGCGATCGCCGCCAACCCGTACTTGTCCTTCTTCACGGTCGCCGAGGAGAGCGGCAAGCTCGAGTTCGAATGGATCGGCGACAACGGCTACTCGTCCACGGCATCGGCATCGATCACGGTCGAATGAAGTTTTATCGCGCGATAGCGGTGGCGGCGCTTGCCGCCATGGCCCCTGCCCTGCTGGCGGGTGAGATCCCGCCCGATGCACGCCGCTCCGGCTATTCCTTCATGAGTCCCGATACACGCGCCATGCAGGATGACGACACCTCCAATCCGGGCATGCTCTTCGTGCTGGATGGCGAAGTCTTGTGGGGCAAGAAGGTCGGCCGCGCCGACAAGGCGTGCGCGGACTGTCACGGCGATGCGCGAGGCAGTATGAAAGGCGTCGCGGCACGCTATCCGGCGTTCGACCGGACGCGGGGGCGCCCCGTCACCCTCGACCAGCGCATCAACCTTTGCAGAGCCAATCATCAGCAAGCGAGCCCATTGCCTTACGAGAGCCGCGACATCCTTGCGCTGTCCGCCTTCGTTGCTCATCAGTCGCGCGGCGTTGCGATCACCACAGGCGATGATCCACAACTTTTTCCCTTCGTCGAACAGGGCCGCAGCCTCTTCATGCAGCGCGAGGGGCAACTCAACCTGGCCTGTACCAATTGCCATGACGACAACTTTGACAAGCACCTCGCGGGCTCCTCGATCACGCAAGGACAACCGACCGGCTATCCGCTCTATCGGCTGGAATGGCAGACGCTGGGATCCCTGGAGCGGCGCTTGCGGAGCTGCATGACCGGCGTCCGTGCCCAGGCCTATGATTATGGCGCGCCCGAATTGGTCGCGCTCGAGCTTTACCTGATGTCGCGGGCTCGCGGAATGCCGATGGAAACGCCAGCGGTGCGACCGTAACACACAAATTAGGGCTAGGCAGGCGTGGCACGGTCGCTAGTATCTCCCCAAAGAATTGAATCAGAGGGAGGGACTAAAGTGGCTGACCATAAGATCTCGCGCCGTACGCTGTTGACGGGCACTGCTGCGGCTGGCGCGCTCAGCCTCACCGGGCTTCCGGCGCGCGCCGAGGTGAATTGGAAGAAATATGCTGGCACCAAGCTGGAGGTGATTCTCGCCAAGGGGCCGCGCGGCGACAATCTGCAAAAATACGTCAAGGAATTCACCGAGCTCACCGGCATCCAGGTCGAATCCGAGCAAATCCCCGAACAGCAGCAACGGCAGAAATGCGTCATCGAGCTCACCTCGGGCCGGCCGAGCTTCGACGTCGTTCATCTCAGCTATCACGTGCAGAAGCGGCAGTTCGAGAAGGCCGGCTGGCTCGCCGACCTCACGCCCTACATGAAGGATCCGGCGCTGACCGCGCCCGATCTCGTGGAGAGCGATTTCTCGGCCGCCGGCCTGCAATACGCCAAGAACGACAAGGGCCAGATGCTGTCGCTGCCCTGGTCGGTCGATTATTTCATCCTCTACTACAACAAGGAGCTGTTCCAGAAGAAGGGTGTCGCCGTCCCCAAGACCCTCGATGAGATGGTCACGGCCGCCGAGAAGCTCACCGACCCCAAGGAAGGCACCTTCGGCTTCGTCGGACGCGGCCTGCGCAACGCAAACATGACGTTGTGGACCAATTTCTTCCTCGACTATGGTGGTGAATTCCTCGACGCCAAGGGCAACATCCTGACCGACGGCCCCGAAGCGATCGCCGCGACGAAACTCTATCAAACGCTGCTGACGAAAGTCGCTCCGCCCGGCGTCGCCGGCTTCAACTGGATGGAGTCGATGGCCTCGTTCACGCAAGGACGTTCGGCGATGTGGATCGATGGCGTCGGCTGGGCGCCGCCGCTGGAAGATCCGGCGGCCTCGCGCGTGGTCGGCAAGGTCGGCTACACCGTCGTGCCCGCCGGACCGAAGGGACAATATTCGGCAACCTATGGCGACGGCATCGGCATTGCCGCGGCGAGCAAGAACAAGGAAGCCGCCTATCTGCTCTGCCAGTGGATCGTCTCGAAGCAGCAGGGCGCGCGGCTCTTGCAAGCCGGTGGTGGCGTGCCGTTCCGCAACTCCATCCTGAACGATGCGGAGGTCCAGAGCGGCGTCAAGATGCCGAAGGAATGGCTGCAATCGGTGATCGATTCAGCCAAGATCAGCAAGCTCGGCCTGCCCGTGGTGATCCCGGTCGCCGAATTCCGCGACATCGTCGGCGCGGCGCTCACCGCGACATTGTCGGGCGCAGATCCCGCGACCGAGCTGAAGAAGGCCAACGATCAGTACCGTCCGATCCTGGAGCGTAGCGAAAAGGCGTGAGTGCGTTGACACAATCGACTCCGGCCGCGGCGCAGTCTGATGCCGCGCCGGAGAAGGAATTGCGGCCGCCGTCCTATTGGCCGTTCGTGATACCGGCGCTGGTCGTCGTGCTCGCGATCATCATCTTTCCCTGGGTCTTCACCATCTGGATGAGCCTGAACGAATGGCAGGTCGGTTCGCCGACCACTTTCGTCGGGTTCTCCAACTATCTGCGGCTGACCGGCGATCCACGTTTCATCGAGGCAATCGGACATACGCTGGTCTACACCGTGCTGTCCGTCCTTCTGCCGCTCGTGTTCGGGACGATCGCGGCCGTGGTGTTTCACCAGAAATTCGCGGGCCGCGGCTTCCTGCGCGGCATCTTCATCATGCCGATGATGGCGACGCCAGTGGCGATCGCGTTGGTCTGGACCATGATGTTCCACCCGCAGCTCGGCGTGCTCAACTATTTGCTGTCGCTGGTCGGGATTCCCGCGCAGCTCTGGGTGTTTCATCCGGCAACGGTGATCCCCTCGCTGGTGCTGGTGGAGACCTGGCAGTGGACGCCGCTGGTGATGCTGATCGTGCTCGGCGGGCTTGCTGCGATCCCGACCGAACCCTACGAGAGCGCGCAGATCGACGGCGCCAGCCTGTGGCAGGTGTTCCGCTTCATCACCCTGCCGCTGATCATGCCGTTCCTGTTCATCGCCGGCATGATCCGCATGATCGACGCCGTGAAGAGCTTCGACATCATCTTCGCAATCACCCAGGGCGGGCCCGGCTCGGCGTCGGAGACGATCAACATCTATCTCTACAGCGTCGCCTTCACCTATTACGACCTCGGCTACGGCTCGGCGATCGCGGTGGTATTCTTCCTGCTGATCGTCCTGCTTGCAGCAGTGATGCTCTATGCCCGCCAGCGCATGCTGTGGACCGAAATCGCGAGCGGCACATGACACCACGTCAGATCATCGGCAAGATCAGCCTGTGGTTCGCGGTGCTCGTCATCGTGTCGCCGGCCATCCTGTTCTTCCTCTGGATGCTCTCGCTCTCGCTCAAATTCGAAGTCGACAACGCCGCCTACCCGCCGGTGTTCATCCCCGAGCATTTCGCCTGGAAGAACTATGCCGACGTGCTCGCCTCCAACCGCTTCGCGACTTATTTCTTCAACAGCCTGATCGTGACGGGCGGCGCGACGGCGCTGGCACTGATGGTCGGCGTCCCCGCCGGCTACGGCATCGCGCGGATGGCCGCCCATAAGTCCGCGATCGTGATCCTGATCGCCCGCATCACGCCCGGCTTGTCCTATCTGATCCCGCTGTTCCTGCTGTTCCAATGGCTCGGCCTGCTCGGCACGCTGGTGCCGCAGATCATCATCCATCTCGTGGTGACGGTGCCGATCGTGATCTGGATCATGATCGGCTATTTCGAGACGACACCGCTAGAGCTGGAAGAGGCAGCCCTGATCGACGGCGCCAGCCGCTGGCAGGTGTTCCGGCACGTCGCGCTGCCGATCGCCAAGCCCGGCATCGCGGTCGCCTTCATTCTCGCCGTGATCTTCTCCTGGAACAATTTTGTGTTCGGCATCGTGCTCGCCGGACGCGAGACCCGCACCTTGCCCGTCGCAGTCTACAACATGATCTCGTTTGACCAGCTGAGCTGGGGTCCGCTCGCCGCGGCCGCGTTGATCGTGACACTCCCGGTGCTGCTGCTCACCGTGTTCGCGCAGCGGCAGATCGTTGCCGGGCTCACCGCGGGAGCCGTCAAGGGCGGGTAGCTACATCGCAAATGAACGGGCCGGGCGACGCCATGACGCCCGGCCCGTTCATATTGCCATCTGGCCTACTCCGCTGGCGCAGCATGCATCTCCGGATGTGACGCATAGTGCTCGCTGCCGCGCCGGCTGAGCGCATACAATCCGGCCGCCATCACCGCATAGGCGAATGCGACCGAAGGCGTCACACCAAAGCCGCCGCCCATGCCCACGGCTTCTCCGTGCATGAAGCCGAAATAGGTCAGGACCGCGCCGACGAGCGAGAAGGCCGACGCCTTCTCAAAATCACGCTCGATGATGAAGACGCCGATAGCGCCGAGGATGAGGCCCGCCAGAATCGAGCCGCCACCCATCACTTCGAGCCCGTGATAGATCACGCCCTGCTGCGGCAGCGCCGCGATGGCAGCCGCCTTGACTGCATCGGCCTTGTCGGCAGCCATGCCGCCGACAGTCCCCGCCGCCATCATGGTTGAGCCGAGCATGGTGTCGATCTGCAGCTTGGCCCAGGCGGCCAGATGCGGCGTAAACGCCAGCGCAACGGCGGGCGCGTGCTTTGACGGCGTGGTCTGGAAGGCCTGCGCAGTCATCAGCATGCCGATATAGAGCAGGATCGGCGAGATTGCGACGACGGGCACCAGCGCCAGCAGGACCGAAATGACGCCAAACCAGGACAAGACCACCACCATGACGCCGGTCGCAGCCGAGTAGCCGATGCGTCCGCCCATCGCTTTCCAGCCGGGATGACCGATATAGACGGCGTTGATGAACGGATTGCCCATCAGGCAGCCGATCAGGCTGACAACGCCATCGGCAGTCAACACGCGCGTGGTCGGATATTCGTCGCCGGCGGCTTCCGCGCTCTCGACATTATCCATGGCCTCGACGAGGTCATAGATGCCGAACGGAATGGCGGTGACCAGAATGACGCCGAGATATTCGAAGCCGGAGAAGACATAGTTCGCCGCGGGGATCGGCACCGAGAAGCCGAAATTGGCGAAGGCATCACCGACGCCCTTGAGGCTCAATCCGCCGAGGTTGAGACCGAGCATGTTCGAACCCCAGGCAATGACCATGCCGACCACGATCGCAACCAGGCCGGCCGGAATGCCCTTGGGGTATTTCACGCCGCCGAACCAGCTCACCAGAATGATGGCAAAGCAGACGAGACCGATCTGCGGCGTCATATACATTTCGAGCGCCGGGCGCATCGCGATGAAGGTCAGCGAGACCCCCGCAAGCGTGCCGAGCAACGCCGCGCGCGGGGTGATCTTCCGGATGAACGGCGCGATGAAGCCGCCGATCATCAAAATAAAGCTCTGGAAGAACACCCAGACCAGACCAGCCGACCAGCCCTTGAGCGGGTCACCGGTCTTGAGCGTCACCGGCAGCATGATCACGAAGGTGACGATGAACATGTGCGGCACGCTGACGCCCGAGGGCAGCGCGCAGACGTCGCTGCGGCCGGTCTTTTGCGCGAGACGATAGGCGAGGAAGGCGTAGTAGAAGGTGGAGAGGCACATCATCAGCCCGAGCGCGGGCAGGATGCGGCCGAACACGAGGCTATCAGGCATCTTCAGCACGAAACGAAGCAGGCCCGTGAGCACCAGCATGTTGACGAGGATGTTGGTGCCGAAGCCGAAAAACGCGTTCCAGTCGCCTGATGTCCATAGCGCCGGTTTGAACTCGGACGTATTGCTTTCAGACTTGCCGGCCGTCCCCGTCAATGTGCTCATGAGAATACTCCTGTGTGGTCTAAACCTTCATTGCCTCCAAGACTGCGGCTGAGGTCGCGACCCAGCCGAAGATGCCGCCTTGGGCCTTGATCATCTTCAGGCCCATCTCGTGAAACTCGGGGAAGTAGGATGCGCAGCCGTCCGAGATGACGACGCAGCGATAGCCGCGGTCATTGGCCTCGCGCACGGTGGTGTTGACGCACACCTCGGTGGTGACGCCGCACACGAGCAGATTCTCGATGCCGTATTTCTCAAGCACATCGGAGAGCTCGGTGGCGTAGAACGCGCCCTTGCCGGGCTTGTCGATCACGACCTCGCTGTCGAGCGGATAAAGCTCGGGGATGATGTCGTGACCGGCTTCGCCACGAATGAGAATGCGGCCCATCGGGCCGGGATCGCCGATGCGCAACGACGGCGCGCCGCGCTCGACTTTCGCCGGCGGCGCGTCGGACAGATCCGGCAGATGTCCCTCGCGGGTGTGGATCACCAGCATGCCGGTGTCGCGTGCGGCTTTCAGCACCGCGCTAATCGGCCTCACCGCACGTGCGAGCTGGCTGACGTCATTGCCGAGCGTCTCGCCGAAGCCGCCAGGCTCCATGAAGTCGCGCTGCATGTCGATGATTACAAGCGCGGTCGACGACCAGTCGAGCTTGATCGGCTCGGGCTCGGCGCTGATGACGCCCTGTGTCGGCTTGGTTGAGTTCAACATGACGCAGGCCCCCGCGAGAACTCTCTTTGAGGAGTTCTGCAAACGCCGTGCCATTGTGTACAATTGCGGTGACGTGCGGACCGCGACGGAAATCGTCGTGCGCTCAGAAGGTTACGCCGGCGATCGACGCCTGCTTATTCCCTGTGCGACGGCTTTGCGACGTGCATTTGCCTAGAGGATGAGCGGTGGCCGCGCACTCTCCATCCGTCATTCCGGGGCGCGACGAAGGCGCGAGCCCGGAATGACGAGCGGAGGAACTGGGCGAAGCTTTGCCCCTACCGCGCCGCCCCATGCAGCCGCTGATGCTCCTCCTCATACGGCGCATAAGAGTCCTTCAGCGTCGCCATGTTGAGCAGCATGGTCGCGACCATCGCGCCAGCCGCGTCGAACACTCGCGTCTTGACCCAGGCGCTCTCGGTGCGTCGGCTGCCGGACAGGGCGACCACTTCGCGCTCGACCTCATACTCTTCGTCGACGAAGAGCGGCCCCTTCATCAGCCGGATCTCCTGGTCGGCGAACAGGCCGACGGCCGGTCCCTTTGCCGGCAGTGGATCGTCCTTGGAGCGGTACTGGAACAGCACGCTCAGCATCTCCATCGGGATGATCGCCTTCCGCCACGGATTGGCGGCGCTCGAATAGTAAGGCGAGTTTTCGGTGATGACTGCGAGCTTCTGCCTGAGCGAGAACGGATAGAGGTCGCCCATGTTCTGATCGAAGGCCATCCGCACCTGCTGCCGCTTGCTCGTGTGCGCCACCTTCACATCGCGCAGGATGACGGGATCGGTAAGCGGCTTGAGCTCGGTCAGGCGCGTCTCGAGCGCCGTCGCGACTTGCGCTTCGCCGACCGAGGCCGTGCCGCGCAGCACCTCGGTGCCGTCGCGCTTCACCATCTGGATCTGGCACTGGCTCGTTCCAGGCAACGGCTTCGACAGGATCGCCTGCACGTCCTCGCCTTCGAAGCAGGCATTGCGATAATGCGCGGACAGACAGCCACTCTCAAACCACGCCTGTCCCCACAGCCGCGCGCCGAGCGGCGCGAACTGGCTGAAATGCGTTGGGCCCTCGATGGTGCCGCCCTTGAAGCCGAGCTTCTGCGCGGTGGCATCGTCGTGGATGGAGGCGTGCGCGTCGTAAACCTGCGCGTGCAGCATCTGGCGCGGCTGGCGCCACGGCCCGATCAGCGCCTCGGCGGTTTCGGTGATCTCGGTGTTGAACGCGCTTGAAGTCATGGGCTCCTCCACAGGCAGCCATGACTAGCAGGCCCGCCACGGATGCGGCCAGCGATATTGACTTCGGTGCGCCATGCTTTTGACTGCTGACACCCGCTTCGCAAGTCGCCCAGCTTTCCGTGGCGCAAAATTCCCACCGGACGAGACGACGAGGACTTCTGAAATGACGCTGTTGCAGGTCGAGCTGGACGATAAATACCGGCTCGAATCGAAGCGGATCTTCCTGTCCGGCACCCAGGCCCTGGTCCGCCTGCCCATGTTGCAGCGCGAACGCGACCGGCTTCAGGGGCTCAACACCGGCGGCTTCATCTCCGGCTATCGCGGTTCCCCGCTCGGCATGTACGACCACGCGCTGTGGCGCGCGAAGTCGCACCTGCAGCAGCACGACATCGCTTTCGTTCCCGGCCTGAACGAGGATCTGGCGGCGACCGCCGTCTGGGGCAGCCAGCAGGTCGGCCTGTTTCCCGGCGCCAAGGTCGATGGTGTGTTCGGCATCTGGTATGGCAAGGGCCCCGGCGTCGACCGCTCGGTTGACGCGCTCAAGCATGCCAATGCCGCCGGCACCTCGCTCAATGGCGGCGTGCTGGCGCTCGCCGGCGACGACCATGGCTGCCAGTCCTCAACGCTGGCGCATCAGAGCGAGCAGGTGTTCGCGGCCGCGCTGATCCCCGTGATCAATCCGGCAACGCTGCAGGACTATCTCGATCTCGGCCTCTACGGCTTTGCGCTGTCGCGCTTCTCCGGCTGCTGGGTCGGTTTCAAGGCGATCAGCGAGACGGTCGAGAGCTCGGCCTCGATCGACAGCGATCCCGAGCGCATCAAGATCGTGCTCCCCGACGATTTCGAAATGCCGCCCGGCGGGCTCAACATCCGCTGGCCCGATCCGCCGCTGGAGGCCGAGAAGCGCCTGTTCGGCCCGAAGATGGCCGCCGTGCAGGCGTTTGCCCGCGCCAACCGGCTCGACCGCATCGTGCTCGATTCCAAGCCGGCTCGACTCGGCATCGTCGCGACCGGCAAGGCCTATCTCGACCTGCGCCAGGCGCTGGCCGACCTCGGGATCACCGACAAGGATGCGCAGGATCTGGGCTTACGCATCTACAAGGTCGCACTGACCTGGCCGCTGGAGGAAAGCGGCGCCAGGCGCTTTGCCGAAGGCCTGCAAGACGTGCTTGTCGTCGAGGAGAAGCGCGGCTTCATCGAAGACCAGCTGATGCGCATCCTCTACAATATCCACGCGTCGAAACGTCCGACGGTCACGGGCAAGCGCGATGAGAGCGGCGCGCCGCTGCTGCCGAGCGAAGGCGAGCTGACGCCGACCATCGTCGCGGGCGCGCTCGTGGCGCGCTTGCGCAGGCTCGGCCATCACAGCCCGGTGCTGGAGCAGCGCCTCGCGCGGCTCGAGGCCTTCGACAATCCCGTCACGACAAGCACACAGATCAAGCTGGCGCGCACGCCGTTCTTCTGCTCGGGCTGCCCGCACAATACCTCGACCCGCGTACCCGAGGGAAGCCGGGCGATGGCCGGCATCGGCTGCCACGGCATGGCGCTGAGTATGCCGACCCGCCGCACCGATTTGATTTCGCATATGGGCGCCGAGGGCGTGAACTGGATCGGCCAGTCGCCCTTCACCACCGAGAAGCACATCTTCCAAAATCTCGGCGACGGCACCTATACCCATTCCGGCTTGCTGGCGCTGCGTGCGGCCTCAGCGGCCGGCATCAACATCACCTACAAGATCCTCTACAACGATGCCGTGGCGATGACCGGCGGCCAGCCGGCCGAAGGCGCCTTCAATGTCGCGCAGATCGCGCATCAGGTCTGGGCCGAGGGCGTCAAGCGTCTCGCGATCGTCTCGGACGATCCGAGCAAATACCCTGACGGCAATTACTTCCCGCAGGGCGCGACGATTCATCACCGCCGCGAGCTCGATGCCGTGCAGCGCGAACTGCGCGATATCAAGGGCCTGACGGTCCTGATCTACGACCAAACCTGCGCCGCGGAAAAGCGCCGCCGCCGCAAGCGCGGCCTCTATCCCGATCCGGCAAAGCGCGCCTTCATCAACGAGCTTGTCTGCGAAGGCTGCGGCGATTGCTCGCAGGCGTCCAACTGCGTCTCGGTGCAGCCGCTGGAGACCGAGTTCGGCCGCAAGCGCCAGATCGACCAATCCAACTGCAACAAGGACTTTTCCTGCGTCGAAGGCTTTTGCCCGAGCTTTGTGACCGTGCACGGCGGCTCGCTGAAGCGGATGAAGACGTCGGCCGTCGATTCCGGCCAACTGTTCGCGGATTTGCCGCTGCCGCCCGCACGTGAGCTTGATGGACCCTACAACATCCTCGTCACCGGCATCGGCGGCACCGGCGTCATCACCATCGGCGCGCTACTCGGCATGGCCGCTCATGTCGACGGCCGCGGCTGCTCGGCGCTGGACTTCACCGGCCTGTCGCAGAAGAACGGCGCGGTGATGAGCCATGTGCGCATCGCGCCGAAGCCGGAGGACATTTCCGCGGTCCGCATCACCACCGGCGGCGCCGACGTCATCCTCGGCTGCGACATGATCGTCTCGGCCGGGCCGAGCGCCCTCAGTCGCGCCGAGCGCGGCGTGACCAAGGCCTATGTCAACGCCGACCTGCAGCCGACCGCGAGCTTCGTGCAAAACCCCGATATCGATTTCGAGATGGGCACGATGCAGACCGTTTTGCGCGATGCCGTCGGCGACAAGAACCTCGAGATCATCGACGCCACCGGTATCGCCGCCGCGCTGATGGGCGACACCATCGCGACCAACCCCTTCATGCTCGGCTTCGCCTTCCAGAAGGGCGCGATCCCGCTGTCCCTGGAGGCCCTGCTCCGCGCCATCGAGATCAACGGCGCCGCAATCGAGATGAATAAGCTCGCCTTCACCTGGGGGCGCCTCGCCGCGCACGACATGTCGCGGGTGCGCAGCGTGCTGCAATTCAAGAACCGGGCGTCCGCGCCGAGCAAATCGCTTGACGACATCATCGCGACCCGTGCCGAATTCCTAACCGGCTATCAGGACAAGGCGTACGCGGATAACTACCTCGCAGCCGTCGCCAAGGTGCGCAAAGCGGAAGCTGTCGCTTCGCCTGGCTCTTCGGAGCTGACCGAGGCCGTGGCGAAGAACCTGTTCAAGCTGATGTCCTACAAGGACGAGTACGAGGTCGCGCGGCTCTATATCGACGGCAGCTTTGCCAGGAGGGTGTCGGAGAAATTCGACGGCGACTTCACGCTGAAGTACCATCTGGCCCCGCCGATCTTCGCAAAGCGCGACAAGACGACGGGACGGTTGCAGAAGCAGGAGTTCGGCGCCTGGATGATCCACGCTTTCCGCGTGCTGGCGAAGCTGAAATTCCTGCGCGGCGGCGCCTTCGATCCGTTCGGCCGCACCGAGGAGCGCCGGAGCGAGCGAAAGCTGGTCGCGGATTATCTCGGCATGATCGATCAGCGGATGCCCGGACTGAGAGCGGAGCAGATCCCGCTGCTGGCGAAGCTTGCCCGCGTGCCGGAGACGATCCGCGGTTTCGGCCACGTCAAGGAAGCCAACATCAAGCTGGCGGCGGCCGAGAAGGCCCGGCTTGAGGCGGAGCTGGAGAACAGCCGATTTGCGGCGGCAGCGGAGTAGTATTGCCCCACACTCAGTGTCATCGCCCGGCTCGACCGGGCGATCCAGTACTCCGAGACGACTGCGGTTAGATCGATGGGCCGCGGCGTACTGGATGCCCCGCTTTCGCGGGGCATGACGGCGGTGGAGATGGCTAGACCGAGGACGAGGCTGCGGCCGTTCCGATAGCGACCGCAGCCTTCTCCGCCAGATGCCTGCCCGCGATATACCCGAACGTCAGCGCCGGCCCGAGCGTGATGCCCGGCCCCGGGTAATTCCCATTCATGATCGAGCCCATGTCGTTGCCGCAGGCATAGAGCCCCGCGATCGGCGTGCCGTCCTCGCGCAGCACGCGGGCCTGCGCGTCGACCTTCATGCCAATCGCGGTGCCGAGATCGGCGGGATGGATCCGCATCGCGAAGAATGGTGCACTGACGACCGGCGCAACGCAGGGGTTGGGCTTGTGGGCGGCATCGCCAAGATGGCGCTGGTAGACGGTGCTGCCGCGGCCGAATTCAGGATCGCGCCCCTCCCTCGCGCCTTCGTTGTAGTTCGCGATCGTCGCCGTGAGCACAGAGGGCTTGATGCCGACCTTCGCCGCCAGCTGCGCGACATCAGCAGCCTCGACCAGCTCGCCGCTCGCGACATAGCGCCGGACATTGCGCGTGTACGGCTTGATGCGACCGAGACCATAAGCCCACAAGAACGCGCGGTCGCAGATCAGGTAGAACGGCCGGTCCGGTTCGCCATTGCCATCGCGCAGCATGGCAAGCACGAACTCATGGTAGGATAGCGCCTCATTGACGAAGCGGCGGCCGGCCGCGTTGATGGCGATCACGCCCGGCTTGGCACGATCGGTCACCGTGTGCGGAAACACGCCGCGGCTGCCGTCGCCGCGACGGAACAGAGAGGCCGGCACCCAATAGGCCGGGCTGGTCGCGTCCGTGTTCAGCGCAGCACCGGCCGTGGCTGCAAGCCGAAGCCCGTCACCGGTGCCTGATGCGTTGGTCGCCGAGACAAATCCCGCTGCCGCGGGAAAGAAGCGCTTGCGCAAAATCGCATCGTGCGAAAAGCCGCCTGTCGCGATGACCACGCCGCGGCGCGCAGCAATCGAACGGTCGCGCGAGCCGTGGCGAATGACGACCCCGCCGACACGATCGCCTTGCATCGACAAATCCTCGACGTCAACACTGAAGAGGAATTCGACCTGCCGCGCCAGAAGCGACGCATACAGTCTCGCGGCAAGCGCATTGCCGAGATGCAACGTCGTGCCACGCGGGCTACGCAGCCGCTGAAAGGCGTATTGGGAGACGAGACGAGCCGCGCGCAGGGTCGAACGCAAAGACTTTCCGATGCGGCGCAGATGCGGGATGTCGAGACGATTGACCATCATCCCGCCGAACAGCGTGAACTCCGGCAAGGGCGCACGGAGTCGCGCGAAAGCTTGGCCCAGCCGTGTGCCGTTGAACGCAACCGGCTCCAGCACGCGCCCGCCTGATGTCGCGCCCAGCCGCTCCGGATAATAATCCGGATAGACCTTTACCGGCTGAAGGCGAACTTCCGTGTTGGCTTCGAGATACGCGATCGCCTCCGGGCCGCGCGCGAGGAAGGCGGCGCGCAAGCCGGCGTTGGCGGGCTCGGGCACGGTGCTCGACAGATACTGGACGGCATCCGTGATGCTGTCGGAGAGCCCTGCCTCCTTCATCTTGGCATTGGCGGGGATCCAGACCATGCCGCCGGACCACGCGGTTGTGCCGCCGACAAAGGCGGTCTTCTCGATCACCAGCACGCGCAGCCCCTCGGCAGCGGCCACTGCCGCAGCCGTCATGCCGCCGGCGCCAGCACCAATGACAATGACGTCGTAGGTCTCATGCGCTGGCATCATGCGGCAGGGGTCCAGAAGCGGGGCACGACACGTCATACCCCGACCGCGGGCCCGCAGCTAGCGGGCCGGCTTCCGCTCGATTGGATCGATGTCGATCGCCCGCAGTCGGCCGAGCCGCAGCACGTCCATGGCGAGCCGACGGCCGATCCTGTCCCGATCCAGCACGCGGATCAGATCGTCGACGCCGTTGATCTCGACACCGTCGAGCCTGATTACGACGTCGCCGGGCAACAGGCCCGCCTTCGCTGCCGGTCCATCAGGCTCGATCTGCATCAGGAGCGCGCCCATCTTGTTCTCGACCCCAGCGAGCACCGCATGCCGCCGCGGCACCGGCGCGGTCTGGCCCGCGACGCCGATGAAGGCTCGGCGAACATAACCGTGGCGGATGATCTCCGACAGCACGAATTGCGCCGTGTTGCTCGCGACCGCAAAGCAGATGCCTTGCGCACCATTGATGATCGCCGTGTTGATGCCGATCACCTCGGCATTCGACGACACCAGCGGCCCGCCGGAATTGCCGGGATTGAGCGCGGCGTCGGTCTGGATCACGTCCTCGATGGTGCGGCCCGAGACCGAGCGGATCGAGCGCCCGAGCGCCGAGACCACACCGGCGGTAACGGTCGATTCAAAGCCGAGCGGATTGCCGATTGCGATCACGAGCTGGCCGCGCCTCAGCGTCTTCGAATTGCCGAGCGCGGCATAGGGCAAATCGCGCACGCCGTTGGCGCGCAGCAGCGCGAGGTCCGTATCGGGATCGACGCCAAGCACTCGCGCGTCGCCAACGTGGCCCTCGACGTCCCGGAGCCGGATCTCCTTGGAGGATCCGACCACATGGCTGTTGGTGAGGACGAGTCCATCCGGCGAGATCACGATGCCGGAGCCAAGCCCACCGCGCTCGCGGCCATTCGGCGTCTTTGGCCCGGTCTCGACGCGCACGACCGCGGGACCGACGCGATCGGTCACATCGATCACGGCATTGGAATAGGCATCCAGCAGAGCCCGATCATCGACCGGGGCAGATTCCGTCGTTCGCGATGACGGTGCGTCATCGACGATGTCTGAAGTGAAATCCAGCATGGCAAAAGTCCTTGAGGCTCACACAGATGGTGGCCTGTTCCGCCGGATGCAAGGTGCACACCCCGGACGCAAGGCTGGACTGCCCAGCTGGCTAGGGCGCGCGGCGCAACGTGCCGCCCCTGGCCTTGACCGGATCGAGCAGCGACCAGTCGCCATCCGGAAGCGCGTAGCCCTTGGGAAACGGCGCACGCAGCTCCAGCCCGAGCGAGCGCAGCACGCGGTCGTCGCGGTAGTAGCATTGCAGCACGACGCGAACGAGCGTTGCCGCGGCCGCGCCGCCGTTCTTGCGAAACTCCTGCACCACGGCATCGCACTTCGTCGCATCGAGCTCGGCAAGCGGCCCGCCGGCGAGTCGCGCCAAATGATCCAGCGCCGCCATCACCATCTTGGTGTCGCGACCGAGCGTCGCCAACATGTCGGCCTGGATCGCGGCATCGTCGGCGCCTGGCACCTTGTACTCTTCGCTGGCGGGCACGATCATCGCGGCGATGGTGCGGAGGTCGTCGCGTTGAGCGTAGGTGAGTTGAAGACTTTCGGTCATGGCGGCCTCAGTCGAACAAATTGGCGAGGCGCTGCTTCATCTGGTCGGCGATGTAGAGCGCGAGGGCCTGGATGGTGGATGTCGGGTTCACACCACCCGAGGTGACGAAGATGCTGCCATCGACGATGAAGAGGTTCTTCACGTCGTGCGTGCGACCCCATTCGTTGACGACGGAGCGCTCGGGGTCAGTGCCCATCCGCGCGGTGCCGAGCAGGTGCCAGCCGCCCCAGGGGATTGGTGAATTGACGCAGATGTCGGTCGCACCCGCGGTCTCGAGAATTTCCCGACCGCGCGCGAGCGCATGGTCCATCATCTTCCGGCTGTTTTCGGAGATCGTGTAGTCGATCTTCGGGGCCGGAATGCCGTGGCTGTCCTTCAGCACGGGATCGAGCGTGACCTGGTTGTGCTCCTCCGGTAGATCCTCGCAGATCGCGGAGAAGCCGAGCCGATGGCCATTGAGCTTGCGGAAGACGCGGTGATGATCCGCGCCCCACGGCAGAATGCCCTTCTGCTCGCTGACCACAGCCTCGAACACGGGACCTGCGCCGCGCACGAACTGGACGCCATAGCCGCGCACGAAGCCGCGCGACAGGTCCGTGTCGTACCACTCCTTGCTCCACAGGCACGTCGGCGGCGCACGGTTCGAGTCGGTCGGCTCCTTCACATAGCCGTAGATCTGCGCATAGGGGTGGAACATCAAATTCTTGCCGACGAGGCCGGACGAATTGGCAAGGCCGTTCGGGAAGCGGTCGGATGTGGAGTTGAGCAGCAGCCGCGGCGTACCCACGCCGTTGCAGGCGATGATCACGACATGCGCGGGCTGGAACTGCTCGATGCCGTCCTTGTCGTAATAGACCACGCCCGTCGCCATGCCGTTCTCGTCGGTGGTGACCTCGCGCACCCGGCAATGCGTGCGCAGCTCGACGCCGGCGCGAATCGCATGCGGCCAATAGGTGATATCGGTCGAGGATTTTGCGCCCTGCGCGCAGGCCGGCGTGCAATGGCCGAGATTGATGCAGCGCGCGCGGCCCTCATAGTCCATGGTCGCGACCGTCGTGTCCGATGGCCACCAGTGCCAACCGAGCTTGTTCATGGCCTTGCCGACGATGGCGCCGGACAATCCCATCGGCTGCTGCGGCATCGGCGGATGCGTCAGCGGCGACAGCGGATCGCCTGAGAGACCCGACGTGCCCATCATGCGGTCGTTCTCTTCGAAGAACGGCGTCAGCGCGTCGTAATCGATCGGCCAGTCGTCGGCGACGCCGTCGAGCGTCTTCACCTTGAAATCGGAGGGGTGCAGCCGTGGCCAATGCGCGGTGTACATGACCGTCGAGCCGCCGACGGCGTTATAATTCACGACCTTGATCGGGGAATTGTCGTCGTTAACAGGATAGTCCTCGGGCCGGCCGCGGATATTGGGGCTCGACGACCATTCGCCGAAGAACCTGGCCTCCCAATCCCGGCCCGTGCTCGGATATTCCGCCGGGTTCATCCAGCCGCCCTGCTCCAGGCAGAGAATGTGCATCTTGGTTTCGGCCAGCGACCACGCCACCGCCGCGCCTGAAGCGCCGGCGCCGATGATCAGGACGTCCACGGGGTCTTTCATCGAAAAGTCTTCCTCCCACCCTCGCCACTTCCCGGGCGATTCGGCCATCACGGCTCACAAGGTCATCAAACGATAGGGGCAGACCGGCCGGCGAGTAAAGGCTGGCTGGCGAATGTCGCACTTCGCACAGCGCAGACCATTGGTCTGGCGTCTGCCGGATGCTAGGAACGAGCAGCTAGAGCAATCGACAGCGAGAAATTATGTCCTCCGAAAATTCATTGGCCGCCGCCCGCGCCTTCGCGCTTGTTTTGTTTCTCGCTCTTTCCGGATTCGTGGGGACCTCCAGTCCCGCCGCCGCGCTGACTGCGGCCGCGACGGTCCGGGATGCCAATTCGATCCAGCTCGGCGACATCACCTACCGGCTCGATGGCGTCGACGCGCCGGAGCTGGACCAGGTCTGCATCGACGACCACGCCGATCCCTGGACCTGCGGCCTCGAGGCCCGCGACCAGCTCACCAAGCTGGTCGGCGGCAAGCCGGTGCGCTGTGACGACGTCGGTCCCGAGAAGAATTTCGGCAAGCGCCACCGCGCGATCTGCACGGTCGAGGGCGAGAAGGTGTCGTTGAACGAGCAACTGGTCAGGCTGGGCTTTGCCATCGCGCGCGAGCCGCTCAAGGCCAATGTCAAGCCGGCGGCGGCCGAGGCGAAGGCGGCGTCATCAGGCATCTGGAAAGGCTGCTTTGTTGCACCGCAAGAATTCCGCACCGGAAAGAAGGACGGCGCCCTGCTCGGCGCCGCCTGCCGGCCCGACCGCGACAAGGAGATTCGTGCTGTGCTGTTTCCCGAAGAGCTGACGGCGCCGCCGAACTGCGCCATCAAGGGCAAGCTCGCCGTGCGCGCCCGCGTCACCGGCAATATCGGCATTTATCACCTCAGGGGCTGCCCGAGCTATGCCGCGACCACCAAGCCGGATCGCTGGTTCTGCTCGGAGGACGACGCCCAGGCCTCCGGCTTCCGCAAGGCTTATAATTGCCGTCGGCCAAAGTGAAGAATTGGTTCACGCAGCCGTGAGTGGTAGGCCGAGACAGTAATGATCCGGAATTGAACTGAAACGGGAGTTGCTGCACCTTATGTGTACGCAAGCGCTTTGCGCGAGCGTTTCCTTGGCAGACGATCCTCATCGGATTGTCCTTGCTCGGGCGTTTCCTCCCTAGACTTGGGCCGCTTGTCACAACAAGCGGCTCTTCTTTTTTGTGCCGCGCTAACTGTGCATCCGGATGAACTGATCCATCGGCGGCATGTTCTGGTTGAGATGCGACATGATCCAGACCGTTCCTCCGACTACCAGGAAGACGACCAGAAGGCCGAAGGCCAGCGCCAACACGTTGTTGGTGTTATCAGGCCCCGTGGTGATGTGCAGGAAGAACACCAGATGCACGCCCATCTGCGCGATCGCGAGCACGATCAGCGCAACGGGGATCGAAGGCTGCCAGACCAGATCGGTGCCGGCGATGAAGAATGAGGTCGCGGTGAGCAGCAGCGCGAGGCCGAGACCGACGACATAGCCGACGATGCGCTCGCCGACGCTGTGTTGCTCTTCTTCGCCCGGCGCCAAGTCATGTTCGATGTGCGTCTGATCGCTCATACGCCACTCCCAAGCAAATAGACGACGGAAAAGACGCCAACCCAGATGATGTCGAGCGCGTGCCAGAACAGCGCAAAGCACATCATCCGGCGCAGCACATCGGCGCGAAAGCCCTTGGCAAAAACCTGCGCCATCATGGTGAGGAGCCAGAGCACGCCGGCCGAAACGTGCAGGCCGTGGCAGCCGACCAACGAGAAGAACGCGCTCAGGAAGGCGCTGCGCGACGGGCCATAGCCGCGGGAGACGAGATCGGCGAACTCCCTGAACTCGATGGCGAGGAAGATCAGCCCGAGCACACACGTTACGGCCATGCCGAGATAGAACCAGAGCCGGTTGCGCACATCGGCGGCGATGCTGGCCATGCCGCATGTGAAACTCGACAGCAGCAGACAGACGGTTTCGATCGCGACATTGCGCTGCTCAAAAATCTCCGAGCCCTTGGGGCCGTCGGCGGTCTGGCTGACCAGCACCGCGTAAGCCGCAAAGAAGCAGGAGAACATCACGATGTCGGACAGCAGGAATACCCAGAAGCCATAAGCGGTCACGATCCGCTTCGACGCGGGCCCGGGATGCTCGACGATAACACCGATGTGATGGGGATCGGCGTGCGCGCGGCCGACAGTCGCGGTCATCGACATCAGATCGCCCCCGCCATGCTGACAAGGTTGCGCCGTTCCTCGAGGTTAACGCGATCGATCGCAGCGACTTCCGCGGCCGGAATGACGTACTCGTCATGGTCTCGCCAGGCGAACACGACGAAGGTCGCGAAGGCTCCGATGCCGCCCAAAATCACCATCCACCAGATGTGCCAGATCAGCGCAAAGCCCATGATCGTGGCGAAGAACGCGCAGACGAAGCCGGTCGGCGAGTTCCGGGGCATTTCAATGTCGTGATATTCGGGTACCTCGTGCTCGAGCGATTGCTGTTGGGCAGCGATCTTCATGTCCCAATAGGCATCCTCGCCGCGGACATCAGGATGGAAGGCGAAGTTGAACACCGGCGGCGGCGACGAGGTCGCCCATTCCAGCGACCGGCCATCCCAGGGGTCACCGGTGCGGTCACGCAAGGCCTCGCGGTTGCGGATGCTGACGACGAGCTGCAGGATCTGGCAGATCACGCCGACCGACAGAACGGCCATGCCGATTGCCGCCACGATCATCCAGGGCCGCCACTCCGCGACATCATAGTGCTGCAACCGCCGCGTCATGCCGAGCATGCCGGCAACATAGAGAGGGACGAAGGTGATGTAGAAGCCCACGAAAGTGAACCAGAACGCCAGCTTGCCCCAGCGTTCGTCGAGACGGAAACCGAATGCCTTCGGAAACCAGTATTCAAAGCCGGCAAAGGCGCCGAACAGCACACCGCCGATGATGACGTTGTGGAAGTGAGCCACCAGGAACATGCTGTTGTGGAGCATGAAGTCCGCCGGCGGCACCGCGACCAGCACGCCGGTGAGGCCACCGATGATGAAGGTGACCATGAAACCGACCGCCCAAAGCATTGGCGTCGCAAAGCGGATGCGGCCGCCGTACATCGTGAAAAGCCAGTTGTAGATCTTCACACCCGTCGGCACCGCGATGACCATGCTGGCGATGCCGAAGATGGCGTTGACGTCGGGGCCTGCGCCCATCGTGAAGAAGTGATGCAGCCAGACCATGAACGCGATGAGGCAGATCGCCATCGTGGCCAGCACCATGGAGCGATAGCCGAACAGCGCCTTGCCGGAGAAGGTTGAGACCACCTCGGAAAAGATGCCGAAGGCCGGCAGCACGAGGATGTAGACCTCCGGATGCCCCCAGGCCCAGATCAGGTTCATGAACATCATGATGTTTCCGCCGGCCTCGTTGGTGAAGAAATGGAAGCCGAGGTAACGGTCGAGCAGCAGCATCGCGAGCGTCGCAGTCAGGATCGGGAACGCCGCGACGATGAGGAGATTCGAGGCCAGCGTGGTCCAGCAGAACATCGGCATGCGCAGATAGTTCATGCCCTTGGTACGCAGCTTCAGCACTGTCGTGACGAGGTTGATGCCCGCCACCAGCGTGCCGACGCCGGAGATCTGGAGCGACCAGGCGTAATAGTCGACGCCGACGCCCGGTGAATAAGACAGCTCCGACAGCGGCGGAAAGGCGAGCCAGCCGGTGCGCGCGAACTCGCCGATCACGAGCGACAGATTGACCAGCAGGGCACCCGTCGCGGTGAGCCAGAAGCCGACCGAATTCAGCGTCGGAAACGCGACGTCGCGCACGCCAAGCTGAAGCGGCACGACCAGGTTCATCAGTCCAATCACGAACGGCATCGCCACGAAGAAGATCATGATGGTGCCGTGCGCCGAAAAGATCTGGTTGTAGTGCTCCGGCGGCAGATAGCCCTGCGACTGATAGGCGATCGCCTGCTGGATCCGCATCATGATGGCATCACTGCCGCCACGTAGCAGCATCACCGAGGCGAGCAGGATGTACATGACACCGATGCGCTTGTGGTCAACGCTGGTGATCCATTCGTGCCAGAGATAGGGCAGATGCCCCTTCACGACGACCCAGATCAGCACGGCAAGAATCCCGATCAGCACCACGCCGCCCGCGATGAGCGGAATTGGCTGATCGAACGGAATGGCCGACCAGTCGAGCTTACCGAGCATCAACGCCTCCACTGTGGGGACGGCCGGCATCGGAGATGAGCTCCGGTCCCGGTCCCGGCGGAATGTGCTGGCTTGCAATCAAGTCGAACAAGCGCGGATCTTCCAGCCGGTAGGTCGGCCTGCCCCTCTCGATGCTCTGCTGCATCAGCTTCTTGTAGCTATCCTCGTTCAGCACGGCGTCGGTCTTCGCGGTGGTCGCTACCCAGTCGGGAAAGGCCAGCGGCGAGACCACGTTGACGTCGAACATCATGGCCGGAAAACCGTCGCCGGAGAAATGTGCCGAGAGGCCTTGCAGCTTGCCCTCATTGTCGGCACGCAGGTTCAGCCTCGTGACCATTCCGTTCATGGTGTAGATCATGCTGCCGAGCTGCGGGATGAAGAACACGTTCATCACGCTCGACGACGTCAGCTGAAAGTTCAGCTCGGCGCCTGCGGGCACTGTCAACGAATTGACCGTCGCAATGCGCTGGTCGGGATAGATGAACAGCCACTTCCAGTCGAGCGAGACCACCTGGATCCGCACCGGACTTCCGGTGCCCGGCACCGGCGTCCTCGGATCGAGCTGGTGCGAGCCGATCCATGCGACGCCGCCGAGCAGAATGACGGTGAGCGCGGGGATCGCCCACACCACCATCTCGACGCGGCCGGAATAAACGAAGTCGGGCTGGAAGCGTGCTTTGGTGTTGGAGGCGCGAAACCAGAACGCAAAAGCGAGGATCGCAACAATGGTGGGAACCACGATCGCGAGCATGATGAAGACGGAATCGACCAGGATGGTGCTGTTCGCGGCAGCCACCGGCCCTTGTGGATCGAGCAGATTCATCGGCAAGCCAATGGCGATTGGGAGACCCCGACAGCAAGCGTAACGCGAAAAGCGCTCCAGCCGCAAACGCAGTTGCGTGAAGACGGTTCCGAATAGTTGCCGCTCAAAGACAGCTCATCTCGTCCGGCGGCATGCAATTCCGTGCGATGTCAATGACATCGACGCGGGACGGCGGCCCTTCTCACGTCGGCGACGTGTTGCTAGTTTGCAGGAAAATATCGGGACGGAACGACATGCAGGGCCCCGAGGACGATGCCGGCCTCACCGGCAAGGTTGCGCTGATCAGCGGCGGCGGCGCCGCGGGCGACGGCATCGGCAACGGCCGCGCTGCAGCAATTCTGCTGGCCCGCGCCGGGGCAAGAGTGCTGGTGGCCGATCGCGACCTCAAGCTCGCCGGGCGCACTGTCGAGATGATCGAGACCGAGGGCGGCACGGCCGCGGCTCATGGCGGCGATGTCACCAGCGAGAGCGATTGCAAGCAGCTCGTCGAAGCCGCACTCGACCGCTGGGGCCGGCTCGATTTCCTTGACAACAATGTCGGCATCGGCAGCCGCGGCACCGTGGTCGACGAAGCACCCGAACAATACCGCCGCGTCATGCAGGTCAATGTCGAGACCATGTTCCTGCTGTCGAAGCATGCGATCCCCGCCATGATCAAGACCGCCAGGGGCGGCGCGATCGTCAACATCTCCTCGATATCGGCGCTGCGGCCGCGCGGGCTCACGACCTACACGACATCAAAAGCTGCGATCATCGGCCTCACGCGCGCCATGGCGGTCGATCACGGCCGCGACAACATCCGCGTCAACTGCATCTGCCCCGGACCGATGTACACGCCGATGGTCTATGCCCGCGGCATGAGCGAGCAGGCGCGCGCCAACCGCGCCAAGGCTTCCCTGCTCAAGACCGAAGGCACCGGCTGGGACGTCGGGCACGCAGTCAAATTCCTGCTCAGCAATTTTGCCCGCTACATCACCGGCCAGGTGCTGGTGGTCGACGGCGGAGTCACGCTGCAGGCTCCCGAACGCGAGTCACAAGAACACTAGAGGAAACGCAGAAATGGCCCGCCTGCCCTATCTCGAGGCCGACCAGGTCGCGCCTGAGTATCGCGACATGCTCAAGCGCAATACCAATTTGCACAAGCTGCTGGTCAACTCGCCGGAGATGGCTCGCGCTTTCAACGGCATCGGCGGCTACATCCGGTTCAAGAGCAAGCTCGACCCGCGACTGCGGGAGCTCGCCATCCTTCAGGTCGGCTGGATGGAGAAATCGGAGTACGAATTCACGCACCATGTGAAGATTGGCAGGGAGTTCGGCGTTACGGATGAAGACATCGCCGGCCTGATGGCGGAGACCGAAGGCAAGCCATCGACGCTGGAGCCGCTGGCCAAAGCGATCCTGAAAGGCGCCCGCGAGATGGTGCGCGAGCTCGCGATGTCGGAGGCGACCTTCGCCGAGATCAAGCGGCACCTTTCCGATGAGCATATGGTCGACCTTGTTCTGACCGTCGCATTCTATTGCGGCGTGGTGCGCGTTCTGGCCACCATGAAGATCGACAACGAGCCTTATTACAGAGAGGTACTCCAGCAGTACCCGATCCCCGGAGTGAATTGACATGCGCCTGAAAGACAAGGTTGCGATCGTCGTCGGCGCCGGTCAGAGCCCCGGCGAAGGCATGGGCAACGGCCGCGCCACCGCACTGACCTTCGCACGAGAGGGCGCGAAGGTGCTGTGCGTCGATCATCATCTGGAATCGGCGCAGGAGACCGTCGCGATGATCGCCGCGAAGCAGGGCATCGCGGTGGCCTTCAGGGCCGACGTGACAAAATCTGCCGACATCAAGGCGATGGTGGCGGAGGCACAGGTACGCTGGGGCCGCATCGACGTGCTGCACAACAATGTCGGCGTGTCTCTCTCTGGCGGCGATGCCGAGCTGCTGCAAATCACCGAGGAGGCGTTCGATCGTGTCGTCGCGATCAATCTGAAGAGCTGTATTCTCGCGGCGAAGGAAGTGATCCCGATCATGCGCGCGCAGAACGGCGGCGCCATCATCAACATCTCGTCGATGGCGGCGATCACCACCTACCCATACGTCGCCTATAAGGCGACGAAATCGGCGATGATCGCCTTCACCGAGCAACTCGCCTACCAGAACGCCGAATACGGCATCCGCGCCAATGTCATTCTCCCCGGCCTGATGAACACGCCGATGGCGGTCGATACCCGCGCCCGCGAATGGCACAAGACCCGTGCCGAAGTCGAAGCCGAACGCGACAGCAAGGTGCCGCTGCGCAAGAAGATGGGCACGGGCTGGGACGTCGCCAATGCCGCGCTGTTCCTGGCGTCGGATGAGGCAAACTTCATCACCGGCGTGACGCTGCCGGTGGATGGCGGAGCGAGTGTGAGGCGGGGGTAGGTCTCTCCTTTCCTAATGCGTCACTCGCCAGATGGTCCCACCCGTATCTTCCGAGATCAGCAGTGCGCCATCCTTGGCCACCGCGATCCCGACCGGTCGTCCCCACACTTGAGAATCGTTCACGACGAAGCCCGTAACAAAATCCTCGTACTCGCCGGTCGGCTTGCCGTCCTTCATCCTGATGCGGATCACCTTGTAGCCGGTGCGCTTGGAGCGGTTCCAGGAACCGTGCTCGGCGGCGAAGGCGTCGCCCTGATATTCGGACGGAAACTGCGTGCCTTGGTAGAAGGTCATACCGAGCGAGGCCGAATGCGCCTGGATCAACACATCAGGCACCGTCACCCTGTCCTTGAGGTCCGGCCGCGCGCCGGCATGACGCGGATCTTCGTTGCTGCCGATGTAGAACCAAGGCCAGCCGTAGAAAGCGCCTTCCTTCACGCTGGTGACGTAGTCGGGCACGAGATCGTCGCCGAGGCCGTCACGCTCGTTGGTCGAGCACCAGGGCAGGCTCGTTTGCGGCTGGATCGCAAGACCAACGCAGTTACGGATGCCGGTGGCGTAGAGCTTGTGGTCCTTGCCCTCGGGCGTGAATGAGAGCACCGCGGCACGCTCGGCCTCATAGCCCCAGGAGGCACCGAGCGGCTGCGATCGCGACCAGGCCTCCAGTCCGCCGGGCGGGCTCCCCATGCCTTCAGCGACATTGCTGGCGGAGCCGACCGACACCAGCATGCGCTTGCCGTCAGGCGTGAACACGATGTCGCGGGTGGAATGGCCCGATCCGTGCGCGAGGTCCGCCACCACCACATCCGCCTTGCCCGCCGCTTTCAGGTCGCCGGCATGATAGAGAAAGCGGACGACGTTGCCGGCATTGGCGACATAGATCCATTGCGGATTCTCACCGGTCGGGAAAAAGCCGATGCCGAAAGGACGGGTGAGCCCGCTGGCAAAGATCTCGTTGGTCGCAACCTTGCCGCCCTCGCCGAGACGCAGCACCCGAATGCGTCCCGGTCCGGTCTCGGCGACGAAGATATCGCCATTCGGCGCAACGCGCAGCACGCGAGCGTCGGACAGGCCGTCGGCCAACAGCTCGATCTTGAATCCATCGGGCACATCAGGCGTTGCACTGCCACGCGACGTCACACGCGTGGGGTTGGAGACCGAGGGCGAGGCGCCTGGCTTGGCCAGATCCTGCGGGCGGATCAGCCTGACGGTACCGGGCTTGTCGGCCTGCCAGCTGCCATAGGCATCCTTGCCCTGCAGCACCGGCTCGCCTTGCGCGACGGTGCAGACGACCAACAGCCATGCGGGCACCATCATGTGCGAAACATGAATCTTCACGCCACCTTCCTCCCGGACTTATCTGCCAAATCCAACGTCAGCTCATGCCCGCACGATGTGCAGATGGTGTGACCCATCGTACTGGAAAACGGCGTGGATCGGTGCAACAGATTGTAAGGGTACGGCCGCGGGTTGCGGTCATCAAAGCTGCGGCATCGGTGTCGCGGCTGATGGGGTGATCATGTGGGGATCGATCGTATCGGAATGGGCGAGCCTGCTGCTGCGCTGGCTGCATGTGGTGGCCGCGATCGCCTGGATCGGCAGTTCCTTCTATTTCATCGCCCTCGACCTCAGCCTCAAGCCCGGGAGTGACCTGCCCGACGGCGTGCAGGGCGAGGCCTGGCAGGTCCATGGCGGCGGCTTCTACCGGATCATGAAATATCTGGTCGCTCCCGCCCAAATGCCGGACGAATTGACCTGGTTCAAATGGGAGGCCTACACCACCTGGCTGTCCGGCTTCGCGCTGATGGTGGTGGTCTATTATCTCGACGCCGACCTGTTCCTGGTCGACAAGTCGATCCTCGACCTCACGCCATTGCAGGCCGGGCTGTTCAGCTTCGGCAGCCTCGCACTAGCGTGGTTGCTTTACGAAGCCGCCTGCCGCACCGGGATGGCGCAGCGCGAGCTGCCCTTCGCCGTCGGCGGCTATCTGTTCCTGGTCGCGCTGACCTACGCCTTCACCCATGTACTGAGCGGCCGCGGCGCCTTCAACCAGATCGGCGCACTGATCGGCACCATCATGGTCGCCAACGTCTTCGCGGTGATCATCCCGAACCAGAAGAAGATCGTGGCTAGCCTGATCGCGGGCAAAGCGCCTGACCCGAAGCTCGGCAAGACCAGCAAGGAGCGCTCGGTCCACAACAATTATCTGACGCTGCCGGTCGTCGTGCTGATGATCAGCAATCACTATCCCCTGCTCTACGCCACGCGCTTCAACTGGATCATCGTCGCGATCGTGCTGGCGCTGGGGCCGGTCATCCGCCACTTCTTCAACGAGGGCCATGCCGGGCGCAAATCGCCGTGGTGGGTGTGGGGCGTCGCGGCAGCGGGCGCGATCGCGATCCTCTTCCTCTCCGCGGCCGGCCCGCGCGAGGTCAAGACCGGCGCGCTGTCGGCGCAGCCGACCCTCGCCAATGTCGAGGAGATCGTGATGTCCCGCTGCAGCATGTGCCATGCGGCCGAGCCGGTGTGGGACGGCATCGTGACCGCGCCGAAGGGCATCTTGCTCGATGCGCCCGAGCACATCCATCGCAACATCCGCCTGATCGGCCGCGTCGCGGCCTGGTCCAATGCGATGCCGCCTGGCAACATCACCGAGATGACCAGCGAGGAGCGCGCCGTCCTCGCCGCCTATATCGGCGGGCAGGATCGCTAATCGCAACGCGTCGACGCCGCGTTTCGCGGAATGAAATTCGTGGATCTCCCTTCGATTTGAAAATGACTTGAGCGCCTATCCGGCGTAGACAGGACCGGCGGCGCAGGCCGACCAGAGTCAGTTCGCAATTGCCGGGGAAATCGCAAGTGGCCCTCAAGAACGTCATCGGGATCGACCACGCCGTGGTCATGGTGCAGGACCTCGACAAGGCTGCCGAAAATTATCGCCAGCTCGGCTTCACGCTCTCGCCGCGCGGCACCCACAGCGCGCATATGGGCACCGGCAACTACACCATCATGTTCGACCCCGATTATATGGAGCTGCTCGGCGTGCTGGTCGCAACCGAGCACAACGCGCCGGCGCGCGCCTTTCTCGAGCGACAGGGTGAGGGCATCGAACGCATCGCCTTCACCGCGATCGATTCCGCCGCCGGAGCCGCGGAAATCCGCGCACGCGGCTTTACGCCTGTTGGCCCGACCGACTTCGAGCGGCCAGTGACATTGCCTGATGGCACCGTCTCGGCCGCCAAATTCCGCACCTTCATGTGGCCGACCGCGGAAGCCCCGGGCGGCGTGCGCATCTTCGCCTGCCAGCACAAGACCCGCGAGACGGTGTGGATCCCCGAGCTGATGAGGCACGCCAACGCGGCCAGGCGGATCAGTCAGGTGCTGATCGCAACGCCCGAGCCCGCAGCGGAAGCGGCGCATCTGGCGCGGCTGATCGATCGCGAGCCGAAGGCAGAGACCGATGGCGCTTCGACGGTAACCTCAGGCGGCGACCGCGCCGACTTCGTCTATCTGACGCTGGAGCAGCTCGGCAAACGCTATCCCGGCGTGCCGCTCACGGGCCTCTCGGGCCGCGGCGGCGCAGCGCTGGTGCTCGTCAGCGGTGATCTGGCGGCAACCGAGAAAGCGCTCAGCGCGGCGGGCATCCGCAGCGGAGCTGCGGTCGTCGTGCCCCCGGCGAGGGCCAACGGCACCCTGCTCGCCTTCATTGCCGGCTGAGTCGAGGCAATTCTTTAACGCGCGTTTACCTGATGGCTTTAGGATTCCCCTGAAGTCCAAGCCGCCCGGGGACACGCATGTTCAAAGAGGGATCGCCGATCGCTTACGACGCGCCGGCCGAGCTGAAGAAGTGGCCGTCGCTGAAGGGCGAGCGGCAGAAGGACCGTGGCCCGCCCTATCTCGTCTACAACGGCACGCTCGCCGACTGCGTCCGCGAGCTCATGGGAAAGCCCGTCAAGGGCATCTCGCTCTACGACATCATGACCAAGCCGCAGGCGGCCTTCGACCAGACCGTGCTGTCGCCCGGCGATGCCGCCGAGATCGCGATGCGCAAGGATTTTCCCAAGGCGTAAGGCGCCGCCCTCTCCGGCAATGACGTTTGCAGCTCTGAGGTCCGCGCGGTTCCCGTAGAAGCGCGGAAAGCGGCTGCCCGCGTTCCTGCGACGGGAACACCGTACTAACACCGGCCATCTCGCGGAATCGCAGCTTCGCCGCAATTACGGTTAAGAAGTCCTTGTCACCGGCGCACGCTGGTCGTTCCCCCACAGTTCGAGGACTCTTACCGAGATGCGATTTCTCGTCGCGGCTTGCGCTGCGTTCCTGATTCTGATGTGCGACGTCGGCCCGGAGCCGACCTGGCAAACCTCACATGCCGACCAGGCCACGCCGAAGTCCGACCGCGCGCCCTCCTTGGTTCCCCTCGCCGAACTCTTCCTCGCAAGCGTGCAGGCCATCGAGCTTGCCAATGCGCGCGCTTCCTACGAGGACACGATCGAGCCGGAGCCCACGGCCGAAGCTGCCGCAGAGACTCCGCCCTCACCGACCGAACAGTTCTGCCGCGCGCTCAAGGAAGCGGCCGAGGAGAGCGGCATTCCCGTGCCGTTCTTTGCTCGCCTGCTCTGGCAGGAGAGCCGCTTCAAGTCGAACGAGGTCAGCCAGGCCGGCGCGCAGGGCGTTGCGCAGTTCATGCCGGAGACCGCTGCCGAGATGGGGCTCGACGATCCCTTCGATCCGATGAAGGCGCTGCCCGCATCGGCAAGATTCCTGCGCAAGCTCCGCGACGATTTCGGCAATCTCGGCCTTGCCGCGGCCGCCTACAACGCCGGCCCCGGCCGCATCCAGAAGTGGCTCGCCAAGGAGAGCGACCTGCCGCGCGAGACGCGCGAGTATGTCCGCATCATCACCGGCACGAGGGCCGAAGACTGGATCGAGCGTTCGGACGCGCTGGCGATCCGGATCGACCTGCCGCGCGAGGCGCCTTGCGAAGGCGTCGGCAGCCTGTCCAAGACCAGGGACGTTGCCTGGGTGCCGGCGAACCTCACGCCGTCGACCGCCACCATCATCCGCAAGGCCGAGCAGTTGGCGGCGCGGCTCGCGGCCAATCGCGCCCGCAAGCACCTCGTGGCCCTGCTCCGCAAGGGCGGCGCAGGCCACGGCAAGGCGCGCAGCATGATCGCGGCCCGCGCCAAGGGGGCAAAGGCCCACGCCATCCGCTTGGCGGCGCGCTAGCGGTCATCGGGCTGAGCCCGCCGCGACCAAAACGCGAAAACAACCCCATGCACAGTAGCCGGCCCCGCCAGGACGGGGACTTGCGCGCGGGCGACTGCTGAATTTCAGAAAATCACTTTGACCCGTCGGGCAAAACAGGAGTATATTGGCATCATCGCGCTATCAGGCTCTGTCCAGCTTCGCCCGACGACGGGCGCGCTCGATCCGGCGGCGCGTCAACGCATCATCACCACCTGAAAAATCTCAACCGCCGCGTCGGCAGACGCGCGGCCGGCTTCGCTCGCCGCGAGGCCTCGCGCCTGCTTCGGCAAAGGACACATCGCATGACCACATCCCTGACATCGCCGGACACGACTGATATCACAGCCACCGATCGCGCCCCGATCGTCGCAAGCCCGAAAGTCAAGCTCCGCCGCAGGCGGATCGTGATCGAACACCCTGACGCGAACGCCGGCGAAACGCTGCTGGCCGAGGCGCTCGGCGCCGCCGACCGCGACGCGCTGCATGGCCTGTTGAGCCAGCTGGTGAAGGCGAGCGTCGTCGCGCGCAAGCCCGACCAGGGCAATCTCGCCTTCATGGTCTCGGCGCTGAAGAGCATCGCGCCGAAGGATTCGCTCGAATCCATGCTGGCGGCGCAGATGGTGAGCATTCAGGTCGCGACGATGCGCTGCGCCTGTCGCCTTGCGTGCACCGATGACGTCCAGCAGCAGGAGAGCCTCACGCGCGCCCTGACCCGGCTGTCCCGCACCTTCGCAGCCCAGATCGAAGCGCTGAACCGTCACCGCAGCAATGGCGCGTGTGCGATCACGGTGCGGAATTTGTCGGTGCAGGATGGCGGCAAGGCCGTCGTCGGCAACTTCACCCAACATGCAGGCTTGATCGCCGCGCAACCCGGTCTGGTGGACGCCTTCCCCGCATGAGCCACGCCCGCAACACCGAAGCGATGCAGGCGAGCCTGCGTTGTGGCGCGCAAACACGCCTCGGTGAACCATGCCGCGCGCCGGCGCTACGCGGCAAGATGCGCTGCCGCATGCACGGCGGCGCATGGGGATCCGGCGCGCCTGATGGAAACAGCAACGCTGTCAAGCACGGCTACTTCACTAGGGAAGCGGTCGAGGAACGGAGGTTCGTTCGCAGCATCTTGGCTGAAGCGGAAAGCTTGCTCAGCCGACTGCCGGACGCAAACTGCAACACGCGCAAGAACGGAACCCAACTTAATGCGGGAACAGAACAGCCCTCTTCGCACTTAACATATGATAGGAAGTGAGGTGCGTCATGGGCCAATCCAAGCCGATCCGCCCGACCGCGATCGTCGTCGAAGATGACGACATTCAACGCGAGATGCTGACGTTGCTGCTCGAACAGAGCGATTTCGAGGTGCTCCAGTGCGAGGATGCGGAGACGGCGGCGCTGGCGCTGAAGGCGCGCCATCCCTCCCTGATGGTCACCGACATCAACCTGGTCGGCAAGATGGACGGCGTGGATCTGGCTCACCTCGCCCAGCAGCAGAACGCCAACATGCGGATCATCGTGATCTCGGGCCGTCCGCTGCCGCGTCCCCTGCCGCCCGGTGCGAAGTTCCTCACCAAGCCTGTGTACCCGACGGCACTGCTGACGGAAGCAGGACGATAGAAGCGCACAATGGGGGATGCCCCTACTTGCCGAGCGCCGCGGCGACCTCGCCGGCCAGCTGTTCTGCCAGCATGTGATAACCCTCCGGCGTGAGATGCTGCCCGTCGGGTTGGTGCGGCAGCCCGTGCAGCATCCCGTTCGGGAGCATGACGACCTTGATCCCCATCGCACCTAACCGGCTCTGGATTTCAGGCGTGTTGTCGGCGGCCAGCTTTCTCCGATCGTTACCGCCGGGTTGGAGGATCACAACGCTCGTTCCTTTCGGAACGACGCGATCGAGGCGGGCCAGCATGCCGCCGGTGGTGTCACCGTTGATGCCGGCATTGATGACACGGACGCTCAGCCCCCTCGCCCGAAGCAGCGTTTCGAGCTGCGCGGGATAGGCCTGGCTGCGCGACACGCCCTTGCCGAACGTGTTGCTGGCGCCAAGGGCCACGACGGTTGCAGCATGAGCGGTGCCTAACATGGCGAACGCCGCGAATGCGCCGAGAACAACGATCTGTCCGAGCCTTGCGATCATTTTACTTAACCTGCAAATTGACACTCTCGGGATTTTTGTCGAACGTTTGGAGGCCGGCGATCGTATCTACCCACGGCAACGCTGAACATTTCCAGATCTGTCTCACTGGCGTGAACGCTTCGCGCTGCTTGATTGAACCGACGCCTATCCTCAGAATGGATGGATCAAGCAGGGAATGCCTGTAGATTGGCGAGCCGCAATTGCCGCAGAAAGCACGCAATACTTTCCTGCCGCTCTGTTCGGCAGTCTTCACGTAGGTGCTTGGCGTACCACTCAAAAGCACAAATTTAGCGGCCGAGACCGGCACGGCCGTGTTGAAGGCTGTACCGGTTAGAGTTTGGCATTCGCTGCAATGACAAATTCCAAACTCGTTGGTCTCCGCTTCCGCCTCAAACGTAATCTGACCGCAGTGACAGCTACCTTCGATTTTCATATCGCCCTCGCCAGCCTCGCTACAGGAGCAAAGCACAGCGTGGAGATTGCCGCCAGATGCCGAGTTCGGGTTGGGATCAAGGCAGAGCCGACACCCCACCGCTGTGCCGCCTCGACAGGCGGGCCATGCGATAAGCCACCCCCTGCCGGCATTGGCACGCCTCCGCCAATCATGTAACCCGGCTAAAACATTGCCGGGACGAAACGCAGATGAGTGCGGTTGCCAATGACGACGCAGACCATGGCACGAGCGCGCTGATCTTTGCGCTGGTGGCGCTGGCCTGCGGGCACATGCTCTCGACGCTGCTGCGCACCATTCCCGCGCTCAGCCTCGATCTGATGGCCGCGGATTTTCATGTGCAACCGCAGGCGCTGGCGAGCCTCACCTCGGTCTATCATTTTGCCTTCGCGGCCTCGCAGATCCCGGTGGGAGCTGCGATGGACCGCTTTGGCGTGCGGCCGGTGTCGCTGAGCCTGCTCGCGGGCACCGTGATCGGCGCCATCGCGTCGGGCTTTGCGACGGGGCCGTCGAGCTTTGCCTTCGGACAGTTGCTGCTGGGCATCGCGACCTCGGGCATGCTGATGTGTCCGATGACGCTGGCGGCCAAGCAGATGTCGGCGGCGCGCTTCGGGCTGTGGTCGGGCGCGATCCTCTCAATCGGCAATATCGGCATGCTGCTGTCGTCGAGCCCGCTCGCCTTCGTGGTCGACACCTATGGCTGGCGCGCAGGGTTCTGGATCGCCGCGGCCGGCGGCATCGCCGCGGCGCTCGCGGTGTTCGTGCTGGTGCCGAACCAGCCGGCCGAGCACAAGGACGATGCCTCCCCGCTGTCGCAGATGATCGAGGTGCTCAGGCTCGGCTTCTCGCGGCCCTTGCGCGGATTGATCGCGCTGGCGCTGGTGTCGCTCGCGACCTCGCTGGTGCTGCGTGGTCTCTGGGGTGGGCCGTGGCTGATGCAGGTCAAAGGGCTATCGCGGGTCGAGGCCGGCAACCAGCTCGGTGCCTACACGCTGGCGATGATCGCGGGTCCCCTGCTGATGGGCATGGTCGACCGCAAGGTCGGCCATCGCCGCGAGCTGGTGGCCGGCACGCACACGCTCGCGGCGCTGCTGGTCGTGTTGATGGCGCTCGGCGCGCCGCATTATGCGGTTGCATGGCTGTTCGGCGTTGAGGTCATGCCGCCGCAATACGACCTCGTGCTGTTCGTGCTGATCGGGCTTGCGACCTCGGCCCAGCCGCTGCTGTTCGGCATGTGCCGGCAGCTGGTCGATGCGCAAGTCGCGGGCAAGGCGCTGGCCGCGGTGAACCTCGCCTTCTTCCTCGGCACCGCGCTGATGCAGTCGATGTCAGGCGCGGTTGCCGCGGTCGCGGGGCTGCCGGCGGTGCTGCTGTTCATGGCGGCGATGCTGCTCGTCGGCGTGACGATCTTTTTGACTTACACGTCGGCGAGTTCGTAGGGTGGCCCACCCTACGACTCCGCGCGTTAAAGGAATGCATCATGCCCGTCGACACCAAAGCCGCCACCGACCGTCTCATGCGCTTCCTCTCTGTCGAGGGCGTCACCGGACAGGAGGCGGCGATCGGGCGTGAGCTCACCGCCGCGCTGAAGGAGAGCGGCGTGCCCGATAAGGCGATCCGGCTCGACGATGCCAACACCCGCATTCCCGTGCCGACCGAAACCGGAAATCTCATCGTCGACCTGCCCGGCCGCGGCGCGCTGCACAACCAGCCGCGCATCATGTTCATGACCCATATGGACACCGTGCCGCTCTGCGCCGGCGCCAAGCCGAAGAAATCCGGGCGCAAGATCGTCAACGAGGCCAGGACCGCGCTCGGAGGCGACAACCGCTGCGGCTGCGGCGTGCTGGTGACATTGGCGGCCGAGCTCGAAAAGCACAAGCTCGACCATCCGCCGATCACGCTCTTGTTCTGCGTGCGCGAGGAGAGCGGGCTCTACGGCGCTCGCCACGTCAAGCTCGACGAGCTGGGATCGCCGGCGATGGCGTTCAACTATGACGGCGGCTCGGCCTCCAACGTCGTGATCGGCGCCGTCGGCGCCGACCGCTGGACCGTCGAGATTTTCGGCCGTGCCTCGCATGCCGGCGTCGCGCCGGAGCGCGGCATCTCCTCGACCATGATCATGGCCCTCGCTCTCGCAGAGGTGAAGGCCGGCGGCTGGTTCGGCAAGGTGGTGAAGGGCAAGGGCGCCAGCGCGCGGATGGGCACCAGCAATGTCGGCCCCGTCACCGGCGGCGAGGGCCGCCCCGCGGGCGATGCCACCAACGTCGTCACCGATTACGTGCATGTGCGCGGCGAAAGCCGCAGCCATGACGGAAAGTTCTTCAAGGAGATCACCAAGGCCTACAAGGCCGCGTTCGAGAAGGCCGCGAAGAAGGTGACGAACGCGCAAGGCAAGTCCGGCAAGGTCAAGTTCAAGGCCGAGACCGACTATTATCCGTTCCGCATGAAGGAGAACCTGCCGGTGGTGAAGCGCGCGATCGAAGCCGTGTCCGCCGTCGGGGGCACGCCCAACGTCCGCGCCGCCAATGGCGGCCTGGATGCCAACTGGATGGTTCGCCACGGCATCCCGACCGTGACGTTCGGCGCCGGCCAGAACGAGGCGCACACGATCGACGAGTGGATCAATCTGGATGAATACGACCGGGCCTGCGCGCTGGCCGTGCAGCTCGCGACGATGCGGTAGCGTTCGTAGGGTGGGTTAGCGATGCAGATGCGCGAAGTGCATCTGCAGCGCGTAACCCACCGCTGCTGCCGCCGCGGAGACGAAAGAGGTGGGTTACGCCAGCGGACTGCGCTTCGCGCATCCGCTAGCTAACCCACCCTACGAAACTACGAAACAAAAAGAAAAACGGGGAGGCCACATGCCGCGCATTTCAAATCTCGAATCCGGACTCTACCGGATCCCCCTTCCCGTCACGCTGTCCGACTCCACGCATGGCGACATGTCGGCGTTCGAACTGATCACCTGCCGCGTCCGCGATGCCGATGGCGCCGAGGGCGTCGGCTACACCTACACGGTCGGACGCAATGGCGGTGCTGTCGCCGATATCCTTAAGCGCGAGATTCCGCCGCTGGTCGAGGGGCGCGAGGCCGACGACACCGAGGCGATCTGGCATCACGTCTGGTGGGGCCTGCATTATGGCGGGCGCGGCGGGCCGACGGTGCTGGCGCTGTCCGCGCTCGACATCGCGCTGTGGGATTTGAAGGCGCGGCGCGCGAATTTGCCGCTGTACCGGCTGCTCGGCGGCTTCGATGCGCGCGTGCCCTGCTATGCCGGCGGCATCGACCTCGATCTCTCCATCGAGGCGCTGCTCAAACAGACCGACGGCAATCTCGCCAAGGGGTTTCGCGCCATCAAGATGAAGGTCGGCCGGCCCGATCTCAAATCCGACGTCGCGCGCGTCGCGGCGATGCGCAAGCATCTCGGCGACGGTTTTCCGCTGATGGCGGACGCCAACATGAAGTGGACGGTGGAGGAAGCGATCCGCGCGGCGCGCGCGTTCGTGCCTTACGACCTCACCTGGCTGGAAGAGCCGATCATCCCCGACGACGTCGCCGGACACGCGCGCATCATGCAGGCCGGCGGCGTGCCGATCGCGGCGGGCGAAAATCTGCGCTCGCTGTGGGAGTTCAAGAATTACATCACCGCTGGCGCGGTGTCCTATCCCGAGCCCGATGTCACCAATTGCGGCGGGGTGTCCGCCTTCATGAAGATCGCGCGGCTGGCGGAGGCGTTCAATTTGCCCGTCACCAGCCACGGCGCGCACGACATCACCGTGCACCTGCTCGCGGCCTGTCCGAACCGCTCCTACCTCGAGGCGCACGGCTTCGGCCTGGACAAATATATCGAGCATCCGCTGGTGCTGGAGGACGGCAAGGCGCTGGCATCGACACGGCCGGGCCATGGCATCAGCTTCGACTGGGCGGGACTCGCGAAGCTGGTCTGACATTCACCACCCGTCATTCCGGGTTCGCGCCTAAAGGCGCGCCCCGGAATGACGGGGATGCGGCGCGCATTGCTGCACGCGAGGCATTCGCTGGCGCCAGGTGCAGCGCGCGGATAATCGGCTAGAGTGGTGACAGCTGACACCATCAGAGAGCGCCGCATTTGACCCCCGAGCTGCACCAGAAACTGACCGCGTGGCGCCAGCATCTGCATGCCCATCCCGAGCTGTCCCTGCAGGAGAAGGCCACTGCCGCCTTCGTGCAGGAGCGGCTCACCGAGCTCGGCATTCCCTTCGTGCCAGGCATCGGCGGCCACGGCATCGTCGCGACGCTGACGCGCGGATCGGCCGAGGGGCGCGTCGGCCTGCGTGCCGACATGGATGCGCTGCCGATCACCGAGGATACGGGGCTCAGCTATGCCTCGATAAATCCCGGCGTGATGCATGCCTGCGGCCATGACGGGCACACCGCCTCGCTGCTCGGTGCGGCCGCGCTGCTCGCCGCCGACACCGACTGGAGCGGCACGGTCGATTTCATCTTCCAGCCGGCCGAGGAAGGTTTTGGCGGCTCGCGCGCGATGGTCGGAGACGGGCTGTTCGAGCGCTTCCCGATGCATCGCGTGTTCGGCTTCCACAACTGGCCGGGTCTGGAGGCCGGCACCATCGCGGTGCATGACGGCGCGGTGATGGCCTCGGGCGGACGCGTGACGATCACCATCGAGGGCCATGCCGGCCACGCCGGCATGCCGCATCTGACCCGCGATCCCGTCATGGCCGCAGGTCATCTGATCGTGGCGATGCAGTCGATCGTGTCGCGCAGCGTCGATCCGCTCGACACCGCCGTGCTCTCGCTGTCGACGATCGAGGGCGGCACCGCGCCCAACCAGATCGCGGGGAAGGTCACGATCCGCGGCACGCTGCGGCATCATCGCAACGGCGTGAAGGACATCCTCCTGGCGCGGATCGCCGAGATCTGCGCCGGCATCGCCACAAGCTTCGACGTCAAGGTGACCCCTGATATCGTCATGGGCGTCGGCGTGACGATCAACACGCCGGAGGAAGCGGGTTTTGCGCGCACGGCTGCCGACAAGCTGGGGGCCAAGGTCCGGCGCGATCTCGCGCCGAGCATGGCGGGAGAGGATTTCGCATTCTATCTCAAGCACCGGCCCGGCGCATTCGTGTGGATCGGCAACGGGCCCTTGCGCGCCGGCGCCGAGCTGCACGGCCCGCGCTATGATTTCAACGACGCGATCCTGCCCGTGGCAGCGACCTGGATGGCCGAAGTCGCCAAGACCGCGCTGTCGGCGAACTGAAGACGTGTACTCATAAAGTTCAAAACGAGGCTTTTGACCTAAGCGGACGCGGGCTCCCATGCGACCTCAAGCGCGCAGGACGCCTGGGGGCAGCTTGTCTTGTCCGGGAAGCGCTCTGAAAGTTGCTGTGTAGAGCGCAGAGATAGGCATGAGGGCCTTGAGTTGCTCGTCCAGCCATTCGCCCAGTTCATCATATTCTGGAACGATGCCGCCATGACCTGGATGCGTTTTGAGAGGTTCAAGACCTCGATGAAACTTAGCCTCCCAGCTCCGGTAAATCGCCCACCATCGGAACTCTCGTTCCATGAATTGAGTGCTCACTGCATAGAGCCGATAGTCCTGCGTATAGTCGCCTATGCCATCATCAAAGACGGCCGCAATGTAGTGTGGAGCACCGCTAAGATCGGCAGTGCCCGTTCGGATGCCGTCATAGATGTCTCGGATCGTGTGAACCTTCTCGAACTTCATGGTCTCAATAATAATCTCGATCGACGCTACTCACCACCGACGAACTGAGTCGGCTCTTGGCTCTAAACCGAAGCAGCCGCTGAGTATCGTCAAGTCTGCTTTCGAAGGTCAACCGATCGCGGCGTTATGAGTAATCGCCCCAACCGGGAACCCTCCTGAACCTGCTGCGGCAGTGACCGCCGGCGCGACGCGTCGCGCCGCGGATTGCTGCGCGTGCGCTTGACGCACGACGTCCGAGCAGCTTTAATAAGAACCAAGAACAATTGTTCGCATTCCGAACATTTTGCCGTCGGGCAAGCGGGCTCACAACGCCGCATCCCGCGCCACCAGAGGAAACGTCACCGATGCAAGCCATCCTCACCGGCGAAAGCACGCTCGTCATCGCGATGATCGTCGCCTATATCGCTTTCACCTCCTGGCTCACCTTCAAGCTGCGCAGCCGAACCAGCGATCAGTTCATGACCGCTTCGCGCGCGATGCCCGCCGTCGTCGTCGGCGTGCTGATGATGAGCGAGTTCGTCGGCGCCAAATCGACCGTCGGCACCGCGCAGGAGGCGTTCCAGTCGGGCATGGCCGCAGGGTGGGCCGTGCTCGGCGCCTCGATCGGCTTCCTGCTGTTCGGCTTCTTCATGGTGAAGAAGCTCTACAACTCGGGCGAATACACCATCTCTGCGGCGATCGCGCAGAAATACGGCAAGTCGACCATGCTCACGGTGTCGGTGATCATGATCTACGCGCTGCTGCTGGTGAATGTCGGCAATTACGTCAGCGGCGCCGCGGCAATCGCCACCGCACTGCATGTCAGCCTACCGGTCGCGATGTGCATCATCGCCCTGGTCTCGACCTTCTACTACGTGTTCGGCGGCCTGAAGGGCGTCGCCTGGGTGACGATCCTGCACAGTGCCATCAAGGTGGTCGGCGTCATCATCATCTTTGCGGTCGCGATGTCGCTGACCGGCGGCATCGCGCCGATGCAGGCAAAGCTGCCGGCCTATTATTTCAGCTGGGACGGCAAGATCGGCTTTGCCACCATCTTCGCCTGGACCTTCGGCACCGTCGGCGCGATTTTCTCGACCCAGTTCATCGTGCAGGCGGTCGCCTCGACGCCGAGCGCCGATGAGGCACGCAAGGCGACCTTCTATGCCGCCGCGTTCTGCCTGCCGCTCGGCTTCCTGCTCGCCCTGATCGGCGTCGCGGCGAAGTTCCTCTACCCCGACATGAAGAGCCTCTACGCGCTGCCGGTGTTCCTCGAAAAGATGCCGCCGCTGGCTTCCGCTTTCGTGACGACCTCGCTGGTCGCCTCGATCTTCGTCAGCGTCTGCACCGTGGCGCTCGCGATCGCGTCGCTGGTCGTGCGCGATTTCTACGTGCCCTATTGGCAGCCGACGCCGGAGCGCGAGCTGAAGATGACGCGCCTGTTCTCGATCGTGATCGCGATCGTGCCGCTGGTGTTCGTGTTCTTCATTCCGGAGATCCTGAAACTGTCGTTCTTCACCCGCGCGCTGCGGCTGTCGATCACGATGGTGGCGATGCTGGGCTTCTATCTGCCGCTGTTCGCCAGCAACCGCGGCGCCACCGCCGGCCTGATCGGCGCGGCGGTCTCGACCACGGTCTGGTACGTGCTCGGCAATCCCTTCGGCATCGACAACATGTACATCGCCGCAGTGACACCGCTGCTGGTGATGGCGATCGAGCGCCTGGTCATGGGTGCCGCGCCCGCCGCTCCGGCCGCGCAATCCAATGCCTTGGTCGAGAGGACTTCGACGTGATTTCCGAACTCGAGATCACGGCCGACGGCGCCGTTCGCAAGGCGGCCGGCGACCCTGACAGGTTCGACGCCTTCATCCCCTCGCCCTGCGTGCAGAACCACGCCGCCAATCTGATGCCGCTCGCCAATGGCGATCTTGCCTGCGTTTGGTTCGGCGGCACGCAGGAGGGCATGTCCGATATCTCGGTGTATTTCTCGCGGCTTCCGCGCGGGGCAACGCAATGGTCGCCGGCGGAGAAGCTGTCCGACGATCCCGGCCGCTCCGAGCAGAACCCGGTGCTGTTCCCGGCCCCCGACGGCACGCTGTGGCTGATGTGGACGGCGCAGCTCGCCGGCAACCAGGACACCGCCATCATCCGCCGCCGCCTCTCGCGTGACCACGGCAAGAGCTGGGGCCCGATCGAGACGCTATTCCCCGAACATCGCGGCCGCGGCACCTTCATCCGTCAGCCGATCGTCGTGCTCGACAATGGCGACTGGCTGTTGCCGGTGTTCTATTGCCACAGCACGCCGGGCAAGAAATGGAACGGCGACGAGGACACCAGCGCGGTGAAGATCTCGTCCGATGCCGGTGCGACCTGGCGCGATGTGGATGTCCCGGGCAGCCGCGGCTGCGTGCATATGAGCATCGTGCGCCTCGACGACGGCTCGCTGCTGGCGATGTATCGCAGCCGCTGGGCCGACAACATCTATCAGAGCCGGTCGATCGATCACGGCCGCACCTGGTCGGCGCCCGTGGCGACCGCGCTGCCGAACAACAACTCCTCGATTCAGTTGACGCGGCTCGGCAACGGCCATCTCGCTTTGGTTTTCAACGATTCCAGCTCCAAGGATGCGACCGGGCGCCGCCTCTCGCTCTATGACGAGATCGAGGACGATCTGCCGCCCGTACTCGCGGGTGATGGCAGCAAGACGGTTGATCGCACCGCGTTCTGGGGCGCGCCGCGGGCACCGATGACGCTGGCGATCTCGGCTGACGGCGGGAAGAGCTGGCGCAAGCGCAATGTCGAGATCGGCGACGGTTATTGCATGACCAACAATTCGCGCGACCAGACCAACCGCGAACTGTCCTACCCCAGCGTCAAACAGACCGCCGACGGCGCGATCCACATGGCCTTCACCTTCCATCGCCGCGCCATCAAATATGTCCGCGTGAGCGAACCATGGGTGACGCGGGGCTGAGCACATGGACAAGCGGCCGCACGCGCTCGTCACGGGCGCCAGCTCGGGGATCGGCGCTGCGATCGTCGAGCGCCTGCTGCGCGACGGCTGGCAAGTCACCGGGATCAGTCGCCGGCCTGTCACGTTCGACCATCCGGCGTTCGACCATCTCGCGCTCGATCTCGCCGATGTCGCGGCGATTGCGAGCGCCGTCGCTCAACTCGCGCCGACGGCGCTGGTTCACGCCGCCGGCCTGCTGAAGGTCGCCCCGCTCGGATCGCTCGACCATGACGACGGCGCCGCGATGTGGCGGCTGCATGTCGACGTCGCCGAACGTCTCGCCGACGCGCTGGCGCCGCGCCTGCCGAACGGAGGGCGCATCGTCTTCATCGGTAGCCGCACCGCCTCGGGCGCGGCTGGCCGCGGGCAGTATGCCGCGACGAAGGCGGCGTTGGTGGCGCTGGCGCGGTCCTGGGCCGCCGAACTCGCGCCGCGTGGAATCACCGTCAACGTCGTCGCGCCCGCCGCGACGGAGACGCCGATGCTGAAGGACCCCACGCGCGCCACCGTCGCGCCAAAACTGCCGCCGATCGGCCGCTTCATCCAGCCGGAGGAAGTCGCCGCCGCCGTGGCCTTCCTGCTTTCGGACGAAGCGGCTGCCATCACCGGCCAGCAACTCGTGATCTGTGGCGGCAGCTCGCTGTAGGGCTGGCTCACGACTCGTCGAGAAGCTCCAGCAGTTCCTCGACCCGTTCGAACGGGGCATCGCGCATCGGGCTGTGGTAGACGACACGATCGCCATCGCGTTGCAGTGATTTCCCCTTGGATTTCCCCTTGGACTTCCGCAGCCGTCCCGGCAGGAAGGTCGCCGCCACCGCGCTTTGGCCGACGTCGAGACGGATGATGCCCCGGCGCTTGCAGTCCAGCCGCAGTCGCGCCGCCGCAAAGAAATCGCGGGCGATCTGCGGCAACGGTCCGAAGCGGCGCGAGGTCTCCTCCTCGAGATCGTCGAGATCATCCTCGCTGGCGCAGCGCGCGGCGCGGGCATAGAGCTCCAGCCGCACCGGGGCGGATTGCACGTAACTCGCGGGCAGCATGTCCGCGACCGGCAGGTTCAGATCGGGCACCCACACCACGGACATGCCGTCATCGACCTTCTCCGATGCCATCTTGAGCAGATGGCTGTAGAGCACCGGGCCGAACACCTGGACGTGGCCGGATTGCTGCTCCGAGAACAGATCGCCGGCGCCGCGCAGATCGAGATCGCGCTCGCTGATGGCAAAGCCCGCGCCGGGCCGGCTGAACTCTTCCAGCACCTTGAGCCGCTTCTCTGATTGCCCCGAGGCCGACTCGGTCAGGAGATAAGCGAAGGCGCGGATACCGCCGCGCCCGACACGCCCGCGCAGCTGGTGCAGCTGGGCGAGACCGAAATTCTCCGGCCAGCAGACCACGATGGTGTTGGCGCGCGGGATATCGAGGCCGCTCTCGACGATGTTGGTGGCGAGCAGCACGTCGGCCTTGCCTTCGACGAAGGTCATCATGCGCTCGTCGATCTCGTCGGCCGGCAATTTGCCGTGCAGACAGACGATCTTGAGATCGGGCGCCACCGCCTGCACCCGCGCCAGCATCGGCTCCAGATCCTGGATGCGCGGGCAGATCAAGAAGCTCTGCCCGTGCCGCCGCTGCTCGCGCAGCAGGGCCGAGGCGATGGCGGCATCCGACAGCGGCGCGATCTTGGTTGCGACCGGAAGCCTGTGCACCGGCGGCGAGGCGATGAGGCTGAGATCCCTGAAGCCGGCAAGACCCGCGGCGAGCGTGCGCGGGATCGGCGTCGCGCTCATCCAGAGCGTATGCGCATTCTTGGCGAGGCCCGAGAGCTTTGCCTTCTCGGCCGCGCCGAAATGCTGCTCCTCGTCGATGATGACCAGGCCGAGATCGTCAAACCTCACGTCCTTCGACGTCAGCGCCTGCGTGCCGACCACGACCTTGATCCGGCCGCTGCGCAGGCCCTCCCTGGTCTCCCTGACCTCCGCACCCGAGGTGGCGCGCGACAGGCTGCCGACCTCGATATCGAGCGGCGCGAACCGTTTGCGGAAGGTCGCGACGTGCTGCCTCGCCAGCACGGTCGTCGGCACCGCGATCGCGACCTGCTTGCCCGAAAGCACCACGGCCGCCGCCGCGCGCAGCGCCACCTCGGTCTTGCCGAAGCCGACGTCGCCGCAGATCACGCGGTCCATGGGATGGCCGGATGCGAGATCGTCCAGCACGTCGTGGATCGCCTTGGCCTGGTCGATGGTCGTGAAATAGGGAAAGCGGGCGACGAATTTTTCGTAAGGCGCCCCCGGCGGCACCAGCTTGGCCGCCTTGCGCCGCTTGCGCTGGCTGATGTGCTTGGCAAGCACCTTGCCGGCGGCCCGGATCTCCTGCTCGGCCTCGCTGCGGCGCGCCCACCATGTGCTGCCATCCGCCTTGTCGAGCGCGAGCTTGCCGCGCTCGGTCGAGTAGGGCCACATCTGCGCCAGATCAGGCGGCGGCACGAGGACCGCATTGTCGCCGGCGAAGGAAAGCCGGACCATCTCGCGCATGGCCCCGCCGCCGGTATTGACGGTCTGCAAGCCATCGAGCACGCCGATGCCGCGCTGCAGATGCACGACCACCGTGCCCTGCTCCGGCACGTCGGCATGATCGAACGCCGCGCTCCAGCTTCGCGCCATCGGCTGCGGATGATGCGCGCGGCTGCCGAGCACGTCGGTCGCGGTCAGGACGATTGCAGGCTTCTTGCCAGCAATGACGAAGCCGCCATCGAGATCGGCGAGCAGCGCCACATCACGATGGCGCGCACTCTCGGCCTCCGCCCAATCGGCGACGCGCTCCGTCTTGACGCCGCTCATCCGCTCCATCGCGCGCAAATCCTCCTCCTGCGCGGCGACGAAGACGAAGCGCGAGCCGGCGCGCCTGATCTCCTCGACGAAGGCGCGCAGGGCCTTCCTGGCGGACGACAGTTTCGAGAATTCCGGTGTCGGCTGGAATGGAGAGGTGCGCGCCAGCACCTTCATCCCGCGGGTCGCCTGCTTCCAGTCGCTGCGCCCCAGATATTCGCGCTCCCTGTCGGCGCGGCTAGCTGCCTCCTCGATCGTGCTCAACCAGGCATCGGCATGCACGGCAACGCCGGCATCCGCAATCCACTTCGCCTTGCCGCAATAGTCGAACAGCGTCGCACGCCTGGCGCGCGCGCCTGACAGTGCCGTTCGTTCCGACATGGGATCGACGAGCAGCTCCCTGGTCTCGAAGATGATGTCGTGCTGTTGCGGGTCGAACGCCACGATCCGCTTGATGGCGCGGCCGGAATGCTCGACCCGGAACGGCCCCAGCGCGCCGGCCGGGAAAATCTCGAAGGTCTGGCCGTGAAACAGCGCGCCGCCCGGATAATCCGGCTCGTCGTCGAGATCATAGCCCAGCTCTTCCAGGCGGGTGCGAAGCTCGCTCTCGGAAAACGCGCCGCCGACCTTCAGACTGGTGTTCAGACGCAACAGGCTCGCCGGCGGCGGCAGGCGCTCCATCACGGCTTCAGCCGTGGAGATGAGAAAGATCGGCTGTTTGGCCTTGGCCAGGCGCCGCAGCACCGAAGCTCTGCGGCCCGCGATCTCGCGCGATGGTTCCAACTGATCGAACGGCAGGGTGTTCAGCCGCGGAAACACCAGGACCTCGCAAGACGGATCCAGCGCGTGAATGACGCTGCCGAGCCGCTCCGCCCTGTTCTCGCTCTCGGCGAGGAACACGAGACCGCCGCGGCCGGACTCCTTCCATTGCGCCAGCAGGTGCAGCGCCATCATGCCGAGCGGCGATGACGAGGAGATGGTGGCGCGCTGCGCGCCCTTGCTCGGCTTCGGTGAAGCCTTGCCTGGCGCGCGCCTGCTGGTCGGACTCTTTGCGAGCGCGCGCTTCTTGGGCGAAGTCTTGACTGCCGCTTTCTTGATTGCCGCGTTCTTGGCTGGCCGCAATGTCTTGGAATGACGCACGTGAATCCGTTTCTCGTCGTGGACAGTCGTCAATGCCACGCGCCGCCGAGCTCATTGATGATTCGGTTGCGAATGGTCATGCATATGGGATGGGGCGCACGAACATGCGCCTCTCCTCCAACCTCGTGCGACGCAGAGGTCGCCGGCCAACGCACAATGCGCGAGGATGAGCCGCCAGTCGTCTAGCAGACGCGCGGGCTGATTTCCACCGTCGTGATCACGTCGCGGCTAAATGATGCCGCCCTGCCGCAGCGCTGCAATCGCGGCCTTGTCATAGCCGAGTTCCGCCAGCACGGAATCAGTGTGCTCGCCGAGCGTCGGCGGACGCGATGCGATCTCGCCGGGCGTTTCCGAGAGGCGGACGGCGGCGCGCGCGACCGGCGCCTGCTTCGGCAAGCCGGGATAGTCGATGCCTTGCAAAAATCCGGCGGCGCGAATGTGCGGATGATCCAGCGCCTGCTGCGGGCTCAAGACGGGTCCGGTGGGGATCATCGCCTTGCCGAGGGTATCCACAGCTTCCTGCGTGGTGCGGATCGCGCACCAGCGCGCCATGCGCTCGCTGATGACGGGGCCGTTATTGCCGCGGCTGATGTCGTCGGCAAAGCGCGGATCGTTCAACCAAAGCTCCTCCTCGCCCATCAGCTTCGCCCAGCGCTTGAACAGCGGATGACCGGTGACCTGGCACAGCACCCAGCCATCCCTCGTGCGGTAGATATCCGCGGGCGCTGCGGTCTGGCCGAGATTGCCTGTCGGAACGCGGTTGACGTTGATGACCGCCTGCTCGATCAGCGTGGCATTGGTGAAGGACAAGGCGGTCGCCAGCAGCGCGCCCTCGACGATCTGCCCGCGTCCGGATTTGCCGCGCTCGATCAGGGCGGCAAGCGTCCCGAAGGCGCAATGCAGCGCGGTGCCGAAATCGACCCAGTTCACCGCGGCCCGATACGGCGGATCGCCCGCGCCGGTCATATAGACCGAGCCCGACATGACCTGGCCGACACCATCGAAGCCGACGCGGTCGGACCAGGGGCCCGGCCCGCCGAACGCGGTCGCCGTCGTCAGGATGATGTCCGGCTTGATCGCCTTGAGGGACTCATAGTCGAGCTTCATCGCACGCAAGGTCTGCGGCGGCAGATTGGCGACGACGACATCAGCGGTCGCCACCAGCTTGCGCATCACCTCCTGTCCCTCCGTCGTCATCGGATCGAGCGTGATGCACTTCTTGTTGCGGTTGATCTGGAGGAACAGCGCGCCCTCGCCGCCTTCGCCGATCGGCGCCACGAAACGATCCTCGCTGCCGTCGCGCTTCTCCACGCGAATGACCTCGGCGCCGAACTCGGCCAGCAATGTCGCGCAATAGGGCCCCGCGATATAGCGCCCGAAATCGAGGACGCGCACGCCGTCCAGAACTCCCCCCATCGACCTCATTCCTTATGTCGTTCCAGCCAGATTACAGGGAATGGGTGCCGCGGCAAGGTGGCAGCGCACAACATGCCCTGCTCTCAAGATGTGATCGGGCAAGTGTTTCGGCTGGCGGAAATTCTGCTCTAGTATGGAGCCTCTAGTCCCTCCAGCCAGAAGCGCACACCTATGCCGCAACAATTCGACCGATCCGCAGAAGATCTCGGCAACGCCATCCATTTCGAGCACGTCAACATCACGGTTCCGGATCAGCGCCTCGCCACGCTGTTCTACGTCACCGGTCTCGGGCTGACCCGCGATCCCCATCTGATGGTCTCAGACACCAACATGTGGATCAATGCCGGACGGAGCCAGTTTCATCTGCCCGATGGCAAGGCGCAGGTGCTGCGCGGCCGTACCGGGCTCGTCATCGAGGGACGCGAGGCGCTGCTGGCGCGACTGGCCTCGGTCAAAAGCAAGCTCGAAGGCACCGCCTTCACCTACGCCGAGCACAATGACTATGTCGAGGCGACCTGCCCCTGGGGCAACCGCATCCGCATCCACGAGCCCGACGCGGCGCGCTTCGGGCGCATCACGCTCGGTATCCCCTATGTCGAGTTCGATGTGCCCACGGGATCGGCGCAGGCGATCTGCGCCTTCTACCCTGAAATCATGGGCATGCCCGCGGCCCTGCGCAACGGTGACGGCAAGGTCGCCGCGGTGCAGACCGGCCGCGACCAGCACCTCCTGTTCCGCGAGACCGATCGGCCGCAGCCCTTCTATGACGGCCATCATGTGCAGATGTACATCACCGACTTCTCGGGCCCCTATCGCAAGCTGCTGGCGCGCGATTTGATCTCGCGCGAGGACAATCAGTACCAGTACCGCTTCTGCGACATCGTCGATCTCGACAGCGGCAAGCCTGTCTTCACCGTCGAGCACGAAGTGCGCAGCGCGACCCACCCGATGTTCATGCGGCCGCTGGTCAATCGCAATCCCGCCGTCAACAACCGCAACTACGCCTACGGCCACGACCAGGCATCGTGGGCGATGGGACCGGATCAATACGAGGGTTAGGGCGCACCTGGCCGGGGCGGGAGGGAACGAACCTCCGCCGCCAAAGGCGCCCACCATTGCTGAGGATGCGCTGCACTGTTGGGAGACAGCGCGCAAAGTGCCTGCATGGCGCTCAAAAACGCGCTCGGCCTCGGAGATGCGCCCGGCCCGCAGCGCGGTCACTTCCAACGAGTTGACGCTGCGGGGCGCGCTAATATACTAGTGTTCCAATTCTAAGATGGGAGGAAAGTTTGGACCGACGCACGGCGCGCGATCGCGGTCGCCAGGGCGGCCGTCCAAACAGCTCCGCACCCGCCGAGTCCGACGCAATTCTGGTGAGGCGCAATACCATCGCAGAGCAGATCCATGCCCTCCTGCGCCGCGACATCATCTGCGGTCGCCTGTCGCCACGCGCCGGCTTGACCGATCAGGAATTGGTCCAACGCTTTCGCGTATCGCGAACGCCAATCCGGGAGGCCATGATCAAGCTCGCCGATGAAGGCCTGGTCGAGATATTTCCGCAATACGGCTCGTTCGTCGCACCGATCAAGCTCGCCGAGGTCTTGGACAGCCAATTCGTGCGCGAGACGCTGGAATGCGCCGCGGTCGAAAAGGCGATCGCGCAGATGGATTCGAGGCAAGCCGATGACCTGAAGGCTCATCTCGATCGCCAGCGCGCATTGCAGCGAAGCGGCGACGAGGAGGGCTTTATCCGCGCCGACGAGGCCATGCATGCCCGGATTTTTTCGATCGCCGGCCATCCGACGGCCTGGCAGTTTGTGGCCGGCGCCAAGGCACAGATGGACCGCGTGCGCTATCTCGCCATGACGATCCTGCACAAACAACCATCCGTCATCGCCCAGCACGCCCTCATCATCGACGGGCTCTGCGCCCGGGATCGCGAGGGCGCTGTCGCGGCCATGCGCACCCACACGCGGGGAATTCTGAAGACCATCGAGATTCTCAAGGATGGGAAGTACGACTATTTCGCCGAAGAGGACGGACATCCGCAGCCGCGGCGCGAAGCACTCGATCAAGAAGCCCGGAAGCGGCCGCGGAAAGTACAAGCCGACAACTTGCCATAAGCATCGCGCAAGACAATTGCGCGCCAATTCAAGAGGGAGAGAGAACGGCCATGACATTCGCACCCACTCGCCGCAACGTCGTCGCGGGCCTCGCCGGCTCGTTCGCCTTCAACGGTCGCGCTTTCGCGGCGTCTCCGCCGCTGCCCTCCTCCCCCGTATCCTTGAACATCGTCGACGTGGCCGGCAATTTGGCCTTGACGCAGAAGGCGATCGAGGCCTACCGCGCCAAGAAGCCCGGTCTCGTCTCCAGGATCACCTTCACCAAGGCGCCGGCGCCGGAGCTGCCCGGCAAAATCAAGGCGCAACAGGACGCTGGCCGGGTCGACATTGACGGCGTGCTGACCGGCATCGATGCGCTCTCGGCGGGAGTCGACCAGAACCTCTGGATTCCGACCGTGAAGGACTACGCGGACAAGCTGCCGAAGCTTGACGATATCTATCTGCCGGGCGCGCGCGCCATGCAGGGGCTCGCGGCCGATCAGGGCGTTTGCATTGTGTTCTGTCCAGCAGGCCCCGTGATGGAATACATGCCCGAGAAGGTGAAGCAGGTGCCGGGCACGGCCGAGGAGTTGCTGGCCTGGGCCAAGGCCAATCCCAACCGATTCATGTACGCACGTCCCGCCAACTCGGGTCCGGGCCGCATCTTCATGATGGGGCTTCCCTACATCCTCGGGGACAAAGACCCGAAGGATCCGAAGGACGGCTGGGACAAGACATGGTCCTTCCTCAAGGAGCTTGGGCAAAACGTCGAATATTATCCCGCCGGTACGGGCGCGGTGATGAAGGAACTCGGCGAAGGCTCGCGCGACATGATCCCCTCACAGATGGGCTGGGACATCAACCCGCGTGCGCTCGGCGTCGTGCCGAAGGAAGCAAAGGTCTTCTTCCTGAAAGGCTTCCACTGGGTTCTCGACGCCCACTATCTGTGTATCCCCAAGGGCGTCAGCCCTGACAAGCTCGCGGTGCTGCTCGATCTTCTCAACTATCTGCTCGGCAAGGACGCGCAGGCCACCACCTACGACACCGGCTATTTTTATCCAGGACCCGCGGTGAAGGATGTCACGCTGGCGATGGCGCCACAGGACAGCCAAGACGTCATCAAGGAATTCGGTCGCGCGGAATACGAGGCCGCGATCACTGGCAACCCACAGGAGCTGCCGCTGACACCCGATAAGCTCGTCTACGCCTTCGGTCGCTGGGATGAGCAGATCGGCGCCCAAAAGAAGAAATGACGCGGGGTGGCCTGCCTTCATGGCCCTCGGATGAGAGCAGCCTGGTTCTCCTGGAGTTCTTGATACATGTCGATTGCAGGACGTGACTTCCGCGAGCTCCGGCTGGAGGACCTGAATCGCAGCTTTGGCATGCTGAACGCCCTCAAGGGCGTCAGCCTGAGCGTCAAACGCGGCGAGTTCATTGCACTCCTCGGCCCGTCCGGATGCGGCAAGTCGACCGCACTCAACTGCCTCGCAGGCCTGCTCACGCTGAGCGGCGGCAGCATCTGGCTCGACCAGACCCGGATCGACCGGCTCAAGCCGGAAGAGCGCGGCTTCGGCATGGTGTTCCAGAACTATGCGCTGTTTCCGCATATGACGGTCCGCCGCAACATCGGCTTCGGGCTCACAATGCAACGCAGGCCGAAGGAGGAGATCGCGCGCAAGGTCGAGGAAGCCCTTGCCATCGTCCGCCTCAGCCAGCAGGGCGACAAGCTGCCGGGTCAGCTTTCGGGCGGTCAGCAACAGCGCGTGGCGATCGCCCGTGCCATCGTGATCGAACCGCCGCTGGTCTTGATGGATGAGCCGCTGTCCAACCTGGATGCAAAGCTGCGACTGGAAATGCGCTCGGAAATCCGCCGCATCCATGACCTGATCGGCTCGGCCACGATCTATGTCACCCACGACCAGGAGGAGGCGCTCTCGCTGGCCGACCGGATCGTCGTGATGCGCGACGGCACGGTGCGCCAGGTCGGCACGCCGGCGGAGCTCTATGGCCGGCCGGCGCATGCCGATGTTGCGGAGTTCATGGGCTATCGCAACGTGCTGCCTGCGCGCGTGCTCGACGGCAGCGGCAGCGGTTGCATTCAAGTGTCTGTCGGCGGCGCTGCGCTCGAAGGGATGGCCGTCGAACAACGCCCCGCCGATCAGGCGATCGTTGCCGTTCGGCCCGACGATCTCAGGCCCGCCAGCGACGGGCCGGTCGCCGCGATTGTTGAGAGCACGCAGTACCACGGACGCGAATTCTACTGCTCCGGACGTGCGAGCGACGGTACCGAGCTCTATTTCTGCTCACCGCAACCAGTCCGGAAGGGCGAGCGGGTGCTCCTGGCCGCCGATCCGGCCCGGGTGCTGATCTATGCGGGCACACCATGACCCATACTGCCGATCGACTGGCGCGCGCCGCGCAAGAGAGTACTCGTGAACGCACTCCCTGGCGCGTCCGGCTTGCGCTCCATGACATCGACGGCATCACCCTCCTGGTGGTGCCTGCGGTGCTTTTTGTGCTCGGTCTCTTCGTCTATCCGTTCCTCTATGGTTTGGTGTTGTCATTCAAGCCGCGTGCCGGGGACTTCCTCGCCAACTACAGAAAATTCTTCTCCGACCCGTTCCTCTACGACACTATTTTCGCGACATTGCGGCTCGCGCTGCCGGCGACCATCATCAACGTACTGGTTTCGATTCCGGTCGCGCTTCGCGTGCGCAAGCTGCACCGCCGGCGGCTGTTGACGACAATCCTCGTCATCCCGATCACGCTCGGCACGGTATTGATCGCCGAGGGCCTGCTCAACTATCTCGGTCCGCAGGGCTGGCTGAATCGCACGCTGATGCTGTTCGGCGTGATCAGCGCGCCGCTGCGGCTCGTGCACAACTACACCGGCGTGATGATCTCCCTGATTCTGTCCGGCTTCCCCTTCACCTTTCTGTTGACCCTCTCTTACATCACCGGGATCGATGCCTCGCTCGAGCAGGCCGCCGCAACGCTCGGGGCCACGGCCCGAGCGCGCTTCCGCCATATTGTGCTGCCGCTGCTGGTGCAGGGGCTCGCCGTCAACTTCTGCCTCTCCTTCGTTCAAACGTTTTCGGTGTTTCCGTCGGCGGTGCTGCTGGGGGCGCCGGCCGGCGATACAAGAGTGATCTCGATCGCTGCCTATCAGGCCGCCTACGAGCAATACGACGCGTCCATGGCCGCGGCGATCGCGATGATCATGGGCTTCGTGCAACTCACCGTCGTCGTGCTGGCACTCGCGGGGCGCAACCTGTTCTACCGTGGCGCGGCGGGTGGCGGAAAGGGCTAACGGGCAATGGGCCAGGACAAGACCGTCTCCGAGCGACTGTGGGCACTGGCGATCTGGGCAGCCGTCATCTTCTTCATCGTCAACTTCATGGCGATGATTGCGACGGTCGTGATAAACTCCTTCGGCACGCGATGGCTCGGAACGTGGTTGCCGGCCGGCTACACGGTTCGCTGGTATCGCTCGGCGTGGGACGAATTTCAGCTCGGCGACGTGTTGATCACCACGTTCCAGGTCGTTGGCGCTGTGGTGCTGTTATCAGGACTGTTCGGCGTGCCTGCAGCCTATGCGCTGGCCCGCCGCAACTTCCCCGGCAAGCAGTTCGTCATGCTGTTGTTTCTGCTCCCCCTGATGATCCCGCCGATCACGTTCGGCATTCCGCTCGCGACCGTGCTCTATCAGCTCGGCGCCGGCGGAACACTTTGGGGCGTCATCATTGCCAACCTCGTGCCGACAGTGCCTTTCGTCATCCTGGTGATGATCCCATTCATCGAGCAAATCGACCCGCGTATCGAGTCCGCGGCCCGCGTGTTCGGCGCCGGGACGGGGCAGTTGTTTGTTTACGTCCTGGTTCCGCTGCTCGCGCCGGGCATTCTGGCAGCGCTGCTACTGGTACTGGTACGCACGATCGCGATGTTCGAGTTGACTTTCTTTACCGCCGGGCCCGATAGCCAGACGCTGGTTGTCGCGCTTTACTACGCCGTCTATGCCGCCGGTGTGAGGGCGGGCCAGTCGATCGACGCGATGGCGGTCATCTACATGATCACCACGCTGATCTGGCTCCTGATCGCGCTACGTTTCGTCGATCCCACCCAGATGGTCGCCCGCGCCAAGCAGGAAGCAGCGAGGTAAGATGATAAAAATATCCACCGCGCTGTTGCGAGCTCGCCGCGGGCTTCGCGCCAAGTGGGTCCGGGCCGTGGAGAACGACCGCACGCTGGCCTGGCAGCGCGCTCTTTAGGCCGCTTCAAGACTGATATGCTCACCGAGCCACTGGCGGCACGCAATGTTCGAGCTCACGGTCTGGCTGGGGCGGGAGGGATCGAACCTCCGAATGGCGGAATCAAAATCCGCTGCCTTACCGCTTGGCTACGCCCCATCAGGCGACGACGGGAACGGCGGACGAGCAGGCCGCCGCAGATTCCCTTCGGTCGCTGCCGGTCTATAGGGTGCGGCGCGGCATTTCAACCGCCTGGAGGCGCAAAATACCACCGACCGGGGCGCGGTCGCGCCACACCTTGATATAGGCGGTGGTAAAGGCCCGATGCGGTCCCGTATCGCGCCCATTGAGGCCTCCGCCATTTCATGGGAATACGGCGGCAAACCTGTCTACCGGGAGTGAGCCATGACCTACCGCGCGCCGATCTCTGACATGCTGCTGTCGCTCAACCATGGCGCCGGCCTCAAGGCCGCATTGGACGCCGGCCATTATGGCGATTTCGACGCCGACATCGCCGCCGCCGTGCTGGAAGAGGCCGGCAAGTTCGCAACCGATGTGCTGGCGCCGCTGAACAAGGTCGGCGACGAGCACGGCATCAAGCTCGATGCCGGCAAGGTGACGACCGCGCCGGGCTGGCCGGACGCCTACAAGCGCTGGACCGAGGGCGGCTGGAACGCGGTCTCGGGCCCGGAAGATTTTGGCGGCCAGGGCCTGCCGCTGGCGATCAACGCCGCCTGCACCGAGATCTGGAGCGCCTCCAACGTCGCGTTCGGCCTCTGTCCGCTGCTGACGGCATCCGCGATCGAGGCGCTGGACGCGCATGGCAGCGACGAGCTGAAAAAGATCTATCTGGAAAAGCTCGTCACCGGCGAATGGACCGGCACGATGCAGCTGACCGAATCGCAGGCCGGCTCCGATGTCGGCGCATTGCGCACCCGCGCCGAAAAGCAGGCGGACGGCACCTATCGCATCAAGGGGACGAAGATCTTCATCACCTATGGCGAGCACGACATGACCGACAACATCGTGCATTTCGTGCTGGCGCGCCTGCCCGATGCGCCCGCGGGCACCAAGGGGATCTCGCTGTTCCTGGTACCGAAGTTCATGGTCAATGCCGACGGCTCGCTTGGCGCACGCAACGACATCTTTGCCTCGGGCGTCGAGCACAAGCTCGGCATGCACGCCTCCCCCACCTGCACCATGACCATGGGCGACCATGGCGGCGCCATCGGATTCCTGATCGGCGAAGAGAACCAGGGCATGCGCTGCATGTTCACGATGATGAACCAGGCCCGTCTCGGCGTCGGTCTCGAAGGCGTCGGCGTCGCCGATCGCGCCTATCAGCTGGCGCTGTCCTATGCGCAGGAGCGCAAGCAGGGCCGCGCCGTCGGCAAGAAGGGCGATGGCTCGGATGCGATCTTCGTCCATCCCGACGTCAAGCGCATGCTGATGCGGATGCGGGCTCAGACCGCGGCCGCGCGTACCATCTGCTACGCGACCGCGGTCGCACTCGACGTCTCCATGCGCGCCAAGGACCCGAAGGTGCGCGCCGATGCCGCCGCACGCGCGGCGCTGCTGACGCCGATGGCGAAGGGCTATTCCACCGATATCGGCAACGAGGTGGCCTATCTCGGCGTGCAGATCCATGGCGGCATGGGCTTCATCGAGGAGACCGGCGCCGCGCAGCATTATCGCGATGCGCGCATCACCGCGATCTATGAGGGCACCAACGGCATCCAGGCGATCGACCTCGTCACCCGCAAGCTTGCCGCCAATGGCGGCGCGTCGGTGTGGGCGCTGCTCGATGAGCTCGCCGCCACGGTCAAGCAGGTCGAGGCCTCCAACGATCCCGCCTTCGGCACCACCGGCGTGAAACTGCGCGAGGCGCTGGAGGCCTTGAGGCGCACCAGCAAATGGCTGCTCGAACGCGTCACGTCGGCGCCGAACGAGGCGCTCGCGGGCGCGACGCCCTATCTGCAGCAGTTCGGCGCCACGCTCGGTGGCTGCATGCTGGCCTCCGAGGCGCTGGCCGCGAAGAGTGACGGTGTGGCGGATGCGCAGCGCTACGTCTCGCTCGCGCGCTTCTTCGCCGAGAACATCACCGTGCAGGCCGGTGCGCTCGAGCGCACCGTGACGGAAAGCGCGGAGTCGGTCGCGGCGGCGGATGCGGTGTTGCTGGGGTAAGATGCTTGCCGAGAGCGTCGATGCGTAGGGTGGGTTGGCCGTAGGCGTAACCCACCACTTGTGCCGCCGCGTATAGAGAAGAGGTGGATTACGCTTCGCTAATCCACCCTACTGGCCGCGACCTCCGCCCTCTTCCCAGGCCGCCACAGCACGATGCCGGCCGCGACGACGTCGAGCGCCACGCATATCGCAAATGCCATGGTGTAATCGCCGCTCACGCTGCGCACGAGGCCGACGATGCCCGGACCGAACGCGCTGACGATGCCGCTGATCGAGGTCCCGAGGCCCATCGCGGCCGCGAACGCCGCACTGCCGATCTCGCGCTGGATGATCAGGGGCGGAAACGTGATCATGTTGCCGATCGAGAAGCCATAGACGGCGCAGCACAGCAGCAGCACGATCGGGTTCTGGCTTTGCAGGAGCACGAGCAGCGCCGCCGCCTGGCTCACCATCGACACCGCGCAGGCGTGCCGCGGATCGAGCCGATCGACGAACAGGCCGAGCGTGAGCCGGCCGACCACCGCCATGGCCGCCATGATGGTGACGGCGAGGCCCGCACTGGCGCGGCCGACCAATGGTTCGAGAAACGTCACCTGGTGGATGATGAATCCCATCTGCGCCAGCAGCGCGATCGCGATCGGCAGCACCATGGTCCAGAATGATGCGTTCGCAAGCAGCGCCCGGCGCGAATGACGCGCGCCCTTGCCGCCGCCTGAAGCGGCTCCTGCTGCATGCAGCGGCCCATCGACCGGCCAGCCGGTGAAGACGACAACCACCGGCAACACCAGCACCACCATCACGACGGTCGCCGCCAGCATGGCCGAGCGGAAGCCGATGCTGGTGCTCAGCGCCAGCAGAACCGGAACGAGAATGATGCCGCCGCAGGTGGCGCCGTTGAAGGCGAGGCTGAGCGCGAGCCCGCGCCGTCGCTCGAACCAGGAGTTCAGCACGGTGGCGATCACCACCGAGCCCATTCCGGTCCAGCCGACCGACATCAGCGCATAGGCAAGATAGAGCTGCCAGGGCAACCGCATCAGCCCCAGCAGCGCGGTCGATGCACCAAGCGCCGCAAGCCCGCACAGGATCAGCGCGCGCAGCCCGATGCGGACGAGCAGATCATCGGTAAAGATCACGAGGACGGCGCTCAGCAGGAACGAGAAGGTGCTGGCAGAGGACACCAGCGTGCCGGGCCAGCCATGGGCGCGCTGGAGCTCGACGAGATACACGCCCTGGCCGTAGAGGCCAAAGCCGAACATGAAGAAGGCCATCAGGAAACAGGCCAGCACCACGCGCCAGCCGCGGTAGCGCAGCGAGGACTCGTCAACCACCGTTGCGGCGATCATCGTCAAATGTCAGCCTCATGAACGAGACGGCTGATCGTGACGCACAACCACCGGTTTTTCAAATGAAACATTGTAGCCAATTGTTGCAATGCGCAAATCGTCGCAGGAGGCGCGATGCACCCGTCACGCCGGTTATTGCATCACCCCGTGCTGCCGCGGGTGTGCGGGTGTCATGCAACCACTCAATGGCATCACTGCCGAAATGATTGAGAGGCAGGATTGGCACGCCTGCGGGATCATGTAGGCTGAGCTCTGATAGGACTCGCCGACGGCAGGCGCCGCGGCGACCGCAGGGAGTGCTCATGCCGAACGGCAATATCATCGTCACCGACGAGCGCGGCACACGCGTCATCATCCTGCGTCGTCCCGGCAAGAAGAACGCGATCACCCAGCACATGTATCGTGAGATGAGCCGCGCGATCGACACCGCGCAGAACAACCCCGATATCCGCTGCATGATCATCACCGGCGGCTCCGGCGTGTTCACCGCCGGCGACGACATCGACGATTTCATGCATGCCGACACGGCGCGCCCCGAAACGTTGTCGGACGGTGCCAAGTTCCTCTATTCGCTGGCGCTCAACGTCAAGCCGATCATCGCAGCCGTGGACGGCGCCGCGATCGGCATGGGCACCGTGATGCTGTTTCACTGCGACTATGTGCTCGCCTCCAACGCCGCGACCTTCTCGGCGCCCTACATCAATCTCGGGCTCGTTCCGGTCGGTGCCGCCAGCCTCCTGATGCCGAGCACCATGGGGTACCAGCGCGCCTTCGCCATGCTGGTGATGGGACGCAGCTTCACCGCCGCCGAGGCCCATGCCGCCGGCTTCGTCAACACCGTGGTGTCGCCGGGACATACCGAGGTCGAGGCCCGCAAGGTCGCGCGCGAGATCTGCCGGCTGCCGGCCGAGGCCGTCGCAACGTCGCGCAAATTGCTGCGCACCCCGCCGGAAGAGCTCACCCGCCGCATCGACCAGGAAGGCCATCTGTTCGGTGAGCGGCTGAAATCGGATGAAGCCATCGCCGCGTTCAATGCGTTTGCGAACAGGAAGAAGCGGTAGGACTTTCCGGCGCCTAATCCCCCGCCGTCATTCCGGGGCGCGCGCAGCGCGAACCCGGAATGACGGCAAGAAGCTTCGTGAAATCTTCGCGCGGAGCGATTAGTCTTGTTCCATGCGACACCTTCTCCGTCTGACGAGCTTCGCTCTCGCGCTTCTCACCCTGCCCGCCGCGGCCCAGACCACTGCGCCCGTCGAGCTGCGGATTCTCGCGATCAACGATTTCCACGGCAACCTGCGTCCGCCGCCGGGCGGCATCCGCATCGATGACCCCGAAGACAAGACCAAGAAGGTGACGGTGGCCGCCGGGGGCGCCGAATACATGGCGACGCTGGTCAAGCAACTCCGCGAGGGGCACAAGAACACCATCTTCGTCGCCGCCGGCGATCTGATCGGGGCGAGCCCGTTCCTGTCGGCGATGTTTCACGACGAGCCCTCGATCGAATCGCTTTCGATGATGGGGCTTGCGATCACCTCGGTCGGCAATCACGAGTTCGACGAGGGCAAGACCGAGCTGCTCAGGATGCAGAATGGCGGCTGCCATCCGGAAGATGGCTGCCAGGGGCCGCATGCTTTCACCGGCGCCAAATTCCACTATCTCGCGGCGTCCACAATCGAAACCGCGACCGGCAAGAGCGTGCTGCCGCCTTACGAGATCCGCGAGTTTGATGGCATCCCGGTCGCCTTCATCGGGCTGACCTTGAAGGAGACCGCCGGCATCGTCTCGCCAAAGGGCATTGCGGGGCTGGAATTCCGCGATGAGGCCGAGACGGTGAATGCGCTGGTGCCGCAACTGAAGGCGAAGGGCGTCGAGGCGATCGTGGTGCTGATTCACCAGGGCGGTGAGCCCGCCGGCGACTACAACGAGTGCCCGGCAATAACAGGGCCCATCGTCGACATCGTCAAGAAGTTCGACCGCGCCGTCGACGTCGTCGTCAGCGGCCACACCCACCGCGCTTATGTTTGCAATATCGACGGACGGCTCGTCACCAGCGGCGACAAATACGGCACGCTGGTCACCGCGATCGACCTCAAGCTCGATCCAGCGACCCGCGACGTCGTCAGCGCCAAGGCCGAGAACGTCATCGTCGCCGACGCCTCGCTCGCCAGGGATCCCGAGCAAACCGCGCTGATCGATGCCTATGACAAGCTCTCGGCGCCGATTGCCAACCGGCCGGCCGGGTCGGTGACGCAGACGCTGTCGCGCGTTCCGAACGAAGCCGGCGAAAGCGCACTCGGCGACATCATCGCAGATGCACAGCTCGCCGCGACGAAGGATGCCAAGGACGGCGGCGCCGTCATCGCGCTGACCAATCCCGGCGGCATCCGCACGGATCTCATCCCGAAGGAGAACGGCGCTGTGTCCTATGGCGACCTGTTCGCAAGCCAGCCGTTCCGCAACCGCCTCGTCACCATGACGCTCACCGGCAGCCAGCTCAAGGATATGCTGGAGCAGCAATGGCTCGATCCGAAGCGGCCGCGAATCCTCCAGGCCTCGATCGGTTTCAGCTACAGCTGGGACGCGTCAAAGCCGTATGGCGAGCGCGTCATGGCCGACAAGATGACGCTCAACGGCAGGCCGATCGAGTCGGCCACCGGCTATCGCGTCACCGTCAACGATTACCTCGCCGTCGGCGGCGACGGCTTCACGGTCGCGAAACAGGGCGCATCGGCGCAATATGGCGGCTACGATTCCGACGCGCTTTTCGCCTTCTTCAGGGCGCATGGTCCGATCGGCCCGTTGCCGCCCAACCGCATCCTGCGTGTGAATTGATCTGGATCAAACGGGCCGGAACGGGCGGCCCTTTGCCATTCGCCAGGGAACGCCTAGATTGGGTTTTGCATTGCGTTTTGGCGCCGGATGCGCCAAGCGACGTCGAGAGTTCGTTCCCTGTGAGGCCGACCTGATGAGCACGCTTCTTCTTTCCCACAAGGCCTGCCTCGACCACGTCACGCCGCCGGGGCACCCCGAGCGCCCGGACCGCCTGCGCGCGGTCGAGGAAGCGCTGTCGGTCGAGCGCTTCCAGTTCCTGGTGCGCGACCTGGCACCGGAGGGCGATCTCGATCTCGTCACGCTCTGTCACAACGAGCATTACGTCACCGAGCTGCGCCACGTCGCGCCGACCAGCGGCCAGGTCTATCTCGACGGCGACACCTCGATGTCCCCCGGCACGTGGGAAGCGGTGATGCGCGGCGTCGGCGGCGCGGTGGCCGCGACCGAGGCCGTGATGAACGGCGAGCACCGCAACGCCTTCGTCGCGGTGCGCCCGCCCGGCCATCACGCCGAGATCGGCAAGCCCATGGGCTTCTGCTTCTTCGACAATGTCGCGATCGCCGCGCGCCATGCGCAGCGCAAATACGGCATCAAGCGCGCGGCCATCGTCGATTTCGACGTTCATCACGGCAACGGCACCCAGGACATCTTCTGGTCGGATCCATCAGTGATGTACTGCTCGACGCATCAAATGCCGCTGTTTCCCGGCACCGGCGCCAAGGGCGAGCGCGGCGATCACGACACCATCGTCAATGCGCCGCTGGCCTCGGAAGACGGCGGGCCTGAATTTCGCAGCGCGTTCGAGAATCTGATCCTGCCGCGGCTGACCGAATTCAGCCCCGAGCTCCTCATCATCTCGGCGGGCTTCGACGCGCATTACCGCGATCCGCTGGCCTCGCTGAATTTGCGCGCCGAGGATTATGCCTGGGTGACGCGCAAGCTGATGGACCTCGCCGACAAGTCCGCAGGCGGGCGCGTTGTTTCCGTGCTCGAAGGCGGCTACGACCTGCAAGGACTGAAAGAATCTGTTACGGCGCATGTCGGCGCCCTGATGGGCGCTTGAGAGACCCGCCACATTAAGCCCGCAAAACTCTGCTGTTTTCCAAAAGAAGCGAATCGGGCAATCGGAAACGGATATGGCCGAAAATACCCAAATCGACGTCTCCAGGCTCACCTTCGAGCGCGCGATCGAGGAACTCGAGACGATCGTGAAGCGGCTCGAGGACGGCAAGGTGCCGCTCGAGGAATCCGTCACGATCTACGAGCGCGGCGAAGCCCTGAAGCGGCGCTGCGAGGAGCTGTTGCGCCAGGCCGAGGCACGCGTCGACAAGATCACCACCGATGCCAGTGGCCAGGCCGCCGGCACGGCGCCGCTGGACGTGCAGTAAGGCGCGCGCAGCCACCCGTCCTCAGCATCAGCCGCCTGCAATTTTTCGGGATCGCACGCCCATCTTGGCCCGCCGAGACGGCGTCGGGATTGAAGAGTTCCCTCGTCGACGTCTCATCGCGGGAATCGCCCTCGAAAACCACTGTCATTCCGCAGAGAATCCTGCCAAGGAACCGGGCAGGATTGGAACCTTCTCTCCGGCGCCGCGATTAACCAAATTGGCCCGCCGGTTGCACCTGCATACCCGTAATCGGCCCTGTGGGTTGGCTTTGGCCCAAGCTTTGGTGTAAAGCTGCGCGGAGTGTGGCTTTTTGTTAGCCTTGACGTGGGGACCGATTTCCGACGACAAGCGCCTCAAATCGCTGATGAAATTGGCTGGGACGGACGAAGCCGATCTACGTGACAGGGATCACAGAGACTGAACCGGAGCGCACCTAAGCTCACCTAAGCTTGAAGACGGGGCGTTGACCCTGGCAGGTGGCTCCGACGGTTTAAGGACTCGCGCTGCGCCGATATTGTGCAAACCCATCGCGCACCGGAATGACCTTCCGGCGCTGACAAATTGGAAATCGCCGTGAACGCATACAGTAAAACGCCGCTTCTCGACACCATCCGGACGCCGGAAGACCTGCGCAAGCTCAAGGTCGAGCAGGTTCGCCAGGTCGCCGACGAGCTGCGGCAGGAAACGATCGATGCCGTCTCGGTGACCGGCGGTCACTTCGGCGCTGGCCTCGGCGTGGTCGAGCTCACCACCGCGATTCATTACGTCTTCGACACGCCGCGTGACCGGCTGATCTGGGACGTCGGCCATCAGGCCTATCCGCACAAGATCCTCACCGGACGCCGCGACCGCATCCGCACGCTGCGCACCGGCGGCGGCCTCTCCGGCTTCACCAAGCGCAGCGAGAGCGACTACGATCCGTTCGGCGCCGCGCATTCCTCGACCTCGATCTCCGCCGGTCTCGGCATGGCCGTCGCCCGCGACCTCTCCGGCGGCAAGAACAACGTTATCGCCGTGATCGGTGACGGTGCGATGTCGGCGGGCATGGCCTATGAAGCCATGAACAATGCCGGCGCCATGAACTCGCGCCTGATCGTGATCCTCAACGACAACGACATGTCGATCGCGCCGCCGGTCGGCGCCATGAGCGCCTATCTGTCGCGCCTCTACTCCGGCAAGACCTATCGCACGCTGCGCGATGCGGCCAAGCAGATCAACAAGCGCCTGCCCAAGATCCTCGCCAACCGCGCCAACCGCGTCGAGGAATATTCCCGCGGCTTCATGATGGACGGCGGCACGCTGTTCGAGGAACTCGGCTTCTATTACGTCGGCCCGATCGACGGCCATAATCTCGACCATCTGCTGCCCGTGCTGAAGAACGTGCGCGACATGGAGACCGGCCCGATCCTGGTCCACGTCGTGACGCAGAAGGGCAAGGGCTACGGCCCGGCGGAAGCCTCCGCCGACAAGTACCACGCCGTCGTCAAGTTCGACGTCGCCACCGGCACGCAGGCGAAAGCCAAGCCGAATGCGCCGGCCTACCAGAACGTGTTCGGCCAGAGCCTCGTCAAGGAAGCGCAGAAGGACGACAAGATCGTCGCCATCACCGCGGCGATGCCGTCCGGCACCGGCGTCGACATCTTCAACAAGGCGTTCCCCGACCGCACCTTCGACGTCGGTATCGCCGAGCAGCACGCGGTGACCTTCGCCGCCGGTCTTGCGACCGAAGGCTACAAGCCGTTCTGCGCGATCTACTCGACCTTCCTGCAGCGCGGCTATGATCAGATCGTGCACGACGTCGCGATCCAGAACCTGCCTGTCCGCTTTGCCATCGACCGCGCCGGCCTCGTCGGCGCCGACGGCGCGACCCATGCCGGCTCGTTCGACAACGCCTATCTCGGCTGCCTGCCCAACATGGTGATCATGGCGGCGGCAGACGAAGCCGAGCTCGTGCACATGGTGGCGACCCAGGTGGCGATCGACGACCGTCCGAGCTCGCTGCGCTATCCGCGCGGCGAAGGCCGCGGCATCGAGATGCCCGAGGTCGGCATCCCGCTCGAGATCGGCAAGGGCCGCATGATCCGCCAGGGCAACAAGATCGCCCTGCTCTCCTTCGGCACGCGTCTGGCCGAATGCGAGAAGGCGGCCGACGAGCTCGCCGCCCACGGCCTCTCCACCTCGATTGCCGATGCGCGCTTCATGAAGCCGCTCGACACCGAGCTGGTGCTCAAGCTTGCCCGCGACCACGACGTGCTGATCACGGTCGAGGAAGGCTCGGTCGGCGGCTTCGGCTCGCATGTCGCGCAGTTCCTGACCGATCAGGGCGTTCTCGACACCGGGATGCTCAAGTTCCGCACGATGGTGCTGCCCGACGTGTTCCAGGACCACGATACGCCGGCCGCGATGTACGCCCGCGCCGGTCTCGACGCCAAGGGCATCGTCGCCAAGGTGTTCGAAGCCCTCGGCAAGGACGTGAAGACCGAGACGGTCAAGCTGGCTTGATCTGGTTCACCTCTTCCCCTTGCGGGAGAGGTCGGATCGCGAGGCGATGCGAAGCATCGTCCTAGGCGATCCGGGTGAGGGTTTTATCCTCTAGAGGGTTCTCGCGAACCGGGAGACCCTCTCCCCAACCCTCCCCCGCGAGCGGGGGAGGGAGCAGAGCACGCTCTGCGGCTTGCATCTCGACACAAATTTTCTGGTTCTAGCTCCATGAAAATCTATCTGGCAGGTCCCGACGTATTCCTGCCGGATGCGGTCGAGATCGGTCGCCGCAAGGCCGTGATCTGCGCCGCGCATGGGCTCGCCGGCCTCTACCCGCTCGACAACACGATCGACCTCGCAGCAGCCGACGCGTCGCGGCAGATTTTTTGCGGCAACGAGGCGATGATGGACCAGGCCGACGCCATCATCGCCAATCTCACCCCGTTCCGCGGCGCCGGCGCCGATCCGGGCACCGTCTACGAGCTCGGCTACATGGCCGGCCGGCGCAAGTTCTGCCTCGCCTACTCCAACGATCCAGCCACCTATGCCGACCGCGTCACGCGCTTCATGGAGGTCACCTCCGAGGACGGCCGGCTGGTCGATGCGCAGGGGCTGACGGTCGAGGATTTCGGCCTGGTCGATAATCTGATGATGATCCATGCGCTGGAGCTGCACGGCTGCCCCCTGGTGACGCCGGCGCAAATGTCCGTTGACGTCTGGCATGATCTGGCCGCGTTCGAGGCTTGCGTCCGGATGGCAGCCGCGCGATTGATCGCACCATAGCGCCCCGGTCGCCACGGAGAGATCATGTCCCCTGCCCGCAAGCGCGCGGATGTTGTACTGGTCGAGCGCGGCCTGTTCGAGAGCCGGGCGCGGGCGCGCGCGGCGATCGAGGCCGGACTCGTCACGGCTGATGACAAGCAGGTCGCCAAGCCATCGGAGACGATCGCCGAGGACGCCGTGATCCAGGCGGAGCCGGCGCATCCCTACGTCTCGCGCGGCGGCGTCAAGCTCGCCGGCGCGCTGGAGCGGTACAGAATCGAGATCGAGGACCATGTCTGCCTCGACGTCGGCGCTTCGACGGGCGGCTTCACGGAGGTGCTGCTGGCGAACGGCGCGAGCCTGGTGTTCGCCATTGATGTCGGCACCAGCCAGCTGCATCCCTCGCTGCGCAATCATCCAAAAATCGTGTCGATGGAGGCGACCGACATCCGCGCCTATGACGGCAAGCGCCTGCCGGCGCGACCCGATGTCGTCGTCATCGACGTCAGCTTCATCTCGCTGAAGGCCGTGCTGCCGGTCGCGCTGTCGCTCGCGGCAGCGCCGATGAGCCTGCTGGCGCTGATCAAGCCGCAATTCGAGGCTGACAGAAAGCACAACAAGAAGGGCATCGTCCGCGACGCCGCGGTGCATCAGGAGATCTGCGACGACATCGCGGCCTTTGCCAAGTCACTCGGCTGCACCGGCATCGAAATGTTTCCCTCCGCGATCGCCGGCGGCGACGGCAACGTCGAATTCTTCCTGGGCGCGCGCCGTGGTTGAACGCCTCACCATCGATCATGTCGGCCATCGCGGCGACGGCGTCTCGCTCACGGCGGGTGATGCGATCTATGTGCCCTACACGCTTGGCGGCGAGACCGTCGAGGTCGATCACGTCGCAGGCCATCATCCGGACCGCCGCAAGCTGCTGGCGGTCGACGTCGCCAGCCCCGAGCGCATCGAACCGTTCTGCCCGCATTTCGGCATCTGCGGCGGCTGCGCGATCCAGCATTGGGAAGTCGAGCCCTATCGGGCCTGGAAACGCAACGTCGTGGTCGAGACGCTGGCGCAGGCCGGCATTACTTGCGAGGTGGCGCCATTGGTCGATGCGCATGGCGCCGGGCGAAGGCGCGTGACGCTGCACGGACGGTTCGGCACGCATGACGTGCTCAAAGTCGGCTTCTCCGCGACGAGCTCCCACGATGTCATTCCGATCGACCACTGCCCGATCCTCGATCCCGCGCTGGAAGGCGCGCTCGATGCTGCCTGGGCCATCGCCGAGCCGCTGACATCGAAGATGCCGGTGACCAAGCCGCTCGATATCCAGGTGACGGCGACCTCCAACGGCCTCGATGTCGACGTGCGTGGTTCCGGCCCGCTCCCGACGCCGCTGGTGACGGCGCTATCGCGCGTCGCCGAGCAACATCGTCTGGCGCGGCTGACGCGGCATGGCGAACTGGTGCTGCAACGCCTGCCGCCAACGGTGAAGATGGGCCGCGCCGAGGTGACGCTGCCGCCTGGCTCGTTCCTGCAGGCAACCGTGGCAGGTGAAGAGACGCTTGCTTCACTCGTCGGCGAGCGCGTCGGCAAGGCGAAGGAGGTTCTCGACCTCTTCTGCGGTGTCGGCCCGTTTGCGCTGAGGCTCGCCGAGAAGGCCCGGGTCACCGCCTATGACAACGACGCCGGCGCGATCGCCGCGCTTGCGAAGGCGGCGCGCACGCCGGGGCTGAAGCCGATCAGGTGCGAGCCGCGTGACCTGTTCCGTCGTCCGCTGGTGCCACCGGAGCTGCGCGATTTCGATGCCGTGGTGTTCGATCCGCCGCGCCAGGGCGCACAGGCACAGGCGCTCAAGCTCGCCGCGAGCAAGGTGCCCGTCTTGGTCGCAGTCTCCTGCAACGTCGCCACCTTCGCCCGCGACGCGCGGCTTCTGATCGATGGCGGCTACAAGATCGAGAATGTCGTCCCGGTCGATCAGTTCCGCCACACGCCCCATGTCGAGATCGTCGCGCGGTTTACCCGCTAGGGCCAAAGTCCCTATCGCGCCAGCGCGCTCCAGCCTTGATTCTGCTCAATCGCCCTATCTTCGTGGGCGCTAGAAGCGTCCTAAGCAACGGGACGCGGAGCAGACGCTTGTGGTTGATCGACGACAATTCATCGCGGCCACGCTCGGGTTTTCTGCGGCCGCCATCAGCGGCCTCCCTGCTTGTGCGGAAGGCATGACCTACGAGGAGGCCGTCAAGACGTCTCGCGCCCCGCTGCAGGCTACGTCCCGGGACCGCGAGCTCGTGCGTTTTGCGACGCTTGCGGCCAATAGTCACAACACGCAGCCCTGGATTTTTTCCGCCCACGGCGACGAGATCGCAATTGCGCCCGATTTCAAGCGCCGCTGTCCGGCTGTCGATCCCGACGATCATCATCTCTTCGTCAGTCTCGGATGCGCCGCCGAAAATCTCATCCTCGCCGCCGCCGCGCTCGGCTGGCGCGCCAACTCCGTCTTCGACGGCGAGCGGATCGTGATCGCACTTGAGCAAGCCCCGCCGGCAGCATCGGCGCTGGCTGGGGCGATTCCGGTCAGGCAATGCACGCGCGCAGCTTTCGACGGCAAGCCCGCCGCGCCCGAAATCCTGTATCGGCGCCTGCCGCGAACCTGGTGTCGCCGCGATGCTGATGACCGAGCGTACCGCCATCAGGAAGGTGGGCGACTATGTGCTCGAAGGCAATGCGGCACAGATGCGCGATCAGGCCTTCATGCGCGAGCTCGTGAGCTGGATGCGCTTCAACGAGGCCGATGCGCTCGCGACGATGGACGGGCTGTACTCTCGTGTCTCGGGAAATCCATCCCTGCCCGCATGGGTCGCCCGGCCGCTGCTGCGACTCTTCTTCACCGAAGACGGGGAAAACAAGAAGTACCGCGAGCAGCTCGACAGCTCAGCGGGCGTTGTCGTGCTCGCAGCCGATCGCAGCGACAAGGCGCACTGGATCGCGGTCGGCCGCGCCTGCCAGCGTTTCGGCCTGCAGGCGACCGCGCTGGGCCTCAAATATTCGTTCGTCAACCAACCGGTCGAGGTGGCGGCACTGCGACCGCAATTCGCGGCATCAATCGGACTGGGCGAACGGCGCCCCGACATCGTGATGCGCTTCGGAACCGGTCCGGACTTGCCGACATCGCTGCGGCGCCCCCCGGAGGCGGTGATGCAACGCTAGCGCCGAAGCGCGCCCAGCGCCGGTGACTCGCCGGGCAGCATGTCCGACCTGATATCGCTGTCCATGCGGCTGGAGTCGCGCTGGGTGAACCCGGCTCCGAACGACAGGCTGAGATTGGAAGTCGGCTTGAATTCGACGCCCGCAAATCCGCCGTAGCCGGGCCCTGCGGCGGAGGTCAGCGGCGCAACCGAGCTGCCGATGCCGTTGCCGTATTTCAGCGTGTCGATGCCGCCAAAGAACGTCACGGGCGAGCCCCCGGTAGTCTTCATGTTGTAGCCGAACTGCGTGCTGTCATAGGACAGCGCGCTGAAATTGCTCGCCGGTCCAGCCTGGCTGAAACCGCTTAGACCGAGATTGCCGTGCTGGCTTCCGACGAAAAAGCCGGGACGGAAATCGTAGCCCGTCTTGGCATCGCCGCCGTTGAAGCCTGGAAAATTGCCGTAACTCTCGGCGCTGCCGCCATAGCCGAAGGCCCCGCCGGGAATCCAATACTGCAGAGGCGCGACCTGAGCATGAACAGGTGGGCCGCCAAGGCAAAACACGGCGAAGAGAATTGCAAGAGCGCAGGAACGAACGAGGCTGGGCATTCGGCTAACCGTCAGAATGGTCTGCAGATTATACGCGACACACGCCGCAAATACCAGCCGAGCCGGGACGCGCTCCAGGCGGTTCCAGAGACGCCCATCCTGAATGTGACCTGATTGCCGTCGGCATCGGCCGCGTCGAGGTCGCGCATGCCATAGTCGCAGCACGCGTCAGGACTATGCAGTTCGATCGACCGAGGATGATGAATCCGCCGGCGGATATTTCGTCACCGGCACCATGAAGGATTTGGTGCCGACCTGGTAGATGATCTTGCCGTTCTGCCCGTCGTCGGTCGCGATCTGCGACTGCCCGAACATGATGACGTTCTTGTAGACGATGCCGGTGCCCTGGCGGGTGATGCCGTCGGTGGTGACGCTGACCTGCGCTTCGTTGCCGTCGACCGACAGCACGCGAAAGCTCGCGCTCTTGCCGTTGTCGCTGGAATAGCCGCCCCAGCTTCCCATCAGGCGGCTGTCGGAGGCCGGCGGCGCCTGCTTTGCGAGCGTCGCGGTCTGCTTGCCGGCGCCGCCCGCAGAGAACAGGAGCACAAGATTCTTGCCGTCCTTGGTGCCGACGGTGATCGAACCGAAGGTGATGAGCGAGCCGTTGACCTGGGCAAAGCCGCGCTCGGTGTGCCCGTTGTGGGTGTACTCGACCTGGGCGCGGCTGCCTCTGATGTTCACGACCTTGAACTCAACGGGCTGGTTGTTGCCCGCCCAATTGCCCTTCCAATCTCCAACCAGAGCGCTCTGGTGATACATCCGCTCGTTGGCGGGCGAGATCTGGCTGGTGCTTTGCGCGATGATGGCCATGGGATGGGGCTTGGGCCTGCTCGACGAATGGATCGGACAAACCCGCTGGCCTTCGAACACGGGCAAGGAGCGTCAGAAACATTCAGAAACGTCTGAGATTAGGGCCCCGCTGTCGTTAACAAGCGGTTAATTTCCCCGCGAGGGGCGGATGGTCTCATCGCAGATGCGTTTCAGCGGCCCCAGCGATCCGACCAGATCTTCTCGCCGATCAGGCAGCTCACGCGCGGCTCTTTGTCCTTGTCCGCAACGCGCACCACCGGACGCTCGGGCGTGCGGCCCGCGACCTCCTGCAAGAGCTTGGCGTGGATCGCCTCCTTGAACTTCTCGCGATCCTTGATCGCGATGACGAAGGAGCCGGGTCCGCCGATCACGCAATCCTCGTAATAGAAATCGAGATTGTCGATATCCATCGTCGAATAGGACGGCTCCTTCACCATGATCGGCAGGCCGTTGATGATGATGCCCTTCTCGAGCGCGAGATCGCGCGCCACCGTGACGGGACCGCCATTGTTGTTGGGACCATCGCCCGAGATGTCGATGACGCGGCGAAGCCCGTGATAGGGATCCTCGTCGAACAGCGGCATCGCAAATCCGATCGCACCCGAGATCGAAGTGCGCGAGGCGCGCCGGATCGGCGTCTTCATGATCTCGGCCGAGACGGCATCCGCGGTCTCCGGTCCGTCAATGAGGCGCCAGGGGATGATGATCTTCTGGTCGTTGGATGCGGCCCATTCGAAATAGGTCACCGCGATCCTTCCATTGGGGCCGGACTTCAGCGCCTGCAAGAACTCCTTGGACTGGATCGCCTGGGCGTAGCCCTCGCGCTGGATCGCGAGCTCGTCCATGTCCATGGAGTAGGAGACATCGACCGCGAGGATCAGCTCGATATCGACCGACTGCGCATCGCCGTCGGCGGCCTGCCGCTGCTGTCGTGACGGCTCGAATTTCGGCGGTTCAGGCTTAGGACTTGGCGCCGCAATGCCCGCGACGTCTCCTCCGGCAAGCACGCCGGCCACCAGCACAGCCCCGATCGAGAACAGCACGCGCATCGCAGCCTCCCGTCGTATGATGCGATGGTGACATGCAAACGCCTTGCCGCAAAGCGCGAAGATCGATGGCACTTCACTTTCGAGTTAGGATTTTCACACGCCAGCGCGAAACCGCCGCCATATCGCCACGCTTGCGCCGCCTCGCGCTCGCGCCACGTGACTTGTGCCGCCCACTTGTTCCCCATAATTTCCATGCTAGGCTGACTGGACAGATGGGGATGGAGTCCCCCGACAACCGCCCGGCGGTCGCGTGACTGCAGTGGGCTGATGACTCCTGCCAAGGTGAGGCAATCAGCCTCTGCCTTTGGCGGGAGCATGGACAAACCCGCCGCTGGCGGGTTTTTTGTTGCCTGAAACGAAGGCCAAGGAGAGCGTGGACGACATGACGACGACCACACCGAAAGCTGCGCACGCCAGGCTGCCCAAGGAGATCTGGGTGCTCGGCTTCGTCTCGATGCTGATGGACATCTCCTCCGAGATGATTCATGCGCTGCTGCCGGTCTATCTCGTCACCGTGCTCGGCGCCTCCACGCTCGCCGTCGGATTCATCGAGGGCATCGCGGAGGCCACGGCTGCGATCACGAAGATCTTCTCCGGCGCCCTGTCCGACTGGCTCGGCCGCCGCAAGCAGCTCGCGGCCCTCGGCTACGGGCTGGCCGCCTTGACCAAGCCGCTGTTCCCGCTAGCCCCCAGCGTCGGGTGGCTGGTGGCAGCGCGCTTCATCGATCGCGTCGGCAAGGGCATTCGCGGCGCACCGCGCGACGCGCTGATCGCCGATATCTCGCCGATGGGCCTGCGCGGCGCGAGCTTCGGCCTGCGGCAGTCGCTCGACACGATCGGCGCCTTCGTCGGACCGCTCGCTGCAATCGGCCTGATGTGGTGGACATCGGATCATTTTGTCGCCGTGTTCTGGGCGGCGGTGCTGCCGGCGTTCTTGTCCTTCGGGCTGATCACGTTCGCAGTCAACGAGCCGGAGCCGGATGCAAGCCGGGAGCGCGCGTCGAACCCGCTCAACGTAGCCGCGATGCGGCAGCTCGGGCCGGTCTACTGGCGTGTCGTTGCGGTCGGCGTCGTCTTCACCCTTGCACGCTTCAGCGAGGCCTTCCTGATCCTGCGGGCGCAGAACATCGGGCTCAATGCGATGTGGGTGCCGGCGGTGCTGGTGCTGATGAACATCACTTACGCTCTCTCGGCCTATCCGGCCGGCGTGCTGTCGGACCGGATCAACCGGACCGCCCTGCTCGCGCTCGGCCTCATCCTGCTTGCCGGCGCGGACCTCGCGCTGGCGCTGCTGCCTCACCTCGCCGGCCTCGCGCTCGGCGTCGTGCTGTGGGGCCTGCATATGGGATTGACGCAAGGCTTGCTCTCAGCCCTCGTCGCCGATACTGCACCCCCGGCGCTGCGCGGCACCGCCTTCGGCTATTTCAATCTGTTCACCGGCCTTGCAATGCTGGCCGCGAGCGTGATCGCCGGAGCGCTGTGGGATGCCTATGGTCCGGTCGGCACGTTCCTTGCCGGGCTCGGCTTCGCACTGGCGGCGCTGGTGGGACTGCTGACCGTCGGCAATGGCCTGGCAATGGAGAACAAGTGATGACGGGGGACTGTTCATCGTGCTGAGCGGAGTGATCGCAATCGTGGTCGGCTGCGTGCTGGGCGGCTGCGCCCGCTATTTCGTCTCCGGCGCCATCGCGCGGCGGCTGGGCGAGACCTTTCCCTGGGGCACCATGACCATCAACGTCACCGGCGCCTTCCTGATCGGCATTCTCGGTGCGCTGGCGACCCATCCCGGCTCGGTGTTCGCGACGCCCAATCCGTGGCTGTTCGCCGTGACAGGCTTCCTCGGCTGCTACACCACGGTGTCCTCGTTCAGCCTGCAAACGCTGACCCTGGCGCGCAACGGCGAACCAGTGCACGCGCTCGGCAACGTCGTGTTCTCGGTCGGACTGTGCCTTGCGGCGGTGAGCTGCGGCTTCCTCCTCGCAGATAGCTTTGGAGGCTAGCGGCAGATGAAGGCTTCCTCCGCCGAACGCTGGCGCACCGCGACGCTTTATGCCTGGGTTTCTGCCGGCAGCATCGTCGGCGGGCTGACGCGCTATCTGGTCGGGCTCGCCCTCGATACCGGCCCGGGCTTTCCCTTCGCGACGTTGTTCATCAACGCCACGGGCTCGCTGATCATCGGCTTCTATGCGACGCTGACCGGCCCCGACGGCCGCATGCTGGCGCGGCCGGAGCACCGGCAGTTCGTGATGACCGGCTTCTGCGGGGGCTACACCACCTTCTCGACCTTCAGCCTCGAGACCTTCCGCCTGTTCCACGGCGGCATGAAATATACCGCACTCGCCTATGTCGCGGCGTCCGTCGTCTGCTGGCTGGTGTCGGTATGGACTGGGCATATGATGGCGAGCCGCTACAACCGCTTGACGAGGAGTTGACCATGCAAATCCCCAATCAGGCTGTTTCGCTTCGGATCTTCATCGGCGAGAGCGACCATTACGACGGCAAACCACTCTATGAAGCGATCGTGACGACCGCGCGAGCGCGGCACCTCGCCGGCGCCACCGTGCTGCGCGGCCCGATGGGCTTCGGCAAGTCGAGCCGGCTGCACACCTCGAAAATCCTGCGGCTTTCGGAAGACCTGCCGCTGCTGATCGAGATCGTCGACAGCGAGGACAACATCAACGCATTCCTGCCCATCCTGGATGGCATGATGTCGAGCGGCCTGATCACCTTGGAGAAGGTACAGGTCCTGCAATATGGTACGAAGGCCGCGGGCTGATCGCTCCGGCTGGGAACCCGAGCCCGCCGTGTCCGGGAGGCGGAATGAGCGACACCGTTACCACGCCGAAAACCAGGACCAAGACCAAGGTCGAGCGGCCGAAGCTGCACAAGGTCATCCTGATCAACGACGACTACACGCCGCGTGAATTCGTCACCATGGTGCTCAAGGCCGAATTCCGCATGACCGAGGATCAGGCCTACAAGGTCATGATCACCGCGCACAAGCTCGGCGCCTGCGTCGTCGCCGTGTTCACCAGGGACGTCGCCGAAACCAAGGCGACGCGCGCGACGGATGCAGGCCGCGCCAAGGGCTATCCGCTGCTGTTCACGACCGAGCCGGAGGAATAGGCCATCGCTTTAAGGCTGGGCCTCGAGAGGCACCATCACGGATGGCTCGACTTTCACGCCATCACCACCGGCGTTTCCTCGGCCAGCCCGTACACGCGCTGCGCCTTGGAAAATCCTGCGATCGGAAACTCGCCGAGATTGCGCCAGTCATGCTGGCAGACTTTGGCAAACCCCTCGGACACCACGACGGTCCGCCCGAGGCGGCCGGCGATCTTCTCCAGCCGCGCCGCGAGATTGATGGCTGGGCCGATGCAGGTGAAGTCGAGCCGGTTGCCGCCGCCGATATTGCCGTAGAGGATGTTGCCGACATGCAGGGCGACGCCGAAACGAAAGCGTTCGACGACATCGCCGACCGGATGCCCCAACGCCTCGACGCTGGCGCGGGCCTCGCGCGCCGCTTCCAACACGCGCGAACAGACATGGCTGGCGTCGCCGACATATTCGTCGATCGGAAACACCGCGAGCAGGCCGTCGCCCATGAATTTCAACACCTCGCCGCCGTGCCCTCGGATGGCCGTGACCTGGCAATCGAAGTAGCGGTTCAGGATATCGACCACCGTCTCGGCCGGCAGCCGGTCGGATAGCGCAGTGAAGCCGCGCAGGTCCGACAGCCAGATCGCGGCCTGCATGGTGTCGTTGTGGCCGCGACGGATCTGGCCGCCGAGGATGCGCTCGCCGGCGCGGTTGCCGACATAGGTGTCGAGTAACGTCACGGCGGTGCGACGCAGGGTGACGATCTCGCTGACACGCGCCAGCGGCGCGACGATGGAGCGGATCGTCGCGATGTCATCCTCGCTGAAGCCGCCGGGATGCCGTGTGGTCCAGCTGATGGCATGGATCGAGCCATCGAGAAACCGCATCGGCGTCGCGATGTAATCGGTGACGCCCTCGGCACGCATGTCGTCCAGGAACGGAAATCGCTTGCTGTCGGGGTCATCCATGCGTCCCCTCACCTCCAGTCCCTCCTCGAACACGATCCGAAGCGGGCTCCGCGCAAATTCGGGCGTGGCAAGAATCTCGAAATCGACCGTGCCGATCTCGACTTCCTCGCCCTGCCGCCAGATGAAGTTGCGGCCGTAGATCTCGGGATGCAGGGTCCGGATGAAGACGCCGAACCGCCACAGCGGCAGGCCGGCCGCAACCAGTTGCTCGCAGGCATCCGAAATCATCTCGGCAGAGTCCCGCGACGACCGGGCACCGTCGATCAGCCAATTGATGATGCGCTGGAGCTCGGAGCTTTCCATACCCGCATTAGCCGACGAAGTTGTGGAATCGTCAAGCTGCGCGGTGGGCAGGTACCGCGACACAGAAGCTTCAAGCAGGGGCGCTAGCGCCCCACCTGCCCGCGGTCGCGCAGGAAGTGGTCGGCGAGCACGCAGGCCATCATGGCTTCGCCGACAGGGACGGCGCGGATGCCCACGCAGGGGTCGTGGCGGCCTTTTGTCATGATCTCGGTGTCGGCGCCCTGACGATCGACCGTGAGGCGCGGCTGCAGGATCGACGAGGTCGGCTTCACCGCGAAGCGCACCACGATCGGCTGTCCGGTGGAGATGCCGCCCAGAACGCCGCCGGCATGGTTGGACAGGAAGCGCGTGCCGTCATTGCCGGTGCGCATCTCGTCGGCGTTCTCTTCGCCGGTGAGCTCGGCCGCACCAAAGCCGGCGCCGATCTCGACACCCTTCACCGCATTGATGGTCATCATCGCGCCGGCGAGATCGGAATCCAGCTTGGCGTAGATCGGCGCGCCAAGTCCTGCCGGCACGCCTTCGGCGACGATCTCGAGCACCGCGCCGATCGAGGAGCCGCTCTTGCGGATGCCGTCGAGATAGGTCTCGAAGAACGCAGCCTTGTCCTTGTCGGGACAGAAGAACGGGTTCTTCGCGATCTCGTCCCAATCCCATTTCGCGCGGTCGATCTTGTGCGGCCCCATCTGCACCAGCGCGCCGCGTACTTTCACATCCGGCAGCACCTTTCGCGCGATCGCGCCAGCAGCGACGCGCATCGCGGTCTCGCGCGCCGATGAGCGACCGCCGCCGCGATAGTCGCGCAGGCCATACTTGGCCTCATAGGTGAAGTCGGCATGGCCCGGGCGAAACTTGTCCTTGATCTCCGAATAATCCTTGGAGCGCTGATCGGCGTTCTCGATCAGCAGCCCGATAGGGGTGCCCGTCGTCACCTGCACGCCGGTCTCCGGATGCGCCATGACGCCGGACAGGATCTTCACTTGGTCCGGCTCCTGGCGCTGCGTGGTGAAGCGCGACTGGCCCGGCTTGCGGCGATCGAGGTCCTGCTGGATGTCGGCCTCGGTCAGCGGGATCATCGGCGGGCAGCCGTCGACCACGCAGCCGATCGCCACCCCATGGCTTTCGCCGAAGGTGGTGACGCGGAACATGTGGCCGAAAGTGTTGAAGGACATACCGAACTGCCGCCTAGTGCTGACGTTTTGCACAAACGTTGTTTGTCAACGTCGTAGCGCCGGGGAGCTTTGGGTTCAACCCTCGTTCCGTCATTCCGGGGCGATGCAAAGCATCGAACCCGGAATCTCGAGATTCCGGGTTCGCCCCTCGGTCGCCCCGGAATGACAGCGGGCTGCTTAACTATACTTCTCCAGCCGTCCCTCGCGGAACACGTAGACGGCGCCCTGCTCGATATAGAGTTCGGCAGCACTGGCCGGCGTTTCCAGGCCGAGCGAGACCATCAGGGCCCGACAGGTGCCGCCATGGGCGACCGCGACGGTGTCGGCCTTGAGCTCGTCATACCAGGCGCGGACGCGGAGCTGCACGTCGGCATAGGTCTCTGCGCCCGCAGGCCCGACCGTCCATTTGTCGGCAAGGCGCCTTGAATAGACCTCGGGATCTCTCGCCTCGCTTTCTGCGAGCGTCAGCCCTTCCCAGACGCCGTAGCCGATCTCGCGCAGGCGATCATCGAGCACATAATCCGTCACAGACAATTCGAGCTTGCCGCGCGCGAGCTCCATGGTCTGGCGGGCACGGCCGAGCGGGCTCGACACATAGGGCAGCGTCGCCTTGTCGCGGCCGTCGCGTTTGAGGAGATCGGCCAGAACGAGGCCTGCCTGCACCGCCTGGTCGCGGCCGCGCGCATTCAGCGGAATGTCCCTGGTGCCCTGAAGCCTGCCGAGCGCATTCCACTCGGTCTCGCCGTGGCGAAGATAATAGATCGTGGGCGCGGGCATTGCGGGAGGCGGTCAGTCCTTCGATGCATCCGACGCTTCGGGCCGCATCATGCCCAGCACGTTGTAACCGGAATCGACATGATGCACCTCGCCGGTGACGCCGCGCGACATGTCGGAGAGGAAATAAACCGCGCTGTCGCCGACCTCCTCGATCGTGACGTTGCGCCGCAGCGGGGCGTTGATCTCGTTATATTTCAGAAGAAGGCGTGAATCGGCAATGCCGGCGAAGGCCAGCGTCTTGATCGGCCCTGCCGAAATCGCGTTGACGCGGATCGCCTTCACGCCGAGATCGGCGGCGAGATAACGCACGCTCGCCTCCAGCGCTGCTTTCGCAACGCCCATGACGTTGTAATTCGGCATCCACTTCTCGGAGCCGTAATAGCTCAGCGTGATGATCGAACCGCCGTCGGTCATCAGCTTCTCGGCACGCTGCGCGATCGCGGTCAGCGAATAGCAGGAGATCAGCATCGACTTGGAGAAATTGTCCGCGGTGGTGTCGACGTAGCGGCCCTCGAGCTCGTCCTTGTCGGCAAACGCGATCGCATGCACGACAAAATCGATCTTGCCCCACTTCTCCTTCAGCACGTCGAACACCGCATCGATGGTCGCAGCATCCGTGACGTCGCAATGTCCGAGCATGAGCGCGCCGAGCTCGGCGGCGAGCGGCTCGACCCGCTTCTTCAGCGCATCGCCCTGGTAGGTGAGCGCGATCTCGGCACCGGCCGCCTGGCATGCCTTGGCGATGCCCCAGGCGATCGAGCGATTGTTGGCAACGCCGAGGATGACCCCGCGCTTGCCTTGCATCAGACCTGAATTCTGCGCCATTTGCTAACGTCCTGTAGCTCTCGTCGAGGTCTGGAGGTACACCAGCCCTCCCCTGCGGTACAGTCCTAATCCGCGGCGTTAACGCTGTTTCCGGCGCCGGAATAGCCGTTCCATTCGGGTGTTATGATCGCTAGAGGCGCTCGCGCCTGATGTGAAGGACGTCAAGACGGCATGAGTGCTTTTCGCCAGAGCGTGGAAGCCATGATCCCGGCGTTGCGCCGCTACGCCCGCGCGCTGACGCGCGATGCGGATGCGGCCGACGATCTGGTGCAGGACACGCTGGTGCGTGCGCTGCGCTCGGAGCGATTGTTTCTGGGAGGCGACGTCAGGAGCTGGCTCTATACGATCCTGACCAACCTCAACAAGAACCGGCGGCGCTCGCTGGCAAGGCGGCCGCAATTCATGCAGCTGACCGAGAACAACCCGGATGCCAGCGGGACGGAGGCCGAAGGACGCGACATCGAGCGAGCCCTCTCGACGCTGGTCGAGGAGCAACGCTCGGTGCTGCTGCTGGTGATGCTGGAGGGTATGAGTTACCGGGAGGTCGCGGACATCCAGGGCGTGCCGATCGGCACCGTCATGTCCCGCCTGGCGCGCGCCCGCGCCCACGTCAAGGCGTCGCTGGAGGGTGAGCGCCCGGCGCTTAGGCGGGTGAAATGATGGCAGGATTGATGCATCGCGCATGCCGCATCCCCTGCACGGAGAGAGAAGCAGCGCAGTTGAACCGCGTCAGATATTTTGGGCCGCAGAGCCAGAGACGATCGATATGAACGACCACAATATTCCAGTGACCGAAGACGAATTGCACGCCTTTGTCGATGGCGAGTTGCCGGCGGAGCGCCGCGCCGACGTCGAGGCCTGGCTTGCCGCCCATCCTGACGACGCCGAGCGGGTACAGTCCTGGCGGACGATGGCCGAGATGCTGCACGCCCGTTACGACGGCGTCGCCCAGGAGCCGGTGCCCGCCCGGCTGGAGCTCGAGCGGCTGGAGCGCCGTCCGCGGCAATGGCTCTATGGCGCCATCGCGGCCACGCTGGTCGCCTTCGTCGCCGGCGGCGCGGCCGGCTGGGTCGCGCATGGCGCCGCCAACGCGCCCTCGACTTTCCAGAGCTTTACCGAGGACGCGCTCGACGCCCACCGCCTCTATGTCGTCGAGGTCCGCCATCCGGTCGAAGTGCCCGGCAATGAGCGCGACCACCTCCAGGCCTGGCTGACCCGGCGCTGCGGCTGGACCGTGTTCGCGCCCAATCTGGAGGCGAGCGGGCTGAAGCTGGTCGGCGGACGGTTGCTGCCGGGGCCGAATGGCCCGGCGTCCTTCCTGATGTATGAAGGCGCCTCAGGCGAGCGCTATACGATCTACACCGCCAAGACCGAGACTGGCGCAACGCAGATGCGCTATGCCAGGGCGGACAAGGATGGGGCGCTGTTCTGGGCCGAGCGCGGCGTCGGTTACGTCGTCAGCGGCGGCGGCGCCGACCGCGATCGCCTGACCAAGGTGGCGCAGGCCGTGTACGACCAGGCCGAGAAAAACGGTACCTAAACAACCGCGCAAACGCCGTGCCCAGATTCCGTCATTGAAAATTTGGAATCAGGACATGGGCGCGTCTCATTATCGCACCGGATGCTCACGCGAAAATGAGCAGCGTTCGATCCGCCGATCGACGCGGGCGGCCTCGATTGGGGTTTTTGGTACCGCGCTGGTCCCCCTCTCGAGGCCGCACCCTTTTATCGACTGTCCCGCCGGACAGCCGACACGTCGAGACATGAAGCGCTACCACGCCTCAGGCGTATGATGGGCATCATCTGCTCGGTGATGCCCTAGGCCTTTAGGAGAAACCCCTTCGCTTGGATCTTGCCTTAACCGAGCCCGCTACGTGGATTGTAGGGGTGTTGGTCTCGCCATTTTTCCATCAATGCTTCAAGCTCGGCGTCGTTCCCGTCCGGTAACATAATCCTGATGGTGACGAAGAGATCCCCGGTGGCGCCAGATTTTGGCAGGCCCTTGCCTTTGAGTCGGAAGGTCCGGCCGCTGGAGGTGTTTTTCGGGACTGACAGTTCCACGGCATTGCCGAGCGTGGGCACGCGGACCTTAGCCCCCAGCACCGCCTCGTAGAGCGTAACAGGCAGATCGATCCTGAGATCGGCGCCCTCGATCTTGAAGAAGGCATGCGGCGCGATGCTGATCGTGATCAGGAGGTCGCCGGGCGGATGGCCTTGCGCGGTCTCGCCCTGTCCCCGCAGTCGGATCTGCTGGCCCTCGATGACGCCAGCCGGAATCTTGACGTTGAGTTCCTTGCCGTTCGGCAACCGGACGCGCTTTTCGCCGCCCTTGACCGATTCTTCCAGCGAGACGGACATGGCGACATTGACGTCGAGATCGAGCCCGATCCCGCCGGTGTCGAAGTCGAACTGAGCGCCGCCGCCGGCCCCGGGCCGCGCACCGCGCATCCCGCCGCCGAACATGCTGTTCAGGATGTCCTCGAACGCTCCGGCGCCCTGGCCGGGGCCTGCGCCGCCACGGAACGAGTACTCGAAGCCGCCGGGACCCGCGCCCGCGCGCCCGCGCGGCCCGCCGCCACCTGGAAAGCCCTGGAAGCGCGGCTTGCCCTCGGCATCGATCTCGCCGCGATCGAACTGCTTGCGCTTGTCCTCGTCGCCGATGATCTCGTTGGCCGAATTGATCTCGGAGAAGCGCTCGGCGGCCTTGGGATCACCCTTGTTACTGTCGGGATGATGCTTCTTGGCCAGCTTGCGATAGGCGCTCTTGATCGCGGCAGCGGTCGCGCTCCGCGGCACCCCCAAGACCTCATAGGGGTCGCGCATCCGTCACGTCTCCTTCAAGAATTCGAATTGTTCAAAGGGCTCCCCGCCCCACCTGCGATCCATGTGGGGAGCGAGTGGCATTTTTGCAACTAGTTGATGGAGCTGATTCCTAGCTCCGCCACGGCTTTAGCGTATGAATCTCCCAACGGCCACGGCTGCTTTGGCAACCGGCGCCCTGCAGCCAGGTTTGGGTGGTGCCGTTGACATAGCTCGCCAGGAAATCGCGGCACTTGCGGCCATCCTCGGCGGCGTAGGATTGCGCGATCGGCGTCACCGAGCCGCGTGCGCCGGTTTCCGGATTCTCCCAGTGCTGGCTCGCATCCTTGTCGCCCATGCTGAGCACGTCGGAGGCGGCGTTGCGGGCAAAGGCAAGATCGGTCTCGGTCGGTGCGGCGTCCTTCTCCGGCCGCGCGATCGAACCGGTGAGGTCGCTGTCGTCAGCCTTGGCGTAGGCGTTGGTGTCGGTGCGGGACATGCTGCAGCCGCCGGTGCAGAGCCCGATCAAAATCATCGTCATGACGAGGCCAGATGGCCGCATCGCCGATAGGCCAACGCGTCCCCATGCCCTATATAGGGCAGTGGCAGACAACAGCGCGCTTTGGGCCGCGGGACGCAATTCGGACTCCAGACATGACCGACACGACCTCGATGAAACACCAGACACCCTTAACATCCGGTGATTTCACCGCCGCCGATGAGCCGTTCGCGCTGTTCGAGGCCTGGTTGAACGAGGCGATCAAGAGCGAGCCGAACGATCCGAACGCAATGGCGCTCGCCACCGTCGATCCCGACGGCCTGCCCGACGTGCGCATGGTGCTGATGAAGGGCTTCGATACCCAGGGTTTCGTCTTCTACAGCCACATCGCGAGCCAGAAAGGCCGCGAACTCGCCGCAAATCCTAAGGCGGCTTTACTATTCCACTGGAAGTCGCTGCGCCGTCAGGTCCGCATCCGCGGCAACGTGACGCCGGTGGCGGATGCCGAGGCGGACAGCTATTTCGCGACACGACCGAAGCAGGCGCAGATCGGCGCCTGGGCCAGCAAGCAGTCGCAAGAGCTCGAGAGCCGCTTCGCCTTCGAGCAGGCCATCGCCAAGGTCGCGGCCAAATACGTCATCGGCGAGGTGCCGCGTCCGCCGGGCTGGAGCGGCTGGCGCATCACGCCCGCGCGTATCGAGTTCTGGCACGACCGCCCGTTCCGCCTGCACGACCGCATCGAATTTCGTCGTGACGCGGCCGGCAAGCCGTGGTCCAAGACGCGCATGTATCCATAGAGCCTTGTCTCGATCTTTGGGCCGACCTGAAAGATGTCCATGCCGCATTCGTCCAACGCGCCGCGCCGCACGCTGCTCCTGACCGGAGCGAGCCGCGGTATCGGCCACGCCACCGTGATCCGTTTCTCGTCGGCGGGCTGGCGCGTCATCACCTGTTCGCGGCATCCCTTCCCGGAGGATTGCCCGTGGGACGCGGGCCCTGAAGATCACATCCAGGTCGACCTCGGCGATTCCCGGGACACCACGCGCGCGATCTCCGAAATCCGCGACCGCCTCGAAGGCGGCATGCTGCACGCACTGGTCAACAATGCCGCGATCTCGCCGAAGGGGCCCGGCGGCTCCCGCCTCGGCTCTGTCGACACCGACCTCGACACCTGGACGCACGTCTTCCACGTCAATTTCTTCGCGCCGATCATGATCGCGCGCGGCCTGATCGAGGAATTGAAGGCGGCCAAGGGCTCGGTCGTGAACGTCACCTCGATCGCAGGCTCGCGCGTGCATCCATTCGCGGGCGCGGCGTACGCGACCTCCAAGGCTGCGCTCGCTGCGCTGACGCGCGAGATGGCCTCCGACTTCGGCCGTGTCGGCGTGCGCGTCAATGCCATCGCACCGGGCGAGATCGACACCGCGATCCTGTCGCCGGGCACGGAGAAGATCGTCGACCAGCAGATCCCGATGCACCGCCTTGGCACGCCGGACGAGGTCGCCAAGATCGTCTACGTGCTGTGTACGGACACCAGTTCTTACGTCAACGGCGCCGAAATCCACATCAACGGCGGCCAGCACGTCTAGGCCAGATAACGTTCGGGGTGACGCATGGGCCGGTTTGCGAGCACGGCGTCAACTTACGAGCATCTGCGCCCGCCCTACCCGGGCGCGTTCTTTCGCGGCGTCGCGCAGAAGCTCGGCCTTTCCCAACGATGCGCCTTGATCGATCTCGGGACCGGTCCAGGACTGCTGGCCCTCGGCTTCGCACCCTATGTCGGCCGCATCGTCGGCGTCGATCCCGAACCTGCCATGATCGAGGCCGCGCGAGAAGCGGCAGCGCGCGGCGGCCAAGCGCTCACGCTGATCGAGGGCAAGGCGGAGACGCTTGCCCCCGACATCGGCACGTTCGACATCGTCACGATCGGCCGTGCGCTGCATTGGATGGATCGCGAGGCGACGGTTGCGCGGCTCGATCAGATCGTCGCGCGCGACGGCGCGATCCTGGTCTGTGCCTCGTTCTCCGTCACCGACGGCCGCAACCCGTGGGTTGACGGCTACAACGAGATCCGCCGCCGCTGGTCACCGGAAAAGCTCTGGCAAGAAGCCGGCAAAGGTGCGCGCACCCATCGCGACCTGCCAACGTTCTTCCGCGGCAGCGCCTTCGCGCCCACCGAACGCGTCGCGGTCGAGACCAGCCACGCGGTCAGTGTGCGGGACCTGACACAACGCGTGCTGACCTACTCGTCGTCGTCACCGGAGGCCCTGGGGGACAAGGTCGAGGCAGCGCTGCGCGATGTCGAGAGCCATCTCGCCGCGTTCAGCCGCGACGGCATGATCGCCGAGACCATCGTCTCGACGGCTGAGATCGTGAAACGTTGACGGGATTTGCCGCAAAGAGCGGGAAGCAAGGCGATCCACACAACGCCGCCGCAAGACTGGATCGCCCGCTCTTCCTTCCGCTCCTCAGTCCAGGCGAATTCGACGCGACCGTTCGCGCAGCCCCAGCGTCGCAGCATTAGGAGCAGCGGCTGCGTTGAATGCAGTCGAGCAGTCGTCATCGTTCTCGCCGTCGAGCAGCGGAGCACCACAGTGCCGGCACATGCGTGCCGACAACGACGGCGCCTTGCCGCTCGCCACCACCTGACGATAGCTCGTCAGATCGATGACGTTGGGGGGCGTCGTTATGTGTTTTTCAACCATGGTTCTTCCTCGCGGCTAACCCGCTGCTTATCGCAGACAAGTTTCGCGCAAACGTTCAGCCCACCGCTCAAATTTTACCGGAGGAATTGGGGCACGGCACACACATCACGACGCGGCCGCAATGGCGCTCTATTCTGCGACACCATCAGCCTTGTCTCGGCGACCGGCGTAAGGTCTCGGTCACTATTTTTGGAAAGCGCGTGCCGGATCACAGCCACTTCTTCCACTTGAAGATCCAGTACGGAACGATCGCGGCGATCACCATCAGCACCAGTGCGAATGGATAGCCGTGCTCCCATTCGAGCTCCGGCATCGCCTTGAAGTTCATGCCGTAGATCGAGGCGATCAGCGTCGGCGGCATCAGGACAACGGCCATGACCGAAAACAGTTTGATGATGTTGTTCTGCTCGAGATTGACGACGCCCAGCATGGCGTCGAGCACGAAGGTGATCTTGCTGGAGAGATAGGAGGCGTGGTCGGTCAGCGAGGCGACGTCGCGCTGCATGGTCTTGAGCTGCTCGCGCATGTCCTTGGACCATTTCACGCCCTCCACCACCGCCGACAAGAAGGTGACGACGCGGCCGATCGACACCAGGCTCTCACGGACCTTGGAGGTCAGATCGCCCTTGCGGCCGATCGAGATCAGGATTTGCGAATATTGCTTGGCGTGGCCATGGCGCTCGCTTTCCGGTTCGAAGATGTCGTGCGAGACCTGGTCGATCTCCATGCCGCAGCGCTCCAAAATATCCGCGCAACGGTCGATCACGGCGTCCAGCAGTTCCATCAGCACCATTTCGCCCGTGATCGCGGGGGCACAGGTACGGGCGAGCTTCGCCTCGACGAGGGCGAAAGGCTTGGGCTGGTCGTAACGCACGGTGACCAGGCGGTGGTCACCGAGGATGAAGGTCACCGCCGTGGTCCGGGGCATGTCGGTATCAGAGTGGCACATCAGCGTCGCGGTCATGTAGCGCGCGCTGTTCTCGATATAGAGGCGGCTGGAGATCTCGATCTCCTGCATGTCCTCCCGTGTCGGGATCGCGATCCCCAGCAGCCGTTCCACAGCCTTGTCCTCGGCCGCGGTCGGATTGACCAGGTCGACCCACACGGCGTGATCAGGCACCGCCTCGAGATCGTTGACGACGGCCTTCTTCAGGGAGGAGTCGGTGGGAACGAACACAGAAAACATGAACAACTCCAAGAAGGGCCCTGCGACAGAATGACTGCGCTTAGCGCGATTCTGACAAGTTCATGATGACAAGCACATTAACGGAGCGTTTGCATTTGTGGCGGCGGCATGGCTCAACTGTGGCACGGAATCGACAGCTGTGCTTTTCGCGCCAAAAAACCAGCCGAGACGCGGAAAACTTGCGGCAAAAAAGCCACAGGTTGGGTCTCGCAGCGCGGGATAAGCCCCTAAAAGCTGGAATTGTGGCGGATTTCAACGATAATGAAAGCAACGGAGTCGAAGGCCTTGGGTGGTACGCTTCAAGGACCTGCGCGGTATTGTTTTGATTGGAACCGAACCATGTCGTCGCTGAAGGTTATCGTTGGAATTTTGGCTGCCGGCTTCATGCTGTCGGGCTGCATGCAGGCCACGCATTACGAGGCCACCAACACCCAGAATTTCAAACCGCATGACAAGGAACTCCTTGCCAAGATCCGGTACGAGAATACGCCGGTGGCAGAGCCGTTCCGTCGCGCCATTGTGGACTATCACCGCAAGGAGTTGCCGGGCTCGATCGTGGTCGATTCCGACAACCACTATCTGTATTACGTGATGGATGGCGGCAAGGCGATCCGCTACGGCATCACTGTTGGTGAAGAAGCCATGGCCTGGTCGGGCATCGCCAAGGTCGGCAGCATGACCGAATGGCCGGCCTGGCACCCGACCCCGGGCGAGATCTCGCGTCTGGGCGTGCCGACCTACGTCGCGCCGGGCCCTGATAATCCGATGGGCTCGCGCGCGATGTACCTGTACTCGGGCGGCAAGGACACGCTGTTCCGCATTCACGGCACCAACCAGCCGGAATATATCGGCGCTTCGATCTCGTCGGGTTGCATCCGCATGACCAACGAGGACGCGATCGACCTCTACAGCCGCGTCAAGATCGGCACCATCGTCGTGGTGCTCGAGCCGAAGCACGGCGACTCGCCCTACAATTCGCGCCTCGCGCTGCAGGGCGGCGGTGTTTCGACCCCCAACTAACAATCTCGGACTGATCCGAAGGTTTTCGAAAAGCGCCGGTTTTACCGGCGCTTTTTTGTTGCTGGCTTGCTCTTGCCGGAGTCGGCTGCCGGCTTGTCGTCCGGCGCGGCGGGCTTCTCCTGATCATCAGCCCCCTCCTTGCCGCCCTCTGACTTGGCCGCGACCTCGCGCGGCGGCGCCTCCTCGGGGCGCTCCGCCGGCAGCAGGGGCGCGATCTGCGGCAGGGGATCCCAGACATTCCACTGGCAGATTCGGTAGTCGTTGCGCCGCTGCGCCAGATCGAGGTGGATGTGATCCTCGTGGTACCAGTCCGAGCCCGGGCCCAGCACAGTGGTAAAGCGCGAGCAGACCGAATGCAGCACGCGTTCGCGCACATCGCGGGATAGGGTGCGGTCGGTCAGGCCGATGGACTGCCCGTTGGCGAGCTTGAGCGAACGGACGTCGAGCGCGTTGGCCTTGCCGTGCTCGGACAGCATCGCGCCGGCAACGCGGTTGCGGCCCCGGCACTCGAAGCTGTCGAAATTGTCGAGGTCGGTGATGGTCGAGCCGAGGCTGGTGGCCAGCGGCACCATGTCGGTGCGCACCCAATCGGCGATCGCCGATGCCATGGTGCAACGGAGGACCGCCGCCGGTTTGACTGCGACCTTGCGCTTGTCCGGCAGCACGATGGCCTCCAGCCGCACCAGATCTTCGCCGCCGCAGGCCCCGGGGCCGTGGATGGCGGGAATGGACGGGGCGACCGCGATTTCCTCGGTCAGCGCCAGCCGGCATGCCGAGAGTTGCTTCTCGGGAGGCGGCGCAGCCTCGGCCGGCTTTTCCGGAGGGGGCTTGTCCGGGGAAGCCTTGTCGCTGGGCTCCGGCGTGACCTCCGCGGCTCCTTTGGGAGCCTCCTCGGGCCGAGGCTTTGGTAGCGGTATCTTGGTGGCGTGAACGCGCCGATGTGGCCTCGGCGTACCAAGACCAAAGATATCGAGCGGCGCAGCATAGTTTCGTGCATCCACAGGCTCGGGCAGCACAAGAGACAGCCCAAGCGCAGCGGTAACCATTGCCGCGCCGGCGGACATATTGCCGCGATAAGACCATTTGCGGCGAAAGTCCGGCAGGCTAAAACTCATGACAATTCTTTGGCCCTGCGCTGAGAGCGACAATGCGCCCAGCGAATTCTCGGAGGAACGTCTGAATGCTCGGTTTGATGCAAGATTGGCCCCTGCTCTGCCACCGGATCATCGAACACGCCGCCAAGATTCACGGCAAGCAGGAGGTCGTCACGCGATCGGTCGAGGGACCGATCCATCGCACCACCTACGCCGAAATCCACCAGCGCGCGCTCAAGGTCTCGCAGATGCTGGAGCGCGACGGCATCAAGCTCGGCGACCGCGTCGCCACGATCGCCTGGAACACCTGGCGTCATCTCGAAGTCTGGTACGGCATCATGGGCATCGGCGCCATCTGCCACACCATCAATCCCCGCCTTTTCCCCGAGCAGATCGGCTGGATCATCAACCACGCGCAGGATCGCATCGTGATGGTCGATCTGACCTTCGTGCCCGTGCTGGAGAAGCTCGCCGACAAGCTGCCGAGCGTCGAACGGTACGTCATCCTCACCGACAAGGCGCATATGCCCGAGACCACGTTGAAGAACGTCGTGGCCTACGAGGACTGGATCGCCGAGGCCGACGGCAAATTCAAATGGAAGGACTTTGACGAGAACACGGCGGCAGCGATGTGCTACACGTCAGGCACGACGGGCGATCCGAAGGGCGTGCTGTATTCGCACCGCTCCAACGTGCTGCACGCGCTGATGGCCAACAATGTCGACGCGCTCGGCACCAGCGCCTCCGAGACAATGCTGCCGGTGGTTCCATTGTTCCATGCCAACAGCTGGGGCATCGCTTTCTCCGCACCCTCGCAGGGCACCAAGCTCGTCATGCCCGGGCCCAAGCTCGACGGCGCCTCGGTCTACGAGCTGCTCTCGACCGAGAAGGTGACGCACACCGCCGGCGTGCCCACGGTGTGGCTGATGCTGCTCCAGCACATGACCGCCAATAATCTGAAGCTGCCGCATCTGAAGATGGTGATCTGCGGCGGCTCGGCGATGCCGCGCTCGATGATCAAGGCGTTCCTCGACATGGGCTCGAACGTCCGCCACGCCTGGGGCATGACCGAGATGAGCCCGATCGGCACCGTGGCGGCGCTGAAGCCGCCGTTCCAGAACGCCACCGGCGAGGCCCGGCTCGACGTGCTGCAGATGCAAGGCTATGCGCCCTTCGCGGTCGAGATGAAGATCACCGACGATGCCGGCAAGGAACTGCCCTGGGACGGCAAGACCTTTGGCCGCCTCAAGGTTTCCGGCCCCGCGGTCGCCAAGGCCTATTTCCGCCTCGACAACAACATCCTCGACGAGGAGGGCTTCTTCGACACCGGCGACGTCGCGACCATCGACGAGGGCGGCTATATGCGGATCACCGACCGCTCCAAGGATGTGATCAAGTCCGGCGGCGAGTGGATTTCCTCGATCGACCTCGAAAACCTCGCGGTCGGCCACCCTGCCGTGGCGGAGGCAGCCGTAATCGGGGTCTTCCACCCGAAATGGGACGAGCGCCCGCTGTTGATCGTCCAGCTCAAGCAGGGCCAGCAGGCCACGCGCGACGACATCCTCAAATACATGGACGGCAAGATCGCCAAATGGTGGATGCCGGACGACGTCGCCTTCGTCGAGGGCATCCCGCATACCGCGACCGGGAAGATCCTGAAGACCGCGCTGCGCGACCAGTTCAAGGACTATCGCTTCCCGAACGCGGCGGCGTAAGCCGACCGACAGCACCAGCCGAAATCGGCCCCTGCCCGTCCGCAAGGGCCTTTTTCGTTGGTGGTGTCGCGACCAAAGACGAATTGGAGCCGAGCCAACGGCTCCCTAACGTCGCGCCGCACTTCAAGCCAATAAGAGGAACACTCAAGATGAAATTGTTTGCGCTGCGAATGCTGCCTTGGCTGCTGGCCACGTCGATGGCGGCCACGGCCGCCGCAAAGGCGGCCGATAACAAGGTCGTGATCGGTGATATCGACGATATGTCGGGCCTGTACGCCGACGTGATCGGCCCCGGCGGCGTCGAAGCGGCCAAAATGGCGATCGAGGATTTCGGCGGCAGCGTCCTCGGCAACAAGATCGAGTTCATGGTCTCGGACCACCAGAACAAGCCCGATGTCGGTGCGCAGAAATTCCGCGAATGGGCCGACCGCGACGGCATCACGATGATCCTCGGCGGCTCCAACACCGGCGTCAGCCTGGCGATGAACAATGTCGCCAAGGAGAAGAAGATCCCGTTCATTGCGATCGGCGCCGCCGGCGCCTCGCTGACCGGCAAGGACTGCACGCCCTACACCGTGCATTACGTCTACGACACCACGGCACTGGGCAACGGTACCGCCAAGACCATGGTGAAGCAGGGCGGCAAATCCTGGTTCTTCCTGACGGCAGACTATGCCTTCGGCACGCAGTTGCAGGAATCCGCCTCGAAGGTCGTCGAGGCCAATGGCGGCAAGGTGGTCGGCGCGGTGCGCGTGCCGCTCTCGACCTCCGACTTCTCCAGCTACCTGCTGCAGGCCCAAAACTCGGGTGCGCAAGTGCTGGGCCTCGCCAATGCCGGCAACGATTTCACCAACTCGATCAAGGCAGCCGACGAATTCGGCATCGCCAAGACGATGAAGCCGGCCGCATTGCTCGCCTTCATCAGCGACATCCACAGCCTCGGGCTGAAGACCGCGCAAGGCCTCTATCTCACGACAGGCTGGTACTGGGATCTCAACGACAAGACCCGCGCCTTCGCCAAGCGCTATTTCGAGAAGACCAAGCGCGAGCCCACCATGAACCAGGCTGGCTACTATTCGGCCACCATGACCTACCTCAACGCGGTCAAGGCTGCCGGCACGACCAACTCCGACAAGGTGATGGCCGAACTCAAGAAGATGAAGATCGACGACATGTTCACCAGCAACGGCAAGATCCGCGCCGACGGGCTGATGGAACATGAGATGTACATCATGCAGGTGAAGAAGCCCGAAGAATCCAAGCAGCCCTGGGACTACTACAAGCTGGTTCAGACCATGACAGGCGAGGAGGCATTCGGAAAGCTGTCGGACTCGGCCTGCCCGCTGATCACGCACTGAAGCCTGGTTCATAATCAGGCGTCACATGAGGCGCACCCACGGGTGCGCCTCTCTCCCTGCTTGGCAAGCAGACCTGCTTCTTGCAGCCTCTCACAATTGCGAGCAGCGGAAACCGATCTCCGGGCGGCTGAAGAACAGGCGTTGCTCCTTCACCACGAGCACGAGCTGGTTGCTGTCGGGCAAGGCGCGGCACAGATCGCCGGCAATAATCTTGAAAATGCGCGTTTCTGCATAGGGCGTGACGTTGAGATCCTCGATCGCCCAGCGCTGGAGATTGAGCACGTTGGTATTCTCCGAGGTGTGAACCAGGTACGGGCGGACGTTGTCCGGCGTCGAGGCCGCGCCGAGATCGCTGAGATAGATCTGCGCCTCGGTGAGATTGCCGGAGTAGAGCGCCGAAGAAAGATAAGAATCCCAGAGATTGAAAAAGCTCAGCACCGGCAGCACCACGAACAGCGCCACTGCCGCGCCATGGCGAAGATCGCGCACGTTCCAGACGATGTCGCGCCAGATGAAGTCATCGGTGCCGGAGAACAGCAGCACATCGAACACCGCCATGGCCGCGGTCCATGGCCAGACGATGTCGTTCCAGTTCAACCCCAGGGGACCGAACATCGCGAGGATGAAGACGTGCATACCGACAGCGACGACGAGCGAGGCGCGACGGAAGCGCCTGGTCAATAGACCGACGGCGAACGCCACCTGAACGAAGGGGACCAAAAAGCCGAGCGCATCGAGAGGAGTCGCCACCGCCGGAAACAGGCTGGTGATCGGCGTGATGATCCAGGAAAACTCGTGCTCCATGAAGTTGAGGTTGATCTTCTGAAGCCCCGAGAAGACGTAGGTGAAAACGATGACCAGTCGGGCAAGGTTCAGCGTCTGGAGATCATCGGCCGGCGCTGCGCTGCCACCGCGCGCGAGCCCGACGACCATGAGCAGGAAGCTGTACTGAAACACCCAGGGCTGCCACCGCGTCTGGTCGGCAAGACAGAACGCCATCATGATGATGAGGAAGCCCGCGATCGGCCAGCGCGCGCGAGGAATGATCACCGCAAGCGCCGCCAGCGCGAACAGGGCGCCATAGAGTGCCAAAGCCACGGAGCCCTCGATCGGCGGCAGGAGCGACCAGACCGGCGCCTGTGGATAAGACCGCGGCCCTATCCATAGCCCCGAGGACATCACCAACCCGGTGCAAAATGCGACAATGATCGTCAGCCGTAGCAGAAACAGCCGCTGCGGAAGAGTTGCACTTCCATCCTCCGCGTTACCCGGCTTCCAAGTCCCTGGCCTCCCCATGCCCCCTCCGCGAACCGCCACACAACAAATATGTGGCTCGCAGCGGGGCGTTGGTTCGATCGCCATGGCCCCAGCCTCTCACCGGCCAAAACGGGGGATAAACCGCTTCCCAGCCAAGCGGAAAATGCGCTAGGTCAGCTTGCTCCCGTCGCCCGTGCCCTCAACCGGCGACTTAAGACCGGTGATGGAACGACATGGCCCGCAGGTTTTCCGCTCCCTATCAGACGGAGCCCGTGTCCAGCCTCGCCACCTGGGCGCGCAATCTGGCCGTGTTCGCGGTGGTGGCAGTGGTGGTGTCGATCATCATCGTCCGCTTCGACTTCCTGGAGATGAAGCCGGCGCTGGCCACCTTCTTCGGCGGGCTCGGCATTGCCGCCCTTTCCATCCTGTTCGGCCTCGCCGGCTTTGCTGCGATCTGGCAGAACGGCACGCGCGGCATGGCGCGCATCCTGCTCGCCTTCCTGATCGATGGCGCGATCCTCGCCTATCCCGCGTATCAGGCCCTGCTCTACCGCAAGCTGCCGCACATCTACGACATCACCACGGACCCGATCGACCCGCCGCGCTTCGATGCGCTGTCGCGCCTGCGCACCGGGGACGGCACCAACACCGCCGTTTACGCCGGTCTCTACTCGGCTGAGCAGCAGCGCCAGTTCTATCCTGATATCGAGCCGATCGAGCTCGAGATTCCCGTCGACCGCGCCTATGCGATCGCACGCCAGCTCGTCATCAAGCGCAAATGGACCGTCATCGACGAGCGCGAGCCGCAGCCGCCGCGCCGCATGGGACGCATCGAGGCGGTGGCGCGGACGCCGATCATGGGCTTTCGCGAGGATATCTCGATCAGGGTCGTGCCTGACGGCGACGATTCCCGCGTCGATATCCGCTCGGCCTCGCGCTATTTCGACAGCGACCTCGGCAGCAACGCCGCGCGCGTGACCAAATTCATCGACGATCTCAACACCGCCGCCGACGCCGATGCGCTGAAGCCGGCGAAGAAGACCCCGGTGGCGCCGCCACCCAAGGCACCGGCAAAGACGGTGAAGAAGTAGCCTCGGCCGTCATTCCGCGGCGTGCGAAGCACGTTCCCGGAATACATCGCGCCGCAGAGTTGGTGGATGAATGGATTCCGGGCTCGCCGCTCCGCGGCGCCCCGGAATGACGGAGGGGATTAACCCGCCATCCGATAAGTCCCGCCGATCACCGGGTCGCCATCCGTCGCGACGACACCGCGCGCGACGAGATCTTCCAGATGCGCCAGCACGGAATAGCCGGCGGCCGTCGTCAGGCGCGGGTCGATGCCGATATAGATCGCGCGAACCATGGTCGGGATATCGGTCTCGCCCTTGGCGAGGCGGTGCAGGATCGAGGCCTCGCGCGCCTTGCGGTGACGGATCAGGAAGCGCACGAAGCGCTGGCCCTCCGGGATCTCCGGGCCGTGGCCGGAGAAATACAAATCCTCCTCGCGCGCAGCGAGCCGGTCGAGCGATTCCATGTAGTCGATCATCGAGCCGTCGGGCGGCGCCACGATCGAGGTCGACCAGCCCATCACGTGATCGCCGACGAAGTTGAACTTTCGCTCGGGCCAGGCAAAGGCGAGATGATTGGCGGTGTGGCCGGGCGTCGCCACGGCCTCGAGCCGCCAGCCGGCGCCTTCGACGACGTCACCATGGGCGATCCTGATATCGGGCACGAAGTCGCGATCCGATCCGGATTCCGGATTGTGCTTCTCGCTTTCGAAGCGGGGGCGCGAGGCGCGGTGCGGGCCCTCGGCATAAACAGGCGCGCCGGTCGCCTGCTTGATCCGCGCCGTGTTGGGCGAGTGGTCGCGGTGGGTGTGGGTGACGAAGATGTGGCTCACCGTCTCGCCGCGCACGGCGTCGAGCAGCGCGGCCGCATGAGCCTGATCATCAGGACCGGGATCGATGATCGCGACGTTGCCTTGGCCGATGATGTAGCTGACAGTGCCCGTAAACGTGAACGGGCTCGGATTGTTACAGAGCACCCGCCGGACGCCTGGACGAACTTCCTCGACGGCGCCGGCCTTCAGCGGAAAGTTGCGGTTGAACGGGACGTCGTCGTTGTCGGACATGGCATTTCCTGTAGCCGCACCCTCCGCCGTCATACCCCGCGAAGGGTATCCAGTACGCTGTGGCGTCCGTGGCGAAGGCGAGGTCTCTGGGATACTGGATCGTCCGCTTTCGCGGACGATGACAGTTGAGCAAAACAGAGCCACGGAATCCGGGCGCGCTCAGAAAAACGCCTGAATGCCCGTGATCGCGCGGCCCAGGATCAGGGCGTGGACGTCGTGGGTGCCCTCGTAGGTGTTGACAGTCTCGAGGTTATGGACGTGACGCATCACGTGGAATTCGGCCGAGATGCCGTTGCCGCCGTGCATGTCGCGGGCAACCCGGGCGATGTCGAGGGCCTTGCCGCAATTGTTGCGCTTCATGATCGAGATCATCTCGGGCGCGAACTTGCCCTCGTCCATCAGGCGACCGACGCGAAGCGAGCCCTGAAGACCGAGCGCGATCTCGGTTTCCATGTCGGCCAGCTTCTTCTGCACCAGTTGGGTCGCAGCGAGCGGCTTGCCGAACTGCTTGCGATCGAGCGTGTATTGGCGGGCGCGATGCATGCAGTCCTCGGCGGCGCCGAGTGCACCCCAGGAGATGCCGTAGCGGGCGCGGTTGAGGCAGCCGAACGGGCCCTTCAGGCCGGAGACGTTGGGCAGCAGCGCGCTTTCGGGGACCACGACGCCGTCCATCACGACCTCGCCGGTGATGGAGGCGCGAAGCGAGAGCTTGCTGCCGATCTTCGGCGCGGACAGGCCCTTCATGCCCTTCTCCAGCACGAAGCCGCGGATCTGGTTGTCGTGCTCGGCCGACTTGGCCCAGATCACGAACACGTCGGCGATCGGCGCATTCGAGATCCACATCTTGCTACCGGTGAGGCGGTAGCCGTCCGAGACCTTCTCGGCGCGGGTCTTCATGCCGGCCGGGTCGGATCCGGCGTCGGGCTCGGTCAGGCCGAAGCAGCCGACCCACTCGCCGCTGGCGAGCTTCGGCAGATACTTCTTGCGCTGGTTCTCGTCGCCATAGGCGTAGATCGGATACATCACCAGCGAGGACTGCACCGAGTTCATCGAGCGATAGCCGGAATCGACCCGCTCGATCTCGCGCGCGACGAGGCCGTAGGCCACGTAGCTCGCATTGGCGCAACCAAACTCCTCCGGCAGCGTGATGCCGATCAGGCCGAGCTCGCCCATCTCGTTGAAGATCTCGCGATCGGTCTTCTCTTCCAGATAGGCCTTGGTGACGCGCGGCAGCAGCTTGTCCTGGGCGTAGGCGCGCGCGGTGTCGCGCACCATGCGCTCGTCTTCGGTCAGCTGCTCGTCGAGCAGGAACGGATCGTCCCACTGGAAGGAAGCCGCAGCCGGCTTGTCCTTGGTCTGAGGGCGCACGCTCATGAAACGTCCTTTCGGGTCTGGTTCCGTCTGAAAATTGCCCGACAAACTAAAGCGCCGCGGCAACAAGTGCAATTGCGTTGGGTCTAGCTTTCGAGCTGCTCGTTGGCGACGATCTCGATGCCGAAGCCCGAGAGGCCCTTGTAGTCGTGCACAGACGAGGTGAGATGGCGGATCGAGGTGACGCCGAGATCGCGCAGGATCTGCGCGCCAACGCCGACCTCGCGCCACTGGCGGTTGCGGTCGGCTTCCGTCGCCGTCTCATCCGGCAGCGGCGACACGGGAACACCGGCCGCACCGTCGCGCAGATAAACCAGCACGCCGCGGCCGGACTTCTTGAAGTGCTCGAGCACGGCCGCCATGCGCTTGTGGCCGGTAAAGGTGTCCTTGACGATGTTCGGCTTGTGGAAGCGCGTCAGCACGTTCTTGCCGTCACCGACGCCGTTATAGACGAAAGCAACGTGGGCGATGGAATCGAACGGCGAACGATAGGCATAGCCCTGTAGCGGCCCGATCGGGCTTTCGGTCGTGAAGGTCGAGACCCGCTCGATCAGCTTTTCGCGTGCCTGCCGGTAGGCGATCATGTCGGCGATGGTGACGTGCCTCAGCTTGTGCCTGGCTGCGAACTGAGCGACCTGCTCGCCCTTCATCACACTGCCGTCGTCGTTCATCAGCTCGCTGATGACGCCGACCGGCGGAAGCCCCGAGAGCTTGCAGAGGTCGACCGCGGCCTCGGTATGGCCGGAGCGCAGCAGCACGCCGCCATCCTTGGCGATCAGCGGGAAGATATGGCCCGGGCGGGCGAAGTCGTTGGCGCCGGCATTGGGGTTGGACAGCGCGCGGCAGCAGGAGGCGCGCTCCTCGGCCGAGATGCCGGTGCCGCCGTCGGGCTTGTAGTCGATCGAGACCGTGAAGGCGGTGGTGTGCGCGGAATCGTTGTGGGCGACCATCGGATCGAGCCGCAGCCGGCGCGCATCCTCGGTGGTAATCGGCGCGCAGACGATGCCCGAGGTGTGGCGGATGATGAAGGCCATCTTTTCCGCCGTGCAGAATGAGGCGGCAACGATCAGATCGCCCTCGCCTTCGCGATCCTCGTCGTCGGTCACGACGACGAGCTCGCCCCTGGCAAAGGCCTGCAAGACTTCCTGGACGGTATCGGGCATGTCCCAATCTCTATTGGTTACGGGCCGGCGGCTTCACGGGACGCCTTAGCCGGGATCGCCTTAGCCGGACTTGGACCCCAGCGCTAGTGTCCTGGATGCAACCGCACATGCTTGGCGCCGTCCCCGGCCCGGCTTTCAGGCTTGCACCGGAGATACCAGCGATATAGGCCCGCGCCGGCCGGACGGAAGACGGCCCCCACGATCAGGGCAGCACCTCGCGCCGCTCACCCAGCCGAGCATCGAGCTCGGCGCGCTTGTCGGCCAGCAGGCCGGCTTGCGCCGCCTCGATCACCGTCAACAATTCATGAGCGTCGCTGAGCCGGGTCACGGTCACGTAGCTGGCGCCGGCCGCATAGAGCTCGCCGACGTCGGAGAGGAGATCGGCCGTGGCGATGATCGAGGCATTCGGATTGAGGGAGCGAACATGACGGACCAGCTTCTCGTTGCTGGCGCCCTTCAACAGCGCGTCCGGCACGCTGAGGATGATCATCTCGGACTTGCCGATCCCGGCATGGAGCAGCGTATCGACATTGCTGATGTCGCCATAGATGACGTGCAGGCCGCGCGAAAGCAGGGTCTGGTACACATTGGGGTTGAAGTCGACCACCGTGATCTGCTCCAGCAGCACCGGGGCCTGCCGCTCGATCTCGGCCAGCAGCGCGCTCGCCGCACGGAAAAAGCCGAGGATGACGATGCGGCGCGCCTCGCCGTGGCCGCCCTCGTGCCCCTCTTCGGCATGGCCGTTGCCGTGGTCGAGATCGCGCAGGCCGATCCGCTTGAGCGGGCCGATCGCCCAGCGGGTGATCTCGTCGCTGCGCGTCATGACGAAGGTCGAAAGCACGGCGAGCACCACGAAGGCGAAGGAAGCCGCATTCGCCGTTTCGGCTGCGATGTGATTGTCGGTGACACCGGTCTGGATCACCACCAGCGAGAACTCGGAGATCTGCGCCAGATTGATCGCCGGCAGCAGGCTCGCACGCAGGCCCTGCTTCATCAGATAGAGCGGCGTGAAGGTGGTGACGAGACGGCTCACCACCGTGAAGGCTGCGATCATCAGTGCCAGCCCGATCACGGAAAGGCCGGGCACCGGAATGGTCATGCCCAGCGCGACGAAGAACAGCGTGATGAAGAAGTCGCGCAGCGTCGTGACCTTGGCGGTGACGTCGAGCGCATAGGGAAAGGTCGACAGCGAGACGCCGGCGATCAAGGCCCCCATCTCGCGCGACAGCGAAAGCTGCTCGGCGGTCTCGGCAACGAGGAAGCACCAGGCGAGCGCCCCGAGCAGGATCAGCTCGGGGCGGCGGGCGATCTGGTGAAACAGCCGCGGCAGCACGTAGCGACTGACCAGCAGCGCGGCGGCAACCAGCACTGCGACGCGGCCGATCGACAGCAGGATCACGCTGACCTGCAGATTGGCAAGGCTCGGCTGCACCGCCAGGAACAGGATGGCAAAAATGTCCTGGAGCACCAGCACGCCGAGCGTGATGCGGCCGGGCAAGGTGTCGAGCTCGCGCTTCTCGTAGAGCACCTTGACGATGATGACGGTCGAGGACAGCGCGCAGGCAATGCAGAGATAGAGCGCATCGAAATGGCCGCCGCCGAGCGAAAGCCCAATGCCCGTGAAGAACAGGATGCCGAGCAGGCAGCCGCCGAGGAGCTGGCCGCCGGCCGCGAACAGGATCACCTTGCCGGCCCGCACGATCTTCTTGAGGTCGATCTCGAGCCCGATCATGAACAGCATGAAGATCAGGCCGAGCTCGGAGATGACGCTGATCGATTCCTGCGACTTGACCCAGCCGGCACCGAATGGACCTATGCAGAAGCCGGCGATAAGGTAGGCCAGGATCAGCGGCTGCCGGGAGAAATGAGCGGCGAGGCCCAGCATCCAGGCGAACAGAATACAGAGAGTGATGTCGCGAATGAGCTCGTGCATGCCAGACCGGTTCGTTTTGCCGCACCCTAGAGACCGCGTGCAGCGCGGCAAACGAGCAATTCGTCACATGCGGGCGGCCCTCGCCGCTGCAATGCTGCTATGCCCCCTCGCCTTCGCCGGCCCAGCGGCCGCACAGCCCAAGGTGAACCTCGAACAGACCTTCGCCGATTCGCTTCAAGCGATGCCGAAGGAGGAACTCGCCGTGACCGGCGGCTTCTACGTGCCGGCCTATTCGAGCGTGGCGATGAGCCAGGGCAAGCTGCGGGTCGATTTCTCGGTGACCTTGAGCGTCCACAACGCCTCGGAGACGCAAGCCCTGGTGGTGAGGCGCATCGCCTATTTCGACACCGCGGGCAAGCAGGTCGAGAGCTATCTGAAGGCGCCGGTCGCCGTGAAGCCGCTCGCCACCATCTCGATCGTCATTCCGACCGACGACGTGCGCGGCGGGACCGGGGCCAATTTCATCGTGGACTGGGCCGCCACGGGCGAGATCGCCGAGCCCGTCGTCGAGGCCCTGATGGTTGGCGGCGTCGCCAATGCGCATTACGCTTTCATCAGCCAGGGCCGTCCGACCAGGACGGTGGGTAAAAAATAGCCGCGCCGTCACGGCCGCAGATCGAAACCGCGAAAACAACCCCATGCACAGTAGCCGCGCCGGTCAAATCAACGCCTTGTTCCCACGCCCGACGGGAGATGCGGATTTTACGAATTTTGTTTGACCCGTCGGGCAAAACACTGGCATGATGGCATCATCAAGATCGCGGCGCCCGGTCGGCACCAAGCCGGCCGCCCAATAAGAACAACGCTCAAATAAAAACAACGAGGAACGCTCCCATGACGTCCAGCTTCGATTTCGCGCCCCTGTTTCCCGCAGGGCTGCCGGCCCCTTCTGCGCGCTGGACGGGCCTTGCCAAATACAGCTTCGTCGGCGGCAACAACGATTCCGAGCAGCTGCCGCTCGACGAACTGATCGAGGCCGCCAAGCAGGCCCTGCAACGCGAGGGCCGCTCGCTTGCCACCTACGGACTGGCGCACGGCCCCCAGGGTTACATCCCCTTGCGCGAATTCCTGGTGACGAAGCTGAAGCGCGATGCCGGCATCGTCTGCACGGCCGACGACCTCATGATCGTCTCCGGCTCGCTGCAGGCGCTCGACCTCGTCAACAGCACGCTGCTGACGCGCAGCGACACCGTGATCGTCGAGCAGGAGACGTATCAGGGAGCGCTGCAGCGGCTGACGCGGCTCGGCGTCAACACGGTCGGCATTCCCCTCGACGACGACGGCATGCGGATGGACGCGCTGGCCTCGACGCTGGCCGACCTGAAGAGCCGCGGCATCCGGCCGAAATACATCTACACCATCCCGACCGTGCAGAACCCGACCGGCAGCATCATGCCGGAGAGCCGCCGCGCCGAGCTGCTGCGCCTGGCGGCCGAATATGGCGTGCCCGTCTTCGAGGACGATTGCTATGCCGACCTGGTCTGGTCCGGAGAGCGCCCGCCGGCGCTCTCCGCGATGAGCCAGAACGGCGGCGTGATCCATGTCGGCTCGTTCTCGAAATCGATCGCGCCGGCGCTGCGCGTCGGCTTCATCGTGGCGCCCTGGGATGTGATGTCGCGGATGCTGGCGCTGAAGACCGATGCCGGCTCCGGCGCGCTGGAGCAGATGGTGCTCGCCACCTATTGCAAGCCGCATTTCGCAAGCCACGTGCCTGTTCTGTCCAAGGCGCTGCGCACCAAGCTCGATACGCTGATGGAAGCCCTCAACGAGCAGTTCGGGACCGCGGCCGAATTCGGGGAGCCCAAGGGCGGCATCTTCCTGTGGGTGAAGCTGCCCGACCAGGTCGACACGCTCAAGCTCTATCAGGCGGCGCTTGCCGCCGGTGTCGCCATCAATCCCGGGCCGGAATGGTCGACCAACAAGCCGTATGCGGGCTCGCGCCTGCGGCTGTGCTTTGCAAGCCCGTCGCATCAGCAGATCCGCGACGGCATCGCCGTGCTGGCCGAAATCTGCCGCAAGGAGTTCGGCGTGCCGGCCCGCAGCGCCAATGTGGAGAAGCGGGCCTGAAGTCGGATTAGGCCGCCTGCGGCTGGCTGCCGTGGATGGCCGAGGCAAGCCGCAGCAACAGGACGATCGAGACGTTGCCCTTGCCGGCCTCGATCTGGGCGATGTAGCGCTCCGAAATGCCGGAGCGTCGGGCCAGCTCCCGGCGCGACAGCTCGCAGCGGGCGCGCGACGATTTCAGGCGCTCGCCCAGCTCGGCCAGAAACGCGGTCTCGGAATTAGGCGGCACGGCACAGCTTCCCGGCAGCACCTCGCCCGCGAAATCCATCACTTGATTCAGCATCGCTCTCACCACGTTCGCCTTCGGGAGCGTCATCTTACCCCGCAAGCGCATGGCCTCATTGACGCGGATCAAATTCGCGCGCGGCGGATGGCTCCCGTGGACGGCCGCAACGGGGATGCTACACTTTGGAACTCTTCCAGGCGGGGCCTTTCCGGACATGATGCGATATTTGAGCCGCTGGACCATTGCGGCGGTGCTTTGGATTGCGTTCACATCGCTTGCGGATGCCGAAACGCTCGCGGCGACGGTCGAGCAGTGGGGCCTGCTCGGGTCATGGGCGGTCGACTGCACGGTCGGCCCCGACCGCGACAAGGGCGCGCTGCTCACTTACGAAATTCGCGGGGATGGCCGCGTGATGTACCGCCGCGATTTCGGCGACGCCAAGGACGACAACGAGGTCGTGTCCGCCACCGTCAATGCCGAAGGCCTGCTCAACCTGATGGTCTACTTCCCCGCGCTGCATCAGACGCGCGAATCCGGATTGATGCTCGCGAAGGACGGCAGCCTGCGCGCGATCTACAATCACAATGAGCGAGGCGAATACACGATCAGGGACGGCAAATTCGTCAAATCAGGCGCGCCGACGCTTCCGCTGCAACGCTGCCACCAACGATCATCCTGATGCTGAACATCCATTCAGAATTCTCTTCCCTTTCCCTCGGGAACGTTCACGCGAATGCGCGGTTTAAATTTGCATTCGATTGGAGGAGGACATCATGAAGAAGCTTGGTTATGTCGTTGCCGCTCTGGGTGCGCTCGCGGTTGCGGCGCCGACGCTGGCTAGTGCCGAGACCGTCATCGTCAAGCACGGTCATCACGGCCCGTACGGCGCCCGCGCCGAATTCCGCGAGCATCGCGACAATGGCTGGCATCGCGGCTGGCGCCATCACGACCGCGTCGTGGTGATCAAGCGTGGTCATCGCCACTGGGACTAACGCGCAACGCAAATGGAGATGGCCCCTGATGGGGCCATTTTCTTTGCGCTCAAATCGACTGACGACGAGGCATCTACTCATCATCCGCTACGTGTGCTCTGCCTCCAATAGCGGCCGAACAGCGGACATCGATCTACTGCGGCCATGGGCCACAAACGGACTCATAAAGCGCAACGTCCTGGGCTCACTCGATCACCTCGTCGGCGCGGGCGAGCAGAGCCGGAGGGACCGTGAGACCCAGGGCGCTCGCCGTCTTGAGATTGATGATCAGCTCAAATTTGACGGGTTGTTGGACCGGAAGATCACCCGGCTCCGCGCCTTTTAGGATTCTATCGACATAGGTTGCTGCACGTCGGTAGAGGTCGGGCCAGTCGGAGCTGTAGCGGATCAATCCATTTCCGAGCGCCTGCACGTTTGCATAGAGGTCCGGTAGGCGGTACTTGCCGGCGAGGCCAGTGATACGCTCGTGGTTGGCCGAAAGCATGATGTCCGGCAGAGCGATCATGGCGCCTCTCGGCCTTTTTGCAAAGGCGTCAACCTCTGCTTCGATTTCCGCGGCGCTTTTCACGTGCGCGATGGTCAACTGTATTTCGAGCAATGGCGCCGCGTCTTGCATCGTTTTTACGTGTGTCCGCCAAGTTGGGTTTGGGCCGGCGAGGACCAGAACGTTCGTCGTGCGCGGCGCAATTTCCTTGAGCAGTTCTAGCCATTTTCCGGCGATCGAGAATTCATATGCGGCAAAGCCGGTTATGTTTGCTCCAGGATGTGGGAGACTTTGCACAAGGCCCTCCTGAACGGGGTCGGCAACGTGCACGAAAACAATCGGAATTCTCTCAGTTAGATCGCGCAAGACAGTTGTCGCCTGCGTACCACCACTGACAATCACTTCAGGATTGAGATCAACCAGACTGGCAGCGTCGGCTCTCAGTTTGTCAGGGTCTGGTCTGGCCCAGCGAAAATCAGACTGGATATTCTTGCCTTCGATCCAGCCGAGGGCACTGAGGCCCTCTCGAAGCGCACGTGCGTAGGCTTCTTGGACGGGACTAGTCACTACGAAGGCTCCAATCCGCCGCGTACGCTGTTGAGCCTCCGTACAAACCGGCGTCATAGCTGCCAAGCCACCTAGACCTAGGATGAATTCGCGTCGCTGCACAACTACTCCTCCAGAGCCAACCTTTACACGCTATCATGTTGCTGAGCGCGGATGCACAGTCTGTCGCAGCAAATTAGCCGCTCGAAGTTCGGCAATGGGTCAAAGGCTGCCCTCGGCAGCCAACATGCCCTTGGTCGGATCCTCTCTCGGAAGCCGACATCGCCGCGCTCTGGGCTGAGGTCAGCCACGGGGCCAAAAGCTGACTTGATTCAGAATCAGTTTACCTGCACTTGGGCTTGGGGGAGTGATGGGGTCATGGACGTAGCAGCGGCGATTGCAGCATTCGAGGTATTTATAGAGCGAAAGCAGAATGAGCTCGGGGAGACCCTTGCGTCCCTAGGCAGGCCCGAGCGCCTGTCGCGCGGGTGGGCGTTTTACTATCAATCGCGTGCCTACATGGAGACTGGTGAGTTTAGTTCAATGCTAGTCGGCCATGGGCCTGTCGTGATCAAGGATGAGGGTGGGATCATCGAGGGCGGCTCACTGGACAATGACCCAGAAGCTTTGCTGAATCGCGTCGGCGAGACACCGATAAACGGTCCTGATGTTGGCGACCCGCATCTTCGCTGATCGGCCACTAGCTGCTGGGCGTCAATCGCGGCACCCAAACACGACTCGCGGGACCCGATCCGCGCGCAGTGCTCTATTGCCCTTGGGTCAATTGCTGCAAAATCTGTTGAAACATTTGGGCGGGGTCGTTTTGACCAGACTTCCCTTGGTCTTTTCTGCACACGCCCTCAAGTGCCCCCTTGATGCCACCGCTCACGCAGTCGAGTTCGCGCTCACCCAGAACGTTGCTCTTCGCGTTGATTGTACCAGTCATCACATGTCTCCATTGGTCGGCGCGATCATCAAACGCCGGTGCGACCACATTGCCATCGCCGCATTCGTAGGGATGTGACAGCCATCACAAAATGTATGATTGACCGGGGGGCTCCCCTATCAGCACGTACGTGGCGGCGAAACCATCCCGCTATGGTCCGCTCAGTCACAAGCTGCTCCTCGCAGGCTGCTCCGAGTTGGTCCGCCATCTCTCCTGAGCAGGCATCGCGGCTCTCCGAGCGAAGGTCAACAACGCGCTACAGGCAGACATACTCAGGGGCGACAACACCGCGGTTCGTTTGTCAGCCCCCGGGACCGTCCTTCATGATGTAACCCATCAGGTCGTCCACGTTGTGCTCCAAATCCCGGATGATGTTCTTGACGACGTCTCCGATCGAGATCACGCCCACGACCTTGCCCGCATCCAGCACCGGCAGGTGACGAAAACCGCGCGCAGCCATCACTGCCATGCAGGCGTCCAGCGGATCGTCCGGCTTGATCGTCACCGGGTTGCCCGTCATCACCTGGCCCACCGGCGTCTGCTTCGCGTCGAGCCCGGGCAGCAGCACCTTGATGGCGCAATCACCCTGGGTCACGATACCGACCAGCTTGTCGTCGTCGATGACCAGCACCGAGCGGACCCGGTTGTCGCGCATCTGGCGCAAGGCTTCGACGACCATGTCGCCGGAACGTACATGGATCAGAGCGCCACGCTTCTGTGCCAGAGCGCCTTTTACCGTGCTCATCGATCTGCCCTCGTGGGTCCTGTCCTGGCCCATCTCGATAAGGATAGTCGAAATAACTGGTCTCGTCAGCACCGCGCCGATGCCGCAGGGACCCCGCATGGGGGCAGCGGGGTAACGGGTCACAAGCTGCCCCTGGCGAGCTGCTCCGAGTTGGCCCGCCCATCTCCCGCGAGCGGACATTGCGGCCAAGTGAGGACAGCAACGGGCCAGAAGCAAAAGGAGGATCATCGCAGCCCCAAATTTGCCGCAACCTCGGAGTCTGGTATCTCGGTGTTTTCAAAGACCTTTGAGGGTTGGCGGATCGTGCCGCCAGCTCGGTCATCCGACCTGGCACCGGATTTGAACCCCCAAGATCAACGGAATGGTGGAATATCGGCCGATGCGGTTGATGGCGCGATTGCTCGGTTTTCTCTTCACGATAGGCACCATCATATTTCTGATCGGCGTGGCCGGCGTGGCAGGGCTCGTCTGGCACTTCTCGAAAGACCTTCCGGATTATTCGCAATTGCAGGATTACGAACCGTCCGTGATGACGCGCGTCCATGCGGCTGACGGCTCTCTCGTCGGCGAATATGCGCGGGAACGCAGGCTCTATTTGCCGATCCAGGCCGTGCCCAAGCTGGTCATCAACGCGTTTCTCGCCGCGGAGGACAAGAACTTCTACGAGCATGGCGGCGTCGATTTCTCCGGAATGGCGCGAGCTGCGCTTCTCTATGTGGAGAATTTCGGCTCGGATCGCCGTCCGCAAGGCGCGTCCACCATTACCCAGCAGGTCGCCAAGAATTTCCTGCTGACGAATCAAGTGTCATTCGCCCGCAAGATCAAGGAGGCACTGCTGGCGACGCGCATCGAGCGCACCTATTCCAAGGACAAGATCCTCGAGCTTTATCTGAACGAGATCTATCTGGGCGCAGGCTCTTACGGCATCGCTGCGGCCGCGCTGACCTATTTCGACAAGTCCGTGAACGAGCTGACCGTCGCGGAAGCCGCCTACCTCGCGGCATTGCCCAAGATGCCCGGCAGCCTCAATCCGGTCCGCAACCACGACCGCGCGATCGAGCGTCGCAACTACGTGGTCGACCGCCTGTTCGAGAACGGCTGGATCAGCAAGGCCGATGCGGACAAAGCCCGCAAGGAGCCGATCGAATTCGTCAGTCACTCCAACAGCGCACATCGTTTCGCCGGCGAATATTTCGCCGAGGAGGTCCGGCGCGAGCTGCTCGAGCGCTACGGCGAGAAGAAACTGTATGAGGGTGGCTTGTCGGTCCACACCACCCTCGATCCGAAGATTCAGGTCATGGCACGCAAGGCCATGGTCGCCGGGCTCGCAAAATACGACGAAGCGCAGGGTTATCGCGGGCCGGTCAGCAAACTCGACATGGCCGGCGATTGGGGCGTCAAGCTGGCCGACGTGAAGTCTCTCGCCGACGTCTCGCCATGGCGGATGGCGGTGGTGCTGCAGGTCTCCGATCAGTCCGCCCGGATTGGCTTCCAACCCGCTCGCGAGTCGACCGGCGCGCTCAGCCCGGACCGCGAGATCGGCTTGATCCCGCTCGACGGCGTGAAGTGGGCCAAGGCCGTCGCGGGTCCGTCCCGTGGAAGGACCCCGTCCTCGGTGGCGCAAGTGTTGCAGCCGGGAGATGTGATCTATGCCGATCCATTGTACCGGGACGGCAAACCCGTCAGCGGTCAATACCGGCTCGAGCAAGTGCCCGAGGTATCTGGCGCACTGGTCGCGATGGAGCCCACGACGGGTCGCGTGCTGGCCATGGTGGGCGGCTTCTCGTTCGACCAGAGCCAGTTCAACCGCGCCACCCAAGCCTATCGGCAACCCGGTTCGTCGTTCAAGCCGATCGTCTATGCGGCAGCACTGGACAATGGCTACACACCATCGAGCCAGGAGCTCGCCGCACCGATCGAGATCGACATGGGACCGGGCGCCGGCGTATGGCGGCCGGAGAACTTCTCCGCGAGCGAGAACAATCTGGGGCCGACGACGCTTCGCAATGCGCTGCGGCTGTCCCTGAACACGGTGACCGTGCGCCTGGCGCAGGACATCGGCATGCCCCTGATCTCCGAATACGCCAAACGTTTCGGCATCTATGACGAACTACCGAATTACTTGTCCTATTCGCTCGGCACGGGCGAAACGACCGTCATGCGGATGGTAACGGCCTATTCCATGATCGCCAATGGCGGTCGCCGCGTGAAATCCACCTTGATCGACCGCATCCAGGACCGTTACGGTCACACCATCTTCAGGCACGACAGCCGCGAATGTATCGGCTGCGACGCCGCCGGGAATTGGCACGACCAGCCGGAGCCGCAATTGATCGACCACCGTCAGCAGGTGCTCGATCCCATGACCGACTACCAGATCACCGAGATGATGGAAGGTGTCGTCCAAAGTGGCACCGCCATGGGCATGCGTGACATCGGCAAGCCGATCGCCGGCAAAACCGGCACGACCAACCAGGCGAAGGACGTGTGGTTCATCGGCTTCTCGCCGGATCTCGTCGTCGGCCTCTATGTTGGTTACGACAAGCCGCGCAGCCTCGGCAGCGGGAAGCAGGCGCAAGCCGCGTTCATCGCGGTTCCGATCGCGCATGATTTCATGAAGCTTGCACTCGCCGACAAGCCGGCGACCCCGTTCAAGGTGCCTGCCGGGATCAAGCTCGTCCGCGTAGACCCCAAGACCGGGATGCGCGCCGGGCCTGCCCAGAGCGCAATCATCGAGCCTTTCAAACCCGGCACGGCACCGCCGGATTATTATTCGGAAATGGGCGACGACGATCCGGACCGCAGGTCACTTCCCCCGGACGCCGGACCCGTCATGCACGGACTTTACTAGCCTCACCTGATGTTCGCAGGCGGAGGAAATGGTTGCTCACTTGCCAGCCACGTGATGCATATTCCGGGCTTGGGGTCACAAGCAGTCATGCCCTGATGAAGCATGGAACCTGCTTGCGCCCGAAAGCCGACATCGGCGCCTTCATGAATGCGCCACCTAGTCCCAGGCGGGCGCAAAGCCCGGATTGACGCAACGCTTGTCCTTCGGCAGCGCGGCGATCTTCTTGCGGTCGGCATCGTCCAGCTCGATCTTCAGTGCGTCGAGATTGGCCTGCTGGCTCTCGCGGCGCGAGGCCTTCGGAATCGCGGCGACGCCGTCCTGGTCGAGCAGCCATTTCAATGCGACTTGCGCGGCGCTCGCATTGTGCCTGGCGCCGATCTCGGCGAGCACCGGGTCCGTGGCAAAACGCCCCTGCGCCAGCGGGCAATAGGCGACCAGCGGGATCGACTTCGCCCTGAGATAGGCCAGCACCTTCGATTGATCCAGCATCGCGTGATATTCGACCTGGTTGCAGGCGATCGGCGCCTTGATGTCCTCGACCGCGATCTTGAGCAGCGCCGTGGTGAAATTGGCAACGCCGATCGCGCGCGTCCGCCCCTCCTCCTTCAGCTTCATCAGGGTCTCGAACACCGCGCCCCAGTTCGCCGATTTCGATGGCCAGTGCACCAGGTAGAGATCGACATGGTCGAGCCTGAGCTTCGTCAGGCTGGCGTCGAAGGCGCGGCGGATCGCATCGGGGCTAAGGTTCTCGTGCCAGACCTTGGTCGTGACGTGCAACTCGCCACGCGGCACGGAGCTGGCGGCGAGCGCGGCGCCGATCACCTCCTCGTTGGCATACATTTCGGCGGTGTCGATGTGGCGGTAACCGATCGACAGCGCGCTCTCGACCGCGGCACGGCAGGCATCGCCCTGCATGCGGAAAGTGCCGAGGCCGAGCTTGGGCATGCTGATGCCCTGTGTTTTCAGATTGTCCATGGAACAGGCTCCTGAGGTATTGCAGCCCGCCGGATGCGCGCGACGATGCCGCGTGAGCAGACTCTTCGGTGATGGAAAAGAGGTGGCGGGGACGGGCAGTATAGCCGCGAGGACGCGGGGCGGCCAATCAAGATCGGGTTAGGTGGTCCCCCTCTCCCGCTTGCGGGAGAGGTGAACCAGCCGCCCAGCCCTCACGAATGCTGCGCCACCAACGCCGGCCGCGCCTGAGGCACGATGTCCACCGACCAGAGGTCGCGGTTGTCGACGTCTTTCAGGGTCACCGTCATCACGCCGCTGGCGCCGTCGATGTCGACCCGGCCGAAGAACTGCAGGCCGAAGCAGGGTGCGAGATTCTCGCCCTGGGCCTCGCTGCAGCCATTCCGGTACATCGCCGTGGGGCCGAACGTGTTGTCGAGCTCGCCGGGGCCCCAGGTGCCGGCGTGGAGAGGACCGGAGACGAACTCCCAGAACGGCTCGAAATCCTGGAATTGCGCCTTGTTCGGATCGTAGTAGTGCGCCGCGGTGTAGTGCATGTCGGCGGTGAGCCAGACGATGTTGCGGATACCCGCGCGCTTGATCGCGGCCAGCAGATCGGCGATCTCGTGCTCGCGCCGATCGGGCGGGCCGTCGCCGAGCGCGACGGCATCGAGGCTGATCAGGCCGATCGGCAGATCCGCCGCGATCACCTTCCAGGTCGCGCGCGAGGCGGCGAGCTCGCGCTTCAGCCAGGCGAGCTGCGCGGCGCCAAGAATCCAGCCACGCTGATCCCTGCCCTTGTTCCAGGTCTCGTCGCGGTAGCTGCGCATGTCGATCAGGAAGACATCGAGGAGCGGGCCATAAGAGATCTTGCGATAGACGCGGCCCTGCCGCGCGCCGATGTCGCGGATCGGCATGAAGTCGAAGAAGGCCCGGCGGGCGCGCGCGACCAGGCGCGGCGTGCCGTCGTCCTCATAGCCGGCAGCGTCGTAGCTGCCGGTCGGCGACCAGTCGTTGGTGACCTCGTGATCGTCCCATTGCGCGAACATCGGCACCTCGGCGTGGAAGGCACGGAAATGCTCGTCGAGATGATTGTATTTGTAGTTGCCGCGGAACTGCGCCAGCGTGTGCGCGACCTCCGACTTCTCCTCGGTCACGACGTTGCGCCAGGTCTCGCCGTTCGGCAGCTTCTGCTCAGACGGAATGGTGCAGTCGGCATAGATGTGGTCGCCGGAATGGATGAAGAAATCCGGCCTGAGGTCCAGCATGGTGCGATAGCTGCGATAGCCGCCGCGGGAGATGTCGATGCCCCAGCCCTGCCCCGCGACGTCGCCCGACCACAGGAACGAGATCGACTCGCCGGCGGCGGGCGCGGTGCGGAAATGACCGACGCGGCTTTCGCCTGGGATGCCGGTCGCGATGTCGTCGAAGCGGACGCGATAGAAGATGTCCTGCCCGGGCGGCAGATCGCCGAGCTGCAGCTTTGCGGTGAAGTCGGCATCGGGCAGAGCATCACGCGACGCAGATGCGATGATGGTTTTGAAACTCTCGACGGTCGAACACTCCACCTGCATCCGCGCGGGCCGGTCGGCGCGCGCCCAGATCACGGCGGAGCCGTCCGAGATATCGCCGGACTGGATGCCGCCCGCGATCTGCGGACGATCAGCGGCGCGGCTGATGCCGGGCTTTGCGAGCGAGGCGATGGCGAGAGAGGATGTGGAGCGGACCAGGAACTGCCGCCGGGTCCATGCGCGCGAGGCGCGGAGCGTTGCCATCAAGGAAACCTTCGTCGAATCGCGACGGAAGGTGCCTGCGCCGTTTGACGGCTGGCTTACGTTTCCTTGACTCCGGGCCTACGGTTTTGCGACGCGGGGATGACGGCCTCGGACCGGCTCAATGCTTCCAGTTGCAGATGCCGCCGGAGCGGCACGGCCAGGTCTGGATGCGGGTGTCCATCGCCTGCGCGTCGAGCGGATTGCCGTGACGATGCGCTAACTTCGTGCGCGCGGCGCCGCGCGGCCGGGCGCTCCTGGTGTGAGCGATCTTCGGCTCGGAGACGTGCACGCGTTCGGCCGCGACCTTCTTCGGCACATCGACCGGCTCGGCGCGGGCCTGCGCTTCGTTGCCGCCCTTCGCTTCCATCGCAACCGGCGCGAATTGCGTCTCGGGCCCGAGCCGCTTCGGCGACAGCACGGCCTTGGAGAGATCGAGACCGAAATATTCGTCGGGCTTGTAGTCGTCAGCGCGCGCGAGACCGCCCACTGCGAGCACGAGGGCAATGGCAACCGCACTGGGAATGCTTTTCAGGACCACGGACGCCTCCTGAAATTTGATGTTGAGGAGCAATTTACTCCTATTTAGGAGGCGTTCCGCGCAATTCCAGCGGCCAATTGTCGCCGTGGTTAAGAAGTTTGGCGGTGTCAGGCGACCTTTCGCGTCGTACCCGTCCCGTCGAGGAACCCGATCAGCCTGCTGCGGATGATTTGTTCCGCCTCGGTCATGATGCGATCGATGAGTTCCTTGCAGGAGGGGATGTCGTGGATCAGACCCGCGACCATGCCGCAGCTCCAGGCGCCGGCATCCATCTGCCCCTCCAGCATGATCCTGGGATAGACGCCCGCGACCTGGTCGTGGATGTCGTCGATGGTGAGCTTGTCGCCCTTGGCATGCTCGATCTCGAGCAGGCGGTCGACATTGGCGTTCTTCAGCACGCGCTCGGTGTTGCGCAAGGACCGCATGATCAGGCGGGTGTCGAGCTCGGTCGCCGCGACCAGCGCGTTCTTCACGTTCTGATGCACTGGCGCTTCCTTGGTGGCGATGAAACGCGTGCCCATGTTCATGCCCGATGCGCCCAGCGACAGCGCCGCGACCAGGCTGCGCCCGTCGGCCATGCCGCCGGAGGCCACGAACGGGATCTTCAATTCCTCCGCTGCGCGCGGCAGCAGGATCATGTTGGGAATGTCGTCCTCGCCGGGATGGCCGCCGCACTCGAAGCCGTCGACGCTGACGGCGTCGCAGCCGATGCGTTCGGCCTTCAGCGAATGACGCACCGAGGTGCATTTGTGGATCACCTTGATGCCGGCGGCCTTCAGCGCCGGCATGTATGCTTCCGGGCTGCGGCCCGCGGTCTCCACCGCCTTGATGCCGCCCTCGACGATGGCGGCGATGTATTCCGGATAGGGCGGCGCCGCGAAGGTCGGCAGGAAGGTGAGGTTCACGCCGAACGGCTTGTCGGTCATGTCGCGACAGCGCGCGATTTCCTTGGCCAGCAGCTCCGGCGTCTTCTGCGTCAGACCGGTGATGATGCCGAGCCCGCCGGCATTGGAGACGGCGGCGGCAAGCTCCGCAAAGCCGACGAAATGCATGCCGCCCTGGATGATGGGGTGCTCGATGCCGAACAGTTCGGTGATCGCGGTCTTCACTTCATTCTCCTCCCCGGAATTTTGCCTGGCGTTCGGATCAGTCTAACCGGACTTCTGCGCCGCGGTCACCATTTCTCGCCGAACGGACGTATCTCCATCTCGAAGGTCCAGGCGCTCTTGGGCTGCTGGTAGAGCTGCCAATAGGCATCGGCGACGGCCGACGGCGGCATCAGCAGATCGGGGTTGTCGAGCGCGTTCGGCCCGAGCGCCTCGAGCCGGCGCTGCCGCACCCACTCGGTGTCGACGCCGGAATCGATGATGAGATGGGCAACGTGAATATTCTTCGGCCCGAGCTCGCGCGCCATCGCCTGCGCCACGGCGCGCAGGCCAAACTTGGCACTGGCAAAGGCGGCAAAGCCGCTGCCGCCGCGCAAGCTCGCCGTCGCGCCGGTGAAGAAGATGTTGCCGCCACCACGCGGCAGCATCAACCGCGCCGCTTCGCGGCCGGCGAGGAAACCGGAATAGCAGGCCATCTCCCAGACTTTCCTGAACACGCGCTCAGTGGTGTCGAGAACAGGGAAATTGACGTTGGCGCCGACATTGAAGATGCAGACCTCCAGCGGCGCGTGTTTGTCGGCATCGTCGAGGAAGGAGATGACCTCCTCCTCCTTGCGCGCATCCAGCGAGCGCGCGTGGATCTCGCCACCGGCGGCTTCGATGTCCTTCACCAGCGGCGCGAGCTTGTCGCCGTTGCGGCGGCCTGCGTAGATCGAGAAGCCTTCGGCGGCGAATTTCTTGGCAATCTCGGCGCCGATGAAATCGCCGGCCCCGATCACGGCCGCGGTCGCATTTCGCTTGGGCAAGGTCGCCTCCTCCGGTGAAAGCATGATTGGCTTGGAGCCTATAGTTCTAAAATAGAACTGTCAAACTTCTCCGTCAGATGTTAGCGTATCGTGCAAATTGCGCTGGTCATTCAAGTCAGTTCCTTTTTCTGACTGACTGACCGGGCCATGGCGGAGACAGGATCATGAAATGGGACACGCTGGACGAGGAGCCCTGCTCGCTCGCCCGCACCGTCGCCGTGGTCGGCGACCGCTGGACGCTTCTCATCCTGCGCGAATGTTTTTTGCGCGTGCGACGCTTCGAGGCGTTTCAGTCCTCGCTGCAGATCACCCGGCACCTGCTCTCGGAGCGGCTGAAGAAGCTGGTGCGTTTCGGCATCCTGCGCCGCGTCCCCTATTCCGAGGCGCCGAAGCGCTACGAATACATCCTCACGCAGAAAGGCCTCGACCTCTATCCCGTGATCATGGCGATGGTGCATTGGGGCGACACCCACATGGGCGACGAGCGCGGCCGCCCGTTGCTGCACGAGCACAAGAGTTGCGGCAAGCTGTTCGACCCGGTCATGGTCTGCTCCGAATGCGGCGAGGTACTGCATGCCAGGCAGGTGCATGTGCATGCGGGGCCGGGGCAACGGGAGGCAATTGCATAAGCAGCTCGAAACACAGGTGTCATGCCCCGGCTTGACCCACGGGTGTCCGGTTCGATTGTTGTGGACAGGGTGCATGACGGGGATTCTTCTGTGTTTCGAGCGCTTCGCACACGTTCGAGACACGGAAGGAAGTCCACGCCATGCGGCATCAGAATAGCGTATTTCACAGTCTAACGAAGCAAATCCCTTGGTCTAAGTTCGAACAGGTCGTGGAGAAGTACGGGGCCGATCGATTGGTGCGCAAGTTGACGACGAAGCGCCACTTTATTGCACTGCTGTATGGGCAATTGAGCGGCTCGACGAGCCTGCGGGAGATCGTGACTGGGATGGCAAGCCACGAGACGCGGCTTTATCACGTGGGGGCGGCGCCGGTGAAGCGCTCGACGATGTCGGACGCCAACTCGCAGCGACCTTGGCAGGTGTTCAGCGAGCTGTTCGCACAGATGCTGCCGCAGGCGCATCGCGGGCTGCGGCGGGCAACCGCGGATGCGGTCCGCCTGATTGATTCTACCAGTATTAGGCTCTCCAGCCTGAGCGAGAGCTGGGCGACATTTTCGGCCGATGTGTTCGGGGCCAAGGCGCATATCGTCTACGATCCGAATGCCGATCGGCCGGTTTACTTTGCGGTGACGCCAGCCAACGTCAACGACATCACGGCTGCGAAGGCCATGCCGATTGAGCTGGGCGCAACCTACGTCTACGACCTCGGTTACTACGATTATGGCTGGTGGGCGAAGCTCGATGAGGCCGGCTGCCGCTTCGTGACGCGGTTGAAGAAGAACACTCCGCTCGACGTGATAAGGGAGAACCACGTCTCCAAGAACAGCAATATTGTGAGCGACCGGATCGGTCACTTGCCGGCCCGCCTCGCCAACAGCCGCAAGAATCCGCTGCAAGTTCCGGTCAGGGAGATCTGCGTCGTCATTGAGAGCGGCAAGCAGTTGCGTATCGTGACCAATGATCTCGACGCGTCGGCAGAAGAGATCGCCGAGCTCTACAAACAGCGCTGGCAGATCGAATTGTTCTTCCGCTGGGTCAAGCAGACGCTTCGAATCAGGCATTTTATCGGCGTCTCCGAGAACGCAGTCCGCATTCAGATCGCCATCGCCCTGATCGCGTTTCTCCTCCTGCGCATGGCCCAGCTCGCTCAAAAAGCGGTACACAGTCCCCTCGAATTTGCCCGGCTCGTCCGCACCAATCTCATGCACAGACGTCCGATCAACAACTTGCTCGAACCTCTGCAGTCCGTCCCTATCAACCAAAACCAGTTGAACCTTGGACTATACTTCCAATGAACCGGACACCCGTGGGCTTGACCGGAGCATCCAATACGCCGTGGCGTCTCGATTCAAGCACAACTCTCTCTGGAATACTGGATCGCCCGGTCAAGCCGGGCGATGACACCGAGGATGGGATACGCTCTTAGTGCCCCCGCGCCGGCGCGCCGAGATTGATCGGGCGCAGCACGGCTGCGGTCGGAATCATCAGCACGGCGATGATCGCAAGCGTCCAGAACACGTCGATGTAAGCGAGGAAGTCGACCTGCTGCTGGAGGGTTTTGCCGACCCAGGCGACCGCCTGCGACGCCGCATCGCTGGCATTGGAGCCCTGGGCCTGGAAGTAGCGCGTCATCGCGTCGATGGTCTGCTGGTAGCCGAGGTCGGATGGTGCGGCGCGCTCGATCAAGCGGCTCTGATGGAATTGCTGGCGCTGCGCCAGGATCGTCTGCGCCAGCGCCACACCCATGGAGCCACCGATGTTGCGGGCGACGTTGATCAGCGCGGAGGCCTGGTTGGTCTTGTCGGGCGGCACGCCGTCATAGGAGGCCGTCGTCACCGGCAGGAACAGGAAGGGAAGGCCGATGGCGAGAAAGATGCGGGCCAGCGCCGCGTAGCCGTAGGTGATGTCGCCATTGAGCCCGGTCAGATGCCACATCGAGAATGCCACGACCGCGGCGCCGAACATGATGAGATATTTCGGCTGCACCGTGCCGACCAGGCGGCCGACGACCGGCATCAGCATCAGCGTTGCGATGCCGCCGGGCGACAGAGCGAGCCCCGCCAGCAGCGCCGTATAATTCAGCTCGGTCTGAAGCAGTTGCGGGAGAAGCTGCGTGGTCGAGATCAGCACCGCACCGGTGCCGAGCATGACCAGGAAGCAGGCGCCGAACTGCCGCCGGCCGAGCAGCCGGATGTCGACAATGGGATCCTCGCGCGTCAGCTCCCACGGGATCAGCGCGAGCAGCGACACGGCCGACAGCACCGCGAAGGCGACGATCAAGTTGGAGCCGAACCAGTCGTTGCGCTGGCCTTCATCGAGCACGTATTCGAGCGAGCCGAGCCCGATCGCGACGAGAAGAAATCCGATGTAGTCGACGCGCAAGCCCTTGCTCAGCAGCTTCTCCCGCTCCTCCTCCGCGCCCGACGGCTCCTTGACCAGCGTCCCGACCAGGAACAGCGAGAGCAGTCCCATCGGCACATTGATCAGGAACACCCAGTGCCAGCTGTAGGTATCGGTGATCCAGCCGCCGAGCGTCGGCCCGATCACCGGTGCGACGACCACCGCGACGCCGTAGATCGCGAAGGCCTGTCCGCGCTTCTGCGGCGGGAAAGAGTCGGCGAGGATCGCCTGCTCGCTGGTGGCCATGCCGCCGCCGCCGAGCCCCTGCAAGATGCGAAACAATACCAGCGACTGCAAATTCCAGGCGAAGCCGCACAGCAGCGAAGACACCGTGAAGGTCGCCACGCACATCATGTAGAAGCGCTTGCGGCCGATCACGGTCGACAGCCAGCCGGAGATCGACAGCACGATGGCGTTGGCGACGAGGTAGCTGGTGATGACGTAGGTGCTCTCGTCGATGCCGACCGCGAGCGCGCCGGCGATGTGGCGCAGCGCGACATTGGCGATGGTGGTGTCGAGCACTTCCATGAAGGTCGCGATCGAAACCACGAAGGCAATGAGATAAGGATTATGCCCGCCGGCCGCCGAGCGCTCCGGCGACCAGGCACCCGTGGACGCGTCGTGTCGCGTGGCGTCCGTCATCGCACCCTGGTCCAGGGCACGACCGACATGCCGGGACCAACAGGCAGATCCGCCGGCCAGTTGTCGACCACGATCTTCACCGGAACGCGTTGCACCACCTTGACGTAATTGCCGGTGGCATTCTCCGCCGGCAGCAGGCTGAACGCAGTGCCGGAGCCCGGCTGCACGGAATCGACATGGCCGGTGAGCTTGCGCCCGGGATAGGCGTCGATGCGGATCTCGACCGGCTGACCCGGCCGCATGTCGGCGAGTTGGGTCTCCTTATAGTTCGCGACGATCCAGACATCGTCGGGGACGAACATCATCAGGCTCTGCCCTGCGGTGACGAACGTGCCCTTGGCGCCCGAGAGCTTGACGACCCGGCCGGGCTGCGCGGCGACGACGCGGGTGTATTGCAGGTTCAGCCTGGCCTGGTCGAGCTGTGCCTGCGACTGCTCGAGTTGCGCCTTGGCGCCTTCCAGCTGCGCTTGCAGCGTCTTGATACCGACCTGGGCAACGGCGACCGCGGTCTTGCTGCGCTCGGTGTTGGCCTGTTGCGACTGCAGATCGGAGCGCGTCTGCTGCTGACGCTGCACGGTGCCGGCGCCCTTCTCGACCAGATCCTGTGCGCGGTTGAACTCCTCCTGCGAGAACTGAAGCTGCGCCTGCGCCTGCTCGAGCTGCGCCTGGGCCTGCTTGATCTGCTCCGCTTGCGAATCGATCTGCGCCGCCACATTGGCGATGTTGGCCTTGGAGACCTCGACCTGCGCTTGAGCCTGATCGACGGCGATGCGATAATCGCGCTCGTCGATCTTGGCGAGGACATCGCCGGCATTGACATGCTGGTTGTCAGTGACAGGGATATCGGTCACGTAGCCGCCGACTTTCGAGGCCACGGAGAAGCTGCGCGCGGCGACGAAGGCATCGTCGGTGGATTCGTAGTGGCGGACCGCGAGCCAATACAGCAGCCCGCCGACCAAAGCCGCGATCAACACAATGGCGCCGACGGTTGCGAGCAGCCAATGCTCACGGGCCCGCTCGCGCAGCGTCGGAGTTTTCTCCGGCTTGCCGCGTTGCTCCTTGGTCTCGTGCTTGGCATCGGGCGACGTCTTTGGAGCTTCCACCTTCTGCGGCTGCTCCGCGGACGGCCCACGCTCCCGGGTTTGAGCATCCACGGTGAACACCTTGATCGGGACTTTGGCTTGACGAACGGCCTGGTGCCGTGCGCGCACGCCGGGAGCCTAACCTTAGCCTCAACGCATGGTTCCGGGTCGTGGGAGCACCGCCGTCATTCGTGAATGCATTGCACAGAAAAGAAGCGCGGCCTGTTCCGACCGCGCTTCGTAGATGGCCCGGCGCGCTTGCTCAGTGCGTCTTGGTCTCGTGCCATTTCTCCAGGTCCGGCTTTTTGTCGCCGGACTTTTGCTCTTTCTCCGGATTGCCCCGCCAGGGCTTGTCCGTCTGGGCGTGGGATCCCCAGTCGTTCTGCTGGCGGGGGTCGTCGGTGGGCTTTTCCTTGCTCATCGGGTCTCGCTTTGTCTGCATCGAGGGTTAAGCGAACGGAACGCCGTAATAGGCATTGATGCCGCGCATTGCGGCGTCATCACCCCAGTTCCAGTCCGCGCGCTCGCCATATTTCGGCGCGCCTTCGAGCGCCCCGGCGGTGATCCCGGTGACATAACCACCCAGCTCGGTGTCGTATTTCAGCGATTGCCAGGGCAACGGATAATGATCGTTGCCGAGCCCCAAAAAACCGCCGAAGCCGAGCACGGCATAGGACACCCTGCCGCTGACCTTGTCGATCATCACACGTTCGATCGAACCGATCCGGTTGCGATCGGCACCGTAGACCGATGTTCCCTCGACCTTGTCGCTGCCGATCAACCGGCCCATCTCGCTGCGGTCCATCTCGCCTTGATTCAACATGTCTGTTCTCCACTCAGCCAATGTGAGGATCAACTTGCGCGGATGGATGATCGTTCCAGAATACTGCGTGCGGCATCTCGCGGCCGGGCAGGAACCCTGCCGCTTACGCATGGTTCTCAATGCTCGCATCAGGAAACCGAGGTGAGGTGAACCATGAGCGACTTTCGCGACATTCAGCACGGCGTCAACGACCCCGTCGACGGCGTCGACGTGAAGCGTCAGATCAACACCAACCAGACGCCGCATGAGCGGGCGCAGCGCCATGCCGACGTGCGCGCCGAACCGTCGGCCTCGCCGTCCGAGCCGTTCCTCCCCGAGCGGCTGCGGCGGAAGCCGACCGATCCGATCAATCCCCGCACCGGCCGTCACCCGACGGATTAGGAACCTCGGTCCCGAAGCCGTGTTGGTCGCCGCAAAGCTTCGCGCGGCAAGCGGCCGCGCGGCCGATCAGAGGGACCGGACCATGAAACGTACCGTCGTCGCCCTTGCCTGCGTGCTTCTCGCAGGCCCAGCTCTCGCGCAGTCGCTTGGCGAGAAGACCGGCGTCAATTCGGCGCTCGGCGTCGCGCCCGCGACCGCCGATTTCGTCAAGGAGGTCGCCGTCAGCGACATGTTCGAAATCGAATCCAGCAAGCTCGCCGAGCAAAAGGGCAACGCGCAGGAGAAGGGCTTTGCGCAGCAGATGGTCACCGACCACACCAAGACCAGCAGCGAGCTGAAGGGCCTGGTCGGCAACGGCAAGGTCCAGGCGACCCTGCCGACAGCCCTGGATAGCTCCCATCAGAGCAAGCTCGACAAGCTCAAGAACGCAAGCGGCAAGGATTTCAGCTCGGACTATAACTCGTATCAGGTCAGCGCTCATGAGGATGCGATCTCGCTGTTCGACCGCTATGCGAAGGGCGGCGACAATGCCGCGCTGAAGGACTGGGCCGGCAAGACGCTGCCGGCGCTCAGGCATCATCTCGACATGGCCAAGGAGCTTGGCACGGCGCCGAGCGTCGGACAGTCGAAATAAGACCCTTGCGAAAGACGTCGGCTCAGCCGGCGTCCGCCGTTAGCAACAATGCTTCTCTCCGCGGGTTGGGACTGCAAACTCGCGGAGACCCTCATGACACGACAAAACAAGACTTCGATATCCCGCCGGCAAATCGTCCGCGCGGCGAGCGCCACGCTTGCTGCGGCTTCGCTGGGGTCGTCGACCGCGCAAGGAAACACCGACATGGCCGAACAGGACCTGATCGATCCCGTCACCCGCTATCCGAAGCCGCCGTTCAAGAAGCAATCGCAGCCCTGGCCCGGTCTCGCCGGCAAGATGGAGCCCCGGCCGGATCACGGCGAGAGCAGCTACAAGGGCTCTGGCCGCCTTAAAGGCCGCAAGGCGCTGATCACCGGCGGCGATTCCGGCATGGGCCGGGCCGCCGCGATCGCCTATGCGCGCGAAGGCGCCGACGTCGCCATCAACTATCTGCCGGCGGAGGAGCCGGACGCGCAGGAGGTGATCGCATTGATCAGGAAGGAAGGCCGGACCGCCCTTGCGATTCCCGGCGACCTCAAGGACGAGGCGTTCTGCAAGGACCTGGTCGAACAGGCGGCGCAGGGTCTCGGCGGTCTCGACATCATCGTCAACAACGCGGCGCGCCAGCAGACGCGTGCTTCCATCCTCGACGTCTCGTCGGAGGATTTCGATGCGACCATGAAGACCAACCTCTACGCGCCATTCTGGATCATCAAGGCGGCACTGCCGCATCTCAAGCCCGGCTCCTGTCTCATCGGCACGACATCCGAGCAGGCTTACGATCCCTCGCCTGACCTCTACGACTACGCACAGACCAAGGCGGCGACGATGAACTACGTGAAGTCGCTGGCAAAGCAGCTTGCCTCGAAGGGCATTCGCGTCAACGGTGTTGCACCGGGACCGATCTGGACCCCGCTCCAGGTCTCCGGCGGCGCGACGATGGAAAAGCTCGAAAAGTTCGGCGGCATGACGCCGCTCGGTCGCCCTGGCCAACCGGCCGAACTGGCCTCGATCTACGTGCAGCTTGCCGCGGCCGATGCGAGTTACGCGACCGGCCAGGTCTATGGCTCCGCGGGTGGATCGGGCCAACCGTAACGCCCAGGCTCAAGGAACGATCGTGGACGTCAGGCTTTACAAGACTGTCATGGAGACCCTTTCGCCAACCCTGGATCAATGGCGCCCGTCACAGTCAGACCCACGCGGATCGATATCGCGATCGCGAATGAGATCGCCGAACATACCAACCCGGAGCTCGAGGAAACTGCCGAAGCGTTGACCTGGGGCGCGGACGAGCACGTGCTGCTCGCCGTCGCCGCTGCGGGGTGGCTGTACGCCAGAATGCGACCTGCCGAAGAGCGTCGTGCGGCCAACCATATCCTCGCGGTGTCGCTGGTGACGGCGATGCTCCCGCACGTCCTGAAATCCGCATTCGATCAGGTCAGGCCTGACAGGCTGACGGTGCGAGGCCATCGCCGCGGCGTCCCGTTCTCGGGACGCGCGCGCGATGCTTTCCCGTCAGGCCATGCCATGCATATGGGCGCGCTGGCGTCCGCGGCGGGCCTGCTTCCACCTGCTCGACGACGTCTCGTGCGCGGCATTGCCGTGGGACTTTCCCTGACGCGCATCGCTCTGCTCGCGCATTGGGCCAGCGATGTGGTCGCGGGCTTTACGCTGGGCATCGTCATCGAGCGGATGCTGCGACCGTGGACGCTGGCAAAGCGGAGCACCGAGCCTGGAAAGAGGCAAGCACGATCATGACCGAGTACGTCCTCCGCTTCGTCGCCGGCGGCGTGATCGTGACCGCATTTGCAATTCTTGGCGACATGCTGCGGCCCAAGAGCTTTGGTGGCCTGCTCGGCGCGGCGCCGTCGGTGGCGCTGGCGACCCTGAGCATTGCCGTCGTTCAACACGGTCCGCGCTATGCTGCGGCGGAAAGCTGGACCATGATCTATGGCGCGGCAGGCCTGGCCTGCTACAGCCTTGCGGTCTGCCAGCTCCTGATGAGGTTTCGCCTCGCGGCGCTTCCTGCCACCATCATCGCGTCCGTCGTATGGCTTGCGGTTGCCTTTGCCCTGCTCGCGGGTTTCGGAGGAGCCGCCGCCTGATGCTGGTCAAGATGTCATCGGCCTCCCTCAAGCAAACGCGGTGGTACGAATACGGCATTCGCTTCCTGCTGGGCGGATTGGCGACAGTCTTCGCCGGCCTCGTCAGCGCACGCTTTGGCGTGGCCATCGGCGGACTCTTCCTCGCGCTTCCCGCCATCTTCTGCGCCAGCGCGACGCTGATCGAAAGCCACGAGCGCCGAGCCAAGGGGAAGGCCGGTCTTGGCGGGCGACGGCGCGGGCAGCAGGCTGCGGCTCTCGATGCTGCGGGGGCCGGCCTCGGGAGCATCGGTCTTGCGGCGTTTGCCGCGACCTTCCACGCCCTGGTCACGGCGAGCGTGATCGGGGCATTCGCGGCTGCCATCTTGGTATGGGCTGCGGTCTCGGTGGCTGCGTGGTGGCTGAGGCGAAAGCTGCGCATCACCTCACGTCACCCAGGCTGAATGCCGAGGGCGATCAGCGCGAAGCCGCGGCCGCTTCCCGCAACATCAGGAAACCGTGCATCTCGGCTGCAGTTTTCAACTGCTCGAGGCGCGCCACGACAGCCTCGCGCTGCCCACCGTCCGGCAGGCGCGCCAGCTCTTCCTCGAGCCGCCGCCTCTGCTCGTCGAGACGCTGTTCGAACGTATGGGGCTCAGATCGTTTTCGCATTATCTGTCCTCGGGGGTTGCAAGCCTGGGCTGTTGGCCCAGCGCTCGACCTGGTCGATGACCTTCTGGTGGCTGGGACGTACCGGCTTTGGACCTTCGGGCTCATCGGAAAGCTTGCGGGGTAACCTGACTTCATCTGTCATGGCCCATCTCCCTTTCCAAAAAGAATGCGCCAGGCCCCAACTCGGTTCAATATTAAAATATTGATTTTACTGAGTGTTTTTACTCATTTGGGGATTTTTCCGACTCTTGTGGAACTCGCGGCGACCTCGTCCATTGAGTAAACTACTCAAACTCATCAATTTATGTGGTCGCTATGAATGACCTTCGCGCGGAGCGCCTTCAGGTCATGCTTTCCCCGGAAGAGCTGGCCGCGGTTGACGATTTCCGGTTCAAGCACCGCATGCCGACGCGTGCGGCAGCGGTCCGTGAGCTTCTGAAGCTGGGGCTGGCCGCCGTGGGCAGTGATGCAGTCCCCGGGGTCAAGTCGAGCAGCTTCGGCGTATTCGGCCGCGGGCCGGATGGGCACACACAGGGCGATCCCGACGGCGGGAGCTGATCACAGCCTCACCGCAAAACGGCCCCGGCACGTTGGGTGCCAGGGCCGTCCTGGAGATTGCTTCCGGAGCACCGGGGGCATGTCACCGAAAGCAACCAGTCGACTCGTCGTCAGAGGATTCGTTCCTCGCGAAATCTAGCCGCTTGGAGCAGCGCCGGAATCATCCGGCGTCATGCCCGAGCCCGGCGTCTTGCTGTCGTCGTTGAGCTTGGGATCTCGCGTCGCTTCGCGCGATGGCGAACCGTCCTGGCTTGTCTTGTGGACGGTTTGCGCACGCTGCTTGTCGCGCGGCTGATCCTCCGCCCGCTTGTCCTTGACGATGCCGTGGTCGGAATGTGCCATGATGTCCTCTCGCTTCTTCCGGTGCCTCGAAGCGCTTACGCTTCCATGCATCGAATGTTCCTATGAGCGCGAGAGGCTGCGGCGCTAGCTGTGCGCCGCGTGCACCGCCACGGATGCGTTTTCCTGATGCACCTGCCGGACCGTCGTCACCGTCGCAAACGCAACCGAAACGCCAAAGGCGAGAATGAGCGAGAGAAGTGCCAGACGTGGGGCCATTGCAAAACCTCCTTCTGGAGTCAAAAAAATAACGCAGCGGACAATTCCTGGATGATCGTGGATTGCACCAGCTTATTCCGTGAGCAGCCTCACACGCGGATGCACGAAAACGAGAGCGATCATGCGCCCTGGCTTTGCAGGACGCTGACCTTGACTGGCGGGACTTCGCCGTCGAGCCAGTCCTGCTCTTGTGCCAAAGCCGTCCAGGCATCCGCCATGCGCGAATATCTGTTATAGGCGGGCCGCCCTTCCGATCGCTCGGCCAATTGCAGGCAGTTCTCGGCGTTGTCCCTGAAGATATCAGACTGTTTCATGCCTTTGACGTGGGTACGGAACCCCTCGCCTGCAACCGCCCTTACGGGATCGTAACCTCCGCCGGAACATTGCACGTTACAGGTCATTGGATAGTCATGAGGATATTCGTGGCGATCATCCTGGCGTTGATCAGCACCGCGGCGCTTGCCGACAGCAGCGGCGAGCAAACGCGCGGAGATCGTGTGCCTGACGCCACCGACGTCATCAGCGGCCTTTACAGCTTCAGCCGCTTCCAGCAAGGCCTGTTGGAGAGTACCGACCTGAAGGGCAATGCGGAAGTCAAGAACCTCGCCGCCCTTCGCGCTGAAGAAGCGGCCAAGCGCGACAAGGCGCTGAAACAAATTCAGGATACAATCGGCGCCGAGCCGCGCGTGAGCAAGGCGACGTCAGCCAGCATCAGCCTTGCAAAACCCGATGATGCCGAGGGGCCGGCCTACGTCAGAACTTTCTATGCCGCCCAGATACCTGAATACGAGTCCACGATCGCCCTGCTCGAGCGCTATCTGAGGACGCCTGACAATCCCGCGCTCGCGTCCTTCGCCCGCGAGTACCTCCCCCTGCTGCGCGCGCAGTTGAAGGACGCGGAGCGCACCATGGCCGACAAGTAGCGGGCCTATTTGTCCTCCGGATGATGTTGCTGATCCATCGGGCGCACAGCGCGATTGCTGTCGGGCATGTTGTCCCGGCCGGCGTCGCCATTGGCGTCCTTGCCGCCCGAGGTCGACGTGCCGCTGCCACTGGGGTTCGACTTGGTGGCGGTCCCCGTGGTCTGCGAGCCTGCATGCGGCGTGGCGGAGCTGGCGGCTGGATCTCCGGTGGCGGCGCCGCGCCCGCTGGGCGCGCCGGCCTGCGCCAGCGCCGATCCCGTTGCGAATAACCCGGCGATGAGGACGCCCAATCCAGCTTTCATATGCGCTCTCCCTGTGTTTGCAGGGCTAACCTCAGGACCTGTCCCGACGTTCCTAAGCCGGGCCGGGGGTTTCAGGATTGGAACATCCCCACGCCTTCTTAAGCCTCGATAATTTTTAGGCAATCGGATGGAACTCTCGATAACCTTCGCCGTTAGCTTGGCCGGGCTGAGCATGGCAGGTTCCAATTCCTCGCGTCACTTCCTTGGCGCTTGATTTCGAATTTGGCTGACGCTCTAGTTTGATCAGGCGCGTCACGCCATAGGATTCGGCCGACGCTTGCGGGGGAATCAGTATGAGCGACCTCGATCCCGGAACTGCATCACGCTCCGGTCGTCGCGTTCCGAAACCCAAACCCAACGGCACCTCGGAGCCGGATTCCCGGCAGGAGCTGCTGCTCGTGCTCCAGGCCATGCGCAGCGGCGATTTCTCCGTGCGCATGAGCGGCGATTATCTCGGCATCGACGGCAAGATCGCCGACACGTTCAACGAAATCATCGCGGCCAACCAGCGCATGGCCCAGCAGCTCGAGCTGGTCGGCCAGGTGGTGGGACGCGAAGGCAAGACCCGCCAGCGCGTCAAGTTCGGCCTCGCCTCCGGCTCCTGGGCCGACATGGAAGGCTCCGTCAACACGTTGATCGACGATCTGCTCTGGCCGACGCGCGAGGTGACGCGCGCCGTGGCGGCCGTGGCGCAGGGCGACCTGCTTCAGACCGTCAAGCTCGACGTCGACGGCCGCCCGCTGCGCGGCGAATTCCTGCAATCGGCGACCATCGTCAACACGATGATCAAGCAGCTCGGCGTGTTCACCTCCGAAGTGACGCGCGTCGCGCGCGAGGTCGGCACCGAGGGCAAGCTCGGCGGCCAGGCCCAGGTGCCCGAAGTGACCGGCGTCTGGAAGGACTTGACCGAGAGCGTCAACTCGATGGCGAACAACCTGACCAACCAGGTTCGTAACATCGCCGAGGTGACGATCGCCGTCGCCAACGGCGACCTGTCGAAGAAGATCACCGTCGACGTGCGCGGCGAGATCCTTCAGCTCAAGGAAGCCATCAACACGATGGTGGACCAGCTGCGCTCCTTCGCCTCGGAAGTGACGCGCGTGGCGCGCGAGGTCGGCACCGACGGCAAGCTCGGCGGCCAGGCCATCGTGCCCGGCGTGGCCGGCACATGGAAGGATCTGACCGACTCCGTCAACGCGATGTGCGGCAATCTCACCGCGCAGGTTCGCAACATCGCCAACGTGACGACCGCGGTCGCGCGCGGCGACTTGTCCCGCAAGATCACCGTGGACGTGCGCGGCGAAATCCTGGAGCTGAAGGACACCATCAACACCATGGTGGACCAGCTCAACTCGTTCGCCTCCGAAGTGACGCGCGTGGCGCGTGAGGTCGGCACCGAAGGCAAGCTCGGCGGCCAGGCCCAGGTGCCCGGTGTGGCCGGCACCTGGAAGGACCTCACCGACAACGTCAACTTCATGGCGTCGAACCTGACCGCGCAGGTCCGCAACATCGCCGACGTCGCGACCGCCATCGCCGGCGGCGACCTGTCGAAGAAGATCACGGTGAACGTGTCGGGCGAGATCCTTCAGTTGAAGGAAACGCTCAACACCATGGTCGACCAGCTCAACGCCTTCGCCGGCGAAGTGACGCGCGTCGCGCGCGAGGTCGGCACAGAAGGCCGGCTCGGCGGCCAGGCCAACGTGCTCGGCGTCGCCGGCACCTGGAAGGACCTGACCGAAAGCGTCAACTCGATGGCGTCGAACCTGACGGCGCAGGTCCGCAACATCGCCGAGGTGACGACGGCGGTCGCCGGCGGCGACTTGTCGAAGAAGATCACGGTGGACGTGCGCGGCGAAATTCTGGAGCTGAAGGACACCATCAACACCATGGTGGACCAGCTCAACGCCTTCGCCGGCGAAGTGACGCGCGTGGCGCGCGAGGTCGGCACCGAAGGCAAGCTCGGCGGCCAGGCCCAGGTGCGCGGCGTCGCCGGCACCTGGAAGGATCTGACGGACTCGGTCAATTCGATGGCCTCGAACCTCACCGGCCAGGTCCGCAACATCGCCGACGTCGCGACCGCGGTCGCCAAGGGCGATTTGTCGAAGAAGATCACCGTGAACGTGTCGGGGGAAATCCTTCAGCTGAAGGAAACGCTCAACACCATGGTGGACCAGCTCAACGCGTTCGCCGGCGAAGTCACCCGCGTCGCGCGCGAAGTCGGCACCGAGGGCAAGCTCGGCGGTCAGGCGCAGGTTCCCGGCGTCGCCGGCACCTGGAAGGACCTCACCGACAACGTCAACTCGATGGCGGGCAACCTCACCGCCCAGGTCCGCAACATCGCCGAGGTCGCGACCGCGATCGCCGGCGGCGACCTCTCGCGCAAGATCACGGTGGACGTGCGCGGCGAGATCCTTCAGCTGAAGGACACCCTCAACACGATGGTCGACCAGCTCAACCGCTTCGCGGGCGAGGTGACGCGCGTGGCGCGCGAGGTCGGCACCGAAGGCCGCCTCGGCGGCCAGGCCAACGTGCCCGGCGTCGCCGGCACCTGGAAGGACCTGACGGATAGCGTGAACTCGATGGCGGGCAACCTGACCGCCCAGGTCCGCAACATCGCCGAAGTCACCACCGCCGTGGCGCGCGGCGACTTGTCGCGCAAGATCACCGTGGACGTGAAGGGCGAAATCCTCGAGCTGAAGAACACCATCAACACCATGGTGGACCAGCTCAACGGCTTCGCCGGCGAGGTGACACGCGTCGCGCGCGAGGTCGGCACCGAAGGCAAGCTCGGCGGCCAGGCCGAAGTGCCCGGCGTTGCCGGCACCTGGAAGGACCTCACCGACAACGTCAACTTCATGGCCTCGAACCTGACGGCGCAGGTCCGCAACATCGCCGAGGTCGCAACCGCGATCGCCGGCGGCGACCTGTCCAAGAAGATCACGGTGGACGTCCGCGGCGAGATCCTGCTGCTCAAGGACACCCTCAACACCATGGTGGAGCAGCTGCGCTCCTTCGCCGCCGAAGTGACGCGCGTGGCGCGCGAGGTCGGCACCGAAGGCCGGCTCGGCGGTCAGGCCGTCGTGCCCGGCGTCGGTGGCACCTGGAAGGACCTCACCGACAACGTCAACCTGCTGGCGGCGAACCTCACGACACAAGTCCGCAACATCGCCGAAGTCACCACCGCCGTGGCGCGCGGCGACCTGTCGCGCAAGATCACCGTGGACGTGAAGGGCGAAATCCTCGAGCTGAAAAACACCATCAACACCATGGTGGACCAGCTCAACGCGTTCGCCGGCGAAGTGACGCGCGTGGCGCGCGAAGTCGGCACCGAGGGCGAGCTCGGCGGTCAGGCCCAGGTGCCTGGTGTCGCCGGCACCTGGAAGGACCTCACCGACACCGTCAACTTCATGGCGGCGAACCTGACCGAGCAAGTCCGCGGCATCGTCAAGGTGGTGACCGCGGTCGCCAACGGCGACCTCAAGCAGAACCTCACCGTGAAGTCGAAGGGCGAGGTCGCGGCGCTCGCCGACACCATCAACAACATGACCGAGACGCTGGCGACCTTCGCCGACCAGGTGACGTCGGTGGCGCGCGAAGTCGGCGTCGAAGGCCGTCTCGGCGGCCAGGCCGACGTGCCCGGCGCGGCCGGCACCTGGAAGGACCTCACCGGCAACGTCAACCTGCTGGCGGCCAACCTCACCTCCCAGGTGCGCGCGATCGCGGAAGTCGCGACCGCCGTGACCAAGGGCGACCTGACGCGATCGATCCAGGTCGACGCCCGCGGCGAGGTCGCGGAGCTGAAGGACAACATCAACACGATGATCACGAACCTCCGTCTGACGACGGAGCTGAACACCGAGCAGGACTGGCTCAAGACCAACCTCGCCAAGTTCACCAACATGCTGCAGGGCCAGCGCGATCTCGCCACCGTCGGCCGGTTGCTGCTGACCGAGCTGTCGCCGCTGGTGAACGCCCATACCGGCGTGATCTACCAGGTCGAGAACGAAGACAGTCCGCAACTGCTGCTGCTCGCCTCCTATGCCGGCGACGGCGTCTATCCCTATCAGCGCGTGCTGCAATTCGGCGACGGCCTGATCGGCCAGTGCGCGGTCGACCGGCGTCCGCGCGTCGTCGCCGACATCCCCGCCGACGTGGTGCCGATCAACTCGGCGCTGCTGCGCGTCGCGCCGAAGAACCTCGTGGTGCTGCCGGTGCTGTTCGAGGGCCAGGTCAAGGCGGTGATCGAGCTCGCCTCGCTCACATCGTTCACGACCTCGCAGATGACGTTCCTGGAGCAGCTCACCGACTCCATCGGCATCGTGCTCAACTCGATCGAAGCGACGATGCAGACCGAAGGCCTGCTCAAGCAGTCGCAGCAGCTCGCCGGCGAGCTGCAGACGCAGCAGCGCGAATTGCAGCAGACCAACGACCAGCTCGAGCAGAAGGCGCAGCAGCTCGCCGAGCGCAATGTCGAGGTCGAGCGCAAGAACCAGGAAATCGAGCAGGCCCGCCGCGCGCTCGAGGAAAAGGCGACCGAGCTCGCGCTGACCTCGAAGTACAAGTCGGAATTCCTGGCCAATATGAGCCACGAGCTGCGCACGCCGCTGAACTCGATCCTGATCCTCGGACAGCAGCTCACCGACAATCCGGACGGCAACCTCTCGGCCAAGCAGGTCGAATTTGCCCGCACCATCCACGGCGCCGGCACCGACCTGCTCAACCTCATCAGCGACATTCTCGATCTCTCCAAGATCGAGTCGGGAACGGTGACGGTCGATGCCGAGGAGATCCTCACCGCGAACCTGCTCGAGACGGTCGGGCGGCCGTTCCGGCACGAGGCGGAGAACCGCAATCTGTCGTTCAAGATCGACCTCGATCCGAACCTCGCCCGCAGCATCGTCACCGATTCCAAGCGCCTGCAGCAGGTGCTGAAGAACCTGCTCTCTAACGCCTTCAAGTTCACCGGCGAAGGCGAAGTGCGGCTGAAGGTCGCCGGCGCGCTCGGCGGCTGGGGTCCCGATCATCCGGTCCTGAACTCCGCGCCGGCCGTGATCGCCTTCGAGGTCTCGGACACCGGCATCGGCATCCCGCTGGAGAAGCAGAAGCTGATCTTCGAGGCGTTCCAGCAGGCGGACGCCGGCACCAGCCGCAAATATGGCGGCACCGGTCTTGGCCTTGCCATCAGCCGCGAGCTTGCGAGCCTGCTCGGCGGCGAAATCCATCTGCGCAGCGCTCCCGGCAAGGGCTCGACCTTCACGCTGTACCTGCCGCTGAAATATTCCGGTCCGACGCTGGCACCGCGCGCGCCCGCGGCGCAGCAATATAACCAACCGCCTGCGCTCCAGCCGGCGACAGCTGTGCCCGAACGCGTCATCGAGCAGCTGCCCGACGATCGCCTCAATCTCGAGCCCGGCGACAGCATCCTCTTGATCGTGGAGGACGACCCGCATTATGCCCGCATCCTGGTCGACCTCGCGCGGGACAAGGGTTTCAAGGTTCTGGTCGCCGCGCGCGGCGCAGAGGCGCTCGAGCTTGCGAAACAGTATCAGCCGCGCGCCGTTTCGCTCGACGTGTTCCTGCCGGACATGCTCGGATGGACGGTGCTGAGCCAGCTCAAGCACAATCCGCTGACGCGCCACATTCCGGTGCAGATCATCACGCTCGACGAGGATCGCCAGCATGCGCTGGCGCGCGGCGCCTTCTCCTTCGTCAACAAGCCGACGACCACCGAAGGCGTTTCCGCGGCGCTGACGCAGATCAAGGAATATGCGCGTCCCAGGCGCAAACGGCTGCTGATCGTCGAGGACAACGAGGCCGAGCAGCTGTCGATCCGCGAGCTGCTGCATCATGACGATATCGAGATCGTCACCACCGATACCGGCGCGGGTGCACTCTCGACACTTCGCGAGGCGCCATGCGATTGCGTGGTGCTCGATTTGCGCCTGCCCGACATGAGCGGCTTCGAGGTGCTGGACCAGATCCGCCGCGACGAAGCCCTCTCAAACGTTCCGGTCGTCGTGTTCACCGGCCGCGAGCTGTCGGCGGAAGAAGATGCCGAGCTCCACACCATGGCGCGCAGCATCGTGGTCAAGGGCGTGGAATCGCCCGAACGTCTGCTCGATGAAACCGCTTTGTTCCTGCACCGGGTGATCACCGAGCTGCCGGTCGAGAAGCAGCGCATGCTGGAGAAGCTCAACAGTTCCGACGAGGACCTGATCGGCAAGACCGCGCTTCTGGTCGACGACGACGCCCGCAACATCTTCGCGCTGTCGAGCGTGCTGGAACGGCGCGGCATGAAGGTGCTGACGGCGACCACCGGGCGCGAGGCGGTGACGCTGGTCGAATCCAACCCGGAAATCGCCATCGTGCTGATGGACATCATGATGCCGCAGATGGATGGCTATCAGACCATCGGCGTGATCCGGGAGAACCCGGCCTTCCTGCGCCTGCCGATCATCGCGCTGACAGCGAAGGCGATGAAGGGCGACCGCGAGAAATGCCTGGAGGCAGGAGCCTCCGATTATCTCGCCAAACCCGTCAACACCGACCAATTGCTGCTTGCAATCCGCATGTGGCTGCACCGTTGAGTTTGGATCCGAGAATGGACCACGAAAAGGTCAACATCCTCCTCGTCGACGACCAGCCGGCCAAGCTGCTCGCCTACGAGGTGATCTTGAAGGAACTCGGTGAGAACCTCGTGATCGCCTCGTCCGGCCGGGAGGCGCTGGAGGTGCTGCTCAAGACCGAGATCGCGGTGATCCTGGTCGACGTCTGCATGCCCGAGCTCGACGGTTTCGAGCTCGCGGCCATGATCCGCGAGCATCCACGCTTCCAGAAGACCGCGATGATCTTCATTTCGGCCATTCAGGTCAGCGACATCGACCGCCTGCGCGGCTACGAGATGGGTGCGGTCGACTACGTTCCCGTGCCTGTCATACCGGAAGTGCTGCGCGCCAAGGTCAAGGTGTTTGCCGAGCTTTATCGCAAGACGCGCGAGCTCGAGCGGCTGAACCAGGATCTCGAGGATCGCGTCCGCGCCCGCACGGCCGAGCTGGAGAACTCCACCGCCAAGCTGCGCGAGAGCGAAGAGCGGCGCACCATGGCCATCGCGGCGGGCAAGATGGGCTCGTGGGACTGGGATTGGGTCAATGGCGACTGGATGTGGGACGAAGGCCAGTATCGCATTTTCGGTGTGACGCCGGAAACGTTCAGCGTCACATCGGTGAATGTCCAGGCGCTGCTGCATCCCGATGATGCCGACCAGTTCAGCAAGGCCATTGCCGCGTTCAACACCGGCTCCCATGCCTATGAAGGTGAATTTCGCATCCGTCGCCCCGACGGCGAGGTGCGCTGGTGCGTCGGCACGGCGGCCGCGACCGTCGACTCCAACGGCCGCGTCGTGCGGGTGAGCGGCGTCACCGTCGATATCACGGAACGCAAGCGCGCCGAGGAACGGCAGAATCTGCTGGCGCGCGAGGTCGATCATCGCGCCAAGAATGCGCTGGCGCTGGCGCAATCGATCGTCCGCCTCACCCGCGCCGAGGAAGTCAAGGCTTACGTCAATGCCGTCGAGGGCCGCATCAATGCGCTCGCGCGCGTGCACACCATCCTCTCGCTGTCGAGCTGGCAGGGCGCCGAGCTCTCCAAGTTGATCGAGGAAGAGGTGGCGCCCTACTCGCTCGGCGGACAGGTCAAGCTTGCGGGTCCCGAAGTGCAGTTGTTGCCGGCCACCGCGCAGACACTGGCCCTGGCGCTGCACGAGCTCTTCACCAATTCGGCCAAGTATGGCGCGCTCTCGACGCGGTCGGGTCGGCTCGCGATCGGCTGGGGAGCCGAGAACGATCTCCTCACCTTGACGTGGGATGAGAGCGGCGGGCCGCTGGTCAGGACGCCGAAATCGCGTGGCTTCGGGACGAGAAGCCTGCTCGCCAGCGTTGAATCCCAGCTTGGCGGACAGGCGCAATTCGATTGGCGTTCGGAGGGCTTGCTGTGTCGTCTCGAAGTCCCCTTGACGAGTAGGACCGCAGCGACGCCGGCGGCGCAGGACAAGTTCGAGACCGGCAGCTCTCCCGAGCTTCAGCGCGCGTCGGGTTAACGCGAGGCGGCAACTTTCAGTCGCGACATCGACCGCGATTCATCGGCGATGCGCCCTTCGAGCCAGGCTTCGGTTTGCGCGAGATCGCGCAGCGCCCTCGCGTAGCGGCGGGCCGCGCTGCGGTCCGCACCGCGCGGCAGCTTGCGCGCCTTGAGCAATATGTCGGCCGCCGCGTTGCGATAGGCCAGCGAGCGGTAGAGAAAGACCACCTTACCCATAGCTGATATTCCCGTGTTGATGGCGCACATCCTCGCAAGGCCGGCATGAACGTCGGATGAAGCGGGTGATGACAAATCCTTCATACGCAATGGAACCCGCAATGACCGCGCGCGTTGCATGCCAGACCGATCGGCAGTTCCATGCGCGCAAAAAAGTCGCCAAAGGGGTCGCCAAGTCTGATCTCGCCCACCGGCGTGATCAAGCTGATGACCCATGCGATGATGGGGGCGGCACTCGGCCTGACGTTTACGCTCGCGCTCATTCTGGTCAATCCCGCGGCTGCAGAATTGCTGAACGATGGCGGCCGTGCGGCGGCCTTCGTGTTCGTTGCCACGATGGTGACGACCTTCGCCATCGGTGCCTCGCTGACGGGCGTCGTGTTCATCCTCAACGAAGACAAGAACTCTTGATGCGGACGTGAAACGCGCGCGACGTTTTTCTTCGGAACTCCTGTGGCAAATGGCGGTTGGCTCCTGCGTCAATTCAACTCAGGGAGTTCCCTACATGAAGACGACCAAGCTCGCTCTCGCCGTGATGTTGGCAACCGGCCTCGCCGCCGCGCCGTTCGCCGCGCAGGCCAAGTCCCACAAGAAGCACCACTCCTCCATGTCGCAGACCACGACGGGAGCGAACATGAAGTCCAAGGGTAGCGAACCGACCCCCCAAGGCGGCACCAACCCTGGTACGGACCAGAGCGGCGGCATGATGAACAACAAGAGCGCTCCGACCAACACCAAGTAGGCTTGCAACCAAGCTCTTGGCGTTCAGGCCCCGCGAGAGCGGGGCCTGTTGCTTGAGCGCCTGGGCATTCGCTCAGGGCCACATCGTCGGTGCGCGGATCAGCGCATCACCACCTACCCGCTTCAACTCGTCGACCGAACTGCGCCCCGAACGGACGAGGTTACGCAATCTCTCAGCAACGCGCTCGCGCGTCGTCGTATCCCATGGGGGCAAGTCTGCGCAGACCTCATCGAGCACCGCCTGCAGCAGGGCAGTCATTTCGGCATCCGGCATGGACGAGCTCCGGCATGTCGCGTTGCGCGACTGCTTTAGCTGCGTCGGATGTCAGGGATGTTAAAGGGGGCGGACGACAGAGCTCGTCTTCACGAGATGATCGAGCTGCGCCCGCTTGCGCGCGATCAGGAGCTGGGCGGTGGCGTCGTCGAGGCCTTCCCGCTGCAATTGCCTGATCGCAGAGCCCAGTTCGAGGATCTCGGCGCGCAGTCTCAGAATCCGGTAGGCGTCCGGGTCTTCCTCCACCACCAGCCTCCCTCCACGAACGCCTCAGCGGCGTACCGGCCTGCTCTCGTTTTTCAGCGGACGGAGGCGCACCCGCTCGCGGATGTCAGGCAGCACCTCGCCGCCGCCCGCAGCCTTCCATTCGCCAATCAGCAGGTTGATTTTCCGGCGCAGGTCAATTTGCGCCCGGGCCCGTTCGGTGCAATCGCGGTCGCGATTGACGAGATCGCGCACGGACGCTTCGACGTCGGCCATCTCCAGCCTCAAGATGCTGATTTTACGTCGAATTTCATTAATTCTGTTGTCCATGGCTTGTTAGAACAAAATAAGAACATATAGTCAAGTCACGAAATCAGGAATGGAGAGCGAGATGCAGGTTCAGGGTAAATACGACGCCAAGGCTTTTGCGGACGCCAAGGCTTTTCCGAATGCCAAGGCTTTTCTGATGGAGCAGATGACCCGGGCGCAAGGGCTGCGGCTCAAGCGGCTCAGCGAAGAGGCCTACCAGCCGGCGCAATACGATCGCGACCTGTCCTTTGCCGAAGCCGCGCGCCGCATCCAGGTGCTGGAAGCAGAGATCGAGCTCGCCAACTCTTTCTGAAGAGGCGCTTCGCAAAGCGCGCTGGAACATTGGGTCAGCGCTCCTGTTCTCTTCCGGAAGCCATGGGAGAGAGCTGATGGCACGCAAAGCAAAGAAGCGCCGCTATTCACGCAGCTCCGGCAGCGATGTCGAGAGCGAGATGCGACGCTACAAGAAGGGCACCGCAAAGAGCGGACGCGGCGGTCGCGGCGGACGCGTGAAGAGCCGCAAACAGGCGATTGCGATCGGCCTGTCCAAAGCGCGCAAGAAGGGCAAGAAGGTGCCGAAGAAGGCGTCGAAGCGGAAGACGTCCAGGAAGACCAGCAAGAAGACGAGCAAGAAGAGCTCGAAGCGCAAATCCTCCAAGCGGTGACGCGGGCCGCTGTCAGATCATGCTGCCGGGCATGAAGCAGCGGATCGAAACGCCGAACACCGTCTTGACCGGCCAGACCATGGTACGGCCGGCCCGGTTTGGCTCGGTGATCACGGCTTCGTCGGGGACGTCGACCCACTCTCCGTCAAGCCGTACCCGGTAATGACCATTGTGCGAGTCCCAATCGGGATCGGCCACGGCAACGCCGTCGGCATCCGAGCAGCACGGACCGAGATGGCTGCGCAAACTGTCGAACCAGGGTTTGAGCGGCGAGTCGGTGAAGCGACCGTCATCGCGCCCCAAGGCGCTTCCGGTCGACAACAGAAAAGGCGCGACGAGCAGCGCAAGCTTCAGCGAGAGCTTCAATCGATCCATGTCGGCACCGATCAAATGCGAACCACCGGCCGGTTCCACAAATCGGCCGGACGTCCGAAGTTCCACTCCTGCAATTTGCCTCGGCAGCTTCGTTGCGGCCGAAGCATAACAGTATTCCAGAGTTTGACGAGCGAACGCGGCTTTTTCGGACGAACCCGTCATCATTGCTGCCGTTAACGAGAATGTTATCGGTGGGCTGTGGGTATCTCGAGAGACGCGCACGAAAAAGGCGGCCCGCAGGCCGCCTTTTGAACTTGCCGTCAAGCTCGATATCAGGCGAGCGGCACTGCGACGAACCGGGTCGCCTCCGCATTCTTCACCTGCAACAGCACGCTGTTCTTGCCGGACGATTTGGCCTGTGCCAGCTCGGAGCGGACCTCACCGACGTTGGAAACAGCCTTGCCGCCGACATTGAGGATGACGTCGCCGGTCTGAATGCCGCGCTGCGCTGCCGGTCCCTGCGGATCGACCTCGGTGACCACGACGCCCTTCTGGCCGGCACCCTGGACTTCACCTGCCGGTGCGAGGCCGAGGCCAAGGCGCGGCGTACCGGGGGTCTGCTCCGTCTTGCCGTCGTCAGCGTTGGCCTGGTGCTCGTTCGGCAGCTCGCCGAGAGCGAGCGTCACCGTCTTGCTGTCGCCCTTGTGGACGACGTCGAGCTTCACGGACGTACCCGGCGCCAGCCCCGCGATGGTGCGGGCGAGATCGCGGGAGTCCTTGATCGCGGTCCCATTGACCGCGGTGATGACGTCGCCCGCCTCGATGCCGGCCTTTGCCGCCGGGCTGCCATCCTGCGGATTGTCGACGATCGCGCCGCGTGCCGCCTTCAAGCCGAGGCTGTCGGCGATCTCCGCGGTCACCGGCTGCACCTGCACACCGAGCCAGCCGCGCGTGACGGCACCCTTGTCCTTGAGCTGCGCGACGACGAGCTTTGCGGTCGAGGCGGGAATGTCGAAGCCGATGCCGACCGATCCGCCGGAGGGCGAGTAGATCGCGGTATTCACGCCAATCACGTTGCCGTTCGTGTCGAAGGCCGGACCGCCGGAATTGCCCTTGTTGATCGGGGCATCGATCTGGATGAAGTCGTCATAGGGGCCGTTGCCGATATCGCGGCCGCTGGCCGAGACGATGCCGGCCGTCACGGTGCCGCCAAGGCCGAACGGATTGCCGACCGCGACCACCCAGTCGCCGATCCGCGGCTTCTGGTCGGAGAATTTCACGAACGGAAAGTCCTTCTTGCCGTCGACCTTGATGAGCGCGAGATCGGTCTTCGGATCGGTGCCGACCACCTTCGCGGTGTAGATCGTACCGTCGTCCATCGTCACCTGCACGGACTCGGCATGGTCGACGACATGGTTGTTGGTGACGGCATAGCCGTCAGCCGAAATGAAGAAGCCGGAGCCCTCGCCGGTGATCACCTGGTGGCGCTGGCGCTGCATACCGTTCATGCCGCCCGGGAAGCGGAAACCGAACTGCCGGAACTGGTCGAGCGGGGAATCTTCGTCCTGATCCATCCGGTTCTGTTGCAGCATCGCATTCTTGTCGTTGTCCTGGTCGATTTTCACCCGCACCGATATGACGGCGGGCTTGACCTTGCTGACAAGGTCGGCAAAGCCCGAGGGCGTTGCGGCGGTCTCGGTGGCGTGCGCTGGCGAGATCAGGGGGCTCACGCCAAAGGACGTGGAAACGGGAGAAGCGACCAACGCGGCTACGCCCAGCGCGGCCACGGTGCCGAGCAGAGCAAGCCGGCGCGGCTTCAGAATTCTGCGGGTTTTGGTAGTGTCGGAATTGTCGCGATCGATCATGTCCAATTCTCCATGTTGGGTAAATCCCCTTGCACCCAACATGGCGATCGCCACCTTACGACGTCCCGTCCGCGCGATTAATTCTTGGCAAAGAAAGTGCGGCCGGCGGCCGCAGGGCAAATTCCTCACCGCAGATTTGATGCAGCTCAACGCGGGCCTTTCGGGTGGTGAAAAACTGCAGCCATCGGATGATGTCCATCGGAGGGGCCGCCATGTACAAAGACATTCTCGTCCACATCCCGACCGAAAGGCCGATGCGCGCCGTCATTGATGGCTCGATCTCGCTCGCAGCCGGCCTCAATGCCCATGTCGATGCCGTCGCGGTCGGCTATGTCGCGAGCACCGCGGCCTATTTGATGGAAGGCGGCGCTGCCGTCGCGGCCGTGTTCGAGATGGAACGCGAGCGCGCGCTGGAACGGGCCGAAGCCGCGCTTGCAGTCTTCAGGAGCGAAGCGGGCAACGCCGATATCTCCTGCACCTGCCACCCGCTCGGCGCGATTCCGGTGGATGCAGCCAATTCGCTCGGCGAGATGGCGCGGCTGCACGACCTCAGCGTCGTGCTTCAACCGGATCCCGAGCAGGTGACGTTCGACAACGATGTCCCTCGCGAGATCCTGTTCCAGGCCGGCGGTCCCGTCCTGTTCCTGCCCTACACCTTCCGCGGGAGCTTCAAGGCAAAGCGGATCGGCATCTGCTGGGACGGCAGCCGCGTCGCGGCGCGTGCGCTTCGCGATGCAGCAACGTTCCTCGCCCGCGCCGAGGACATCGCGATCATTGCGATCAACGAGGCCGACACCGCCCCCGACGCCTCGGCCGGCAATCTGGCCAAGCATCTCGGACGGCGCGGCCTCTCGGCCCGCACGATCAGCCTGTCGGCCACGCGCGCCGATATCCAGCCGACCATCCTGTCACTGGCAGCCGACGAAAACCTGGATCTGCTGGTGATGGGTGGCTATGGCCATTCCCGCTTGCAGGAGCGCTTTCTCGGCGGCGTCACGCGCGCCATGCTCGAAGCCATGACGATCCCGACTCTGATGTCGCACTAGCAAAGGCGCAAGCGGCCGGCATCACGCCGCAGCGGAAGTCTCCCATGCCGCGGCGGCGCTTTCGTCGTCTTCGCGTTGTGCATTGCACGCTTCAAAATGCGCCTTCAGCGCGATCTCGGCGAGATGCTCAAAATGTTCGGCCTGACCGAGCAGCTGCCAGTTCTGCAGCGGCCGATAGGCGGCTTGCTGGCGACAGAGGGACGCCAACGCGCGGTAGCGACGTACGTTTTCCATGAGACCCTCCCTCGCATTTACACCGGGCTTATTGCCCTGATTTGCGTCAGGCCGATGGCGGTTGTGCAAAACATTTTCTGCGCGTACGGCCGGCTTAACCTTGGTTAACTCCAGAGAAATGTGCAGACGCACATTGGTTCCTATCGGCAGACCCGAGTCTGGAAGTGATCATACTTTTAGGCGTAGCGGCGACGTTCGACGTTGATGCCGATCAAATCGAAATAATGTTCGATCGGTTCCGGCCGCCCGATGAGATAGCCCTGCATCTCCTCGCAAGCCTCGCCTTCCAGGAAGGCGCGCTGGGCGTCCGTCTCCACTCCCTCGGCGACGACAGGGATGTGCAGGGCATGTGCGAGGCTCAGCACCGCCCGGACGATCTCGGCCGATTGCGGCGTTGCCTCGAGGTTGGAAATGAAGCTCCGGTCGATCTTGATCTTGTCGAACGGGAACGACTGCAGATAGGACAGCGAGGAGTACCCTGTGCCGAAATCGTCCATCGCGATCCGGATGCCGAGCGCCTTCAGCCGCCGCAGCAGATTGAGCGCGCGGGCAAAATCGCCGATCAGCACGCCCTCGGTGATCTCGACCTCGAGCCGTGTTGGCGAAAGTCCCGTCTCCAGCAGGATCTGGTGGATGGACCGTTCGAGATCGCCGGCCTGAAACTGGACCGGCGACAAATTGACCGCGACCTGCAACGGCCGCGGCCAGGAGGCCGCTTCCCGGCACGCCTCCCGCAGCACCCATTCGCCGATCGCGATGATCAGCCCGTTCTCTTCCGCGAGCGGAATGAATTGATCCGGCGGCACGAAGCCGCGCGACGGATGGTTCCAGCGCAGCAGCGCCTCGAAGCCGATGATCTCGCCATCTATCCGCGCCTGCGGCTGGAAGTAGACCATGAGCTGGTTCTGCTCCACCGCCTGCCGCAGGTCGTGCTGAAGCAGCCTGCGGTCGCGCAGTTCCCGGTCCATCTCGGTTTCGAAGAAGCAGACCCTTCCCCGGCCTTCGCGCTTGGCGCGATAAAGGGCGGAATCGGCATTGGCAAGCAGCGTCGCTGCATCGACGCCGTCGTCCGGGTAGACGGCTATGCCGATGCTGAGGCCGACATGGGACAGAAAATCGTCGACCTCCAGCTCCTTGCCGATCGCCTCGACCATGCGCTCGGCGAGTGAGAGCACGTCTTCGCGCCGGACATCGTCGGGCATCAGGATCATGAACTCGTCACCGCCGATGCGGGCGACAAAGGCGCCGTCAGCCTCGGCGAGAAGACGCTCGGCGGCGGCGCGCATCATCATGTCGCCGACGGGATGGCCGAACACGTCGTTGACATCCTTGAAGCGGTCGAGATCGAGGCTGAGGACCGCAAAGCTGGCCGACGCCTCCTGCGCGCGCTCCAGCCGCTCGGCCAGTATCGCGTTGAAAGCGCTGCGGTTCGGCAGATCCGTGAGCGCATCGTGGTGGGCCAGATGGCTGATCCGCGCCTCGTTGTTGATGCGTTCGGTGACGTCCTCGATCACCCCGATCAGATATTGCGGCGCGCCGTTCCCGTCGCGGACCAGCAGCTTGCGCGAATTGACCACGCGGTCGGGACCATCGACGCCGACTTCGAGCAGATGCCCTTCCAGGAACATCGGCGTGCCGCTATCGACGACACGGCGATCCTGCTCGTTGACGATTCGAGCGATATCATCAGGGAAAATCTGCTCCGGAGTCTTGCCCAGCATCTCCTGGCGGGGCATGCCGTAATACTCTTCGCCGGCGCGGTTGAGCAGGATGTAGCGCGAGTCCCGTGCATCCTTGGCGAACACCGCAATCGGGATGTTCTCGATGATGCTATCGAGAAATTCGCGTGCCCGCGACAGGTCCTGCTCGGCGCGCTTGTGCGTCTGCTCGAGCTCCTCGATCATCAGCTTGATCGCACGATCGGTGCGTCGCCGATCGCGATCGCTCTCGTCATAGGCCGCGCTGACCAGCTCGCCGAGCCTCGTCATGTCGACCTGCCCGGATTCGTCGGTCGATTGCCTGATCTGCCTTGCCAGAAGGCGATGCATGGTCACGGGGCCGCCTCCGCGATGACGGTGACGGTCATGGTCTGGTTGTGCAGCTCGCAGCGGCCGGTCGCCGCGGGTGGTGCGATCTCACCATACGAATAGAAGCCGATCCGGGTGACGTCGTCGCCGAGCTCGGCGGCAACCGCATCGAGCTCATCCTGCGTACGCTGCCCCATCACCTTGCGCCGGCCGGTGCAGCTCACCAGGATCGCGAGCTTGTCGCCCGCGACCTCATCTGCGAGAGCGTTGCGCGCCTGTCGGCCCGCCTCCCCTGCCCCCGCGGCAAGACTATCGAAATTGGCGCGCATCAGTTGCGCGGTGCATCCTTCCGGAATATCGGCCGCAAATGTCAGCGTGCCGGCATCGCGATCCACTGCGAAAACGGAGCGCACAATCTGCCGCTCCGGCGCCGCCTCGTCGTGAATACGCAAGGGGAACGCAAGACCCGAACCCGGCATCGCCGCGGCCTCCTCGTCGCCGAGATAGCGGGTGTAGAGGTCGAGCGGCGGCTCGCCATCGAGCTCGACCACAACAGGGCCGGCCGACTTCGTCACCTTGCGCCGCGGGCCGAACACGTCCCACCCCCCGGCGCAGCCATGTGCGAAGCGGAAGGACGAGCCGTAGAAACCGATCGCAGCAATTTGGTTCGGCTGCGGCTCGCCGTCGGCCCCGACCAAGGTCTGCTCGAGCCTGGTGCCGTCGCCGGCGAGGCCACCTGTCACCAGCAAGTCGGGCCCGAGTATCTCGGTGATGCCCGCGATCAGTTCATTGCCGTTCACGTTCAATCCCTCGGAGAGAACGAACACACCGGCGAGATCCGGCGCCGCCAGCCGGCGGGCGAAACGCATGCCGCAAGTCCGCGACGTCTCGCGCGATTCGATCGTCTCGTTCACGACCCGCAACTGTGTCCGGGCGAAATGCAGGGCGACGGCAACGATGACGTCGTCGGCGATGTCGTCGCCATGAATCTGGCCACCCGTGCTGCAACCGACGATGTGGCTGTCGGGATAGAAGCCGCGCAGCTCGCGATAGCGCTCGCCCCCCGCCAACCCCTCACGGCTGCCGAAATAAAGGACGAGCTGAGGCGGCTCGCGCAGGGCACTCGCTCCGCGCCAGCCATGGGCAGCATTCCAGTGGCGATATTGAATCTGCATCCCACACTCTCTGCGGTCCTTGAACCACAGATTGTGAAGCAGCGCATTGCGTCGCCGTTAATCCGGCGACTGCTTTACCGCCGTTGGTTACCCCGGCATGAAAGCTGGTGCCGATTCGCGATCTATTCCCCGTAGGAGCCCGGAGAAACGCCGCGCGCACGCGCGACGCCTCCGTAATCTACCGGAGGAGCATGCGTTCTGCGGTGCGCACCGGCGGCGCGGAACCGTCGTGCAATTTCCGAGCTGCGCCAGCCTCAGCAGCGCTTCTGATGGCCGCGATGTTGGCGGCATAGTCGGCGCTGCTGTTCCCTCGGAACACGGCGGAACCCGCCACCAGCGTATCGGCGCCCGCCGCTGCGACCGCAGCAGCATTGTCGCGCGTGATACCGCCATCGACCTCGAGCCGGATCGGCCGTTCGCCGATCATGCTGCGGATGCGTGCGATCTTCTCGAGCTGGGAGGCGAGGAATGATTGGCCGCCGAAGCCCGGGTTGACCGTCATCACCAGCACCAGATCAACACGATCGAGCACGTATTCGAGCGCGCTCTCTGATGTCGACGGGCACAGGCTGACGCCGGCTTTCTTGCCGAGGGCGCGGATCGCCTGGAGCGAACGGTCGAGATGCGGACCGGCTTCTGCATGAATGGTAATGACGTCGGCGCCCGCCTTCGCGAACGCCTCGAGATAGGGATCGACAGGCGCGATCATCAAATGCACGTCGAAGATCTTCTTCGTCGCGGGCCTGATCGCCTTGACGATATCAGCGCCGAAACTGATGTTCGGGACGAAGTGGCCGTCCATGATGTCGCAATGGATCCAGTCGGCGCCCGCAGCGTCGATTGCCGCGATCTCCTCACCGAGGCGGGCGAAATCCGCTGCCAGGATCGACGGCGCGATGATGATCTCCCCGGTCATGGCTTTGCATCCCGCGCATCCGCCCCGCCGCTGAAGACGCGGCTCGCCAGGACGTCGATGGGATCGATGGTTTCGAGATCGGCAACGTCGAGCATGCGGTCGAGATCGGACACAAGCCGATCGGCCTGCCGCAGGCGGATGCGGTCGACCGCGTTGCGGATCGAGCGCGCGTTGGAGAAGAACGGCTGGGTCCGCCGCAGCGCAATGTATCTCTCGAACGCCTCGCGTGCCGCCGCCGAGAAGCGATAGCCGCGCTCCTTCAGCATCAACTCTGCGATGACCAGCAGCTCGGCTTCGGCATAATCGGGAAATTCGATGTGATGGGCGATGCGCGAGCGGAAGCCGGGATTGGAAGCGAAGAAGCTCGTCATGCGCTCGCCATAGCCGGCCAGGATCACCACGAGGTCCTCGCGCTGGTTCTCCATCACCTGGAGCAGGATCTCGATCGATTCCTGACCATAGTCGCGCTCGTTGTCCGGGCGGTGCAGATAATAGGCCTCGTCGATGAACAGCACGCCGCCCATCGCCTTCTTCAGGATCTCCTTGGTCTTCGGCGCGGTGTGGCCGATATATTGCCCGACCAGATCGTCGCGCGTCACCGAGATCACCTGCCCGCGCCGCACGAAGCCGAGACCGTGCAGGATTTTTGCCATGCGCAGCGCCACCGTGGTCTTGCCGGTTCCGGGATTGCCGGTGAACGACATGTGCAGCGTCGGCGGCGCGGCTGCCAGACCCGCACGCTGGCGGATACGCTCGATCAGCAGGAGCGAGGCGATCTGGCGCACGCGGCTCTTGACCGGCTTGAGCCCGATCAGCTCCTGCTCGAGCTGTTGCAGCGTCTCGGTGATCCCGGCCGCTTCGGCTTCCTTGCGAAGATCGAAGCTGGTCTCGGCCGGCTCGGTGGTCGTTGCGTTGGGCATGTCGAGCATCGTCACCTCGAAGAAAGAAGCTTCGCCGCGGGGGGCAGCGGCGAAGCAGTGATCCGCCAAGGAAACGGAGCAGGGAGGCTCCGCGCGGAAAGGATGATCAGGTCGATGCGTGCGCGGCCGGCTTGCGCACGGTGGTGTAGCGAATCGCACGGCCACCGACCTCCTGCCGCACCAGCTCGAACTCGGCCTCCTGCTTCGGCCGGTTGACGATGAACGAGATCCGCACCGATTCCCAACCGTGGCTGGAATCGAAACCGCTGATACGGATGTACCGGTCGCCATAAACGCGCCGGCATTCGGCGAGCTCCATCATCACGCCGGCGGCGTCCTGCAGATCGAACATCGGCAGGCCCCACATCTCCCAATAGGTGCTGCGGGGATGCGGATCGTCGGTGAACTCGATGTTCACCGCCCAGCCGTTGGCGAGGCAGTATTGAACCTGCTTATAGATCTGGTCGTCGGTCAGATCGGGCAGGAACGAGAAGCAGCCCTGGGTCAGTTTCATTGTGAGAACTCCTCAGACGGTTTCGAGCGCCGTCGGCACGAAGTCCGGCGTGTCGGTGGATTGATAGTTGAAGGTGACGTCCTTCCAGACTTCGAGCGCGGACTTCAGCGGTGTGCAGGTCTGCGCGGCCTTGGCCAGGATCTCGGGGCCTTCATGGACGTAGTCGCGTCCCTCGTTGCGGGCGAGGATCATCGCTTCCAGAGCCACGCGGTTGGCGATCGCGCCCGCCGCAATCCCCATGGGATGGCCGATGGTGCCGCCGCCGAATTGCAGCACGACGTCCTCACCGAGCAGATTGAGCAGTTGGTGCATCTGGCCGGCATGGATGCCGCCGGAGGCGACGGGCATCATCTTGTTCAGGCTCGCCCAGGATTGATCGAAGAAGATGCCGTGCTCGAGCCTGGTCGGGTTGAACTCCTCGCGGCAAACATCGTAATAGCCGCGCGTGGTGTTGGGATCGCCCTCGAGCTTGCCGACCACGGTGCCGGCATGGATGTGGTCGACGCCGGCGAGCCGCATCCATTTCGCGATGACGCGGAACGACACGCCGTGGCTCTTCTGCCGCGTATAGGTCGAATGACCGGCGCGGTGCAGATGCAGGATCATGTCGTTGCGACGCGCCCATTTCGCCATCGACTGGATCGCGGTGTAGCCGATCACGAGGTCGATCATGACGATGACCGAGCCGAGCTCCTTGGCGAACTCCGCGCGCTCGTACATGTCCTCCATCGTAGCAGCGGTGACGTTGAGGTACGTGCCCTTGACCTCGCCGGAGGCGGCCTGTGCGCGGTTCACCGCCTCCATGCAATAGAGGAAGCGATCGCGCCAGTGCATGAAGGGCTGCGAATTGATGTTCTCGTCGTCCTTGGTGAAGTCGAGCCCGCCCTTCAGCGCCTCATAGACGACGCGGCCGTAATTGCGGCCCGAAAGGCCGAGCTTGGGCTTCACGGTTGCGCCGAGCAGCGGCCGGCCGAACTTGTCGAGCCGCTCGCGCTCGACCACGATGCCGGTGGCAGGCCCCTGGAACGTCTTCACATACGCGACCGGGAAACGCATGTCCTCCAGGCGTAGCGCCTTCAGCGGCTTGAAGCCGAAGACGTTGCCGATGATGGACGCCGAGAGGTTGGCGATCGAGCCCGGCTCGAACAGATCGAGGTCATAGGCGATGTAGGCGAAATACGAGCCAGGCGTGCCAGGGACCGGATCGACGCGATAGCACTTGGCGCGGTATTTTTCCGCGGCGGTCAGGCGATCGGTCCACACCACGGTCCAGGTTGCGGTGGAGGACTCACCGGCCACCGCCGCCGACGCCTCGATCGGATCGACGCCATCCTGCGGCGTGACGCGGAACAGCGCGATGACGTCGGTGTCATTTGGCGTATATTCGGGCTCCCAATAGCCCATGCGCGCATATTCCATCGTGCCCGAGCGATAGCGCTCTTTGCCGCGGACGGTTCCAGCATGTGCATTCATGGCTCTCTCCTGCTCTTCTCTCTCTGAATCACTAGGCTGCGACCGGCTCGCGCGTGCCGGCGCGCGGGTCGAGCTCACCGGCGCGGTAGCGTCGTGCCATCTCGCTCATCGGGATGACCTTGATCTTGCTGGCATGCCCCGCCGTGCCGAACTGCTCGAAACGGTCGCGGCAGAGCTCGCGCATCGCATCCATCGCCGGCTTGAGGAATTTGCGCGGATCGAACTCGGAGCGCGCTTGCGCGGCCACCTTCCGGAACACCGCGGTCATCGCCAGGCGGCAATCCGTGTCGATGTTGACCTTGCGCACGCCGCTCTTGATGCCGCGCACGATCTCTTCCACCGGCACGCCCCAGGTCTGCGGCATCTCGCCGCCGAACTGGTTGAACATGTCCTGGAGCGGCTGCGGCACCGACGAGGAGCCGTGCATCACCAGATGCGTGTTCGGCAGCCGGCGATGGATCTCCTCGACCACCCGCATCGCCAGGATATCGCCATCGGGCTTGCGGCTGAATTTGTAGGCGCCGTGCGAGGTGCCCATCGCGATCGCGAGCGCATCGACCTTGGTGGCGCGGACGAAATCGACGGCCTGATCGGGGTCGGTCAAGAGCTGGTCGTGGCTGACCTTGCCCTCGACGCCGTGACCGTCCTCCTGCTCGCCGCCGCCATGTTCGAGCGAGCCGAGCACGCCGAGCTCACCTTCGACGGAGGCGCCGACCCAGTGAGCGAGATCGACGACGCGGCGGGTGATGGCGACGTTGTAGTCGTAGTCGGCGGCCGTCTTGGCATCGGCCTTGAGCGAGCCGTCCATCATCACCGAGGTGAAGCCGTGCGCGATCGCCGAGGCGCAGGTCGCCTCGTCATTGCCGTGGTCCTGATGCATGCAGAGCGGGATATCCGGATAGGTCCGCTCGAGCGCATCGATCATGTGCGAAAGCATGAGATCGCCGGCATAGCTGCGCGCGCCGCGCGAGGCCTGGATGATGACGGGCGCATCGACCTCGGCCGCCGCCTGCATGATCGCGATGCCCTGCTCCATATTGTTGATGTTGAACGCCGGCACCGCGTAGCCATGGGTCGCGGCATGGTCGAGCAATTGGCGAAGGGTGATACGGGCCACGGGACTTCCTCCTGTTATGGCTTGCGAGCGCGGGCAATCGTCCGCCGGGCGGCCTCAGCGACGCTTTGCGCCGTGATGCCGAACTCGCGGTAAAGCACCGGCGCCGGCGCCGAAGCGCCGAAGCCGCGCATGCCGACGAACTCGCCGTCCGTGCCGATCCAGCGATGCCAATCGCCGGCGACAGCCGCCTCGACGCCGACGCGCGGCGCGGTGCCGAGAACGGCGGTGCGATAATCATCCGGCTGTTCCTCGAACAATGCGAAGCACGGTGCCGACACGACAGCCGCGCGGACATGCTCGGTCGCAAGCAGGCGGGCGGCTTCGAGGGCGATCGAGACCTCCGAACCTGTGGCCATCAACGTCACGTCGCGACCGCCATCGGGCGAGACGATCAGATAGGCGCCGCGCGCGACGCGGTTCTTGCCGCGCGCATCGCTGCGGAAGGTCGGCAACGCCTGGCGCGACAGGCACAGCACGGAGGGACGATCCTCTGCTGCCAGTGCGCAGTCCCACGCCTCCAGCGTCTCGACCGCGTCGGCGGGACGAAACACCAGCAGGTTGGGAATGACGCGCAGCGCGGCAAGATGCTCGACCGGTTGATGCGTCGGACCATCCTCCCCGAGTCCGATGGAGTCGTGCGTCATCACATGGATGACGCGCAGCCGCATCAGGGCCGCAAGGCGGATCGCGGGCCGGCTATAATCGGAGAACGCGAGGAACGTGCCGCCATAGGGAATGAAGCCGCCGTGCAGCGCGAGGCCGTTCATCGCGGCGGCCATGCCATGCTCGCGGATCCCATAATGGATGTAGTTGCCGGCGAACGCCTCGCGCTTCACAGGCGCCTGCGTCTTGGCGTGCGTCAAATTCGAATGCGTCAGGTCCGCGGAGCCACCGACCAGGCCGGGAATGGTCCCCGCGATGGCGTCGAGCACCTGCTGCGAGGCTTGCCGCGTCGCCAGCTTGGGACGCTCGGTGGCAAAGCGCTCGCGCAATTTCGCCGAGGCCCGGGCATAGGCGTCCGGCAGGGCAACCGCCCTGCCCTCGATGAAGAGGTCCCGCTGCTCCGGCGTTGCGTCTTCATAGCGGTCGAGCCAGGCGAGGCGTTCGACCTGCCCGCGCTGCCCGATCATCCGCCACGCCTTTGCGACGGTGACAGGCACGACGAAGGGCTGATAGTCCCAACCCAGCGTGCGCCGAGCCGCCGCGGCCTGCTCGGTGCCGAGCGGAGCGCCATGCGCCTTCTCGGTGCCCTGACGGTCCGGCGCGCCGTAGCCGATGATGGTGCGGCAGGCGATCAACGAAGGCTTTGCGGTTTCACGTTCTTCCGCGATCGCCTGCGCAACGGCTTCGGGATCGTGCCCGTCGACGCGACGCACCGACCAGCCTGATGCAGCGAAGCGCGCCAGTTGGTCATCCGAGGTCGCGAGCGACGTCGGTCCATCAATCGAGATGCCGTTGTCATCGAACAACACGATCAGGCGGCCGAGCCCGAGATGGCCGGCAAGCGAGATCGCCTCCTGGCTGATGCCTTCCATCAAGCAGCCGTCGCCAGCGATCACATAGGTGAAGTGATCGACGAGGCCGTCGCCGTGCCGCGCATTGGCCATGCGCTCGGCGAGCGCCATACCCACCGCAGTCGCGATCCCTTGCCCGAGCGGTCCTGTCGTGGTCTCGACGCCGGGCGTGTGGCCATATTCCGGATGCCCCGGCGTCTTGGATCCCCATTGCCTGAAGGCCTTGATGTCGTCGAGGCTGACATCGCCGCCGGTGAGATGCAGCAAGGCGTAGAGCAGCATCGAGCCGTGGCCGGCCGACAGCACGAAGCGATCCCGGTCCGGCCAGCTCGGATGCGCGGAATCGAATTTGAGGAAGCGCGAGAACAGCACGGTCGCGACGTCGGCCATGCCCATGGGCAGGCCGGGATGACCTGATTGCGAGGTCTCGATGGCATCGACCGCGAGGAAGCGGACGGCGTTGGCGAGATCGCTGTGCGCGACCGCCGTGAGGTCGGCGTCGGCATGAACCGAGATGTTCATCAGATCCTCCAATTGTTGATCCTTTCGGATCACTTCAGGCTGCGCTTGCGCTCGATCAGCTGCATGATGAGCGGCGTCAGGATGAGTTGCATGGCGAGGTCGAGCTTCGCGCCGGGGCACACGATCGAATTCGCGCGCGACATCCAGCTGTGCGGCAGCATCGAGAGCAGATAGGGAAAATCGATGCCGCGCGGATTCTTGAAGCGGATCACGACCATCGATTCGTCTGGCGTCGGGATCCAGCGCGCGATGAACGGATTGGACGTGTCCACCGTCGGCACCCGCTGGAAATTGATGTCGGTCTCGGTGAATTGCGGGCAGATGTAATGGATGTAGTCAGGCATCCGCCGCAGGATCGTGTCGGTGACGGCCTCGGTCGAATAGCCCCGCGCGCTGCGGTCGCGATGCAGCTTCTGGATCCATTCGAGATTGATGACGGGCACGACGCCGATCTTGAGGTCGGCGTAGCGTGCGACATTCACCCTGTCAGTGACGACGGCGCCGTGCAGGCCCTCGTAGAACAACAAGTCCGAGTTCTCCGGCAGCCGCTCCCATTCGGTGAAGGTGCCGGGCGCCGCGCCATGGAGCGCGGATTCGTCGGCGTCATGCACATAGTGCCGTGTCACCGCCGTGCCGGTCTCGCCATAGTCGCGGAAGGCCCGCTCCAGCTCTTCGAACAGATTGGTCTCGGGGCTGAAATGGCTGAAATGCTTGTTGCCGCGTTCCGCCTCCGTCGCCATCTGCGCGCGCATCTCGGCGCGGTCGTAGCGATGGAACGCATCGCCCTCGATGTAGACGGCGTTGACCTTTTCACGGAAGAAGATCTGCTCGAACGTCTTCTTGACGGAGGTGGTGCCGGCGCCGGAGGAGCCGGTGATCGAGATGATCGGGTGCTTCCTGGACATGGGACGCCTCGCTCACAGCCGGAAGAAGCCGCGCCGCGCGAACAGCGGTGCGGAGACGCCGGCGGCCAGCAGCGGATCGCAATGCAGTTCGGCGACGCGGCGCACCTCGTTGCTGGAGCCCATGACCAGCGGCACGCGCTGGTGCAGGTTTTGCGCAGACAAATCGAGGATGCGCTCGCGCCCGGTGGAGGCCGAGCCGCCGGCTTGCTCCATGATCATGGCCATCGGGTGGGCCTCGTAGACGAGGCGCAGACGGCCATCGCCGTAGCCGGGCCGCGCATCGGAGGGATAGAGGAACACGCCCCCGCGGGTGAGGATGCGATAGGTCTCCGCCACCAGCGAGCCGATCCAGCGCATGTTGAAATCGTGGTTGGCGGGTCCTTCGACACCGGCGAGACATTCGTCGATGAACGCGCGCACCGGCGTTTCCCAGTGACGACGGTTGGAGACGTTGATCGCAAACTCCTCGCAGGTCTCGGAGATCTGCACGGCGCTGCGCGCGAGACGGAAGCAGCCGGCCTTGCGATCGAGAGTGAAGATGTCGACGCCCTCGCCGAGCGTCAGCACCAGTGAGGTCTGCGGACCGTAGGTGACGAAGCCTGCCCCCAGTTGCGCACAACCGCGTTGATGGAAAGCGAGGCCGAGATCATCAGGTGCGGGCAGGATCGAGAAGATCGTGCCGACGGTCATGTTGAGGTCGATGTTGGTCGAACCATCGAGCGGATCGATCGCAACACAGATTTTGGCTGCGCGGTCGCCGATCTGCGGCTCGCGCATCTCCTCTGACGCCAGTGCCGCGATGGGCAGCTTGCCGAGGCAGCGGCGCAGGATCGCATCGGCCTGAACGTCGAGGTCGCGCTGGATGTCGCCGTCGCTGTTGCGTCCGGTGGTCAGGCCGGAGGCATCGGCGAGATCGCCTGTCGCGATGAGGTCGGCGATCTCGATCGCGGCGGTTGCGATGGCGTCGACTGCGGCCGCCACAGCCAACGCGTGCGGGGCCGTCTCGGAATAGCGTTGAAGGCGGTCGTCCAGCCTGAGTTGCCCGGTCATCTGCGTCCATCCCCTTGTCGGCGCCGCATCCGGTTCCCTCCCTTCGGGAGGTCGGGCGGTCTGTCCCAACACGTTGAGATTGACAGGGGCGGCTTAATAAGGAAAATTTCTAATCATAATGAGTGCCAAAGAATTTCCTTATAATGGTTCCGGCCATGCGGCGACCCAACTCCGGCATCTGACGATCCGGCAGTTGCGCTCGCTTGCGGCGCTGTCAGCCAAGGGCAGCGTGACGGCGGCCTCGACCCAGCTTGGGCTGACCCAGCCGGCGGTGACGCAGCAGCTCCGGCAGCTTCAGGACCTTGCCGGTTTGCAGCTGGTGCAGCGGACCGGCGACGGCATGCTGCTGACCGAGGCAGGCCGGGAGGTTCTGGCGCTCGCCGAGCGCGTCGAAGCTGCGATCGCCGACTGCCAGGGCGCGCTCGACCTGCTCGCCGGCAGGACCGGCGGCACGGTGCATCTCGGCGCGGTCTCGACCGCAAAATATTTCGTGCCGCACGCGATCGCGGCCTTCTCCAAGCGCTTCCCGAAAATCGAGATCAAGCTCACCATCGGCAACCGCGAGGATATCCGCGAGGCCATGCACGGCTATGAGCTCGATTTCGCCGTGATGGGCCGGCCGCCGGCCGACGTCAGCGTCGACGTGCGCCAGCTCGGGCGCAATCCGCACATCATCGTCGCGCGCAAGGGGCACTGGCTGGAGAAGGATTCCGGGCTGAGCCTGACCGACCTCGTGCACGAGACCTTCCTCACGCGCGAGCCGGGATCCGGCACCCGCACGCTGATGGAGGGGATGTTCCAGCGGTCCGATCTCGAGCCGATCATCGGCATGGAGATGAGCAGCAACGAGACCATCAAGCAGGCGGTGATTGCCGGGCTCGGCATCGCCTTCATCTCGGCGCACACCGTGGCGCATGAGCTCGCCGAGGGCCGCCTCGTCGTGCTCGACGTCGCGGGACTGCCGATCGTCCGGCAATGGTACGTGATCCGCCGCAGCGACAAGGTGCTGCTGCCGCCGGCGCAGGCGATGTTCGACTTTTTGGGCTCGGAAGGCGCGAACTATCTGCCCGAAGTGCCCGCTCTCGGCGAGAGCGCCAGCGCCGCGTTCAGCCCATCAGCTTCATCGCGATCGTCGCCGCCAGAATGACGATGATCTGGAGCAGGCGCTCCGTCGTGAAGATGCGGTTGAAGGTGGTCATCGCGGGGCCCGGTGGTCTCGATGGAATGGGTCGGGCGTATGGCTAGCATACCGGGCCGACGGCGCAACTCCGTATGGCCCACGTATCCTGACGGCACGCAGGCCCGCGATCGTTCATGATCAGGCGGCGCGCGGTGCGGCGAAATCGGTGCGCGCGGCGAAATAGGCTTCCAGCTCCAAAAGAGCGCGGGCTTCCCATTCGCCCGCCTGCTCCAACAGCGACCAGCGCTGGCTCGGACGAAACGCCGCGGTCTGGCGATAGAGCGATGCGATGCCGCGGTAGCGGCGCACGTTCTCGAAAATGGCGTGCCCGTTCATGACGAAAACTCCCTCGTATTCCCGCGGGAGAAATTGCGGCCAAATCTTTTTCGAAAAGTTAGCGGCGCGATCCGGCTGCGCGGATGGTTGCCGGACTGTTGCGCGAGCGCAACGGCCTGATCGCGCACCCGCCGTCTATTGCGAATTCGTTGCCGCGCTCTTGCCTGGCGCCTTCAACCCGCCGCGGCTGACGAGGGCCGAAGCCTTGCGGCAGAGATCGGCAAGGCCGATCAGGAGCACGGCAAGCAGGAAGAACAGGTTGATGGAATCCGCGTCAGCGGCGGTCAGCGGGGTGATCTCGAACACCGGAGGCATGAAGGCCCACCACACCACCGGAACGGTGAGCAAGGCGGCGAAGATGGCCGCCGGCGCGCCCGCGACGAGGCAGAGCACGAACAGGCTCGGCAGGAATGTTGCGAAATAGAGCTTGGCGCCGAACGCGACGCAGACGCCTTGAAGCGCAGCCGATACTGCGACCGAAACAAATCCGAGCAGAAATGCCTGCCACGACCATGGCCGTACTCGCGGTACGCCAACCAGTCCCGCACGCCTCATAGGGCCTCCCCTGCCGCCGTTAACCAGGCCGCTTGCGACCAAAGTACTACAGCCGCAGGAAATCTGCGAGGCGCAAATTGCGCCATTGGGCCGACGATCAGAGCCTGGTAAACCGCTGCGTCACACAATCGTACCGCTACTCGGTCGTGGCATAGATCAGGCTCGCGACCGGCAGCGCAAGGCCAATGGCCGAGGCCAGCGTCCAGCCGCCTTGGACGAATGCCTAGGCGCCGATCGCAGATCCGGCCGCACCGGCGGCGAAGAACGTCGCCATATAGAGGCCGTTGAGGCGGCTGCGGTGCTCATGCCCGAGCACGAAGATGGCGCGGAAGCCCAGGACGACATTGCCCTGCACGCCGAAATCGATCGCGATCGCGGCGACGACGAGACAGGCGAGATTGAGCATCGATCCGGCCGCACCGACATGGGTGACGAGGAAGCCGAGGGCGACGAACAGCATCGCGGCGAGCGTGGCGATGCGGCTGTGGCCGCGATCGGCGAGCCGCCCCGCGATCGGCGCCGCGAACACGCCCGAGACGCCGGCGAGCGCGAACAGCGCGATGCCGCTCTGGGTGAAGCCGAACTGGCCGGCAAGCTGCAGCGGGATGACGGTCCAGAACAGGGCGAAGGCGCCGAACAGGCCGGCCTGGTAGAGCGCCCGGCGCCGCAGCAGCGGCATGGTCCGCACCAGATGCGGCATCGACAGCAGCAAATCGCCGTAGTGCATCCGCGCCACCGGCTTGCGCTGCGGCAGCGTCAGGCGCAGCACGACGATCAAGGCGATCATCAACGCCGCCGAGCAGAAGAACACCGCGTGCCACGACAGCGCCGCGGTGACGAAGCTCGAGGCCGGTCGCGCCAGCATGATGCCGAGCATCAATCCGGTCGAGACGTTGCCGACAACCCTGCCGCGACTGGCCTCCGGCGCCAGATGGGCGGCGTAGGGAATGATGATCTGCACTGCGACCGAGCCGAGGCCGATCAACAGCGCCGCGATCAGGAACGGCACCGCGTGGGTGGCAAAGCCGGCTGCGACCAGCGCCGCCGCGCCGAGCGCAATGACGGTGCAGATCAAGGTGCGGTTCTCGACGAGATCGCCGAGCGGCACGATAAACAGCAGTCCCGTGCCATAGCCGATCTGCGTCATGGTCACGATCAGTCCCGCCGCCGCGTGCGACAGGCCGAGCGCGGCGCTGATCGGCGCGATCAGCGGCTGGGCATAGTAGATGTTGGCGGCGACCATGCCACAGGCCGCGGCAAGCACGAAGGTCAGTCGTTGCGACACCGCATCCGGCTCGGGGGCGGCGTCGATCGTGGCATTCATCGTCATTCCAAACTCTCCGGGACTTCCATACAGGATTTTCGATATAGGAAACGCTCATTTCCTAATGTGACAAGAATTCAGGCAAGCAGCTTCATCGCGACGCCGACCAGGCGCTCGCCGTCGAGCGGCAGGCGTGCCTTCCCGACCACGCGCAAGCCCTGCGTCATGCAGATCACCAGCCGCGCGGTATCGTCGGCGTCGACTTGATCGGGGATCGAGCCGTCGGCGTGGCCCTCGCGAATGAGGCCGGCGATGAAACTTTCGTTGGTCTTGAGCTGCGCCGTCACGCGCGCACGCATCACCGGATCGACCGCCGACAGCTCGACCGCGCTGCCGACCACGATGCAGCCGCGGCGCCCCTCCGCGCCTTGCGAGTGCTCGACATAGGACTCAAGGACGTTGCGCACCCGCTCGCGACCATTGGCGCCGCGTGCCGCTGCACGGCGGGTCTGCTCGCTCCGCACCGCGACGTAGCGCTCGAACGCGGCGAGAAAGACGGCGTGCTTGTCGCGAAACGCCTTGTATACGCTGCCGGTGGCAAGCCGCATCGCCGCCGTCAGCTCTCCGATCGAAGTGGCATGATAGCCGCGCTCGCAAAACACCCTGATCGCGCCGTCCAGCGCGGTGTCCATGTCGAACTCCCGGGGGCGACCGGGGAGATGGGCCGATGGCTCGGATTTTCGGGCAGCTTTTTGCATTGCGGAATAATAGGGAATGACTGTTCCCAAATAAAGACACGTGGTTGTGATTGAGGCTCGGGCAGCAGGCTGGTCGTGATCCCCGTGTCCCGGACGAGCTGCAGCGCGCAACGCTGCTGCGCAGAGCCGGGACCCACGCCACACGGAATGCTCGGAGACGTGGGCCCCGGCTCTGCAGTGCATCGTCGAAGAGACGCTGCACTGCGTCCGGGGCACGAGATCGGAGACGCATACTGCCTTTCCGCGTCATTCCGGGATGCGGCTCTCGGCGCAGACCCGGAATCCATTTCACAGCGCGACTGGCGGCCCGATGGATTCCGGACCCGATGCTGCGCATCGCCCCGGAATGACGGAGAATGCCATCACTCCTTCCGCCGCACCTGCGTCCCGTCGGCCATGGTCGCCACGCCCTTCCGCTCCACGATCATCCCATACGCCTGCGGCTGGCGGTGAACATCGAAATTGAAGGTCGTGCGCTTGTAGGAGTTGCAGAGATCGAGATCGCAGCGGGCAAAGGCGAGCTCGTCGCCCTTGGTGGTGCATCGCGCGATGATCTCGCCTGATGGCGCGATGATGCAGCTGCCGCCGATATGATCGACGCCCTCCTCAACGCCGGCCTTGGCGACGCCGACCACGAAGGTGCCGTTCTGATAGGCGCCCGACTGCATCACCAGATGATTGTGGAACAGCGAGAGATCGTCGTGCTCCGGAGCCGGCGGATTGTGCACCGGCGTGTTGTAGCCGATCATCACCATCTCGACGCCCTGCAAGCCCATCACCCGATAGGTCTCGCTCCAGCGGCGATCGTTGCAGATTGCCATTCCCATCACGCCGCCGAAGGCGTCGACGACACCAAAGCCGGAGCCCGGCTCGAAATAGCGCTTCTCCAGATGCTGAAACTTGCGCCACGGCTCGTGCTCGGCATGACCGGGCAGATGGACCTTACGATACTTCGCAACGATCGCGCCGCCTTTGTCGACGAGGATCGACGCGTTGTAGCGATGGATCATGCCGGCCTCGACCGTGAGCTCGGCATAGCCGAGACAAAATCCGATGCCGAGCTCGCGGCCGAGATCGAACAGCGCTTGCGTTTGCGGCCCCGGCATCTCGCGTTCGAAGAAGCTGTCGATCTCGGCCTGATCCTCAAAATGCCAGCGCGGAAAGAAACTGGTCAGCGCGAGCTCGGGGTAGACGATCAGATCGCAGCCATTGGCCTTGGCCCCGCGCATCAACGCCATCAGCCGCGCCACCACCTCGGTTCGCGTCTCGCGTCTCGCGATCGGACCAAGCTGGCCGGCCGCCACAGTCAAGAATCTCGCCACGCGTTCGCCCCCATTCGCGTCTCGGATGGTCCGAGGCCCGCCGCACATACTGGCCGCGCCTATGCACATTCCGCGCCTGTTGGAGCTGATGCCGCACGGGAATCTGGCCCAATCAGGCATTCCAGGAACTTTCGTTGCCAATCTGCAACGGTTCCCCACTATCTAAGACCGGACAAAAGAAACGCCCATTGCGGCCACGAACCCTGCTCACAACGCCGTGAGACAAGTCAGGGGAACGACGATGCGTGCACAACGCGTTTGGAACGTGAATGGAGCCGCCAGCATCGGGCAGCTTCAATCCAGATTGGATGATCTGAACAAGCGGCTCAGCCAGCTGGAGAGCCAGCATCCGGAAAGCTGGAAGGTGGAAGAGCTGAAATCGAGCGCGCTCAGCCTGTCCCGGGAGATCGACGATATCAGATGCGCCGAGGCGACGGCGGCTTTGCGGGAATTGCTGCGGAAGTAACCGCGCACCATTCGCCGCCGCAGGGGGAACCAACGCTCCGCCCCGCCATTGCCATGGTGAGCATGGAGCAAAATCATGACCAGGCACCTGACGCGAGCTCATTTCGCGCGTGGCGTGGCCGGCGCGGTTTCCACGCTGGTCCTGTGCGCAACGATGGCCTTCACCATCGCGCGCCACTTCGCGCTGTGAGGAATTTTGCATGACGTCCGAGCCCGAGGAGTCGGTGAGGCTGCAAGGATTTGGCGAGATGACGCTGCGCACGGCCATCGCAACCGTGATGCTGCTCAGCCCGCGCGAGCGCGCGGAGGCCGCGATCTTCCGCGTTCGCGACGGCGAGCGTCTCGCCTCGAGCGAAATCACAGAGCTCGCGACAGCGTGGGGCATCGCGCCGGCGCCTGAGATCAGGTCGCCAAGACTCGTCCCTGAGCGGCACTGGTCCGACATCGTCCGCGGCATGGTCCGCGAAGCGCCGCTGCCATCGCTGATGGTGGCGTTTCTGCTGGGTGTGCTGGTGACGCGACGGTAAGCCGTTGACCTAGCGCGCAACGTCCGACCGCTTGCGCCGGCTCATCAAGAGCCATGCCGCCGGAACAGGCCACCCTGCGAGGGCCAAATCGGCCGTGGACCCGTCTTCAAAATCGTTGCAAAAAGGGCCCTGAAGGCGCTGGCGGCCGGTCCGCCAAGCCTTTGGAAAAAGCCAACTTTTGGAAGAATGGTCGGAGTGGCAGGATTCGAACCTGCGACCCCTGCGTCCCGAACGCAGTGCTCTACCGGGCTGAGCCACACTCCGACAAGAGGCCGGCTTATAGCGTCGGGTTTGGCGCACCGCAAGCGGCCGATAAGAGGAATTTTGTCCCTGTGAAAACGGGTCTTGAAACGCTGATTTTACCGGCTGGAGAGGCCGGCGCGGAAGCCGCCGCCCGAACCCTGGCCGCCGGCGGGCTGGTCGCGTTTCCGACCGAGACGGTCTATGGGCTCGGCGCCGACGCCGCCAATGCCACCGCGGTCGCTCACATCTACAGCGCCAAGGGCCGGCCGGCGTTCAATCCGCTGATCGCCCATGTCCCCGACCTCGCAGCGGCACGGCGGATCGGACGGTTCGATGCGCGCGCGCTCAGGCTCGCGGAGGCGTTCTGGCCCGGGCCGCTGACGCTGGTGGTGCCGAAGACGGAGAACTGCCCGGTCTCTGATCTCGCCACCGCGGGGCTCGACACCATCGCGATCCGCATTCCCGCGCATCCCGTGGCGGAGGCCATCCTGCGCGCCTTCGGCGGGGCGGTGGTGGCACCGTCCGCCAATATTTCCGGCCATGTGTCGCCGACGCTGGCGACCCATGTCGAGAGCGATCTTGCGGGACGGATCGACCTGATCATCGACGGCGGGCCGGTTGCGGTCGGCGTGGAATCGACGATCGTCGGTTGCTTCGAGGCGCCGATGCTGCTCCGCCCCGGCGGACTGTCGCGCGAGCGGATCGAAGCCGTGCTGGGGGCGCCTCTGGCGCGGCCGCCTGTCGAGGCCGACAGCGACGACAGCCAGCCGCTGGCGCCGGGCATGCTGGCCTCGCATTATGCGCCGCGCGCGACCGTGCGGCTTCAGGCGCAGGACGTTGCGCCCGGCGAGGCGCTGCTCGCCTTTGGCCCCGCGCGTCTGCCCGGTGTGGGGGCCGCCGCTGCCGTCATGAATTTGTCGCCCACCGCTGATCTCGATGAAGCCGCGGCGAATCTGTTCGGCTATCTTCGCAGCCTCGATGCGAAGGCGCCACGGGCGATCGCCGTGATGCCGATTCCTGAAGAAGGCTTGGGCGAAGCGATCAACGACCGGCTGCGGCGCGCTGCGGTGGCACGATAGCGCATGATCCGGACCCGAAGGGCCGCGTCAGCGCAAAGTGTGCGGCGGTTTTCCGATGAGACCATGAGCAAGAGATAAAGGCGAAGAAGACACGATGAATATCAATCAATCCGCCACCCCACAGCTTGCGCCCGAGCTGATCGACCAATTCCGCAAGATCGTCGGCGATCGCCACGCGATCACCGGCGCTGATGATATCGAGGCCTACGTCACCGAGGAGCGCAACCTCTTCCACGGCCACTCGCCGCTGGTGCTGCGGCCGGGCTCGACCGCGGAAGTGTCGGCGATCTGCAAGCTCGCCTCGGAGCACAAAATCGCGCTGGTGCCGCAGGGCGGCAATACCGGCCTGGTCGGCGGGCAGACGCCGCACAACGGCGAGGTGGTGGTGTCGCTGCGGCGCCTGGACAAGATCCGCGAGGTCGACACCGCCTCCAACACGATGATTTGTGAGGCCGGCGTGGTGCTGCAGATTGCACAGCAGAAAGCGTCCGATGTGGACCGGCTGTTTCCGCTGTCGCTGGGCGCGGAAGGCAGCTGCACCATCGGCGGCAATCTCTCGACCAATGCCGGCGGCACCGCCGCGCTCGCCTATGGCGTCGCGCGCGAGATGGCGCTGGGGCTGGAAGTCGTGCTCGCCGACGGGCGCGTGCTCAACGTGCTGTCGAAGCTGAAGAAGGACAACACCGGCTATAATCTGCACAACCTCTTCATCGGAGCGGAAGGCACGCTCGGCATCATCACCGCGGCGACGTTAAAACTGTTTCCGAAGCCGCGGGCGATCGAGACGGCCTATGTCGGACTGAAATCGCCTGACGCGGCGCTCAAGCTACTGACGATCGCGCAAAGCGAGGCCGCGAATGCGCTGACGAGCTTCGAGCTGCTGTCGGAGATGGCGGTGGATTTCTCGGTGCGGCACGGCATCGACGTGCGTGATCCACTCGCCGAGAAGCATCCCTGGTGCGTGCTGATGGAATTGTCTTCCCCCGGCGACGATGCCCGAACGCCGTTGGAGACGATCCTCGGCCGCGCCATGGAAGAGGAGATCGTCGACGACGCCGTGATCGCGGCCAACCTGACCCAGCGCAACAATTTCTGGAAGCTGCGCGAAGAGATGTCGGCGGCACAGAAGCCCGAGGGCGGCTCGATCAAGCACGACATCTCCGTTCCGGTCGCCGCGGTGCCCGCTTTCATCGAGGAAGCCAACGCGGCGGTCGTGAAGCTGATCCCCGGCGCACGGCCGGTGCCGTTCGGCCATCTCGGCGACGGCAATCTGCACTACAATGTCAGCCAACCCATCGGCGCCGACACCGCTGAATTTCTCGCGCGCTGGCATGAGATGAACGCCGTCGTGTTCGAGATCGTGCTGCGCATGGGCGGCTCGATCTCGGCCGAGCACGGCATCGGCGTGCTCAAGCGCGACGAGCTGCCCGAGGTAAAAGACAAGACCGCGATCGAGCTGATGCGATCGATCAAGGCGATGCTCGATCCGCTGGGCATCATGAATCCGGGGAAAGTGCTGTAGGGATGTCCGCTCTCAAGATCGATGCGATCGACGATTCCGACGTCGAGCCGGTGGTGGCGCTGTGGCAGCGCTGCGGCCTGACGCGCCCCTGGAACGATCCGCATGCCGATATCGCGCTGGCACGGCGGCGCGAGAATTCGACGGTGCTCGTTGGCCGCGACAAGGGCGCGATCGTGGCGACCGTCATGGTCGGCCATGACGGCCATCGCGGCTGGGCCTATTACGTCGCCGTCGATCCCGATGGCCGCAAGCGCGGTTACGGCCGCGCGATCATGGCGGCCGCCGAAGACTGGCTGCGCGCGGCCGGCATCGCCAAGCTGCAGCTGCTGGTCCGGCGCGAGAATGCGCAGGCGAACGCGTTCTACCAGTCGTTGGCGTTCGAGGAATCGACCTCGGTGATGTTCCAGAAGTGGCTCGACGGCCGCGAACACTGAAAGACAACAATGACCATTTCCGACCGCGTCCGCATCAAGGACGTTCGCGTGCTCTCCGACGGCTGGACCACGTTGAAAAGCACCACGTTCGACTACCGGCGCGCCAATGGCGAGTGGCAGACGCAGAAGCGCGAGACCTATGAGCGCGACAACGCCGCCGCCATCCTGCCTTACAATCGCGCGGCGCGCAGTGTGATCCTGGTGCGTCAGTTCCGCCTGCCCGCCTTCATCCGCGGTTACGACGATCTGCTGATCGAAGCGGCTGCCGGCGTGCTTGACAATGCCGAGCCAGAAGCGCGCATTCGCGCCGAGGCCGAGGAAGAAACCGGCTATCGCCTGCACGACGTGCACAAGGTGTTCGAAGCCTTCATGAGCCCCGGTGCCATCACGGAGAAGCTGCATTTCTTCGTCGCCGAATACGAGCCGCACATGCGGGTCAGCGACGGCGGCGGCCTCGAGCACGAGGGCGAGGACATCGAGGTACTGGAGCTCGGCATCGACGAGGCTCTGGCGATGATCGCCGACGGCAGGATCATCGACGGCAAGGCGATCATGCTGCTGCAATACGCCGCGCTGCATGTGTTCAGGTAGGTGCTCTTGCTTCCTTCCCCCCTTGTGGGAGAAGGTGGCGCGAAGCGCCGGATGAGGGGTCCTCTCCAATTGCGAGACTGCTCGTGAGGATTGAAATCCCTCACCCGTCTCGCCGCTACGCGGCGAGCCACCCTCTCCCACAAGGGTAGAGGGTAAGACAGCGCCTCATTAGAATCGCAATACAGGCCTGCGTCACTCCGGCGCCTGTTGAGCAACCCCAAAACTATCTCTAGTCTGGCGCCAACCAAGAACCAGGAGACGCGCCCATGTCCGCCCCGCGCGACGACGAATTCGGCTTTGCGCCCGACTATGATTCTCCGATCCCCTATATGCAGCGCACGCGGGATTATTACAGCGCGATCGGCTACACCACGCCTTATCGCTGGGCGCATCACACCGCAGCAGCGTTTCAACCCCTGAAGAAGCCGCTAGCGCAGTCGCGCGTCACCATCATCACCACGGCCGCGCCCTACGACCCTGATAAGGGCGACCAGGGCCCGGGCGCGGCGTATAACGGCAGCGCGAAGTTTTACCAGGTCTATGACGGCGACACCTCAAAGCAGCACGATTTGCGCATCTCGCACATCGGCTACGACCGCAAGCACACCTCGGCCACAGACAACGGCACCTGGTTTCCGCTGCCGCAGCTCTTGAAGGCAAGCGCCTCGGGCCGCATCGGCGAAGTCGCGCCGCGCTTTTTCGGCGCGCCGACCAACCGCAGCCATCGCGTCACGCTGGACACTGATGCGCCGGAGATTCTGGCGCGCTGTCTTGCCGACAAGGTCGACGCTGCCGTGCTGGTGCCGAACTGCCCGGTCTGCCACCAGACCACCGCGCTGGTGGCGCGGCACCTCGAGGCGGGCGGCATTCCGACCGTGATCATGGGCTGCGCCAAGGACATCATCGAGCACGCGGCCGTGCCGCGCTTCTTGTTCAGCGACTTCCCGCTCGGCAATTCCGCCGGCAAGCCGCAGGACGTCGCCTCGCAGGCGCAGACGCTGGAGCTCGCGCTCAAGCTGCTGGAGACTGCGAGCGGACCGCAGACCACGATGCAGTCGCCGCTGCGCTGGAGCGAGGACGCGTCCTGGAAGCTCGACTACAACAACGTCGCGCAGCTGTCGCCGGAAGAGCTGGCGCGCCGCCGCGCCGAATTCGACAAGCAGAAGGAGATCGCGCGCGGCAACCGTGCCGCCTGACGTCCTTCCGACAACGACAACAAGCAGGGAGAGCGACGTGACGCGACCGTTCGAAGGCGTGAAGATTCTGGACTTCACGCAAGTGCTGGCCGGCCCCTATGCGAGCTACCAGCTCGCGCTGTTGGGGGCTGATGTCATCAAGGTCGAGCGGCGCGAGGGCGAGGACATGCGCCGCACACCTCTCTCGCGCGAATGGGCCGAGCGCGGGCTGGCGCCGGCATTCCAGGCCATCAACGGCAACAAGCGCAGCCTGACGCTCGATCTGCAAAAGCCCGACGCAATCGCGATCGTGAACAAGCTGGCCGCGCAGGTCGACGTCGTCATGGAAAACTTCCGCCCGGGCGTCATGGATAAGCTCGGCATCGGCTACGAGGCGCTTTCGGCGATCAATCCAAAGCTGATCTATTGCGCGGTGTCGGGCTTCGGCCAGACCGGCCCGGATCGCTTGCGGCCCGGCTATGACGGCAAGATGCAGGCGCTGTCGGGCATCATGGCGATATCAGGCCACCCCGAAACAGGCCCCACGCGCGCGGGCTTTGCCGTGTGCGACGTGCTGTCGGGCGCAACCGCCGCATTCGCGGTGTCGAGCGCGCTGTACCAGCGCGACCGCACCGGCAAGGGCCAGCTCGTCGACGTCTCCATGCTGGAGGCGACGATGGCGTTCTTGTCAGGGCAAATCGCTGACTGGTCGGTCGCCGGCCATCGCCAGCAGCTTTCGGGCAATCAGGCCGTCAGCCGCAGGACCACGGCGAACTTGTTCAGATGCGGCGACGGCCACATCCTGCTCGCGGTCAACAACGAGAAGCAATATCGCGCGCTGATGACCACGCTCGGGCGCGAGGATACGCTGAGCGATCCCCGCTTTGCCGACTGGTTCTCCCGCAACGAGAACGAGCCCGCGCTGCGCGCCATCATCGAGCAGGCGCTTGCGAAACGGCCGGCACGCGAATGGGAGACGATCCTCGAGGATGCCGGTGCGCCCTGCGCAAGCATCTGGAAGGTCGAGGAAGTGATCGATCATCCCCAGATCAGGGCGCGTGGCGCGATCCAGGAGCTGGACACGCCCTATGGCCGTCTGCGCTTTGCCGGCAGCGGCTTCAAGCTGGCGCATGGCGGCGGCAAGCTCGACCGGATGGCGCCGGAGCTGGGCGCGGATACGGATGCGGTGCTGGGTGAACTGGGGTTCGACGCGACCGAGATCGCGGCGCTCAGGGCGCGGGAGATCGTCTGAGAGCTAGATCGCCTTCGCCGCAACTTTGGCCGCGGCGAGGATCTCACGCCTGATGGCATCGTCCTTCACCGCGCGCGCCATGTCGGCCGCACCTGTCAGGATCGCCAGCAGCGCCAGCGCGCGCTGCCGCGCATGCGTGCCGCGAAAACCCTGCGCGACCAGATCTGCCAGACGTTCCAACTCCCCCTGGTAGACTGCGCGCGTTGCCGCATCCGAGCGCGCCACATCCGATGAAAAGCTCGGCAGCGCGCAGGCCTCATCGAGGCCGACCTCCATCCGCTCACCGAGATAGAAGTCGATGAACGGTTCGCGCCAAGCGCTGCCGTATTGCGCCTGAAACTGGGCCATGCCGCCGCGCAGGAAGGCGAGCCCGTCCGCCACCGCGAGCCGGAATGCATCGGCCTTGGAGTCGAAATGGGCATAGAACGCGCCCGAGGTGAGGCCCGCGCCCTTTGCGAGCGCGTCCACGCCGGCGCCGCCGAATCCGCCGGTGCGGAAGCCGCGCCCGACGGCATCCGCCAGCCGCGCGCGCGCGTCACCATCGCTCTTCTTCGGTCGTGCCATCGCAGGTCACCTCTCGATAGCGATCGTTATATTATGCTTGACTATATAACGATCGTTATGTTTTATATAACGACCGTTATTTCACGGTTCAAAGGGAGACCTCTCTATGCCCATCCAGATCATCGTTCCCGAAGGTGCGCTGACGCCATCGGGAGAAGCCGAGGCGTTCGGCAAGCTAACCGAGCTCCTGCTCCGCCTGCACGGCCTCACCGGCAACCGCTTCATGACGCCGAACGTCATCGGCGAAGTGACCGTGGTGCCGAAGCGCCGCACCTATTCCGGCGGCAAGCCCGCCGACATCGCCGTGTTCGAGCTCAAGGTGCCGTCGTTCGTGCTGCCGACGCAGGAGCTGAAGGACGCCTGGATCTCCGAGGGAACTGCCATCATCGAGAAAGCCGCCGAGGGACGCATCAAGCGCGAGCATATCTTCGCCAATGTCAGCTACGCGGTCGATGGCGGCTGGGGCATCGGCGGCGACGCGTTCAGCAACGCAGCGCTCGGGTCGGCTGTCGCTGCGGCTTGACGCGAACGAGCCCAGCTCTCGCGGGGTGGGTTGGCGTCAGCGTGACCCACCTCTTCTGCCTCGGCTGCACACAGCGGTGGGTTACGCCTTCGGGTAACCCACCCTACCGCAGCGGCGCCTAGAACAACGAGCCCTGCCCGTCATCGGATGACGCAGCAGCAACCTTCCGCACCAACTTCTTCGGCTTCACGGCCTCCGCTTCCGCCGCCATCTCCTCCGCGCTGATCGGCAAGAGCAGTTGCTCGTCGTCATTGGCGACGCGGTTGACGCGGGTGGAGACCGGGTGCCAGGCGAATTCGCCGATGCGTGGCGCCGTCATCAACGGCAGGATCTGATCGATCTCGTCGCCACGGCAATCGAGCCAGCGCTCGAAATCGCGCGGGCTGATGGTGACGGGCACGCGGTCATGCAGCGTGGCCAGATCTTCGTCCGCAGCGGCCGTCACGATCGCAACCGTGTCGAGCTCCTCGCCGTTCGGCCCGATCCAGGTTTCGAACACCGCGGCAAAGCCAAGCGGCGCGCCGTCGGCGCGATGGATGAGGAAAGGCTGCTTGCGGCCGCCTTCCGACTTCCATTCGTAATAGCCGTCAGCCGGGATCAGGCCGCGCCGCCGGCGAATCGCCTTTTTGAACGCGGGCTTCTCCAGCACCGTTTCGGAGCGGGCGTTGATCAGCAGCGTAAAACCCTTGGGGTCCTTGACCCAGCTCGGCAGCAGGCCCCAGCGCATCAGGCGGAAATGGCGCGCGCCATTCTCGACCAGCACGACCGGAATCGGTTGTGTCGGCGCGACGTTGTACCGGGGCGGGAAATTCGGCTGCTCGATATAGCCGAACAGTTGCCGTAAGGCCGCGGGGGCCGAAGTTATGACGAAGCGTCCACACATCCTTGCGCCAATATAGGGTCCGTTGAGGTCCTTTTAACCCCGAACGTTAACACTGCGGCCGATGAGCTCAATGGCCTCCCAACCCGCGACGCGCGCACAGACGGGCCCCGAGGCCGTGGCCTGGGCTGAGCGGCTGCGCGTGGCCAATATCAACCCGCGGACGGGGCTTGCCACCGACTATCTCAACCATTTCAATGAAGCCGTGATGCTCCTGGAGATGATCCCGGACATGCCCGAATGCGCCGAGGATTTTTTGACCTGGTCGCCGCTGTCCTATGCCGAGCATTTTACAGCGTCGAATTTCAAGGCGCGGGATCTCGCCATCGAAGCCTATGAGAAAGCCGAGCCGTCGGTGCGTGCCCAGTTCGACCACATCACCGACACCATGACCTCGATTCTATCAGCGGTCGGCTCGGCCATGCGCGAGGTCGAGAAGGACACGACCCGCGTTCGGCTGGCCGAGCAGGCGACGGCTTGGGTCAAGCCGCTGATCGCGGCTTGCGGCGGCATCATCAATGGCGGCGCGGAAGCCGACGTCGACACCATCATGGCGAACTAGGCCAAGTCTTGACGATATGCCCACGGTCATCCAGCCCACCCATCCCCAGATCGCCGTCAGTGCCGCGATTTTTCGCGACGGTAAGGTGCTGCTGACCCGCCGCGCCCGCTCGCCCGCCAAGGGCTTCTACTCGCTGCCTGGCGGGCGGGTCGAATTCGGCGAATCGCTGCACCAGGCCCTGAGCCGTGAGGTCGACGAGGAGACCGGGCTCGCCATCGAGATCGTCGGCCTCGCCGGCTGGCGCGAGGTGCTGCCGGCCGCGCCGGGTGCCGGCCATTATCTGATCATGTCCTTTGCCGCCCGCTGGGTCGCGCGGGAACCGTCCCTGAACGACGAACTCGACGATTTCAGATGGATCGCCCCTGGCGCGCTTGGCAGCCTCAGTGACCTCAAGCTGACCGGGGGGCTGGAGGAAATCATCCAGTCGGCCGCGCGCCTGATCGGCCCCTGAGCGACGCCTTGCGTCATCAGCCCTGAGGGGGCATACACGCCGCCGATGTTCCCGCGATTTCTGGCCATTTTTGCCCTGATCCTCGCCTGCGCCTCCGCGCCCCTCCGGGCCCAGGACGTGGCGGCGCCGTTCGACGCCGATTTGCAGCGGCTGGCCGAGATCCTCGGCGGCCTGCATTATCTGCGTGGCATCTGCGGCTCCAACGAGGGCAACAAATGGCGCACCGAGATGCAGGCGCTGATCGATGCCGAAACCCCCGCCGGCGAACGGCGCACCCGCATGATTGCCGCCTTCAACCGCGGCTATAACGGCTTCCAGCAGACCTACCGAAGCTGCACGCCGGCGGCGACGGTGGCGATCAGCCGTTACATCGAGGAAGGCTCGAAGATCTCACGGGATCTGACAGCGCGCTACGCGAACTAGCCTCCTCCTGTCATTCCGGGGCGCGCAGCGCGAGCCCGGAATGACAGAGACGGGAACTCTGTCATCGACTTTGTTCACAGCCGTTAACCGTTCTTAAAGATGTGGCCTAGCGGTCGTTAATGCGCGTGCTACACCTTCTCGTGCAGCGCATCGCCGTGGATCGCGCCCCAGCCCTGATCGAGTTTCATGAGCCAGCCGATTTCCTACGCCCCCGCCCGCGCGCCGCTGCCCGATCACGAGCAGAAACAGGCCGCCCTGAGCTATCTGAACGAGGCCTGGGCCGAAGCGCGCCATGACGGCGTCGACGGCGATTGCCTCGCGCAGGCGAGCCTGTTTGCGGCGCTGGCCGAGCTCGTCGGCACCTATGGCGAGGACGCGGTGGCGAAATTCGTCGAGGGCTTTCCCGCCCGCATCCGCAACGGCGAATTCTCTGTCAGCCTCGCGAGGCAATAAGTCTTCTGCGTGCTAATCCGTTTCGATCGGCAGTGACGGGTCTCTGGCCCATTCACCCATCGAGGCATCATAGAGCGTCAGCTTGTCGTAGCCGAGCTGCGTCAGCATCAGCAGGTCGATCGTTGCCGAGATGCCGCCGCCGCAATACAGAATCACGTTCTTGTCGCGCGTGATGCCAGCGGCGGCGAATTTGGCCTCGGCATCGGCGAGCGTCGTCAGCGTCTTGTCGGCGTTCACCAGCGTTGCGGCCGACACGTTGACGCTGCCGGGCACCCGGCCCGGCCGGCCGTAGCGGCTCGGCTCGAGGCCACGATGAAATTGCGGCCCCAGCGCGTTGACGGTAACGGTCGCGGGATCGCCGATGCGCGCCTTCACAAAATCCTTGTCGACGAAGAAGCCGGCACGCGGCGCGGCCTTGAAGGTCGTCGTCGGATAGCCCTTCGGCGCGCCTGTCTCAATCGCCCGCCCCTCATCCTTCCATTTGTCAAAACCGCCGTCGAGCACGCGCGCATCAACGCCGAGCGAGCGCAGCATCCACCAGAACCGCGTCGCCCACATCATGGTGCCGATGCTGTAGAGTACGATGGTCTTGCTTGCATCGAGCCCGTGGTGGCCGAAGGCGGCCTCGAGCTGGGCCACATCAGGCATCATGAAGAACTGTCGCGCGGAGGTGTCGGAGAATTCGCCCTGCAGATCGAGGAAATCGGCGCCGGGGATGTGGCCGGCCGCAAACGTCTTGTCGCCGGGGACGGCGCGATACGGCACGTCGCTGCCTGGTGGCACCGGCTCGTTGTAGGTCGTGCAATCGTAGAGGCGGAGATCGGGATCGCCGAGGATGGCGGCGAGTTGCTCGGTGGTGATGAGGGCGGTGGGCTGGGACATTGCTCTCTCCCAATCTGAGCTAACGCTTTGCGGCACACTGTCATTGCCCGCGAAGGCGGGCAATCCAGTATTCCAGAGGCGGCAGTCGTATCAGCCAACTATCGCCGCGGGGTCCTGGAAGCCCCGCCTTCGCGGGGCATGACGGCGGAGCGAGACGGTAGACCGCGCCCCCCTACTGCTTCAGCGTCTCCAGGAACCGCACCGCCTCGCCCTGCGAGGCCGTCACCAGTTCGCCCTGCCACATCACGCGTTTGCCGCGGACGAATGTGCCCACGGGCCAGCCCGTCACGCGGACGCCGTCGTAGGGCGTCCAGCCGGCCTTGGACGCCACCCATTTGTTGGTGATGGTTTCGCTGCGCTTGAGATCGACCACTGTGAAATCGGCATCGTAGCCGGCGGCGATGCGACCCTTGCAAGCCATGTTGTAGAGACGCGCGGGGCCGGCGCTGGTGAGATCGACGAAGCGTGCGAGCGACAGCCGGCCTGCATTGACGTGGTCGAGCATCAGCGGCACCAGCGTCTGCACGCCGGTCATGCCGGAGGGCGAAGCGGGATAGGTCTTCTGCTTTTCGTCCAGCGTGTGCGGAGCGTGGTCGGAGCCGAGCACGTCGATGATGCCCTGCTCGATGCCGCGCCAGATGCCGGTGCGATGATCGGCGCCGCGCACCGGCGGATTCATCTGCGCCAGCGTGCCGAGCCGCTCGTAGCATTCCGGCGCGACCAGCGTGAGATGGTGCGGCGTCGCCTCGCACGATGCCACGTCCTTGTGGTCACGCAAAAACTCGATCTCTTCCTTGGTCGAGATGTGCAGCACGTGGATACGTTTGCCGGTCTCGTGCGCGAGCTTGACCAGGCGCTGCGTCGCCATCAGCGCCGCGGTCTCGTCGCGCCACACCGGATGCGAGCGCGGATCGCCCTCGATGCGCAGCGATTTCCGGTCGTTAAGGCGATACTCGTCCTCGGCATGAAATGCGGCGCGGCGTCGGATCACCTGAAAAATGCGGCGCAGGCTTTCGTCGTCCTCGACCAGGAGCGCGCCGGTCGACGAGCCGATGAACACCTTCACGCCCGCGCAGCCGGGGGCGCGCTCGAGCATGGGCAGGTCCTGCACGTTTTCGCGGGTGCCGCCGATGAAGAAGGCGAAATCGCAATGCATGCGATGATGGGCACGCTTGACCTTGTCGGAGAAGGTGGCCTCGGTCACCGTGAGCGGCGAGGTGTTCGGCATCTCGAACACGGCGGTGACGCCGCCCATCACGGCGCTGCGCGACCCGGTCTCGAGGTCTTCCTTGTGCTCCAGCCCTGGCTCGCGGAAATGCACTTGCGTGTCCATCACGCCGGGCAGGATGTGCAGACCCTTGCAGTCGATCACCTCGGCGGCGGCGCCTTGCGACAGCGGGCCCAGCTCAGCGATGCGGCCATTGATGATGCCGATATCGCTGATACCCTCGCCGTCCTGATTGACGACGGTGCCGCCCTTGAGGATCACGTCGAAGCGCTGGGTCATGGCTGAAGGCCCCTCTCATCCCCAAGCGCAGGGCTCGAGGTCTTGTCGTTTATGCCTTGCGGGCTTACGTTCGCCAGCACCATGTCGCAAGAGATTTTCGCATGAAATCAGCGTTTCTTCCCGACCGGGGCGTGATCAAGGTCGCGGGCGAGGACGCACGCAACTTCCTCAACGGCCTCATCACCACCGATGTCGACAGGCTCAAGCCGGGCCTGGGGCGATTCGGTGCGCTGCTGACGCCGCAGGGCAAGATCATCGTGGATTTCCTGATCACGGAGGCGCCCAGCGGCCACGGCGGCGGGTTCCTGATCGACTGCCCGAAACCGCTGGCCGATGGCCTCGCTACCAAGCTGAAATTCTACAAGCTGCGGGCCAAGGTCACGGTGGACATCCTCGATCTGGGCGTGCTCGCAGCCTGGGATGGCCAGCCTGCCGCACTGCCGGATCTCGCCTTCGCCGATCCGCGCCATGCCGAGCTCGGCACGCGCATCCTGATCCCCGAGGATCTCAAGCAGAAACTGTCGGACCTGATCGGTGCGGAGCTGGTCGATGCCAGCGAATACGAGTCGCACCGGATCGCGCTCGGCGTGCCGCGCGGCGGGCTCGATTTCATGTACAGCGACGCGTTCCCGCACGAGACCAACATGGATCGCCTTGCCGGCGTCGATTTCGACAAGGGCTGCTATGTCGGCCAGGAGGTCGTCTCGCGCATGCAGCATCGCGGCACCGCGCGCACCCGTAGCGTGAAGGTGCTGCTCGAGGACTCTTCGCCCGAGATCGGCGTCAGTGTCATGGCCGGCGACAAGGCCGTCGGCACCATGGGCTCGTCGGCAAAGGGCAAGGGCATCGCGCTGGTGCGCATCGACCGTGTTGCGGATGCGCTCGATGCCGGGCAGCCGCTCACCGCTGGCGGACTCGCGCTGAAGCTGGCAGAACCCGAAATCGTTCGCATTCCCGCAAAGCAGCCCATCGCATGAGCCGTGCTCCCCGCCTGCATCCCGACGGAAAGACCCGCTGCCCCTGGCCCGGCGAAGACCCGCTCTACGTCGCCTATCACGACACCGAATGGGGCGTGCCTGAATATGACGACCGCGCACTCTATGAAAAGCTGATCCTCGACGGCTTTCAGGCCGGCCTGTCCTGGATCACGATTTTGCGCAAGCGCGACAATTTCCGCAAAGCTTTCGACGATTTCCAGCCGGAGAAGATCGCGCGCTACAGCGAGAAGAAAGTGCACGCACTGATGAACGATGCCGGCATCGTGCGCAACAAGGCCAAGATCGACGGCGCGATCCTGAGCGCGAAGTCATATCTCGACATCATGGAGAAGGGGCCGGGCTTCTCGAAGCTGCTGTGGGACTTCATGGGCGGAAAGCCCAAGGTCAACAACTTCAAGACCACCGCGAGCGTGCCGGCGTCGACGCCGCTGTCGGTTCAGATCTCCAAGGAGCTGTCCTCGCGCGGCTTCAAATTCGTCGGGCCGACCATCGTCTATGCCTTCATGCAGGCGACCGGCATGGTCAACGACCATCTGGTCGACTGCCATTGCCACGCGACCTGCAGCAAGCTGCAGCGCAAGCCGCGCCTCAAGGCCAAATGACGGCCAGGAAGACCGCACGCGGTGCGGAGTCCCGCGCCTGGCAGCGCATGCTGTCGGGCCGGCGGCTCGATCTGCTCGATCCCTCCCCGCTCGACGTCGAAATTGCCGACATCGCGCATGGGCTCGCGCGGGTCGCGCGCTGGAACGGGCAGACCATAGGCGCGCACATCTTCTCGGTCGCCCAGCACACCCTGCTGGTGGAGACCGTGCTGCGGCACGAGATGCCACGCGTCGACCAGCGCATGCGGCTCGCCGCTCTGCTGCACGATGCGCCCGAATATGTGATCGGCGACATGATCTCGCCGTTCAAGGCGGTGCTCGATGGTCATTACAAGGCGGTGGAGAAGCGCCTGCTCGGCGCCATCCACATCCGCTTCGGCCTGCCGCCAGTGCTGCCTGACGAGATCACGCAGGCGATCAAGGCAGCCGACCGTGGCGCGGCGTATCTCGAGGCAACCGAGCTCGCTGGCTTCAGCGAGAGCGAGGCGAGGCGCCTGTTCGGCAAGGATCCCGGCCTCTCCGACAGTACCAGGCGCGACTATCTGACGCCCTGGACGGCAGCGCGGGCCGAGAAGCAGTTTCTGGAGCGGTTTGGGGCGGTGTTTGCGTGAGCGTTCGTGGGGGTGGTGGCGCCTCCCACTCCGCTGTCGTCCCGGCGAAGGCCGGGACCCATACTCCGGGAAGGCCGTTTTACGACGACTCGGAGTTGCCACCACCCCAATCACAGGCGCGGGTGGGGTCCCGGCCTTCGCCGGGACGACAATGTGGAAGCTTTGCCCACTCAACGGCGCTCGCTATACTTGGCGCCAAAAAGGTCCACCATGATCCACGTCTGCTCGCTCGCCGCCCTTCCCGAAACCGTTCGCCGCACCGGGGCCAGCCACGTGCTGACCGTGATGGCCAATGTCGAGCAGGTGGCGCGGCCGGTGTCGGTGCTGCCGGCCAATCATCTCAAGGTGTCGATGGATGACATCATCGAGGAGATGGACGGCTTTGTCGCCCCCTCCGAGGCCCATATCGACCAGGTGCTGAACTTCGTGCGCGGCTGGGACCGGGCTGCACCGCTGGTGGTTCATTGCTATGCCGGCATCAGCCGCTCCACGGCGAGCGCGTTCGCCGCCGCCTGCGCGCTCAATCCTGATCGCGACGAGATCGAGATCGCGAAGAAGATCCGCGCGGCCTCCCCGATCGCCTCGCCGAACCGCCGCATTGTCAGCCTCGCCGACCGCGCACTCGGGCGCAACGGCCGCATGCTGCGCGCGCTCGACGAGATGGGTCCGGGCGAGATGCTGGTCGAGGGCCGCCCCTTCGTGATCGAGCTCGAATGACATCAGCGATCTTGGGATGAGCGACAAGCTGACGCCGATCGAGATCGGCCTGACGGCCGCGATCGTCGCGATCGAGGATCACGAGCCGCTGGTGTTGACCGCGCGCGGCGCTGACGGGCTCGCCGGGCTGCCGTTCGGTCCATTCGATGCGCCGAGCCATCGCACCTTCGAGATCGGTCTGCGCGCCTGGGTCGAGGAACAGGCGGGACTGCGGCTCGGCTATGTCGAGCAGCTCTACACGTTCGGCGATCGCGGCCGTCATGCCGAGGCGGGCGACACCGGCGCGCATATGGTGTCGATCGGCTATCTGGCGCTGACGCGCGGCGCCGAGGGCGCTGCGAATGCCGCAAGCTTCGAGCCCTGGTATCGGTTCTTCCCCTGGGAGGACTGGCGCGAGGCGCCACCTGCGATCATCGCCCGTGACATCATCCCGGCGCTGACGGCATGGGCCGAGGAGGAGCCGCCCGAGACGACGCGCGCGCTACCGCGCAGGGATCGCGTGCGGTTCTATTTCGGCCTCGAGGGTGCTTCCTGGGACGAGGAGCGCGTGCTCGACCGCTATGAGTTGCTCTACGAGGCCGGCCTCGTCGAGGAAGCCCGGCGCGATGGCCGCCCTGCGGCACTGGCGCGCAAGACGCTGCCAGCGCTCGGCACGTCCATGCGCTTCGACCATCGCCGGATCCTCGCCACCGCGATCGCCAGGCTGCGCGCAAAGCTGAAGTATCGTCCTGTGGTGTTTGAACTTTTGCCCGCCGAGTTCACACTCACTGAGTTGCAGTATACGGTGGAGGCGATCTCCGGCCGGCACCTGCACAAGCAGAATTTCCGTCGTCTGGTCGAAACCGAGGCGCTGGTCGAACCGACCGGCGAGATGTCGACACAGACGGGCGGGAGACCGGCGGCGCTCTATCGCTTCCGCCGCGACGTGCTCCAGGAACGGCCGGCGCCCGGTTTGCGCGTCCGCTCCCGGCGCTAGATCAAAGATTGCGGTCGGCCCCTGCCTGCCGATTGCCAGGAGGCCCCATGTTCGACGCCCCGTTCGACGTCTTTGCAGTGATGATTGCGATCGCCGCGTTCCTGATCGCGCTGAAAGCGTCGAACCAGGCGACCGAGCTGCGCCGTCGGCTGCGCTCGCTGGAGGCCGCTCTGCAGGCGCAGCGCCAGCTTCAGCCACCGCCACCGCTGCCTGTGCAGGAGCAGCCAAGCACGCCGGAGACATCTGCGGCAGAGCCGCCGCCGCTGGCGCCGGAAGCCGAGGCTGCGCCGCCGCTCGTCACCGAAGAGGCTTCGCCACCCCCGCTCGAACCGAGTGCTGAAGCCGGCCTCGCAGCCGATGCGCCGCCGTCATTGCCCGCGCCGGCGCCCGGCTTCGAGGAGCGGCTCGGCACCCGCTGGGTGGTGTGGATCGGCGGCCTGGCGCTCGCGCTCGGCGGCTTCTTCATGGTGCGCTATTCGATCGAAGCGGGCCTCGTCGGCCCCGGCGTGCGCGTGTTCCTGGGCGGCCTGTTCGCAGCCGCGCTGCTCGGTGCCGGCGAGTGGACGCGGCGCAAGGAAAGCATCTCGAGCATCGCAGCGCTGCCGATCGCCAACATCCCCGCGATCCTCACCGCGGCCGGAACGGCGGTGGCGTTCGCGACCGTGTATGCCGCCTACGCGCTCTATGGCTTCCTGGTGCCCGCCACCGCCTTCGTGCTGCTCGGCATCGTTGCGATGGGCACGCTCGCGGCGGCGCTGCTGCACGGGCCGGCGCTCGCAGGCCTCGGCGTGGTCGGCGCCTTCGCGACGCCGGTGCTGGTCTCCAGCGGCAAGTCGGACTATTGGGCGCTGTACATTTATCTTGCCATCGTCACCGCCGCGAGCTTCGGCCTCGCCCGCATCAGGCTGTGGCGCTGGCTGGCCGTCACGACGATCGTCTTCGCAGTGCTCTGGATCTTCCCGGGCCTCGACACCGGTGACATGCACGTCGCGCCGCATGCGTTCCATGTGATGTCAGGCTTCGTGCTCGCCGCGCTGCTCGTGGTCTGCGGCTTCATGTTTGGCCCCACCATCGAGGACGGACAGATCGAACCGGTGTCGTCGAGCGCGCTCGGCGCCTATCTGTTCGGCGCGATGCTGATCGTATTGTCGAGTGCGCATGCCGACCTGTCGCTGATCGCCTTCACGCTGCTCGTTGCTGCGACGCTGTTCGTCGCCTGGCGCGCGGACGCCGCCGTCGGCGCGCTGGGCGCGGCCGCGGCAACCGTGTTCATCGTGTTCGCCGAATGGGCGGTGCGCGCCAATCCTGACATGCTGGTGCTGCCTGGCGGCGCGATGCCGGGCATCACGCCGACCGCAACCGACAGTGCGGTGACGCAGCATCTGGTGATGGCTGCGATCTTTGCCGCCGGCTTCGGCATCGCCGGCTTCTTCGCGCAAGGCCGATCGAATTCGGCGATCATTCCCGTGGTGTGGTCGGCGGCGGGTGTCGCGACGCCCATCGCGATCCTCGTCGCGCTCTACGCCCGCATTGCCCATCTCGACCGCTCGATTCCGTTCGCGATCCTCGCGGTGCTGCTCGCCGCCGCCTTTGGCTTTGCGACCGAAACACTGACCCGCCGTCAAACCCGGCCGGGCCTTGCGATCTCGACGGCCCTGTTCGCGACCGGCACGCTCGGCGCGCTGGCGTTGGCGCTGACCTTCGCGCTGGAGAAGGGCTGGCTCACCATCGCGCTGGCGCTGATGTCGCTCGGCACCGCCTGGATTGCGCTGCAGCGACCTATCCCGTTCCTGCGCTGGCTCGCCGCGATCTTCGCCGGCATCGTCACCTCGCGCATCCTCTATGACCCGCGCATCGTCGGCGATGCCGTCGGCACCACGCCGATCTTCAATTGGCTGCTGTGGGGCTATGGCCTGCCGGCCGCCTCCTTCTGGGGGGCGAGCATCTTCCTGCGCCGCAGGGGCGACGATGCACCGCTGCGCATGGTGGAGGCGGCCGCGATCCTGTTCACCGCGCTGCTCGCCTTCATGGAGGTCCGCCACTTCGCGACCGGCGGGGACATGATCGCATCGCCCTCGCTGATCGAGGCCGCCCTGCAGGTCTGCGTGGCGCTGGCCATGGCGATCGGACTGGAGCGGTTGCGGCTGCGCAGCCACAGCATCGTGCACAATGTGGGCGCGATCGTGCTCACGGCGATCGCCGGCTTCATCGGCGTGTTAGGCCTGCTGTTCCTGGAGAATCCGCTGCTGTGGCACATTGATGTCGGCGGCGCCTTGTTCAACCTGCTGCTGCTCGGCTACGCCCTGCCCGCGGTGCTGATGCTGCTGCTCGCTTATGCGGTGGCCGACGCGCGGGGCAAGATCTATGCGAATACGATTGCGGGCTCGGCGCTGGTGTTTGCGCTCGTCTACCTGACGCTGGAGATCCGCCGCTTCTATCACGGCCCGTTCCTCACCAGCGGCGAGACCACGGGCGCCGAGCAATACACCTATTCGATCGGCTGGCTCGCCTTCGGCGTCGTGCTGCTCGGCATCGGTATTCTCGCCAACTCCGAGCGGGCGCGCCTGGCGTCGGCCGCCGTCATCGCGCTGACGATCCTGAAGGCCTTCGTCATCGACATGTCGACGCTGACGGGCGTCTACCGGGCGCTGTCGTTCATGGGCCTCGGCATCGTGCTGGTCGCGATCGGCTGGCTCTACCAGCGCATCCTATTCCGGCGGCAGGCAACGCCACCGCCGGCTCCCCAGACGGGCAGCTGAAAAATCAGGCCGCGCGGACCGACTCCAGGAACTGCGCGACCTCGACCTTGAGACGTGTGCTGTCGGTCGCCAGCGACTTCGCCGCCGACAGGACTTCGACCGACGCTTCGCCGGTCTCGATCGCACCGCGCTGCACGTCGGTGATGTTCGACGAGACCTCCTGGGTGCCAACCGAGGCCTGCTGGACGTTGCGCGAGATCTCCTGCGTCGCCGCGCCCTGCTCCTCGACCGCGGCGGCGATCGCCGCCGCGACTTCCGACAGCCGCTCGATGGTGCCGCCAATCTCCTGGATGGCGCTGACGGATTCCTGCGTCGCGGCCTGAATGCCCGATACCTGCGCCCCGATTTCGCCGGTCGCCTTCGCGGTCTGTTCGGCCAGCGCCTTCACCTCGGAGGCGACGACGGCGAAGCCGCGGCCCGCTTCGCCCGCGCGCGCGGCCTCGATGGTGGCGTTCAGCGCCAGGAGATTGGTCTGGCCCGCGATGGTGTTGATGAGCTCGACGACGTCGCCGATGCGGGCGGCCGCCTGCGACAGCTCGTTGACCCGCTCATTGGTCCGCGACGCCTGCTCGACGGCCTCCGCCGCCATCCGCGCCGAATCCTGCACGCGGCGGCTGATCTCGGTGATGGAGGACGACAGCTCCTCGGAGGCGGATGCCACCGCCTGCACGTTGGTGGAGGCTTCCTCGGAAGCCGCGGCGACGACGGTCGCCAGCTCCTGGCCGCGCTGGGCCGTGTTGGTCAGCGTCGACGCGGACGCCTCGAGCTCGGTCGAGGCCGACGACACGGTGCCAACGACCTCGCCGATCATGGCTTCGAACTTGCTGGTGATGGCGTCGACGCGGCGGCCACGCTCGATCTTGGCCTCGGCGTCGAGCCTCGCCGCCTCGTCGGCCTCGCGCTTGGCGATCAGCGCTTCCTTGAAGATCTGGAGCGCGTCCGCCATCGAGCCTATCTCGGTCTTCTCGCCGCGATGCGGCACCTCGGCCGACAGATCGCCCTCACCGAGCAATTGCATCGGCTTGATGATGGAAGCAATGCCGCGCGAGACGTCGCGCACGAGATAGTAGGCCGCACCGATCGCGATCACGACCGAAAGCACGATGATGCCGACCAGCACGCGAAAGATGGTGGCGTAGCTGTCGGCCGCCTGCTTCGTCTCCAGCTCGGCACCGTGGTTGTTCAGCTCAATGCCCTTCTGGAGCAGCGGATCGGCCGCCTGGGCCATCTTCGCGACCTTGGTCTGCAGCATCTCGTTGGCTTCAGTCGGGAACTTGCCGGGACTCTTGCGCGACAGCGCCATCGTCTCCTGAACGCCGGTCAGGTACTGCGCCCAAGCCTTGGCCCACTGTTCGTAGATCGAGCGTTCCTCCGGTGAGGTAATGAGGCCTTCATAGATCTTGCGGGTGGTCTCGATGCGCTCGCGCAAGGGAACCATGCGCTTCTCTGCGGCGTCCTTGCCCTCAATGCTCTCCTGCATGAGATGCAGACGAAGGACGACGCGCAGCTCGTTGATGTCAGCCCGCATCGAGCCCAGCGCACGCACGCTCGGCAGCCAGCTCTCCGCGATCTCAACCGTGTGGGAATTGATGTTCTGCATCGTTCCGATCGCAACGACGCCGACACCGGCGAGCGAGAGCACGAGGACCGACAACACAGTCAGAAGCTTGAAGACGATCGACAATTTCGACATCACGACAAATCCCGATGAGACCTAAACGCACACGTTACCTGCGCCACGACCGTCACGACGGACGGCAGGGCGGGTCATTCCAACAATTCTGGCTGGTTCTTATCCGGTAAGATTGCGCACATAGTTGCAAGCAGCCGTTAACAGAGGCCTACGTGGAACTACGGATGCGACAATTGTGGCCGTTATTTCTTTTGCAACCATTTGTTGCAGCCTGTCCGAACATCCCCTCCTGGCCAAGCCGGTGCATCGCCGCCGGACAGGCCCGGTTCACGCGCTTGAGAAGCTAATCACGGCCGCCGGTCGTTACCCATGCTCCTCGCTGGTGCAGCACACACGGCCTCGCTGACCAGGCTGATGCGAAAGACCTGCTGCTTGTTCTCGTCGAGCAGCTCCATGCTCCACTTCGCGTTGGGCTTCAGATTGCGGGCGATGCTGCCGAGCAGATTGGCGCACACCTCGGTCATCTCGGTCCAGGCCGCGGCGCGATCCTCGAACTCGTACGGCTGATCAGCCGCGCCGGAATAGCGCCCGGTGCTGATGCGAAAGAAATAGAGCGACATTATTGAACTCTTGCGTAGGGCCGCCTCCCGGCCGTTACGCAGGCTGGGGCGACAGTCGCTACCAAGGCATAAAAACCGCGGGCCGTATGATTACGGCGCCACGGCTTGCCGCGCGATGCATTCGTCAAATGCAGGTAAACCGAGCGCAGTTGCGCTCGTATCACTCGGTCGAGCGGCGCAGCTCCAGCGGACCTTCGTTCTTCGAATCCGACTTTGGCTCGGCCTTCGCTTCCGACTTCACCGGCTCGATCCGGCGGCTCTCGACCCGCGGCGTCTCGACCCGCGCGGCGACTTCGGTACTGGGCGCATTGATCGAACCGGTCTGCTCTGAGGTATGCAGCGAGCGCGGCCGTGCGACGGCGCGGGCCATCAGCATCTGGTTGCCACCCTGGTGATGGAAGTCGCAATAGGCGAAGCCCATGCCCGAGACGGAGCCGCGGAAGCTGCGATCGTCGGTTTTTTCCAGGTTGAAACAAGGCTCAAACGGGATGCCCTTGATCGAGGCGCAGACGTTCTGGCCGCGGATCTGGAGGGTGTTGCCGGGAAGCCGGATGTGGCGCACCGGGCCCGAGCCCGAGAACTGCACCGCACCGGCGGCGCCGAGATCGTCGAGGATGCGGCCTGCACCGCGGGTGCCGTCGAAACAGGTGAAGGCGAAGACCTTGCCGGCGACGAAGCGACGAGCCTCGTCCGCGTTCATACTCCCAGCCAAGGCGACGGCCGGCGCTAACGTCACGACTGCCGTGACAGCCCCCAACACAATACGCGCAAGCATGCTCAACTCCGAACCAACCCCGCAGCGGGCGATGCCTTATCTCTTTACCCGCTGCTTACCATACTAACCAAGGCAACATTGAAGCAGCTTGGTTGGCAAAGTCTGAACGCCGTTAGAGAATTTTTACCACGATGCGACCGCGGACCTGGCCGGCCAAGATTTTCGCGCCCCATTCCGGAACCTGGTCGAGCGAAATTTCCGTAGTAATTTCAGCTAGTTTTGCCCGATCAAGGTCGGAGGCGAGGCGTTGCCAGGCGGCTTTTCGCGGCTCGATGGGACACATCACAGAATCGATGCCGAGAAGGCACACCCCGCGCAAAATGAAGGGCGCGACCGAAGACGGCAGATCCATGCCGGCCGCAAGACCGCAGGCGGCAATGGCGCCACCGTACCTGGTCATCGACAACAGGTTCGCCAGCGTGGTCGAGCCGACGCTGTCGACGCCACCCGCCCAGCGCTCCTTGGCAAGCGGCTTTGCCGGTGCAGACAATTCATTGCGGTCGGTCACCTCGGCAGCACCTAAGCTCTTCAGATAGTCGGCCTCGGACGCACGGCCGGTCGAGGCGATGACGTGGTAGCCGAGCCGGGACAACAGGGCGGTGGCGACCGAGCCGACGCCGCCGGCCGCGCCCGTCACGACGACAGGACCGCTTTTCGGCGAGACGCCGTGCTTCTCCAGCGCCAGCACGGAGAGCATCGCGGTGAAGCCGGCGGTGCCGATCGCCATGGCATCGCGCGCCGACAGGCCTTGCGGCAGGGCGACCAGCCAGTCGCCCTTCACCCGCGCCTTTTCGGCATAGGCGCCGAGATGGGTCTCGCCCATGCCCCAGCCGGTGCAGACGACCTTGTCGCCGGCCTTCCATTGCGGATGGGAGGAGGCCTCGACCGTGCCGGCGAAATCGATGCCGGCAATCATCGGGAAGCGGCGCACCACCGGCGCCTTGCCTGTCAGCGCGAGGCCGTCCTTGTAGTTCAGCGTCGACCATTCGACGCGGACGGTGACGTCGCCGTCCATCAGCTCGGCGTCGTCGAACTGGGTGAGCGCGGCAGTGGTGCCCTTGTCCGCCTTGTCGATCCTGACAGCCTTGAATGTGCCCACGGCTTGAACTCCCTGACTTGTTTGACCGGGATGTTTAGCCGATCAGGCCGGCTGCGCAACCGCTCGTGCGACCGGCTTCTCCACGATCGGGAGATTGATCAGCGCCGAGAGCACGCCGAACAGGATCGAGAGCCACCAGATCGGCGTGTAGGAGCCGAATTTCTCGAAGACGATGCCCCCTAACCAGACGCCGAGGAAACCACCGACCTGGTGGCTGACGAAGGCAAAGCCATAGAGCGTCGCCAGCCACCGCGTGCCGAACATCAGCGCCACCAGCGCTGAGGTCGGCGGCACGGTCGACAGCCAGGTGAGGCCCGAGACCGCACCGAAGGCGATCGCCGAGAACGGCGTGATCGGGAACGAAATGAAGGCCAGCGTTGCCAGCGCGCGGGTGAAATAGATGACCGAGAGGATGTAGCGCTTGGGCAGCGAGTTCTGGAGATAGCCGACGCTGAGCGAGCCCATGATGTTGAACAGGCCGATCGCCGCGATCACCCAGCCGCCGGTTTGCGTCGAGATGCCGCGATCGACCAGGAACGCCGGCAGATGCACGGTGATGAAGGCGAGCTGGAAGCCGCAGGTGAAGAAGCCGAGCACCAGCAGCACGTAGGAGCGATGGCCGAAGGCCTCGGCGAGCGCCCTGGTGATGGTCTGCTCATCCGCAGGCGCTGCGCCGGCAGTGGTTGCGACCGGTGGCGTCGAGATCGCCAGCGACAGAGGAATTATCAGCAGCATCAGGAAGCCGAATACGGTGAGCGCCTGTTGCCAGCCGAAATTGTCGATCAGCGCGACGCCAACAGGCGCGAACAGGAACTGGCCGAGCGAGCCCGCCGCCGTGCCGGCGCCGAGCGCAAGACCGCGCTTCTCGGCCGGCAACAGTTTCGTGAACGCCGACAGCACCAGATTGAACGAGCAGCCGGCGAGGCCAAAGCCGACCATCACGCCCGCGCCGATGTTGAGCGACATCGGCGTCGACGAATAGCGCATCAGCAGAAGACCGCCGGCATAGAGCAGCGCACCGACGCACATCACACGAAACAGGCCGAAGCGATCGGCGATCGCGCCGGCAAACGGCTGGCCCAATCCCCACAACAGATTCTGGAAGGCGATGGCGAGGCCGAACACGTCACGGCCCCAGGCGAATTCATGGCTCATCGGCTGCACGAAGAAACCCAGCGCCGAGCGCGGACCGAAGCCGAGCATGCCGATCGCGCAACCGCAGAAGATGATGACGGCCGGCGTGCGCCATTGAGAGGAACGAGAGGGAGCGAATTCGCCCGCTTGGATCGACATGGTGTTCCTCATCCGGCGCTGGCGATCCGCAAACCGCCGACCGCTGATCAGCCGTTTAATGCAGGTGCATGAAAATCGAAAGTCAAAAATGATTGCGTTCCGCAAAGGGCTATTGCGGGAGCACTGCGTTTTATCGCGGCCTCCACTGGCGCCCATAGCGCGGCTTGACGGAAATGTGTCCGGCCGGGCCTAGCGGCTTGCCAAAGGGCGTGTTATCTTAGATTTACTCAGATTGAGTATATCAAAGCTCTGGCGAAATCCCCACCGGCCCTCTCGGCCGGATTTCTCAGCGCCCATATATACTCAAATCGAGCATAATTGACATGCACGGGAGGCTTCGATGCCGATAGCTGGAATTTACGGCCCTGATGATTTCGCCAACCGGCCGCAGGGCCAGGCCACCCCCACTCCATCAGCGCCGGCGCGATCCGCTCCCACGCTGCCGCGCCCCTCGCTGGAATGGACCAGCGAGGTCGAGCGCGCTACCGCGCCGATCTACCAGCGCGTCAAACATGTGATCCCGTCGATCGAGTGGCCGCTGATGGCGCCGACCATTCACGCGATCAACCAGCTCAAGCGCGAGCGCAATGCGGTGATTCTCGCGCACAATTACCAGGCGCCGGAGATCTTTCACGGCGTCGCCGACATCGGCGGCGACTCGCTCCAGCTCGCCGTCGAGGCGACCAAGGTGAAGGCGGACGTCATCGTCCAGTGCGGCGTCCACTTCATGGCGGAGACGTCGAAGCTGCTCAATCCGGACAAGACGGTGCTAATCCCGGATTCCCGCGCAGGCTGCTCGCTCGCCGCCAGCATCACCGGCGCCGACGTGCGGCTGCTTCGCGAAAAATTTCCAGGCGTGCCTGTCGTCGCCTATGTCAACACGTCGGCCGAGGTGAAGGCAGAGGTCGACATCTGCTGCACCTCGTCGAACGCTGTGCAGGTGGTCGAGAGCCTGAACGCGCCGCGCGTGATCTTCCTGCCCGACCGTTATCTCGCGACCTATGTCGCCTCGAAGACCGACGTGAAGATCATCGCCTGGAAGGGCGCGTGCGAGGTGCATGAGCGCTTCACCGGCGAAGAGCTGCGCGCCTTCCGCGACGCCGACCCCTCCGTGCAGATCATCGCGCATCCGGAATGTCCGCCTGATGTGCTGGCGGAAGCCGACTTCACCGGCTCGACCGCACATATGATCAATTGGGTGCGCGAGCGGCGGCCGAAGCGCCTCGTGATGATCACGGAATGCTCCATGGCTGACAATGTCCGCGCCGAGCTGCCCGATGTGGAGATGCTGCGCCCCTGCAATCTCTGTCCGCACATGAAGCGCATCACGCTCGCCAACATTTTGGAGAGCCTGCTGACATCAGGCGAAGAGGTGACGATCGATCCGGCGCTCGCAGCGCGGGCGCGGCGCTCGGTCGAGCGGATGATCAATTTGAGGAACTGAGGGTGAGCCATGGCGACACCCACAGTGTCGTCCCGGCGAAGGCCGGGACCCATAACCACAGGGAGATGTGGTTGCGAAGAACAGCGTTACACAGCCCCGCGAACCAATAAGTGCTGCGGCGTATGGGTCCCGGCCTTCGCCGGGACGACGATGAGGAGAGAGCCATGACAACAAACAACATCCACAACCTCACCCGCACCACCGACGACGTCGTCATCGTCGGCGGTGGCCTCGCGGGATTGTTTTGCGCGCTGAAGCTCGCGCCGCGGCCGGTGACACTGATCTCGGCGGCGCCGCTCGGACAGGGGGCGTCGTCCGCATGGGCGCAAGGCGGCATCGCGGCTGCCGTCGCCGACGGCGATACTCCCGAAGCGCATGCCGCCGATACGATTGCGGTCGGCGGCGGCATCGTCGATGAAGCGGTCGCACTCGGCATCGCGCGCGAGGCACCCTCGCGGATCCACGATCTCATTGCCTATGGCGTGCCGTTCGACCGCGATCTCGAAGGCCGGCTTGCCGTGGGGCGGGAAGCGGCGCATTCGGCGCGGCGGATCGTGCATGTCCGCGGCGACGGCGCGGGCGCGGCGATCATCGCGGCCCTGGGCGAGGTTGTACGCCGCACGCCATCGATCCGCCTGGTCGAAGGTTTCGTCGCCGAAGCGCTGCTGACCGAAGACGGCGCCGTTACCGGACTTCAACTGCGCGAGGCCGACAATTTCGCGTCGAGACGCGTCGTGATCGCCTCGCGCGCGGTCGTACTCGCGACCGGCGGCATCGGCCATCTCTATGCCGTCACGACCAATCCGGCTGAAGCCAATGGATCGGGCCTCGCGCTCGCAGCTCGCGCCGGCGCCGTGGTCGCCGATCCGGAATTCGTACAGTTTCACCCGACCGCGATCATGGTCGGCCGCGATCCGGCACCGCTTGCGACCGAGGCGCTGCGCGGCGAAGGCGCGACATTGATCAACGGCGAGGGCGAGCGCTTCATGCTTGCGCAGCATCCCCTCGCCGAGCTCGCGCCGCGCGACATCGTGGCGCGCGGCGTGTTCGCCGAAATCGCGGCAGGGCGCGGTGCCTTCCTCGATGCGCGGCAGACGCTGGGCAGGCGCTTCGCCGACAAATTCCCGACGGTGCATGCAAGCTGCATCGCCGCCGGCATCGATCCCGCGATGCAGATCATCCCGATCGCGCCGGCCGTGCACTATCACATGGGCGGCATCGCGGTCGATGCACGCGGCCGCAGCTCGATCGATGGGCTCTGGGCCGGCGGTGAAGTGTCGTCGACCGGCATGCACGGCGCCAACCGGCTTGCGTCGAATTCGCTGCTCGAGGCCGTCGTCTACGCCGCGCGCATCGCCGACGACATCGCCGGTCACGCGATCGCTTCGCCTGCCCGCCTCCCCGACGCGCTGGTGACGCCGCGCGGCGGCGCGCCGGATGCGGCCACCGTAAGGCGCTTGCGCGCGATCATGACCTCGCATGTCGGCGTGATCCGTGAGCGCGACGCGCTCGCGGAAGCCGTGCGCAATTTCGCTGCGCTCGAGCGCTCAGCAACGAGCATCGCGGTCCGCCACATGGCGACAGCGGCTCTGCTCGTTGCGTCCGCGGCCTGGAGCCGGTGCGAGAGCCGTGGCGCGCATTTCCGCTCCGACCATCCGCAGGAGGCGCCAGCGCTGGCGCAGAGAACGATGACGACACTCGCCGGGGCGCGCGAGGTCGCCGACGGACTCAGCGCACATTCCACGCCGCGCATCGCCCAATCCATGATCGCCTGACGGAGCTTGTCATGATCACCCCGACTTCCCTGCTCTATCCCGACGCCTTCCTCTCTGCACTCGCCATCGATGATGCCGTGCATCGCGCTCTCGACGAGGATCTCGGCCGCGCCGGTGACATCACCTCGCTCGCGACGATCCCGGAAGCGACCAAGGCGCAAGCCGACCTGGTTGCACGCCAGTCCGGTGTCATCGCCGGCCTGCCGCTGGCGCTGGCGACGCTGCAAAAGCTATCGACCGACATTGAAGTCCGCGCGCATGTCCGCGACGCCGCACGCGTCGTCCGCGGGCAGCAGGTTTTGACGATCTCAGGACCGGCCCGCGCGATCCTCACCGCGGAACGGACCGCATTGAATTTCGTCGGCCGCCTCTCCGGCGTCGCGACACTCACGGCCGACTATGTCGCGCGCACCGAGGGCACGAAAATGCGCATCTGCTGCACGAGAAAGACCACGCCGGGATTGCGAGCGCTGGAAAAATACGCGGTGCGTTGCGGCGGCGGCTTCAACCACCGCTTCGGCCTCGACGATGCCATCCTGATCAAGGACAACCACATCGCGGTTGCCGGCGGCATCCGCCCCGTGCTGGAACGTGCTCGCGCCCTTGCCGGCCATCTGGTCAAGATCGAGATCGAGGTGGACACGCTCGACCAGCTGCGCGACGTGCTCGCCACTGGCCTCGCCGATGCGGTGCTGCTCGACAACATGGACCTCGCGACGCTGCGCGAGGCCGTCAGGATGACGGAAGGTCGCCTCGAGCTGGAGGCTTCCGGCGGCGTCACGCCGGACTCGATTGCGGCGATCGCGGCGACCGGCGTCGATTACGCCTCGTCAGGCGCGCTGACGCATTCGGCGCCGAATTTCGACTGCGCGGTGGATATCGAGATGTGAGGAGGCTTAGCGTCGCTCGGTCACGCCCATCTCGGCGGAGCTCTTGGCCTCCTGGACGAGTTCGGCCGAGAGCGCGGCGGTCTGTGCCGGCGTGCCCCAGCTCGGTTCTTCCTCGCCGTCGCCCCAGGCGCGCGGCCGGTAGAAGGTGTGCACGCCGGTCCTGTACATCTTCTTCATCTCGGCGACCCAGGACGGACGCACCCAATAGGCGTGGTAATGCGTAGACTTGCCGACTTCCGGCAACCAGATCTGGCCGTCGAGCATCGCCTTCGAGATCTTCTTGGCGCGATCCCACATATCGGGCTCGCGGATCACGTCGGGATTATTGTCGCAGGCAAAAGTGAACTGGCAGGCGAAGTGGCGGTACTTGTTCTGATAGACCACGCCGCAGACGGTGTCGGGATATTTGCCTGAAAACACCCGGTTCATCACCACCTGCGCGACGGCGATCTGGCCGCGCACGGCCTCGCCGCGGGATTCGAAATAGACGGCTTCCGCGAGGCACTTTTCCGATTTCGCGCGCGATTTCTCGTCGAGCGCCAGCCGCTCGGCCGGCGATTTGGCGCGCTGGTTGTCGGCGTTGACCTCACCCTTGGGCGCGACGCTCTCCCCGCTCTCGGCGGCGCTGGCGGCGTCTTCGTTCGGCGCCGACAGCGAGGCCAGCTTCATATCGGGATCGGGCGCCACAATCAGCGGCTCGGCGCCGGGTTGCCAGCTCTCGATGCTCTCGAGGTTACCGCCCAGCGAGGAACTGCCGAAGAACAGGTTCGAGGTCTTGACGCTGAAGGGATCGCGCGGCGGCGCGGCGACCGTTGCCGGCTTCAACGCGTTGAGCGGCTGGGCTGCGAGGGACAACGCGTTGTCATCGGCCCTCGGCGGATTTGTATATTGAGCCAAGGGCGGCGCACGCATCGCCTCCTGAAGCTCGGGATCGAGCGCGGCCGCTGATTCCGGCGACATTGCCTGCGGCTGCACCGCGGGCAGCTCGGCCGTTTTCGCGCCGAACACGGAGCTATTCGAGGTCGCAGGATTTTCCTGCGCGGGCGTCGCGGCCGGAGCAACGGGCTCAGGCACTGGCGCAGGCGACGCGGTGGCGAGACGATCGCCTTTCAGCGCGCGATCGACCTTGGGAAAGTCGGAGGCCTGATAACGCGCCGGCGCCTGCAGCACCGGGTTGCGCGAAATGGAACGAGTGACATCGCGGCCATCAAGGCTGGCGAGGCGCACCATTGCGCTCTGCGGCGCGGACGTCCCGATCGGGCGCGAGAAGCTGTAGGTGGCGAGCTGAATGGACGAGGCCGCCGAGAACACCTGCTTCTGCCAGCGCTCGGCGACGCCGGGCTGACGCGCCAGCAGCGAGCCTATGTCCTGATATCCGATCTCTCTCGGCATCAATGCGAAGATGCAGAGACCGAGTCCGAAGGATGCGAACCGCGCACCCTTCGGATGGTTACGCAACACTGACATCGATACGCTCACACTACGCTTACGCCCGTACTGATCGAATTCAGTACATCCGTGCAATTCGATCTTTATCGTGAGTATCTAATTTAGGTTGCCGGGGCGTTAATCCGCGTTGCGGGCGAAGCACACTCAAGCGATTGCAGGTGTTTTCACGGGGCGATGCGATGTGTTGGTAAACGCCGCGTCGCGAGAAGCGGTAAACAATCGGTCAACGCGAATGGTGAAGGAACTCTTGCGCATGCGTATCAATACGGGACGCTGGTGAATTCAGTCGTCAGTGTCTTTGCGAAACGCATCCACATAGTCGGTGTCATGCTCCGCGCAAGCGGGGCATCCAGTACGCCGCTGCCTCTCGGCGTAATCACAACTGCCTCGGCGTACTGGATCGCCCGGTCAAGCCGGGCGATGACGGCGAGTGTGTGGCGACAGCGTCGCCTCAAACGGAAGTCGCCTCAAATGAAAAGAGGCGGTGCAAGCCCCGCCTCTTTCGCATCACCTATATTGCTTCGTCCTACGCCTGGCTCGCGATCGCCTTGCCGAGCGCGGCCTGCGCGGCAGCGAGGCGCGCGATCGGCACGCGATATGGCGAGCACGACACATAGTCGAGACCGACATTGTGGCAGAAGGCGACGGAGGCCGGATCGCCGCCGTGCTCGCCACAGATGCCCATCTTGAGCTTTGCCTTCGTCTTGCGGCCGCGCGCGACGCCGATCTTGACCAGCTCGCCGACGCCTTCCTGGTCGAGCGAGATGAAGGGATCGATCGAAAGGATGCCCTTCGCCACATAGGGACCGAGGAAGCTCGCCGCATCGTCGCGGCTGATGCCGTACGTCGTCTGCGTCAGGTCGTTGGTGCCGAACGAGAAGAACTCGGCGCTCTCGGCGATCTCGGACGCGAGCAGGCACGCACGCGGCAGCTCGATCATCGTGCCGACCTGATAGGCGATCTTGGTGTTGGTCTCGCGCATCACCGACTTCGCGGTGGCGTCGATGCGAGCCTTGACCAGGTCGAGCTCGGCCTTGGTCGCGATCAGCGGCACCATCACCTCGAGGCCGACGGCCTTGCCGGTGCGCCTCTCGGCCTCGACCGCGGCTTCGAAGATCGCACGGGCCTGCATCTCGGCGATCTCAGGATAGGCGATCGCGATACGGCAGCCGCGGAAGCCCAGCATCGGATTGAACTCCGACAGCTCGCGCGCACGGTCGGCCAGGCGCCGCGGATCGGTGTTCATGGCACGCGCCACTTCCTCGACCTCGGCATGGGTGTGCGGCAGGAACTCATGGAGGGGAGGATCCAAAAGCCGGATCGTGACGGGCAGCCCCTTCATGATCTCGAACAGCTCGACGAAATCGGCGCGCTGCATCGGCAGGAGCTTTGCCAGCGCGGCACGGCGCGACTGCTCGTCCTCGGAGAGGATCATTTCGCGCACCGTGCGGATGCGGGTCTCCTCGAAGAACATGTGCTCGGTGCGGCACAGGCCGATGCCTTCCGCGCCAAACTTGATCGCGGTGCGGGCGTCGTCGGGCGTGTCGCCGTTGACGCGGACGCCGATCTTGCGGACCTGGTCTGCCCAGTTCATCAGCGTGCCGAACTCGCCTGACAGTTCCGGCTCGATCATCGGCATGCGGCCGGCCAGAACCTGGCCGAGCGAGCCGTCGATGGTGATGACGTCGCCGGCCTTGAAGGTGCGCGAGCCGATGCTCATGGTGCCCCGGCCGTAATCGACGCGGATGGTGCCGCAGCCGGAGACGCAGGGCTTGCCCATGCCGCGCGCGACGACCGCCGCGTGCGAGGTCATGCCGCCGCGCGTGGTCAGGATGCCTTCGGCGGCGTGCATGCCGTGGATGTCTTCCGGGCTGGTCTCGATGCGGACCAGAATGACCTTGCGCCCGTCGCCCTGGAGCTTGGCCGCTTCGTCCGACGAGAACACGATCTCGCCGGAGGCCGCACCTGGCGAGGCCGGCAGGCCGGTCGCGATCACGTCGCGCTTGGCGTTGGGATCGATGGTCGGATGCAGCAGCTGGTCGAGCGAGGCGGGATCGATCCGCGTCACCGCTTCCTTCTTGGTGATCAGGCCTTCATTGGCGAGCTCGACCGCGATGCGCAGCGCGGCCTTCGCGGTGCGCTTGCCGCCGCGGGTCTGCAGCATCCACAGCTTGCCCTGCTCGACCGTGAACTCCATGTCCTGCATATCGCGGTAGTGCTTCTCGAGCAGCGTGTAGATCCGCGTCAGCTCCTTGAAGGCCTCCGGCATCGCCGCTTCCATCGACGCCTTGTCGGAGCCGGATTCTTTCCGCGCTTCCTCGGTGATGTCCTGCGGCGTGCGGATGCCCGCCACCACGTCCTCGCCTTGCGCGTTGATCAGGAATTCGCCGTAGAGCTTGCTCTCGCCGGTCGAGGGGTTGCGGGTGAAGGCAACGCCGGTCGCCGAGGTCTCGCCCATGTTGCCGAACACCATGGCCTGCACGTTGACCGCGGTGCCCCACGATTCCGGAATGTCATGCAGCTTGCGATAGGTCACCGCGCGCGCGTTCATCCAGGACGAAAACACCGCGCCGACCGCGCCCCAGAGCTGGTCGTGCGGATCCTGCGGGAAATCCTTGCCGGTCTCGCGCGCGACCGCGTCCTTGTACTTGCCGACCAGATCGACCCAGTCCTCGGCGGTGAGGTCGGTGTCGAGCGTATAGCCCTGGCTGTCCTTGAAGGTGTCGAGGATTTCCTCGAAATGATGATGCTCGAAGCCGAGCACCACGTCGGAATACATGGTGATGAAACGGCGATAGCTGTCATAGGCGAAACGACGATCGCCCGAGAGCTCCGACAGCGCTTCCACCGTCCGGTCGTTGAGACCGAGATTGAGCACGGTGTCCATCATGCCCGGCATCGAGGCGCGCGCGCCTGAACGCACGGAGACCAGCAGCGGGTTCTTGGTGTCGCCGAACACCTTGCCGGTCAACTTGCCGACGTAGTCGAGCGCCTTCTCGACCTGCGACTGCAATTCCTTCGGATAGGATTTGTCGTGGGCGTAGAAATACGTGCAGACCGAGGTCGGGATGGTGAAGCCGGGAGGCACCGGCAGGCCGAGATTGGCCATCTCGGCGAGGTTGGCACCCTTGCCGCCGAGCAGGTCGCGCATCTCCGTCCGGCCCTCGGCCTTGCCGTCGCCGAAAGTAAAGACCCATTTGTTGGCCGGCACCTTTGCCGGAGCGCTCCTGGCTGGAGCCGCCTTCGCAGCAACTTTCGGTGCAACCGCCTTGGTCGCAGCCTTCGCGGCGGGCTTTGCAGCACCCTTGGCAGCACCCTTGGCAGCACCCTTGGCAGCACCCTTGGCAGCACCCTTGGCGACCGGCTTCGGGGCGCTCTTCACAGAGCTTTTGGGGAGCGCCTTGCGGGCTGCCGGCGCGGCTTTCGCCTTAGCGGAAGGCTTTGATTTCGCTGGGAGTTTCTTAGGCTTCGAGGCGGCTTTGGCCATAGCTTGCACACAACCTGCGAGAGGAATGGGAAATCGCGCGCCTTACACCACTTTGAGCAGGCCCGCGCAAGTCGAAGAGTTCCGGAAAATGAAGGCCTAGAGATGGAGCCACTTCAACAGACCGAGCCCGATCGCACCGTTGAGGATGAGAAAGATCGCCACGATGAAGTTGAGCAGGCGCGGCATGATCAGGATGAGAACGCCCGCAAGCAGCGACAGCAGCGGCGAGATGTGGGCGACGGTGAGGTGCATGAATTATCTTTCCCAAGGGATGAGGCGAATCGCGGCGGGATCATAGCGGACCCCGTTTCGCCCGTAGAGACGCGTGAAGGTCGATACGGGTTCCCTGCTCCGCGAAAACTGCCCGAAATTGCCGCGTATGCGGCAAGGCTTTTTCCGGAACATCACGCCCGGCGCAGCATTGGCAACCGGTCGCGCCACTGGCGCCGGCTGAAGTCAATTCGAAGGAGTTGCCCATGCGGAACAGGATTCTTGCCCTAGCAGCGCTCGCGGCCGCGATCGGCTCGCCCGTCGCGGCGCAGGCGCAAACCGGGATCACAGTGGGACGTGCGCCTGTCGTGATCGATAACGGCCCGACGATTGCGGTCGAGCAGCGGCCGGCTTTCCGCGACTATGTCGTCGAGCAACGTGTGCCGGCCTTCCATATTCCCGATCGCGTCGTGGTCGGTGCCACCTTACCTGAAACCGGCATCACTTATTATGACGTGCCGCAACGTTTCGGCGCGACGACGTATCGCTACACGGTCGTGAACGGCGAGACCGTGCTGGTCGAGCCGCGCTCGCGGCGCATCGTCGAGGTGATGAACTAGCAAACGTTGCCGTTCAACTCGATGTCCGGCGCGCCACATCAATCAGGCTGGCGCGAGCAGTGCAATCGGACATCAGGCCCCGCCCGGTCTTCCCCCCGCCGGGCGGGGCATTTTTTGTGCTTCGCGTGCGCACGCTCTTGTGTCCCGGACAAGGCGCAGCGCGCAAAGCGCTGCGGCGCAGAGCCGGGACCCAGGAGCTCCGAGCACGGAGCCGGCATGGGCCCCGGCTCTGCAGCGCACCGCTAAGTGGCGCTGCGCTGCGTCCGGGGCACGAGCCTAGTCCTGGATCTTCGAGAAATCCGCCACCGCACGCGTGGCGCTGCGGATCTCGTTCAGCAGCTTGAGCCGGTTCTCGCGCACCTTGGCATCGTCGTCATTGACGCGCACCTTGTCGAAGAACGCATCGACCGGCGGACGCAGCTTTGCCATCGCGCTCATCGCGGCGGCGAAGTCTTCCTTGGCGACGGCTGCATTTGCTTCCGCCTTGACCTCGTCGATCGCCTTCGCCAGCGCCTTTTCTTCACCGAGGCTGTAGAGCGCAGCATCGGGCGCACCGTCGAAGCTGCGCTTGTCCTTCTTCTCCTCGATCGCGAGGATGTTGCTGGCGCGCTTGGTGCCGGCGAGCAGGTTCTTGCCGTCATCGCTCTCGAGGAACTTGCCGAGCGCCTCGACGCGGCGGACGATCATGAGGAGATCGTCCTGCCCGCCGAGCGCGAACACGGCGTCGACGAGATCGTGACGCGCGCCCTGCTCGCGGAGCTGGACCTTGAGGCGGTCGGCGAAGAAGGCGAGGAGATCAACGCTGTTCTTGCGAACCCGCCTGTTGTTCCATTCAAAGCCCGCGTAGCCGACCGCAACAAAGTGGTCCCCACCTTGCTTTTGTCCGCTAGCATGCGCCAATTGCTTGAATGTCTTGTCAACCGTCTGAGAATGATGATCAAACAAGGCAACCATTTCAATTCGCAGGTTGTTTTCGAGGATCAGCCTGATCACGCCTAACGCCGCGCGACGCAACGCATACGGGTCCTTGCTTCCTGTCGGTTTCTCATCGATTGCCCAGAAGCCTACGAGCGTGTCGATCTTGTCAGCCAGCGCCACGGCAACGCTGACCGGATTAGTCGGCACGCGATCAGCGGGGCCTTGCGGCTTGTAATGCTCCTCGCAAGCAGCGGCGACGGAGGCGTCTTCACCCTGCTCGAGTGCGTAATACTTGCCCATCAGTCCTTGAACCTCAGGGAATTCTCCCACGACCTCGGTGAGCAAATCCGCCTTGGCAAGCTTCGCTGCTTGCTCGACGTCGTTGACGTATTTGGCCGCGCTCCCGCCATAGCTTTTTTGGCCCACTTGCAACTGAGGCTCAACAAGATTGGCGATCTGAGCAGCCAACGCGACAATTCGCCCAATACGCGCGGCCTGCGTGCCGAGCTTCTCGTGGAACACGATCTGCTCGAACTTCGGCAGGCGGTCCTCGAGCTTGGTCTTCAGGTCCGTCTCGTAGAAGAACTTCGCATCGCTCAGCCGGGCGCGGATCACGCGCTCGTTGCCTGAGACGATGACCTTGCCGCCGTCGGTCGCCTCGATATTCGCGGTGAGGACGAACTTGTTGGTCAGCCTCCCGGTCTTGGGATCCCTGACCACGAAGCATTTCTGGTTGTTGCGGATGGTGGCGCGGATCACCTCGCCGGGAGTCTTCAGGAACTCCTGCTCGAACGAGCCCATCAGCACGACAGGCCATTCGACGAGGCCCGAGACCTCGTCGAGCAGGTTCGGGTCCTCGACGAGCTCGAAGCCCTGCGCGAAGGCAAGCTGCTTGGCGTCGGTGAGGATCGCATCCTTGCGCCTGTCGGGGTCGAGCACGACCTTCGCATCCAGGAGCTTGGCTTCGTAGTCCTCGAAGCGGCGGACGGAAATGGCGGACGGCGCAAGGAAGCGATGGCCGTAGGTGGTCTGGCCGGCCTCGATGTCGTCGACGGAAAACTTCACGACATCGGGCTCTTCGGTCTCGAGGCCGAAGGTCGCGGTGATCGCGTGCAGCGGACGCACCCAGCTCAGCGCGCCCGGCTTGGCGGAGCGCGCACCCCAGCGCATCGATTTCGGCCAGGGGAAGGTGCGGATGATCACGGGCAGGATTTCCGCGAGCACGTCGATGGCGTCGCGGCCGGGCTTCTCGATCAGGCCGATGTAGAAATCGCCCTTCGGGTCGCGCTGGATCTTGGCCTCATCCAGCGACTTCAAGCCGGTCGCTTTCAGAAAGCCCTGCACGGCCGCATCGGGCGCGCCGACTTTAGGTCCGCGGCGTTCAGTCTTGAGATCAGGCTGGCGCGCGGGGATGCCGTGGACGGTGAGCGCAAGACGGCGCGGCGTCGCGAACGCTTTCGCGCCTTCATAGACCAGGCCTTCAGCGACGAGTTTCTCGGTGACCAGGCGGCGCAGATCGTCGGCCGCCTTGGCCTGCATGCGCGCGGGGATTTCTTCCGAGAACAGTTCAAGCAAAAGATCGGGCATCAGGCCGCTCCACCGGCTTCGGTGTGCACCCAGGCTTCGCCGCAGGCTTTCGCCAGTTCGCGAACCCGGAAGATGTAGCTCTGTCGCTCCGTCACCGAAATCACGCCGCGCGCGTCGAGCAGGTTGAAGACATGGCTCGCCTTGATGCACTGGTCATAGGCCGGCAGCGCCATCAGATGCGCCTCGCGCTTGCCGGACTCCGGGTTTGTCTGCCAGCCGGCATCGAGGTACTTCTTGCAGGCCGCTTCGGCCATCTTGAATTGCTCGAACAGCATCGCGGTGTCGGCATGTTCGAAATTGTGCCGCGAATATTCCTGCTCGGCCTGGAAGAACACATCGCGGTAGCTGACCTTCTCGGCGCCTTCGCGGCCGTTGAAGTTCAGGTCCATGATGCGGTCGACTCCTTGCAGATAGCAGGCGAGCCGTTCGAGGCCGTAGGTGAGCTCACCCGCGACGGGGGCGCATTCGACGCCCGCGACCTGCTGGAAATAGGTGAACTGGCTGACTTCCATGCCGTCGCACCAGCACTCCCAGCCGAGACCCCAGGCGCCGAGCGTCGGGCTTTCCCAATCGTCCTCGACGAAGCGGATGTCGTGGATGGCGGAGTCGATGCCGATGGCGGCGAGCGACTTCAGGTACAGCTCCTGAAGGTTCGGCGGCGACGGCTTGAGGATGACCTGGAACTGGTAATAGTGCTGCAGCCGGTTCGGGTTCTCGCCATAGCGGCCATCCTTGGGCCGGCGCGAGGGCTGCACATAGGCGGCATTCCACGGCCGCGGCCCGAGCGCGCGCAGGGTCGTCCCGGGATGGAAGGTGCCGGCGCCGACTTCCATGTCGTAGGGCTGCAGGATCACGCAGCCGTAATCCGCCCAATAGCGCTGCAGGGCCAGGATAAGGCCCTGGAACGAGCGGTCCGGGCGCATATGGGCGGGCAATGAGGCGTCCATCGTCAGATCAGGCTCTCGCGGGGGGTTTGAATCGCGCGGGACCGTATCGACGGCGGGGATGGGAATCAAGGCAAAGGGGGCGGAAATGGCCGTCATTCCGGGGCGCCCGCAGGGCGAGCCCCGGAATGAAGGTGCGCGTGGAAGACTCGGCCTATCCCGGCCTATAGGCCCCGGTCACGGGGTCACGCTTCAGCGTCTGGATATTCCCCATGTGGGCGGCCTCGGCGACGCGCGACAGGCGCATCTCCTCCAGCTCCTCGTTGATCCTGAGTGCGGTCTTGTAGGCCCAGCGGACCACGGCAAGCCCGCCCAGGACGCCCGCAAATGCGACGAACGGCGGCATCGGTCGATCCTCGTGTAGTACTCAGCCCCCACACCCATATTCGCGCAGTCCGGGCCGCGCCGCAATTGGCTCGGCTCCTGATCCCCTTGGACCAAATGGCGCGGGAGGTCCGAACCTAGAACCCGAATTTCGCCCAAATCGCCCGCGTCTCGACCGCGGAGATCAGCTCGTCCGGCAGCCCGGCCATTGATTCCATGGCCGAAAGCTGGCCCGCGCCGGGCGATTTCCGCCCCAACAGGTTGGACAGCAGCCCGCTCGGCTGTGCGATCACGGGGGTGAGAACCTTCTCGCCATAGCGGGCACGAAGAGTTGAGCGGAGATCGCCGATACCGTCGGCCAGCCCGAGCGCGATCGAGCTCTCCCCGGCCCAGTACTCGCCGGTGAACAGGGTGTCGTCCGCGCCCTTGAGTCTTGCGCCGCGGCTGTCCTTCACCAGCGCGATGAAGATCTGGTGGATCTCGCGCTGAAGCGCCTTCAGCTTGGCGACGTCATCAGGATTTTCCGGGAGGAACGGATCGAGCATCGCCTTGTGGGCGCCTGCCGTGTAGAGCCGCCGCTCGATGCCGAGCCGCTTGATCGCCTCCTGGAAACCGAAGCTGCCGCCGACCACGCCGATCGATCCCAGGATCGAGGACGGGTCGCAGAAGATCTCGTCACCGGCGCAGGCGATCATGTAGCCGCCGGAGGCCGCGACGTCCTCGACGAACACCAGCACGGGCAGCTTCTTCTCCGCCGCGAGCTGCTTGATACGCAGATAGACCTGGCGCGACTGCACCGGCGAGCCGCCGGGCGAATTGATCACAAGCGCGACCGCCTTGGCGTTCCGGTACGAAAACGCCCGCTCCAGCACGCGCGCGACTCCCGCCAGCGTCATGCCCGGACGCAGCGGCGTCACCGCGCCGATGACGCCTGACAGCCGCACCACGGGCACCACCGCAGCACCGGGGCGGAAGCGCGCCGGCAGATATTGCATGAGCTTGTCGGCCAGGCCGGAATTCTCACGATCGTTCAATTGTTCGGCCATGCCGTCACCTCTGGTTAACCCTTATTTATCACGCGACTGTCATTGCTGGTGCCTGGAACGTGTTTTGCAGAATCCCTGCTGGGAAGCTGCAATGAGGCAGCGGAGGAAACGACATGAAGATCTATCTGCTGCTGATGCTGATGGGCGCGCTCTTTACGGCGATTCGCTTTACGTCCCGGCCGGAACAGCAGTCGGAATCGCTTCCCCAGTAAGCCGTCACGGCTCCGCCAGCGGCAAGACCGCTCTCCCTTCCAGAATATTCCGTACCTCTTTTTTAGGCACGCGTGACTCATCATTGAGCATGAGGCCCGGCAGCAATCGCGTCGGCGCTCGTCCGCCTTTGACCGCGCGCACCAGCACGCGGATCGCAGGACGTCCCACTTCACCATGAACCGGCAGGACCGACAGGCTGCCGAAGCCGCGTGACAGCGCTGCCAAGACGTCCGCGATTCCGTCAGCGCGCCAGATCAAGGTCAGCACACCGTTCGACCTGAGAATGCGCCGCGCTGCATGCACCCAGGCCTGCAGCGTCTCGTCCGTCGCGACATGCGCGGTGTGACGCGCCTGGTCCGGCGAGCCGCGGTGCCGCGCGGGATCGTTGAAGGGCGGGTTCATCAACACGCAGTCGGCGCTGTCAGGCAAGAGCCCAACGCCTGCGAAGGCCTGCGCATCGGCGGTAACGTCGAGCACGATCACGTCAGCGACGATCGCATTGGCGGCTGCATTGGCGCGCGCGAGCGCGGCCAGTTCCGGATCGATCTCGACGAGGCAAAGATTGATCCCACCGGCGCGCCGGGCCAGCGCGAGGCCGGCCGTGCCGATGCCGGCGCCGAGATCGACCACATGATCGCCGTCGCGGGCCTCGGTCGCGGCCGCAAGCAGAATGGCGTCGTGTCCTGCCCGGTGGCCGGATCGCTTCTGCTTGAGCAGCAACTGGCCGCCGAGAAAGGCGTCCTCGGTGAGATCTGTGACGACGTCAATCATCGCCGCGCAATTCGTGACTGAGGCCCGCTTCGGTCAGCAATTGCCGGGCCTCGCTGGCATCGTCCTCATGGACCAGGATCCGCCTGGGCAGCACGCCGAGCGAGCCCTCGATGATGCTCATGTTCTGGTCCAGCACCAGATGATGGATGTTGGCGCCGTCGAGCAGCGCGCCGATCGCCGACACCAGCACGATATCGTTGGTCCGAACCAATTCACGCAAGACGAGCCTCCTGCCCGAAGGGGGTGAAAGCGGCAAATGTCAATGGTTCCACAGGCCTTGCCGCATCCCCGTCCAGTTTCTATTGTCTTTCCATCAGAATAGCCCCTCCGGGGCAAATATTGGAGACCGGCGTGGCCGTCATCGTACCTTTCGAAACTCCCGGCGCGTCGATCGAAGAGCTGGTTGCCCTTGTGGCCCCCGACATGGAGCGCGTCAACGCCACGATCCTGTCGCGGACCGGATCTGACGTGACCATGATCCCGGAGGTCGCCAACCATTTGATCTCCTCCGGCGGCAAGCGGCTGCGGCCGATGCTGACGCTGGCGATGGCCAACCTCGCCGGCTACACCGGCGACGGCCACATCAAGCTCGCTGCCTCCGTCGAGTTCATGCACACCGCCACGCTGCTCCACGACGACGTCGTCGACGAGAGCGAGATGCGCCGCGGCAAGCTCTCGGCGCGCATGCTCTGGGGCAACGAGGCGAGCGTCTTGGTCGGCGACTTTCTGCTCGGCCAGGCCTTCCGCATGATGGTCGAGGTCGGCTCGCTGCGCGCGCTCGACATCCTGTCGGCTGCCGCCGCCACCATCGCCGAGGGTGAGGTGATGCAGCTTGCCGCCGCCAAGAACACGGCGACCACCGAGGACGAATATCTCGCCGTGATCCGCGGCAAGACCGCCGAGCTGTTCGCCGCGGCCTGCGAGGTCGGCCCCGTGATCGCCAACCGCCCCAAGGCCGAGCAGACCGCCTGCCGCTCGGTCGGCATGAATCTCGGCATCGCCTTCCAGCTCGTCGACGACGTGCTCGACTATGGCGGCAAGAGCGCGAAACTCGGCAAGAACACCGGCGACGATTTCCGCGAAGGCAAGATCACCCTGCCCGTCGTGCTCGCCTTCCGCCGCGGCAACGACACCGAGCGCGCCTTCTGGATCAGGGCGCTGGAACGCGGCGAGATCGGCGATGCCGATCTCGACCATGCCATCGGCCTGATGAACAAGCACCGTGCGCTCGAGGACACGCTCAGCCGCGCCCAGCACTACGGCGCCATGGCGGTAGACGCACTCGCGCTGTTCCCATCCTCGCCGATGAAGAGCGCGCTGGAGCAGGTGGTGGCATTCTGCCTGGCACGGTCGCATTAGGCTTTCGCGCTTAGGTCTGGGTGCTCTTCAATCATCGGTGTCGTCCCGGCCAAGGCCGGGACCCATACCGCCTGATCTATCGATAGAACAGGTGTGCCGGTACCAATAACGACCATTCCGACCCAAACCACTCCCTGTGGCTATGGGTCCCGGCCTTCGCCGGGACGACAGCGGTGAGTTAGGCCCCGGCCGTCTCCTCATCATTGCGAGCCGAGCGAAGCGATCCAGAATCCCTTGCGGAAACAGTCTGGATTGCTTCGCTACGCTCGCAATGACGGAGTATGTCGCGCGGCAATCGCTCAGCAGCTTGCATCTCAAACCGCAGCGACAAGGTCTGTCACAGCAGCGACTCTCGCCACACCAACAGTGTCACAGTCGCGTCCCTCCAACCCATCACCCGCTCCACCCCATATCCGTTCGTGTTCGCAGTTACTTGCATTTTGCAAGTCACTCCACTACCTTTCCCGCCATGCAGCCCAAATCCCCCTCCATCCAGGAATGTCCGGTCGGCCGCGCCGTGGAGATGGTGGGGGAATGGTGGAGCATCTTGATCCTGCGGGATGCGCTTCAAGGATCGACGCGCTTTGACGAGTTCGAGCGCAATCTCGGCATTGCGCCGAACATCCTGTCGCGGCGCCTCGCCCATCTCACCAAGACCGGCATGTTCGTCCGCCGCCGCTATCAGGAGCGGCCGCCGCGTTACGAATATGTGCTGACCGACAAGGCGCGGGATTTCTTTCCGGTGATCGCGACGCTGCTGGCCTGGGGCAACAGGCATCTCGCGCCGAAGGGCGAATCCATCCTGCTGGCCGACAGGAACGATCGTCGGCCGCTCGATCCGATCGTGGTCGACGCCGCCGACAGGCAACCGATCACGCTCGCCAATGCAGTTGTGATCGCAGGCCCGGCCGCGAGCCGCCTGATGCGGCGGCGGCTCACCTCGCTCAAAGCCATGAACCCGGACCTCGCGCCGGCTGGAGATTGACATGCGTCGTATCGTCGTGACGGGAATGGGCGCGGTGTCGCCGCTCGGCTGTGGTGTCGAGATCTCCTGGCGCCGGCTGCTTGCCGGCCAGAGCGGGCTGCGCCCGCTGCCGCAATGGTCGCAGGCCTTGCCCGGGCGTACTGCCGGCCTCGTGCCCGACAAGGCCGATGACACCGAAGGCGGCTTCGACCCGGCGCAGGCCGCAGCGCCAAAAGACCAGCGCAAGATGGACCGGTTCATCCTGTTTGCCCTGCTCGCTACCGCTGAAGCGGTCGCACAGGCCGGATGGACACCGCAGGATGCATCTGCGCTGGAGCGGACCGCAACGGTCATCGGCTCCGGCGTCGGCGGCTTCCCGGCCATGGCGGAGGCCGTGCGCATCACCGAGCAGCGCGGCCCGCGCCGGCTGTCGCCGTTCACAATCCCCTCGTTCCTCGCCAACCTCGCCGCCGGCCACGTCTCGATCAAATATGGCTTCAAGGGTGCGCTGGGCACGCCGGTCACGGCGTGTGCCGCCGGCGTGCAGGCGATCGGCGATGCCGCACGCATGATCCGATCAGGCGAAGCTGATGTGGCGATCTGCGGCGGCGCGGAAGCCTGCATCGACATCGTCAGCCTCGGCGGCTTTGCGGCGGCCCGCGCGCTGTCGAGCGCCTACAACGACGAGCCCACGCGTGCCTCACGCCCGTTCGATCGCTACCGCGACGGCTTTGTGATGGGCGAAGGCGCCGGCATTCTGGTGATCGAGGAGCTGGAACATGCGCTGGCGCGCGGCGCGACGCCGATCGCCGAGCTCGTGGGATATGGCACCACCGCCGATGCCTATCACATGACGTCGGGTCCACCCGACGGCGACGGCGCCCGCCGCGCCATGGAGATCGCACTCCGGCAGGCAAACCTTGCGCCCTCAGACGTACAGCACCTCAACGCGCATGCAACCTCGACACCGGCCGGGGACGAGAGCGAGCTTGGCGCGATCGGCGCGCTGTTCGGCCGCAACAAATCCATCGCGGTCAGCGCGACCAAATCGGCAACCGGCCATCTGCTCGGCGCCGCCGGCGGCCTGGAGGCGATCTTCACCGTGCTCGCCCTGCGCGACCAGATCGCACCACCGACGCTCAATTTCGAAAACCCGGATGCGGGCGCGGAAGGGATCGACATCGTTTCCGGTGCTGCGCGTCCGATGCCGATGCAGCACGCGATCACGAACGGCTTTGGCTTCGGCGGGGTGAACGCCAGCGCGATCTTCCGCCGCACCGGCTAGCGGGCGCGGAAGCTCCGTGATTCAACCGACGCCTGGCGGCGGAACGCCCCCGAAGCGAGCGTGAGCGATTGCTTGTCGAATGCCTGGCGGCAGGCTAGTTCAGGGCATCTGCCATCAGTCCAGGGGATCGCGACCCGATGCTCGACCCGCAAAGCCGCTTCTATGAATCGCACGGCCTGCGGCTGCATTATGCCGATTGGGGCAACGCGGGCGCGCCGCCGCTCATTCTGGTGCATGGCGGCCGCGATCATTGCCGAAGCTGGGACGCCATTGCCCGCTCGCTGCATCCGCATTTTCATGTGATCGCGCCCGATTTGCGTGGCCATGGCGATTCCGATTGGACCAAGGGCGGCAGCTACGCGCTGACCGAATATGTCTACGATCTCGTCCAGCTCGTCCGCAGCATAGCAGCGCCTCGTGTGACGCTGATCGGCCATTCCATGGGCGGCATGGTGAGCCTGATCTTCTCGGGATCGTTCCCCGAACTGGTCGACAAGCTCGTCGTGCTCGACGGCGTGACGATGCTGCCCGATTCACCCAAGCCACCGACACATGAACGTATCGGCAAATGGGTCAGCCAGCTCGACAGGCTGCACGACCGCACGGCGCGCCGCTATCCAACGCTGGAGGACGCCGCGGCGCAGATGGTGCTTCACAACAAGCGCCTCACCCGTGACCTCGCGCTGCATCTTGCCACGCATGGCGCACGACAGAACGAGGACGGCACCTATAGCTGGAAGTTCGATCCCTATCAGCGTGTCAGCGCACCGCACCGGCTCTGGCCGGAGGATCACACTGCGCTATGGTCGCGCATCGCCTGTCCGACCCTGCTGCTGAACGCCGGCGAGAGCTTTCTCGCCGGCGCGCGCTCGGCCGGCCTGGAGCGCTATTTCCAGCAGGCGCGGATCGCCACCATCGCCGGCGCCGGGCACTGGTTGCAGCACGACAAGCCGGATGAGGTGCTGGGTGAGATCCGGAAATTTCTCGGGCTGGAGGAGGATGGAACGGGCTAGCTCAACGTCCCCGCATGCACCCACCAGCCGGGGTGATCCCTGCGAATCTTCTCTGCGGCGGCATGCGCATCCGCCGGCGCGCCGTAGATCGCAAAGCACGTCGCGCCGGAGCCGGACATGCGCGCCAGCTTGACGCCGGCGGAATCGCGCAAAGCGCCAAGTACGTTGCCGATGACGGGCTCGATGCGCATTGCAGGGGCTTCGAGATCATTGGCGACGGTTTCGAGGACCTCGACCCAGTCCGCGATCGACCCGCCCGTCTCCGGCCAGGCCGGAGCTCCGAGGACCGAGGTGGCCCCGACCAGCAATTCGCCGTTGCGCAGTCCCAGCGCCTGGAACACATCCTTGGTCGCGACCGGCACGCGCGGATTGACCATGACGCAGGGCATGCTCGGCAGAGGCAGCGGCAGCAACTGCTCGCCGACGCCGGTCATATCGCAGGCGCGCGAGAGCAGGCACACCGGCACATCTGCGCCGGTCGACAGCGCAACCTTCTGCAGCCTGGGATCATCGAGCGACAAATTGTTGAGACGCGCGAGCAGGCGCAGCGCCGCGGCCGCGTCCGCCGAGCCGCCGCCGATCCCGGCTGCGACCGGCAAGACCTTGTCGAGCGCGAAGGCACCGAGCTTCAGATTCGGCACGGCTTCGGCCAACAGCTTGGCGGCCTTGAACACGAGATTGTCTGAGGTCTCGCCGCAGGCGGCCGCGAGCGGCCCCGTGGTCGCAAGCTTCAGCTCGCCCCCCGGCTCCAGCGTCAATCGGTCGGCACAATCGGCAAACGCAACCACGCTTTCGAGATCATGATAGCCGTCGGCGCGACGGCCGACCACGCGAAGGCTCAAATTGACCTTCGCGCGCCCTTCTTCAATCAACGCCGCCATCGGCGATACGCCCCCAGAACTTAGCGAGATTAGCCGCCCTTGCCGTCGTCTTTCTTCTTGTCCGCCTGTGCGGCCGAAGAATTCGAACTGTCATCCGTCATGCCGTTGGCGATCTTGGCTTCGATCTTCGGCAGATCGTCCGGCTCGGGCTTGAGGTCGCGGGCGTGCGCCCACTGGAATTTGGCTTCCAGCGTGCGGCCGACGCGCCAATAGGCGTCGCCGAGATGGTCGTTGATGGTGGGATCCTCGGGCTTGAGGTCGATCGCGCGCTCGAGGTTCTTCACCGCCTCTTCGTAATTGCCGATACGGTAATAGGCCCAGCCGAGGGAGTCGACGATGTAGCCGTCGTCGGGACGCTGCTCGACGGCACGCTTGATCATCTTCATGCCTTCGTCCAGGTTCACACCCTGGTCGATCCAGGAATAGCCGAGATAGTTGAGGACATGCGGCTGGTCGGGTTGCAGCTCGAGCGCCTTCTTCATGTCGGCTTCGGCCTTGCCCCACTGCTTGGAGCGCTCCTCGCAGATGCCACGATAATAGTACCAGACGCTGTTGGCCTTGTCGTTTCCGGCCGGCAGCACGTCGATGCCTTGCGAATAGGTCGCACCGCAGTCGCCGAACTTCTTGCGGCCGCGCTCGAGATTGCCGAGCGCCATGATCGCTTCGATATCCTTGGAGTCCTCCGAGATCACGCTCTTGAGGATCTTGATCGCCTCGTCGCTGCGGTCGGCGGAATCCAGGTCAATGGCGAGCTGGATCTGCGCATTGCGCTTCAACGGCGAGGATGACGGCACGCGCTCATAGATCTTGATCGCCATCTGCGGCCGCTTCACCGATTCGTAGAGGTCGGCGAGCGAGAGCAAGGCCAGCGGATGGCTGGGCTGCAGGTAGAGTGCGAGCTGGAGATAGACCAGCGCCAGATCCTCGCCGCCGCGGCGGGTCAGGGTGGCGCCGATGCCGTAGAGCGCCTCGGCCGCACCGGCCTGCGCGGAATCGACCAGCGGCGGCAGCTTCTTGCCGGCCTTGGTCTCGCGCAGCCCCTCCTCGATCAGCGGATGACGGGGGAGCTTCTTGTCGAAGGCTTCATAGACCGCGGTCGCCGAGGCCGCGTCCTTGTTGCGCGACAGCCAGCGTGCATAGGCCTCGCTGACGCGCAGCATGGAATCGTCGAGCTTGTAGGCGCGCTCGAAGCGGACGCCGGCGTCCTTCTCCTTGCCGGCGTTCTCGAGGATCATGCCGGCATGCAGGTCCTTGAACAGCGGATACCATTCCGGGCCCGCCAGCTTGTCGATGGTGGCAACAGCGCCCTTGGCATCGCCGGCACCATAGGCGGCCCAGCCGGACAGCAGCGTCGCGACGAGATCGGTGATGGGTCCCCGAACCGACTGGTTGATGTTGCTCTGCGCGCTCGGATATTTCTTGAGCTTCAGATCATGCACGCCAACCACGAGGCGCGCGATGCGGTTGGTCTTGTCGATGGTGAGAATGCGCTCGGCGAGCTTGACCGCTTCCTCGATGTCGCCGTCGTCGACCGAAGAGATGAAGGCGCGGTCGAGCAGCTCGTTGTTCTTGGGGTCGGTCCGCAGCGCGGAGCGGTAGAAGGCGGCGGCGGAGGTCGCATCGCGCTCGACGCTGGCGTGGCGGGCGGCGAGATAGCTGCCGGCGGTGGTGAGCGACTTCAGATCGTTTCGGGTCGGAAACTGCGCCGCCGTGTCGGCCGGATGGTCCGGCGTCTGCGCCAGCCCCGCGCCGGGGACCGCCATGATCGCAGAGCCGGCAAGGGCGATGGCAGCAGCAGTCCAGCGGTTGAAACGATTTGAAAACATCAGGGCTCGCCTTGAGTTGGTAGTGCCTGGGTTTGAAGCAAAGGCCGTTTCGCGAGCGAACGCGACCGGCGACATGTAACCCGGAACCGTCGGGTCCGGACAATGCCGCTTTTGGCGCTTCGCCGCAAGGATTCGGACCGGGCGATCCCCTCCGCACGCCCCAAATCGGCCAAGTGACCGTTCAAGTGACCGTCAAGAGAGCCCCAAGACGCCGGTACTATGGCCTTATCGTGGCCATGCCCCCCCGTGGTGCTCCCGGGCCCACCCATCATGCGCCCGTTCTCACGCGAACGTGCGCTAGGTCACGTTTGTGACCCGGCGTCCCCTACATCGCCTCGTAGTTCGGGCCGCCGCCGCCCTCCGGGGGAACCCAGGTGATGTTGCCATTGGGGTCCTTCACGTCGCAGGTTTTGCAGTGGACACAGTTCTGCGCGTTGATCTGGTAGCGCGGGCTGGCGCCCTCCTCGACCCATTCATAGACGCCGGCCGGGCAATAGCGGTTCGAGGGTCCGGCGAAGACATCATGCTCGGAGGTCTTCTGCAGGTTCATGTCGGCGACCCGGAGATGGACCGGCTGGTCCTCCTCGTGGTTGGTGTTCGACAGGAACACCGAGGACAGCTTGTCGAACGAGATCTTGCCGTCGGGCTTCGGATAGTTCTTCGGCGCGTGCTGCTTTGCAGGATCGAGCGTCGAGCGATCGGGCTTGGCATGGGACTGCGTGCCGAACAGTGAGGTTCCGAACAGCGTGTTGAACCACATGTCAAAGCCGCCGAGCGCGACACCGAGCACGGTGCCGAACTTCGACCACAGCGGCTTGACGTTGCGGACCAGGAACAGATCCTTACCGACCGACGAGGCCCGCCAGGCGTTCTCGTAGTCGACGACCTCGTCATTGGCGCGATCGGCCGCGAGCGCGGTTGCGACGTGCTCGGCAGCCAGCATGCCCGTACCCATCGCATTGTGCACGCCCTTGATGCGGGGCACGTTGACGAAGCCGGCCGCGCAACCGACCAGCGCGCCGCCGGGGAACGTCAGCTTCGGCACCGACTGATAGCCGCCCTCGGTGATGGCACGCGCGCCATAGGCAAGACGCTTGGCACCTTCGAAGATGCCGCGGATCGAGGGATGGGTCTTGAAGCGCTGGAATTCGTCGAATGGCGACAAATAAGGATCGTCGTAATTCAGATGCACGACGAAGCCGACCGCAACGAGATTGTCGTCGTAGTGATAGAGGAACGAGCCGCCGCCGGTCTTCAGGTCGAGCGGCCAGCCGAAGGAATGCTGGATCAGGCCCTTCTGGTGCTTGGCAGGATCGATCTGCCAGACTTCCTTGAGGCCAATGCCGAACTTCGGCGGCTCGCTCTTGGCATCGAGCGCAAACTTCGCGATCAGCTGCTTGGTGAGGCTGCCGCGCGCGCCTTCGGCGAACAGCGTGTACTTGCCGAGCAGCTCCATGCCGCGGGTGAAGGAGTCCTTCGGCTTGCCGTCGCGGCCGATACCCATGTCGCCGGTGGCGATGCCCTTCACCGCGCCCTTGTCGTCGTAGAGCACTTCGGCGGCGGCAAAGCCCGGATAGATCTCGACGCCGAGCGCTTCGGCCCTTCGCGCCAGCCAGCGGCAGACATTGCCGAGCGAGCCGATATAACAGTGATGGTTGTCCATCAGCGGCGGCATCATGAAATTCGGCAGCTTGATCGCGCCGCCGGCCGTCATCCAGTAGAAGCGGTCATCCTTCACCTGCGTCTTCAGCGGGCAATCCGAATCCTCCCGCCAGTCAGGGATCAGCTTGTCGAGACCGGCCGGATCGATCACGGCACCGGAGAGAATGTGCGCACCGACCTCGGAGCCCTTTTCCACCACGACGACGTTGAGATCGGCATTGATCTGCTTCAGCCGGATCGCCGCAGCCAGGCCAGAGGGGCCGGCGCCGACGATGACGACGTCGAATTCCATGGATTCGCGCGGGGGAAGTTCTTCGGTGCTCATCTGATCTCAGCCCTTGAGACGGTTCCTTGTCATTTGCGCCCCCTTGTTTCCGATTTTTCCGGGTAGGACAACCACGGAAATGCGTTCCGCTGGGATGCAAGGCGCCTTAAGATGAACTAATAGTCTGACTTTCCCAATGATCCCCGAGCCCGCACCCACCGTCCGCGAACTTCTTGCCTTCTATCTGGAGGCCGGCGTCGATTGCGCGCTCGCGGAGGAACCGGTCGACCGCCTGGCGGAATTAGACGCCCCGCCGCCGGCCCCCCGCGTAGCGCCGGTCGAAGCGCCGCGGCCTGTCGCCGCGCCTGCGGTGCTGCGCGGCGAGGCCGCACCTGCGCCTGACGTCGCGATCGCCTCGGCGCGCGAGGCCGCGCGCACCGCGCCGACGCTCGAGGCGCTGCGCGAGCTGATGCAGAACTTCGAAGGCTGCGCGCTCAAACACACCGCGACGCGGCTGGTGTTTGCCGACGGCAATCCGCAGGCGCGCATCATGTTCGTCGGCGAGGCGCCGGGCCGCGACGAGGACATCGAGGGACTGCCGTTCGTGGGCCGCAGCGGCAAGCTGCTCGATTTGATGATCGGCGCGATTGGGCTCAACCGCAGCACGGCCTACATCACCAACGTCATTCCCTGGCGGCCGCCCGGCAACCGCACACCGACACCGCAGGAGACGCAGATCTGCCTGCCCTTCATCCAGCGCCATATTGAGCTCGTGAACCCCGACGTGCTGGTGACGCTCGGCAATCCCTCGACGCAGACACTACTCTCGACCCGCGAAGGCATCATGCGCACGCGCGGGCGCTGGTTCGAGTACGAGACCGGCCAGCGCACCATCCGCGCACTGCCGACCTTCCACCCGGCCTATCTGTTGCGCTCGCCGTCCTACAAGCGGCTGGCCTGGCAGGATCTGCGGGCGATCGCGAAGGTGTTGGCGGCCAAGTGAGAGCAAAAACTCTCCCCGTCATTGCGAGCGCAGCGAAGCAATCCAGAATCTCTCCATTGGGACAGCCTGGATTGCTTCGTCGCAAGGGCTCCTCGCAATGACGATGGAGAGAGCTAGCGTCAGCCCCCCTTCGGCCGTACAATCGCCCAGCCGATACGCAGCAATCCCTGACGGCCATTGATCAACCATTCGAAGGCCCGCGGCACTTCCGGCACGATGCCGGGGAAGCGCGCGAGGATGTCAGGAGGCGGAGTACCAGCGGTGTCAGACGCGCGCCAGACCACGACGCCGCCGCTCTCGCTGAATTTCGTCTGTGACATCCACGGTGTGCGCGCCGGATCGGCATCGATGAACAGGTGCGGCCGGCCGGAATGCAGCGTGATCAGGCTTGCAAGCTGCGTCTCGCCGGCGACCGCGCGCAGGCGATGATTGGTGCGGCGGGCAAAGCTGTCGTCGAAGAAATCCGAGATCGCGTGCGCCGGCATCGAGGTCGCGATCTCGCCGGTGCCGGTCCAGGGCAGAAACAGCACGGCCAGCACGACGCCGGCGGCGGGGGCGACGACGGCGGCCGCCCACACCGTGCGCAACATCCGCGCGCGGCGCATCGCGATCAGATCGCCGGCCGCGACGACCATGGCGAGGCCTGACATGACCAGCACGACGCCGGCGCCGCCGACGACGGTCTCGAGCCCGAACAGACCGGAGATCAGGACTGCACCGAGCGCCGGCGCGAGTGCGAAGAAATAGACGAAGTTGCGAGCGAGCGGCTCGACCGGCGGCCGGTAGATGATCGGCGCCTCCTCACTCTTGCCGGCAAACAGGGGCGTGTTGAGGAAGCTCAGCACCGGGACCGCGATCGCGCCGAACACGAGCCCACCGAGCAGCCAGGCGGCGTGGATCGCACGGGCACCGAGGTCGGCTATTTGCGGCATGGCCGGCAGCACGAGAGTTTGGGCGCGCATCAGCCAGACCGCATAGGGCAGCGCCAGCACGGCGACGACGACGAGCGCGAACAGCGGATCGAGCGCACGCAACGTGCGCCTGCCGCCCGCCGTCGAGAGCGCGAAGATGACGAGCAGCGCAAGCAGGTAGATCGCAGCCGGTGTGGTCAGGAGCAGAAGGCCCGCCTCGATCGACCAGGCGAACCAGGCGTTGCCTCGGCGTTGGCCGATGATCTGCCAGGAATGCAGCAGCAACAGCGCCCAGATCGGCCGGGCAAGGACAAGGGGGCCAAAGTCGAGCGCGGACGACGAGAAGGCCAGCACCGTCATGGTCAGGAGCGCAGCGAGCACCGCCTGCTGTGAGCCAATCACGGCCCGCGACAGATGATAGAGGGTGATGAAAGTCGCGATCTCGCAGAGCTCGGCAAGGACGTAGACGCCGAATACATGGCCGCCTGCCACGCGATAGGCGATATCCGCCAGCCAGATCGATAGCGGCGGGCCGAGATCCGTGCCGACCTGATATTCGCGGCCAAAGGCCAGCAGGGTCGCAAGGCTGCCGGGTGGGCTGCGGTAGAACAGCAACGCCACCAGCAGCCACATCGCAGCCTGCAGCAGCACGGCAATCCAGACGATCAACCGCGGCCGGGCGCGAATGAGCTCGATGACCAGGGAGGTAAACCGCATGCAACGCCCGCAAGATGCAGCCAACCCGTCCAGCCGGCCCTATTCGCTCACAGCTGTTTTGATAAAGGGCGCCACGCGCCGTGGCAACGGCGGTCTGCTCTAGAGGCCCGCTGAAGCATCGATTTCAACTGCGGTCTCCACCTGCACCTCGACCTCGGTGATGGAGAACAGATCCTGCACCGGCTCGACGGTCCAGGGCATGTGCTTGGCGCGGGCGGCGGCGACGGGGGCGAAGAAGCTGCGGTGGTGGACGGTCGGGCCGAGCCGGTCGAGCGCGTCGAGATGGTCGGGCACGGCATAGCCCTTGTGCTGTTCGAAACCATAGCCCGGGCAATCCTGCGCCAGCGCACACATCAGCCGGTCGCGCGTCACCTTGGCGACGATCGAGGCGGCCGCGATCGAGAGCACGATGCCGTCGCCGCCGATCACGGCCTCGCAATCGCAGGCCGTGTCGAGGCGATCACGGCCGTCGACGAAGACGAGCTTCGGCTGCTCGGGCAACGCGACCACCGCGCGCTTCAGCGCCCACAGCGAGGCGCGCAGGATGTTGTCGCGGTCAATCCGCGCGGGCGAGGCGACGGCGACCGAGACCTGCGCGGTGGCACAGATCCTGTCGAACAGCTTTTCGCGCTCTTCCGCCGTCAGGCGCTTGGAATCGTCGATGCCGCGCGGGATGCGGTCAGGATCGAGAATCACCGCGGCCGCGACCACGGGGCCGGCCAGCGGCCCGCGGCCGGCCTCGTCGCAGCCCGCGACCGGCCAGATGCCGCGCTTGATCAGCGCGCGCTCGCGGCGGAAGCTCGCCTTGGCCGGCGCAGCCTTCTTCTCGGCAGCCTTCTCCGGTGCGTCTTTGGCTGGCCTTTTGGTGGACTTGTCCCGAATCATGGCCGGATCGTGCGCAAGCCGGCTCGCCGGCGCAACCGGGAACCCGACGCAATTCCCGTTATTCAGGCAGCCTTATTCGGCCAGATGCACCCGCCGGTCGTCGCCGACCTCGACGCCGGGCGCGACGGCGACCTCCCAGGGATGGCCGTCGGGATCGGCAAAATAGCCGGAATAACCGCCGTAATCGGTCTCATGCGCGGCCTTCAGCAACGTGGCTCCCTTTTGCAGCGCGAACGCCAGCACGGTATCGACCTCCTCGCGCGAAGCGCAGTTCCAGGCGAGCGTGACGCCGCGGAAGGTCGTTGGTCTCGGCTGGTCCGGCAGCCTGGCGTCATCGGCGAGCTGGTCCCAGGGAAACAGGCCGAGCACCGGGCCGCCGGTGTCGAAGAATGCAACTGCTTCGCCTGTTACCTTCAGCCGGCGCGAAAAGCCGAGCGAATCATAAAAGGCGATGCTGGCACGGATGTCGCGCACGCCGAGCGTGATCACGGTCAGCCGCGGGATCGGGGCCGGCAGTTCCTTACTCATCACATACCTCGTCCGCTCCGCGCCTCAGAACAGGCTGAGCTGCTCGCCGTTCTGCTTCGGCCTGGCAAAATGATCCGTCGTCAGCTTCGAGCGGCGCTTGTTCAGCCCGAGCCGGTCGCAGGCGATCTCGAAGCGGCGGCCGATGGTCCAGGCCATCGGGCCGGTGCCCTTCATGCGCTCGCCCCATTTCGAATCGTAATCGCGGCCACCGCGCATGTCGCGGATCAGGGTGAAGACGTGGCGATAGCGGTCCGGATAATTCGCCATCAGCCATTCGCGGAAGAGATCGCGCACCTCCAGCGGCAGCCGCAGCAGCACGTAGGAGGCTTCCTTGACACCGGCATGGGCGGCGGCATCGAGGATGCGCTCGATCTCGGAATCGTTCAGCGCGGGGATGACAGGCGCGACCATCACGGTCGTGGGAATGCCGGCCTCGGACAGCTGCTTCAGCGCCTCCAGCCGTTTCGGCGGCGTCGCGGCGCGCGGCTCCATGGTCCGCGCGAGCTTCGGGTCGAGCGAGGTCACCGAGATCGCGACCTTGGCGAGGTTGCGCTTGGCCATGCGGGCGAGAATGTCGATGTCGCGCACGACCAGCGCGGATTTGGTGACGATGCCGACGGGGTGGCCGGTGCGCTCCAGCACCTCGAGAATGCCGCGCATGATTTTGCGCTCGCGCTCGATCGGCTGATAGGGATCGGTGTTGGTGCCGATCGCGATCATCCGCGGCTCGTAACCTGAGGCGGCGAGCTCCTTCTCGAGCAGAACTGGCGCTTCGGGCTTGGCGAACAGCTTCGACTCGAAGTCGAGCCCCGGCGACAGGCCGAGATAGGCATGCGTCGGCCGCGCGAAGCAATAGACGCAGCCGTGCTCGCAGCCGCGATAGGGATTGATCGAGCGGTCGAAGCCGATGTCGGGGGAGTCGTTGCGGGTGATCACCTTGCGCGAGGTGTCGACCCCGACACTGGTCTTGAACGGGGGCAGGTCGTCCAGGCTCTGCCAGCCATCGTCGAAGGCGACACGCGCCTCGGCCTCAAAGCGCCCACTGGCGTTGGACTGGGCACCCCGCCCTCGCCGGCGCTGGCGGTCGATGGCGACAGCCAACTCGGGAAAGTCAGAAGGCGCACCCGCCGGCTCGGAGGGCGCCGTGACCGGCGGGTGCTTGAGAGCAGAAGAAGAAGCTGGACTCATGCAATCAAGATAACACGCAAAAGGAACAAATCAAGAACAAGAATCGAAAACGCGAAAACAACCCCATGCACAGTAGACCTGCCTAAACTTCGCGCGCCGATTTTTGACCTCACGCAACAGCGTGTCATCTCGATCCCGTTTGATGCCGCGGATGGATCGATCGCGCCGGAACCCGGTTGGTGACGATTCCCGGTGAAGGTCGGCATGAATATGACATCTCAACAACAATCGGCCGCTGCAAGCAGCGACCTCGATCTCCTCGATCGCTACTGGCGCGCTGCGAACTATCTCTCCGTCGGGCAAATCTACCTGCTGGACAACCCACTGCTGCGCGAGCCCTTGCGGCCCGAGCACATCAAGCCGCGTCTGCTCGGCCATTGGGGGACGACGCCCGGGCTGAATTTCATCTACGCGCACCTCAACCGCCTGATCCGCGCGCTGGACCTGAGCGTGCTTTATGTCTGCGGTCCCGGTCACGGCGGCCCCGGCATGGTCGCGAACACTTATCTCGAAGGCAGCTACAGCGATATCTATCCGAACATCCCGCGCGATGCGGACGGATTGCGCAAGCTGTTCAGGCAGTTCTCATTCCCAGGCGGCATCCCGAGCCACGCAGCGCCGGAGACGCCGGGCTCGATCCACGAAGGCGGCGAGCTCGGTTACGCGCTGGTGCACGCCTATGGCGCGGCCTTCGACAACCCCGATCTGATCGTCGCCTGTGTCGTCGGCGACGGTGAGGCCGAGACCGGCCCGCTGGCCGCATCCTGGCATTCGAACAAGTTCCTCAATCCCGCGCATGACGGCGCGGTGCTGCCGATCCTGCATCTCAACGGCTACAAGATCGCCAACCCGACCGTGCTCGGCCGGATGCCTGATAGCGAGATCCGCGATCTGTTCCGCGGCTTCGGCCACGAGCCGCTGTTCGTCGAAGGCGACGATCCAAAATTGATGCATCGGGCGATGGCTGATGCGCTCGACGTCGCGATCGCGAGCATCCACTCGATCCAGCAGCACGCCCGCGACGGACGCAGCACGATCGAGCGGCCGCGCTGGCCGATGATCGTGTTGCGCAGCCCGAAGGGCTGGACCGGCCCGAAGGAGGTCGACGGCAAGAAGGTCGAGGGTTTTTGGCGCGCGCATCAGGTGCCCGTCGCGAACTGCCGCGAGAACCCGGCTCACTTGAAGATTCTCGAGGACTGGATGCGCAGCTACGAGCCGGACAAGCTGTTCGATGCCAGCGGCGCACTCATTCCCGAGCTTCAGGCCCTCGCGCCCGAAGGTGACAGGCGCATGGGCGCCAACCCGCACGCCAATGGCGGCCTCTTGAAGAAGGAATTGAAGCTGCCCGACTTCCGCAGTTTTGCCGTCGAGGTGCCGCAGCCCGGCGGCGCGACGGGGGAAGCCACGCGCGAGCTCGGCAAGTTCCTGCGGGATGTGATCCGCCTCAACGCCGGGGAGCGCAACTTCCGTATCGTGGGTCCTGACGAGACTGCGTCAAACCGGCTCGATGCCGTATTCGATGCGACCGAACGCGTCTGGATGGAGCCGATCGAGCCTTATGACGTGCATCTGGCCCAAGATGGCCGCGTGATGGAGGTGCTGAGCGAACATCTCTGCCAGGGCTGGCTCGAGGGCTATCTGCTGACCGGACGGCACGGTTTCTTCTCGTGCTATGAGGCGTTCATCCATATCGTGGATTCCATGTTCAACCAGCACGCCAAATGGCTGAAGGTGACGCGGCACCTGCCATGGCGGCGACCGATCGCCTCGCTGAACTATCTTCTGACCTCGCATGTCTGGCGCCAGGACCATAACGGCTTCAGCCATCAGGACCCGGGCTTCGTCGATCTCGTCGCCAACAAGAAGGCCGACATCGTCCGCATCTACTTCCCGCCTGACGCCAACACGCTGTTGTGGATCGCCGATCATTGCCTGCGCACCTATAACCGCATCAATGTCATCGTCGCCGGCAAGCAGCCGGCGCCGCAATGGCTGTCGATGCAGGAGGCCGCGACGCATTGCGATGCCGGCATCGGCATCTGGACCTGGGCCGGCACCGAGGACGACGACGGCGAGCCGGACGTGGTGATGGCCTGCGCCGGCGATGTGCCGACGCTGGAGACGCTCGCGGCCGTCGATCTCCTCCGCAAAGCGCTGCCGGATCTCAAGATCCGTGTCGTCAACGTCGTCGACCTCATGACGCTGCAACCCAGGGAGCAGCATCCGCATGGCTTGTCCGACCGCGACTTCGACAGTCTGTTCACGGCAGACAAGCCGGTGATCTTCGCCTATCACGGCTATCCCTACCTCATCCACCGCCTCACCTATAACCGCACCAACCATGCCGGCCTGCACGTGCGCGGCTTTGCCGAGGAAGGCACCACGACGACGCCGTTCGACATGGTCGTGCTCAACGAGCTCGACCGCTACCACCTCGCCATCGAGGCGATCGAACGCGTGCCCGGTCTTGCCACCAGGGCCGCGCAAGTGAAGCAGCAGTTCCGCGACGCGCTGATCGAGCATTCGCGTTACGTGCGTGAGCACGGCGAGGACATGCCCGTGATCCGCGACTGGGTCTGGCCGGGCAAGGCGGCATGACCGCGTCGGTCCTTGTCCTCAATGCAGGCTCCTCGAGCATCAAGTTCGGCCTGTTCGAGACCTCAGGCACCGAACCTGACCTGCTCTGCAAGGGCCTGCTCGACGAGCACGAGACGAAACCGCGCCTGGTGGCCAGGAGTCCATCGGGCGAGACGATGTTCGAGACACAGCGGGAGGCGTCGGACGCGGACGGCGGCCATCTGTTCGCAGACGTGCTCGCTTTCGTCGAGGACCGTTTTGGCGATCATCGCCTGCGCGCCGTCGGCCACCGCATCGTTCATGGTGGTCCCGACTATTCAGGCCCGGTCGAACTGACCGAAGAGGTCTACGCGAAGCTGGCGGCACTGACGCCGCTGGCGCCGCTGCATCAGCCGCGATGTCTCGCACCCGTGCACCCGATCAGGACGATCAAGCCCGAGCTGACGCAGATCGCCTGTTTCGACACCGCATTTCATCACACTATGGCCCCGCCCGCGAACCGCTTCGCGATCCCGAAGCGCTACGAGGCGCAGGGCCTGCGGCGCTACGGCTTCCACGGCCTCTCGTTCGAATATGTCGCGGTCCGTTTGGCTGTCATCGCGCCCGAGCTCGCAGCCAGGCGCGTTGTCATCGCCCATCTCGGCAATGGCGCGAGCCTCTGCGCCTTGCGCGACGGCCGCAGTGTCGACACCACAATGGGGCTGACGCCGCTCGACGGACTCGTGATGGGCACGCGTTGCGGCACGATCGATCCCGGCGTGCTGCTCTACTTGCTGCAACATGAGAAGATGTCGGCCGAAGATCTAGAGCATCTGCTCTACCACGAGTCCGGCCTGCTCGGCGTCTCCGGCCTCTCCGCGGACATGCGGACGCTGCTTGCGAGCAGCGAGGCGTCGGCGCGCGAGGCGGTCGATCTCTTCACCTTCCGCGCGGCGCAGGAGATCGCCGTCATGGCCAACACGCTCGGAGGACTCGACGGCATCGTCTTCACCGGCGGCATCGGCGAGCATGCGAAGGAGATCCGCAAGGGCATCGGCGAGCGCCTCGCCTGGCTCGGCGTGCGCATCGACGCGACGGCGAACGGCGAAGGCCGCGAAAGCATCGGCGCTCCGGACAGCAGCGTTGCCTTGTTCGTCATTCCCACCAATGAAGAGATCATGATCGCGCGTCACTGTGCCGAGTTGCTGCGCAAGGGCGGCCGCCTATGACGGTTTCATGAATGATCTGGCGCAACGCCAGCGCCGCCGCCCTGCGACATGATGCACGCATCGAACGTGATGCGGATAGATCATGAAAACCCAGATCATCGAAGAACTCGGACAAGGCGGCATTCTGTTGCCGACCCTGGTGGCAGAAGGACTCGCCGCCAACGACCGCATCAAGGTGCGCATGAGCGCGCTCCAGGCGGCCGCTCAACATGCGCGGGACCCGAACCGGCCGGCGAGCGACCTCGGCATCGAGAGTCAGACCGCGGGCATTGCGCCTGCCGCCATCGCGACGCTGATCGGCGGCGCGCATATGGTCGGACGGGACCGGCTTGCGGCCCCTGATCTCGCGAAGCTGATGAAGGATATTCAGGACGACGCCGCGACCATGATCCGCGCCGTCGACGCCGGCGCCCCCGATGAAGGCACGAAGGCCAATGCCCGCCTCGAGGCTATCCGCAGCGCCGGCCTGCTCGATGCCGCCAGCGAAATCGAGGTCGCCCGCATCGCGCGCCTGACAGGCGTGACCGACACGGCCGGCGACAGCCTGCACCGGCTGGTCATGGACCTGCACAAGCAGCTCAACAAGCTGGCGGCGAGCTGCTCGGAAGAGGCGCTCGACGGCGCCCATGTGTTCGGCCTGCATGGCGAGGACCGCGCCGCGGTTGCGGCCTTCATGAAGGGGCTGAACGCTACGCGCGGCCTCAAGTTCAATCATCCCGGCCTCGACACCATGGCCACACGGGCGGGCGGACGGCTCCTGATCCAGAACGACATCGGCACCACCGATGCCCATGTCGTCGTGATCGCGGTGAAGAAGAACGCGGTCACCGTCACCTACACCGACGTACACCTGGCGCGCGCGAAATTCTTCATGTCGCTGTTCGACAAGTTCGACGCGAACTGGAGCGGGCTCGATCGACATACGGCTGCGGATCTCGGCGAAGAGAATTCGTTCTATCTCGTCACCGGTCAATACCAGGCGGATCATGCCGCGGAGCGCAACGAATTCCTGTCGGCGATCGGCGCTGCGCTGGTTTTCCTGATCGACTGGAATAAGGCCCGCAAATTGCTGCGGACCTGGGTCGCGAAGGACGACGCGACGCGCATCCTGGAATGGGCGGCGCGCAACCTGATCGGCCACCGCGGCTTTCTCGAACTCGGCGGCAACGAACTGCTGGGCTCGGCGGTCCGGAACGCCGCTCCCTCGCGGATCGGCTTCGGCGAGCGGCTCGACCAGGCGCTGGGCCGCGCCGCCGCGATCGACTTTCTCAAGGCGGCACTGCGCGCCTCGACCGAGGCGCTGCTTGCCTGCCGCTCGGTCAGGACGGTCCGCGACCAGATCGAGGCCGACCTGGTGCGGCACCTCGACCGCGTCGACGGGACGCTGCTCGCAGCCGTGCTGCGCCAGACCGGATTGGCACACGATCTCGTCATTCTGATCACACGCCATATCGCGGCGGTCAGGGCCGGACTGCCTGCCGACGGCAAGCTGCTGGCGGCGCGCTGTGCTGCGATCGAACAGAAAGCAGACCGCATCGCACTGGAGGGCCGCAAGGAGGTCGACCGCCTCGATGCCCGCCCTGTGATCGGGCAATTGATCGACCGCATCGAGGATGCCATCGACGAGCTGGAGCAGGCAGCCTTCGTCGCCTCGCTGCTCCCCGAGCGGGCCGATCCGGCCCTGCTGGCGTCGCTGGCCGAGCTTTGCGTGGTGGCCGCGACAGCGGCCGAAACAGCCTCACGGGGCGTTGCGGCGGCGATCGACGTGCCGGAAGGACGGCGGGTCGATTCCGAGGATGCGCTGGACGCCGTAACCCGCCTGATCGACGCCGAACATGCGGCTGATACCAGGGAGCGAGCCACGACCACGCTCGTCTTCGGCGGGGGCTTCGACGTTGCGACGTCGCTATCGGTGATCGAGCTGGCGCGCGCCATCGAGCGCGCCACCGATCGCTTCGCCGCTTTCGGCCATCTGCTCCGCCGTCACATCATGATCGATCTCGCAGCCTGAGGAATCCACCATGCATATCGTGCGTATCGGTGCTGACGCGACCGAACTGCGGCCCGCCGAGGAGATCGGTGCCAAGGCCGCCAACCTCGCTCGGATGGCAGCGCTCGGCCTGCCGGTCCCGCCGGCCTTCGTGCTGCCTGTCAAGCTCTGCGCCGACGTGATTGCCGGCCGTGCCCATGCGACGCAGCACCTGCGCGACGGGCTGAAGGACGGGATCGCTTTCCTGGAGAGCGCGACCGGAAAACGCTTCGGCGATCGCCGGCGGCCGCTCCTGGTCTCCGTGCGCTCCGGTGCGGCGCGATCAATGCCTGGCATGCTCGACACCGTGCTCGACGTCGGCTGCACGCTCGATGCCGTGCACGGCCTGATCCGCGCGACCGGCCGTCCCCGGCTCGCGTGGGATTGCCGGAGGCGCTTTCTGGAGAGTTATGGCGAGACGGTGCTCGGGCTCGATCCCGCTCCGTTCGCCGCGCGCATCTGCGAGCTGGTCGACGCCGAAGGCGTGACCAGCGACCGGGAGCTGGATGGCGAAGCGCTGGAGCGGCTGGCCGCCGGCGAACAGGCGCTGATCGAAGATCGCGCCGATGGCGGGCTCGACGATGCGTCGGCCCAGCTCGAGGCGGCGGCACGGGCCGTCTACCAATCCTGGACCAGCGAGCGGGCGCAGACCTATCGCACGCTCCAGCAGCTCGACGATCTCGAAGGCACCGCCGTCACCATCCAGGCCATGGTGTTCGGCAATGGCGGGCTTGCCTCGGGCGCCGGCGTCGCGTTCTCGCGCGATCCATCGACCGGCGCCCCCCACGCCATGATCGATCTCGTGCTCGACGCGCAGGGCGAGGACGTCGTGTCGGGCCGCCGCACGCCGGACTCCGACGATGCGATCGCGCGTGCGCTGCCTGACATCCGGGCGGAGTTGAGCAATGTGTTGAAGCGGCTCGAGCGCGAATTTGGCGACGTACAGGATGTCGAGTTCACGGTCGAGGACGGCAAGCTGTGGATGCTGCAGACCCGCTCGGCCAAACGAACACCGCGCGCCGCGGTCAGGATCGCGATCGACCTCGTGCATGAGGGATTGATCACGAAGGACGAGGCGCTGGCGCGCCTCTCCGGCATCGACGTTGCCTCGCTGGTCGATATCTCGCTCGTTGGCGCCGGCAGGCCCGCGGCCTCCGGCACCGGCGCTTCGGGCGGCATCGGAATTGGCCGCGCCTCGTTCGATTCCGAAGGCGCCAAGCGCCTTGCGGCTGCCGGCGAGCCGGTCATTCTGCTGCGCCCCGACACCAGCACCGCCGACATCGCCGGATTTGCGGTGGCAGCCGGCATCGTCACCGCGGTCGGCGCGCGAACCTCTCACGCGGCACTGGTGGCTCGGCAGATGGGCAAGCCATGCGTGGTCGGCTGCACTGAGCTGAGGATCGACCCGGACTCTCGGCGCGCCCGGCTCGCCGATGCGACGCTCTCGGAGGGCGACTGGATCACGATCGAGGGCGACGCCGGGCAGATTTATCTCGGGCGCTGCCAGACCTCGGAGACGCGACCGGAGGCCGAGCTCGCCGAGATCGTCGCATGGCAGTCGCAGAGCTGCGATCAATTGCGGGCAGGCGCGAAGACGGCTTAGTGAAGCCGGCACATATCTGGATGCAGTCTCGTAGGGTCTGCCTCCGACTTCCCTTCTCCCCTTGTGGGAGAAGGTGGCGCGAAGCGACGGATGAGGGGTTCTCTCCACGCACACACATGCAGATGAGTATGCGGAGATATGCCCCTCACCCAAGCGAGTTCGTGTCTCCCGGCGGTGCGGCCCTCTCCCACAAGGGGAGAGGGCACAACAACGCGCGCCTCGCTCGTAGGCTCCGCGTTCAGTGAACCCCCGCAAAAATCTGGATACACCCGATCACGACCTCGATCACGATCAGCACCACCACCGCGATTTCGAGCCGCAGCGAGCGCTGGGTGTCGATGATGTCGGTGAGCGCATCGGCGGTCTCCGCGATGACGGTGAGCTTGCGCTCGAGCGTGTCGAGACGCTCCTTCAGCTCGTACTCGTCTTCGAGACGCGCATAGAGCCGGTCGAGCTGCGGCCTTTCCCAGAGCGCATCGGGTTTTTCTGCAACCGCGACGCGGCCGGCGACGCGCTGCTGGACGAGCAGCGCGTTGCCAATCAGCTGCAGGATGCCCTTGCGTCGCCGCGACGTCCGGCCCTTCTCGGCAAGCTCCCGTGCAAAAGGCTCGATGACATCGAAGACCGCAGCGACACGCCGCTCGTCGCGCGCCAGTGACGTGCTCTTGGCGAGCGCGTCCGCGATCAGCAGCAGCCGCTCGTCGGAGAATTTCGAGAGATTGATCGGCCCGCCCGGCTGGATCGCCTCGGCGTTTTCGTCCTTGCACAACTGCGCCTGGGCGGTCTCCTCCTCGATCGGGCTGAGTTCGCCGGTCACACGGGACTTCAGGCTGTCGAGCAGCACCTTCTCCTCCGAAGGAAGCAGGCCGATCAGAACCACGACGCCGTAGCGGAAGATCACGGCGAGGCCGGCATGGACGCGAAACGCCGCCGGCGTCGAGGAAACGGCAGGGCCGATCTCGAGCCCCGACGGATTGATGCGCTCGCCGAGCATTACGGCGCGGATCCGCAGGGTCGTCGCGGGATCCGGCCTCGGCGATGTTGACGGCGCACCAACGGGAAGTTGATCGGCGTTCATTGGACATCTCGCTCTGCGCGGCGGCGATTGCACGTTTTTCCCATCGGCAAGGTCCGTGTCAGACTGACGATGCCGCCTTGCTCGCCCGACGACAGCGACGGAGCAAATTCGCGTTGAAGTTCACGAACCCGTCACTCGCCGAAACATTCGGCAATATCACCACCGCGCGCGCGACACATTCGGCTGCGATGGACCGGCGGTGGTTTACCATCGCACGGCCAAACGCCGCCGGAAAGTTGCACTCGGTATCGCAGCGTGTTTTATGACAATATCATACCGAGCTGCGCTTCTGCCGAAGTGCTGATATCGAAACCTCAATCATGCTGAGCGTCATCATACCGACTGAAGGCATCGAGCAGACGGCGGTCGCGACTCTGGCCGCGCTGGTCCCCGGTGCCGCAGCTGGAATCATCAAGGAAGTTCTGCTGGTCGACGGCACCCGCAACGGCGTCATCGAGCGCGTTGCCGACGTCGCCGGCTGCCGTTTCATCGGCTACGAAGGCACTTCGCAGGGCGCGGCACTGGCCGCCGGCGCACTTCAGGCCCGTTCGCCGTGGCTGATGTTTCTCCCGGCCGGCGCGGTGCTGGACACCGGCTGGATCGAGGAGACGACCCAATTCATCCAGGCCGTCGCGGCCAGCGGCCGGGACCGTGCGGCCGTGTTTCGCTACGCCCGTTCGCCTTACGCAAATACCGGTTTTCGCGACGTCCTGTGGTCTGTCGCGCGCAAGCTGGTCGGCCCGCTCGGCGATCAAGGGCTTTTGATCGCGCGCGACCATTACGACCGGATCGGCGGCTACCCGCCCCAGGCCCGCCGTTCCGAGGCCCGGCTGCTGCGGCGGCTCGGCCGTTCCTCCCGCACGCTGCTGCGCAGCCGGATCGTCATGGTCGGGTGAGGCGACCAGATACTTGCCAAAGTCAAATAATTATTTGACAATGGCAATTATTGAGGTGTCCCATGCCAATCAACGGTGCCGACGACCAGATCGCAGCGGTTCGCGCCTTCAACCGCTTCTATACCCGCAAGCTCGGCGTGCTCGACCAGCATTTGGGCAAGAGCCCGTTTTCGCTGAGCGAGGCCCGCGTGCTCTACGAGCTCGCGCATCGCGATGACCTTGCGGCCAAAGAGATCGGCAACGAGCTCGGTCTCGACCCCGGCTATCTCAGCCGCATCGTGCAAAGCTTCGACGAAAAGGGGCTGATCACGCGCACGCCTCTTCCTGCGGATCGCAGGCAGTACCAGCTCAGCCTCACCGCCAAGGGTCGCCAGACCTTCGCCAAGCTGAACCTCGGCTCGCAGAACGAGGTCGCCGCCATGCTGGCCCGGCTTTCAACCGGCGATGCAACGCGTCTCACCCAGGCGATGGCGACCATCGAGGCCGTGCTGGAGCAGCGCCAGACCGCGCCCGCATCCGTCGTGCTGCGCAGCCATCGCGTCGGTGACATGGGCTGGGTCATCTCCAAGCAGGCGGCCGCCTATGCCGCGGACTATGGCTGGGACATCAGCTACGAGGCGCTGGTCGCCGAGATCTGCGCACAGTTCGTCAAGAGCTACGACGCCGCGCGCGAGCATTGCTGGATCGCGGAATTGGGTGGCGAGCCGGTCGGCTCGATCTTCCTGGTCAAGGCCACGGACGAGCTCGCCAAGCTCCGCCTGTTGCAGGTGGAGAAGAAGGCACGCGGCTTCGGCGTCGGCCGCGCGCTGGTCGAGCAATGTCTCCAGGGCGCGCGCGAGCGGGGCTACAAGAGGATGACGCTGTGGACGCAGAGCATCCTGGTCGCAGCACGCGGCATCTACAAGAGCGCCGGCTTCGAGCTGGTCGCGACCAAGCCGCATCACAGCTTTGGGCACGATCTGGTGGGTGAGACGTGGGAGCGGGATCTGTAGCTGCGCACGTTCGGCGCAGATCAAGAAATGATGCGCATTGTAGTGCCCTCGCCCCTCGCGGGAGAGGGCAGCGACACTGGTGGACACAAACTCACTTGGGTGAGGGGTATGTCTCCGCGAACATCTGTGCACGCAGATAGATACCCCTCATCCGGCGCTTCGCGCCACCTTCCCCCACAAGGGGGGAAGGGAAGAAAGGAAGAAAGTCATCACACCGTCGCGCCCTGCGCCTTCGGCCGGCGCAGATGCTCGTCGAGCCGCGGCATGATCTCGACGAAATTGCAGGGGCGCGTGCGGTAGTCGAGCTGGCTCGCGAGAATGCCGTCCCAGCCGTCGCGGCAGGCGCCGGGTGAACCCGGCAGGCAGAAGATGTAGGTCGCACCCGCAACGCCAGCGGTGGCGCGGCTCTGGATGGTCGACGTGCCGATCTTGGCATGGCTCAGCATGTGGAAGGCGATCGAGAAACCGTCCATGCGCTTCTCGAACAGCGGCTCGATCGCCTCCGGCGTGACGTCGCGCCCGGTGAAGCCGGTGCCGCCGGTGGTGACGACGACGTCGACGCCGGCGTCGGCGATCCAGCGGCGGATCACGGCGCGGATCGCCTCGACATCGTCGGTGACGATCTCGCGCGCGGCGAGATGATGGCCGGCAGCGGTGAGCCGATCGACCAGCGTCTGGCCGGATTTGTCATCCGCCAGCGCACGCGTGTCGGAGACGGTGAGCACCGCGATGTTGAGCGGGATGAACTGCTTGGATTCGTCGATGGAGGCCATTGCTCAATCCTCTCGTGTCCCGGACGCGCCGCAGCGTGAAACGCTGCTGCGCAGAGCCGGGACCCATTTAGAGGCTTGAGTGACCGGCCATGTGGGCCCCGGCTCTGCAGCGCACCGCTGAAGAAGCGCTGCGCTGCGTCGGGGGCACCAGCATCTGTGTCTACGGCCCGCCGCCGCCGAACGTGTTACACGCCTGCAGCGTGCCCTGCTGATAGCCGGTCATGAACCACTGCTTGCGCTGCGCGGCCGAGCCGTGGGTGAAGGAATCGGGTACCACTCGCCCCGTCGCCTGGCGCTGCAGAGTGTCGTCGCCGATCGCGCTCGCCGTGGTCAGGGCGGCGTCGATGTCGCCGGCCTCGAGGAAGTTCGGACGCTTCTTCGCTTCGCGATTGACCCAGATGCCGGACAGACAATCGGCCTGGAGCTCGACCTTCACCTGAAGCGCGTTCGACTCCGCCTTGCTGCCGGCTTGCTGCTGCAGCCGCGTCACCTTCGGGATGATGCCGAGCAGGTTCTGGATGTGATGGCCGGCCTCATGCGCGATGATGTAGGCCGAGGTGAAATTGCACGCCGACTTGCCGGAGCAGCCGTGGAAGCGCGTCTCGACCTCGCGGAAGAACGAGGTGTCGAGGAAGATGGTGCGATCCGGCGGGCAGTAGAACGGCCCCATCGCCGATTCCGCCCGGCCGCAGCGGCCGCCATTGGTGACGTTGCGGAACAGCACGACCTTCGGGCCGGTGTAGGACTGGCCGGAAGCCTGGAAGATCTCGCTCCAGCGATCGTCGATCTCGCCGAGGATGCCCGAGATCATGCTGCCCATCTCGTCGGTCGGCGCGCCGCGCTTGGCCTGACTGGACGGACGGTCGCTCTGGTAGCTCGGCGCCTGGCCGCCGCCGGTGAGGATCTCGGCGCCGCCGATCAGGATGCGGGGGTCGATGCCGAAGGCGTAGCCGACGAGGCCGAGCACGATGATGGTGCCGATGCCGAGGCCGCCGCCGCCCATCGGCAGGCCGAAGCCGCCGCCTCCGCCGCCGCCGAATCCTCCACCGCCGTCATCGCGACGATCCTCAATGTCGTCGCTGCGGCGGAAATCATCGTAGCGCATGGTAGGCTTCCCTCAGATCGGCGATGACACGGCGCGGGCACGCGGAAACACGAAAACCTCAACGCGCCACACAGCTAAAATTTCCATTGCGTTAATCAATATCCCGCTCGGCAATTATTGCCTAGTGCGACAGCATGCGACGCGAGCAATTTTTTCCGAGGGCCAAGCATTTTTTTCCGAGAGAAATTTGGAGTCTTTTGCCGATCCGACCGCCTCCGCAACGCGAGGAAATGCGAAACACACTGTAAAACACGGCGAATGCGCACAGCGACTCGCACGCGACGCGCGATGCGGCGCCTGCTCACGAAAGCGGCGGGTTAAGTCGATTTTTACTTTGCCGCTTCATTGTAACGGCCAGTCGGTTGTTTGGTCCCGCGTCGCCGACAGCGTCGCCTGAGTCAGAGTTCTTGAGTCATGGTAGTGTCGCGTCGCGGGGCGTCTGCAAAGGCGCCCCGCACAAATTTCGAGTCTGCCTCGCACAGCATCATCCTCGGTGATTGCGTCGCCGAGATGTCGAAGCTTCAGGCCGGCTCGGTCGACCTCGTGTTCGCCGATCCGCCCTACAATCTGCAGCTCAAGGGCGATCTCAAGCGCCCCGACGAATCCCATGTCGATGCCGTCAACGACGACTGGGACAAGTTCGATTCATTCTCCGCCTATGACGATTTCACCCGCGCCTGGCTGCTGGCCGCGCGCCGCGCGATGAAGCCGTCGGCGACGATCTGGGTGATCGGCTCCTATCACAACATCTTCCGCGTCGGCGCGATCATGCAGGACCTCGGCTTCTGGCTCCTGAACGACATCGTCTGGCGCAAGACCAATCCGATGCCGAATTTCCGCGGCCGCCGTTTCACCAACGCGCACGAGACCATGATCTGGGCCGCGCGCGACGAGAAGGCCAAGGGCTACACCTTCAACTACGAAGCGCTGAAGGCGGCCAACGAGGACGTTCAGGCACGCTCCGACTGGCTGATCCCGCTCTGCACCGGCGAGGAGCGCCTCAAGGGCGCCGACGGCAAGAAAGTGCACCCGACGCAGAAGCCGGAAGGGCTGCTCGCGCGCGTGCTGTTGTCCTCGTCCAAGCCCGGCGATCTCGTCATCGATCCCTTCAACGGCACCGGCACCACCGGCGCCGTCGCCAAGCGCCTCGGCCGCTCCTATATCGGCTTCGAGCGCGACAAGACCTACGCCAAGGCGGCAGAGGCGCGCATCGCCGCGGTCGAGCCGCTGCCGGAAGCGAGCCTCGCCCCGTTCATGACCGCGCGCGAGGCGCCGCGCGTGGCCTTCTCCGAATTGATCGAGCGCGGCATGATCATGCCCGGCACGAAGCTGTTCGACGCCAAGAAGAAGCTGGGCGCGCTGGTCCGTGCCGACGGCGCCATCATGTTCGGCGACAAGGTCGGCTCGATCCACCGCATCGGCGCGGTCGCGCAAGGCGCGCAGGCCTGCAACGGCTGGACCTTCTGGCACGTCGAGACCAAGAAGGGTCTCAAGCTGATCGACGAGCTCCGCGCCGAGATCCGCGCCGGCATGGCGGCGGAGTGATCCGATCGTGATCTCGTAGTTCCTGTAGGGTGGGCAAAGGCGCACTTGCGCCGTGCCCACGATCTCTCCCGGGGTTACGGATTTGGTGGGCACGCTTCGCTTTGCCCACCCTACGGCACCTTGAACGCCGCCACGGCCAGGACTAGATTCACGGGATTAGCCCCGTCCTGACCGGCCGGCTCCCATGCGACGACAGTCCGAGACATTGCTGCTGGTGCCGCTGCTGCCGATCTTCCTGGTCGGCATGTTTCCGATGTTCCTGATCGCCCTGCTCGGCTTTTTCGGCCTCGCCTTGTTCGGCGTGCTCGTGATCTGCGTCGGGCTCGCGAGCAGCAACGAGGCGCACGACAATTTCAATCACGATGTCATCGTGCATGGCTACGCGCGTGGCTCGGAGCGCAAGGCGCGGGCCTGCGACATGCATCTGGCCAGTCGGCTCGGGCTGCGCCTGGAAGCGGTCGGCGCGGCGATGGTCATTACGGCCGCCATCGGCCTTTGTTACGCCCCCTGATCTGCGCGGCGCGCAGAGACCGCCCCGCAAACTCGCCGGTTGCTCTCCCCGGCCCTATTCAGGCACAGAAAGCCGCAAGGCCGTATTCATTCTCTAAACAGGGAAATGGGGAGAGAAACATGCTCAAATTCTATTTCAACGGATCGCCGAACCCGACCAAGGTCGCGCTCTTCCTCGAGGAGGCGGGCCTGCCATACGAGCCGGTCAAGATCGACACCCGCAAGGGCGAGCAGTTCGCGCCTGAGTACCTGAAGATCAATCCGAACGGCAAGGTGCCGGCGATCGACGATGGCGGCACCGTCGTGTTCGACTCCAACGCGATCCTGCTCTATCTCGCCGAGAAGACCGGCCAATTCCTGCCCGCGAACCGCGCGGAGCTGCTGTCCTGGCTGATGTTCGTGGCGACAGGCGTCGGACCGTATTCGGGCCAGGCGGTGCACTTCAAGCATTTCGCGCCGAAGGACCAGAACCACGACTACGCCCATAACCGCTACCAGTACGAGACCGATCGCCACTACAAGATTCTCGACTCGCACCTCAAAGGCCGCAGCTACATGGTCGGCGATGCCTATTCGATCGTCGACATGGCGCTGTGGGGCTGGGCGCGGATGGTGCCGTTCAAGCTCGGCGACGACGCCTTCGCACGCTACCCGAACGTGAAGCGGCTGGTCGACGAGATCTCGGCGCGGCCCGCGGCGGCCCGCGCGATCGCGCTGAAGGACAAGTTCACCTTCAAGGCCGAGATGGACGACGAGGCGCGCGCCAACATGTTCAGGCACATGACGACGAAAGTGGCCTGATCATATCGCAAAGCGATGCAAGGCCACGCGCACGCGCGTGGCCCTTTTGTTTTCTCAGGCGGCCTGCACCGAGCTCAGGAACTTCGCGACTTCCTGCTTCAACCGGCTGCTGTCTGACGACAGCGAGCGCGCGGCCGACAGCACCTGCGACGAGGCCGAGCCGGTCTCGGCCGCGCCGCGCTGGACGTCGCCGATATTGGTCGAGACGCGCTGGGTGCCATGCGCGGCCTGCTGGACGTTGCGGGAGATCTCCTGCGTCGCGGCGCCCTGCTCTTCCACGGCAGCGGCAACCGTCGAGGAGATTTCCGAGAGCCGCTCGATGGTGCCGCTGATCTCCCTGATGGAGCCGACCGACTCCTCGGTCGCGGCCTGGATGCCGGAAACCTGTTGGGCGATCTCGCCGGTCGCCTTTGCCGTCTGCTCGGCCAGCGCCTTGACCTCGGAGGCGACCACGGCAAAGCCGCGGCCGGCCTCGCCCGCGCGCGCCGCCTCGATGGTGGCATTGAGCGCCAGGAGATTGGTCTGGCCGGCGATGGTGCTGATCAGCTCGACGACATCGCCGATGCGGGCAGCCGCCTTGGAGAGCTCGCTGACGCGGGCGTTGGTCTTGCTCGCCTGCCCCACGGCTTCGCCGGCGATGCGGGCCGATTCCTGTACCTGACGGGCGATCTCGCTGACCGAGGACGACAGCTCTTCGGTCGCCGACGCGACGGCCTGGACGTTCGCCGAGGCTTCCTGCGATGCGGAGGCGACTTCCGTCGACAGATCCTGGGCGCGCGTCGCCGTCGTCGTCAGCGTGCCGGCGGAGGTCTCGAGCTCGCTGGAGGCCGACGACACGGTTTCGACGATCTCGCCGATCGCCTGCTCGAACTGGTCGGCGAGCCGGACCATGTCCTTCTTGCGATCCTCGGCCTGCCGCGCCTCGCTCTCGGTCTGCTCGTGACGCAGGCGCTCGGTGTCGATCATGTTGTCCTTGAACACCTGGATCGCCTTGGCCATGTCGCCGATCTCGTCGCTCTTGCCGCGCGAGGGGATCTCGACCGCGAGGTCGCCGCCGGCGAGCCGGCCCATCGCGCGCGTCATCGAGGTCAGCGGACCGACGATGCTGCGGGCGATCAGGAAGGCGACGATCACGCTGAACACAACGGCGAGAGCGCCTGCGGCCTCCTGAATCCATGTCGTGCTGGCGATGACGCCAGCGGCGACCGTACGCGTCTTCTGGGAGTCGGCTTCCAGTTTGGTGTCCGCGGCCTTGAGCTTGTCGATGCTGCCGACGATCAGGGGCGCAATGTTGTTCCGGTAAGTGTCCTCAGCCACGAGGATCGCGGCGGATGTCGCCTCGAACGCCGCCTGGTAGGACGCAAGCGAGGTCTTGACCGGGGCGAGCGCAGACTTGACCTGCTCTGGCAGATTTGCCTCCTGGAGCCCCGTGATCCGCTGCTGCGCCCTCTCGGTATTGGCTCTGAAGGTCGAGGTTGCCTTGGAGTCGCGCATGGCGAGGAAGCGCCAGCTCGCCAGACGGGCCTGGAGGATCTTGGATTCGAGGTCGGCGACGGGCGCCGTGATCTCAGGATCGTGGGTTCCATGGGCCGCGATGACGAGCTTGCCGGCATTGGCGTTCAGTTCCTCGCCACCCGGCAGGAGCGCGGCCTTGCCTTTCGTCATTTCCTTGACCGCGGCGCCCATGCGCTCGCGGAGCGCCTGCAGCTTGCCGATATCGGCAACGAGGCCGTCGTAGATCTTGCGTCGCTCCTCGGAGGCCGTCCCTGCCGAGGCGACTTTCAGCAACTCGATCGTCGCCGCCTCCCGCTCCGCGGCCTCCTTGAAGGCAGGCTCGTTGGCGTCATGGATGTAGCGCAGATTGGCCCGCTGCAGCGCCTGGAGATGGACGGATATCTCGCGAATGCGCGCTGTACTGTCCGAGTAGGCGGACATTTTCGCGACCTGGTCCTGGACTGCCCACAGGTTCCAGACGGCGACCACGGTCATGATCAGGCCAACCGCGGCCAGAGCCGTAAACCCGGCGTAAAGACGTCCCCGGATTCTCAAACGAATGCCCCGCATGATGCCGCCCCCAAGAATTCGGGCAGCCGAACGCCCTCATGGCGTCTCCGGCTGCGCGGCCACAGAATGAAGCACACTCGTTAATTGTGTCCTTCTTGATCGGACCCGGGCCGCCGTGCGGGGTAAGCGATATCAGGCCGTCGCCTGCTGCAATTTGCCGAGCGCGTTCTCGACCACTTCCAGCGTGTAGGGCTTTTGCACCACGGGCGCCGAGGCGAGGTCGACGGGGATCGGCGCGCGCTCGCCATAGCCGGTCGCGAAGATGAAGGGCACGCCGATTTCCTTCAGCCTTAAGGCCACCTTGATGCTGCTCTCGCTGCCGAGATTGAGATCGAGCAGCGCAAAGCTCGGCCGCGTGCGCTCGATCGCGCGCAGCGCCTGGTCGACGCTCGCGGCCGTGTCGACGTGCCGCGCCCCGAGATCGAGCAGGATCACCTCCGCCGCCATGGCGATGATGAGATTGTCCTCGACGATCAACGCCGTGTCGGAAATGCGGGGACGGGCGGGCTGCTGTTCCTCGATGCGCATGGCGGCTCCTGCGATTGACGGCACCAGTTCGACGAAGTTCGGCGGGATCACGAACCTCGCCTGCACGCCGAGCAGGTCGAAGCGGATTTCGGCTTCACCCTTGAGGTCGAACGGGACGGAACGCTCGATGATGGTGGTGCCGAAACCGCGGCGCGACGGCGGCTGCACCGGCGGACCGCCGCTCTCCTTCCACTCGATCTCGAGGCTCGAATTCGGGTCGACCCGCCACACCACCTCGACCTGGCCGGTGGAATCGGCGAGCGCGCCGTATTTGGCCGAATTGGTCATCATCTCGTGGACGACGAGCGCCAGCGTCGCGAACGCCTTGGGATCGAGCGCAACGTCGGGTCCATCGATCTTCACGCGATCGGCGCGGGACCCGAGATAGGCCCCGGCCTCGGATTCCAGCAGCGTGCGCAGCGCCACCGGCGCCCAGTTCAGATTGGTGATCTGGTCGTGCGCACGCGCCAGCGCCTGGATGCGCCCGCCGAGCACGCTGGCGAACTCGTCGACGCTTCCGGCGGTGTCCTTGCTCTGCGCCACCAGCGCACGGACGAGGCTCAGGATGTTGCGGACGCGATGATTGAGCTCGGCAATCATCAGCTCCTGCCGCTCCTGCGCGCCGCGGCGCTCGCGGGCGGCAAGGTCGGACAGTTGCAGGATCACCTCGAGCAGCGTGACGCGCAGGCTCTCGGCGATGCGGATGTCGGCTGCCGACCACGGCTTGGACTGGCCCGCGACCGTCTCCTGCCAGAGCTCAAAACTCTTCCGTGGCGTCAGACGCGGCCCGTTCGGGCCTTCCTCGTAGACCTTTTCGGGCGCGCCCGCCCAGTTCACCGAGCGCACCACCTCGCGCCGGAAGAAAATCAGGCAATCGCGCGGCGTGCGCGAGATCGGAATGGCGAGGAAGCCGGCGGCGCGATCGCGAAACACCTCGCCGGCCGCATAGAGCTTGGCGATTTCCGCGCTGGCACAGATCCGACCCGGCGAAGTCCGGTTGATGAAGGCAACGAGGTCCTTGACCTCGGCCTCGGTCGGCGTCTCGCCGTCGAGCGTGATCCTGTTGTCGGACCAGACTGCCACCCCGTCGCAGGCGATCATCCTGCGGTAATCGCCGACGAAATCGACGATCGCGCGACGGCTGTGCTCGTGCGTGCCGGCGGTCTCGATCAACCGCTCCTGGATCTTCTGGGCACTGGCCTCGTAGGCCATATCGCCCTCGCGCTCGCGCCCTTCCACGATCCAGGAGAACATCTGCCCGAACAGCTCGGATGCCGTGCGCTTCTCGAACGAGATGTAGCGCGGCGAGTAATGGTGGCAGGCGAACAGCCCCCACAGCTTGCCGTCGCGCAGGATCGACACCGACATCGAGGCGCCGACGCCCATGTTGCGCAGATATTCGATGTGGATCGGCGACACCGAGCGCAGCACGCTCATGGACAGATCAAGTAGCCCCGCATTGTGCGTGGCTGTCGACAGCAACGCGGCCGGCTTGGCATTGATGTCGGCGATGATGCGCAGCCAGTTGCGCTGATAGAGGATCCGAGCCTGTTTGGGAATGTCGGAGGCCGGGTAGTGCAAGCCGAGAAACTTTTCGAGTCCCGCTTCAGCGGCTTCCGCGATCACCTCGCCCGATCCGTCGGGGTGAAACTGATAGACCATGACACGGTCGAAGCCGGTCAGAACCTTGAGCTGGCGCGCCGCCTCGCGGGCAAGCTCGGTCATGCCGCGGGTCTTGCGGATGCGCTCCAGCATCAGCCGCACCAGCTCGCCCGAATTGACGCCAGCCTCGACGACGCTGGGCTCGGCCTCGACGACCAGATAGGCGCCGGAAAAATGGATCGAGAGATCGTAGAGCGGCTTGTCCGCCTGGAGCTCGACGCCGAACACGCGTTCGGTCGAGTCGGGGCCGCCGAGCTGGTCGACGCGGCTGCGGATGGTCTCGATCGCGGCTGCGGAGAAGACTTTTGCGAGCGGCTGTTGCAGGAGATCGGTGACGTCGCCGCCGAGGAAGCTGCCGGCATTGTCCGACGCCATGCAGATCGTGAAGTCCGACAGCAGCGTCAGCAGGAAGCCGAACGGCTGCACATTGCCGGGAATGTGGATCGGCTCGCGATCGCAATTGGTGAGATTGACCGCCTCGTTCATGCGCGATTCGCCGCCCGCTCGAATGCGGCAAAGGCGCTGCGCGCCGCCTCGATCGCCTCGTCCTCGTCGCAGCGCTGTTCGCTGCCAAGCCTGGCCATAAAGCTCTGCCACAGCCGCTTGCCGGCGCCGTGGCTGAGATAGGCGGTGGCCCGCCCGATGCGCGGATCAGCCGCATCCGCGACGGCCCTCAGCAGGAATTTTGCGCCGAGCCGGGATCCTTCCAGCACGTACATGGTGCCGATCACGCCGCTTTTTGTCAGCGGCGGCACCGACACGGTGGCATGCGCCTCCCGGCCGAGCCAGTCGAGATCTGCAGCGATTGCGGCGCTGCGCGCCCGCTCCGGCCAGTCCGGAAAGTGTTTGGCGACGCCGGCGTCCACCAGCGCAGTTTCGAGCGGCAGCAGAGCGCCCGCGCTGGCTTGGAGAAAACGTCGATAGCCGGAGAGCACGGTGAGATCGAAGGCGGACATTTGCGCGTCGAGCTCGTGATGTGCCTTGGCTGTCGCATCTCTCAATCGTTCGCGGAGTCCGGAAAAGCTTCTCCCTGCCTGTATTGATACGTCCGAAGCCCCAGCCAGCATGAAATTCCCAAACGCGCGCAAAGCCGGCGCGCGATTGCCCCGGAAACGAACGAACGCGGGCGGGACCAAAAGGTTCCCGCCCGGTTCCAGCCCTTTCTGGCCGGCGTTTTTTTGGCCGGCAGCGGCGCGTTTGGCTTATTGCGGGAATAACCCGAGGGCCCTTTCGGTCAGGACGGAGTCGCAGTATTCGCGGATCTCCTTGATCTTGCCGTCCTCAAACCGAAATACCAGGCAATAGTCGTTGTCGTAGCGCACGCCTTCGGGCGTGACGTTGTCGCCCTTGGCCTCGACCACGACGATGTCGCCATCGGCGATGAAGCGCTCGGCGACCGTGCGCGTCCGGTCGCGCAGGCGGCTGCGCACATAGCCATGCAAATCGTTGAGGATCGCGCCTTTCCCGGCGAAGGTCCGCGACCAGGAATACTGGCCGGTGACGATCCATTTGGCGTCGTCGGCAAGGCTTGCGGTGAACAGGGCGCGATCACGCGCCGCCGGATCGGGATTGGCGGCGGCGGCGAAAATATCCTGCATCAGTTTCTTGTTTGCGCTCGTGCTCATGGCGGCATCTCCTGACGGTGGCAACCCGGAGAACATCGCCGCTCGATGCACATTCTTCAAATCGATAGTGAATATGATATATATTCATTCCATGAATTTGAATTCGCTCGACCTCAATCTGTTGACTGCGCTCGACGCCCTGCTGCGCGAGGCCAGTGTCAGCCGCGCCGCCATGCGCATCGGACTGTCGCAGCCGGCAACGAGCCACGCCCTTCAGCGGCTGCGCGATATCTTCGGCGATCCGCTGCTGGTGCGCACCGGCGCACGGATGGAACTGACGCCGCGGGCGCACACCCTGCGCGCGCCGCTGGCGCAAGCGCTCGATCAGGTCCGCGGCCTGTTCGTGCCCGAGGAATTCGATGCCGCGCGCAGCGAGCGGTCGTTTCGCCTGATGATGCCTGATCTCGCCGTCGAATTGCTGATGCCCCCTCTGATTGAGAAGGTCACGCGCCTAGCGCCCAACGTCCGCATCGATGTCGTGCCATGGCGGGGACCGGCGATCTTTCACGCCGAGTTCGCCCGCACCATCGACCTCATGATCTCGATCGGCAACGCCTTTAGGGGATTTCACCGCCAGTTGCTCTACACCGACAGCGACGCGCTGGCGGTGCGGCGCGGCCATCCGGCAGGCGCCAGGCTGAAGCGACGCGACGCCTTCCTCACCGCGCGCCATGTCGGCGTGATCATCCGCGGCCAGCCCGAAGACCTGATCGACACCTGGCTGCGCAGCAAAGGCATCGAGCGGCACATCTCGCTGGTGGTGTCAGGCTATCTCGAAGCGCTGCACGTCGCCGCACGCACCGACCTCGTCGCCTTCGTGCCGCGGCGGCTGATCGCGGCGCTGTCAAAGCAGTTCGGCCTCGTCACGGTCGCGCCGCCGCTCGATCCCGGGATCGACGAGCAGTTCATGTTCTATCCGACGCGCGCACAGATGGACCCCGGCTCGATCTGGCTGCGGCGGCTGATGCTGGAGACGGGACGGGAGTTGGAAAAGAGAGGTTCGTAGGGTGGATTGGCCGAAGGCGTAATCCACCACTGCCTGTCGTCGCGGAAACGAAAGTTGGTGGGTTACGCCGAGCAATTGCGCGTCGCGCAATTGCAGGGCTAATCCACCCTACATTCCCGTTGCCTCACGCCTTCTGCGCGTCCATCACCTTGCGGATCGCCGGGCGGTCCATCATGCGCTTGAAATGGTCGGCGATCTTCGGCGTGGCGTTGATGTCGACGCTGTCGCCTTCGAGCCAGTGCGAGAGTGTGTGGAGATAGGGATCGCAGATCGTGAACTGATCGCCCATCACCCACGGCCCCCTGAACATCGTCGCCTCGATCAGCTTGAAGCAGGCGCCCATGGTCTGCGGCACCATGGCCTTCATGTCGGCGAACGAGCTCTCCTGCGTCGCCCAGCGCGCACCGCGCATCTTGTGGGCATGGTTGATGTGCACGGTCGAGCAGAGATAGGAGTTGAACGACTGAACCTGGGCGAAGTCGAAGGGATCGTCGAGAGGAGCGAGTTTCGCCTTGGGGAAGGTTTGCGCGATATAGGCCAGCATCGCCGGCGTCTCGGTGAGGACGCCGCGATCGGTCACCAGCGCCGGGACGCGCCCCTTCGGGTTGATGGCGAGATAGGCCGGGCTGTTCTGCTGATTGTCCTTGAAGCTCAACCGTTCAGCCGTGTAATCGGCGCCGGCCTCCTCCAGGGTCATGTAGCTGGCGAGCGCGCAGGTGCCGGTGGCGTAGTAGAGTTTGAGCATGTCGGACCTCATGGGAAGCTGGAAATTAGCGGCTGTTGCCCCCGAGGTCTATAGCACGACATTCTCTTCGCAGTTGCCCACATCCGCCCGCCTGTGCCAAGACGCCAACAATCGGAGGGGGTTTTGTCATGACGGTACTCATCGCCGGCGGCGGCATCGGCGGGCTGACGCTTGCGCTCAGCCTGCATCAAATCGGTGTTCCCGTAAAAGTATTCGAGAGCGTCGCGGAGCTGAAGCCGCTCGGGGTCGGCATCAACGTGCTGCCGCATGCCGTGCGCGAGCTGATCGAGCTCGGGTTGCTGGACAGGCTGGACGCCAGCGGCGTGCGGACCCGTGAGCTCGCTTATTTCTCCAAGCACGGCAAGCCGATCTGGAGCGAGCCGCGTGGGCTGGAGGCCGGCTACAAATGGCCGCAATTCTCGATCCACCGCGGCACGCTGCAGCAGATCCTGCTCGATGCCGCAGTCGAGCGGCTCGGCCGCGAGAACATCTTGACCAGCCATCACCTCACCGGCTGGACCGAGACGGCCAGCGGCGTGCGCGCCGACTTCATCGACCGGGCGACCGGCAAGCCTGCCGGAACCTCCGAAGGCGCGATCCTGATCGCCGCCGACGGCATCCATTCCGCCGTGCGAGAAAAGCTCTATCCGAACGAAGGCCCGCCGATCTGGAACGGCCGCATCCTCTGGCGCGGCGTCACGCCTTCGAAAGCCTTCCTCACCGGCCGCACCATGATCATGGCCGGCCACGAGATCCTGAAATTCGTCTGCTATCCGATCTCGAAGGAGCCGGACGCGGCAGGCAACCACCTCATCAATTGGGTCGCCGAGCGGCACATGCCGCCGACCTATCAGTGGCGGCGGGAAGACTATAACCGCACCGCGCGGCTGGAAGAGTTCCTGCCCTGGTTCGACGGCTGGAGATTCGACTGGCTCGACGTGCCTGGTCTGATCAGGAATTGCCCGCACGCCTATGAATATCCGCTAGTCGACCGCGATCCGGTGTCGCAATGGACGTTCGGCAAGGTGACGCTGATGGGCGATGCCGCACATCCGATGTACCCGATCGGCTCGAACGGCGCCTCGCAAGCGATCCTCGATGCCCGCACCATCACGCGCGAGATCCTGGCCCATGGTCCAACCACCGCGGCGCTGCTCGCCTACGAGGCCGAGCGGCGGCCTGCGACCACCGACCTCGTGCTGCTCAACCGCAAGAATGGCCCCGAGCAGGTGATGCAGCTCGTCGAAGAACGCGCGCCCGACGGCTACAAGGTCGTCACCGACGTGCTGTCGCAGAAGGAGCTGGAGGATATCGCGGCAAACTACAAGCGCGTCGCGGGCTTCCAGGTCGAGGCGCTGAACGCGAAACCGCCGATCGTGAGCAAGGACGCGCGGGTCGGGGCGTGACGCGTTCGCTCAAAGCGAGATGCGCATGAATGTGCCCTCGCCCCTTGTGGGAGAGGGCATCGCCGCCGGTAGACCCGGACTCACTTGGGTGAGGGGTTCTCTCTGCGCATTCATCTCGCGCTTGAGCTTGCGGAGACAGACCCCTCATCCGGCGCTGCGCGCCACCCTCGCCGCCTCCAGCAATCGCTCGCTCGCACTCGCCGTTGCCAGCACGGTGCCATCCTCCGTCATCAGCTTGGCCTCGACGAACGCGATGGTCTTGCCGAGCTGGGTCACCCTGGCTTCGCCGATGATCGGCCCGGGCTTTGCGGGACTGAGGAAGTTTACGGTCATGCTGATGGTCGTGGTGTACAGCCGGCCCTCGCTCATCACGAGCACCGCCGGCCCCATCGTGTCGTCGAGCATGGCCGAGAGCATGCCGCCCTGGATGAAGCCAGCCGGATTGCAGAACTCAGGCCTGCCTTCGAAGCCAAGCTTGATCCAGCCGTCCTCCGGGCGGGCATCGAGCAGGTGCCAGCCGAGCAGCTCGGCGCAGGGCGGCCTCTTGAAGTTGTCGAGCGCGGTCTTGACCATGCGAACCTCCGTTGCCGTCGCACTCGTAGCCCCGGCCTGCTGACAGCCTCATGGCAACAGGCGACCGCCGGGGCCCAAAATTCCGGCGAATCACGGAAAACTGCTCGGATTCGGTGCATTCCGCATATCGTTAAGCGCGCTTCAACCAAGCGGCTTCACGACCGATTCAATACGATCCAAATCGGAGATGTGCCGGTAAGCGGTTGGAAGTTACCTCATGGCATGAGCGACGGGGAAACCGGAGCCTTTCCATGCGAGCCCTCTTGCAACAGGCGGCGAGCCGCCTGCACGCGATTGAAGATCGACTGACCGTACGGACGCAGATCGCTGCGGCCGTCGCCGCGATGTCCATCGTGCTGGTGGGCACGCTCGCTGCCGGCGCCGCCCTCATCAGCTACAGACACACCGCGGCCCTGATCGAAAGCAGCGTCGCCGGAATTGCATCCAGCACGTCCGGCCGGCTCGACCGTTTCATGGCGACGCGGCAACAGGAGATGAAGCTGTTCACCGAGCTGGAGCCGATGCAACGGCTGTGGCAGGGCGACCCGAACGAGTTGCGCAGCGCGCTCGAGGCGCTTCAGCGCAATTTCGAATTTACCTGGATCGGCTTTGCCGACCTCAACGGCGATGTCGTCGCCTCGACCGGCGGGCTGCTGCAAGGCAAGTCCGTGACGGCGCGCCCCTGGTTCAAGCAGGGTCTCGAAAGGGTCGTGGTCGGCGACGTGCACGAGGCCATCCTGCTGTCCTCGCTGCTCACCCAACGCGCCAACAACGAACCCTACCGCTTCGTCGATATCGCCCTGCCCGTGCGCGATACCTCCGGCAAGGTGATCGGCGTGCTCGGCGGGCACCTGGACTGGTCCTGGGCCAGCAGTTTGATCAAGGACGTCGAGGCCAATGACGGCAACACCGACACGCGGCTCTCGATCCTCAGCAAGAGCGGCATGGTTCTCGTCGGGCCGCAGAAGGAAACGATCCGCTACGACGGCGACGAGCTTGCCGGCATCCTGAAGGCCCGCGACGGCACCTTCCGCGAGACCGTGGACGGCCAGCAGATGCTGACCGCATTTTATGTCGGCAACGGCTTCCGCGACTATCAGGGACTGAACTGGATCGTCACCGCGAGCCAGCCCGCGAGCGTGGCGCTGAAGGCGGCGATCTCGTCAGCGCAGACGATTTTGGCGATCGGTGCCGTCTTCGCGCTGATCGCGCTATCGCTGGCCGTGCTGGTCTCGCGAAGGATCGCAGGCCCGATCATCGCGCTGACGCAGGAAGCCGATCGCATCGGACGCGCCCACGGCCCGACCATGCTGGCGCGACAGAGCGGCTCGGTCGAGGTGGTCCAGCTCTCGCGCGCACTGCGCTCGCTGCTGCGCCGCATCGGCCTTGCCGAAGAGCGCACCAAGGAAGCCGAGATGCGCGCGACCGAGAACGCGATGCAGCTGCAGGAGGACATGCTGAAGCTGCGCCAGCTCGCCGACACCGATTTCATGACCGGCCTGATGAACCGCCGCTCCTTCCTCGCGGTTGCCGACGACGCGGTCGCGTTCAGCCGCCGCTACAAGCGCAACATGGCGACCTTGATGATCGACATCGATCATTTCAAGAAGATCAACGACACCTATGGCCACGCCGCCGGCGACGACGCCATCAAGCACGTCGCCGAGATCGTCAGCCAGTCGATCCGGACCACCGACAAGGCGGCCCGCTTCGGCGGCGAGGAATTCGTGGTGCTGCTGCGCGAGATCGATCAGGAGACCGCGGTGCTGCTTGCCGACCGCATCAGGACCTCGATCGAGAGCGCGTCGGTGCGTCATGGCGACAGCGTGATCCCTCTCACCGTCTCGGTCGGGCTCGCGCTGTTCGACGAGGACGATCGCGACGTGCAGGACGTGATCGAGCGCGCCGACCAGGGCCTCTATGTCGCCAAGAAAACCGGCCGAAACCGCACCTTCCTGATGCCCGCCACCGAGGACCGCGCCGCGCGCGCCGCCTGATGAGTCAGTCCAGCGCGTGCGCAATCACCTTGCGCATGAGATTGGGCAGCGCCTCGTCGGCCAGCGTCGCGATCGGCACCCAGCGCATGCCGGAAGGCGCGCGCGTGCGGGCTTCGGCCTTCGCGGTGTAGACCACGAGCTCCAGCGGAAAATGCGTGAAGACGTGGGTGACCGCCCCGACCTTGCGCTGCCAGCGCGACAGCCCCTTGATATCGGGGGCCTGCTGTTTTGCGGTCGCGTCTTCCTGGCCGGCAAGCCAGTCCGAACCCGGCACTTCGGTCATGCCGCCGAGCAGGCCTTTCTCGGGCCGGCTGCGGACCAGCAGCTCATCGCCGCGCGTGACGACGAAGGCGGCACCGCGCCGCAACGTCCCGCTCTTCTTCGGGGCCTTGCGTGGAAAGGTCTCCTGCGTGCCCAGCGCGCGCGCCACGCAATCCTCGTTCAACGGGCACAGCGAGCAGGCCGGCTTCTTCGGCGTGCAGATCGAGGCGCCCAGATCCATCAGGGCTTGCGCACTATCGCCTGCCCGCGCGTTGGCCAGCAGCGTCGTTGCCATCTGCTGGATCGTCGGCTTGGCCTGCGGCAGCTCCTCCTCGACCGCATACAGGCGCGACACCACGCGCTCGATGTTGCCGTCGACCGGCATGGTGTGACGGTCGAACGCGATCGCGGCAATCGCGGCCGCTGTGTAAGGGCCAATGCCCGGCAACGCGCGGAGGCCCTCTTCTGTATCGGGAAAAGCGCCGCCGTGCTCGCGCGTCACCGCGACCGCGCAGGCATGCAGATTGCGCGCGCGCGAGTAATAGCCGAGCCCGGCCCACATCCGCAGCACGTCATCGAGAGACGCATCCCCGAGCGCCGTGACATCGGACCACCGCGCGACGAATTTTTCAAAATAGGGCCCGACCGCCTTCACCGTGGTCTGCTGCAGCATGATCTCCGACAGCCAGACCCGGTACGGATCCGAGGTCTCCCCGGGCGCCGCGCGCCAGGGCAGCCTGCGGCGGTGGCGGTCATACCAGGCGAGCAGCAATGTGGGGCGCGATGACAACGTGGTTACCGTCGTGTTCCGTTCCTTCTTGCGCGCAGTCGCGGAGGGCATTCGGCTTTCCTAATGGAGGATTCTGCTCGTGGCCAGCGTGGCCAGGCGGTTGCCGGCCATAACGCCTTGCGTTATACACAAGCATGATCCAGAGCTTCGCCAACTCGGAGACAGGGCTGATCTGGTCCGGGCGGCGAAGCAGGAAACTGCCGCCCGACATTCAGAATGCAGCCTTACGAAAACTGCGTTTGCTCAATCAAGCACGGGTATCGACCGATCTGGGATGACGGAGGACCAAGAGATGTCGAAATCGTCGACTACCACGGCTAGGTCCGGGCTGCTCCGCAATCCTCATCCGGGCGAAATCCTGCTCGAGGAATTCCTGAAGCCGATGGATCTCAGTCAGAACGCGCTCGCGCGTGCCGTTCGCGTGCCGCCGCGGCGGATCAACGAGATCGTCCTGGGCAAGCGCGACATCACGGCCGACACCGATCTGCGGCTCGCCCGCTATTTTGGCGTGTCGGAGGGCTTTTTCCTGGGACTTCAGATGGACTACGATCTGATGCAGCGGCGGCGCGAGATTGATCGCGACCTCAAGGCCATCCGGCCTCGCGCGGCAGCATAGCGGACGGGCCCCATGGCCAAATTCCCTCCCAAACCCGGCCCCATCAGCGCCAAGCCGCTCGGGATCCTGCTCAACGACGTCTTTGCGGAGGCCTATGCCAAGCAGGGGTTTGCGGCACGCGAACTGGTGACGCGGTGGGCGCAGATCGCGGGGCCCGAGATCGCCGCTCATGCCGAGCCGCTGAAGATGCAGTGGCCCCGACCGGTGGAGGGCCAGCCGCAGGAGCCGGCGACACTGGTGCTGCGGGTCGAGGGCCCGATGGCGCTGGAAATCCAGCACTCGGCCGACGTGATCCTGGAGCGGGTCAACCGCTTCTTCGGCTGGAGCGCGGTCGGCAAGCTCGCCTTCCGCCAGGCCCCCCTGTCGCGGCCTCAGGTCCGGAAGCGGCCCGGCCCGCCCGATCCCAAGTCCGTGGCCAAGGTGGCGGAGAGCCTGGGCGAGATCGAGGATGACGAATTGAAGTCGGCGCTGGCGCGGCTCGGGGCCGCCATCAAGCGAAATTGAGCCTCATTTTGCGGTCAATCTGGACCTCGACTTATCGCTCGCCATTGCCTCAAACCACGTTTCAAGCTAGCGACAGGCCGCCCGGGCGGGAACTCGGGCGCGAGACCACGCCAATTCGGGAGCCGACCTTGATCATCACCCGCCGCGCCTTCAACACGATGCTGTCGCTGACCGGTCTTGCCGTGATCGCCGGGCTCTCGCCGCTGCGGTTCATTTCCGAAGCGATGGCGCAGGCGGCTAGCGACGTCGCCAAGCCGGTCTCGCTGCCCGACATGGCGCTCGGCCCGAAGGACGCCGCCGTGACCATCACCGAATTTGCCTCGATGACCTGCCCGCATTGCGCGGCCTTCAACGAGCAGGTTTTCCCCAAGATCAAGTCGGAGTACATCGACACCGGCAAGATCCGTTACATCTTCCGCGAGTTCCCGCTCGACATCAAAGCCGCCGCCGGCTCGATGCTGTCGCGCTGCATCGCCAATGGCGACGCTGCTAAATACTTCGCCGTCACCGACATGCTGTTCCGCCAGCAGAACGACTGGGTGGTGAAGAACACCACCGAGACCCTGACCCGGATCGGCAAGCAGGCGGGCCTCAGCCAGCAGCAGGTCGAAGCCTGTTTGAAGGACCAGTCGCTGCTCGACAAGATCGCCGCCGACCAGAAATATGCCAGCGACGTCCTGAAGGTGGATTCGACGCCGACCTTCTTCATCAACGGCGAGAAGATCAAGGGCGAGACCTCGTTCGAGGAGTTCGCGAAGAAGATCAATCCGCTGCTGAAGAGCTGATTCGCTCGTCAAGATCCTGATTCGCATCTCGAAAGCCGTATCTTTCCCGGCATAAATCCCTTGGGAAAAGCGGCTTTCGCTGGTTGCCCTCGCGGCGCACCGCGGCCATTGTCCGCCGCATGAGGCGCCTCGCGCGACTCACCCAGAGAGTGACATTGCCTTCCATGGTACTGTCCCGGCAGGGGGATTCGCGCCTGCCAACAGAGATGCGTGCTTATGAAAATCACCCGCCTGCGCCTACACGGATTCAAGTCCTTCGTTGAGCCGACGGACTTCGTCATCGAGCCCGGCCTGACCGGCGTGGTCGGCCCCAACGGTTGCGGCAAGTCGAATCTCGTCGAGGCGCTGCGCTGGGCGATGGGTGAGACCTCCTACAAGAGCTTGCGCGCCGCCGACATGGACGCGGTGATCTTCGCCGGCTCAGGCAACCGCCCGGCACGCAACCACGCCGAAGTGACGATGACGATCGACAACGCCGATCGCACCGCGCCGGCGGCGATGAACGACAGCCAGTTGCTCGAAATCTCCCGCCGCATCGAGCGCGAGGCCGGCTCGGTCTATCGCATCAACGGTCGTGACGTGCGCGCCCGCGACGTGCAGATCCTGTTCGCGGATGCCGCCACCGGCGCGCGCTCGCCGGCCCTCGTTCACCAGGGCAAGATCGGCGAAATCATCCAGGCCAAGCCCGAGCAGCGCCGCCGCGTGCTGGAAGACGCCGCGGGCGTCGCCGGCCTGCACGCCCGCCGCCACGAGGCCGAGCTGCGGCTGAAGGCGGCCGAGACCAACCTCACCCGCGTCGAGGACGTGATCGGCCAGCTCTCCGGCCAGATGGAGGGCCTGAAGAAGCAGGCCCGCCAGGCGGTGCGTTATCGAGAGGTCGCGGCCAAGGTCCGCAAGGCCGAAGCGACGCTGTTTCATCTGCGCTGGATCGGCGCCCATGCCGACGTCAACGAGTCCGGCCAGACCCATGATCTCGCCGTGCGCGAGATGGCCGAGCGCACCCAGCACCAGGCCGAGGCCGCCCGCATCCAGGCGATCCGCGCCGCCGAAATGCCGGCGTTGCGCGATGCCGAGGCGCGCGCCGCCGCCGGCCTCCAGCGCCTGACCAACGCCCGCGAGCTGCTCGACCGCGAGGAGGAGCGTGCCAAGGAGCGCGTCGCCGAACTCGAGCGCCGTCTCGCCCAATTCGAAGGCGATATCTCGCGCGCCCAGCAACAGACCATGGACGCCGACGTCGCGCTGCAGCGGCTCGACACCGAAGACGCCGAGCTGAAGGAAGAGATCAAGTCGCGCGTCGAGAAGCGCTCCGGCGTCGACGAGCGCGTCGGCGAAGCCGAAGCCGTGCTGACCGAAACCGAGCAGCAATTCGCCGAGCTCACCACCGCGCTCGCCGATCTCACCGCCAAGCGCAACCAGCTCGAGGCCAACGTCCGCACCCACCGCGACAAGCTCGCCCGTCTTGACCAGGAGATCGCGAATGTCACGGCGGAAGAGCAGAAGCTCGCCGCCGACACCGGCGGCTTCGGCGATCTCGACGAGCTGACCGCTACGGTCGAGACCGCAGAGCAGACGCTGGCGGCTTCCGAGGCCGCAGCGCAAGCCAGCGAAGCCGCGCATGTCGCCGCGCGTCAGACGCTGGAATCCTCGCGCTCCCCGCTGGTTGAAGCCGACAAGCGCGTGCAGCGGCTCGATACCGAGGCACGCACGATCTCCAAGATCGTCAACGGCGAGACCAAGAATCTGTGGCCGCCGATCATCGACGGCATCACCGTCGACAAGGGCTTCGAGAAGGCGATCGGCGCCGCGCTCGGCGACGATCTCGACGCGCCGATCGATCCTTCGGCCCCGATGCGCTGGACCAATGTCGGACACACCGAAGGCGATCCTGAACTGCCCGAAGGCGTCACCCCGCTCGCCAACCACGTTCAGGCGCCGGCCGAGCTGACGCGCCGCCTGGCGCAGATCGGCGTGGTGCCGCGCGAGCGCGGCGCCGAGCTGGTCTCGCAGCTCAAGACCGGCCAGCGGCTGGTCTCGCCCGAGGGCGACGTCTGGCGCTGGGACGGCTTTGTCGCCGCCGCCCACGCCCCGACCGGTGCCGCACGGCGCCTCGCCGAGCGCGCCCGCCTCGTCGACATCGAGAACGAGCTGGAGCAGGCCCGTATCGACGCGCAGATCAAGCGTCAGGCGCTCGAGAATGCCGAATCCGAATTGCAGATGGCGGCCAGCACCGAAGGCGCCAGCCGCGAAGCCATGCGTGCCGCGCAGCGCGAGCTGAACGTCGCGCGCGAGCGTCACGCTGCTGCCGAGCGCGAGATCAGCCGTCACGCCGCCCGCAAGGCGACGCTGTCGGAGGCGCACAGCCGTCTCGCCGCCGATCGCGCCGAAGCCGAGGCCGCCTACGAATATGCTGAGGCCGGCATCAGCGAGCTGCCGTCGAGCGAAGACACCGAAACGCGTCTTGCCGCCGTCCGCAGCGACATCGAGGGCCAGCGCCGCATCGCCGCCCAGGTCCGCGCCGAGGCGCAGGCGCTGGCGCGCGAGGCCGAGCTCGCCGACCGCCGCGTCCAGGCGATCCTCGCCGAGCGCACCGAGTGGGCGAACCGCAAGGATAGCGCGGCCTCCCACATCGACACCATCCAGGCGCGTATTGCCGAACTCACGATCGAGCGCAGCGAGCTTGAAAACGCGCCCGCAGTGTTCGCCGAAAAGCGCAGCGCGCTGATCACGGAAATCGAATACGCCGAGAACGACCGCCGCATGGCCGCCGACGCGCTCGCGACTGCCGAGACCGCGATGGCGGAGACCGATCGCGTTGCCAAGCTGACCCTCGAAGCGCTCTCCAGCGCACGTGAGGCCACGGCGCGTGCCGAGGAGCGTATGGAAGGCTCCCGGCGCCGGCTCGAGGACATCGAGCGCGAGATCCGCGACATGCTCGAAGTCGAGCCCCAGGCCGTCGCCGGCCTCGCCGAGATCGAGCCCGGCGCGGAGCTGCCGCCGCTGCACGACATCGAGGAAGACCTCGAAAAGATGCGCCGCGACCGCGAGCGCCTGGGCGCCGTCAATCTGCGCGCAGAGGAAGAGCTGCGCGAGGTCGAGACCCAGCACAACGGTCTCGTCACCGAGCGCGACGACCTGGTCGAGGCCATCAAGCGGCTGCGCCAGGGTATCCAGAGCCTCAACAAGGAAGCGCGCGAGCGCCTCTTGACCTCGTTCGAGGTCGTCAACAACCACTTCAAGCGCCTGTTCGTCGAGCTGTTCGGCGGCGGTGAAGCCGCGCTGCACCTGATCGAGAGCGACGACCCGCTGGAAGCCGGTCTCGAAATCATCGCAAAGCCCCCCGGCAAAAAGCCGCAGACGCTGTCGCTGCTGTCGGGCGGCGAGCAGGCGCTGACCGCGATGGCGCTGATCTTCGCGGTGTTCTTGACCAACCCCTCGCCGATCTGCGTGCTGGACGAAGTCGATGCGCCGCTCGACGACCACAACGTCGAACGTTACTGCAACTTGCTGCATGAGATGACCGGCTCGACCGACACGCGTTTCATCATCATCACGCACAATCCGATCACGATGGCGCGGATGAATCGGCTGTTCGGCGTCACCATGGCCGAGCGCGGCGTCTCCCAGCTCGTCTCGGTGAGCCTGGCCGAGGCCGTGGACATTCTCGACCAGAACGTGGCGTGAGGCTGCGGTCGTTCCGCACCCATTGACGTCATCATCCGCCTTGTGCGCAAATTGCGCACTGGAGCGGATGATCCAGTACGCCGCGCCGTCTCGGTCTAGCGGCGCGGCCTCGGAATACTGGATGCCCCGCCTGCGCGGGGCATGACTGCGGATGACGATAGCCCCTACCCTTCCCGCCGAACTTAAGGCCGCGCTCGACGCCAGGCTGCAGGGATTCTCCCGCACCGACGCGGCACAGCGATCGCAAAAAATCTCGACGACCTACCGCGCCGGCGGCGGCTCCACCACGATCAAGTCGGAAGCGGATGCGCTCGCCTATGCGCTGGCGCGCATGCCGGCCACTTACGCCGCCGTCGCTGCGAGCCTGAGCGCGCTCGCCGAGATCACCCTCGACTTCGCCCCGGAAACAATGCTCGATGTCGGCGCGGGCCCGGGCACCGCGAGCTGGGCCGCCGCGGAGGCCTTTTCGTCGCTGCAGGATTTCACGCTGCTCGACGCCAACGCGACGCTGAGCCGGCTTGCGCTCGAGCTCGTGCGCGACAGCACACGCCTGTCCGACTGCCGCTATTTGCCCGGCGATGCCGCCACCAACCTCGCCGAGGTCTCGCAAGCCGATCTCGTGGTCGCGAGCTATATTATCGGCGAACTCGGTGAGGCCGATCAACGCAAGCTCGCGGAGACGATGTGGATCAAAGCGCGCCACGCCCTGGTCGTGATCGAGCCCGGCACACCAGCCGGCTATGCCCGCATTCTCGCGCTGCGCCAGCAGCTGGTCGCGGCCGGGGCCTTCGTCGCCGCGCCCTGCCCACACGAAAAGCCCTGCCCACTCGTCGCGCCCGATTGGTGCCATTTCAACCAGCGCCTGCCGCGCTCGCAGGCGCACCGCCAGATCAAGGGCGCCGAGGTGCCGTTCGAGGACGAGCGCTTCATCTACGTCGCGTTGACCCGCACACCGCCCGCAGTCCGCGCCGCGCGCGTGCTGGCGCCACCGGAGGTCGGCAAGGTCGAGGTCACGGCCAAGCTCTGCACCGAGGCAGGTCTCGAACTTGCCAAGATCCCGCGACGTGACAAGGCGGGATATGCCGGCGCCCGGCGCTGGCGCTGGGGCGATGCAATACTGTCCGAAAGTTAACCTCGTCCCCCGCTTTTCCCTTGAACTCGGACGGCTCCCGATCCGACCAAGTCTTACCTTCCCTCCGCGCGGGGCTCTCCCCCGGCTCCATTTTAGTTTAGGCTGTCTGCTCCATTTCCTTTCAGGAGTCCTCCATGTCGACCGGCTGGATCGTTCTCGGCGTCATCGTCGTCCTCGTGTTCCTGGCGTTCAGCGCCTACAACCGGCTGGTGGCGCTGGGTCAGCGCGTCAGCCAGGCCTTTGCCGATGTCGACGTGCAGCTCAAGCAGCGTCATGACCTGATCCCGAACCTGGTCGAGACGGTGAAGGGCTATGCCTCGCACGAGCGCGGCACGCTCGACGACGTCATCAAGGCGCGCAATTCGGCGATGTCGGCGCAGGGACCGGCCCAGGTGTCGGCGGCCGAAAACCAGCTCTCGGGCGCGCTCGGTCGGCTGATCGCGCTGTCGGAGGCCTATCCGGACCTCAAGGCCAACGCCAACTTCCAGCAGCTTGCGAGCGAGCTCTCCGACCTCGAGAACAAGATCGCCGCAAGCCGCCGCTTCTTCAACAACGCGGTCCAGGAATACAACACCGGTATCCAGCAGATGCCCGCCGCTCTGTTTGCTGGCATGTTCGGTTTCACCAAGAAGGACTTCTTCGATCTCGGCACGAGCCGCACCGAGGTCGAGGCCGCCCCTCAGGTGAAGTTCTGATCACCTAACATGTCCATTGTCTTTCTCCGTCATTCCGGGGCGTCGCAAAGCGACGAACCCGGAATCTCGAGGTTCCGGGTTCACGCCTTCGGCGCGCCCCGGAACGACGGACTTTAACGAAGTCGCGTCATGGCTGCGTATGGTCTCTACACGCACATCGCCTCGAACAAGTTTCGTTCGATGCTGCTGCTCGGCGGCCTGTTCGCACTGGTCTATGTGCTGGTCTTTGCCGGCGCGCTGGTCGCCGAGGTCGTCACCAACGGCAACGGCACTGTCGCCTATTATCTGAACCGCGCGTTTCACGACCTCATCGTCGCCTTCCCGTTTGCGACGGCTGGGGCGATTGCCTGGATCGTCATCGCCTATTTCTTCCATCAGTCGATGATCGATGCGGTGACCGGGGGCCACGACGTTACCAGGCAGGAAGAGCCGCGGCTCTACAACCTGCTGGAAAATCTCTGCATCTCGCGCGGCATCACCATGCCGAAACTGAAGATCATGGAAAGCCCGGCGCTGAACGCGTTCGCGACCGGCCTCAATCCGCGGCAATATGCCGTCACCGTCACCACCGGTCTCCTGAAGGCGCTGAACGACCAGGAGATCGAGGCGGTGCTGGGCCACGAGCTGACCCACATCAAGAATGGCGACGTTCAGCTGATGGTGGTCGCCGTCATCATCGCCGGCGTGGTGGGCTTTTTCGGCGAATTGTTCTTCCGCCTGTTCACCAATTTGAGCTGGAGCTCCGGTGGCGGATCGTGGTCGTCGGGCTCTTCCTCGTCGTCCCGTTCGTCCTCGTCGTCGAGCGACAACAAGAATTCCGGCGGCGGCGCGATCATCGTGATCATCATCGCGGTCGTGCTGATCGTGGTGGCCTGGCTGGTCTCGCAGGTAGTCAAGCTCGCGCTGTCACGCTCGCGCGAATATCTCGCCGATGCCGGCTCGGTCGAACTGACGAAAAACCCCGATGCCATGATCTCTGCGCTCCGCAAGATCGAAGGCCGCGGCGAATTGCCGGGCGCGACCTCCGCGGTGATGGAGCTGTGCCTGGACAATCCGCGCGAAGGCTTTTCAGATCTGTTCGCGACCCACCCCTCGGTACAGTCCCGCGTCGACGCGCTGGTAAAATTCGCCGGCGGCCATGATCCCGGTCCGTTGCCGCCGCCTGCTGATGAGACGGAGCAATCCACCGCCGAAGAGACCCAGGCCGATCAGCAGGACGCCCCACCTCCGATCCCGCACGGCCCTTGGAACGATGCAGCCAACCCGTCCGCTCCCCCGCCCGTGCCCGCGCCGAGCCCTGCCGGAACCGCTGCCGGCAATCCGCTCGGACCTCCAGGCAATCCCGTGGGTAATTCTATGGGTAATCCTGTGGGTCCTTGGGGCCGCCACTAAGGGCAATCCGTCACGGCTTGCAGCTGGTTTTACGGCCTTTGGGAAAAACTTCGGGAATTGCAGCTGGCCTGTACCAGAGATTTGAATTCTCCCTTGTTTCTGCCATGTTCGCGCCTAACAGCAGACTCGGGACATCGATTTGGCGCCCGGCCGATTGCGACCTCGCGATCGGGGGCGCGCGTTAGGGGACAGCAATGGCAAAGCCGGCAGTGGTAGTGGTGGGCGCGGACAAGGGCGGGGTCGGTAAGACCACGGTATCGCGCACCCTGCTCGATTATTTCTCAGCCAACAACGTGCCGACGCGCGCGTTCGACACGGAGTCGCCGCGCGGAACGCTGAAGCGCTTCCATCCCGAGATCACCGAGATCGTCGACATGACGACGACGGCCGATCAGATGAAGATTTTCGACACGCTCAACGCTGTCAGCCCGTCAGTCACCGTCATCGACGTCCGCGCCGGCCTGCTCTCGCCGGCGCTGGCCTCGCTCCGCGACATCGGCTTCCTCGACGCCGCCAAGGCCGGCCAGATCACCTTCGCGGTGTTCCATATCCTCGGGCCGTCGATCGCCTCGCTCGAGGAGATCGCCGAGACCGCGGGCTTCATGGGTGGCGCGAAATATTTCCTGGTGAAGAACTTCATCAACGACACCCAGTTCTTCCAGTGGGACCAGGCGACCTATAATTCCTACTTCCACCGCATCAAGGACGCGACCGAGCTGACCATCCCGAAGCTCAACGAAATGGCCTATGAGCAGGTCGAGGTGTCGTCGGTGCCGTTCCTGAAGTTCGTCGCCAACAAGGGCATCCACGACGAGGCCGCGAACTATTCGTTCGTGCTGCGCGGCTATGTCCGGCACTGGCTGGCCAATGTCTGGAGCGAATTCGACCGCATCCGCCTGACCGACATCGTCGGTTCGAAGCCGGTTACCCGCAACAGCGAAAAATAGTTGCAGAGGCCGGGCTGATACGGCTGGATTGGGCGGTGAGTTCGCTCAGATAATAGCGTGATGCCCGCGACGCCGCTCTACATCATCTGCTCGCCCCGCCCGCAGGTCGGCAAGACGCTGCTGGCGCGGCTATTGAGCGAATTCCTGCTGCTCAAGAACGGCAATGTCGCGGCCTTCGACGTCAATCTGAAGGAGCCGTCGCTGCTCGACTATCTGCCGAAGGTGACCGAGACCGCCGACGTGATCGACACCTACGGCAAGATGCAGCTGATGGACCGCGTCATCGTCGATGACGGTCTTGCCAAGGTGATCGACCTCGGATTCCACGCCTTCGACGAATTCTTCAAGATGACCGACGAGATCGGCCTGCTCAAGGAAGCGGCGCGCCGGCATGTCGCACCACAGATCCTGTTCGTCGCCGACACCGACCGCGTCTCCGCCCGTGCCCACGAGATGCTGCGCCAGCAGATCCCGCGGATGAACCTGATCACCGTCGACAACGAGTTCGTCATCCGCGGCGAGCTGCCGCCCGCGATGGAAAGCGGCCGGCTATTCCGCCTTCCCGCGCTGCCCGGCTTCCTCAAGACCTATATCGACCGGCTGAGCTTCTCCTTCACCGGCTACCTGCGCCAGGAAAAGGATTCCTCGACCGAGCTACACCAATGGGTCCGGCGCAACTACCTCGCCTTCCGCGAGCTCGAGCTCAGCCTCATCCTGCAGCGGTCGTGAGTCATTCCGGGGCGCGACGAAGTCGCGACCTATGGTGCGCAATTGCGCACCTGAGAATCCATCGGGCCGCAGATGCTGGTCGCACAATGGATTCCGGGTTCGCGCTGACGCGCGCCCCGGAATGACGAGAGGGAGAGAGAAGGGCGGGCCCAGCGCTTAGATCATTTCACCCGGGTAATATTGACACCGAGCGGCCGCCCGGCTACTGAGGCTGCACAACAACATCTCCAGCAAGGCCCCTCCCCGTGACCATCGACCGGAAAGCAGCCATCGCAGCCTATAAGGAGCGGAAGACCGTTGCGGGCATTTTCGTCGTCCGCTGTGCCGCTTCAGGCGAGGCCTGGGTCGGCCAGGCCCCGAACCTCGAGACCATCCAGAACCGCATCTGGTTCACGCTGCGCCAGGGCGGCCACCCATGCCGCAGCCTCCAGGCCGCCTGGAAGGCGCATGGCGAGGCTGGCCTGACCTTCGGCGAATGCGAGCGGCTCGAGGATGAGAAGAGCGCCTATGTCAGGAACGCGCTGCTGAAGGAGCGCATGCTGCACTGGCAAGCGGAGCTGAAGGCCGAGGCGATCTAAGCCGCCTCAGCGGCGCCTCAGTGCCCCTCGAACGTCATCAGCGTACGCACCGGCACGTCCATCGCGCGCAGCTTGGCGGCGCCCCCGAGCTCGGGCAGATCGATGATGAAGCAGGCGGCGACGACATTGGCGCCGATCTGGCGGAGTAGCTTCACCGCGCCCTCCGCAGTGCCGCCGGTGGCGATGAGGTCGTCGACCAGGATGACGCGCTCGCCAGGCTGGATCGCATCGACATGCATCTCCATCTCGTCGATGCCGTATTCGAGCGAGTAAGCGATGCGCACGGTGGTGTGCGGCAGCTTTCCCTTCTTGCGGATCGGCACGAAGCCGGCCGATAGCTGATGCGCCACGGCGCCGCCGATGATGAAGCCGCGCGCTTCCATGCCGGCGACCTTGTCGATCTTGTTGCCGGCCCAGGGATTGACGAGCTCGTCGACCGCGCGGCGGAAGGCGCGCGCATCCGCGAGCAAGGTCGTGATGTCGCGGAACATGATCCCCGGCTTGGGATAGTCGCGGATGGTGCGGACGCTCGCCTTCAGATCGTGGTCAAAAGTCATTGGTGCCTCTCAATTGACCGGCGCATCCAGCCGGAACGCGTTCTCGACAATTCGCAAGCCCACCTCGCCGCCGAGCGACATCAGCGATTCCGGGTGGAATTGCACGCCCGCGACCGGCAGGGTCTTGTGCTCCAGCGCCATGGCGACGCCGTCCTCGGTGCTGGCGGTAACGGACAATACCTCAGGCATGCTGTCGCGCTCGACGAAGAGCGAGTGATAGCGGCCGATGACGATCTCGTTCGGCAGATTGCGCATCAGGCGCCCGCCGCGCACCTGAACCCGCGAGGGCCGGCCGTGGGCGGGATGAGTGAGCTGACCGAGCTCGCCGCCGAAATATTCGCCGATCGCCTGCACGCCGAGGCAGACGCCGAACACCGGCAGCTTGTTCTCCAGCGCCGCATCGATCGTCTTCTTGATCCCGAAATCTCCCGGCCGGCCCGGCCCTGGCGACAGCACCAGCAAATCCCACCTCTTCTGCTTGAGCATGTCGAGCGCATGCACATAGCGGACCACGGTGACGCTGGCACCGACCTGGCGGAAGTAGTCGGCGAGCATGTGCACGAAGCTGTCGTCGTGGTCGATCAGCAGCACCCGCTTGCCCGAGCCGGTCGCATCAGGCGCGAAGCTCGACAGCGGCTTTGGCGGATCGCCGCGCAAAGCCTGGAACAGCGCCGCCGCCTTCACCTGGCATTCGCGGTCCTCGGCAGCCGGATCGGAGTCGAACAGGCAGGTGGCGCCGACGCGCACTTCGGCGAGGCCGTCCTTCATGCGGATGGTGCGGATGGTGAGACCGGTGTTGATACTACCGTCGAAATTCACCGCGCCGATCGCGCCGGCATACCAGCGCCGCGGCGAGCGCTCATGGTCCTCGACGAACTGCATCGCCCACAGTTTTGGCGCGCCCGTCACGGTGACGGCCCAGGCGTGGGTAAGGAAGGCATCGAGCGCGTCGAAGCCGGGACGCAGCATGCCTTCGACGTGATCGACGGTGTGGAACAGCTTTGAATAAGTCTCGATCTGCCGGCGTGCCAGCACCTTGATCGTGCCGGGGACGCAGACGCGCGCCTTGTCGTTGCGATCGACGTCGGTGCACATGTTCAGCTCGAACTCGTCCTTCTCCGAGTTCAGGAGCTGGCGGATCTGCTCGGCATCTCCGATCGCATCGGTGCCGCGTGCGATGGTGCCCGAGATCGGACAGGTCTCGACGCGGCGTCCGTCGGAGCGCACGAACATCTCCGGCGAAGCGGAGACCAGGAATTCGCCCTCGCCCAGATTCATCAGCGCGCCATAGGGCGACGGGTTGATGACGCAGAGGCGCTGGAAAACTTCGGCCGGCGAGCGCTCGCAGGGCTCGGCGAAGAGCTGGCCCGGCACGGCCTCGAACAGATCGCCGCGGGCGAAGGCCGCGCGCGCGGTCTCGACGGTCGCCTGATATTCGCCGGGCGCGTGATCGGCAAAGCCCTGGCGATCCGTCTTCACATAGGGGCTCTCGGCTGTCTCGCGCGGCAGGCCTTCGGTCGACTTGCCCTTCCAGGCAAAATCGTAGGAGAGCACGACGCCGCGCCCGGTGGCGCGGTCGTAGGCGAGCAGGCGGTCCGGGACATAGAGCACGATGTCGCGCTGGTCATTCTCACGCACACGCTTCTGCACGAGGTCCTCGATCTGGAACACGAGGTCATAGGCGAAGGCGCCGAACAGGCCGAGCAGCCCGTCGTCATTGGCCGAGAAAGCGGCAATGATGTCGCGCACCAGCGACATCACGCTGGCGCGCCGCGTGCGCTGGTCTTCCTCAACAGGCGCGTCGCCGCGGATGATGTGGCCCGCAAGACGCGTGGCGCTCTTCTCGGAGATCACGACGCAGGGCTCGCGCAGGACGTCAGCCAGGAAAGCGATCAGCACCTCGCCGCGCGCGTTGAGTGCTTCCAGCTTGAAATTGGTGCCAACGGTTTCGAGCTTGAGCGGCGGATCGGAGAAACCGAGGTCAAAGCTCTCATAGCGGCCCGGCACGGTCGTGCCCGACGACAACACCACGCCGCGGCGGCGGTCGAGAAGGTTGATGAGATCGTCGAGCCGGTCGGCATGGCCGGTGAACTGCTCGGCCACGCGGGTGATCGAAAGGCCCCCGCGGGTGACGTAGTCGCTTCTGGGAGGGAGAGCAAAGACTGTCCTGTTCATGGGGTCCTCTTACGAAACTTGCCGAGGGAACGCCACACAGGACAAACGATCAGGCCGCCGCGCTGTGCTGGCGACCTCAGACGATTTTGGGAGAATAAATCGCACCGGCCACCTCTTAGGAGGTGCGCCACCAACGACGGGATGGGCGGGCTGGGGTGCTCATGGGGCGGATACTCACCATGGCCGGGGGACGGCGTCAAGGGCCGCCGCCTTCGGTCGCCGGCTTTTGGGTTACTGCTCGACCGGGGCGGCCTGCCAGTCGAATTTGCGCTTCTTCCGGTCCCATTTCAGGACCGAGAAGTTGTCGCATTCCATGCACGTCCAGGCGACGATGCTGTCGTCGTCGCCCTTCTGCAGGGCACCGAACTGGTGATCCGTCCGCAAGGCATTCACGAACCGGATCTTTGGCTTTCCTTGCGCAGGTTGATTCAGGATGAGAATGAACCTGCCCTTTTGACCTGAGCACTCCTCGAAGACGCCGACCAACGCGACCTGCTTGGCCGCCGTGCCGTCGAAGCGCCCCTCGACGGCGAACGACATGTTGGCGGCTGCCATCGCATCAGTACCGCCCTCGAAGAGCAACTCCCTTGGAATGAGGTCTTTGCGGAATTCAGTGGCCTTGCACCAGCTCTTTCTTATCTCCCTCGCGGGAATCCCGCGAACCTCCGTCGTGAACGGATGGAAGTTGGCAAGGACCCACCAGGCGATAGTCTTAAGGTCGCCCTCAATCGTCACGAATGCCGGCTCGGCCCGAGCCTGCGCAGCGGCTAGCCAACAGCACAGAGCAATGATCCATCGCGCGGCGCGGACGAACGTGCATTTGCGAAGCATGGCCTTACTCCCACAAGAACATGCGATACCAACTCTCCGCACGCCCTGCATGGCGTCGTCCTAGTAGGCTCCAACCTCGTATCCGATCGCCCGAAACCCACTCTCGGGAGCATATCGGAATTCAAACGTGAACTCGGAGTTGGCATCGTGCCAGCTCAGCGCACAGCGGCCGTCCGGCAACGACAGCAGCTTTGCTGTGTGCAGATGCTTGCGCATGGCGGGCGTGAACAACGTGTCGTAGCGCTGCAGAAATTCGGCCTCGCTCTTGACCGGCCCGCTCTGAACGTCGCGCTTGCCTTCCGCCGACCAGTACTCGACCGGAAACGCAATCAGCTTGACCATGCGCGTCTTGTCGTTCGCGTTCGCGGCGCTCTCGAAGTCCGTTCGGAATGCCTGGAATTCGGGCCCGTTACACGCGGGCTCTTTCGCCCAACAAGGCGTCGCAAGGCCGGCGACGAACAAGGATGCAATCAGGTAGATCTTCATAGGACGATGCTCGGCGCCAACGTGTTGGCTCCGACGCGGCAGGGTGTGTGACCACGCCAGAGCGGCCCCGGATTCCCGGCGACCTGCCCTGTGTCGCTTCAGCGCGTGACTGCGTTCATCCCAGATGCTTCCGGAAAAACTCCGTCGCCCTCCCCCAGGCGAGCTCCGCGGCTTCGCGGTCGTGCACGGCCTGGCGCTGCTCGTTGACGAAGGCGTGCTCGGCGTCATAGCGGAACAGCTCGAGCGACTTGCCGGCGGCCTTCATGGCCTTCTCGAAGCCGCCCACCAGCTCCGGCGTGCACCAATCGTCCTTGTTGGCGAAATGCGCCTGCAACGGGATCTTGACGTCGGCGGGCTTGGCCGCCTGCTCCGGCGGGATGCCGTAGAATACGACGCCGGCGGTCAGCTCCGGCACATGCACCGCGCCGATGATCGTGACGGCACCGCCGAGGCAGAAGCCGGTCAGCCCGACCTTGGCACCATTGCGCGACAGATATTGCGTGGCGCCGCGCACGGTCTGCGTGGTGGCGTCCATGAAGTCGAGCGAGTTCATCTCTTTGCCGGCCGCGTCCGTGTCATGATACGGCACCACCTTGCCCTTGTAGAGGTCGGGCGCCAGCGCATCGAAGCCGGCGAGCGCGAAGCGGTCGCACAGGCCCTTGATCTGGTCCGACAGGCCCCACCATTCCTGGATCACGACCACGCCCGGCGCGTTGCCGCGCGCGGCATTGGCGAGATAGCCCGAGGCGTCCTTGCCGTCCGGGCGCTTGAAGGTGATGCTGGTTCCCATGGTGTCCTCCGATGGGTTTCTGGGGGAGCGGTTGGTGGCATTTTGGCGGCTGCGCGCACAATGCGCAATCCACACTCCCGTCATTCCCTGGCGCGACGAAGTCGCGAGCCCGAAATGACGGCAACAAAAAAGCCCCCTTGCGGGGGCTTCTTCGGTCTCGTCTCGCGTCACGCCGCTCAGTGCGAGTCGGCCCAGACCTTCTTCTTGGTGAAGTACATCAGGAACGCGAAGATGATCAGGAAGATGAAGACCTGGAAGCCGAGGCGCTTGCGCGCCTCCATGTGCGGCTCGGCGGTCCACATCAGGAACGTGGTGACGTCGTGGGCGTACTGCGCGACGGTGGCCGGCGAGCCGTCGTCATAGGTCACCTGGCCGTCGCTGAGCGGCTTCGGCATCTTGATGGCATGGCCGGGGAAGTACTTGTTGTAGTACGTCCCCTCGGGCACCGTGACGCCCTCCGGCGGCTTCTCTTCAAAGCCCTGAAGGATCGCGTCGACGTAGTTCGGGCCCTGCTCCTGGAACTGGGTGAAGAAGTCGAAGATGAACTGCGGAAACCCGCGCTCGTAGGACCGCGCCTTGGTGATCAGCGAGAGGTCCGGTGGCGCTTTGCCGCCGTTCGCCGCGGCCGCCGCCTGCTCGTTGGGGAACGGCGGCGGGAAGTAATCCGCGGTGCGGCCCGGACGCTCGAACATCTCGCCCTGGTCGTTCGGGCCGTCCTTGATCTTGTAGTCGGCCGCGAAGGCAGCCGCCTGTGCCACCGAATAGCCCGGCCCGCCGGGATCGGCGAGGTTGCGGAACGCGATGTAATTCAGGCTGTGGCAGTTCGAGCAGACTTCCTTGTAAACCTTGAGGCCACGCTGGAGCGAGCCACGGTCAAACTTGCCGAATGGGCCGGAGAACGACCACTTGTTCGACGGGGGCTTCATATCGCCCTCGGCGCGAGCATCCTGCAGCGTGCCGACGAACAGCGCGCCGGCCGCGACGAGCGCGACCGCGATCGACGCGACGGCCTTGCCGCTCTTGGCGAGGATCGCCTCCGAGATCGAGTTCGGAACCGGCCGCGGCTTCTCGATCCGCGAGAGCAGCGGCAACACGATCAGGAAATAGGCGAAGTAGCAGACCGTCAGGACACGGCCGGCGATCACGTAGATGCCTTCCGGCGGCTGCGCGCCGAGATAGCCGAGCAGGATGCAGACCGCAACGAAGATCCAGAAGAACTGCTTGGCCAGCGGACGATACTTCGACGAACGCGTCCTCGCGCTGTCCAGCCAGGGCAGGAAGCACAGGATGATGATCGCCGAGAACATCCCGATCACGCCCGCGAGCTTGTTCGGGATCGAACGCAGGATCGCGTAGAACGGCAGGTAATACCATTCCGGCACGATGTGCGGCGGCGTCACGCCCGGATTCGCCGGAATGTAGTTGTCGGCGTCGCCGAGATAGTTCGGCATGTAGAAGATGAACCAGGCGTAGAGCAGCAGGAAGCAGGCGACGCCGAAGCCGTCCTTGATCGTCGCATGCGGCGTGAACGGCACCGTGTCCTTTTCCGTCTTCGGCTCGACGCCGTCAGGATTGTTCTGGCCGGCGACGTGCAGCGCCCAGACGTGGAGCACGACGACGCCCGCGATCAGGAACGGCAGCAGGTAGTGCAGCGAGAAGAAGCGGTTCAGCGTCGGGTTGCCGACCGAATAGCCGCCCCACAGCAGCGTCACGATGCTCTCCCCGACATACGGAATGGCCGAGAACAGATTGGTGATGACGGTGGCGCCCCAGAAGCTCATCTGGCCCCAGGGAAGCACGTAGCCCATGAAGCCCGTCGCCATCATCAGGAGGTAAATGATGACGCCGAGGATCCAGAGCACCTCGCGCGGCTCCTTGTAGGAACCGTAATAGAGGCCGCGCAGCATGTGGACGTAGACTGCGAAGAAGAACATCGACGCGCCGCAGGCATGCATGTTGCGCAGCAGCCAGCCGTAGTTGACGTCACGGACCAGCAGCTCGACCGACTTGAAGGCGAGATCGGCATGCGGCGTGTAGTGCATCGCCAGGATCACGCCGGTCAGGATCTGCATCCCCAGCATGAAGGACAGGATGGCGCCGAAGGTCCACCAATAGTTCAGGTTGCGCGGGGTGGGATAGACGACGAAGGAGGAATGGACGAGACCCATGATCGGCAGGCGCCGCTCGATCCATTGCAGTGCCGGATTGCTCGGCTGGTAGTCGGATGGTCCGCTCATGATGCGATCCTGAGGAAATAAAACGACGAGACGGTTCGAGGCTTCGGACGCGGGTCCGAAGCTCAGCCGATCTGGATTTTGGTGTCGGAAACGAAAGTGTACGGCGGCACGGCCAGGTTCGCGGGCGCGGGCCCCTGGCGGATGCGGCCGGACGAATCGTACTGCGAACCATGGCAGGGGCAGAAGAACCCGTCGTAATTGCCCTCATGGGCGATCGGGATGCAGCCGAGGTGGGTGCAGATGCCGATCACGACCAGCCACTGGTCATGGCCGGACTTGACCCGGGCCTCGTCGGACTGGGGATCGGGCAGGCTCGCCACGGGAACGGCGCGCGCCTCGTCGATCTGCTTCTTGGTGCGGTGGCTGATGTAGATCGGCTTGCCGCGCCAGAACACCTTGATGTCCTGCCCCTCGGCAACCGGGCTCAGATCGACCTCGATCGGCGCACCTGCCGCGATGGTCGAGGCGTCCGGATTCATTTGGGAGATAAAGGGCCAGAGCGCAGCCGCGCCCCCTACTGCTGCAGCTGCCCCCGTTGCAACGAATAAGAAATCACGGCGTGTCGGATGGTCCGCCGAAGACGCTGTCGTCACGATTCCAACCCTTTCTTCTTATGCTGCCGGTGGAACCGCTCCAGGGGCCCCCAAGGTCCCCGGAACAGTGCTGCCGGCGCCCGCGGCCCCCCGCGGCGGCAGAACTTGGCTTGTCCTCGCCAAAACAAGGCGAAAAACAGCAGTCCAGAATCGTTCTATTGGCACCCTTGCAGGGCGAGCGCAAGCCCGCTAACGGCGCGGGAGCGTGCAATGCACGAATTCCCGCGCTAGCGATGTTTTATTGAGACAATTCCGTCCCGGCCGAAGCCCTGTAACGCCCATGCAGATCGCACTTTTCCAGCCCGACATTCCCCAGAACACCGGCACGATTCTCAGGCTCTGCGCCTGCTTGGGGCTGGCCGCCCATATCATCGAACCGGCTGGCTTCCCGGTCTCCGACCGGCATTTCCGCCGGGCGGGAATGGATTACCTCGACCATGTCAGCATCACCCGGCACGACTCCTGGACCAAATTCGAGGAATGGCGGGCGGCACATAGCTACCGCCTGCTGCTGTTCACCACCAAAGGCGCCACCGACTACCGCGATTTTCGTTACCAGACGTCGGACATCCTGCTATTCGGGCGCGAGAGCGCCGGCGTCACCGACGCGGTGGTCGAGGCTGCGGATGCGCGGCTGGTGATCCCGATCACCGAAGGGTTGCGGTCGCTCAATGTCGCCATGACCGCGGCGATGGCCGCCGGCGAAGCACTCCGGCAGGTCCGGAACCCGCACGATTTGATATGACGAGGAGAGACCAGTGAGCTACGCGGTCAAGGAAATCTTCCTGACCCTGCAAGGCGAAGGCGCCCATGCCGGGCGCGCGTCGGTATTCTGCCGTTTTGCCGGCTGCAACCTCTGGAGCGGCCGCGAGGCGGATCGCGCCGGCGCGACATGTCAATTCTGCGACACCGATTTCGTCGGCACCGACGGCACGCTCGGCGGCCGCTACGCCACGGCCGTGGAACTCGCCGACACCATCGCCGCGCAGTGGACCGGCCCGGCCTCCAATTGCTACGTGGTGCTGACCGGCGGCGAGCCGCTGCTCCAGGTCGATGACGCGCTGGTCGCGGCGCTCCATGCGAAGGGCTTCGAGATCGGCGTCGAGACCAACGGCACGGTCGAAGCGCCTGAGGGCCTCGACTGGATCTGCGTCAGCCCGAAGGGCGGCAGCGCGCTGGTGCTGCGACAGGGGCACGAGCTCAAGCTGGTCTATCCGCAAGCCCTCGCCGCGCCCGAGACCTTCGAGGGCCTCGCCTTCGAGCGCTTCTCTCTGCAGCCGATGGACGGGCCCGAGGTCATCGAGAACACCGCGCGCGCGATCGACTATTGCCTGCGCCATCCGCAATGGCGGCTGAGCGTGCAGACGCATAAATCGCTCGGCATCAGATAGGACTGAACGGACAGATGTGGGAATTGACCAAACAGTTCCGCTTCGAGGCGGCGCATACGCTGAAGGGCACGACCTTTGGTGAAGCGAGCGAAGAGATCCACGGGCACTCCTTCCGCGCCGAGGTAACGGTACGCGGCACGCCCGACCCTGCGACCGGCATGGTGATCGATCTCGGCCTGCTCCAGCGCGCCATCGAGGAGGTCAGGCTCACGCTCGACCACAAGTTCCTCAACAAGATCGAGGCGCTCGGCACGCCGACGCTGGAGAATCTGTCGCGCTTCGTCTGGGAGCGGCTGGCGCATGTCGGAAAGCTGAGCCGCGTCAGCATTCATCGCGACAGTTGCTACGAGAGCTGCACCTATTACGGTCCGCAAACATGACATCCACACTGGACCCAACAGTCATCGAAGAGCGCAAGGCCCGCGCCCGCGCCTGGTTCGAGCGCTTGCGCGACGACATCTGTGCGAGCTTCGAGCGGCTCGAGGACGACGCGCCGGAAAGCCTCTACCCCGGCGCGGCTGGCCGCTTCAATCGCACGCCCTGGCAGCGCACCGACCACAGCGGGGCCAAGGGTGGCGGCGGCGTGATGTCGATGATGTCGGGCCGGCTGTTCGAGAAGGTCGGCGTGCACTGTTCGACCGTGCATGGCGAGTTCGCGCCGGAGTTTCGCGCGCAGATCCCGGGCGCGGCGGAGGACCCGCGGTTCTGGGCGTCGGGCATCTCGCTGATCGCGCATATGCGCAATCCGCAAGTGCCGGCCGTGCACATGAACACGCGCTTCGTCGTCACCACCAAGGCCTGGTTCGGCGGCGGCGCCGACCTCACACCGGTGCTCGACCGCCGGCGCACGCAGCAGGACGCGGACACCCTCGCCTTCCACGCCGCAATGAAGGAAGCCTGCACGGGGCCGAACGGCGTTGCCGATTACGACAAGTACAAGAAATGGTGCGACGAGTATTTCTACCTGCCGCACCGGAAAGAGGCGCGCGGCATCGGCGGCATCTTCTACGACTGGCACGACAGCGGCGACTGGGACGCCGACCTCGCTTTCACCCAGGATGTCGGCCGCGCCTTCCTGAAGATCTACCCCGAGATCGTCAGGCGCAATTTCGCGACAGCCTGGACCGCTGACGATCGCGAGGAACAGCTGATCCGGCGCGGGCGCTATGTCGAGTTCAACCTGCTCTACGACCGCGGCACCATCTTCGGGCTCAAGACCGGCGGCAATGTCGACTCGATCCTGTCGTCGCTGCCGCCGGAGGTGAAATGGCCATGAATGCAACCAAGCCCCTCCCCCGCGCCATGCTGATCGACATGGACGACACCATCCTGTCCGCCTATGGCCGGCCCGAGATTGCCTGGAACACGATCGCGGAAGAATTCGCCGAGGAGCTCGCGCCGCTGCCGCCGCGCGAGGTCGCCACGGCCGTGCTGGCCTATGCGCGGCAGTTCTGGTCGACCGCCGGAGCGGAGTGGCGGATGAAGCTCGGCGAGGCGCGCCGGCTCACGGTGCGCGGCGGTTTTGCCGCGCTCGAGGCCCGTGGCCATCGTGCGCTCTCCGACGCGCTTGCCGATCGCCTCGCCGACCGCTTCACCACCTATCGCGAGCAAGCCATCTTCGTCTTCCCCGGCGCGCATGATGCGATCGACGCCTTCAAGGCCCACGGCGTCAAGCTCGCGCTGGTCACCAACGGCGCCGCCGACATGCAGCGCGCCAAGGTCGAGCGCTTCGAGCTCGCCCATCGCTTCGACCACATCCAGATCGAGGGCGAGCACGGCTTCGGCAAGCCCGAGGAGCGCGCCTATCTGCACGCGATGCAGGCGCTCGGCGTCACTGCCGAGGACACCTGGATGATCGGCGACAATCTGGAATGGGAAGTCGTGACGCCGCAGCGCCTCGGCATCTACGCGATCTGGCTCGACGCGCATGGCGACGGCCTGCCCGAGGGCTCGACCGTCAAGCCGGACCGCATCATCCGCTCGCTGACCGAGCTGGTGCCGGGCTGAATCTTCGAAAACAACCCCATGCACAGTAGGCGGCTGCTGCGAAATCAGCCGCTTGCCGCAAAACGCCACGCGACTGCGGATTTTACGAAAATCCGTTGACCCGTCGGGCAAAACAGGCGCATGATGCCATCGTCGGGATGCTGGCGATGAAAGCGCCTCCCGGCTCGCGAGCGCACTGCGCATCGCCCGCGCGCCCCGTGTTCGGCGTGTCATGACAAGTTGCTAGCCTCGGCTCCGGATCGATCAACTGGAAAGGACAATCCATGGAATTGAAAGCCGGCGATATCGTCATGCTCAAATCGGGCGGCCAGCCGCTGACGGTGGCGGAGGTCAAGGGCGAGGACGTGCTCTGCGTCTGGATGGGCATGGAAGGCGATCTCTTCCGCGAGACGCTGCCGCTCGCCACCCTCATCCAGGTCGAAGAAGACCACGACGAGGATGAAGACGAAGACGAGGAAGAAGACGACGAGGACGACGAATAGTCTCGTCCAACGCAGGGAAGTTACGGTGCCGGTGCACTCAACTTGCAGGACACGGCGGGTCATGAAGTGCTGGCGCCGTAATCGACGCGATCCACCACACGGTCGTCCACAGCCCTTGGTGCCCGGCCTCCTTAGTGCCCGACCTTGGGCCCCAAATATTTCTCATAGATGGCCTCAAAGCTGTGGTCGTCCTTCATGCTCGTCAGCGCTCGATCGTAATCGGCAATCACTTTCGAATAATCGTGTTGCTTGTTGAATGCGAGATAACTTGGAATCTCGTCGACGCCTGGAGACAGTTCCCTTATCTTGTCCGGATACCCGTAGTTGCGCGCGGCGTCGAGGACGACATGCCGGTAGCCGATCGCCAGATCGATCCTCTTCAGGGCAAGCATGCCAACGAGGGTATCGACATTGTTGGTTTCGACAACCGTCGACCATACCCCTGCCTCGAGTGCACGATCGACCTTGAGGCCGTAACTCGTGCCCCTGATGGTCCCGATCCTAAGCCCTCCCAGCTTGCCGATGTCGCCGTCAAACGTCACATCGGAATCGGCCGGGACAAAAAACGCCAGCACCTGGGTGATGACCGGGACGTTGGTATAGGTGAGAAACTCGTTTCGCTCAGGCAGCTTGAAAACGGAGAATATTCCGTCGACACGACCGCTGCGAACTTCCGCCAGGCAACGTGCCCAGGGCATCACCTGGACTTCGAACGGCTCGCCAGTCCTTCGAAAGGCTTCGGTCACGACATCGACAAGTATTCCGGACGGCCTGCCATCCTTGACATAGGCTGTGGGCGAACTGTCGGCGGCCACGAGGACAAGGCCGGCAGGATACGCATTGCCGCAGCCCGTTGTCGCGACCGCGAGGGCGAACAGGAAGGATCTCAGAGAACCAGCGCCTTTGGCTGAATCCCGGATGCGCTGATGTCGCATCATGTCGAACTTTCGCGGCGCTGGCTCTCGCGCAAATCGAAGTCACGCGCGAATCTCGCACCTCCGCGGGGCATTGCCAAGCGCAAAGGGATTCGGAACCGCGGGAGACATTGGAATTGGCGACTGAACCGCCTCCGGCAGTATCTGCAGCGGTCGGCTTTGGCAGAAATCGCACATCATGTGGCACGCATCGGCGGAGATTGCTTCGGGCCGCCGGGCAACCTTAGCCAAATCGCACGACCGCTCGCGCCAGGCGGCCCCGTGGTGCCGGGGATGTGACTGGTCGTGAAGCCGTGATCCGTTGGGGCTTTGCGGTCGAAGGCCAATTTAAGGGGGCAACGACATCCGGAGAAAAACGATGCGTTCCATTTTGGCTTTGAGCCTTTTGATCGCCCTTTGCGGCGCTGCGAATGCAGCGACGGTGCATCACACCCATCAGCACGCTGTCGTGCACTCCCGGCAGAGCGTACCTCGATCCGCTTCGAGCTTTGCCTACGCGCCGTCCGAGTCGCCGGGCCAATTCCGGTCGACCTCCTGTAGCCAGCCCGAGCCGTATTACGGCGCATGTCAGGGCTATGCGCCCGGGGAAAAGGAGCGGTTTCTCGGCAGCGTATTCACCCCGTAGAAGCCATCCACATCGCACTTGATGATGCGCACCCTCGTGCGCGAAAGCCTGTTGAAGTTGAACTCGCCGTTGCCGGATATTTTCGCACGATCGAGCAACAAGCGGGAACGGAGTTCCTATTTCGCCTGGGCGCAAAAGCAAAAGCCCGTACGGCGCGAGCCGTGCGGGCTGTCGTCGAGCGCCTGCTCGTCGACAAGTTTGCCACGGGCCACAAACGGACTGACAAACCCGCAGCGAAGATGAGCAGCTTTCATGCCTTCCAGGACGTGAGCACCGCCTGCGCGCATTCGTTCATCACCGTGAGTGCACGTTCAACAGTCGGCGCCCCCAGCACGAACGGATTAGGACCTGCGCCCGCGGCGGCAGCGAGTTTCTCGATCGAGCCATCATAGGCACTGTGGTTCGAGATGAAGACATCGACGCCCTGTTGCCTCGCCAACTCACGAGCCCGAGCCGTGGCTTCGACATAGGCCTGCAACCTTTCCGGCTTCCGGCCGAAATTGAAGGCGGTGCCGCCCCACAGCAGCGCGCGATGTTTCTGAGTTCCCAGGGTCACGTCGAAGATCGGCGATATCGTTCCCATCGTGTGCCCCGGGGTGATCAGGATGTTCACGATGGTGTCACCAAGCTGGACTTTGTCGCCATCAGTGACGACGACGTCGCGTTTCGGAGGCCGCCCCCAAAGCGGATGGTCAAACTCGAGCTTGGTTTCCATCATGGCCCAATCGGCCTCGCTGAGGACGATGCGCGACCCATACTTCCGGGTGAAATAGCCGGCTCCGCCATAGTGGTCGCCATGGCCGTGGGTCACGATGATCGTCTTCACTTTCGATGGATCGAGTCCGACACTCTTGAGGCCTCGCTCGATGGTATGCTCCGCGTCATCGTCGTTATTCATTGCATCGAGCAGGATGATGCCGTCGGAAGTCGTGAGCGCCCAGGCGCTGACCCATTTGCCGCCGACGAAGTACAAATTGTCGAACGCCCTGCCCGGCGGCGGCGCGGGTAGCGCCATCAACTTCTCCAAATCGGGCATCGGTGCCTTGAAATTCGGGTCGGCCGACTTGCCGAGCACGAGTAGCGCCTCGAGATCGCTGCCTGCGGCCTGTCTGGCGGCCGTGAGATGACGTTCGACTTCCGGAGTCATCGCATCGGCCAATGCTTGCGGTGCCGCTAGTGCGAAGCAACAAGCACAGCCCATTTTAAGCAGCGCCCGCCGACTGGTTCGCGAGGCGTGCGGAGCTTCTTCAGCGCGAAACGGAGTTGGCATCTTTTGACGAAAGAGAGCCATTGGGGTGTCCTCACTGGCTGGCGTTTCTGACGGATCCCGAGACAATATTCGGCCCACGCTCGGCCAAACGCAAGCCACCCAAATCTCGATCGCGCAAATCGATCCGCCTCCGGTTCGGGGCAAAATTGCCGCTTCGATCAACGGCAGGGCGCGGCCGGCTCATCCTTGATGAACGGACGTCCTTCGCGCAGCTTTGATGGCAGGGAATTGGTCCAGTTCGTCGCGTTTGGACCTTGGGCCGAGTTCTATCGCGCGACGCAATCAGGTGTATGCCATCAATCCAGCGGCACGTTCAGACTGGTCCCTTTGACGATGATGCCGCCACGGTTGCCGATCTCGATCGAACCGTAGCGTTGCCTGAAGCAATCGGGCAGCGGCCGGTCGCCTTCCATGCTGAGCCAGAGGCGCAACAAATGACGCTTCTGGCTGACATCCGGCCAATCGCGGAATCCGGTCCGATCGTGCAGAAGGGCATGATTGTAGACGAACTGCATGTCGCCAGGCTGCAGCCGCATGCCGAAATGCAGCGATGGGTCATTTGCGAGCGCATCAAACAGGTCGAGCGCCTCGACGTGAGCGGGCGTCAGCCTCATGGCTTCAGGGAAGCGCTGCGCGCTGTCGATGTACTGGCGCTGATAGAAACCGGTCAGGAACCCCGCATGCCAGTTCAGCACGGGGATTTCGAGATATGGTTTTTCGTTCTCCGGGACCTCGCCGCGGCGGTCCGTCGCGATTCCGTCGAACAGGAGGGCGGCAAGGTCGGGACGCCTGGCAAACATCTCGTTATAGATCGTCGACGTGCTGACGAGGAGCGAGTCCCCACCCTCCATGGCCTCGCGAATGCATAGCAGCCCGACCACGTCGGACGAATCCGTGTGAAACGTCTGCCGTTCCGAGGTCTGATAGATCCTGACGTTCGGATCCTTGGCGTCGGCGCCGACGTCGCGGACGTGACCGAGAATATGCCCCGCGGCATTTTGCGATCGCGCCGACCCCAAATGCGCACCCACCCCGCAAAAGATGGTCGCGGCAAACGCCTGGCTGTACTTTGCCACCGGCAGGCCGCGGATGACTTCGAAGCCGAGGCCGGTGAGCAGCGTGGTCTTGAGCTGTTCGAGATGCGCGCCGAGACGAGGCAGCGGAAAGCTCTCCTTGGTGATCCCGGCGATGTTGCTGCTCCGACCCAGATAGGATTCAGCCGCGTTCTCGAGCTCGGCAATCTCGCTGGCCGCGAGTGTTCTCAACCATCGATCGGGGCTGGCTTTCATCTCGGCGCCTCTCCAGGCGGACGGGATGTCGATCTTCCCTGGAGGGCGATTGATTGCTCGCGCTGAGACGTCGTTCATATCATTGGTTCCCGGGAGAGTGGTCGCCAGACAGGGGGCAGAACCAATCGACGATAGGGTGGCGACCACTTGTTTGCAACTTGGCCAGGCGCAATGCACGGCTAACCGAGGGCAAGCGTCGCTCAGCTTCGAAAACTCGTGTCGTCCTCTGCAAGAGCTGAAGCCGGCCAGGGCTAGCGGTCGCCGGTTTCGACAAACGCCGCCAGATTCTCGAGCGTGGAGGCCATCCCCGCTTCATGGTCGGCTTTGCTGATCCCTTGCGGAACATCGCGTGCGACGATGCTGACGAGAGTCTTGTCGCCCGAGGGATGAAAGACCCAGCTCATCGTCATCGTGCCGGCGAATTCAGGTCGGTCGGATACGAAATCGATGGCCTGGACGATCCTCTGGTCCGGCACAAGTTTGAGGAAGCGCCCCAGCACGACATCGGTCCGGGCCGACGACTTTCCAATGTCGCTCCCGAACGACAAGATGATCTTGAAGTGGCCTCCGTGCCTGGGTTCGAATCTTTCGATTTCAGCTTCGGCGCCCCTGGGCGCAATCCAGCGCGCGAGGTCTCCGGGCTGGATGCAGGCGCTGTAGATGCGCGTCGAACTTGCGGAGATCAGGCGAGACGAGGTGTGCGTCCGGTCCGGCTCGTCCATATCCGTTTCCTGCTTTTGTGTTTGCCCAGCCACGCTCATATCGTTGCAAGACGTCTCCAGTCGTCGCATTCCGACAAGTCAGTCTCGTATTTATCTCGATAGCGGCCGTCAGGTGATTGCGACTGGCGTGCCATTGGCCACGCTGTCGATGACAAATCGCCAGATGGCCTTGCGATCTGCGAATGGCCGGTATCGGAATATTGTGATACAACCCCTGGGTGTCGGGACGGCTGTTCCGTCCCGAATTTCGGGAGGTCCCTTATGCGATCGTCATCAGGCTTCGCCGTGCCGTCAGTCGTTGCGACCTTGTCAGCCGTCTTGCTGTGCAGCAGCACAGCAATGTCGCAGCCCACGCCAAACGCCTCGCTCCCCGCCGTCTCGGTCGAAGCGCCGAAGCCTCGGCCGACTGTTGTGCCACGGCAGGGGCCAACGGCCGTGACCTCCCACCACCGGGCCGCCGGCGCGTCATCAGCCCAAAATCCGGTATTCGCCCCGGATTCGGCGCTGGGTAAGCTTGCCAGGCTGGAGCGATCCGCCAGCAGCTGCAACGGTGGTTGCGAAACAAGTTACAGGGTCGGCAACGCTCCCTGGGTTGGGTGTAGTTACACCGGTGAAAACTTTGCGACCGGAACCAACTTCTCGTCCACGTGCCGGGACACGCTCAGCTACAACACCTACGGGCAATGCTTCGCCACAAAGACCTTCCTGGGCATGACAGGCCGAGAGGCCCGGTGGCTTTGCAGCAGCCTGTTGGCCTCAGGCAAGCTGCCCGGCGAAAGGCAGGTCGCCGAGCAATCGGGCCGCCGCTGATCGACGCACTCGCAGGCGATATCAGAGACATAGGACAGCGTGGCTCGAGGGATTTTCGCGCCACGCTGAATGCTTGTTCGGGGGCGAAAGCGCCTGACAATCGGGCCCGAACGCGCCGTGACGCGAATGACGCCCAGCCAGGCAGGACGTTCAATGCTGACAGAATCTGGCAGCAGGCCGTGATATCAGCCGCCATGTCGCGCGCTCAACGCCTTCTCGATGTGATCCAGCTCCTGCGAAGTCATCGTCGGCCGGTCGCGGCATGCCGGCTGGCCGAGGATCTGGGTGTCTCTGTCAGGACGATCTACCGGGACATCGAGACGCTGAAGGGCCAAGGCGCCCACATCGATGGTGAGGCCGGCATCGGCTATGTGCTGCGGCCCGGATTCATGTTGCCGCCGCTGATGTTCTCGGAAGAGGAGATCGAAGCGCTGGTGCTGGGCGGCCGGTGGGTTGCCGCGCAGCAGGATGAACCGCTGGGAAAGGCGGCCAAGAACGCGCTTGCGAAGATTGCCGCCGTGCTGCCGGACGATCTGCAGCGAAGCCTGGAAACGTCGGGCCTGATGGTCGCTCGCCGCGATCCGGCGGCAGGCGACGCCGAATTGCCGATCATTCGGGCCGCCATCCGCAACGAGCGCAAACTGCGCATCACCTACAGCGACGAAGGGGACAACCGCACCCATCGCACGATCTGGCCGATCGCGCTCGGGTTCTTCGATCGGCTTCGCATGGTGGCGGCCTGGTGCGAGAGTCGCGGCGACTATCGCCATTTCCGCACCGACCGGATCCTGTCGATCACGCTCACGGAGCGCCGCTATCCGCGGCGCCGTACAGATTTGCTGCGGGAATGGCAGCAGCAGGAATGTATCACCCAGCCCTGATCATGCTGACAAAAACTGGCAGCACCCTCCTGTAAGCCTCGGCCATCGCCAAGCTGAACAGGAGATGCAAATGGCCGAATTCAACATCGTGGTGCTCTATGTCGACGACGCGCAAGCGAGCTCCACTTTCTATCAGACCCTGCTGGAGCGCCCGGTCGCGCAATCGTCCCCGAAATTCGTGCTGCTCCCACTCGGGAACGGCGCCATGCTGGGCCTCTGGCAGCGTGACGCCGTCGAGCCGCCGCCTGCTGCGGAAGCCGGTTGCAACGAGATCTCGTGGGCGGTCGCAAACGCGGAGGCCGTGCGCGACCTATGACATCTGGACGACCCGCGGCGTGCGGATTGCGCAGCCTCCGACCGCCATGCCCTTCGGACATACCTTCGTTGCGCTCGATCCCGACGGTCATCGCCTGCGCGTGCTGGCGACCGCCGCTTAAACGGCGCCCGGCTGGCGCCGACTGCCGCGCGTGAGAGGCTGAACGTCTGGCACTGCCGCGATCAGCCTCTCTGTCGCAGGGGCTCGACGGGACGCCCTCTTCATGCCGTTGGCCGAAGCTCCGATTGCGTGAAGCGAAAAGGCTGACTAGGAAATTCGGATGAATTCCGAATCGCCCCCCAGTTGGCCCGTCGTGGAGCCGCCGCCTTTCCTTCCCGCCCCGCGTCGCCGGTGGCCGCTTGCGCTCGCCGTGGCCGTCGTCTTTGCGCTCGCAGGCGCAGGGGCCTGTTATGTCTGGCTGAACGGCGGATTGTTCCTTCCCTCCGCGGGGCGCGAGGCCGCCGACGCCGATGCCGGCGCCAACGACAAGGCGGTCATGACGGACCTGCTCGCTTCGCAGCAAAAGACGGCTGACGATTTGGCCGCGATCGACAGGGCCGTCGCCGATCAGCAGGAGCAGCTGAAGGAGATCGTGAGCCAGCTGGCCAGCCTCAGCTCGAAAATCGACGCATTGAAGAGCGCGGCCCCCCAGCCATCGGTTCCGCCGTTCCCGTCGCCCGGGCCTGTGACATCGATACCGCCGGCTTCACCGCCTCCTGTCGCACCGGCTCCAGCAGCGCGCGTCGCCCCACGGCCAAAGAAGCCGCCGCGTGTCGCGACCCCGACGGGTCCGATCTCGGTCGGGGGAGCGCCGCTGAACGCTGCGCCCACGGCGACCGCGCACTGAGCAAGCCCGTCTAGGCGATGAGTTGTTTCGCCGCGGCCGAGATCATCACCAACCCGCCTGTTATCACCGCGACGTCGAGGATCGCGGTGTGGATGTGCACCGGCATCCGCTCGACGAAGGCTCTGGCCAGGAACGCGCCTGGGATGGCGATGCCGCCGATTAGCAGCGCCAAGGCGAGCACCTGCGCGGTCACGGCGCCGGCGAGGCCGAACACCGAGATCTTGATCAAACCGGTTCCGAGCGAGATCATCGCATCGGTCGCGATCACCGCGGCGCCTTCGAGGCCGGCGGCCATCAGCAGCGAGAGCAGGATCACGCCGGAGCCTGAGGTGCCGCCGACCAGGACGCCGTAGCCGACCGAGCCCGTCGCCAGGCCGGTGTCGCCGATCCTGACCTCCCGACGGCGCAGCACGCGGCGCAGCGGCACGCTCAGGATCAGCATGGTGCCGATCACGATCGCGGCGCCGGCATTGGTGAGGCGGGTGTAGCCGTAGGCGCCGAGCGCGGTCGTCAGCGCCGCGCAGGCGAGCACGATCACTGCACGGCGGCGATCGACGTAGCGGAGATAAGCCACGGCGCGGCTGGAATTGGTGAAGAGCGCCGATATCGCGATGATCGGCACCACGGGCTCGGCGCCGACCAGCGGCACCAGCACCAGCGGCATCAGGGCGCCGGTGCCGTAGCCGGCGAGACCACCGATGATCGAGGCAAACAACGCCATCATCGCGACCAGCAGCAGCTGGAAAATCGAGATGTCGGCGAAGCCTGGGACGATGGTCAATTTTTCTCGCGAGTGGCGCGTGCGGTGGCTTGATCGGCGATGGCAGCGAGTGCGGCTTCCTCTAATGGAAAATCCGCCGCGAGCCAAGCGTCCTCGGCGAGCGTCAACACATGTCCGAGCGAAGGGCCTTCGGCCATGCCGCGTGCGATGAAGTCGGCGGCCCTCAGCGGGAATTTCGGTGCGGTCCAGCGCTGCGGCAGCCCGGCGAGCTCGCGCCAGCGCGACGACTTCGCATCGCCGCCGCTGCGCGCCCAGGCCAGCAACACGCGATCGTGATAGCGCTCGGGCCCGAGCCGGTAGAGCAGCCGCCGTGCGCGAGCCTCGTCCATGGCGGCGAAGCGCCACCAGCGATGGCCCATCGAATCCAGCGCCTTGGCTTCGGCGTTGGACAGCCGCAGGCGCGTCGCAACGCGCTTGGCGTCTTCCGTGACGGCGACGGAGAGCGCGGCGAGACGGCGCGTCGCGCTTGGCGGCAAGCGCAGCTCTTGCTCGATCGCGATCATCGCCGTCAGCGGCCCGGCATAGGCAACGCCGCCGATCATCGCCTGCAGCAGGCCGGCATCGACCATGGCCAGCGCGGCGGCGGAGGCGCCTTGCGCCACCAGCAATTTCAGCATCTCCATGCGCACCCGCTCGGCCGAGAGCGTGGCAAGGCCTGCGCGGCCGCGGATGCAGGCGAGCGTGCCGTCGCGATCGGGCGCGCCGGCACCGAAGGCGGCGTGGATGCGGAAGAAGCGCAGGATGCGCAGATAGTCCTCGGCGATGCGCTGGTCCGGCGCGCCGATGAAGCGGACGCGGCGCGCCCTGGCGTCGGCGATGCCGCCGACATAGTCGTAGACGACGCCGTTCGCATCGACCGACAGGCCGTTCATGGTGAAGTCGCGCCGCTCGGCGTCCTTCACCCAGTCGCGGCCGAAGGCGACCTTGGCCTTGCGGCCGAAGGTCTCGGTGTCCTCGCGCAGCGTCGTCACCTCATAGGGCGCGCCGTCGATGACCAGCGTGAGGGTGCCGTGGTCGATGCCGGTCGGCACACATTTGATGCCGGCGGACTTCGCACGCCGCACCACCTCCTCCGGCAGCGCCGTGGTGGCGATATCCATGTCGCCGGGCGGCAGACCGAGCAGCGCGTTGCGGACGGTGCCGCCGACCACGCGCGCCTCCTCGCCGTCAGCGTTGAGCAGTTGCAGGACGCGCGCGGTCCCGCCCGCAGTCAGCCAGGGCGCACCGGCAAGGATCGGCTCCGCGCTCATCGTCCGGCCCTTATCTTTCATTCAGGTTTCCCGGCCCGGCACGAGCTTGCCGTTCTCGATATGGGCGGGAATGTAGGTCGAGTTCGGCGCGGCGCCGGAGAAATGCGCGAACGCAATCAGCCCGGCGATGACGAGCAGCAGCGCCACCAGGATGAGGCGCGCGACGACGGTGATCGGCCAGGACGATTGCACGAACAGGCCGGACCGCGTGGCGGCCAGGAACAGCGCATAGACGGCAAAGGGGATGAGGAAGATTCCGATCTCGGTCAGAACCGGCCGGATCATGACGAATAGATCCGCTCATACAGCACACGCAGCATTCCGGCCGTGGCGCCCCAGATGTAGCGCTCCGCAAACGGCATCGCATAATAGAACCGCTCCATGCCGCGGAATTCCTTGCTGTGGACCTGGTGATTGGCCGGGTTCATCAGGAAGGATAGCGGCACTTCGAATGCATCATCAACCTCGGAATGGTTGATCGTCAGTTGAAAACCGGGGCGCACACGGGCGACCGTCGGCAGGATGCGGAAGCCGAACGCGGTGCCGTAGAGATCGAGATAGCCGATCGGCTCGACGAAATCCCTGCTGAGCCCGACCTCCTCCTCCGCCTCGCGCAGCGCGGCATCGAGCGGCGAGGAATCGATCGCGTCGATCTTGCCGCCGGGAAAAGCGATCTGGCCGGCATGGTCGTTGAGATGCGCCGAGCGCTGCGTCAGCAGGATGGTCGGCTCGGGATGGTCGACCACCGCGATCAGGACCGCGGCCGGCCGCACCGGCTGCTCGCGCGCGACGATCTCCAGCATCTTGTCGGTGCCGGGATCGCCGGAAGCCGGGATGATGTTCGGATCGAACAGCCCGGCCGGCACGTCGAAGCTGAGCTTCGCGCGTGAGCGGGCGAAGAAATCCGGCGCGCGAAACGCGACTTGCTCGTTCTTCGAGTCGCTCTTGGCAATAGGCTTGTTCAAAGCGCGGCCCTCACCTGCTCCGCGTCGGCCATGGCGAAGAACTCGCCGGCCGACTGGACGCCAAACATCGGCTGGCCATCGACCATCCGCTCCTCGCCCATGTCAACCAGATCGTAATAGAGCGCGCGGGTGACCTTGGCCCAGAGATCGGCGCGGACATGCAAATACGGCGTCAGGCCGCCATCCGCCGCCTGCTCGAAGCGGAGCCGGTGCGCGCCATCGCAAGTGACCCAATCATCGACATTGGTGCGGAAGCTCAGCACGCGATGGTTGTCCTCGTCGCGCTTCAGCATCTCCACCGCCATGAACGGCGCGTCATCGACCTTGATGCCGACCTTTTCCACCGGCGTGACGAGGAAATGCTTGTCGCCCTCGCGTTTGAGGATGGTCGAGAACAGGCGCACCAGCGCGTGACGGCCGATTGGCGTACCCATGTAGAACCAAGTACCATCGGAAGCGATTCGGATGTCGAGATCGCCGCAAAACGGCGGATTCCACAGATGCACCGGAGGCAGGCCCTTTTTGGCGCCTTCGGCATTGGCAGCACTTTTGGCGGCGGCAGTCAGCCCCTCAAGACCTTGGTTTGTGCTCTGCCCTTGGTTCGCCATGGTTTGCCCTGACTCTCTCCGTTGGCACGATTGGTGCAGGTCTGACTTAAAAGTCTACGTTGTACGTAAGTCTACGGTTCCACCCCGGGTTCGTCCGGTGTGGAGGTCTCCACTTCGTGATGCCGTACATAACCCGAAGCCGATAAGGTGGGGATAGGTTAATTCAACGAATACATGGCGTTCCTGCAAGTCTAGCATAGGGGCCATGACGCAGATTGATGCGATGAATTCGACGACGCAGAAGAGCCGCGTGGCAGGCTCGAGGAGCTAACGGATGGCAGAAAGTGTCGAGAAGCTCGAAGACGGCATCGTCCGTTCGGCCGAGCAGGTCTCAGCGCAGATTCGCGCGGCGAAGGATGCGATCGGGTCGGTGATCTTCGGCCAGGATCGCGTGGTCGAGAACACGCTGGTCACCATCCTCTCCGGCGGCCATGCGCTCTTGATCGGCGTGCCCGGCCTTGCCAAGACAAAGCTGGTCGAGACGCTCGGCGTCACGCTCGGTCTCGATGCCAAGCGCATCCAGTTCACGCCCGACCTGATGCCCTCGGACATTCTCGGCGCCGAAGTGCTGGACGAAAGCACCGCCGGCAAGCGCTCGTTCCGCTTCATCTCGGGACCGGTGTTTGCGCAGCTGTTGATGGCCGACGAGATCAACCGCGCCAGCCCGCGCACGCAATCGGCGCTGCTGCAGGCGATGCAGGAGCAGCACATCACCGTCGCCGGCGCGCGGCACGATCTGCCGAAGCCGTTCCACGTGCTCGCGACGCAAAATCCGCTGGAGCAGGAAGGCACCTATCCGCTGCCCGAAGCACAGCTCGACCGCTTCCTGATGGAGATCGACGTCGACTATCCCGATCGTGACGCCGAGCGCCGCATCCTGTTCGAAACCACGGGCGCCGAAGAGACGCTGGCGAAGGGATCGATGAATGCGGATGCGCTGATCGCGGCGCAGCGGCTGGTGCGCCGCCTGCCGGTCGGCGATTCCGTGGTCGAAGCGATCCTGTCGCTGGTGCGTTCGGCCCGTCCCGGCGCCGAGAGCGGCGAGGCCGGCAAGTTCATCGCCTGGGGCCCCGGCCCGCGCGCCAGCCAATCGCTGATGCTGGCGGTGCGCGCCCGCGCGCTGATCGACGGACGTCTCGCGCCCTCGATCGACGACGTGCTCGACCTCGCCGAGCCGGTGCTGAAGCACCGCATGGCATTGACGTTCCAGGCACGCGCCGAAGGGCGCACGATTCCGGACGTGATCCGGCAATTGAAGACACGGATCGGTTGATGGCTGCAGAGACCGGGCACACGGCGAAGGAGATCATCGCGATCCGACGTGCCGATGGCGAAAGCCGCACGCTCGCAGCTTCCTTGCCGCGCCTGGTGCTCGAGGCCCGCCGCATCGCCGCCAACGTCATTCATGGTTTGCATGGACGGCGCCGCGCCGGCTCAGGCGAAAATTTCTGGCAATATCGCCGCTTCGTCTCAGGCGAGCCGTCGCAGAACGTCGACTGGCGGAGATCGGCGCGTGACGACCATCTCTATGTCCGCGAGCTCGAATGGGAAGCCTCGCACACGGTGTGGATCTGGCCCGATCGCTCGCCCTCGATGGCGTTCGCCTCGAAGACCGCGCGCGAATCCAAGCTGGAGCGCACGCTGATCGTCGCCTTTGCGCTGGCCGAGCTGCTGGTCGCGGGCGGCGAGCGCGTCGGCATTCCCGGATTGATGACGCCGACCGCGAGCCGCAGCGTCATCGACAAGATGGCGCAGGCGATGCTGCATGACGATGCCGACAGGCTGAGCCTGCCGCCGTCCTTCGTGCCCGCGGCGCTGGCGGAGACCATCGTGCTGTCGGATTTCTGGTCGCCGATATCAGAGATCAGGAATACGCTCGCAGGGCTGTCCGGCTCCGGCGCCCATGGCACCCTGGTGCAGATCGTCGATCCTGCCGAAGAGAGCTTCCCCTATTCCGGCCGCGTCGAATTCGTCGAGCCCGAGGGCTTTGGCGTGATCACGGCCGGCCGCGCCGAGAGCTGGGCGCAGGATTACGCCACGCGGCTTGCGCTGCACCGCGACCAGATCCGCGCCGAGACCAACAAGCTCGACTGGTTGTTCACGACGCATGCGACCGACCGCTCGGCCGCAGAGCTGCTGCTGTTCCTCCATGCCGGCATGCAGGTGAGCAAGTCGGGCCCCCGCATCACCTCGATCAAGGCGGGGCCGGCCGCATGATGGGATTGCCGCTCGCCTTCACCGAACCGCTGCTGCTGATCGGCCTCGTCAGCCTGCCCGTGCTGTGGTGGCTGCTGCGCGTGATGCCGCCGCGGCCGCGCCGCATCGAGTTTCCGCCGACCCGCCTGCTGTTCGACATCGCGCCTCGCGAAGAGACGCCGGCGCGAACACCATGGTGGCTGACGGCGCTGCGGCTCCTCGCTGCGGCCCTGGTCATTTTCGCCGCCGCCGGCCCGATCTGGAATCCGCAAACAGGTTTGGCGGGGAGCAAGGCGCCGCTGATGATCATGCTCGACGACGGCTGGAGCGCCGCTTCGAACTGGGACACCAGGATCCGGGCCGCCGACGAGCTGATCGCGAATGCCGAGAACGACCGTCGCGGCATTGCGCTGGTGCCGCTGTCCGAGCCGAACCGCGACATCACGCTGATGCCGGCGGGCGCGGCGCGGGTTGCGCTGCGGCAGATCGTGCCAAAGCCCTATTCGATCGAGCGCGTTGAAACCCTCGCCGCGATCGATCGTTTCCTGAAAGCAACCGGCGATTGCGAGATCGCCTGGCTATCTGATGGCGTCGACACCGGTCGCGGCGACGAGTTCGTGGCCGGGCTCGGCAAGACCATAGGGGATCGCAGCTTGACGCTGTTCGAAGGCGGCACCTCGTCTCCGCTCGCGCTGGTCGCGGCGGAAAACGCGGCTGCAAAGATGACGGTGAAGGTGCTGCGCACCGACAGCGGCATTCTCGCCGGCACCGTGCGGGCCCTCGACCAGAAGGCTTCGCCGATCGGCGAGGCGCGCTTCACCTTCGGACCGCAGGACAAGGAAGTCGAAGCCGCGTTCGACCTGCCGGTCGAGCTGCGCAACGACATCTCCAGGCTCGAGATATCAGGCGAGCGTTCGGCGGGCGCGGTGCAACTGCTCGACAAGCGCTGGCGCCGCCGCGCCATCGGCATCGTCTCGGGCTCGACCAGCGAGACCTCGCAGCCTTTGTTGGCGCCGACCTTCTACCTGACGCGCGCGCTGGCGCCGTTCGCCGACGTGCGGCTCGCCGACAAGGGCGCGCCGCAGCAGGGCATCACGCAGTTTCTGGACCAGAAGCTGCCGATGATCATCCTCGCCGATGTCGGCACCGTCGCGCCCGAACTGCGCGAGCGTCTCAACGCCTGGATCGACCAGGGCGGCGTGCTGGTGCGGTTTGCCGGCCCCCGGCTGGCGCAGGCCGAAGACGATCTGGTGCCGGTCAAGCTGCGCAAGGGCGGTCGCACGCTCGGCGGCAGCCTGACCTGGGAGAAGCCGCAGCATCTCGCCAGCTTCACCGCCGATGGTCCGTTTGCCGGCATCGCGGTCCCCAAGGACGTCACCGTGAACCGGCAGGTGCTAGCCGAGCCCGACGCGGTGCTCGCCACCAAGAGCTGGGCCTCGCTCGAAGACGGTACGCCGCTCGTCACCGGCGAGCATCGCGGCAAGGGCATCGTCACCCTGTTCCATGTCAGCGCCGACATGCGCTGGTCGGATTTGCCGATGTCCGGCACCTTCGTCGAAATGCTCCGGCGTGTCGTCGACATGTCCGGCTACACCGCCAAGCCCGGCGCCGGCGTTGCTACCGAAGGAACTGCCGAGACGCTGGCGCCGCTGCACATGCTCGACGGCTTCGGCGCCTTCGGCCCGCCGCCCGCCACCGCCAAGCCGCTGACGGCTGATTATCGCGACCGCGCCACGCCGGACCATCCGCCCGGCTTCTACGGTCCGGCAGAAGGACCGCTCGCCGTGAACACGCTCGCTCCCGCTGATCGCATCGTCGCCCTCAACACCACGCCCCTGCGCGCCCGGCACGCCACTTACACCAACGCGGAGCCGCGGGACCTGCGCGGCTGGCTGCTGTCCACCGCCTTGGCGTTGTTCCTGATCGACGCGCTCATCGTCGCGCTGCTGGGTGGCGGTCTTGCCGCGCTGCTGCGCCGCCGCGCCGCGCCCGCCATGATCCTGCTTGGCTTGATGCTCGCAGGCGTCGCGGTGCTGTCGCCGACGCCCTCGCGCGCCGACAGCGCCTCGGACGAATTCGCGATGAAGTCGACCTCGCAGACCCGCCTCGCCTATGTCGTGACCGGCAATGCCGACGTCGATTCCATCGTCAAGGCCGGCCTGACCGGCCTGACGCTGTTCCTGGCGCAGCGCACTGCGCTCGAGGCCGGCGATCCCGTCGGCGTCGATCCCGCGCGCGACGAGCTCGCCTTCTTCCCGCTGATCTACTGGCCGATCGTGCCGGGCGCACCAAAGCCGCCGCAGGACGCGCTCAACAAGATCGACGCCTATATGAAGCAGGGCGGCACCGTGCTCTTCGACACCCGCGACGCGATCGAAGCTCCGCCCGGCGACAACGGCGCCGCGCAGACGCCGGGCATGCAGGCCCTGCGCGAGCTCCTGTCCTCGCTCGACGTGCCCGAGCTCGAACCGGTGCCGCGCGAGCACGTGCTGACCAAGACCTTCTATCTCTTGCGCGACTTCCCCGGCCGCTTCAATACGGGCCAGACCTGGGTCGAGGCGCTGCCGCGCGAGGATGACGACGAGAGCGCCCAGCGCCCCGCGCGCGGCGGCGACGGCGTCTCGCCGATCATCATCACCTCCAACGACCTCGCCGGCGCCTGGGCGCTCCGTCCCGACGGCCAGCCGATGCTGCCGCTCACGCCGGGCGAGCCGCGCCAGCGCGAATTTGCCTACCGCGCCGGCGTCAACATCGTGATGTACACGCTGACCGGCAACTACAAGGCCGACCAGGTGCACGCACCGGCCCTGATCGAACGGCTGGGGCAATGATGCGGGTACTGGAACTCGGTGCCCACCAAACTGAAGCCGTCGTGCCCGACCTTGTGCCGGGCATCCACGTTCTTCGTGCCGCGTGGCCAGACGTGGATGGCCGGGACAAGCCCGACCATGACGATGCCGAGAGATTGACGCCATGAATTACGGCATCGCGTTCACGCCGCTTGTCCCCGCGACCGTCCTCTGGATCGCGCTCGCTGCAATCGTGCTCATCGCCATCGTGCTGCTGGTCGCGCGGGCGCGCGGCGCGGCGGTGCGCGTGGCGGCGCTGGCGCTATTCCTGCTAGCGCTCTCCAATCCCTCCTTCACGCGCGAGGACCGCGATCCCCTCACCTCGATCGCCGCCGTCGTCGTCGACAAGAGCCCGAGCCAGAATTTCGGCAAGCGCAACCAGGAAGCCGCGAAGGCGCAGGAGGCGCTGGTCGACAGCCTGAAGAAGATCAAGGGGCTGGAGGTGCGCGTCGTCGAGGCCGGTCAGGCCGACGGCGAGACCGACGGCACAAAACTGTTCGGCGCGCTGGCCTCCGCGCTGTCGGACGTGCCGGTCGACCGCGTCGCCGGCGCCTTCCTGATCACCGACGGCCGGGTTCACGACATCCCGGCCAACGCCGCCGCGCTCGGCTTCCAGGCGCCGGTGCAGGCGCTGATCACCGGACAAAAGGACGAGCGCGACCGCCGCATTGCGATCACCGCGGCGCCGCGCTTCGGCATCGTCGGCCAGAACCAGACCATCTCATACAAACTGGACGACCAGGGCGTCACCGGCGAGCGCGCCAAGGTCACGGTGCGCCGCGACGGCGAGGTCATCAACGAGCGCACGCTGACGAGCGGTCAGAGCGCGAGCGTCGACGTCGAGATCAAGCACGCCGGCCCGAACATCGTCGAGATCGAGGCCTCGCCGCTCGAAAGGGAATTGACCCCGGTCAACAACCGCGCCGTCGTCGCCATCGACGGCGTCCGCGACAAGCTGCGCGTGCTGCTGGTCTCGGGCGAGCCGCATTCCGGCGAGCGCACCTGGCGCAACCTCTTGAAGTCGGACGCCAGCGTCGACCTCGTGCATTTCACCATTCTGCGTCCGCCGGAGAAGCAGGACGGCACGCCGATCAACGAGCTGTCGCTGATCGCGTTTCCGACCCGCGAGCTGTTCCAGCAGCACATCAACGAATTCCAGCTGATCATCTTCGATCGCTACGCCCGCCAGGGCGTGCTGCCGATCCCCTATTTCGAGAACATGGCACGCTACGTGCGCGCAGGCGGCGCCGTGCTGGTCTCGGCAGGCCCCGATTATGCCTCGACCAGCAGCATCTGGCGCACGCCGCTGGATTCGGTGCTGCCGGCCGAGCCGGTCGGCGTCACGGAGAAACCGTTTTACGCGCATCTCTCCGACATCGGCAAACGCCATCCTGTCACACGCGGGCTGGAGGGCTCGGCGTTCGAGCCGCCGCATTGGAGCCGCTTCTTCCGCACCGTCGAAACCCGCAATGCGGTCAACCCGCCGGTCATGACCGGCGCAGACGGCAAGCCGCTCTTGTTCCTGTCCCGCTTCGGCGAGGGCCGCGTCGCGCTGTTGCTGTCCGACCACATCTGGCTGTGGGCGCGCGGCTATGAGGGCGGCGGTCCGCATCTCGATTTGCTCAGGCGAATGTCGCACTGGCTGATGAAGCAGCCTGATCTCGACGAGGAAGCACTGCGCATGCAGGTGCAGGGCAAAGATCTCGTCGTGGTGCGCCAGACCATGGCCGATACCGTTCAGCCGGTGAGCGTGACCTCGCCTTCCGGCATCTCGCATGATTTGACGCTCAGCGCCGGCGATCCCGGCGAGTGGCGCGCCAGCCTTCCCGCCAACGAGCTCGGCCTGTGGCAGGCGACCGACGGAACGCTGAAGGCGCTGATCAATGTCGGCCCGACCAATCCGAAGGAATTTTCGGAAGTCACCTCCACTGCCGAGACCCTGAAGCCGCTGACGCAGGCGACCGGCGGCGCTTCCGTGCGGATCGCAGCTGACGGCAGCGTCGAGCTGCCGCGTATCGTCCCGGTGCGCTCGACCAGTACCTTCGCCGGTGACGGCTGGATGGGCGTGCGGATGCGCGACGCCAGCGTCGTGAAGGGCGTCGGCGTGCTGCCGATCTTCGCCGGTTTGATCGGGCTGCTGCTGCTGCTCGGCGCCTTTGCCGCGACCTGGGTGCGTGAGGGGCGGTGATCTTCTGAGAGATGCGCGTTTCTCCGCCTCTCTCGTTTGCAGGAGAGGCCGACATGCCCCGGGGCGATGCGAAAGCATCGTCCCGCGCGCAGCGGGTGAGGGTTCTTTCCTCTTGGGAATTATCCCGTTGCGGAGACACCCTCTCCCCAGCCCTCCCCCGCAAGCGGAGGAGGGAGCGCACCTCCGTCGTTTGCATCAGCAGTGAAACCTAACCGCGCGCCAGTTGCCCGAACGACACAATGTGCAGGCGCGCGCAGGGCGCCGCTCCTCTCGCCGTTGACATCCATGAACCGATCCTGCGATGTTACAATATAACATCGCAACGCCCCGTCGGCGTCGCGCGATGCGCAGGTGACGTTTTCCAGATGAAGTGGTTCCGGTCGAATATCAGGCACGGTGCCCGGCTCGCATTGTTTGCGATGCTGGTGCAGTTCGCGCTGACCTTCGGCCACAGCCACTGGTTCGCGCAGGCTGCCCCGCTGGCTCAGCCCCAGCTGAGCGATCACGCCAAGACCGTTGCCAGGACCGTTGCCAAGTCCATCGCGTCGCCCGATAGCGCGGCGGTTCAGAAGCAGTCACCGACCAGTCCTCATCGCGAACAGCCTGACAACGACAATTGCGCGATCTGCGCGCTCGTCGCAATGGCCGGCACGGTCATATCAGCGACGCCGCCTCTGCTGCATTTGCCGCAGGCGGTCGAGCTGCTCTACCGCACCACCGATGCCGAATTCATCCATCTGGAATCGGCAAAGCACGCGTTCCAGCCGCGCGCCCCTCCCGCCTCCTGATCTCCCCCGATTGAGCTGCCTTCGGCGTCGGCCGCGCATGCGCGCCGATTCCGCTGGGCTATCGCAGATGATCCGTCGCGTGTCGACGGCGCGTGCTGCCTGCATGTGCTCTGAAGAGCCGCGGCGGCGCGCGAGCGGAAATCAGGACAATGGTGTCTTCAAAAGCAATATTGGCGGGCGCGAGCCTCGCCGCACTCACGCTGTGTCATCCCGCCGCCAGCGCCATGGCGCAAACGACGGCCCCCATGACGACGCTGCCCAGCGTCGAAGTCGATGGGCCCAAGCACGCGCAGGCGCCGCGCCGTCCAAAAGTGCGCGTCGTCCTCGACAGACGACGTTCGCCGTCTCAGGCCCGTCCGCAGACCGAGGCGCCAGCCGCCGCCGAGGGACAAAGCAACCGGCTGGATGCCGCGCGCCAATCGGTGCTTCCACCGGGCGGCGCCACGACCCACACGCTCACGCGGCAGGCGATCGAGGCGCTGCCGCAGGGCAGCAATGCCTCGCTCGACAAGGTGCTGCTGCAATTCCCCGGCGTCACCCAGGATTCGGCGGCGAGCGGTGACCTTCATATCCGCAACGAGCACGCCAACCTGCAATATCGCATCAACGGCGTCATGCTCCCCGATGGAGTCGGCGCGTTCGGGCAGATCCTCGACACCGGCATCGTCGGTAGCCTCAGCCTGCTCACCGGCGCGCTGCCGGCGCAATACGGCCAGCGCACCGCCGGCGTGCTCGACATCTCCACCAAGGCCGATGCCTTCAACAATTCCGGTGTGGTCGGCGTCTATGGCGGCAGCAACGGCACCATCTCGACCAATATCGAATATGGCGGGACCTCGGGACAGACGCAGTATTTCCTGTCGGGACGCTTCCTCCAGAACAATCTCGGCATCGAGAACCCGACCCCGTCGGTCAATGCGATCCATGATCGCACCAACCAGGAGAAGGGATTCTTCTATCTGTCGACGATGATCAATCCGGACAGCCGCCTTACCTTCATGAGCGGCGTGTCGAACGCGACGTTCCAGATCCCGAACAATCCCGGGCAGGCGCCCGTCAACACCGCCTTCGGCGTCTCGAATTTCGACTCGTCCCGTCTCAACGAGCACCAGAACGAATTCAACCAGTTCAACGTCGTCTCCTACCAGACCTCGAACGGCGCGTTCGATACGCAGACCTCATATTTCAATCGCACCAGCCTGCTGCACTTCTACCCTGATCCGATCGGCGATCTCGTCTTCAACGGCGTGTCGTCGGACGTCTATCGCCAGAGCGTGGTCAACGGCATCCAGCAGGACACCGCCTGGCGCATCGGCTATGCGCACACGCTGCGCTTCGGACTTTCGGTCAGCGCCGAGCGGACGCTTGTCAACAGCGGGACCACGGTGCTGCCGCTGGTCGATCCAAGCGATCCAGCCGCGGGCACGATCGACGCGCCGTTCTCGGTGTTCGATTCCAACGCCAAGACCGGCTGGCTCGTCGGGACCTATGTCCAGGACGAATGGAAGATCACCAATAATCTGACGCTCAACGCCGGCCTGCGCTTCGACCAGATGTATCAATATGTCGATGCCAACCAGCTGAGCCCGCGCGTCAGCCTGACCTGGAAGCCGTTCGACGGCACCGTTTTCCATGCCGGTTATGCGCGCAACTTCACACCGCCCTCGCAGGCGATCGCGAGCCCCGTCAATCTCGCGCTGGTGACGCCACCCGGCGCGCCCGCGAATACGCAGACGCCGGAGGTCGGGCTGAACAGCCCGGTGCGACCGGAACGCTCGCACGTGTTCGACGTCGGCGTGACGCAGAAAATCTACGCGATCCCCGGCTTCGAGGTCGGCGCCGACGTCTACTACAAGAAGGCGCGCGATTTACTCGACGACGGCCAGTTCGGCGCCGCTTATGTGCTGAGCGGCTTCAACTACGATCGCGGCGAGAATGTCGGCGTCGAACTGAAGTCGAGCTACAGCAGCGGCAATTTCAGCGCCTATGCCAACCTTGCCTGGGCGAAACAGATCGCGACCAACGTGGTCTCGAACCAATATCTGTTCGGCGCAGACGAGCTCGCCCATATCGACGGCCATTACATCTACACCGACCACGCGCAGATGCTGTCGGGGTCCGCCGGCGCCTCCTATCTCTGGGAGGGCACGCGCTACAGCGTGTCGATGGTTTATGGCAGCGGCCTGCGCTCGGGCTTTGCCAATACCGATCACCTGCCCGGCTATACGCAGGTCAATCTCGGCCTGTCGCACGATTTCAACATCGTCGCGCCGAACAAGCCGACGACGGTGCGATTCGACGTGGTCAACCTGTTCGACACGATCTACCAGATCCGCGATGGCTCCGGCATCGGCGTGTTCGCCCCGCAATACGGCCCGCGGCGCGGATTCTATGTCGGTGTCTCGCAGCGGTTTTAGACGGGAGCTGATGGGATCGGATACGGGTCGCGGCTGCTGTGGTTCACCTCTCCCCGACGGGGAGAGGTGTTCGGAGTTCGCGGTTAGACCGATCTAATCCGAGCCAGCACTTCACCTGCGATAGGCGACGCAGTCGATTTCCACCTTGCAGTCCACCACCATGCTCGACACCACGCAGGCGCGCGCCGGCGGATTGGCGCCGAAATATTCGGCGAAGACTTTGTTGAAGCTCTGGAAGTCTCTGGGATCGTCGAGCCAGACGCCGCAGCGCACGACATCCTTGGACTCGTATCCGGCTTCAGCGAGGATCGCGAGCATGTTGCGGATGGCCTTGTGCGATTGCGGAATGATGCCGCCTTCGATCACTTCGCCATTTTCCATCGGTGTCTGGCCGGAGACGTAGAGCCAGCCATCGGCCTCGACCGCGCGGGCAAAGGGAAGGTGCTGGCCGCCGGTGCCGGTGCCGCCGGCCGCGCCGTATCGTTTCAACGTCATTGCATGTTGTCCTGCGTGTGATGGTTTAAATCAGGGCCCGGCCCGGCCGCGCGAAAGTGCTGCGTCCGTCCGCGACCACGGCCTCGCCCGCAACGAAGACCGAGCGGATGCCTGCCGGCATTTCCGTCGGCGTCTCGAACGTCGCCTTGTCCATGATGGTCTCGTCGAACAGCGTGAGATCCGCGATCATGCCTGGCCGCAGGATGCCGCGGTCGGACAGGGCGAAGCGCTGGGCGGGCATCGCGGTCATCCGCCGCACCGCATCTTCCAGAGTCAGCCAGCCTTGCTCGCGGGTCAACCGGCCGGCGACGCGGGGAAAGCTGCCGTAAGCGCGCGGATGCGGCTTGGTGCCCGGGCGCGGAATGCCGTCGGAGCCGACCATGTGCAGGCGATGAGTGAAGGCCGCGCGCAGATCGGCCTCGTCGAGCTGGAACATGATGATGCCGGTCTGGCCCTGGTCTTCCTCGATGCAGCGGACCATGAGATCGAATGGAGAGATGCCGAGCTCGTGCGCGGCATCGACCATCGACTTGCCTTCGAGCGGCTTCAACGCCGGATTGGCGGTGGCGGAAATGCGCACATTGTGCCAGCCGATCAGCACGATCTTGGACTGCGCGGCATGCGGATCGGGATCGCCCTCCTCCACCAGCACACGCAGCGCTTCGCGCCTGGCGGGATCACCCAGCCGCGCAAGCAACGCGTCGATGCCGCCTTCGAGCGCGGCCGGCGGCAGCAATTGCAGCATGTAGGAGCTGCCGGCGGGATACGGATACATGTCGAAGGAGATGTCGATCCCCTCGGCGCGTGCGGCCTCCAGCCGGTCGAGCGCCTTGGGGATCGCGCCCCAGTTCGGCTTGCCGGCCGATTGCAGATGCGACAGCAGCCCCGCCGCGCCTGATGCCCGCAGGATCGCGATGAACTCGTCGATGGAGGACAGGAGGCCCGCTTCATAGCTGCGGACATGGGCGGTGAGCAGCTTGCCGTGCGCCCGCACCGTCTCTGCCAGCGCGTTGAGCTCAACGGTGTCGGCATAGGCGCTCGGCGGATAGACCAGGCCAAGCGACAGGCCGGCGGCTCCTTGCGCGAGCTGCTGCGCCAGCAGCGCCTGCATCGAAGCGATCTCCTCGCGGCTCGCCGCGCGGCGCTCATAGCCGAGCACGGCGAGACGGATCGCGGCATGTCCGACCAGGGAGACGAGGTTCAGTGCAACGCCGGGCCCTTCCAGGGCTTGCTTGTATCCGTCAAAGCTGTCGAAGATTTCGTCGGGCCGGGTTTCGCCGGCAAGTCCCGAAAAATGCAAGCGAAGCATCTCGGCGGAGCCTGCGGTTGCCGGATAGAGCGAGAAACAGCAATTGCCGACCACGAGCGTGGTCACGCCCTGCAACACTTTCTCGGGCCTGTCGGGCTCGCGCAGGCAGATCAGATCGTCATGGCAATGCGCATCGATGAAGCCGGGCGCCAGATAGCACCCGCGCGCCTCGACGATGTCGGCGTCCTCCGCCGGCAACGCGGCCCCGATCGCCGCGATCCGGCTGCCGCTGATGCGCAGATCCGCCTCGAACCACGGCGCGCCGGTACCGTCGATCAGGCGCGCGTTGCGGATCAGTGTGTCCTTGGCGTCGGACGTCTGGGGCATGCCCTCTCCTCAGTGAACAGGCACGGCACCTGAGGGTGCTACCTCTTCGTAATCGGGGATCGATTCGATGCGGCCGAGCACCACGACATAGAAGAAGATGCCGATCAGCAGCACCGCGCCGGCGATCATGAACGCACCGGCGAAGGATTGCGTCCAGTCGACCACGACGCCTGTTACGATCGGCGCGAGCACGCCCATCATGTTGTTGGTGAAGTTGACAATGCCGCCGACACTTCCCGCCCCGCCCTTGGGCGCGATCAGCGACACGATCGAGGAGCCGACGGGCGCCGCGGCCGACAGGCCGGAGATCGCGATCGACAGCCATAGCAGCGCCCAGCCCGGCTTCACGGTGAAGGCGGCGCCGATCACGGCGAGCCCCATCAGCATGCCGACGATGATCACCGACTGGCGCACCCGCGTGGAGTCGTAGCCGCGCGCGATCAGATGATCGACCAGGAAGCCGCCGATCAAGAGGTCCGACAGGGTCGCGAAGATCCAGGGAATCGTCGAATAGCCCGCGGCCGACATCAGGTTCATGTGCATGGTCTGGGCGAGATAGCCCGGCAGCCAGGTCAGAAAGAGATAGAACGTGTAGCCATAGGCGGAGAAGCCGATGGTCAGGCCCCAGACCTTGCGGTTGCGCAGGAGGTAGCCGAGCATGCGGCTCTGCCCCGCCGCGGCCGGGCCTTCGGGCGTGCCGCCATTGGCGATGATGTAGTCGTGCTCCGCCTTGGAGAGCTTCGGGTCCTCGCTCGGATTGCGGTAGATGACGTAGTAGGCGACGAAATAGAGAAAGCTCAGCACCGCCGTGACGCCAAAACCCCAGCGCCAGCCATAGAGAAAGATCACATAGGCGACCAGCGGCACGCCGATCACGTTGGAGAACTTGGCGGCGGAATCGAAGATCGCAGTCGAGCGCGCGCGTTCGTCGAGCGGAAACCAGTGGCCGGTCGCCTTCTGGCTGGCCGGAAACGCCGGCGCTTCCGCGACGCCGAGCAGCAGACGCGCGGCGAAGATTCCGTAAAGCCCGCTGGCGAGCGCGGTGATGGTGGCGGCGACCGCCCAGAGGAAGCTCGAGGCGCGGCCGACCCTGGTGACGCCGAAGCGGTCGAGCACCATGCCACCGGGGACCTGCAGCAGCGAATAGGTCCAGAAGAACGCGCTGCCGAGCAGGCCGATGTCGGTGGCGCTGAGGCCGAGCTCCTTGGTGAGCTCCGGCGTCGCAGCGGAGAGACCGACGCGATCGATGTAGTTGATGAGAATTCCAACGCCGAGGAGACAGCCGATCAGCCAGCGTCGTCCGGGTACCTGTTGGGTTGCCTTCGCCATTTCGAATCCTCGCTTGGACACGCAGGATCGCGTCTCCCGTCCGACATCGGACCGGGAGAACCTCATCGCGCCTGCAATCACGTTGTCTCTTATAGTGGACAATATTATCTTATAGCGACACGTTAGATATTGCAGCGGCGTGATGTCAAGAGCGGACATTCTAGTCCTGCTCGGCGCGATGCGCATTCGCCGTTACGCGATTCATTGGAATACGCGACGATGGCCTTGCGAAAACGATGCGGATAAATCAGTCAGGGACGCTGACGGTCGGCCCGGTTCAGGAACGATCCGAGAGTTCCGTTGCGGTGGCGACCAGATCGTCGAGCAACGCAGTCCTGCGCTCCTTCACCGAGTCAGCGGGAACGACGAAGCAAAGCGTTGCAACCGCGACACCCTTCTTGTCTCGGATCGGCGCGGCAAGGCACGAGGTGAAGCGATCGGACAGCGCCGTCGTCACGCATTTGCCGTCGCGCCGCGCGCGTGCGACGTCCTTGATGAAATCGTCGACGTCGAGCACGCGGCCATCAGGAAGACGAAAATCCTCTTTCGGCACGAAGTTACGAATCTGCGCCGGGCTCATGTGATCCAGCAGCAACCGGCCGGACGCGGTCCAGGGCAGCGGCACCTCGATGCCGACGTCGGTCGTGATCCGAAACAGGCCCGACCCGTCCCTGGTATCGACCACCACATATTTGCGGCCGCGCAGCGCGCAGAGTTGCGCGGTGGCACTATGCTGGGTCGCGAGACGATCGAGCGCTTCGCGGCATCGGCGATGCAAGGGATTGGCATCCGCATAGGCCCGCCCATAGAGATGCACCGCCTTGCCGAAATAGACCTGGCCGCCCTCGCCGACGCTCTCGAGCAGGTCAGCCTCGATCAGGCGGTTGGCGATGGCATAGACGGTCGATCGCGGCGCGCCCATCTGCTTGGCGAGGTCGCTGAGCTTGGAGGGCGCGCGCAAATGCAGCAGCGCTTCCAGGAGATCGATGGTCCGATCAATCCCGTTCTGGCGTTCCGCGGGCGAGGCGCCCTTCTTCGATGCGGCCAAACTTCACATGTCCTTCGCAAGCTTCGCGTGTGCGGTTTTGGCATAAACCGCGCCGACCGTATAGCGTGTCCGCCTTTGCGCATCCGGAATTCAGCTTCAAATGTTATCCAGATCACAAAGCTGCGGCGGTCCGTCGACGTTTTGCCGCAAGCGTGATCAACACCCGCATCAAACCTGTGGTAGTATCTTCTCGTGAAGCTCTATTAGCGTGTAATTATTTTGAGCACCATGGCAGGTTGTGATTTCAACACTGCCTGTGCCGAATTCGGCCAGCAACGATCGCATTGCTTGCGATCATCGCGCAGGACAACCGACCGGATCTATTTGCGCGCAGGCGGCGCCAAGCGTCTGCAAGCCATAGCACCTTGAACTGCGGAATTTTCTCGAAGCCGCGCCTGCGCAAACCAGAAGCGATCGCGAGACAAATCAGTTTCAAGGAGTAGCAACATGGCTCTCAGCAGCAACAGCTTGACCGATATTGGACAAGGCGCCGGCAAGACCACCAATTTCTGGATACGATACGAGAATTCGCTGGCCGACCAGGCCAACGTCATCAACAACGCCAACTCCCTGCTCGGCAACATCAGTCCCTCGCTGAGCGTCATCGAGAACGAGTTCAACGTCACCACCGGCTGGTTCGGCACGCCCTCCAGCCAGTTCGGCACCGGCGCGCGGCAAGAGGTCCGCCTCGACCAGGCCGACAGCGCCCTCTCGGGCGGAGGCTTCTCCTTTCCCGGCGCCAGCAACAACGGCGTCGGCAATCCGATCAGCCTCGACTCGCAAAACCTGATGAGCGATGCGCCACTGCCGGCGCAGCGCGTCGGCATGGTGTTCATTGCCGAATGGGTCGAGGTGCTGATGGGCATCCGCGGCAACTGGAACGCCGGCGACAGCAGCGGCGAAGGCCTGTCGCACTGGTCGGCCATCACCCGCTTCCAGCAGGGCCATGACAATTATTACAGCTCCTTCGTCGCGAACTGGTTGAACGGGGATGGCAACCCCAATCAGGGAACGATCCTGCCGAATCCGGCGCGCGGCGACTGGGTCACCCAGACCTACACGGGCTCGACGGTGAGCGACGGCACCTTCGTTCACGGCGACGGCGATCCGGTCAGCTACGGCTGCGCGCTCGGTTTCATCTACTATCTCAACGTCCAGCTCAGCTTCAGCATCAACCAGATCATCGCGAACTACAATTCCAACCTCGCCAGCGTCTATCACGCCTTGACCGGCGACAATTCCAATCCGTTCCCGATCTTCCTCGGCCTGGTCGAGAGCGTCTATCCACCCGGAACAACCGCGTCGATTTCCGGCCCCAACCGAAACAATCCCTTCCCGATCGCCCGCGTCTCCTTCGGCGCCGGCAAGAACACATTCGGCAAGGACGAGACGCAGGACATCATCAACACGCAAGGCGGCTACGTTCCCAACGCCTTCACGATCTTCGTCGAAGGGTTCAGCAAGTCTTCGTTCCAGTCGCTCGGCATCACGGTCGGAAGCTTCGGCGGCTCGTTCCCGGGCCTCGCGGGCGTCGCGATCACGCCCAATCCGACCGGCGTGCAGTTCGAGAGCGGTGTCAACGACTTCACGCCGCAGCGTATCGAGATTCCCTACGACCTGCATATCGACACGCCGTTGCTGGCGCAATTCCCCGCAAGCGGCGAGACCGAATTCGACCTCACGGTCTCGCTGAACGCCTCCGCGACCGGACAGGTGAGCGGCTCGCAGGCCACGATGCAGTTCGAGCTGATCGCCGGCGCCGATCCTTACTTCACCAATCTGAACGCGGACCACAGCAACCTGCCCTATCTCAGCCAGGACCTGCGCGTGTTCACGGTCACCCCGGCGCTCAACGCGACGCCGATCCCCGGCGTGCCTGCGCTCGCCGACAACGTCTCCGGCGCCTACACCTATATCCAGAACCTGCTGTCGCGCTGGAATTCCGCGGCCAACGGCTTCACCAATCCGAACGGCCCCGATCCGTTCACGACGATCCTTCCCGATCAGGGCGACGCCAACCAGGGCGACTCCTCGGTGAACCCGTTCACCGTGCAGATCAGCGGCACGTTCCCGCCCAATATCAGCATCGACAATAACTACAGCTTCGCCGTCGCGCGGGTGCGCCTGCGTGGCTCGGCGGCATCGCAGGCCAGCAATGTTCGCGTCTTCTTCCGGCTGTTCACCACCCAGACCAACGACACCGACTACGACGTCAACGGCTCCTACCTCGCCAACAACGATGCCGCCGGCAAGCCGGGCTCGCCAAGAATGGGGGCCGGCAACACCACGATCCCGTTCTTTGCGACCAGCAATTTCTCCAGCCAGACCGACTATACGACCGGCCCCAACATTCAGACGCTGACGATCCCCGACCATCAGGATCAGCTCTGGGCGTATTACGGCTGCTTCCTCAATCTCTACGACGGCGGCAACGTCATCAACGGCGCGCAGGTGCAGACCTACCTGAACGGCACGCATCATTGCATCGTCGCGCAGATCGCCTTCGACGACGCGCCGATTCCGCAAGGCGTCTCGCCGCTGTCCTGGGACCAGCTGGCGCAGCGCAATCTCCAGGTCACGCGCTCCGACAATCCGGGCCCCGCGGCCGCGCATCGCATTCCGCAGACTTTCGACACCAAGCCAGGCCGCGCCGTCCGTGCGCCGCATGGAGCGAACACGATCTATCCGGACGAATTGATGATCGAATGGGGCAGCGTCCCGACCAGCTCGGTCGCCTCGCTGTACTGGCCGCAGGTGCATGCCAGCGAGGTGCTGGCGCTCGCCAAGGCTTTCTACGGCGTCTCGCCACTCGGCATGAGCGATGCCAACACGATCCGGATCCCGATCACCCGCGGCGTCAGCTACGTGCCGATTCCGCCCGGCGCCGGCGACAATTTCGCCGGCCTCATCACCATCGATCTTCCGCAAGGCGTCCGCAGCGGACAGGTGTTCGACGTGACGGTCAAACGGCTCGGCACGCGCATCGGCAAGCCGCTGCCGCCGCCACCTCCACCGCCGCCCAAGCTGCAGACAGCGCCGGCTGTGATGCACGCCGACGGCAAGACGACGCAGGTGGGGACCGCCAAGGGCAGCTCCAAGCCACATCGCGGCAAGCCGACGGAAGTGGAGCGGCTGACGCAATGGCGCACCGTCGTCGGCACGTTCCAGATCCGCATTCCCGTGACCACGGGCGACAAGATCCTCCCTGCCGAAGAGACGACGCTCGCGATCATGAAATGGCGGCTGGAGCAGATGTCACCGTCCAATCGCTGGCATCCGGTGCTGGTGCGCTACATCAAATATATCTCCGACCGCGTCGACGGCCTCGGCGGCAATGCGAGTGCCGTGCCGCCCTCGCTGACCTTCGTGCCGCCGTTGCCGAAGCGGCCGCATGAACCCGAACAAGAGCGTTGCGGCAAGGTCTGCGAGGTGCTGTACGACTGCCACGGCGAGTTCATCGGCTTCATTCTCGAGGATTGCTGCGAGACGCATGTGTTCCACAGCCGGGCCAGGAACGTCGGCAGACTTGCCGTTGAGGCCTGTCGCTACGGTTTGACGCTGTGCGTCTGGGTCGACGGCAAGCACGGCGAGAAGATCCGCAAGCTTGCGATCAAGGCGTAGGGCTGGCGCCACGACACGATCCCGATCGATAGGATCGACGTAATCGTGAGAACGCAAGCTAGATCGAGAGACAGCACCGCGCACAAGGGCTCAGACCTTTGGCGCGGCGCCGCCAGATCAGGAACCTTGCATGTAGCGAACGGGGTTTTCGGGATCGGCTTGGAAGATGCCGGCAATCTCAGCGAAGAGGGCCGATACGGCATCCTGCTGGAGATCGTCGAACCGCTCGAAACTGAAATTGTTGCCACCCATGCGTAGTTCGCCCAGCTTGCCGGCATAGCGGGATACGATCGGCGCGCCTTGCTTCGTTATAGTCACATACACGCTGATGTAGTTTTTCTGGAGCGCAACACCGATCACCGGCCAGTCCGTGCTTTTTCCGGATTTGACGGCGTAGCGAAACTTTCCGTAACCGATCATCTTCATGCGCATGCCCGCCTCGCCCGCGGGCGTTCCCTGATGGAAATGGCGCTTGAGGGCTGGCGCGGCCGAGACAATCAGTCTGTGCAACGCGGTCAGGTCGCGCTTTCGCTCCGGATCGAAATCGAGGTAGGCCTGCAAGGTATCGGCTGTGACTCGGAACATATGAGCCTCGAGTTGGTGCGCTAGCCCCGCGCCTTGCTCCAGTCCGGAGCCACCGTGCCGGAGACGCCTTCGAAGGCGCCGTCGGCCAGCTCGAACACCAGGACACGCGCGGCATCGACCGGGCCCGGCATGGTGATGCGGCCTTTAGGGACCAGCTTGAAGCCGACGCGGCTGTAATAGGGCTCGTCGCCGACCAGCAGCACGATGCGATGCCCCTTGTCCCTGGCCTCGTCCAACGCCCGCTCCATCAGCATGCGGCCGATGCCGCGGCTGCGGAACGGCGGCTCCACCGTGAGCGGTCCGAGCAGCAGCGCCGGCGTCTCACCGATCGTCACAGGCAATTGCCTGACGGAGCCGACCAGCAGCGTGCCAATGCGGGCGGTGAAGGAGACGTCGAGCAGGTGGTCGACATGCTCGCGGATGCGATAGGCGCTCAGCACGAAGCGGCCGGGGCCGAAGGTACGCTCGTGCAGCCGCTCGATCGCCTGGGCGTCGCCTGCGGCTTCGGGGCGGATGGTGATGGAAAGATCGTTCATGTGACCAGAGCGTTTTCGAGCGAAGTGGGTCCCGGTTCGCGTTCAAAAAACGCGTCACTGCTGGGGGCGGGATAACACCTCAGGGGGCCGCAGTCCATCGGCCTGATGAGTGTCGATCCCCTGCGGCGGACCACGAGTCAGGACGACCGCGAATAACAGCGTCCAAAGCGACAGCATCAGGATCGGGATGACGTAGTACTGCGTGAACACCGGATGCGTGGCAAAGAACGCAAGGTTCAGCGCGAGATTGCCGGCAAGCAGCAGCGCGAGCCTCCTGACGCCCGAATGCTGCGCGAAGCGCCACAGCAGTGCGGTACCCAGGCAGGCGATCACCATCAGCGGGAACTGGGTGTCGTGCAAATAGGCCCGCAGCACGGCAGGATCGAGGCTCGGCGGTGCCGTATCCTGGCCGCCATAGGCCGAGACCAGCGGATGACCCGAATTGACGAAATTCGCCGCGAACACGGGCAGCAGGCCGACGAGGAAGGCGAGGCCCAGCACGAGGCCCGACATGAAGGTCTCGCGGCTGCGCCGGGTCAGGAAGGACAATCCGAAGAAGAGAAAATAGCCGGCCGACAGAACCACGTTCGCAATCCTGAAGCTCGCGGACAGGCCGAGCAGAACGCCGACAGCCACGATCAGCAGCAATCGACGCGGCCGTTCATCAACGAACAGTCGCGCGGTGAACAAGCCCGCCAACGCGCAGACGACCATCGTCGGCGCCATCGAATAGCTGGCTTTGGTCGGATTGATCATGAAATAGATCGCGAGCGCGCCGAACAACGCGGCAAGCGTCAACGCGATCTTTTCCCGCGCACGCCACAGCGCGTACAGCGCGAAGCCGGCGATGAACAAATTGGCCACGACATAGAGCGGTACGACCTGGAACCCCTCGGGGAACAACGCCAGCACGAAGCCCGTTCCCGGTGGCGGTGTCATCACCCATTTGCCACCGTCGGCGGTTTGGGTGTGGCAAGGCGCTCGCGTCGGTTCGTTCCAGTTCGGAAAACCAATACTGCGCAGCTTGGCTGCCAGATAGCCGTCGGTTTCACGGGCAAGGCTGGTGTCGAGGCCCTGCCATCCGAAGCGCTGGAACAGATGTGCCTGCCTGAGGTAGCAGATGTCGTCGTACACGCCGCGGCTCTCGGTCCAATGCGAGATCAGCGTGATGTTGCTGGCCAGCATCGCCAGAAACACGATTGAAAAAAGGATTTTGACAGCTCTCATCTGCGTTCGTCAGGCGGTCCGGTGCGGCTTGAAACGGCCCGCCGCCTGTACATGAAAAGCTCCGGCAAGTATAGCAAGGTGGGGATTCTTGAGGTGAGGCAAACTTGGCCGACATGGGCTTTGGTTCAACCGAAACGCAGGGCAACGGTGCTGCCGCACCGCGACGCGGCGCACCCCGGATTCTGCTCATCATTCCCTGCTTCAACGAGGAAGCTTCGATCGGCGGTCTTTTGAGCGAGATCACAGCGATCGGCCACGACTACCATACGCTGGTCGTGGACGACGGCTCGTCGGATGCGACGGCTGCTGTGGCAAGCCGCAGCTCACCCGTCGCTCGCCTGGCTCAGAATCTCGGCATCGGCGGCGCGGTCCAGACCGGTATCAAATACGCGGCGCGCCACGACTTCGATTTCTGCGTCCAGATCGACGGCGACGGCCAGCATGATCCGCGGGCCATCGAGACTCTGCTGAACGCCTATCGAAAGCAGCCGAGCAACATCACCATCGGAAGCCGCTTCATCGACCGAACCGGCTTCTGCTCCACGCGCATGCGTCGTGCCGGCATCAGACTGATCGTGCTTGCGCTCAACGGGCTTTTCAGCGGCGGCGGCCGCATCACCGACCCGACCAGCGGCATGCGGCTGATGGACCGGACCGCAATCGCATTCTTCGCAAAGGCCTATCCGGCCGATTTTCCGGAACCAATCTCGCTGGCCTGGGCGATGCGCGCCGGCCTCACGATCGGCGAGGTTCCGGTCGAAATGCGGGCGCGGGAGACCGGCTCTAGCTCGATCGACGGCTTGAAGTCAGCGAGCTATATGATCCGCGTCCTCGGCTATATCCTGCTGGCGCGGCTCGTGAGAGCGTCATGACGCCGAGACGCGGCGCTACGAGTTGCAGTCTCATCAAGGTCGATATTTTGCGAGGGCAGCCGTGACAGATTCCCTTCCGAGTCCAGCCACAGTCGTCGTCATCTCTGCCTTTGCGCTTGTCTACATGCTGATGTTGCTGCGCAAGACGCTGCAGGGGAAATTCGATCTCTACGATTTCCTGATGCTCTCGATGGTCGCGATCGTCCCCGCGGGCTTCGCACTGTTCCCGACGCTGGCTTATCTCATCAGCCATTTGACCGGCGTCGTGTTTCCGTTCGTCGTGATGTTCGGCGGCCTGTTTCTCGTGGTCTTCGCTTTCCTGCACACCATGACGGCGCGGCTGCACAGGCTCGAGCGGCAGAATTGCGCGCTGATCCAGGAGTTGAGCCTGCTGGCGGTGGAGTTGAAAACAAGGGAGAGCGGCCAGCCGAGCAATTGAGCGTTCACCGCCACGTCGCCATCGCGGGCTTGCCATCGAGCACTTCCGCGATCCTTAAGCGCGTGCCGGGCGTGGCCCCCTCCGGCAGCGCGGCGGCGTCGAAGAAGCCGCATTCGATGATCTCGCGGTTGGGCTCGGGCAACCGGTCCTGGCGGAAATGCCTGACGACGTAGACCGCGACATGGTCGCGGCGGGAGACGTGGCTGTTGAGGAAAATGCCATGCAGCACGGCCTCCCCTAGCAGGTCGATGTCGCCCTCCTCCTTGAGCTCGCGGCGCATCGCCTGTTCCATGGTCTCGCCAAAGTCGACGCCACCGCCGGGCAGATACCAGCCGGAGACGTAGCTGTGCTTGACCAGGAACACCTTGTTGTCGGCATCGAGCACCACGGCGCGAACGCCCAGCGTCATGCCACGGACCACCAGGAAGTAGGCGTGGAAGAACCGCCGCAGCAGCGGCTCGAATTTTCGTCGGATCTGGTACAGGCGCTCTCCCATCAGTCTCCCGGGCTTCCCTCTTTCATGCTTCTCTCTTTCAGCCTTCCCTTGCAGGTTGCCGGCGACCTTGCCATTACAGCATATGAATAGCGAGGCAATCGCGCGCGATGACATCTTTCATGGCACCTTTCACGCTCGCCCATCTGTCCGACCCGCATCTGCCGCCGCTGCCCAAACCGCGGCTGACCGAGCTCGCCGGCAAGCGCGCGCTCGGCTTCGTCAACTGGACGCGCAACCGCCATAAATACCAGCGCCGCGAGGTGCTCGACGCGCTGGTTGCCGATGTGCAGGCGCAGGCGCCGGATCACATCGCGGTCACGGGTGATCTCGTCAATCTGGCGATGGAGGCGGAGTTCGCGCCGGCGCGCGCCTGGCTCGACCAGGTCGGGCCGCCCGACCGCGTCACCACGATTCCCGGCAATCACGACGCCTATGTCCGTGCGACCTCTCACCGCTTCGGTGAGACCTTTGCGCCCTATCTTGCTGATGACGCCGGCCGCATTGGCTTTCCCGGCGTGCGCCGCCGCGGACCGGCTGCGTTGATCAGCCTCTCCAGCGCGGTGCCGACGCTGCCCTTGATGGCGACGGGCACGCTCGGGCGCAATCAGCTCACCGAGCTCGAACATGTGCTCTCGCAGCTCGCGACTGAAGACGTTTTCCGCGTGTTGCTGGTGCATCACCCCCTGAAATCCGACGCGCGCCAGAAGCGGCTGACGGATTCGGCTGCGCTGCTGGCGCTGCTGAAGCGCCAGGGTGTCGAACTGGTCCTGCACGGGCACGACCACATTCATTCGACGATGTGGTTCGAGGGCCCGAACGGCAAGATTCCCGCGATCGGCGTGCCATCGGCCTCCGCGCTCGCGCACGGACGTTATCCCGCGGCGGCCTACAATCTGTTTGCGATCGAGAAGGACGATGCCGGCTGGCGCTGCGAGCAGATCGTGCGCAGCATCGATCATGGCTTGCAGATCCGGGAGATCAAGCGCGCGCGGGTGGTGTGAACCCACGCCGTCATTCCGGGGCATGCGAAGCATGAGCCCGGAATCCATCGGGCGGCAATACGTGAGGACAAATGGATTCCGGGCTCGCACCTTCGGTGAACCCCGGAATGACGACGGAGAGTAATTTCACCAGCTCCGCAACGCCGCGAGCACCGCGACACCGAACAGCGCGGCGGCGCCGAGGATGAAGCCGAACACGAACGGCCAGAGGCGCGAGCGGCGAGGCGGCTGCTCCGCAACCTCCTCCTTCGGCTCCGGCGGCACCACCATCGCGTGCTCGCGCTCGATCATGCGGCGGGCGACATAGTCGGTCACGGCGTCCACGATCACGGCCGTGTCGTGCGATTCGGCGAGCACGATGCGGCCGAAGCGGGTATCCTGGACGAAGCGGTACTGCCGCTTGTCGCGCCCCATCATGATGTGGGCGACGACGTCGATCCAGAGCCTGGGCGTATCCCCCTGGCTGATGCCGCGGTCGAACAGGTCGATCCTATCGGGCACCTGGGCGAACAGGGGATCGAGCGCGTCGTTGAGGATTTCGAGCCGCGCCACCTCGGCGTCCCTGAGGTCGACGACGACGCCGGTCCGGTCGGCAGCCTCGATCCGCGCGCGGAGCAGCGCATCGCGCAGCCGCACCGGGCGGGGCTGGCCGGGATTGGTACCGCTGGTCTCGGGCTCTGACATTGTCGTCGCTGTCCTCAACTCTCCCCGTTAACCTATCAGCAACCATCACGCCCGCAAAGGGCCCATTATTCCAAATACTTACGCCGCCCACAGGCCGTTGATGTGTGCCAAAAACAGACGATCCCACCCGGCTTGCGCCGGGTGGGACCCTCCGTCCTTGGACGTCTTCTTAAGGTTTGTCAGCTGGCCGTCAGGCCGAGACCCGCGACGGCTCTTCCACGATGGAGAAACGGACGCCGGCCTTGTGGCGGTTCTCTTCCGAAACCGAGCGCCAGGCGTCTTCGGCTTCCTTGCGGGTCTTGAACGGGCCCTGCACCTGGGCCGAGCCCTCGACCAGCTTGTGGAAGTTCATCGAGCCGAACTCGCCGCCGATCACCCAGAAATTGCTGCCTTTGGTCATTGTCAGTCTCCTGTCGAGGTGCGTTAGCCGAACTGGTTCATGGTGTTGTGGGCGCCGCCCGCCTTCAGGGCCGCTTCGCCGGCGAAGTATTCCTTGTGGTCGTCGCCGATGTCGGAGCCGGCCATGTTCTGATGCTTGGCGCAGGCGATGCCCTGACGGATCTCCTGACGCTGCACGTTCTTGACGTAGCCGAGCATGCCCTGCTCGCCGAAATACTCGCGTGCGAGATTGTCGGTGGACAGCGCGGCCGTGTGGTAGGTCGGCAGCGTGATAAGGTGGTGGAAGATGCCGGCGCGCTTGGCCGAATCCGCCTGGAAGGTCCGGATGCGCTCGTCGGCTTCGATCGCCAGCGGCGTATCGTCATATTCCGGCTTCATCAGCTCGGCGCGGCTGTACTTGCTGACATCCTTACCTGCTTCCTTCATCGCGTCGTAGACCTGCTGACGGAAGTTGATGGTCCAGTTGAACGACGGCGAGTTGTTGTAAGCGAGCTTGGCGTTCGGGATGACCTCGCGGATGCGGTCGACCATCTTGGCGATCTGCTCGATATGCGGCTTCTCGGTCTCGATCCACAACAGGTCGGCGCCGTTCTGCAGCGAAGTGATGCTGTCGAGCACGCAACGGTCCTCGCCCGTGCCGGCACGGAACTGGTAGAGGTTCGAGGGCAGCCGCTTCGGACGCATCATCTTGCCGTTGCGGTTGATGATGACGTCGCCGTTCCTGGCATTCGCCGTGGTGACTTCCTCGCAGTCGAGGAAGCTGTTGTACTGGTCGCCGATGTCGCCGGGCTTGTGGCTGACGGCGATCTGCTGCGTCAGACCGGCACCGAGCGAGTCGGTACGGGTGACGATGATGCCGTCCTCGACGCCGAGCTCGAGGAAGGCGTGGCGGCAGGCGCGGATCTTGGCGATGAACACCTCGTGCGGCACGGTGACCTTGCCGTCCTGGTGACCGCACTGCTTCTCGTCCGAGACCTGGTTCTCGATCTGGAGCGCGCAGGCGCCCGCTTCGATCATCTTCTTGGCGAGCAGATAGGTCGCCTCGGCGTTACCGAAGCCGGCGTCGATGTCGGCGATCACGGGGACGACGTGGGTCTGGAAGTTGTCGATCTTCGCGATCAACTCCTTCTCACGCGTGGTGTCGCCTTCCTTGCGCGCCTTGTCGAGGCTGCGGAAGATGTCGTTCAGCTCGCGGGAATCCGCCTGACGGAGGAAGGTGTAGAGTTCCTCGATCAGCGCCGGCACCGAGGTCTTCTCGTGCATCGACTGGTCGGGCAGCGGGCCGAACTCGGAGCGCAGCGCTGCGATCATCCAGCCGGACAGGTACAGATATTTGCGATCGGTCCTGCCGCCGAAATGCTTCTTGATCGAGATCAGCTTCTGCTGGGCGATGAAGCCGTGCCAGCAGCCCAGCGACTGGGTGTACTTGGTCGGATCGTTGTCATAGGCCGCCATGTCGGCCCGCATCAGCGCCGCGGTGTAGCGGGCGACGTCGAGGCCGGTCTTGAAACGGTTCTGCAGGCGCATGCGGGCGACAGCCTCGGCCGAGACCCCGTTCCAGGTTGGCTGGGTCTTGAGGAGCGCCTGGGCTGCCTCGATCTCGCTCTGATACGAGGCCGGACCCTCAAGGGTGCTGATGCCGCGGGGCTGGTAGTTCATGTGCCTTATCCTTCTCGACAGATGACAAAGCGATTGCCTCGTCATCGACATTTTTGACAATGCATTGCGAAATGCGTGTCGTGAGATAAACGCGAGAAAGAGAAGTTCTTACAGAGGCCTTGTATTTGAATGGTGATGTTGTGTAACATCAGAACATGTAATAGATGTTATTTTGTAAATTCTGTAAATTATAGGTCAGAAAGACTGACCTAGATCCATCTGGAGATCTGAAGATGCCCGCTACGTCGGGAAAAAAGCTATTCGTCGGCCCGCGCTTCCGGCGGATCCGGCAGCAATTGGGGCTATCCCAGACCCAGATCGCCGAAGGGCTCGGGATCTCGCCGAGCTATGTGAATCTGATCGAGCGGAACCAGCGCCCTGTGACGGCGCAGATCCTGCTGCGGCTCGCCGAGACCTATGACCTCGACCTGCGCGATCTCGCCACCGCCGACGAGGACCGCTTCTTCGCCGAGCTCAACGAGATCTTCTCCGATCCGCTGTTCCGCCAGATCGACGTGCCCAAGCAGGAGCTGCGCGACCTCGCCGAGCTCTGCCCCGGCGTCACCCATGCGCTGCAACGGCTCTACGCCGCCTATACCGAGGCGCGCCAGGGCGAGACGCTGGCGGCGGCGCAAATGGCCGACCGCGACGTCGGCACGCGCTATGAGGCCAACCCGGTCGAGCGCGTGCGGGAGCTGATCGAGGCCAACCGCAATTATTTTCCGGAGCTCGAGCAGGCCGCGGAGAATCTGCGCGACGAACTGAACGTCCCGGCCGAAGGACTCTATGCCGCGCTCGCCGCACGCCTGCGCGAAAAGCATTCGATCCAGACCCGCATCATGCCTGTCGACGTGATGCGCGAGACGCTGCGGCGGTTCGACCGCCACCGCCGCCAGCTGCTGATCTCGGAGCTGGTCGATCCGCCCGGACGCGCCTTCCAGCTCGCCTTCCAGCTGGGCCTGGGCGAATGCGCGCAAGCCCTGGAGACCATCATCGGCCGCGCCGGCCCGCTGGACGATGCGCCGCGACGGCTGTTCCGCATCACGCTCGGCAATTATTTTGCGGCGGCCGTGATGATGCCGTACCCGGCCTTCCTCGCCGCAGCCGAGGCGCTCAACTACGACATCCACGTGCTGGCACAGCGCTTCAATTCCGGCTTCGAGCAGGTCTGCCACCGGCTCACCACGCTGCAGCGGCCGAACGCGCGCGGCATTCCGTTCTTCCTCTTGCGTGTCGACAATGCCGGCAACGTCTCCAAGCGCTTTTCCTCAGGCACCTTCCCGTTCTCGAAATTCGGCGGCACCTGTCCTTTGTGGAACGTGCACTCGACCTTCGACACGCCCGATCGCTTGCTCAAGCAGGTGATCGAGCTGTCCGACGGCACGCGCTATTTCTCGATCGCCCAGATGGTGCGCCGTCCCGTCGCGCCACATCCGCTACCGCAGCCGCGCTTTGCCATCGGCCTCGGCTGCGAGATCCGTCACGCGTCACGCCTGACCTACGCAGCCGGCATGGATCTCGAGAAGACGGAAGGCACGCCGATCGGCGTCAATTGCCGTCTGTGCGAGCGCGAAAACTGCGCCCAGCGCGCCGAGCCGCCGATCACGCGCACACTGATCTTGGATGAGACGACGAGAAGGGTGTCGAGTTTCGCATTCTCGAATGCGAGAGAGTTGTAAATCTCACCGCAGTCATGCCCCGCGAAGGCGGGGCATCCAGCACGCCGCGGCTTCTCGGTTCAACCACAGCTGTCTCGGCGTACTGGATCGCCCGGTCAAGCCGGGCGATGACAGCTGAAGATGTGGCGCGAGCCTCGCGCCCCTCTCACGCCAGCGTATGCACGATCACCGGCCCCGCGGCGGCGCTGGCATGCCCGGCCAGCAGCGAGCCCAGATCCTTCTCGATCCAGGCGATGGCGCGCTTGTTCGCCTCCTCGGCCTGCTCGAACTTGTCGAAGATCGAGATCGCGGTCACCGTGTCGTCGCCGGCATAGACCACGTAATAGGCTCTGAAGCCGTCGACATCGCTGATGATCGGAACGGCGCCGTCCTTGATGCGGCGCGCCAGCTCCTCGGCGCTTCCGCTCTTGGCCTTGGCCTGACGGATGGCGGCATACATGGCATCCTCCCTTCCGGCTATCGATTTGGGGCTTGGGGCCCGTGCGCATATTACGCCGAACCACGCGGCCGATCTACCGCTTGGTTAACCCGCCACTAATCCGTGTCCGCGATCTGCAACCCAACATTAAGCACGCCTCAACATCGGTGCCTTAGTCTCGCCCCACTCACTTTTCGCAAACAACGGCAGCCTATCCTGCCGCGTGAAGTGACATCAGGGGGTTCATCATGCGCATTGCGATGCTGCTGACCGCGACCATTGTCGGCGCGCTGTTCGCCAATCCGTCCAACGCCGGCTCGCTCGACGTCGCGTCGACCGATGCCGCGAAATCGCTGCCGCCCGGCTTCCAGAGCTACCGCGGCTACATGTTCGACGTATCGGAGGCCTCCGATCGCAAGGACCTCGACAAGCTCACGGACAATCTCAAGCGCCAGATCGATGTCGTGGAGGCTGCCGGCCTCTCGCCGCGCGTGATGCGCTTCTTCCGCACCGTTCCGATCATCGCCAGCGAGCTGGCATGCCTCGACGAAGGTGCCGCCACCGCGTGTTACGGCCGGGTCACGCCGGACATCCAGCGCACTTCGCCCCGCACGCTGACGGTGTGGGACCATGACACGCAGCGCTGGACCAATCCGAATGCCGTCGACCTCGCGGTCGATTCCGGGCTCGGCGTAATCATGATCCGGCCGGACATGATGCGCTACGAGAAGGAGGCCGTGCTGCTGCACGAGATGCTGCACGCCTATCATGCGAGGCTCCTGCCCGACGGCTACGCCAACAAGGGCGTGATCGGCTATTACGCCTATGCCAAGTCCAAGGATCTCCTGCCCAAGGACGCCTATGCGATGAAGAACCACATGGAGTTCTTCGCCGTGACCGCGAGCATTTTCCTGGCGGGAAAGAGCGATTACCAGGATCCGAAGACCCGCGAAGCGCTCAAGGAGAAGATGCCGGACTATTACAAATATCTGGTCGGCGTGTTCGGCTTCGACCCCGATCCGGCGGCGGCCTCGAGCGGGCCGGTGGCCTCGCTGAAGTGAGTGCCGCCGGGCGCCTCCTCGCGCCAGCCTGAAGCCGAAAGCCGCGCGATCCGCGCGGCTTTTTTCGTTTTGTAACGCCGGAAGCTGCGGATGACGCACGGGCGGCAATTGCCAAGGCGGGGGCTGATCTGCATAGTCCCGCCGCATCGATTGGACTGTTTCGAAGAGGATAGAAGACATGGCGGACGCCGACCTGGATGTCGTGATCCGGCAACTTGCCAGACAGCTACAGACGGGCCTGATGACCCGCGCCAAGGAGCGGCGGGATCGCTTCAGCGGCCTCGCGGCCAAGGCCAAGAGCAAGGAGACCGGCGCCCGCTTCAAGATGATGGCCAAGGCCACCATGGAACAGGCCACCGCCGCCGCAAGGCGCCTGCAGATGTCCGCAGACAACGTCGCCGACAGCTACGCCCGGGCGATGCGGCTTGCCGCCAGCACGCCCATCGAGGTCAAGGCAGAGAAGCCGGCCAAGGACAAGCCGATGAAGGACAAGCCGGCGAAGAAAGCCAAGGCAGCAAAAGCCAAGAAAGCGAAGTAGCCGGTGCTTTCTTCCTTCTCCCCTTGTGGGAGAAGGTGGCGCGAAGCGCCGGATGAGGAGTTCTATCCGCTCACAAAGCTATTCTTGAGGATAGAACCCCTCACCCGTCTCGCCGCTATCGCGACGAGCCACCCTCTGCCACAAGGGGAGAGGGAAAAACAGTCTCACCGCCGCGGTGTTGGAATCTCGGTCGGCGCGGAATTGGTAAGCTCGGCGAGTTTTGCGCGCGCGGCATCTTGGGTGCGCGTGTCCTTGCCGGCAGGTAGCGCGAGGGCGGCTTCGAAATCGGCGCGGGCTTCGCTCGCCTGGCCGCGGGCAAGGAACGCGAGGCCACGGTCGAGGCGGGCCTGCGCATCGCCGGGGTCGAGACGGACCGCCGTGCTGTAGCTGAGGATCGCGCGATCGAGATCGCCGTTGGCGATGAGTGCGCGGCCGCGCTCGCGATAGGGCGCCGCCGGCTTGGGATCAAGCGCGATCGCCTCGTCATAATCGCTAATCGCAAGGCCCAGATCGCCGTTGTCCCGGTACGCCTGTGCGCGGTCGCGGTAGAGCGATGCGCGGTTGGGATTGAGATGGATGGCCTCGTTGAAATCGACGATCGCCCGGCCATTGTCGCCGTGCCGCAGCGCGATCCGTCCTCGGCCCTCATAGGCGAAGGCGATCAGGGAGCCACGCAACGGCGAGAAGCCGATCACGGCCGAGCAGATGTCGGGCTCGTCCTCATCTCCGCAATTCACGACCGTATGCGTGGACAGGCCGATGGCCACGCCCAGGACGATCAATAATGGCACGGCAACTCTGGTCATCTTCGACGGTGACCGGCGGGCCAGCCACACATCCCCTTTCGAAGGAACACATTCGCCGAGGTGTTAACATCTGCCGGCCGGGCGCTCTGTGCGCCAGGTCACAAAGCAGGGCAGAATCTCCGTATCAGCCCCACGGCCCGCGTGAGGACGAGCGGCCCCACGGACCCTGGGGCGGATAGTTCTCGACGGCACCGACCGAGGGCGTCGCCTGCGCGCCGAGTTCTGCCGCAAGCTGCCGGAGCGCCGCGATGCGGTTCTGCGTCGAGGGGTGGGTGGCGAAGAGATTGTCGACGCCGTGGCCCGAGAGCGGATTGATGATGAACATGTGCGCGGTCGCGGGATTGCGTTCAGCCTCGAGATTCGGCACCTGGTGCGCAGCGCTCTCGATCTTGAGCAGCGCCGAGGCCAACCACATTGACTGTCCCGCGATCCGCGCGCCGAGATTGTCGGCGGCATATTCGCGGGTGCGGCTGATGGCCATCTGCACCAGCATCGCCCCGAGCGGCGCCAGGATCATCATCAGAATCGAGCCGACGATGCCGGGACCGTTGTTGTCGCGGTTGCCGCCGAAGAACATGCCGAACTGCGCCAGCATGGAGATCGCGCCCGCGATGGTCGCGGTGATGGTCATCAGCAGCGTGTCGTGATGCTTGATATGCGCGAGCTCATGCGCGAGCACGCCCGCGAGCTCCTCGCGGCTGAGCTGGCGCATCAGGCCGGTGGTGACCGCCACGGCGGCGTTTTCCGGATTGCGCCCGGTCGCGAACGCATTGGGCTGCGGCTCGTCCATCAGGAACACGCGCGGCATCGGCAAGCCCGCGCGGCCCGCCAGCTCGGCGACGAGGCCGACCAGCTCCGGCGCGCTGCGACGGTCGACCTCATGGGCGCCGTACATCGAGAGCACCATGCGGTCGGAGTTCCAATAGGTGAAGAGATTGGTCGCGGCCGCGATGAGAAGCGCGATCATGGCGCCAGCGGCGCCACCGATCAGATAGCCCACGCCCATGAACAGGGCTGTCAGGCCTGCAAGAAGCATCGCGGTACGCAGATAGTTCATGGTCGTCTCCAGCGCCGGCGATCGCCGTCGAAGGCACTGCGGGCCGGCAGACATCAGGTAGGGACGCCCCCTGTTGAAGCGCAAGGCTTCAAGGTGCGTCGCGGAGCCGCGGCACTGGCTTGATCTCGATCATTCCATTAAACTTCGTCAAGAATCCAAGGCGTCTCCCCCCTTTCGGAAACCTCATGCTCCTGACCCGATTTGCGATCGCGGCCGTTACCCTCGCCGCGTTCTCCCTTCCCGCTTCCGCCCAGTTCGCCCCGTCGCCCGCAAGGCCCGCGGCGCCCAGGACGACTGCGCCATCGCCGCGCGCCGCCTCGTGCCACAATGGAGCGAGCTTCGACCGCTTCCTCGCTGAGGTGAAACGACAGGCGGTCGCCGCGGGCGTGTCGCAACGAACGATAGCGGAGGCCTCGCCCTACCTCGTCTACGACCAGGGCATCGTCAACCGCGACCGCGGCCAGCGCGTGTTCGGCCAGCTCTTCACGGAATTCGCAGGCCGCATGGCCGCGCCCTATCGCATGCAGAACGGCCAGCAACACATCAAGCAGCACGCAGCAGCGTTTGCGCGCGCCGAGAAGGAGTATGGCGTGCCGCCAGCGGTCATCGCGGCGTTCTGGGGCCTGGAGAGCGACTTCGGCGCCAACATGGGCAACCTGCCGACGCTGAGATCGCTGGTGTCACTCGCCTATGACTGCCGGCGCTCGGAGATGTTCGTGAACGAGACGATCGCCGCACTGAAGATCATCGACCGCGGCGATCTCACGCCCGACGAGATGATCGGCTCCTGGGCCGGCGAGCTCGGCCAGACGCAATTCCTGCCGACGCATTACGTCAATTACGCCGTCGACTATGACGGCGACGGACGGCGCGACCTCTTACGCAGCGGAGACGACGTGATCGGCTCGACCGCGAACTACATCGCCAATGGCTTGAAGTGGCGGCGCGGCGAGCCGTGGCTGGAAGAGATCAAGGTGCCGCAAAACCTGCCGTGGGATCAGACCGATCTCAGCGTGCAGCTGCCGCGCTCGAAATGGGCACAGTTCGGCGTCACCTATCCCGATGGCCGGCCGCTGCCGAACGACAATCTTCCGGCCTCCGTACTGCTGCCGATGGGACGCTTTGGGCCGGCCTTCATGGCCTACGCGAACTTCGCGGCCTATACCGAATGGAATAACTCGCTGATCTATTCGACCACCGCCGGCTATCTCGCCTCGCGCATTGCGGGCGCAGCGCCGATGCGCAAGCCTGCGGGCCAAGTGGCGCAACTGCCGTTCAACGAGCTCAAGCAATTGCAGCAGCTTCTGGTCCAGGCCGGCTTCAACGTCGGCAAGGTCGATGGCGTGCTGGGCCAGCAGAGCCGCACGGCCGTGAAGGCGATGCAGATCAAATACGGCCTGCCCGCCGATTCCTGGCCGACTGCGGAGCTTCTGGCCCGCATGCGCGGCGGCTCGGCGCAGGCGCAGCCAGCGGCGACGATTCGCTAAACCCCTCGTCTGTCATGCCCCGGCGACCGGGGCATCCAGTACGCCGCGGCCTATCGATTCAATCATTCCCGTCTCGGAGTACTGGATCGCCCGGTCAAGGCCGGGCGATGACAGCGAGGATGTGGCGGCGACCATGACAGCGAAAACGGCGACGCCATGGAATTTTCGCACCGCACAAGCCATTTTCGCGATTGTATTATTCCATGAGGCTCCCATGTGAGTGGCTCAGGTTTTCCGCCTGAGATTCCCACCATTAAAGCGAGCATCACATGTCCTTCTATGACGCCGTCGTCCCCGCCTATTTGCAAATGCTGAACAGCTTGACCGGCCTGCTCACCAAGGCCGAGGCGCATTGCGCGGCCAAGAAGATCGACCCGAGCGTCATGCTCGGCTCGCGCCTCTTCCCGGACATGCTGCCGCTGTCGAAGCAGATTCAGCTCGCCAGCGATTTCGCGGCCAAGGGCTGCGCCCGGCTGACCCATAGCGAGCTGCCTTCGATGCCGGACACGGAGAAAACCTTTGAGGAGCTGAAGCAGCGGCTCGCGAAGACGATCGACTACGTGAAATCATATAAGCCGGAGCAGTTCGAGGGCGCCGACAACAAGGACGTGACCTTCCCGGTGGGCCCGGACCGGACCATGACGCTCAAGGGCCAACAGTTCTTCAGCGCGGTCTCGCTGCCGAACTTCTATTTCCACGCCACGACCGCTCACGGCATCATGCGCCACAACGGCGTCGAGATCGGCAAACGCGATTTCCTCGGCGCGAACTAATTGCTGGATCGCACGGCCACGATAGCGGAAATTCACTGCCGCGGCCGAATTTACGCATGAATCGTGCTGCGCGGGCCCTGCCGCGCAGCTCGCCTGCACTTTCCGTATGGCTCATCCCTTGCGCCCGATGTCGCAATGCACAAGTGTTCCGGACCTCTTAACCTCTGGAAGCATCCCGATGAGCCGTCCGACCAAATTGTTTGAGACCTACAAGCTCGGCCCGATCACGCTGGCGAACCGCCTCGTGATGGCGCCCTTGACGCGGAACCGCGCCACGCCCGGCACCTTCGTTCCGTCTCCGCTCGCCGCCGAGTATTACGGTCAGCGCGCTTCCGCCGGCCTCCTGATCACCGAAGCGAGCCAGGTCTCGCAGCAGGGCCAGGGCTACCAGGACACTCCCGGCATCTACAGCAAGGACCAAGTCGCCGGCTGGCGCAGGGTTACCGACAAGGTGCATGAGCGCGGCGGCAAGATCTTCATCCAGCTCTGGCATGTCGGCCGCATCTCGCATGTCGACCTCCAGGCAGGTGGCGCAGCTCCCGTTGCGCCGAGCGCGATCCGCGCCAAGGGCAAGACTTTCGTGAACGGCACCTTCGCCGACGTCTCCGAGCCGCGCGCGCTCGAGCTCTCCGAAATTCCGGGCATCATCGACGACTTCAAGCGCGCCGCGAAGAATGCGCTGGAAGCCGGCTTCGACGGCGTCGAGATTCATGGCGCCAACGGCTATCTGCTCGAGCAGTTCGCCAAGGACGGCGCCAACAAGCGCACTGATGCATATGGCGGCTCGATCGAGAACCGCGCCAGATTGATGCTTGAAGTCTCCAAGGCCGTCGCGACCGAAGCCGGCGCCGACCGCACCGGCATCCGCATCTCGCCGGTAACGCCCGCCAACGACATCTCGGATTCGAACCCGCAAGCTCTGTACGATCATATCGTCGACGGCCTCAGCGCGCTGAAGCTCGTCTATCTCCACGTCGTCGAAGGCGCGACCGGCGGGCCGCGCGACGTCGCCCCGTTCGACTATGCGAGCATCCGCAAACGCTTCGCTGGCGCCTACATCGCCAATAACGGCTACGATTTCGATCTCGCCACCAAGGTGCTCGACGCAAATGCGGCCGATCTCATTGCCTTCGGCAAGCCGTTCATCTCCAACCCCGACCTGGTCGAGCGGCTGAAGAAGGGCGAGGCGCTGAACGATTGGGACAAGAACACGTTCTATGGCGGCGGCGCCAAGGGGTACACGGACTACCCGGCGCTCGCGGCCGAGCCGGCGGAGTAAGGCTCTATCCACACGAAGACTGTCATGTCCCGCGAAGGCGGGGCATCCAGTACGCCGCGGCCTCTCGGTTCAATCGCAGCTGTCTCGGCGTACTGGATCGCCCGCCTTTGCGGGCGATGACACCGAAAATGCGGAACGCCGGTATCGCAACAGAAAAGGCCGGGGGTCGCTCCCGGCCTTTTGTCGTTACAAGTTGCTGGCCTCTCGCATCCTTGCTCTAATGCGGCGATGGATGACACCGGGACACTCGTTCGCCGCGCGACTGAAGCGTTCAATGCGGGAAAGCCGGACGAGGCGCAACGTCTGTGCGAAAAGGGCCTTGCACGCGCGCCCGCCGATCCGGTGCTGCATCATCTGCTGGCCGCCGTGCTCTTCTCCAGAGGCGTCATTGCCCCGGCTCATGCGCATATCGACGTCAGTCTTGCCAATCGGCCCAGCAACGCGCCGGCCCGGCTGCTGGCTGCCCGCATCGCGCGTAGCGAAGGCCAGTTCGAGGCCGCGCTCGCACATCTCGATGCCGCGATCGCCACCAGCCCGCAGCGCGAGATGTTCGTCGAGAAGGCACGAACGCTCGATATGGCCGGGCTGCGGGATCAGGCGCGCGGAGCCTGGCAGGCGATCCTCAAGGTCATCCCCGGTCATCAGGAAGCAACGGCGCGGCTTGGAAGGCTCGCGTGGGAGGATGGTGATGCCGCCACCGCCGCAAGCCTGCTCGCGCAAGCGGTCGCAGCGAGCGCGCCGGCCTCGGTGTGGTTCGATCTCGGCGTTGCGCGACAGGATCTGCTCGATCACGCCGGCGCTGCCATCGCCTACCGCAAGGCGCTCGAACTCAAGCCCGATCATGCCGAGGCCGCGCTCAACCTCGGTATTGCCTTGCAGGAGAGTGGAGACGTCGACGCCGCCATGGGTGCCTTTGCCCGGGCCTATCGCCTGCGGCCGCAGCTGTTCGGCTCGATCGCAATGGCGCTGACGTCGGCCTCGCACGGCCGTCTGTGGCTCGACGAAGATGGGCTGCGGCGTGCACTAGAGCATGTTGGGGTCGACTTGAATCGCAGGGATTCCCAAAGGGAGCGAACCGTGATTCATCCTTGAGACCGGGAGGAGGCCGGCAGGGATGGCGCATGGAGAAGCTCTTCGCATTCGGGTGATCAAGGCCGTCGTTGAGGATGGCCTTTCGCGGAACGAGGCGGCCCGGATATTCCGGGTCGGGATCGCGAGCGCGATCCGCTGGGTGAAGGCGTTTGAGGAAACGCAGCGCACGGCGGCTTTGCCGACCGGCGGTGACCGGCGTTCTGTGCTGAAGCCGCATCGGGACTGGCTCTTGGAGCTTCGGCGCAAAGAGAACGATCTGACGCTCGATGCGATCGCCGAGCGACTGCTTCGCAGGCATGGCGTCGAAGCCGACAAGTCGATGCTGTCGCGCTTCTTTGCCGGTGAGGGCATCAGCTTCAAAAAAAACCGTGCACGCCAGCGAACAGGATCGTCCCGACGTCGTTGAGCGCCGACAAGCGTGGCGGTGCGCGCAAACCAGCCTTGGCGGTCGGCTCATCTTCCTCGACGAGACCTGGACGACGACGGCGATGACGCGTCGTTACGCCTGGGCCGATGTCGGCACACGCGCCTTGGGCCATGCGCCGCACGGACATTGGAAGACGACGACGTTCCTTGCCGGCCTGACCTGCAAGGGGCTGATAGCGCCGTTTGTGCTCGACGGGCCGATCAACGCCGAGTGCTTCTTCGCCTATGTCGAGCAAATCCTCGTCCCCGCGCTGCGCGAAGGCGACACGGTGATCCTCGACAATTTGTCGAGCCATAAGAACGAAGCGGCTCGGCGTCTCATCGCCGACGCCGGCGCGAGCCTCCTGTTCCTGCCGCCCTACAGCCCCGATCTCAATCCAATCGAGATGGCCTTCGCCAAACTCAAAGAACTGCTGCGCCAAGCCCAAGCTAGAACCGTCGATGCCCTCTGGGACCTCATTGGCCGCTCTCTAAGCCTCTTTACCCCCGAAGAATGCGCCAATTACATCCGTCATTGCGGGTACAATCCGCTTTGATCGCAACTCGCTCTAACGCGTTAGCCGCCCGCGTTTGGCGCGAAACTGCTTGCGGTAGACATTGGGCGCAGCCAGCACGTCGGCGACGACCTTCGCGTAGGATTGCCGGTGCGCCTCGTCGAAGGACTCGAACACCAGCTCGGGCGCCTGTCGCGGCACGGCAAAGCATTGCGCAATCGGCGTGCCCTTTTCCAGAACACCTGAGAATTCGGGCTTGATCCAAACGGCCGGAAAATTGATGCCGCCATCGTGGAAGCGATCGGCGTCGACCAGACCCGACACCAGACGAAACGGCAGGTCATCCCGGTTGACGGGATGCGTCGCGAACAGCGACCAGCCGGGCTCGAGCTCGATGGTCCAGAAGCTGTTGAACTTGATGGCGGAGCGTCCGTTCGCGAAAGGCGCAGCAGCAAACTGCGCGGCGGGGTGGAAGCTCAGAGGCGCGCGTGGGTGCCCCGTCGTCTCCGGCTCGGGGATATCCCAGTCCCACGAAAACTCCCCGGCCTCGACCTTGACGTCGCATGGCAGCGGAATCACGACCCCATAGGCCATCGCATCGACGAAGGGCGGGCATTGCTTGACGGTGCGGATGTCGCGGCCGTGGATGTCCGAATGCGCCGTCGCCGGCATTGCCCGCAGCCAGTCAGGCAGGGCGCTGCGTGCGGGAAACGGCTGCACCAGATGACCGGCCAGCTTTGGATCGCAACGGAAAATCATGCGCATGGCGAAGTCTCGTGTCGGTATCCGAGCCATTCGGGAGCGGATCCAGGCCAATTCAGATCACCACCGCCGATAAGGCAATAGCCAATAAGACAAAAGGCCGGGATTGCTCCCGGCCTCCTGCTTTCATGGACCGCCGGGACGCGCCCGGCCATCATGATGTCTCGCGAATTACTTCGCTTCGGCGCGCTTCGGCGGCGAGGCCGGCCACGACTTGATCAGCGTGTCGTAGTCGACGGTTTCGCCCTTCGGCTTCTCGTTCGCGAGCTTGCGCTGCGGAGCGATGTTGCCGTCCTTTGCCGACTTGGCGAACCAGTACTCGGCGGTCTCCTTCTTGTTCAGCTTCGGACCGCAGGCACCCTGCACGCCCGACTTCTCGAGACGCTCCATGACCGAGTCCTGAGCGGCTGCCAGCGCATCCATCGCCGCCTGCGGCGTCTTCGCACCGGACGACGCATCGCCGATGTTCTGCCACCAGAGCTGAGCGAGCTTCGGATAGTCAGGCACGTTGTTGCCGGTCGGGGTCCACTGCACGCGCGCGGGCGAGCGGTAGAACTCGATCAGGCCGCCGAGCTTCGGCGCGCGTTCCGTGAAGGACTTGTCCCAGATGTCGGATTCACGGATGAAGGTCAGACCGACATGGCTCTTCTTCAGGCTGACCGTCTTGGAGACGATGAACTGGAGGTAGAGCCACGCCGCCTTGCGGCGATCGACCGGGGTCGACTTCAGCAAGGTCGCCGATCCCACGTCCTGATAGCCGAGCTTCATGCCGTCCTTCCAGTACGAGCCGTGAGGCGACGGAGCCATACGCCACTTCGGCGTACCGTCCGCGTTCATCACGGGCAGACCGGGCTTCACCATGTCGGCGGTGAAGGCGGTGTACCAGAAGATCTGCTGGGCGATGTTACCCTGCGACGGAACCGGACCGGACTCGGAGAAGGTCATGCCCTGGGCCTGCGGCGGAGCATACTTCTTCATCCAGTCGAGGTACTTGACGATCGAGTAGACCGCCGCCGGACCATTGACGTCGCCGCCGCGCTCGACGCTCGAGCCGACGGGACGGCAGCCTTCCATGCGGATGCCCCATTCGTCGACCGGCAGACCGTTCGGAATGCCCTTGTCGCCGTTGCCGGCCATCGACAGCCAGGCGTCGGTGAAACGCCATCCGAGCGATGGATCCTTCTTGCCGTAATCCATGTGACCATAGATTCGGGTGCCGTTGATTTCCTTGATATCGTTGGTGAAGAATTCAGCGATATCCTCGTAGGCCGACCAGTTCACGGGAACGCCGAGATCGTAGCCATACTTGGCCTTGAACTTGGCCTTGTAGTCGGGGTTGGTGAACCAGTCGTACCGGAACCAGTAGAGGTTGGCGAACTGCTGGTCGGGCAGCTGGTAGAGGTGACCGTTCGGCGCGGTCGTGAACGACTTGCCGATGAAGTCGTTGACGTCGAGCATCGGGTCAGTGACGTCCTTGCCGTCCTTCGCCATCCAGTCGGTCAAGTCGACCGCCTGGCCGTAACGGAAGTGCGTACCGATGAAGTCGGAGTCGTTGATCCAGCCGTCATAGACGTTCTTGCCGGACTGCATCTGGGTCTGGATCTTCTCGACGACGTCACCTTCCTGGATGATGTCGTGCTTGACCTTGATGCCTGTGATCTCCTCGAACGCTTTCGCGAGCTTCTCGGACTCGTACTGATGCACCGTCAGGGTTTCAGAGACGACGTGGATCTCCATACCCTTGTACGGTTCAGCGGCCTTCATGAACCACTGCATTTCCTTCATCTGGTCGTCTTTGGATAGCGTCGACGGCTGGAATTCGCTGTCGATCCACTTCTTGGCGGCGGCTTCGTCCGCACGTGCCGGCGCGGCGATCGTCACCGAAGCCGCGATCAGCGCGACCGCGCTGGTCATGGTCAGAAGACTATTCTTGGTCGTTCTCAAGTGTCGCATTAGTTTCCTCCGGTTGAAGCGACAAACTAAAACCCAGGCCCGGGTAGACCCCGGATCTGCTCTTTCTCGCCTGGCTCAGACGGTGCGAAAAATCACCGCGCCTGAAACAAGCGAAATCACCGTTGCGAGCCACAGGCTCGTTATCTCAAATCCCTCTTCTCCGATCGGAAGCGTCACAATCGGGTTGGTGCCGACGAGGCCGATCCACGCCAAGTGGATGACTGCCGCCACGATCAGCGAAATGAACAGGCGGTCGCCGCGCGTGGTCGGGATGCGCAGGATCCCGACACGTTCGGCCTCGGGATAGGCAACGCCGAGCCATGTCATGACCCCGAGCGTGCAAGCGAGGCACGCGAAGAAGATCGCGGTCGGCCACGTCCAGGCCATCCATGCGATAGAGTCCATGCGCGCGCCTCCCCTAGACCCGACCGAGCGCGAAGCCGCGCGCGATATAGTTGCGGACGAACCAGATCACGAGCGCCCCCGGAATGATCGTGAGTACCCCGGCGGCCGCGAGCAGCCCCCAATCCATGCCCGCGGCGGAAACGGTGCGAGTCATGACAGCGGCAATCGGCTTGGCGTCGACCGACGTCAGCGTGCGCGCGAGCAGCAGCTCGACCCACGAGAACATGAAGCAGAAGAACGCCGCGACGCCGATGCCGCTCGCAATGAGGGGCACCAGGATCTTCACGAAGAAGCGCGGGAAGGAATAGCCGTCGAGGAACGCAGTCTCGTCGATCTCGCGCGGCACGCCCGAGACGAAGCCTTCGAGGATCCAGACAGCGAGCGGCACATTGAAGATGCAATGCGCGAGCGCGACGGCCCAGGGGGTATCGAACAGGCCGATCGCCGAATAAAGGTTAAAGAACGGCAGCGCGTAGACCGCAGCCGGCGCCATGCGGTTCGAAAGCAGCCAGAAGAACAGGTGCTTGTCGCCAAGGAAGCGATAGCGCGAGAACGCATAGGCCGCCGGCAACGCCACCGAGATCGAGATGATGGTATTGAGGATGACATATTCCAGCGAGTTGATGTAGCCGGAGTACCAGCTTGCCTCCGTGAAGATGCGCCGATAGTGCTGCAGCGTCGGCGCGTGCGGCCACAGCGTCATGGTCGAGACAATCTCGGTATTCGTCTTGAAACTCATGTTGACGAGCCAGTAGATCGGCAACATCAGGAAGATCAGGAACAGCCCCATGATGAGGCGGCGGCCGGGGATCGAGTGCATCACGCGGCTCCTTCCTGGGGTTTGCGTTCGTTGCCGGCGTTGGTCATGACGGTGTAGAAGATCCAGCAGACGATCAGAATGATCAGGTTGTAGACGAGCGAGAGCGCGGCAGCCTTGCCGAGGTCGAACTGGCCCAGCGCGATCTTGACGAGCTCGATAGAGATGAAGGTCGTGGAATTGCCGGGGCCACCGCCGGTCACGACGAACGGCTCGGTATAGATCATGAAGCTATCCATGAAGCGCAGCAGCACGGCGATCAGCAGCACGCGGTGCATCTTCGGAAGCTGGATCGCCTTGAATACCGCCCATCGCGAGGCGCCGTCGATCTGGGCCGCCTGATAATAGGCCTCCGGGATCGACTTCAGGCCGGCATAGCAGAGCAGCGCGACGAGGCTCGTCCAATGCCAGACGTCCATCACGATGACGGTGATCCAGGCGTCGATCTCGTTGGAGACGTAATTGTAGTCGAGCCCGATGTGGTTGAGGACATAGCCGAGCAGGCCGATGTCGGGCCGGCCGAAGATCTGCCAGATCGTTCCGACCACGTTCCACGGAATCAGCAGCGGCAGCGCCAGGGTGACGAGGCAGACGGCGACCGTCCAGCCCTGCCGCGGCATCGACAGTGCGACAACGATGCCGAGTGGCACCTCGATCGCAAGGATCACCAGCGAGAAGAACAGATTGCGGCCGAGCGAGGCCAGGAAGCGGCCGCCGAGATCGGTCGAGGGATCGAGCAATTCCTTGAACCAGCCGACGCCGTTCCAGAAGAACTGGTTGTTGCCGAAAGTGTCCTGCATCGAATAGTTCACCACCGTCATCAGCGGCAGCACCGCCGAGAACGCGACGACCAGGAACACCGGCAGCACCAGGAACCAGGCTTTTTGGTTGACGGTCTTGTCCATCAGGCGGCCCCTTCCACCAGAAGGCTGTCGGCATAAACGTGGACGTGTGCCGGATCGAGCTTCAGCCCGACATTGCCATCGGAGCTGGTGAAGCCGGCCGGCGTACGCGCCGCGATCCTGGCCTCGCCGATGCGCACGCGCGCGAAACGGATGCGGCCGAGATCGTCGATGCGCTCGATTTTTGCGCCGAGCAGACCGGGCGCCGGCGCAACCGCGTCGACGAATTCCGGACGCACGCCGATCTCGATCTTGGCGCCTGCGGGCAGGTTGTCGTAGCTACGGTTGAGCGCAATGACATGGCCATCGACCCTGGCCTCGCGACCCTTCACTTCGGCCGGCAGGATGTTCATGCCGGGCGAACCGATGAAATAGCCGACGAAGGTGTGGGCCGGCTTGTCGAACAGCTCGGCCGGCGTGCCGCTCTGCACCACCCGACCGTCATGCATGACGACGACGGTGTCGGCGAAGGTCAGCGCCTCGGTCTGGTCGTGGGTGACGTAGATCATCGTGAGATCGAGCTCGCGGTGCAGTGCCTTCAGCTTGGAGCGGAGCTGCCACTTCAATTCAGGATCGATCACCGTGAGCGGCTCGTCGAACAGCACGGCAGCGACGTCGGAGCGGACGAGACCGCGGCCGAGCGATATCTTCTGCTTGGCATCGGCGGTGAGCCGTGTCGCCTTGCGATTCAGGTACGGCTCGAGGTCGAGCAGACGCCCGATCTCGGCGACGCGCTTGCCGATCTCGGCCTTCGGCACGCCGCGGTTCTTCAGCGGGAACGCCAGGTTCTCCCCTACCGTCATGGTGTCGTAGATCACCGGAAACTGGAACACCTGGGCGATGTTGCGCTTCTGGGTTGACAGCGGTGTGATGTCCTCGCCGTCGAACAGGATTTTCCCGCGCGAGGGCGTGATGATGCCGGAGATCACGTTGAGCAGCGTGGTCTTGCCACATCCGGACGGACCGAGCAGCGCATAGGCGCCGCCCTGGCGCCAGGTCATGGTGACAGGCTTCAGCGCAAAGGTTTCCTGCGGCGCGTCATTGCCGCCGTAGGAGTGAGCGAGATCGACGAGGTCAATGCGGGCCATGGCGCATCTCCCTCAGGCTTTTTTCTTTGATGCGTTTTCTTCACGCGAACCGCTAGGCACTTCGCTTGAAAACGCTATGGGACCGGGCGCCGCGACGAGGCGATCGGCCGCGTCGAAGACGAACACATCATTGGGATCGAGCACGGCATCAATGGTCTGGCCGGGCTCGAACTCGTGTACGCCGTGCAGCACCGCAACCCAGTTCGATCCGTCGCGGGTCAAATGCACAAAACTCTCCGAACCGGTGATCTCGGTCACCGTGACAGTGGCGTGGAAGGCGTGGCGATCGGTCTCGCCATTGGCGAGCGCAAGCTGGTGGGCGCGAAAACCGACGCGATAGGCGCCGTCGGCAAGCGAGGAATAGAGGCCGGAGGCCGGCGCGGCGATGCCTCCCGCATATTGCACGGAACCGTTCTTCTTCTCGATGCCGACGAGGTTGAGCGGCGGATCGGAAAACACCTGCGCGACGCGCAGCGTCTGCGGACGGCGGTAGACGCCGGGCGTCTCGCCGATCTGGAGCGCCTTGCCTTCCCACATGCACACCGTGTTGCCGCCGAGCAGCAGCGCCTCGGTCGGCTCTGTGGTGGCATAGACGAAGATCGCGCCTGATGCCTCGAAGATGCGCGGCAGCTCGGCGCGCAGCTCTTCACGCAGCTTGTAGTCGAGATTGGCGAGGGGCTCGTCGAGCAGTACGAGGTCGGCGCCTTTCACCAGCGCGCGCGCCATGGCGGTGCGCTGCTGCTGGCCGCCGGATAGCTGGAGCGGCGTTCGCTTCAGGAACGGCTCGAGTCGCAACAGCCTGGCGGCTTCCGCCACGCGCGTCTCGATCTCCTGGCGCGGCTTGCCCTGCACGCGCAAGGGCGAGGCAATGTTCTCGTAGACCGTCAATGAGGGATAGTTGATGAACTGCTGATACACCATTGCGACCGAACGCTGCCGCACGTCGACACCGGTGACGTCCTTGCCATTGACCAGCACCTTGCCCGCGGTCGGCTTGTCGAGGCCGGCGAGCAGCCGCATGATCGAGGTCTTGCCAGACAGCGTCGGCCCGAGCAGCACGTTGAGCGTACCGCTCTCGAGCGTCAGCGAGACGTCGCGGATATGCTCGATACCGTCGACGGTACGGGTCACGTGATCGAGTGTCACACTCATGAGCGTCCTCCTGCTTCCAGCAGAGGACTTTGCGATACAAAATGGGTCCTGATCCAGTCGTCCAGTGCGGCAACTTCGTCGGCAGACAACCGCAGACCGAGCTTGGAGCGGCGCCAGACGATATCTTCGGCGGTGACCGCCCATTCGTTGGTCATCAGGTAGCGAACCTCACGTTCGGTCAGAGTCGCGCCAAAGGCCTGGCCGAGATCGACCGCCGATTTGGCGTCGCCGAGCAGCTTGATGGCGCGGGTGCCATAGGCGCGCGCGAGACGACGCGCATGCTCATGGCTCAGGAACGGATAGCCGCGCTGGAGCTCGGCGATCAGGCCATCGACGGCGGAGACATCCATGTCACCGCCGGGCAGCGGCCATTTTCCGGTCCAGCCTTCGCGCGCTTTCGCGCTGCGAAGATAGGGCGCGAGCCGCTCCAGCGCCTCTTCGGCGAGGCGGCGATAGGTCGTGATCTTGCCGCCATAGATCGAGAGCAGCGGCGAACCGCCGGGCGTGTCGAGCTCGAACACATAGTCGCGGGTCGCGGCCTTGGCTTCGCTGGCGCCGTCGTCATAGAGCGGTCGCACGCCGGAATAGGTCCAGACGACGTCGTCTGACGTCACGGGCCTGGCGAGATACTCGCTCGCGGCGGCGCAGAGATACTGGATCTCCTCCGGCGTCGCTTTCACCTTGGAGGGATCGCCGTCATAGTCGCGGTCGGTGGTGCCGATCAGCGTAAAATCATCCTGGTAGGGGATGACGAAGATGATGCGGCCATCGGCGTTCTGGAACATGTAGGCGCGGTCGTGGTCGTAGAGCTTCTTGACCACGATGTGCGAGCCCTGCACCAGTCGCACCTTGGCCTTCGCGTTGACGCCGGCACCGCGGCCGAGCACGTCCTCGACCCAGGGGCCACCGGCATTGACAAGTGCGCGGGCCTGGATCTGTGAACGCGCACCGGTCAGCGTGTCGACCATGCTGACGGTCCAGATGCCGTCGGACTGCTTGATGTCAGTCGCGCGGGTGCGGGTACGGATCTCGGCGCCCTTGTCGGCGGCGTCGCGCGCATTGAGGACGACGAGCCGGGCGTCGTCGACGAAGCAGTCGGAATATTCAAACGCGCGGCTGTAGCGGTTCGGGATCAGCGGCTTGCCGACCTCGTCGCGCCGGAGATCAAGCGAGCGCGTTGCCGGCAGCAGATGACGACCGCCGATGTGATCGTAGAGGAAGAGGCCAAGGCGCAGCAGCCAGGCCGGGCGCAAGCCGGCGTGATGCGGCAAAACGAAACGCAGCGGGCGGATGATATGGGGCGCAATACCCCAGAGAATCTCGCGCTCGATCAGCGCCTCGCGAACCAGCCGGAACTCGTAATATTCGAGATAGCGCAGGCCGCCATGCACCAGCTTGGTCGACCAGGACGACGTCCCGCTCGCCAAATCGTTCATTTCGCACAGGAATACAGTGTTGCCGCGGCCGACCGCGTCACGCGCGATACCGCAACCGTTAACACCGCCTCCAATGATGGCGAGGTCGAAAATACGCTCCAACAGACGCATCCCCCGGAAACCGCCCGTTCAGTCGAGCGGCAGCTTTCGTTTTTGATTAGATCACACCGCAAAACGAAAGCAAGACGAAAGAGAGGCGAAAGGAAGCGAAAATGGAACTTTTCACCGGTCAAGATGGCGTAAAATTCGGCAGGTAGATGGGCCATTTCCCGGGCATTGGACCCGATTGAAAGGCGGGCGCGCTGTCGGCCTTGAATGTAGCAACATGGCTACATATCTTTGCGCGCATGTGACGCCGCCTCAATTGGAGTGCCGACGATGGTGACCACCCTCACCAGCCGGGAATTCAATCAGGACACCAGCGGCGCTAAGAAGGCGGCATCGCAAGGGCCCGTCTTCATTACGGATCGCGGCCGCCCGGCCCATGTTCTCCTGACGATCGAAGACTATTTGCGTCTGAGCGGCGGACACATGAGCCTTGCCGAGGCTCTGGCGCAGACGAGTGCGGACTTTGACTTCAATCCGCCTCGCGTGGATGGCGGAATCTTCAAGCCCGCCGATCTCGACTGATGTTTCTGCTGGATACCAACGTCATCTCCGAGTTGAGGCGACCGGACAAAGCCGATCGCAACGTCATCGCTTGGGCCAATGCAGTTCCGGCAGCGAATTTTTTCATGTCCGCCATCTCGATTCTCGAAATCGAACTTGGCGCGCGCCTGATCGAGCGTAAGGATGCTGCACAAGGCGCAGTCCTGCGCGCCTGGATAGACGATCAAATTCTGGTTCGATTCGAAGGGCGAATCCTGACCATTGATACGGCTGTAGCACAGCGCTGTGCGCAACTTCACGTTCACAACCCGCGGGCTGAACGTGACGCTCTCATCGCGGCGACCGCGCTTGTTCACGGTTTGACGGTCGTCACGCGCAATGTGGGAGATTTCGAACCCACGGGCGTGCAGTTGCTCAACCCGTGGGACGGCGCCTGAGCTGTTAGCGCAGCCGTACCACCGGCGCGGCCTCAGGTGCCGCATCCTGCGTATCGGCCTGGGTCTCGTCGACGTCAGCGCCCTTCGGCATCGCCTCCACCACTTCGATGCCCTTGCTGTGGCAGATGGTGGCGAGGCGCTCGGGCAGCTCCTGGTCGGTCACGAAGGTCTGGATCTGGGTCATGTGCGCGATGCGGACCGGCGCGCTGCGGCGAAGTTTTGTGGAATCGGCGACCAGCATGACGCTGCGGGCATTGGCGATGATGGCCTGCGCCACCTGCACTTCGCGATAGTCGAAGTCCAGCAGCGCGCCCTCCTCGTCGATCGCGGAGGCGCCGATGATGGCGTAGTCGACCTTGAACTGGCCGATCAGCTGCGTCGCGGTCGAGCCGACCACGGCGCCGTCGGCGCGCCGCACCGTGCCGCCGGCCACCACCACCTCGATGCGGGGATGGCGGTAGAGCAGCATGGCGACATTGAGATTGTTGGTGATGACCAGCAAATCCTCGTGCGAGGTCAGCGCGCTCGCCACCTCCTCGGTCGTGGTGCCGATGTTGATGAAGAGCGAGCAGCCGTTCGGGATCAGCGAGGCGGCGGCGGCGCCAATCGCCTTCTTCTCGTCGGCGGCAACGAAGCGGCGCGCCTCATAGGCGAGGTTTTCCACGCCGGAGGCGATGATGGCGCCGCCGTGGATGCGGGTGAGCGACCGGCGTTCGCAGAGATCGTTGAGATCCTTGCGGATGGTCTGGGCCGAAACTTCGAACCGGCGCGCCAGCTCCTCGACCATGACGCGGCCCGAGGCGCGGGCGATGTTGAGAATCTCGGCTTGGCGATGGGTCAATCCGGTCACGACAATGGCCTCAAATCAGAGTGATGCATGGTGCGGCTTCTCGCGCACGCGGTCAATGCGCACGCCGATCACGGTTAATGAATCGGACCTCACCACGCCCACTCTACCAGTTCATGGCGCGCGCGAGCCGCGCGATCAGCTCGGGATCGTCGAAGGCGCTGGCGGAGGCGACGGCGCCGGATCCGACAAGGTCAGCATCGCTGAGGCTGGTCCGGATGCCGATGGTCGGGATACCGGCGGCGGTGGCCGACTCCACGCCGGAGCGGGAATCCTCGAACGCGATCGAGGCTGCCGCGCTGGCACCGACGAAGCGCAACCCTTCCTGATAGGGCAGCGGATGCGGCTTGCCGTGGGGCAGTTCGTCGCCGATCACGAGCGCCTTGAAGCGCTGCGTGATGCCGAGACCGGCAAGCAACAGCTCTGCGTTGAGGCGCGGCGCGTTGGTGACCGCGACCATGGGAATTCCGGCAACATCGGCGCGGTCGAGCAGCGCGATCAGGCCCGGGAGCGGTTCGATCTGCCCCGCGACCAGCGTCCGGAACACTTCTTCCTTCTCCCCAAGAATCTCGGCGCGGCGCTCCAGCGTCTCGTCGGGCAGAAAGCGCTCACCGATCGACACATTGGCAAAACCTTGCAGCTCCCTGGAGAAACGAGCGTGATCGAAGACGTGACCGTGAGGACCGAGCACCTGGTTGAACGCCTTGAGGTGGAGCGGGTCGGTGTTGGCGAGCGTGCCGTCGATGTCGAACAGCAATGCCCTGCCCGGTCCCTGGATCATGTCGTGGTTCCTCTCGCGCACGGCGCAACGATGCGCGAGACGTATCAATTCGCGCCTGATGACGCAATGCGGCCCATGGCGGCGTGACACTCGACAAAATCGAATGCGGCTGCAACACTGGGTACAAGATCAAGAACGGAGGATACGATGACACTCAATCGCGATCACGCTGCCGCGGTCGACCACGAGGCGGTGGCGCAAAAAGTCGAGGCCTTTCGCCTCGCCCAGATCGCGGCCGATCCAAAGGCGCTCAGCGCGCTGTGCGCGGACGATCTGAGCTACAGCCATTCCAACGGCTTCCTCGAGGACAAGGCAGCCTTCGTCGCCAATGCCACCGACGGCAAGACGAAGTTCCTGTCGATCACATACAAGGATCCGACCATCAAGATCGTCGGCCCCGCCGCGATCGTGCGCTTCCACTGGCTGGCCGAGATGATGACCGGGGGACAGAAAGTCGCAAACAGCCTTCACATCCTGATGAACTGGCAGAAGCAGGGCGACGCGTGGAAGCTGCTGTCGCGGTCCGCGACGAAGTTGTGATCGACGTTCTTTGCCCTCTCCTCCTGTGGGCCCCCCTGTGGGAGAGGGTGGCTCGCCGCCTTAGCGGCGAGACGGGTGAGGGGTTGCTTCGGCGAGCACCATTCTCGCGCCAATGTGCCGATAGAACCCCTCAACCGGCGCTTCGCGCCACCTTCTCCCACAAGGGGAGAAGGAAGAACGTTACGCCGCTTCCTTCACATCGCCATTCACCAGCTTGCGCGCAGCGCGCTCGGCTTCGCGGGCGTTACGGAAGAGATGGCCTTCGAGACGATTGAATTGATGGGACGAGGCGAAGAAGCAGTAGCCGCCCTGACCGCGAACGACGATGCCCGCGGTCTCTGAGTTAACTTCGATGATGTAGCTATCCGGCATGGCCCGTGGATTCCTCAGTGCGGGCAAATAACGACGGCTCTGCCCAAAGGTTCCCAAGGGCAAATCGGCCGTTTCCACCCCGAATCGACAGGCTATTGAGTACGCCGGGACCTCATCCGTTTTATGACCCGTTCTTGGCAAAGAAGCGACGCGTCGACCTATCCGTGCCGCGTTTCGCGAGGCTGCAAGTTTTCGTGAGATGAGGCGATGCGCCGCGCGCGACTACGTCGCGATCGGCGGATCGTTGCGCTGGATCACTTGTGGATGGCCGTTATCGTCGATCGAGACATAGGTGAAATTGCCGTCGGTCACGAGGATCGGCTGCAGCTCTCGCCGCCGCAGCGCCCAGGCTTCGAGATGGACGGTCATCGAGGTGCGTCCTACCCGCACGAGAGTGGCGTAGACGGAGACGAGATCGCCGACATAAACAGCTTTTCGAAAATTCATCGCATCGATCGCAACCGTGACGGTGCGCGACTTCGCGACCTTCGAGGCGAATACGCCGCCGCCGACATCCATCTGGCTGAGCAGCCAACCGCCGAAGATGTCGCCATTGGCATTGGTGTCGGCGGGCATCGCCAGCGTGCGAATGCAGAGATCGCCGCTCGGCTCGGTGTCGGACTTTCCAGTCATATCCGTCTCACTTGAAATTGTCCCAGCCCGGGTCGGGCGCGAAGCGCTCGCCGAATCGTTCGGCCAATGCACGCAAGGTGGATACAATATTTCCCACGCCGCGCGTGCGCGCATAGTTCAGGGGACCGCCGCGGAACGGGGCATAACCCGTGCCGAAGATCATCGCACCGTCGACCGCATCGCCATCGTCGACGATGCCTTCGCGCAGGGCGGCGACACAGACATTGGACATCGGCAGCACCAGGCGGTCGATCATCTGGTCGGTGACGCGTGGACCGGTCTGGGGCAATGGCGCCTTCTCCGCTTTGCCGTCCTTCCAGGTGTAAAAGCCCTTGCCGGACTTTCGGCCGAGCTCGCCCTTGGCGACCTTGTCGCGCAGCCAGGCCGGCGTCGGCGGCAGCAGATCGCCGAACTTGGCGCGCAGCATGTCGCCGACGTCGAGGCAGATATCGAGCCCTACCTGGTCAGCAAGCTCGATCGGCCCCATCGGCATGCCGAACTGCTCGGCCGCGGCGTCGATCAGGCGTTGATCGGTCTTCTCGTCCAGCATCACCATGGCTTCGAGCATGTAGGGTGTCAGCGCGCGGTTGACGAGGAAGCCCGGCGAGCTCTTCACCGACAAGGGCAGGCGGTCAATGGCACCGACGAAGGCAAGAGCTTCTTTCAGCACCTGCGCGTCATTGCCAACGTGGCTGACGACCTCGACCAGTTGCAGCCGCGACACCGGATTGAAAAAGTGCAGCCCGACCAGCCGCTCCGGCCGCGCCAGCGTGGTGCGCAAATCCTGAAGCGGGATGCTCGATGTATTGGTGGCAAGGATCGCGCCCGGCTTCATCCGGGGCTCTAGGCCGGCATACACCTTCTGCTTGAGCTCGAGCTTTTCCGGTACCGCCTCGATGATGAGGTCGGCGTTGCGGACGCCCTCGCCGTCCATATCGGGGATCAGCCGATCGAGCGCGTCGCGGACCTCGGTCGGCTTGCGGATGATCTTGCCGTAGAGCTCTGCGGCGCGCTTCACGGCGCCCGCGATCGGCTCGGCCTTCATGTCGGCGAGCGAGACCCGCAGCCCCTGCCCGGCTACCCAAGCCGCGATGTCGCCACCCATGGCGCCGGCGCCGATGACATGGACGTGCTTGATCGTGTTGCCCGAGCCTGCGGTCTTCTTCATCTGCTCGCGCAGGAAGAACACGCGGATCAGATTCTGCGCGGTCGGCGTCACCATCAGCCTGGCGAAGGACGCCTGTTCCGCCTTCAGCATGGCGGCCTTGCTGCCGCCATGCGTCTCCCACAGATCGATCAGCGCATAAGGCGCGGGATAATGCTCGCGCGGCGCGGCCTTCGCCGCCTCCACGCGCATGCGCTTGGCAAGCAGCCCGCGCACCGGGCCGAGATTGGCTGCGCGGGTGAGCAGGCCCGGCTTGGCCCGCTTCATGCGGCCGAACAGCACATCCTTCACGGCAGCCCTCACGTGGCGCTCCTGCGTCACGCTGTCGACGAGGCCGAGCGATTTGGCACGGCGCGCATCGATGGTGCGGCCGGTCAGCATCAGCGCCATCGACTGGGTCGGATTGACCAGCGCCGTGAAACGCGCGGTGCCGCCGAGGCCGGGATGCAGGCCGAGCATGACCTCGGGGAAGCCGAAGCGCGCACCGTCGACCGCGATGCGCGACTGGCAGGCGAGCGCGACCTCGAGCCCGCCACCGATGCAGAAACCGTGAATGACCGCGACCGTCGGCAGCTTGAGCGCTTCCAGATGATCGACCACCGCATGCGCGGCTCGGATGCGCGTTTCGACCATCTCGGGATCAGACGCACCGCGGAATTCGTTGACGTCGGCGCCGGCAATGAAACCGGACGGCTTTGCCGAGCGGATCACGAGGCCGGCGGGACGCTCGGTCTCGATCGCGGCGAGCGCGGCGTCGAACTCCTCCATCACGTCGGCGGAGAGCGTGTTCGCGCTGGCGCCAGCACGGTCGAACAACAGCCAGGCGACGCCGTCGGCATCGCGCGTCAGCTTGAAGTTCTTGTAGGGACCATCTGCTGCAGGCGGGGGCCCGAGCGAGAGCACGCGATCGCCGAGCGCGGTCATGATCTTGGAATCCATGGTCACACCGCCTCGATCAGCATGGCGCCGCCGAGCCCGCCGCCGATGCATTCGGTGGCGATCCCGCGTCTTGTGCCGAGCCGCTTCATCGCATTGACGAGATGCAGCACGATCCGGTTGCCCGAGGTGCCGACAGGATGACCGAGCGAGATGGCGCCGCCGTCGACGTTGAGTTTCGCCCGGTCGATCTCGCCAGCGGCGCCATCGAGCCTGAGAATCTCGCGGCAGAACTTCTCGTCGTTCCAGGCGGCGAGGCAGCCGAGCACCTGCGTGGCAAAGGCCTCGTTCAGCTCCCAGGTCTCGACGTCCTGGAGGGTGAGGTTGTTGCGGGTCAGAAGCGGCGTCGCCGACATCACGGGACCAAGCCCCATGATGCTCGGATCCAGCGCAGCCCAGTTGCTGTCGACGATTACGGCCTTCGGCGTCAGCTTGTGTTTTGCCACGGCCGCATCGGAAGCCAAGATCACCCAGGACGCGCCATCGGTGATCTGCGAGGAATTGCCGGCGGTGACCTGGCCCCAGGGGCGCTCGAACACCGGCCTCAGCTTTGCGAGCGTCTCAGCCGTTGAGTCCGGCCGCACGCCGTCATCATGGTCGAAGAATTTGCCGTCGCGGGAGAACGCGGTCTCGACCTCGCCTTTCAGATAGCCCTCGGCCTGCGCATGCGCGAGCCGGCGGTGGCTCTCGGCGGCATAAGCATCGGACTGCGCCCGCGTAATGCCGAAGAGATGGCCGACGACTTCTGCGGTCTGGCCCATGTTCAGTTCGGTGATGGGATCGGTGAGCCCACGCTCGAGGCCGATGATCGGCTTGAGGTAACGAGGGCGCAGCTTGAACGCGGCGGCGAGCTTCGCCGCCACGCCCTTGGCGGTGGCAAGACCGGCAAACCAGCGCACGCCGGAATTGGGCCAGACCAGCGGCGCGTGGCTGAGCGCCTCGGTGCCGCCGGCCAAAATCATGTCGGCATGGCCCTCTCGGATGTAGCGGTAGGCGGTGTCGATCGACTGCATGCCGGAGCCGCAATTGATCTGCACGGTGAAGGCGACCATGTCCTCGCCCATGCCGAGCCGGAGCGCGGCAACGCGGGCCGGGTTCATCTCGTCGGCAATGACGTTGACGCAGCCGAGAATGACCTGGTCGAAATCGGTAGGCGAGAACGGCTGGCGCGCCAGAAGGGGCCGGCCGCATTGCACGGCGAGATCAACAGGCGTGAATGGGCCCGGCCCGGAGCGCGCTTTCAGAAACGGCGTCCGGCTGCCGTCGACGATGAATACCGGTCGTGCCATCAGCTCGCCGCCCTCTGTTCACCGAGTTCCTGGAAGAACTGATGCACGTCGCCGGTTTTCTTGTAAATCGGCGACAGCGCCTCCGGCGCAAAATCGTCGACCTCGATGACTTTCGCGACGGCTGCGTGGGCGACCGCGAGCTGCTCGCCTTCGGCCTGCGTGATCACGCCCTTGGCCACCGCCTCCTTCCAGTCCCGCAGATGCGCCGCGCGCATGCGCTTGGCAACGGCGTCGGTCGCCGCGACCAGCTTGAACGCGCGCTCCAGCCGGGCGAAGCCGCTGTCGTCGTCGACATGGGCGAGATCCGGCGTGAGGCGCTCGCGCGCCGCCGACGGCTCCAGCACGATACCAGCGCATTGGTGCACGACGCGGTCGGAGGGACCGAGCACGCGGGCCCCGAACGGCTGGACCACGAGCTTGAGGATGACGGCAACGAAGCGGTTCGGCAAATTGGCGAGGATTTCGGCGAATTTGATCTCGATCGTCTTGAAGCCGGTCGCCATGCACCATTCCAGCACGGCAAAATCGTCCTTCTGCCGGCCCTCGTCCTGCCAGCGCTTCAGTGCGGCCGAGAGCAGGTACAGCTCCGACAGGATGTCGCCGAACCGCGCCGACAGCATCTCCTTGCGCTTGAGCGCGCCGCCGAGCGTCAAGAGCGCCATGTCGGCGCAGAGCGCGAAGGCCGCCGAGTAGCGGGAAAGCTGGCGATAGAACGGCGTCGCATCGCCGGCATCCGGCGCCAGCGCGAAGGCGCCAAAACTCCAGCTCCGGCCAAAAGCACGGAGCAGCGTCTGGAAACTGTGGCCGACATGTTTCCAGAAGGCTTTGTCGAAGGCGGTGAGGCCGCGTTCGCGGTCGGTGTCCGCAAGCGCGTTCATCTCGTCGAGCAGGTAGGGATGGGCGCGGATCGCACCCTGCCCGAAGATGATGAGGTTGCGCGTCAGGATGTTGGCGCCCTCCACGGTGATGCCGACAGGCACGGCGCGGTGCAGATTGCCGATATAGTTTTGCGGGCCGTCGATCACGGCCTTGCCGCCATGGATGTCCATGGCGTCGTCGACGGCGACTCGCATCCGCTCGGTCGCGTGCAGCTTCATGATGCCGGAGATCACGGCGGGATGGACCCCGGCATTCAGCGCAGCGCAGGTGAGCCGCCGCGCCGCGTCGAGCTGGTAGGCGGTGGCGACGATGCGCGCGAGCGGCTCCTCCACGCCCTCGAACTTGGAGATGGAAATGCCGAACTGCTCGCGGATCCGGGCATAAGCGCCAGTCGTGCGTGCCGCATAGGCAGCGCCGGCAGCAGAGAGCGACGGCAGCGAAATGCCGCGACCGGCGGCGAGCGCCGTCATCAGCATTTTCCAACCCTGGCCTATCCGCTCCTGGCCGCCGATGACATAGTCGAGCGGGATGAAGACGTCGCGGCCCCAGTTCGGACCGTTCTGGAATACCTGCATCGACGGCAGATGGCGGTGGCCGATCTCGACGCCAGGAAGATTCGTCGGGATCAGCGCGACGGTGATGCCGAGCTCTTCCTGATCGCCGACCAGATGATCGGGATCATATGCCTTGAAGGCGAGGCCAAGCAGCGTCGCAACAGGGCCGAGCGTGATGTAGCGCTTGTGCCAGTTCAGCCTGAGACCTGTCACCTCGCGGCCCTCAAACACGCCCTTGCAGATGATGCCGGTGTCGACCATCGAGGCGGCATCGGAGCCGGCCTCCGGGCTGGTGAGGCCGAAGCAGGGAATGTCGCGGCCGTCGGCAAGCCGCGGCAGCCAGCGCTCCTGCTGCTCTTTCGTGCCGAAGCGCATCAGGAGTTCGCCGGGGCCAAGCGAGTTCGGCACCATCACGGTGACGGCGGCGGCGATCGAGCGGCTCGAGATTTTTCGCACCACCTCCGAATGGGCATAAGGCGAGAAGCCGAGGCCGCCGAACTCCTTCGGGATGATCATGCCGAAGAATTTCTCGCGCTTGATGAAGGTCCAGGCCTCCTGCGGCAGGTCGCGCCACTCCCAAAAGATCTTCCACTCGTCGAGCATGGCGCAGAGCTCGTCGACGGGACCGTTGAGAAAGGCCTGCTCCTCGGCGGTCAATGTCGCCTGCGGGATCTCGAGAAGCTTCGACCAGTCGGGATTACCGGTGAAGAGGTCGGCGTCCCACCAGACGTCGCCGGCCTCGAGCGCCTCGCGCTCGGTGTCGGACATCGCCGGCAGCACGCCGCGGGCCCAGGAGAAGATCGGTTTTGTCAGTTTGTCGCGGCGGAAGCTCATGGCGGACCTCATGCAACGGCGCGGTGACGGGGCATTTTAGCGGAAAGTGGCCGGGAGGCGTGAACACTTCGCGGGCAAAATGATGCGAATTGACGCGGCCGGGCGGCCGCCCCGGCGACGATAACGGCCGGGGCGTGCGGGCAGTTCCGGGAGGGGGAAGCGGTAGCCCGGATGGAGCGGCCTAATCCGGCCGGACCATCTCGAACATGTTTTCCGGCTTGATCTCGAAATAATCGCCGCGGCGTCCCGCGCGCATGATCGGGCGGCCGGCGGCGGTCTGGTAGACGCCGTCCTTGATCAGGGCCTTGTCGATGTGGACGGCCACGACCTCGCCGAGCGTCAGCCAGGCGTTCGCCTCCTTGCCGTCGGCACCTTTGAGGCGGATGATATCGGACACCTTGCACTCGAAAGCGACCGGGCTCTCGCCCACGCGCGGCACGTTGACGAGCTTGCCCGGGACTGCGGTCAATCCCGCGAGCTTGAACTCATCGACCTCGGGCGCGACGTGGGCGGCGGTCGCGTTCATCTGCTTGGCCAGGTCCATGGTCGCGAGATTCCAGACGAACTCGCCGGTCTGCTGGATATTCTCGACCGAGTCCTTCCAGTGGGTCGAGGAGAAGCCGATGATCGGCGGCACGTAAGCGAAAGCATTGAAGAAGCTGTAGGGCGCGAGGTTGACGTGGCCCTTGGCATCGCGCGATGAGATCCAGCCGATCGGCCGCGGCGCGATGATGGCGTTGAAGGGATCGTGCTTGAGGCCGTGGCCCTTGGAGGGCTCGTAGAAGTGCAGGTCTTTGTCGGTCACGCGCTGGCTTTCCCCTGATGGTCATTGCGAGCGTAGCGAAGCAATCCAGAATCCTTCCGCGGAGATAGTCTGGATTGCTTCGCTGCGCTCGCAATGACGGAGATTGTTGATCCGTCCTAACCAGCCACCGGCAAGTCGGCCCAGGGCGGTCGGCCCCTTATATGGGAAAAACCCCGCCCCGTCAGTGGCGCGGCGACAGACCGGCGATGACGAAATCAATCATCTGATCAATCGAAGGGCCGGGCTTGTTGGCGGCCTGGGCGATCATCTGGGGGTGGAAGAACCGGATCATCGCGGTGCAGGTGCAAAGCGCGGCCAGCGGCACATCGGGCGCCTCGAAATCCCCTGAGGCCACGCCTTGGGCGATCACCGCGCCGATGGTCTCGGTGACGCGATGGATATGGGCGACGCAGACGTCCCAGTCCTCCTGCATCGCGATCTCGACCATCTCATGCAGCTTGGAATCGCCGACATAGCGCTCGGTGTTCATGCGGTTGACGGTCGTGAGCAGCTCACGGAAGCGCGGCAGCACCGGACCGGGCCTCGCCACGATCCGCTGTGCCTCCAGCTCGACCTCGCCCATCAGGCCCTGTGCCACCGCCTGGTGGATCGCCTTCTTCGATTCGAAGAAGCGATAGACGTTGGCGGGGCTCATCCGGAGCTCTTTGGCGATGTCCCCGACCGTGGTCTTCTGATAGCCGATCACGCGGAACAGCCGCTCGGCCACCTCGAGGATACGATCCCGGGTGTCGCCTTCGATATGTTCCGAAATCAGGGCCATCAATCAGGACTCGTTCCTCGGTAGTCTTCTCATTTATTCAGCCGCTTCAGCAAGCGGAATTGCGTGGTCGTCATTGCTCCCATGCTGCGGCGCGGCAGGCTGTTCCGGCGTGCCGGCTTCGTCCAGGCTTTTCCTGAACCACAGGGCATAGAGGCCCGGCAGGTACAGCAGCGTCAGGAAGGTCGCGACGAACAGGCCGCCCATGATGGTGATCGCCATCGGGCCCCAGAACGCCGAGCGCGACAGCGGTATCATGGCGAGGATGGCGGCAAGCGCCGTCAGCACCACCGGACGGGCGCGACGGACGGTCGCCTCCACGATCGCCTCGCGGCGCGTCAAGCCATGAGAAACGTCGGTCTCGATCTGGTCGACCAGAATGACCGTGTTGCGCATGATCATGCCGGCGAGCGCGATGAGGCCGAGCAGCGCCACGAAGCCGAACGGGGCGTTGGCCACGTTGAGGCCGAAGGAGGCGCCAACGATGCCGAGCGGCGCGGTCAGGAACACCAGGAACAGGCGCGAGAAGCTCTGCAACTGGATCATCAGCAGCGTCAGCATCACCATGACCATCACGGGGAAGAGGACGAAGATCGAGGCATTGCCCTTGGCGGACTCCTCGAACGCGCCACCCGGCTCGATGCGGTAGGCCGGCTCGAGGCTGTCCTTGATCGCCTGAAGCTTCGGCGTGATCTGGTTGGTGATATCGGGCGCCTGCACGCCGTCGATCACGTCGGAGCGCACGGTGATCGCCATGTCGCGGTTGCGCCGCCACATGATCGGTTCCTCGTGCGCGTATTCGATCTTGGCGATCTGCTGCAGCGGCACGGCAACGCCGTTCTTCGAGGTGATGGTGAGATCGCCGACGCCGCCGAGGTCGAGACGTTCGGACGGGATCGCACGGGCGACCACGCCGACCTTCTCGATGCCGTCACGCACGGTCGTGACCTGCGTGCCGGAGATCAGCATCGACAGCGCCTGCGAGACGTCCTGCGGGGTCAGGCCCATGGCACGGGCGCGGTCCTGGTCGACGACGAGCTTGAGGTAGGGCGACTGCTCGTTCCAGTCGAGCTGGACATCCTTGACGTTCTTGTTTTCGCGCATGACGTCGCGAACCTGGTAGGCGATCTCGCGCACCTTGTTGGCGTCAGGCCCGATCACGCGGAACTGCACGGGGAAACCGACGGGGGGGCCGAAATTGAAGCGGTCGACGCGCACGCGCGCCTCGGTCAGCATGCCATCGGCAACCGCACCCTCGATCTTGGCCTTGACCCGTTCGCGCGCCTCGACGCCCTTGGCGACGATGACGATCTCGGCAAAGGCCTCGTTCGGCAGTTGCGGGTTGAGGCCGAGCCAGAAGCGCGGCGAGCCCTGGCCGACATAGGACGTATAGGTCTCGATATCCTTGTCGTCTTTCAGCAGCGTCTCGGCCTTCTTGACGGCCTTCTCGGTGACGTTGAAGGCGGTGCCCTCAGGCAGGCGCAGCTGCAGGAACAGCTCGGGCCGCTCCGACAGGGGGAAGAATTGCTGCTGGACGTGGCCGAAGCCGACGATGGAGGCGATGAACACGCCGACGGTCGCGACCACCACGGTGATGCGATGATTGACGCACCATTGCACGATGGCGCGCAGGCCGCGGTACATGCGGGTCTCATAGACCGCATGCGGATCGTGATTGGCGTGCACCTTGATGTTCGGCAGCAGCTTGACGCCGATATAGGGCGTGAAAATCACCGCCACGAACCAGGATGCGACCAGCGCGATCGCCACGATCCAGAAGATGCTGCCGGCATATTCGCCGACCGCCGAATTGGCAAAGCCGATGGGAAGGAAGCCAGCGGCCGTGACCAGCGTGCCCGTGAGCATCGGAAACGCGGTGGATTCCCAGGCAAAGGACGCCGCGCGCATGCGGTCCCAGCCCTGCTCCATCTTCACCACCATCATCTCGACCGCAATGATGGCATCATCCACGAGCAGGCCGAGCGCGATGATCAGCGCACCGAGCGTGATGCGGTGCAGGTCGAGCGACATCGAGTTCATGACGATGAAGACGATGCCGAGCACCAGGGGCACCGACAGCGCGACCACGATGCCGGTGCGCCAGCCGAGCGCCAGGAACGAGACGAACAGCACGATGACGAGCGCTTCCATGAAGGAGTGCACGAACTCGCCGACGGCGTGCTCGACCACCTTGGGCTGGTCGGCGATCAGCGAGACGTCCACGCCCTGCGGCACGGCCTTCATGAATTCGGCGGTCGCCTTCTCGACCTCCTTGCCGAGTTCGAGGATGTTGGCGCCCTTGGCGGTGACGACGCCGATGCCGATCGCGGGCTTGCCTTCCTGGCGGACGACGAAGCTCGGCGGATCGACATAGCCGTGGGTGACGGTGGCGATGTCGCCGAGACGGAATACGCGGCCGTTGCTCTCGACCGGGGTCTCGGCCACGGCCTTGGCACCGTCCAGCGCACCGGTGACGCGCAGCGGCACGCGCTGCGAGGAGGTCTCGACCGTGCCGGCGGGCACGACGTTGTTCTGCTTGGCGAGTGAATCGAACAGCGCCTGCGGCGTGATACCGAGCGTGGCGAGCTTGGCGTGCGAAAACTCGACGTAGATGCGCTCATCCTGATTGCCGTACATGTCGACCTTGGTGACACCAGGCACCTTGAGAAGGCGCTGGCGGAAACCTTCGGCGACCTTCTTGAGCTGGGCGTAATCGGCGCCGTCGCCGGTCATCATGTAGAGGATGGAATCGACGTCGGAGAATTCGTCGTTGACGACGGGTCCGAGAATACCTGCGGGCAGCTGGCCCTGGACGTCGACCAGCTTCTTGCGCAGCAGATAAAAGAGATACGGCACGTCCTTCGGCGGCGTGGAATCGCGGAAGGTGACCTGAAGCGCGGTGAAGCCGGGCTTGGAATAGGTCTGCACCTTCTCGAAATAGGGCAGCTCCTGGATCTTCTTCTCGATGGGATCGGCGACCTGGGCCTGCATCTCCTGTGCGGTCGCGCCCGGCCACAGCACGGAGACGTTGACGACCTTCACCGTGAAGAACGGATCCTCGGCGCGGCCGAGCTTCTGATAGGAGAAGAAGCCGGCGACGCCGAGCACGAGCATCAGGAACAGGACCAGCGTCGGATGGCTGACGGCCCAGGCCGAAAGGTTGAAGCGCTTCATCGCACTCTCCGGAAAAGACGATCCAATTGCCACGAACGACAGCCGCTCTGTTCAAACCGTCGTCGCGAGGCAGCGAAGCAATCCAGGGGGCTGGGCAGGTTCTGGATCGCTTCGCCGCTTCAGCCTTTGCGTAGGGGCAAAGGCAGAAGCTCACCTCACACGACGTAACTCGTAAGAAACACTCAGAAGGCCAGCGACGACACGACCCGCACCTTCTGGCTGGGATCGAGCTTCTGCACGCCGAGGGCGACGATCTTGGCGCCCTCGTCCACACCGCCGGTGATGACGACGTCGTTGCTGTCGTAGGATTTCACCGCAACAGGCTTGAGCGTGACCGAACCGTTGTCGTCGACGACGAAGAAGGACGGCTTGCCGCCTTCGTTGAACAGCGCCGACAGCGGCAGCCGCGCGACGCGCTCGGTGGCGGTGTCCGACAGCGTCAGTGTCGCGGTCATGCCGAGTGCGACCTTGTCGTCGGCCTCGGGCAGCGAGAATTTTGCGAGATAGGTGCGCGTGGCCGGATCGGCGGCCGGCGCGATCTCGCGCAGCTTCGCGACATATTTCTTGTCCGGCTCCGACCAAAGAGTGACGCTGGCGACGCCCGACTTGGCGCGTCCGACCAGCGTCTCAGGGATCGCGACGACCGCTTCCTTTTCGGCAAAGCGGGCGACACGGATCGAAGCCTGGCCCGCGGCGACCACCTGGCCGGGCTCGATCAGCGTTGCGGTGACGACGCCACGGGCGTCGGCGTTGAGCGTCGCGTAGGAAAGGGAATTCTTGGTCAGTTCGACCGAGCGGACGGCGCGGTCAAGGCGCGCACGGGCTTCGTCAGCGGCGGCGCGGCTCGAATCCATCGCGGCGTCGGTGGTCCAGCCCTTGGCCTTCAGTTCCTTGGCGCGCTGCTCGGCGGCAGCGGCCTGCGCCAGCACACCGGTCGCAGCGGTCTGCTCAGCGACGGCCTGCTCGGCCTGGAGCTTCAGATCGACCTCGTCGAGGGTGGCGAGGGCTTGGCCGACTTCGACGGTCTGGCCGACCTCGACAAGGCGCTTTGCGACCTTGCCGGCGACGCGGAAGCCGAGATCGCTCTCGATCCGGGGCTTGATGGTGCCGACGAAGCTGCGTTCCGGGCTCTCGGCATCATAATGCGCGGTCGCGACCAGGACCGGCCGCGGGGGCTCGGCCTTTTGCGCCACGGAATCGTTGCATCCCGCCAACGCCGCGGCCATCAGGGCCAGCGACACACCCGCCAAGAGCCTGGAATAGCTGGATAAAACCGACCGAACGAACATCGGGGACACTCCTGCGCCTGCAATGAGAGGAATGTCGAATAATCACTGATAAAAGTCAATAATCGTCAGTCATCAGGAATGCGTGATCGTTAAGGGGTGGTAAGGATCGGCAGGGCGTTACCAGGAAGGTGCTATCGTAGGGTGGATTACGCTGCGCTAATCCACCCTCCAGGACCGTCTGCTCGGCTCTACCGTCTCTATTCGGCGAACTCGTGCTTGGTCTCATGGCCGCCGATAAACACCAGGATGCCGGCGAGCAGCGGCAGCACGGCGAGCACCAAGAGGCCGGTCGAGGTCTGCCCCGTTGCTTCCTTGACCCAGCCGATCAGATAGGGGCCGCCGAAACCGGCGAGATTGCCGATCGAGTTGATCAGCGCGATGGCGCCGGCGGCCGCCGTGCCCGACAGCCAGGCGGTCGGCAAGGTCCAGAACACACCGAAGACGCAGAACACGCCGATCGCGGCGAAGGTCAGCGCCACCATCGTCAGGGTGGGATCGGTGAGATAGCTGGAGATGGCGAGCGCGACCGCGATCAGGATCATGGGCGCACCGACATGCACAACGCGCTCGCGCGTAGCATCCGAATGCCGGGCCCACAGGATCATCGCGACCGTACCGAACACATAGGGGATCGCGGTCACGAAGCCGGTCTGGGCATTGGTGAGGCCGAACGCCTTGACGATCTGCGGCAGCCAGAACTGCATGCCGTAAAGCGCGCCGACGAAGCCGAAATAGATCAGGCTGAGCGCGATCACCTTCGGCGAGGACAAGGCTTCACCGAGCGAGAAGTGCTTCACGGCCTGCTTGGCGGCAATTTCCGAATCGAGCTTGGCCTTGAGCCAGGCCTTCTGCTCGGCCGAGAGCCAGTCCGCCTTCTCCGGCTTGTCGGTGAGATAGAACCAGGTGACGATGCCGAGCAGCATCGAGGGAATGCCCTCGAGAATGAACAGCCACTGCCAGCCTTGCAGGCCCATGACGCCGTCGAGCCCGAGCAGGAGCCCGGAGACCGGCGCGCCGATCACGGTCGAAACGGGCACGGCGATGGCGAAGGCCGCAAGGAAACGGCCGCGATATTCGGCCGGATACCAATAGGTGAGGTAGAGGATGATGCCGGGGAAGAAGCCGGCTTCGGCGACGCCGAGCAGGAAACGCAGGACGTAGAAGCTGGTCACGCCGCTCACCAGCGCCATCAACGCCGAGATGATGCCCCAGGTGACCATGATGCGGGCGATCCAACGGCTGGCGCCGAACTTTTCCAGCGCGAGATTGCTCGGCACCTCGAAGATGAAATAGCCGATGAAGAAGATGCCGGCGCCCCAGGAGAAGATCAGCGGCGTGAACTTCAGCTCCGCGTTCATGGTCAGCGCGGCAAAGCCGAGATTGACGCGGTCGAGATAGGAGAAGAAGTAGGCCAGAACCAGGAATGGAATCAGGCGCCAGGAGATCGCGCGGATGGTGGAGGTCTCGATGGCGCTTTTCGCGCTGGTCGAAGCGGTGTAGGTCGTGGTCTGGCTCATGGCGTCCCCCTGGGGTTGTTGCTTTTGTGGGCTGATCCGGGGTTTTGAGCATCGCCGCGAAAGAGTCAATGGAGCAAGCAATGCACGGGGCGCAGCCAATCATTCTGCCGCGCTGCTACTGCTCGGACTGTGGAATTTGGCGGCGTATGCGGTTGCGATTCTGTTGGGCGTTTGGATGGATCGACTTGCCGCAATACGCGATCTCGTAAGCTGGCAAAGCGAAGCGCGCCAACCACACGCAGATAGTGGGCACGGCGCCGTTGCGAGCAGTCATCACTCCTCGAGCTGAAACCGCTCGAACCGATCGAGCTCTTCCTCGATCTTCTGCTTCAGCTCCTTGCGCCCTGCCGTCTTCTTGCCCTGGCCGACCCAGGTCCATTTCTGCATCAACACCTTCTTCGCCTGCCGGTCGGTCTTGAGATCGAGCGCGGCGACGATCTCGTCGCCGACCAGCACCGGCAGCGCGAAATAGCCGAGCTTGCGCTTGGCCTTCGGCACATAGGCCTCGAACAGGTGGTTGTAGCCGAAGAACAGATTGGTGCGCTTGCGCTGGATGATCAGCGGATCGAACGGCGAGAGGATGTGGACGAGATCTGACGACACTTCGGCGGGCTCGAGCGCCGCAGGTGCTGCCCAATGCTCCTGCTTTCCGGCGCCTTCGATCACAACAGGCACGAGTTCGCCGCGGCGGACGCGCGCGGCGACCAGGGCGCCGACCGCCTTCTTGCTCGGCGCATCGAGATGGCAGATCGAATCGAGGCTGACGACGCCTTGCGAGCGCAGCGCGCGGTCGAGCAGATAGGCCGTGATCTCCTTCGGCGATGCCGGCTTCGGTAATTTGTCCCAGCCGAAATGCCTGACCATCAGGTCATAGGTCTTGAGCATGCCCTGACGCGCACTGATGGTCGCGACGCCGGTATAGAAGGCCAGTTGAAGCGCCCGCTTCGAGGGTTTTCGGCTCTGCCAGAGATGCTCCTTCTCGATGAGCACGTCGTCCTCGATGTCGCGGATCGTCAGCTCACCCGCCCGCAACAGCCGCATCACCTTGCGCGTGTCGGTCGCTGTCACCGAGGCATACCATTTGTGCCCTTCGCGCTTGTGCTCGCGCATCGCCGGCAGGAAGAAGCGAAAGTCGTTCGACGGAACGTAGGACAGCGCATGGGTCCAGTATTCGAACACGCTTTTGTCGACGCTCTGCGCCTGACGCAGATCGGCGCGGCGATAGGATGGGATGCGGCTGAACAGGATGTGGTGATGGCACCGCTCGATCACGTTGATGGTGTCGATCTGGACGTAGCCGAGATGGGCGACCGCCTCAGTGACGGCCTGGGCGCCCTCGCCGAACGGTTCGCGCCTATCGAGCCGCTGGGCCCGCAGCCAGATCTGCCGGGCCTGTGTCGTCGAAAGCGGAAGGGGTTTTGGTGCGCGGGCCATTGCGAGAGGCAATGTAGCCGGATTCGCGCCGATCAGAACAACAACGAACGAAACAACGGGGAGAGGAAAAGCCGCGCTGCCAGCTGCTGACAGCGCGGCTGGACGGCAAGGCCGGAACCTACTTCATCATCATGGCCTTCTGCGCCTTCATGTAATGCATGCAGGCGCCTTTCATCTTGCCCATGCTCATGTCCGTGTTGACCATGGCCATTTCCTTGTTCATGGCCGCCTTGGCGGGAGTATCGGTCGGGCCGGTCATCATGGCCGTCGATTTCATCATGTTATCGTTGGTGCACGCCATCATCGCGGCGGATGCCGGCGAAACGGAAAGAGCAAAAGCGAAAAAGGCTGCGGCGGTGACCAAGGTCCTCATCGAGAAGTCTCCTCAAGTAAAGCGAAACCGGCGTCATGCCGGCATTCGCAATTACGTATTCTCTGGCGAGAACGTTTCGCGGAGAAGACAATTTTCTTGTTGCAGTGCAAAGCGGGCCGACGTTGGCGACCGTCCTTCGGCGCCTTGGCCCGGCCGTTGGCCCGGTCACCGACGCTGGCGGTGGCGACGTCGGGCTCGCAGGAGGCCCTGCCCCGCCCCTCCGCCTGGCAGCAGTAGACGTTGCCGGTGGGACGATCGACCAGCCACATGGTCTGATCGGTGGCAGCTTCGCAGGCCCGGCCTGCGAACGTGACGAAGATCACATCGGAGCCATTGAACCTTCGCTAGGCTCGCAGCATCAAATCGCCATCAGGCGTCACAGCGAGGATACGACAATGACCCATTTGAATAAGTCTTTTGGACTGAAGGCGATCACGCTGACGGTCGCGCTGTCGATGACGGCGGGCCTGGCCTTCGCCGGCGACAGCAACGTCTCCTCCAGCCAGATCCTGGATGCGCTGAAGCCGAAGCCGATCACCCGCGGCCTCTCCGTCGGTCCGCAGGCCGATCCGACCGCGCAGGCCAAGGAAGCGACCTTCCTGAACTCCGTGCGCAACCGGCAGACCCGATCGCTCTCGATGGGCGAACGCGACCAGATCGCCGAGCTCGCCTCGACCAAGCCGAACATCGATCTGGAGATCCAGTTCGACTACAACTCGGCCGACATCGCCAAGACCTCGGTGCCCTCGGTGCAGGCACTCGGCAAGGCACTGTCGGATCCGTCGCTGAAGGGCTCGACCTTCGTGGTCGCCGGCCATACCGATGCGATCGGCACGGAGGAGTACAATCAGGGCCTCTCGGAGCGTCGCGCCGACACCATCAAGAAGTACCTGGTGCAGAACTACGGTCTGAACGGCAGCGACCTCGTCACCGTCGGCTATGGCAAGACCAAGCTGAAGGACGCCGCCAACGGCGCCGACCCGATCAACCGCCGCGTCCAGGTCGTGAACATGGACACCAAGACCGCGTCCAAATGATCTGAACAAGTGACCTGAGGGGCTGTTGCAACAGTCGCCAAACCGCCTGCCGCGCGCGTGGCAGGCGGTTTTCTGTCGTCAGATCCAGCTCTGAAACAGCATCAGGTGGTTGAACGTCTGCATCGACGTGCCGATGAAGGCCGCCGAGATCGGCAGCATCACCGCAAAGCCGATCGCGGCCATGCCGACATAGGCCCACAGCAGCCAGCGCGGCAGCCCCTCTCGGCGCAGCGCATAAACCAGCGCAAGCGACGCAACCGTTGCGGCCGGCAGATAGTAGTAGATGAAGCCCAGCGTGCGCGGGAGCAGAGCCCAGGCGAGCCAGCAGCCGAAATAGAACGCCGCGATCAGAAACGCATCCCAACGACGTGCGATGACGAAATCGCGCAACACGACAGCAAGCGCGAGCAGCGCCGGCCACGCGACCAGCGGATTGCCGAGGAAGACGACCGCAGCAACGTTGTCGTCCGCGATCTTGTCGAACAGGAACCACACCGGGCGCGCGAGCAAAGGCCAGGAGGGCCACGAGCTCATGTAGGTATGGCCGGCGATCGCGGTGGTGGTGTTGTCGGCGAATATCCGGCGCTGCGCCTCGATCAGATCCGAGAGCGACAGGCCGTAGAGCGGAACGAAAGCGGCGAGATACGTCACCGCCGGCAACAGCACAAAGCAGAGCGCGGCATCATGCGCCCTGAATGTGGGCCAGAGATCGGGCCGGTACCAGTCGGTTGGCTTCGCATCGGCAAACAGCGTATGCCAGCGCTGCATCAAGCGGATCATCGCAACGATCACGATGCAGCCAGCGAGCGGAAACAAGCCACTCCATTTGCACGCGGCTGCGAAACCGAACAGCGCACCCGCGGTCGCGAACAGCGCCTGCGGCCGCTCTCGCCGAAAGCCGTGCATGAAAGCAGCGATGGCGAGCAAGCCGAGGCCCAGCGCAAAGATGTCGAGCATCGCGATGCGCGCCTGCACGTAAAGCATCTGGTTGAAGGCCGCGATCAGCGCTGCCGCGATCGCAGGCCCTTGCAACCCGAACAGTGCGAGCCCGCAGAGATAGATCGCGACGACAGCGAGCGCGCCGAACAAGGTTGCCGGATAGCGCCAGGCAAACGCATTGTCGCCGAATGCCGCGATCGATGTCGCGATCAGCTCTTTCGCCAACGGCGGGTGCATCGGATTGAGCATCGGCTGCGGCGCAGTCAGGCCCAGCATCTGCCGCGCTGCCGGCACGTAATGCACCTCGTCGAACACGAACTTGTCCGGCGTCGTCAGCCCGATCAGCAGCAAGAAATGCGCGGCTAGGAAGATCGCGACAGCGATCACTGCGCTTCGCGACGTCATCGGCACCGCATGTGCTTCCAGCGACTGTTGTAGGGCTATTTTGCGTGGCAAATCTGCGTCACCGCCAATAAAAAACAACTCTGTCGATCCATTGAACGCATTCTGCCGCAACTGTCACTAAGCTAACGCTCGTCTCGCGCCGCCTGTGATAATTCTGCCACAAGACGGGCGCGCGCGATCCAGAGCGATCAGGGACCTCGATCGGTTACGACATGAATTTGCGTTTTCTGCTTTTCCCAACACTGCTGTCGGTCGCATTATGCGCTGCGCCTTCTGTGCAGGCCCAGACGCGCGTCGGCGAAGCCGTCCTCGTCCAGAACGAAGTGGTACGCGTGGCCGCCAGCGCGACGCCGATCAATGTCGGCGACAGCATGCTGCGCGACGAGACCGTCCGCACCGGCGCCGACAGCGCGGCGCGCTTTGTCATGGCCGACAGCACCAACCTGTCGCTCGGGCCGAGTGCGACGCTGAAGCTCGATCGCACCGTCTTCAACGACGAGCACAGCTATCGCGACGTCGCGATCCGAATGGCGACCGGTGCATTCCGCTTCGTCACCGGACATTCGGAGAAAACCGCCTACAAGATCACGACGCCGCTCGCGACCATCGGCGTTCGCGGCACGATCCTCGACATCCTCTCGCAGCGTGGCCGCTCGGTCGTCGTGCTTCAAGAGGGCGCGGCCAGCGTCTGCACGCTGAGCTTCCAGTGCATCCAGCTCACCCAGCCGGGCGACACCGCGATCATCACCTCGACCGGCGGCAAGGTCACGATCACCAAGACCAACGCGCCGCCCTGGACGTTCGCGGCCAACTGCGCCGCCAATGCCGGGCTGTGCACCGTCAACCAATATGCCGATGCCTCGCCGACCACACCCGCCGTCCACGACGACGGCATGCTGTGCGGGCGCTGACGATGGCAAAGCCCGGTTTCAAGAGGCTTGTCCTGGCCTTTGCGCTCGGTGCGACCGCCGCGCTCACGCTGTTCGCGCTCGACGCCCGTCCGGCGACAGCCGCGACCTTCTGCGAATCCGAGTGCGGCAGTCCGACCCCTTCCCCGTCACCGACATATTCGCCGTCCCCAACGCCGAGCGCATCGCCTTCCCCATCTCCGTCCCCCTCGCCAAGCCCGTCTCCGTCGCCAAGCCCCTCTCCATCGCCAAGCCCCTCTCCAACACCGAGCCAGGCTCCGTCGCCGACCCCGACGCCTACCGGCTCCGATTCCAGCGGCAACTCGATCAACGGACTCGCGGGCCAGCGCTTCAATCAGATGATCACCAACCGCGTGCTCGGCACGGTGCTGCTTGGCGTCAACGAGCAGATCAATTGCAGCGACTGCATCAGCGCGTTCGGCTCGGCCGGCTCGTTCTCGGCCGGCATCCACGGCCGCAAGGAGCTGACGCCCAATTTGTCGCTGCTCGCCGGCATCGCCTACACGCAATACAACGAGGGCGGCTATCACATCACCAGCGCGCCGATCGGCGCCTTTGCGCTGCGCTATGACTTCACCGATTGGGGCTCATCGCGTCCGTTCTTCGACGTCGGGACGATCCTGACGCCGTGGGAGAAGGCGCGCTACACCCGCAGTTACAACACCAGCCTGGGTCCAGTGAGCGTGACGAGCTCAACCGATGCGTCCAATTACGCGGTCTTTGGCCGCGCCGGCTGGATCAGTCGCCTGTCACCGCGCGATGAGGTCGCAGCCTCCATCGAGGTCTGGCAGCTCTGGCAGCGCGTGTCGGGCTATGCCGACAACACGGTCGCGTTCAATCCGTTCGACGCCACCGTTGCAACAGGCACCGACCGTACCAGCCTGGTCAAGATCGGCGGCCAGTGGACCCATCTCTTCGCCAACAATATCGAGACCAACATCAACGGCGGCTGGGTGCAGTCCTTCGCCAGCCACAGCGGCATCGTCGCCACCGTAACCGGCGACGGCACGGTGGTGCCGACGATGGGCAACCAGGGCTGGTTCGAATATGGCGGGCGTCTCGGCTTCCGTGTGCAGAAGGGCTGGGTCGTGGACCTCTTCGCCAACGGCACGCTGGGCCCGCAGCCGGTGGGCAACACGATCCATGGCGGCGTAGGGCTACGGATCAATTATTAGCGGACGAGCACTCCCAAGACTCCGCTGTCATGCCCCGCGAAGGCGGGGCATCCAGTACGCAGCGGCGGTCGTTGTGAGAGCGAGCTCTTCGACGAACGCCTCTGGAATACTGGATCGCCCGCCTTCGCGGGCGACGACACTTGTCGTGTAGCAACGGCACTGCCCTTCAAGCCGCCGACTTGCCCTCGAACGCCCGCCGCAACACCTCCACATCCAGCTTCACCATGTTCATCATGGCCTGCCACGCGCGGGCGGCGGCAGCCTTGTCGGGGCTCGACAGGTACTCGAACATCGCCTTCGGCACCACCTGCCAGGCCACGCCCCAGCGATCCCTGAGCCAGCCGCACTGCTCTTCCTTGGCGCCATGAGCGAGGAACGCATTCCAGACGCTGTCGACCTGAGTCTGGTCGTCGCAGTGGATCATCAGCGAGATCGCGTGGGTGTATTCCATCTTCATGCCGCCGTTGAGCGCGACCAGCGGCTGCCCGGCCACCGTGAACTCGACGACCAGCACCGAGCCCTCCTTGCCGGAAGGGCCATCCGAAACGTTGTGCTGGATGTGCGTGATCTCCGAATTCGGAACGAGCGAGACGTAGAACTTGGCGGCTTCCACGGCATCGCCGCTGAACCACATGCAGGGCACGAGCTTGGACATTGCGAATGCTCCTCTTCAGCTTTCGGTCACGCGTTCGCCATAGCGGGCTTCGGTGGAACAGCTGCCATGTCCAGCCAGTTCACGCCCCACATATGGCCGTCCGGATCCTCAAAGCTGCGGCCATACATGAAATCGTATTCGTCGACAGGGCTGGGATCGGCCACGCCGCCCGCAGCCTTGGCCCGACCGACGATATCGTCGACCTCTTTCCGGCTCTCGGCGGACAGGCAGAACAGCGCCTGGTTCGAGGTCTTTGCGTCGGCGATCGGCTTCGGCGTGAAATGACGGAATTTGTCGTGGGTGGTCAGCATGACGTAGATGGTCTCGGAAAAGACCATGCAGCTTGCGGTGTCATCGCTGAATTGCGGGTTCCTGGTCGCGCCGACCGCCTCATAAAAGGCGGTCGCACGCTTGAGGTCGGTCACCGGCAGATTGACGAAAATCATCCTGGGCATGGAGGCTCCTTGGGCGGGGTTCTGCCCAAGGACGGACGGCTGGGCCGCCATCCGACACCGCTTCCGGATTTTTTTCAGACCGTGCCCGCGCAGTTCTGTCGCACCGCGCCCCGCGCGGGCTGGTCAGCCTTATCTCTTCTCGTTCGGGTCCCGATGCACTGGATCGATCCACAGCACCGTCTCGGGCTTCTCGACCGGCTCGATGTCGAGATTGATCGCAACCGCCTCGCCATCGCTGCGTACCAGCACGCATTCCAGCACTTCGTCGGGGCTGGCGTTGATCTCCTGATGCGGCACGTAAGGCGGCACAAAGATGAAATCTCCGGGGCCGGCCTCGGCGGTGAATTGCAGGCTCTCGCCCCAGCGCATCCGCGCCTTGCCCTTCACGACGTAGATGACGCTCTCGAGATGACCGTGGTGATGCGCGCCGGTCTTGGCGTCGGGCTTGATGCTGACGGTGCCCGCCCACAATTTCTGCGCACCGACGCGAGCGAAATTGATCGCGGCCGCACGGTCCATGCCAGCGGTCGACGGCACGTTGGTATCGAGTTGGTTGCCGGGAATGACGCGCACGCCGTCATGTTTCCAGCGATCATCGTGGTTATCGTGGTCATGGTGGGAATGGCTGTGATCGTGGCCGGTCATTGATTTTTCTTTCTGCTGGTTCCGTGTGCGCGAAACTAACCAAAGCGGGCCTATCAAGCCATACCAAAATCGGAACTGTCATAGCTGCCCGGCGTTGTTACCGGGAGCAATCTGGAAGGAGAGAGTTTCATGGGTAGCACCAGCGACAAGATCAAGGGCAACGCCAACGAAGCCATCGGTAAGGCCAAGCAGGGCATCGGCGAAGCCACCGGTTCCGAGCGCCTCCAGGGCGAGGGCGTGGTCCAGGAAGTCAAGGGCAAGGGCCAGAAGGCCATGGGCGATGCCAAGGACGCAGCGAAGGAGGCGATCGATCGCGCCGCTGCGGCCGCTCGTCGCACAACCGAGTAAACTGAGTTGGACGAAAAGCGAAAAGACCGGCCGCAAGGCCGGTCTTTTTGTTTGCGCGTTATTTCACGCCGAGCAATTCCACATCGAACATCAATGTCGCATTCGGCGGGATCACGCCGCCGGCGCCGCGCGCGCCGTAGCCGAGCTGCGGCGGGATGATCAGCGTGCGCTTGCCGCCGACCTTCATCGTGGCGACGCCCTCGTCCCAGCCGGCAATGACGCGGCCCTTGCCGATTGGAAATTCGAACGGTTCGTTGCGATCGACGGACGAGTCGAATTTCTTGCCCTTCTGGCCGTTCTCATAGAGCCAGCCGGTATAGTGCATCACGCAAATCTGGCCCGGCTTCGGCGAGGCGCCGGTGCCGACGACGCTGTCGGTGATCTGCAGTCCTGAAGCTGTGGTCATGGTCTTTCCTGCGGTCTGGGCCGAGGCCGTGGTGGATATGAATGTCGATACACCGCCGATCAAAATGATCGCGAATGCCGACATGATGGCGAGGAGCACGCGCTGGAAACGCTGCATTAGGCACCTTCCGTTTGAGGCGGAAGGTGTCTAGCGCAAGGCCGACGCCGTTTCCACCCCTTTAGACCTCGATATTTTCCAGCCGCACCGGCAGCTTGCGGACGCGCTGACCGGTGGCGTGATAGATCGCATTGCAGATCGCGGCATTGGTGCCGACATTGGCGAGCTCGCCGAGCCCCTTGGCGCCGGCCGGATTGATGTGATCGTCCTGTTCGGAGAGCAGGATCACCTCGACGCCCGGAACGTCTGCATTCACGGGCACGAGATAGTCGGCAAAATTGTCGTTGACGTAACGTGCGGTGCGCTCGTCGATCTCGGTCGCCTCCAGCAGCGCCGAGGACATACCCCAGATCAGACCGCCCATCAGCTGACTGCGGGCCGTGCGCGGATTCATGATGCGGCCGGCTGCGAAGGCGCCGACCAGGCGCGGCGCGCGGATCTCGCGCGTGAAGCGATTGACGCGGACCTCGACGAACTCGGCGCCGAAAGCATAGGCAATCTTGTCCTTCATGGCCGCACCACCGACGAGCCGCGCATGACCGCTGTGCATGGCCTTGAAGGAGTCCAGCGGCGCGCCTTCCGGCTTCCACTCGCCATATTCCTCGACCACGCCGGCACCGAGCGCGTCGAAGGCCTTCTCCAGATCGAGCCGGCGATCGCTTCTGGCCGCCTCCGTCGATGGCGTCTGGCCCATGCCAACGGTTTCCTTGGCCTTGTCCGCGAGGCTCTCGTTCGGCATCAACGCCTTGAACAGCCGCTGACGAACCTGGTCACACACCATCATCACAGCGGAGCAGGTGCTGGCCGTCGAATTCGATCCGCCAGCGACGGGTCCCGGCGGCAAGTCGCTGTCGCCAATGAAGACCGCGACCTTCTCCAGCGGCACGCCGAGCCTCTCGGCGGCCGTCTGCGCAAGGATCGTATAGGCGCCCGTGCCGATCTCATGACCGGCGATCTCGACGCGGGTGCGCCCGTCGCGCTGCAGGCGAACGCGCGCTGCTGCCGGAGCCATCTGGGTCGGGTAGCAGGTGGCCGCGCAGCCATAGCCGATCAGCCAGTCGCCGTCGGACATCGATTTCGGCGCCGCCGAGCGTTGTGCCCATCCGAAAGCCTTGGCGGCCTGGTCGAAACACGCCATCAGCGAGCGCGACGTGTAGGGCTTGCCGCCGATCGGCTCATTGGTCGTGTCATTGACGCGGCGGAGCTCGACCGGGTCCATGTTGAGCTTCACAGCCAGCTCATCCATCGCACTCTCGAGCGCGAACAGATAAGGCACCTCCGGCGGCGAACGCATGAAGCCCGGCGTATTGCGGTCGGCGCGCACGATCGACACCAGACTGTCGACATTCGGGCAGGCATAGAGCCGCGTCGTGGTCTTGGTGCCGCCGACGCAATAGGGGTCGGCGCGCGAGGAGACTTCGGTGCCCTCGTGCCTGAGCGCGATCAGCTTGCCGTCGCGGCTCGCGCCAAGCCTGATCTCGTGGCGGGTTTCGGCGCGATAGGTCGCGATCGTAAAGCCTTGGTCGCGGGTCGGGACCAGCTTGATCGGCCGGTTCAGCCGCTTCGCGATGCCGGCAATGATCGCAGTTCTCGGCGTCATCGAGCCGCGCGAGCCAAAGCCGCCGCCGACATAGGGATTGACCACCCTCACCTTGTCGGCGTCGATGCCGAGCTGCTCGGCGACGCCGTTCTTCAGGCCGTAGACATACTGGCTGGGCTCATAGATGACGAGGGTGTCGCCCATCCAGGCACAGCTCGTCGAAAACAGCTCCATTGGATTGTGGTGCTGCGTCGGCGTCTCGTAGGACGCGGTGAGCTGGACCTCGGCCTCGCCGAACGCCTTGGCAAAGTCGCCGACCTTCGGGTCTTCCTTGAATTGCGCGTTCTGGCCTTTCGCGGCTGCTTTCGTGGTTCCGGGGGAGTCGAAGCTCGCGCTGGGAGTTACCGCTGAGTAGCTGATCTTGACGCGATTGGCGGCCTCGCGCGCGGCCTCATAGCTCTCCGCAATGACCACTGCGATGATCTCGCCGTCATGGGCGATGTCGGCCGACTTCAGCGGCTGGATGGTCGTGCCGGCGTAGCCGCCATTGCTGAAGAGTTTTGATTCCTTCAGATCCGGGGCGTTCTCGTGCGTGACGATGTCGATCACGCCGCGGACGCGCTTCGCATCGTCCAGATCGAAGCTGTCGATGCGGCCTCGGGCGATCGCGCTGGTCACCAGGAATGCATAGGCCGGATTGTCCAGCGGCATGTCGGACCCATAGGTCGCACGCCCCGTGACTTTTGCCACTGCATCATAGCGGGGCACGGGCTGGCCCATATTCGCCTTCGGCTCGGGAGCAGCAGCAGTCATGATCAGATCTCCATCGTTACGGCCTGCTGGAGCGCGCGCGCCACTACGCGCTTGCCGAGCGCAATCTTGAAGCTGTTGTGTCGGCGTCCCCTGGCGTCAGCGAATGCGGCATCGGCGGCGCGCCGCGCCAGATCGTCGTCGAATTTTTGCCCCTTGAGCTGCGCCTCCGCTTCGCGGGCGCGCCATGGCACGGTTGCGACACCGCCAAGCGCAACGCGCGCGTCCCGGATCGTCCCGTCCTGCACGTCCAGCGCAACCGCGGCCGAGGACAGCGCGAACTCATAGGATTGCCGGTCGCGCGCCTTCAGATAGACCGACCGCGGCCAGCGGCTGGGAACGACGAAGGCCGAGATCAGCTCGCCTGGATGAAGCGAGGTCTCGATCTCGGGGCTGTTGCCCGGTGCCTTGTGCAGCTCCGCGAACGGCATGCGGCGGGTCCCGGATCTGCCGGTAACCTCGACCGTTGCATCCAGCGCGATCAGCGCCTGGGCGAAATCGCCGGGGTAAGTCGCGATGCACTGATCGGAGACGCCGAGCACCGCGTGCATGCGGTTGACGCCATCCATCGCGGCACAGCCGGAGCCGGGATTGCGCTTGTTGCAATTCTCGTAGGAGACGTCGCGAAAATAGCTGCAGCGTGTCCGCTGCATCACATTGCCGCCGAGCGTTGCCATGTTGCGCAGCTGGGCACTGGCGGCGAGCTTCAGGGAATTGGCGATGACCGGATAGTTGCGCAGGATCTCGTCATGCGCGGCGACATCGGACATCCTTGCAAGCGCGCCGAGCCGCAGGCTCCCGCTGCCAGGCTCGATCGCCGACCAGCCTTGCGCGAGCGGATTGATGTCGACGATTGCGGCCGGCCGCATCACATCGAGCTTCATCAGATCGATCAGCGTGGTGCCGCCGGCGAGCGGCTGGGCCGAGGCCTGCGTCAGCGGCTTGTTGGCGGCCGCAGCAGCGCTGAGCGCCTGCACGGCCATATCGGGGTCGGTTGCCCTTTGGTATGCAAACGATCGCATGCGCCTAGCCTTTCATAATCTCGGGCGCGGCCTGCTTCACCGCGGCGACGATGTTGGGATAGGCGGCGCAACGGCAGATGTTGCCGCTCATGTATTCGCGGATGTCCGCATCCGAGCCGGCATGCCCTTCCTTCACGCAGGCAATCGCCGACATGATCTGGCCCGGTGTGCAATAGCCGCATTGGAAAGCGTCATTGTCGACGAAGGCCTGTTGCATCGGATGCAAACGGTCGTTGGTGGCGAGACCTTCGATGGTCGTGATCTCCTGCCCTTCGGCTGCGAGCGCGAGCGTCAGGCACGACACTACGCGGCGATCGCCGATCAGCACCGTGCAGGCGCCACACTGGCCGTGATCGCAACCCTTCTTGCTGCCGGTGAGCTTGAGATGCTCGCGCAGCGCGTCCAGCACCGTGGTGCGCGCATCGAGGCTCAGGCGCTTGTCCTGGCCGTTCACCCGCAGCGTGACGTCAACGGGAAGCGCAGGATCCTGCGCCGCTGGCGCTCGTGCTTCCTGCGCAGCCGCGCGCGCGGTCAGCGGAACAAGCGCGCTGCCTGCGGCACCCGCCATGAACGCGCGCCTGTCGAATCCGGATGGTTGGGAACTTGAATGATCGGGCATGGACGGCCTCCGCCGCTTCGACAACAAAGCAGCGCACGCCTGCACCGCTCACCGCCCACCAACTTGGGGCCATGAGCTCCGTTCCGAACGGACAAGGGCGACGCTGCCGATGCCGCGTCGCCTTCCGTCAACTTTTCCTGATCTTGCGCCGGGGAACCTCGCGCCCCGATCAATAGCCGAGCGCGCAACCGTCCTTGCGCGGGTCGGAACCGCCGGTAAGCGTGCCTTTGTCCCAATCGATCCAGATCGCCTGGGCGCCGCCGAGCGGGCCGACCACGCTGGTGGTCTTGTGACCGAGCTTCTTGAGGCCTTCGACGATATCGGCCGGAACGCTGTCCTCGAGCTGATACTGGCCCTCATAGTGCAGGCCGCGCGGCATGTCGATTGCCTCCTGCACGTCGCAGCCATAGTCGAGGATGTTGGTCAGCAGATGAGTCTGACCGGTCGGCTGGTACTGTCCGCCCATCACCGCGAACGACATCGTGGAACGGCCGCCCTTGGTGAGCAGGCCCGGCATGATCGTATGCAGCGGACGCTTGCCGCCTTCGATGCAGTTGGGATGGCCCGGCTGGATGCGGAAGCCGCCGGCGCGGTTCTGGAACAGCACGCCGGTCTTGTTGGAGACGATGGCCGAGCCGAAGGAATGCGCGACCGAGTTGATGAACGAGCAGACGTTGCGGTCCTTGTCCACCACGGTGATGTAGATGGTCGAGGGATTCATCGGTGGCGCGACATTGGGCAGGTCGAGCATGCCGTCCATGCGGATCTTGCTGATGTACTCGTCGGCAAACCCCTTCTCGAGCATCTCGGCGACGTTGATCTTCATGTGCTCGGGAGAAGCAACGTGCATCTCGCGGTTCATGTAGGCGATGCGCGCGGCTTCCGCTTCGAGATGGAAGCGCTCGACGCTGACGGGCGCGTATTTGGTCAGCTCGAAGCGCGACAGGATGTTGAGCATCAACAGCGCGGTGACGCCCGGGCCGTTCGGCGGGCACTGCCAGACGTCGTAGCCCTTGTACATGGTGCCGATCGGCGTCGTCGTTTCGGTGGTATGCGCGGCGAAATCGTCGAGCGTGTGCAGGCCACCGATGCCGCGCAGGGTCTCGACCATGTCCGCCGCGATCTCCCCCTTGTAGAAGGCATCGCGGCCATCCCTGGCGATCGCGCGCAGCGTCTTGCCGAGCTCCGCCTGGCGGATGACATCGCCGGCGACCGGCGGCTTGCCGCCGGGCAGCAGGTAGCGCACCGTGTTGGTGCCGTTCTTCAGCTTCTCGAACTGGTTCTTCCAGTCGAAGGCGACACGGGGGGCGACGACATAGCCTTCCTCCGCCGCCTTGATCGCCGGCTGAAGCAGCCGGTCGAAGCCGAACTTGCCGTGATCACGCAGCACGGTTGCGAAGGCGTCGATCACTCCCGGAATGGACACCGCATGTGCGGAGGTCAGCGGCACGGAGGTGATCTTGCGCTCGAGATACCATTCGGCGTCGGCAGCCTTCGGCGCGCGGCCGGAGCCGTTATAGGCGATGATCTTGCCCTCGCCGCGTGGCTGGATCAGCGCGAAGCAATCGCCGCCGATGCCGGTCGATTGTGGCTCGATCACGCCGAGCAGGGCAGACCCCGCCACGGCCGCGTCCACCGCCGTGCCGCCCTCGCGCAGCACCTCGATCGCGGCAAGGGAAGCCTGCGGATGCGAGGTCGCCACCATCGCGTTGGTGGCGTGGACCGTGGACCTGCCGGGGAAATGGAAGTTTCTCATCGAAGTTTTGCTCTCTCAGACCGTGGGGCGCGCGCCGCGCCGTCTCGGAAAAACCGGGCCTTCATGACACATTCCAGGGCGTCCGGGCAATGCTGGCATACCAGGGAAATGGCTGCCATTCGCCGGGAAGAGAGCTATCCGTTGCGGGTTTTCTGGGCGCCAGCCGCCTGCTAAACGGGCGCATGATTTACAAGGTCTGCGCGTTCTACCAATTCGCTGCCCTGCCCGATTTCCGCGAGCTGCGCGAGCCGCTGCGCGCGTTCTGTGCCGGCCTGTCCCTCAAGGGCAGCGTGCTGCTGGCCCAGGAAGGCATCAACGGGACCATCGCCGGGGCGCCCGAGGCGATTGACGCCTTCGCCCATGAGCTCGCGCACGGGGCTTTGTTCGGCGGCCGGCTGAACAATCTCGAACTGAAGTGCTCGACTGCCCAGGCGATGCCGTTTGGCCGGCTCAAGGTGCGGCTGAAGAAGGAGATCGTCACGCTCGGCGATGCAGCCGCCGATCCGACCCGGCAGGTCGGCATCTATGTCGATGCTGCCGAATGGAACGCGCTGATCACCTCGCCCGATACGCTGGTGCTCGACACCCGCAACGCCTTCGAGGTGGCGATGGGAACGTTCGAGGGAGCGGTCGACCCCGACATCAAGAGCTTTGGTCAGTTCAAGGATTTCGTCAGCCAGCAGCTCGATCCGGCAAGACACCGGCGCGTCGCCATGTTCTGCACCGGCGGCATCCGCTGCGAAAAGGCGAGCGCGCATCTGCTCGCGCGTGGCTTTGCCGAGGTCTACCATCTCAGAGGCGGCATCTTGAAATATCTGGAAGAGGTGCCGGAGGCGCAAAGCCGCTGGCGCGGCGAATGTTTTGTTTTCGACGAGCGCGTCGCGCTTGGCCATGGCTTGCAGGAAATTGGTTTGCGCGAACGGGACAAGGACGCCGCACGTGACGAATGAGATCAAGACGCTCACCGAGCGCATCGACGCACTTGAGATGCGCCTCGCCTATCAGGACGACACCATCGAAACGCTGAACCAGACCATCACGGCGCAATGGAAGCAGATCGATGTGCTGGTGCGGAAGGTCGCAGAGCTCGGGGATCGGTTGCAGGAAGCCGAGACCAACGCGCCGGGCCCCGGCAACGAGCGCCCGCCGCATTATTGAGCTGATGCCCTGCTACTGGCCCGATGCCCTGCGCAGCAGGTTCGTAATTTCGCCCGACATCATCAGACGATCGCGGCCGCTATCCTTGGCGGCGTAGAGCGCGCGGTCGGCGGCCTCAACCAGCGAGCTCGTGCCCGCGGTGCGCTCCACTGCCGGACGGCAAGCCGCGCCGCCGACCGAGACGGTGACGCATGGCCCCGTCGGATTGGAGGCATGAACCAGGCCGGCGTCGCGGATGGCGTTGCGGATACGCTCACCGACCCGGGCGCAGCCGGCAGCGTCGGTGTTCGGCAGCAACATGGCGAATTCCTCGCCGCCATAACGGGCCGCGAGATCGCCGACCCGTTGCACCTCGGTCGCGATGGTCTTTGCCACCACGCGCAGACAGACATCGCCCGCGGGATGGCCGTATTCGTCGTTATAGGCCTTGAAGTGATCGACGTCGATCATCAAGAGGCCAAGGCTGGAACGATCGCGATACGCGCGCGCCCATTCCTCTTTCAGCCGCTCGTCGAAGCGGCGACGGTTGGCGAGCCCCGTGAGGCTATCCTCGATCGCGAGGGTCTCGAGCCTTGTCTCCAGATTCTTCTGCTCGGTAATGTCGCGCGAGATCGCGACCACGCCGTCGACATTGCCGTTCTCCTTGCGCGTCACGCGCATGGTCGATTCCAGCCAGACCTCGGACTTCTGCCGGTGCACGTTGCGGTAGGTGACGCGCGCCTCTTCCGTGTCGCCACGCTTCATGGCATCGACGATGGCCTGGACATGCGGGCGGTCCTCCGGATGGATTCCGGCGAGTGCCTCCGTGCCGATCAACTGATTGGGCCGCCAGCCGACGACGCGGTTCGACGACGGCGAGACATAGCGCAGCCGCTCGTCGAGCCCGATGCGGGTGACCATGTCGCTGGAGCCTTCCGCGAGCAGGCGGAAATGCGCCTCCTTCTCGATCAGGGCCGCGGCCATGCGCTGGCCACGTTGCAACTGCCGCACCAGCACCGCGCCGATGATCGCGATCAGCATCACCAGCGCGAGCACGTACAGCATGCGGGAGATCGCGGCGGCCCGCCACGGCGCCAGCAATTCGTCCTTGTCGACGGTTGCGAGCAGCACGAGCGGATAGCGGCCGGAGCGCTTGAAGAAGCTGACGCGCTCGGCCCCGTCCAGCGGCGAGGTGAAATGATAGGCGCCGTTCGGCCGCTGCAGGCTGGCATCGCGGAACAGCGGCGTATCGCCGACATTGAGGCCAACGAACTTTTCGTTGTTCGGGTTGCGCGCGATGATCGAGCCGTCGCCGTACATCAGCGTCACCGAGCTGTTGCGGCCGATCTCGAACTGCTCGTAGAAGTGCGACAGATACCGCGAGCCGATCGCGGCGAGCACGACGCCGCCAAAGCTGCCGTCCGCCTTGTTGAACCGCCGTGACAGCGTCACGACCCATTCGCCGTCCACGAGGCTCTTTACGGGATGACCGACATAGGCCTCGCGCCTGGACGAGAGCTGGTGGTGCCGGAAGAAGGCGTCGTCGCTGAGCGTCGAGGCGATTGTCCCGGGCGAAGTCAGCCAATTGCCCTTGTCGTCGATGATGGCGAGGCTATGGACCCGGTCTATCGCCTTCTTGCGCGCCTCGAGCAGGTTGCGCAGCTTGCCGATCGTGGCGGGATCGGCGCCGTCCATCTCGAGACGGCTGACGACGCCGACGACACCGGAATCCAGGAGATCGAGGCTGTCCTCGGCGTGCTGCGTCAGCGAGCGGGCGACGTTCGCCATCTCGGTTTCGGCGCCCTTGAGCACCTGATCGCGCGCGGCCCATTCGCGCCAACCGCTGACGCCGAGGATCGCGACGCAAGTGAGCACGACGAAAGCCGCCGCGCGCAACGGCAGGCGGCTCCATCCGGCTCTCTGTGAGGCGAGGTTCATGCGGCAGAAATCTCCGATCGCCGGAAACTCTGCCGCTTCTGTTATTGAACCCTGAAGCCCCCGCGCGGATTCGCATTCATCTACGGGTTTTCCCGTACTCCTACGGACCGGGCCTTCCGCAGATCACTAACAAGGTCTTAGCAAGACTATCGGAAACCGGCGATGGCTAGCTGAAGATCGCCTTCACCTTGTCCCACAGCGAGGGATTGTCGGCGTCGGCATCGGCTTTCGACGGCGTCGGCTGCGCGGCGCTGACGGGATCGGAGGCGGGGAAGCTATCTTCCAGCCCGGTGTCGAGCTTGGCGTGGCGATCTGCGGCGAGGGCTTCGCGCAAGTCCTCGGCATGCTTGTCATGCGGCGCGGGGTTGAATGTCTGGGCCATGGAATTCCTCCTCCATTGGCGGGTCAACGCGGCGCATTTGCGCTGGTTCCCCTGTTCCGCTTCCGCCCGCGGCGGTGTATCAGGAACCTCAACCCTGCATCAGGACCATCAGTGCCCCAGTCTGCGACAAAGCCCTTCATCGACGTGCTCTCCGGCCAGCGGCAAGCCGTCCCACCCCTGTGGATGATGCGGCAGGCGGGCCGCTATCTGCCTGAATATCGCGAGGTGCGCGCCAAGGCCGGCGGCTTTCTCGATCTCTGCTTCAATCCGGAGCTTGCGGCCGAAGTCACGCTGCAGCCGATCCGAAGGTTCGGCTTCGATGCGGCGATCATCTTCTCCGACATCCTGGTGATCCCCTATGCACTCGGCCGTGAGGTGCGCTTCGAGGTCGGGGAAGGCCCGCGGCTCGAGCCGCTGGATGATCCGGCCAAGGTCGCGACGCTCGCCGCGCAGGCCGACTTCGGCAAGCTCCAGCCGGTGTTCGACGCGCTCAAGATCGTACGCGCCGCGCTCGATCCCAGCACGGCGCTGATCGGCTTCTGCGGCGCGCCGTGGACGGTTGCGACCTACATGGTCGCGGGCCACGGCACGCCCGACCAGGCGCCGGCGCGGATGATGGCCTACCGGCATCCCGAGGCGTTCGCTGAGATCATCGACGTCCTGGTCGAGAACTCGGTCCGCTATCTGCTGGCGCAACTCGAGGCCGGGGCCAACGCCCTGCAGATCTTCGACACCTGGGCCGGCGTGCTGCCGCCGGCCGAATTCGCGCGCTGGTCGACCGAGCCGACGCGCCGCATCGTCGAAGGCGTGCGCGCCAAGGTCCCTGACGCGAAGATCATCGGCTTCCCGCGCGGCGCCGGCGCACAACTGCCCGGTTACGTCGAGGCTACCCTCGTCAACGCCGTCAGCATGGACTGGACCGCCGAGCCCGCCTTCATCCGCGAGCGCGTGCAGAGCCGCGTCGCCGTGCAGGGCAACCTCGATCCGCTGGTGCTGATATCAGGCGGCGCGGCACTCGACCGCGCGGTCGACGACGTGCTGGCGAACTTCGCGCAAGGGCGCTTCATCTTCAATCTCGGCCACGGCATCCAGCCGGAGACGCCGATCGCCCATGTCGAACAGATGATCAAGCGCGTGCGGGGCTGAGGCGCACCCCGACGACGGAAACAAAACCGCGAAAACAACCCCATGCACCGTACAAATCATTGACGGATTTTGCACCGCATCGATTTTGTATTTTCCGAATATCGTTTGACCCGTCGGGCAAAACAGGTGTACGATGGCATCATCCCGCCGATCGTCATTCCGCATGACGTCAGCGACCGGCCGACGTCAGACCTTCGAGAATCTCTCGGGCACGCCTCATTGAAAAATCATATGCTGCCCGGTCGAAGGACGGACTTCCCCGCATCATGAAGCCGTGGCGCACGTCGGGAAGAATGTGCACGTCGACATTGTCCATGCGCATTGCCGCGTCACGATACGTCTCCAGCACCTCGATCGGCGCGCGATTGTCCTTGTCGCCCCAAATCAGATCAACCTGCCGGCGACCCCCGACAAGTTCCTCAAGATAGTCCAGCATCTGGGACCCGTGGCAGCAGATACCAGCAGCATAGCCAAGTCGCTTGGGCCCGAGAATCGCATACGGACCGCCGTAGCAAAATCCCATGACCGCCGCCTGGCCGTTGAATTGCGGGATTGTGCCGAGGTGTCTCAAGGTGTCGATCATGTCCTCTTCACCGGCCTTGATTTGTGCCAGGCGCGGCTGCGCGCGCTGGGCCGCGCGCGGGTCATTCCGGGACAGCGGACCGGCAATCGAACGCCAGAACAGATCCGGCACCGCCGCGATGAAGCCATATGCCGCCAGTTCGTCGGCGATTGCGATCATGTCGGTATCAACGCCGTGAATAGCGGAGGCAAGCACAATGGCAGCAACCGCCGTCTCAGTCTCGGGCGCGACCAGATAGCAATCGAACACCCCGCCGCCTCTCGCGGAGATCTTGCTGAATGTCCCTTGCATGTCGAATCCCACAGGCCGCGCCATCCAGGACTTCGCCGCGCTACTCGGGCCGAATCTTCGCGAGGCTGATCACTCTGGCCCACTTCTCGGTTTCGGCGGCCATCAGCTTGCCGAAATCGACGGGCGAACCGCCCAGTTCCGTCGCATCAAGAGCGCGCAGGCGCATCCTGAATCCGGGATCGGCCAGAGCGGCATTTGCTTCCATATTGAGCTTGTCGATCGTCGGGGCCGGCGTGTCTTTCGGCGCACCGATGCCGAACACCGAACTCGCCTCATAACCGGGCACGAATTCGCCGATCACAGGCACATCCGGCAAGGCTTCGGATCGCTTTGCCGTCGTGAGCCCGAGCGCGCGTAGCCTGCCGCTTGCGATGTATCCGATCGACGGCGCCAGGTTGACGAAGACGACCTGCACCTGCCCGCCGAGCAGATCCGTAATTGCGGGCGCCACGCCTCGATAAGGCACATGCTGAAGATCGAGCCCGCCGGCGGCCTGCTTGAACAGCTCCGCGGCGATGTGGGTGATGCCGCCTACGCCGCCCGAACCGTAGGATAGTTTCCCAGGATTGGCTTTGGCATAGGCGATGAACTCCGGGATCGTATGGGCAGGAACCGATGGGTGTATCACCATCACCAGAGCGCCACGGGTCAGGCCTGCGACCGGCGCGATATCCCGCAGGAAATTGAAATCGAGATTTTCATAAAGCGTGGCATTGATCGCGTTGGGGGAGCCGACCAGCAGGAGCGTGTAGCCGTCCGGCGGTGCGCGCACGACCGCCTCGGTGGCGAGATTGCTTCCCGCTCCCGGCCGGTTCTCGACGATGAATTGCTGGCCGAGCCGCTCCGACCACCACTCCCCGAGCAGACGCGCGAGAATGTCGTTGGGGCCGCCGGCGGCAAAGCCGACCATGATCCGGACCGGCCGCGCAGGATAAGTCTGCGCCCAAGCTGGCCCTGAGAGCAGCGCCGGCGCGGCCACCCCAGTTGCAAAGCGCAGAAATTGACGTCGGGAGGAAGTCATAGGCTCTGCTCCGTCGAACCGGCACTCGCGCGGGCTCTCCTCAACGGCCGAGGATAGTTGATGCCGTCATAAGCGCATAAGGCTATTGTCTGATGAGGTCATCTCAAAACGGAAATGGGTGCTCCCATGCAGATGAGCGATCGCATCGGAAAGCGAATGAAGCTGCAGGATCTGCATGTGCTCATGACGGTGGTGCAGGCCGGCAGCATGGGCAAGGCGGCGCTCATGCTCAACACCACCCAGCCCAACGTTTCGAGATCGATCGCGGAACTGGAGCATGCGTTTGGCGTCCGCTTGCTGGATCGCCACCGGCGCGGAATCGAGCCGACCAAGTGCGGCCGCGCCCTGATCGATTGCGGCGCTGCCGCCTTCGACGAATTGCGACGGGGCGTGAAGAGCATCGAATTCCTGGCCGACCCCACCGCTGGAGAGGTGCGGATCGGGAGCACGGCCTTTCTGGCGGCGAGCTTTGTGTCCGCGCTCGTCGACCGGCTCTCCCGGCGTCATCCGCGGATCAGGTTTCAACTCGTCACCGGCTACATCGAGACATTGCACCGCGAGTTGAGCGACCGCAAAGTCGATCTTTTGTTCGTGCGGAGCGGCGGCTCGATGACTGATGAGCGATTGCAATTCGAGTTTCTTTTTGAAGATCGCTATGTCGTCGCAGCGGGTGCGAAAAATCCGTGGACGCGCCGGCGCAATATCCAGCTCCCCGATCTGGCGGAGGAGCGTTGGGTGCTTCCGCCGCGGGAGAGCGTGATCGGCTCCATCCTCACGCAGGCCTGTCTTGCCCGAGGCCTCGCGTATCCCCAGGCAACGGTGGTCACCGATTCCCCCCATATGCGGGTCAGCTTGCTGGAGACGGGGCGGTTCATCACGGTTTTCCCGGCGTCCGCACTGAAATTTCTCGCCCGGGAGGCAGCGCTCAAGGTCTTGCCCATCGAACTGCCGGCGGCCCGCCGACCGAACGGGATGGTCACCATCAAGGACCGCGCCGTCAGCCCGGTCGTGCAGCTCGTCATCGACAGCGCCCGTGAGCTGGCAAAGCCGATGGTGAAAGGAAAGTGACGCTCTGGATGTCTACTGATGGCCCGTGGCTGACCTTCGCTCGAAGAGCCACAATGTTTGTTTACGGGAGATGAGCCGACCAAGCGGAAGCAGCCTGTCGAGGGCAGCTTGTGACCCGAAGCCGACAATTTGCACTTCTGCCGTGCTGGCAGATAGCCACTCCCTATGATTTGATTACCAGTCAGAGCCGTTGCAGGGGAATTGTCGCCATGAGACGCCGAGAATTCTTGCAGTTAGCTGGTGGAGCGTCATTTGCTTGGCCATCGCTTGCGCGGGCTCAGAGGCGCGCAACCCCGCCTCTCGTTGCGTTCATAACACCCTTCACAGAAGAAATAGTTATTGAAAGAACACTCGACCTGCGCGCGGGTCTCAAACAAGTCGGGCTTGTCGAGGATGTTGACTATACTCTCGCACTACGTTTCGCGAACGGGAATTTGTCGCGAATACCTAAGCTTACAAGAGAGCTACTCGAGTTGAAGCCGCGGGTCTTTGTTGTGGCAGCCTCACTGAGCGCGCTGAACACGATCCGCAAAGAAGCGCCGGATATCCCGCTGGTCGTTACTGGTCTTGCTGCTGATCCTATCGCAATGGGCTTTGCTGAAAGCTATGCAAGACCAGGTGGAATGATTACTGGCAACACTATGAACGCCGTGGGCGGCGAAGAGGCCCTCACCACAAAACGCATCGGCTTTTTCAAGGAATTAGTGCCGAACGTTGCGCGCCTTGGGATGATCCACTTTGCGGATAGTCTAACCCCGGTTACTGCCGGAAATCTGGCGCTTTCCGAGCGCAAAGCCTTGCGAAAGGTGTCAGATCATTTTGGCTTCGAGTTTCTGAACTATGAAATCCAGACACTCGATGACTTCGACGACGCTGTTTCGGCGGGACTGCGGGATGACGTCAGCGCATTTTACATTTCGGGCGACCCAAGGATGGACTTCGATATTCCTCGCGTTGTGACATCTCTAACAAAATCTGAAAAGCCAACGTGTGGCGTCTATCCCTTCTGGGCGCAACGCGGATTGTTGATGTCATACTCAAACGATCTGCACGATATGCTGCGGCGAGCAGGCTTCCAGGTCGCGAAGATCATTCAGGGCGCGAAGCCGGGAGAGCTCCCGTTCGAGCAAGCAGTTAAATACACCCTGGTCATCAATATGAAGACTGCGAGGCGGCTCGGGATCACCCCGCCGCCTACGCTTTTGGCCGCGACGGATGAACTAATCGAATAGCGAGGGAATCAGCGTCCGCTGCTGGCCCTGCTGATCTTTCTCGACGCATTGCGGCATGGACCGGTTTTGACTCGAAGGCGACATGATCACCGCAAGGCGGGTGGCGCGAAGCCAGTCGCTATGGTCTGATAGGGGGAGATCAACAAAGGTTTTTTGTGGCTGGCAGCAACTTCGAGCCAGCGATTGGCAGACTGCCGACGATGCTGATTCCATGCGACCGGCCAAAGCAGAACGAGGCGTCAAATGAGGAGGCGGAACTTCATCGGAGGGGTGGGTTTGCTTCTGTTGACCCGTGCCTCCAGAGCACAGCCATCGGCAAATCAACGACGGATTGCCATCGTGGCACCTTGGCACTCGATTGAGGAACTCACGAGAAACCCGGTTTATCGCGCATTTCTTGACGAGCTTGCACGCTTGGGGTTTGTCGAGGGAGAAAACTTGATCGTTAACCGCTATTCGGGGGACGGCAAGCTGGACAGCTATCCCGAGTTGGCCCGAACGGTCGTGAAGGACAATCCAGAGGCGATCTTGACCGGCGCGGGTCCGATGACGCTCGCGCTCAAATCAGCGACGCAAAGCATTCCTATAGTCACGATCATAGGAGACCCGGTGGTTTGGGGACTTGCGGAAACGCTGGCGCGACCTGGTGCAAATGTGACCGGCGTCACCGTTGATGCTGGCATTGAACTTCATGGAAAGCGTCTAGAACTTTTGCGAGAGACAAGACCTGGGGCCTCGAGATTGGCCTACCTAGCGTCTTCGTCAGCGTGGAAGCAGCCTCAGGGCGCGATGGTCCGAGAGGCCGCACAATCTTTCAAGCTTTCCGTAGCGCATGTAGATTTGGGGAGTAACTTGAATGATGCCTCCTATGAGGCAGCCTTCGCATCGACGAGTTGGACCAACTCAGATGTGCTGCTCGTTTCCGATGAACCAGAGCATCTATCCCATAGCGGGACCCTAGTTAGTTTAACTACGAGCGTTCGCGTCCCGGCCTGCTATCCTTTCCGTGACCTCGTCGTTGCCGGTGGGCTCATGGCTTACTATCGGGATCTGATCGACGCGTTTCGGCAGCTCGCGGCCCAGATGAAGCAGGTATTAACCGGACAGAACCCCGCCGAGATACCATTCCGGCAACCGACTAATTTTCGGTTGTCGATCAATACGAAGGCTGCCCTGAAAATTGGTCTGATTCTGCCGCAGGCGATACTCGTCAGCGCCGATGAGGTGATTGAATAGACTTTGTTGTTGCGAGGCACGAGTCTGCAACTGTTCCTCAACGAACCAATCACGGCATGGTGCGCGACGGCACCTTTTGACGCTTAGCGGAATGGCTCTGCCATCCCCCTAGCATCGCTCAAGCTGGCATGGTGAAATGGGGCGAGAACAAGATCGATTGGGTGGGAGATGAGGCGGCGAGAATTCATTTTTGGCGTCGGTGCCTCGATGGTCTCACCTATCGAGCTCAAAGCACAACATCGGAAAATCTGGCGTGTTGGATTTCTTGGATCAGGACGACTTGATCTGGCGCTGCCAGTTTTTCGGCGGCGAATGATTGAACAAGGGTACGTTGAAGGTAGTACCTACGTCCTCGATGTGCGCGAAGCCAGGGGCCAATTTGATCTGCTGCCCCAATTAATGAAAGAGATTATGAACGGCGGCCCGGATGTTATCGTCGCCGAAGCTACGCCAGCTATTGCGGTGGCGCAGCATGCAACAAGCACTATTCCGATCGTAATGGCGCCATCGACCGATCCGGTTGGCTCCGGTTTCGTCGAGAGCTTTGCTCACCCCGGAGGGAATATAACGGGCTTTGCCAACATGTTTGGCGATCTCGCGGCGAAGTCCCTGGAGATGTTGCGTTTGGTTGTGCCAAGCGTCAAACGCATTGCCGTATTGATGTCGGCAAATCCAACCCACCAGAAAATGCTTGAGCTCGCGCGTGGCGGTGCGGATCGATTGGGGCTCACACTCTTTCCGTTCGTGGCACCAGCCCCGGCGGACCTAGAGCGGGCTTTTAGCGGAATGAAGGAGACCAATTGCGAGGCGGTCTACGTATTAGCTGATCCTTTTCGTCCCGCGATTGCGAAGCTAGCAGCAGAGGCGCGACTTCCCTCGATTTACCAGTATAGCTTGTTCGTCGATATTGGTGGGCTTATGAGCTACGGCCCGAACATATTGAGTATTTTCGACCGAGCTGCCGTCTACGTCGATAAGATAATCAAGGGAGCGCGTCCTGCGGACTTGCCGGTCGAGCAACCTGAGCGGTTCGAACTGGTGCTTAACTTGAAAGCCGCCAAGGCGCTGGGTTTGTCGATATCTCCGTCCGCAATCTCATTGGCCGATAAAGTGTTAGAGTAAGACCACGGCATCAGTCACGGATCCTAACAGCAACGGCGAGCGCTTCCCGGTTGATGATGTCGGCTTATGGCTCTTAGCCGACCTTCCTCCAGCGTTACTCGCTTGGACCGGTTTAGACCCACCGCGGTCACCGAGTAATCGTTCGTTGCAACAGTGGCAGCTTCAGTTTGCGAACGGCGAAATGAACGAAAAAGTTGCGGAGGGCACTTGGTACTATGACGGCAAAATCCCGAGGCGAGTCGCCGAAGTGGTAGGTGGAGAGAGCACTTCGCATCACTCCACTGAACTCATGGGTACGGCCTGCCGTGGCCTGCTGCGCTCGATGATCTCGGCGGCGCCCTTGCCCAGCAGATCCAGTTCGACGCTACGTCCGAGTTCACGCGGCCGATTGGCCCGCCCTGCGCCTGAAGCTTCGATGATGGTGTTGCCGGAGAGATCGAGCACAGACGCTGTAAGCGACATCTGATAGCCTGCGATGGTCGAGAAGCCGGCCGCCGGCGAATTGCAATGGCCGCTCAGCACCCGCAACGCTCAACATCGGCGGAGGCGTGGGCAAGCTCGTCATTGGTAGCGCCCGAGAGCTCGCAAAACCGATGGCGAAGCCGAAGTGACGAACCGGATGTCGGCTTGTGAGCCGTCGCGGGCCTTCGGCCGCTGCTCCTCGCAGCCGCCAAGAGGGGGTATGGCTAGTTGCGCTTGGCGATTTCGCGATACAGCGACTCGGGGCTAACACTGAGTTCGGCAGCAAGGCGCACCCACTGCCCCTTGGAAGGGGGAGGACCGCGCCACGCAATCCATGCATCGAGGCGCTCGGCAACGGTTTTCATGGACAGGATTTCCGCGTGGAAGCGCGCATTTTGAAGCTCATGAGCGAAGTGTCGAATGAGAGCCAATCCGAGCGTGGGATTTTGCGCGAGGCGGTTCAGGAACTCTCTCTTCGAGACGGCCCAAGCTGTTGAACTCGAAACCGCGACTGCGGCACAGTGGTAAGTTGGGGAATCGATTGACGCTTCCGCGAGCATTGTCCCCGGTCCAGCGTGCTGGAGCACAAGTGAAGCTCCGGAAGCCTGATGTCGCACCAAATCGATAGCCCCGCCGGTCACCATGAAGATGTACCGGACCGGGTCTCCCTGGCGGAAGACGGTCTCGCCAGGCTGGAAGCCTAGATGGCGTCGGTCGAGGCCTTTCAGTAGCGGGGCAAGATCGGAGAACATGATAGCAATCATGTTCCTGAAGCGACCGCTATGGCAAGATGCCTCAACAGGAGAGTACCCCATGCGCCTACTCGCATTCGCACTTTTGCTCCTTCCAATGGCAGCACTGGCCCAGCAGCCCGAGCAACAGCATCAACATTCGATGCGCGGCGAGAGCATGCCCGGCAAGCCCATGCCGATGGACCACACGCAAATGATGAACCATATGCAGATGATGCACGGTGGGAGCATCAACGAGACGGATGCGCGCAAAGACACCCGAGCGCCGACCGAGCCGGGACAGTCCGCCTTCGCAGCAATTCAGGAGATCGTTCAAATTCTGGAAGATGATCCGCAAACGGATTGGTCGAAGGTCAACATCGAAGCACTACGCCAGCACCTGATCGACATGAATAACGTCACCCTGGCCGCTCATGTCAGCAACGAAGCAATCGATGGCGGGATGAAATTTGTCGTCACGGGTGACGGTGCCGTCCGCGATTCCATCCAGCGAATGACGTCAGCACACGCCGCAACCATGGACGGCGTGGGTGGCTGGCATTTCGTCGCGAAGGACACTGACGAGGGTTCCATCTTTGAAGTCCGCGTACCGCCGCAAGATATGGATAAGCTGAAGGCGCTTGGCTTCATTGGCACCATGACACGCGGGATGCATCACCAGCAGCATCATCTGATGGTAGCCAAGGGCGAACATCCGCACGGCTGACGGCACGCCCGAATGCCTGACCTACGGCCCCATTCCCCATTCGTCAGCTTGTGATCCGAGCAGATATCGCGCTTGCGCGCTATCAGTGCATCGCAGACGCTCTTGAACGCGTGGGCAGATGGCCTACCGTGGCCGGCTGCGCTCGATGATTTCGGCGGCGCCTTTGCCCAACAGATCCAGTCCGACGCTACGTCCGAGTTCACGCGGCCGATTGGCCGGCCCTGTGCCTGAAGCTTCGATGATGGTGTTGCCGGAGAGATCGAGCACAGACGCCGTCAGCGACATCTGATCGCCTGCGATGGTCGAGAAGCCGGCGACCGGCGAATTGCAGTGACCGTTCAGCACCCACAGCACCTCGCGCTCGGCATCGGCCGAGGCGTGTGCGGCGTGATCGTCGATGGACGACAGGATTTGTCGCGTTGGCCAGTCCTGCGCAGCGCATTCGACCGCGACGATACCCTGCCCTGCCGCGGGCAGCATCTCCGCCACGGTGAACTCGTAGGCGATCCGGCTGGAAAGACCGACGCGATCGAGGCCCGAGCGCGCCATGATCAGCGCATCGGCAGGCCCCACCGCGCCGCCATCCGGCAGCTTCTGCATCTCGCCATGATCGAGCTTTCGCACCCGCGTGTCGGCGGCGCCACGGAAGTGAATCACCTCGACCTCAGGAAACAATCGCCGCGCATAGGCGGCGCGACGCACGGCATTGGTGCCGATTTTGAACCCCTTGCCGCGAGACTGGCGCAGCGCCTCCAGCGTCACGCCCGCGCGCAGCACCAGCGCGTCGCCGGGCGGATCGCGCGACAGCGTGGCGCCGATGACGAGGCCGGGCGTGTCTTCGTTGCCCGGCATGTCCTTCAACGAATGCATCGCGGCCTGCAATTCGCCCGCGAGCACGGCGGCCCGGATCTGTGCGACGAACGCCCCGCCCTTGCCGCCATGGGGCAGCAGCTTGCCGGTCTGGTCGATATCACCCGTGGTGTCGAACTTGACGATTTCGACGTCGAGGCCTGATACGGCTGCTGTCAGACGGCGCGCAATCTCTTCCGTCTGTGCCAGCGCCATCGCGCTCTTGCGGGTGCCGATCTTGAATCGCGGTGCCAAGCCGTTTGTCCTTTCGAGCCGCAAATTACCGCGCGTCCTGCAATATCATATCGGAGGCCTTCTCCGCGATCATGATGATCGGCGCGTTGGTGTTCCCCGAGACGAGATCCGGCATGATCGAGCCGTCGACGACGCGAAGGCCCTCGAGCCCCCTCACCTTCAGCCGCTGGTCCACCACCGCGAGCGCGTCATTGCCCATACGACAGGTCGAGGTCGGATGGTAGATGGTGCTGCCGCGCTCGCGGCAATAATCCAGGATCTCGGCGTCCGTGGATACCTTGGTGCCGGGGTCATACTCGCCGACCACGAACGGCTTCAACGCCGGCGCATTCAGGATTTTCCGCAGGATCTTGATGCCTTCGACATTGGTGGTGCGATCCGTCTCGGTCGACATGTAGTTGATGCGGATTTCCGGCGGCACGGTCGCATCAGCGCTCTTGATGCGCAGGGAGCCCCGGCTTTCGGGCCGGAGCTGGCACACCGACGCGGTGAAGCCGGAGAAATCGTGCAGCCGCTCGCCCATCTTGTCGGTCGAGAACGGCAGGAAGTGCACCTGGATGTCGGGCGAGGCCAGCCGCGGACTGGTCTTGAAGAACGCGCCGGCGGTGCCGGCCGCGATCGTCAGCCAGCCTTTCCGGAACAGCGCATAGCGCGCACCGGCCAGCGTGCGGCGGAGCGGATGGTTGACGGTGTCGTTCAGCGTGATCTTCTGCGAGCATTTCATCACGATGCGGACCTGCATGTGGTCCTGGAGATCGTGGCCGACGCCTTGCGCGTCGAGCACGACATCGATGCCGTATTTGCGCAGGAGATCGGCGGGGCCGACGCCGGAGAGCTGCAACAGTTGCGGCGAGTTATAGGCGCCGCTCGACAGCACGACCTCCTTCCGCGCCCGCGCGCGGCGCAGGGTTGAGCCCTGCATGTATGCGACCCCGACCGCGCGGCGGCCCTCGAACAGCACGCGCTGGGCGAGCGCCTCCGTCTCGACCTTGAGATTGCTGCGCGCCTTCGCGGGGCCGAGATAGGCCACCGAAGTCGAGGCGCGGCGGCCGTTGCGCGTGGTGGTCTGGAACAGGCCGACGCCTTCCTGGGTCGCGCCGTTGAAATCGGGGTTGTAGGGCAGACCGGTCTCGACGGCAGCATCGATGAAGGCTTTCGACAGCGGATCGGTCACGACCATGTTCGAGACCGGCAGCGGCCCGCCGGTGCCGTGATATTGATCGGCGCCGCGCGTCTGGTTCTCCGCCTTCTTGAAATAGGGCAGCACGTCGTCATAACCCCAGCCGGCATTGCCGTGCTGGCGCCAGCGGTCGTAATCCTCGTGCTGGCCGCGGACGTAAAGCAAGCCGTTGATCGAGCTCGATCCGCCCAGCGTCTTGCCGCGCGGCTGGAACACCTGCCGTCCCTTCAGCTCGGGCTCCGGCTCGGTCTGGTACATCCAGTTGACGGACTTTTCCTTGAACAGTTTTCCGTAGCCGAGCGGCACATGGATCCAGATGTTGGAATCCTTGGGTCCCGCCTCGAGCAGCAGCACCCTGTGCTGGCCGTTCGCCGAGAGGCGGTTGGCGAGCACGCAGCCGGCGGAGCCGGCGCCGACGATGATGTAGTCGAACTCGGGGTCGGACGGTGTGAGGGATGAAGTTGCGTTCATGCGCTACTATTCTTCTTGTTGGCGTGGGCGTTTCCGTTTCGTCACTAGCACAATCATGCGCGCTGACGCAGCGCCTCGACCAGCGACTTGAACGCACGGGCATATTCCGCGCCTGCCCTTGCGATATCGGCGCGCCCGGCGCAGGCGACCGCGGCCTCCGTCACCGCACCGAGCAGCAGCCGTGCCAGCGGCTCGACCGGCTGCTTTGCGATCAGGCCGGCCTCCATGGCCACCGCGAGCGCGCGCGGCATCTTGCCGCCGAAGTGCCTTGCATCGATCTCGCGCCAGCGTTCCCAGCCGAGCACGGCGGGCCCGTCGCGCAAGATGATCTGGCCGGTCGGTCCCTTGGCAGTCGCCGCAAAGTAATGCTGTGTGCCGGCGACCATGGCGGCCAGCACATCCTTCTCGGCGCGCGCGGCGCTGTCGATCTCGACGACGAGGTCGCGCGAGACGGCATCGAACACCGCTTCGAACACCGCCTCCTTGGTCTTGAAGTGATGATAGACCGCGCCCTTGGCGACGTGGGCGGCCTCCGCGATCTCGTCCATCGTGGTGGCGGCAAAGCCCTGCGTCCCGAACAGCCGTCGCGCCGCCGCCAGGATAGCCTCCGATGTTGCTGCGCGCCGCTCTGCTTGTTTGGCCATGCTATTCCTGTCTAGCGCAGATCGGGCCGCGGGCTGGCTTCGCCTCTCCCGCTTGCGGGAGAGGCCGACACGCCCGGGCGATGCGAAGCATCGTCCCGCGCGTGGCGGATGAGGGTTCTTTCCTCTAGGGGATTGTCCCGTCGCGGAAACACCCTCTCCCCAGCCCTCCCCCGCGAGCGGGGGAGGGAGCCGACCGCCTTCGCGGACGCACTCGATCTGTCCTGGCGATGCTCTAATCGAATTCGCCCTCCACCACCAGTTGACTTTTCGACCCCCGGTCGGTATTTACCGACTATCAGTCGGTTTTATTCATGAGGTGCGCCCATGCCGAGCCGTGACGTCGTTGAAGCCTTTGCAAGGCGGCTGGAGGCCGGGGAGTTCGTCGAGGCGATCGAGCAGTACTACACGCCCGATGCCGCGACCTATGAGAACAACGCCGCGCCGACGGTCGGCCGCGACAAGCTCATCGCCAAGGAGCGCGGCGTGCTGGCGGCGTCCAAGGAGGTCAAGGCCGTGCGCGTCGGGCCGAGCCTGATCGACGGCGACAATGTCGCGAGCCGCTGGGTGTTCAGCTTCACCAACGCCGAAGGCGTCACGCGAACGCTGGAGGAAATCGCCTGGCAGACCTGGCAGGGCGACAAGCTGATCGAGGAGCGGTTCTTCTACGACCCGAAGCAAATGGGGCGGTGACGGCCAAACGCAGCGCTGTCATCGCCCGGCTCGATCGGGCGATCCAGTACTCCGTGAAGGTTGTGATTGATCCGATGGGCCGCGGCGTACCGGATGCTCCGCCCCCCGTGCGCAATGGCGCACTAGGCGGGGGCATGACAGCGGAGTTGGTGGCGGCGGACCACCGTCCCCGCGCATTTGTATCGATTTGTTATCGATACTCTCCTTCGAACACGCAGAAGTGGTCGCGGCGACAGCAGCAATCGGGGATAATTCATAGTTCGTCAAAGATTTGCGGCGAATTCTCCTGATCGAGCCGAAAACAACGGCCCGTGCTGCTGCAGGCTCTGGAATGCGGACTCGACCGACCACTTTTCTCGCGCGGCTGTTTGCCGGCGATCTCTCCGTCTTTGGCGGTCCCGCAACCGACGAAGCCACGGCCGGCCATATCCGCGCCGAACAGATGTCGCTGGTGCTGGGCTATTCGGTCGGCATCATGCTGGCCAATGCCTGCAACGCCGCCGTGCTCGCGATCGCGCTGCGGCACTCGCCGGACGGGATTTTTGCGCTGATCTGGGCCGTCGTCGTCGCTGGCGCCGCGATCGGCTTCGGCCTGCAATCCCATCTGTCACGCCGGATCACCAAGCCGCAATTCGTCTCGCGCCGCGCCATGCACCGGCTGGTGCGCAACGCCTTCGTGCTCGGCGCCGCATGGGGCATCGTGCCGGTCGCCTTCTTCGCGAACGCCTTCACCGGCGGCCAGCTCGTCATCACCTGCCTCTGCTCGGGTATGCTCGCGGGCGGCGCACTGGCCTTCGCCACCATTCCGATCGCGGCAATTGCGTTCACGACGCCGATCTTCATCGGGATCGCGATCTGTCTCGGCCGCGACGGCGACCCCGCCTATGTGCTGATGGCCGTGCTGGTGGTGGTCTACGGCAGCGTGCTGCTGCGCGCCGTGTTCGTCAATTCCTTCGCCTTCGCCCGGCGCATCATCCGCCAGGTCGAGGCCGAGCGCACGGTACGGCGGGATCCGCTGACGCAGCTGCCCAACCGCGTCGCCTTTAACGAGACGCTCGATGCCGCCTTGAAGCGGCTGACGCTGTCAGGCGAGGAGTTCGCGGTGCTGCTGCTCGACCTCGATCGCTTCAAGGAGGTCAACGACCGCTTCGGCCACCCCGCGGGCGACGAATTCCTGGTGCAGGTCGCGAGCCGCCTGCAACGCTGCACCCGCGCGGCCGAACACGTCGCGCGCATCGGCGGCGACGAGTTCGCGCTTGTCATGGCCAATCTGACGCGGCCCGAGGATGCGCTGGAAATCGCCGAGCGCTTCGTCGCGGCGTTCACGGAGCCATTCCTGATCGAGGGCTGCGAGTTCGTCGGCGCGACCAGCGTCGGCATCGTGCTGGTGCCGCGCGACGGCAATACGGCGCTCGACATCATGAAGAACGCCGACGCCGCGCTCTATCGCGCCAAGAAGGCCGGACCCGGCACGGTGCGCTTCTTCGAGGAGGCCGACGACAAGGTCTCGCGTGACCGCAAGGCGCTGCAGGCGGACCTTGCCGGTGCCGTCGCGCGCGAGGAGCTGTTCCTGGTGTTCCAGCCGTTCCTCGATCTCGACGAAAACCGCATCACCGGTTTCGAGGCGCTGCTGCGCTGGCAGCATCCCTCGCGCGGCCTGGTGCCGCCGAGCGAGTTCATTCCGATCGCGGAAGAGACGGGACTGATCCACGAGATCGGCGAATGGGTGATCAGGCGTGCCTGCGCGACGCTCAAGGACTGGCCGGACGACATCCGGGTCGCCGTGAATTTCTCGGCGGCGCAGTTTCACAACACGGGCATTCTCCAGACCATCGTGCAGGCGCTGGCCGATGCCAAGGTTGCCCCTGCCAGGCTCGAGATCGAGATCACCGAATCGATGCTGCTGTCGAAATACGGCTCGGCCGCCTCGATCCTGAACGCGTTGCTGGAGTTGGGTGCCACGGTGGCGCTGGACGATTTCGGCACCGGCTTCTCGTCGCTGACCTACCTGCGCAAGCTGCCGTTCAGCCGCATCAAGATCGACCAGTCCTTCATCCGCGACATGCTGGTGCAGCCGGATTGCGCGGCGATCGTGAAGTCGGTGATCTCGCTGGCGCGCGACCTCGACATCGAGGTCGTCGCCGAGGGCGTCGAGACCACGGACCAGCTCGACTATCTCAGGCAGATCAATTGCGATGAGGTGCAGGGCTATTTGATCGGCCGGCCGGTGTCGGCGGAAGGCGCGCAGGCGCTGCTGGACACGAAGAAGCTGCGGGCGATTTTCGCGGCGTGAGTTTTCTGCGACCATTTTTCATTGAGGTCTAGCCCCGGATGGAGCGAAGCGCAATCCGGGGAAAGCACAAGCCGCAGCAACACCGCCCCCGGATTTCGCTTCGCTCCATCCGGGCTACGATTCTCCCGAGAAAGCCACCCTCAAACCGCATCCGCCCGCAACAACGTATCCACCGTGATGGTGCCTCGCGCCCGCGAGACGCAGGCGCATATCTTCTGGTTGCTCTGTTTCTGGTGATCGCTGAAGAAGACATCGCGATGATCGATCTCGCCGTCGACGGCGACGACGTCGATGGCGCAGAGGCCGCATTCGCCGCGCTTGCAGTCGGATATCACCTCAAAGCCGCTGGCATTGAGGACGTCGAGCATCGAGCGCTCGCGCGGAATCTCCAGCTCGACATTTGAGTCCTTCAGGCGCACGCGAAACGTTTCGGTCGGCAGCGTGCCGCTGGAGCCGAAGGTCTCGTAGCGCAGATCGGACAGCGGATGGCCGGCGCCGATCCAGGCATGGCGCGCCGCATCGAGCATGCGCATCGGGCCGCAGAACAGCGCGAGCGTGCCCTTCGGCAGCGAGGCGAACAGCGCATCGAGGTCGAGGCGCTTGTTTTCATCGCTGGCATGGACCACGAGGCGATCGCCGAGGACGTCAGCGAGCTCCTCGAGATAGGCAGCATCCGCGCGGCTACGCACGGCGTAATGCAGCGTCACGTCGGCGCCGCGGCGCGCCAGCGCCTGCGCGGCGCCGAGAATCGGGGTGATGCCGATGCCGCCGGCGATCAGGCAATAGTTTTCGCGCGCCCAGTCGACCGCGACGAGCGAGGCGGGCCGCGTGATGTCGAGCCGTGCGCCCGGTGCCATCTGCCACATGTAGCGCGAGCCGCCACGGGAGTCCTCAGCGCGGCGCACAGCGATCCTGAAGCCTTGCGTGGTCGCCTCGCCGACCAGCGAATAGGACCTCGTCTCCGGCTGGCCGTCGATGCTGACGCTGACATTGATGTGGCTGCCGACCGGGTAGGCGGCACCATCGAACTGGTCGGGCATGATCAGGAATTCGCGGATGCCGGGCGACAGATCGCGCGTGGCGACGAGCGTTGCGGGAATCCAGGTTTCGACGAAGCGCATGGTGCCCTCAATCGGTTGCGGTCTTGATCAGCGCGAGCGCCGGCAAGAGGTCGAGATGGGTTCGGTTGCGCAGCGCAAGGCGCAAGTTGCGCACCGCGAGCCGCGCGTGCTCGCGCATGATCGCCTCGGCGCGTGCGCCTTCGCGGTTCTCGATCGCGTCGATCACGACGCGATGATGCTCCTGCCCGATGATCAGGATCTGCTGCGCTTCGGGGAGCGCGGACTGCGCCATCACGAATCCGCTGGGCGAGGCGAACGGCAGCGCGGAGGCCCGGTCGATCTGCCGGATCAGCGGCGGGCTGCGCGACAATTCGGTCAGCAGGGCATGGAAGCGGGCGTTCAAGGTGACATAGGCCGAGAACGCCTCGATCGAGATCGGCACCTGACGCAGGAGGTCATCGATTGCGAGATGGCATTCCTTCAGCGGCTCGAGCTCGCGCGCGGAAACACCGCGCTCGGCGGCAAAGCGCGCGGCAAGACCCTCCAGCGTGCCGCGCAGCTCGATGGAATCGGAAATGTCGCGCTCCGAGAACGCTTTCACCATGAAGCCGCCGGAGGGGATCGCCTCCAGGAGGCCCTCCTCCTCGAGCCGCACCAGCGCCATGCGCACCGGGGTGCGCGAGGCGCCTGTGGTCTCCACCGCCTGAAGCTCGGAGATGCGCTCGCCCGGACGCAACGATCCGGACAAGATCTGGTCGCGCAGCGCGAGCTGCGCCTTCACGGTCTGCGAGACCGAGCGGTCGACCTCGGGCGCTGCTTTCACTTGCCCTACTCCGCGGCCTGCAGATGCTGCGGCCCGTTTTCCTTGGCCACCATCCGGTCGATCAGCTTGCGCGTCCACATCGCGCCGGCGTCGATGTTGAGATTGTAGAAGATGCGATCCGGGTTTTCGTCCATGGCGCGCTGCTGCGCCTCGAGGATCAGCTCGTCCTCGCGGAAGATGCCGGAGACGCCTTCGCGGATCTCGGTGGTGATGCGCTGCTCCCCGATCTGGTAGTTGCGGACGAAGGCCCAGAAATAATGGCAGGTCTTCTCGGTCTCCGGCGTGATGGTGTTGAGCACGAAGCCGTTGACGCCCTGCGAGCGGTCGCCTTCGGGCGCGCCGGTGCCAGCAGGCGCGACGCCGACGTCGATGGCGATGGTGCACGGCGCCTCGAAACGGATGATCTGCCAGCGGTCGACCAGGCCGGACTTGCCGAGCTGCTTGGCCCAGAACGGCGGTGCCTCGATGCCGCGCATCCAGCGCGTCACGGTGACGGTCTTCTCGCCATGGGTGACGTCGAACGGCGCTTCGGCGACCGCGTCGTTGCCGATGGAGGAGCCGTGCACGAAGGTCTCGTGGGTGAGGTCCATGAGATTGTCGAGCACGAGGCGGTAATCGCAGTTCACGCGGATGGTCTTGCCGTCGCCGGCCCAGGCCGGATCGTGATTCCAGTGCATGTCGGGGACCAGCGCGGGATCGGCCAATGCCGGATCGCCCATCCAGAGCCAGATGTAGCGGTGACGCTCGACCACGGGATAGGCGCGCACGCAGGCCGACGGATTGATGGTCTCCTGCGAGGGCATGAAGGTGCAACGCCCTTGCGCGTTGTATTTCAGGCCGTGATAGCCGCAGACTACGGTGTCGCCTTCGAGCCGGCCCTTCGACAGCGGCACCAGCCGATGCCAGCAGGCATCCTCCAGCGCGGTCACCGCGCCGTCAGCCTTGCGGTACATCACGATGTGCTTGCCGCAGATCGTCCGCGGCAACAGCGCCGGCTTCACCTCCGCGTCCCACGCGGCGGCGTACCAGGCGTTCATGGGGAAGGGTTTTGTCACGGGCGATCTCCCAAGGACTGTTGTATGCGTTATGTATACAATAGCGGAGGAGCAGCGGGCAATCAAAGCCAAAATGTGCTTACCATAATACCTGTCTCCGGTATGCTGTATACATCTAGAGCTCACTGTCATTCCCCGCGAAAGCGGGGAATCCAGTACGCCGCGGCGGACATTGGGTTCACACAGCTGGGGCCGCGGCGTACTGGATCACCCGCTTTCGCGGGTGATGACAGCGGAGGATGCGGCACGCACAACCCTCGGAGCCGCAACTAGAGAGCGCTCGGCCGAAACCTTCCACTCAAGCCCCGAACACCTTCGCCAGCCCGGCCTGGGCCTCTTCCTGAATCCGCTTCAGGTGCTCGGTGCTGCGGAAGCTCTCGGCGTAGATCTTGTAGACGTCCTCCGTCCCCGAGGGGCGCGCGGCAAACCAGCCGTAGTCCGTCTCGACCTTGATGCCGCCGAAGGGTTGGCCGTTGCCCGGGGCCTTGCTCAGCGTGGCGCGGACCGGATCGCCGGCGAGGTCTTTCAGGCCGAGCTGTTCGGGCGTGACTGATTTCAGGATGTTCTTCTGCGGTCCGGTGGCGGCGACGTCGATGCGGGCGTAATGGGGCATGCCGAACTCGGCGGTGAGATCGCCGAACAGCTGGCTCGGATCGCGGCCGGTCTTGGCCATCATCTCTGCGGCGAGCAGGCCGAGGATGATGCCGTCCTTGTCGGTGCTCCACACCGAGCCGTCGCGGCGCAGGAACGAGGCCCCTGCACTCTCCTCGCCGCCGAAGCCGAAGCCGCCGGTGAGCAGACCATCGACGAACCATTTGAAGCCGACCGGCGTCTCCACCAGCTTGCGGCCGAGCTTCTTGGCGACGCGGTCGATGATCGAGCTCGACACCACGGTCTTGCCGATCGCAGCACTCTTGCTCCAGTTCGGCCGGTGCGCGAACAGATAGGAGATCGCGGTCGCCAGATAATGGTTGGGGTTCATCAGGCCGCCGGTGCGGGTGACGATGCCGTGACGGTCGGCGTCGGTGTCGTTGGCAAAGGCGACGTCGAAGCGGTCGCGCATCGCGATCAGGCTCGCCATCGCGTAAGGCGAGGAGCAGTCCATGCGGATCTTGCCGTCCCAGTCCACCGTCATGAAGCGGAAGGTCGGGTCGATCGCCTCGTTCACGACCGTGGCCTTCAACCCATAGCGCGCGATGATCGGGTGCCAGTAGTGCACGGCAGCGCCGCCGAGCGGATCGATGCCGATATTGACGCCGGCGGATTTGACGAGGTCGAGATCGACGACGTTGCCGAGATCGGCAACATAGGGCGTGACGTAGTCGTAGGCGTGGACGCTCGATGATTTCAGCGCCCTGGCATAGTCGATGCGCTTGATGCCCTTCAGTCCATCGGCGAGATAGGCATTGGCGCGCTTCTCGATGACGGAGGTGGCGTCGGTGTCGGCCGGGCCGCCATGCGGCGGATTGTATTTGTAGCCGCCGTCCTCGGGCGGATTGTGCGACGGCGTGACGACGACGCCATCGGCGAGGCCTGACGTGCGGCCCTTGTTGTAGGTGAGGATCGCGTGCGAGATGACGGGCGTCGGGGTGTAGCCGTGGTCCTTGTCGATCATGATTTCGACGCCGTTCGCCGCGAACACCTCCACCGCGGATGCGAGCGCCGGCTCGGCCAGCGCGTGGGTGTCGATGCCGATGAAGAGCGGACCGGTCAGCCCCTTGTCTTTCCTGTAGTCACAGATGGCCTGCGTGGTGGCGAGGATGTGGCCTTCGTTGAAGGTGTTCTTGAACGAGGTACCGCGATGGCCCGACGTGCCGAACGCCACCCGCTGCGCCGGGTCGGCCGCATCCGGCTTGCCGGCGAAATAGGCGGTCACGAGCCGCGGAATGTTGGCGAGCGCGTCCGGCGAGGCCTGCTTGCCCGCCGCGGGATGAACATCAGCCACTGGGAATTTCCTCGTCCTTGAAAAATTGAGGTCCTGTCGCACCATAGCACCGGGCCTGCACGCGCCAAGCCAAAAGCCCTTGGATCGACCACAGCAACAAATGGCCGCATTTGGGTCCATCAATGCAGGGATGACCATTTTCGCAACGGCCGTGCTGCTCGCCAGTTCCTTGGCATCCTCCTCGCCAGTCCATGTCAGGGCAGCCGACGTCGAGCCCAACCCGATGCTGCGCTATGCAGCCGTGGATCACGACCTCGCCAAGGTGAAGCGGCGGATCGAGCGGGAGCTCCGCAGCTCGACATCGGACAGCACGGCAGCGGCCTCCCTTCCCGACATCACGCGCTGACGGCACGAGGCGGCTTGTTTCCCCGACGCGGCCGCGCCGGCGGACCTGGGAACATGCTATGGTTGACGGGTCCTGGCCGCCTCGAATCGTCCCATGGTCCTTTCGCGCAAGCTCCTGTCCTTGCTGATCGCCAGCCTTATCTTGGCCTTCGCACCGGCGCGCGCCGCCCAGTTCTACACCGAGGACCTGCGCATCCCGATGGCGGAGGCCGGACCGCAGGGGCTGGAGGCGTTCCTGGTCCGCCCCGCAGGGACCAAACGTTATCCGCTGGCCCTGCTCAGCCACGGCTCGCCACGCAGCTTCGAGGACCGCGCAACGATGACCGCGCATAAGTATTACGGCATCGCGCTGGAATATGCCCGGCGCGGTTTTGCCGCGTTGATCGTGATGCGGCGCGGCTACGGCACCTCGCCCGGCGGACGCGTCGACAGCGTCGGTGGCTGCACCAACGCCGCCTATCTGCCGGCCGCCGCGGTCGCGGTTGCGGATTTGCGCGCGGCGATCGATGCGATGGCCCGCCGGACCGACGTCACCACCACAGGCATGATCGCGGCCGGCCATTCCGCCGGAGGGCTCGCCACCGTCGCGCTGACCGCGCAGGCACCAAGCGGTCTCGTCGCCGCGATCAGCTTCGCCGGCGGCCGCGGCTCGCGCGACGATGACGATGTCTGCAATCCGGATGGGCTGGTGCAAGCCTTCGCGACCTTCGGCAAGACCTCCCGCGTGCCGATGCTGTGGGTCTACGCAACCAACGATCTGTACTTCGGGCCCGATCTGGCGCGCCGGTTCTATGACGGATTTCGAACCAGTGGCGGCAATGCCAAATTCGTCGCGGCGGCGGCTTACGGCGATGACGGCCACTATCTCTATTCCGTGGTGGGCCGCCCGCAATGGACGCCCTATGTCGACGCCTTCCTGCGCGAGCGCGGGCTCGGCCACGACGTGCTGAGCCCGCCCGACCCGCTGCCGCCGCCGGATCATTTCAACGACGCGGCGAAAGCCGAGTTCGCGCGCTATCTCGCCAGCACCATGCCGCACAAGGCTTTTGCGGTGTCGCCGAACGGCGGCTACGGCTGGCGTTCGGGGCGCAGCACCGTGGACGAGGCGCAACGCGATTCGCTCGCGGCCTGCATGAAATGGTCGCCGACCTGTACGCTCTATGCCGTCGACGACCAACTCTCCTCCGGCAGCGTTCAGGGAACGGCCACGGACCAGGTCTCGCGCGCGCGATAAGTCTTCGCGACGCGCGGCAAGCGCCGGCGACACATCGGTTGTTAACTCGAAAGATGTACGACGGGCTCCATGCTGCGGTATCAGGCACGACGAAATCCGAGCGCGACGTGGATGCACGTCGTGGTCGCGCTGCTGTTGTCCGCATCGACCTGCGCGCGGGCCCAAGATGCCGATCTCGGCGCAGGCGAAACCGCGACATCGCGCGCCGAGATCCGAAAGATCATCGAGCATGAGACGGCGAGGACCAACCTGCCCGCCGACATCGTGGAGGCCGTGGTCTTCGTCGAGAGCGGCTACAATCCGGCCGTCGTCGGCAGCGCCGGCGAGCTCGGCCTGATGCAGCTGCGGCTCGAGACCGCGGCGGCGCTCGGGTTCCGGGGCAACGCCGCCGAACTCGCCGAGCCTGATATCAACATCCACTACGGCGTGCTTCATCTCAGCCGCGCATGGCGCCTCGCCGGCGGGGACCTCTGCCGCACGCTGATGAAATACCGGGCCAGCCGGGACGAGGACGAGACCAGTCCTCGTTCGCAGGTCTATTGCAATCGCGCCCGCAATCGCCTGCTCGCGATGGGCTCGACGGCGGTCGTCACCCCTGATGCGGCGGCCCCACCTTCGGAACCCGCACCGGCAACGGCAGCAGCCGGCACTGAAAAGTCCAAGACCCGGCACAGACCGGCGCAGCCGACCGACGTCTATGCCCGCTTCCGCCGGGGCACGGCCGCCGCATCCAGGGCCTTTTGGGCCGCGCATGAGGCCAGGGTCAGCCGCATCAAGGCCCGCATCGAGGCAAGGTGGAAGCGGACGGCCTCGCGTTAACGGTCGTTCGTCACGAAACGGACCCGGCTCTTGACGACACCGTCATGGTCGATGGAATACTACGGATGCGCCCCTTTTCGGGGTCGCCGCAGCGATTGAACCAACAGTCTTTTTTGCGTAACCCCTGATAGAGACCATGCACAACAGTTTGAGAGTATTGTTTGCGATCTTCGCAACGGCGGCCGTGGCCACCTCGACCTTCATCGCCATCCGGTTTCTGGTCGGGTTCAGCGGCTGAAGCAAACGGTACCGGCCGGCCCTTGGCCGGCACGACGTGCCCTCGATCACTCGTGCCTAAAGGCGTTCGCTGAGCGCGAGCTTGTAGCCGACGCCGGTGACGGTGGCGATGACGGGCGTGCCGCTGCCGACGAGCTTGCGGCGCAGCCGCGCCACCAGCGCATCGACCGTACGGATGTCGACTTCGGCCTGGCGGTTGCTGACGACCTCGATCAGATAGTCGCGGCTGAGCGGGCGTCCGTCCGCGCCGACGAGAGCGGCGAGCAGGTCGAACTCGGCACGCGTCAGCGCCACAGGCTTGCCGTCGCTGCCGAGCAGCTCGCGCCGCGTCAGGTCGATGATCCAGTCGCCGAAGGCGATCGAATTGTGGTTGCGCGCCGCCTTGCGGTCGATCGAGCGCCGCCGCAGCACGCTGCGTGCTCGCGCCAGGAGATCACGCAGATTGATCGGCTTGGTGACGTAATGATCGCCGGCGATCTCGAGGCCAAGGATGCGATCGACGTCGGTGTCGCGGCGGGTCACGAAGATGATGCCGGCGTTGCTGGTGGCCTGGATCTCCTTGGCGAGATCGAAGCCATCGCCGTCGGGCAATTGCAGGTCGAGAAAGACGAGGTCGGTGCGCGCGCGCAGCGCCTGGCGGCATTCGGCGCAGCTGCCCGCGCCGACCACGTCGAAATTGTTCTCGCTGAAGTAACCGACCAGCATCGTTCGCGTCACGGGATCGTCTTCGACGACGATCAGCCGCTCGCGGCCGATCGGCCGTAATTCCTGAAGTGCGGAATCAGCCACGATGTTGGATGTCCTGTGTGCCTGCGACTGGGCTTGAAAGTTCAAGTGGCCGCGTGATGCGCTGTCCTGTGAACGAACATTCACGGCTTGTTCGAGCCCCCGAAATTGCCTGCGGAATACTAGGCGCGTTGTGCCGCCCAAACAATATAAGTCACGGTATTGCAGTATTAACTATGAATTGCCCCACACTTCTCACTGAGCGCACCGATGTGTCGGCAGGACAAGTTCGGAGGCGCCGGGCACCAACAACTCCGCTCATCCGAATTCGGCTTCAACCGCCGGTTAGTGCACGGGAAGGTTTCCGCTTCAACCTCCGCGTGGATGCGCGCTCCCGGATTGCTCAGGCGCGCAATTGCGCGCCGAAGCAATCCGACCTCTCCACGCTGGGGGGAGGTGCTCCGAGACAGATCGGACCCAACGCCATCATGCTCTAGGACGTGCCGATCTCGATGCGGAACGAGGCTTGCTCTTCCGCACCGGGCGCAATGTGCATCAGGCCCGGCTTGTCGGTGAACTCCCCATCAAAGCCGACGGGGCTTGCGTAACCGCGCCAGGGCTCGATGCAAACGAACGGCGCGCCCGACGGCTTCGACCAGATTCCGAGCTCGCGAAAACCGTGCCATGACATTTTGAGCCAGGGCCCGGCGCCCTGCCCCGCCGCATAACGAACCGCAGTGCTGTTGACGGGATTGAGGATGACGGCATCGCTGGTGAACAGCGCTTCCGACAGAGGAAGCACCCGGTCTCGGACCGGGCTCGGGTCCGTAGCCGTGAGCAGGAGCCCGCCCTCGACACGACAAATCGGAGACGGCTCCTCTTTCTCGAAGGTCAGCGCATAGCTTTCCTTCGGCACGCCAGGCTGCAGCGGCCAGTTGAAAGCGGGATGACCACCGACCGACACCGGCAGCGTCTCGTTGCCGGTGTTCACGACCGTGAGTGTGAGATCGAGACCGGCATCATCGAGCGCGTAAGCGGCCGTCAGCCGGAACGCGAACGGGTAGCGCTCGCGTGTCGTCTCGCTGTCTTCGAGCACCAGCGTGCAGCGGCTCTCTTCACGTGCCCCCCATGCAAACCGGCTGTCGCGCGCAAAGCCGTGCTGGGTCATCCGGTATGTCTTGCCCCGGTGCCGCAATTCGTTATTGGCGAGACGCCCGACGATCGGAAACAGCAACGGCGCGTGGCGCGGCCAGGCCGGTTCGGCCTGCCACACGAATTCGATACCATCCTCGTGCCTGAGCGAGCACATCTCGGCGCCCTGTGCTTTGATGCTCGCGGCGAGGGAGCCGCTTCGGATCGTGTACGTGTCGTCGGTCATGGCGACGGATCTCCAGACATTTCGAATTCTTCTCCGGCAGCCGACTGGATCAAGCAACCCGCATTCGACCCGATAGCCACACCTAAGGACATGTCGTCCTTTCATCAAGCGATTGCAGTGTGCTCTTGAATCAAAGCAATGCCCTCGATCATGGACCCGAATGGCGGCGGACCACCCGCGTTTGTGAGGGACATCACAGATGGCCACTTGCAAATTCCCGGCCGCGCCGGCTGTGGGGCCGTATGCCGATCCGCAGGAGGCGCTCCGCCGCAACCACGAATTCTCGCTCCAACTCGGTACCCGCGCTGGCTGGACCGTGTTCAATAGCGACAACGAATGCGAGAGAGGACAAGAGAAGAAGCTTGTCGCAGCGCGTGAAGCGTCAGGCAGTCGACGACGAGCGGAAGCAGCTCGAGTCAGCACCTTCGAAGCAACAGGCGAGATCGAGCGGCCAGACGACTGCTTTGGACGGGGCAGAGGCCAGTATGCCTATGGGCCGTAGGGCACAAAAAATGAAAAGCTGAGTGCGCAGTTTGTTTTGGGTGAGGCCCCCGGCCTCACCATGCGACGAGTCCCAACAGTGTCAGGCTAAGGCCGCCGAGAACAGGAAGAGCCGCAAGGGTGCCAACTGCTATCAGCGCCAATTCTTTCTTCGTCTCATCTACCATCGTGACATGCTCCCGATCACAGGTCTTGAGAACGATTGGGTTGCCATTTCCGTTCCGGCATTAAATCGCGCCCGACGTTCCGTCGCAGGGAACAACAAGGGGGTCGCGACTGTTTCCCGCCGAGGAGACCTTTCATGAGCTTGAGACGGTCGATCGAACGACTCGGACCCTATCCCTCGCTGTTCTTGCTGGCGCTTCCGACGGCGACAGTAGAACCACTGAAGCTCGTCGCGGTGGCCGTGGCGGGAAAGGGGCACTGGATCACCGGCACGGCGATCATCGTTGTCTGCTACGCGCTCAGCCTTCTGGTGGTCGAGCGGCTTTTCCTCATCGTCAAGCCGAAGCTTTTAACGATTCCGTGGTTCGCGAAACTCTGGGAAGCCTGCCTTTCGGTGCGCACACGCGTATGGACGGCTTTGAAAGGATGCGTCGGATTTCGCCGGGACTGTCGATGCTCTGGGAAGCAGCCAGACCTGTCGGGGGGATGATCGTCTGCCCTCCAGGAGCGGTGCCGAGGCTGCCTCCCTCGAACCCCTTATCGGCTCCGGCTGGTGATTTCGTTCGCTCTCCTACCTCTTGCTTCTCCTGTTCCTTTGAGGTTGCTGTGAGCCGGCGTTTGCGTCTGCACTCGATGACGAAAGAGCATCTACTCGCTCACTGAGCGAGCCGAGCTGATCGGAGAGAAGTTTGCGCTCTCCCTGTTCTTTTGCAACCTGGCCCTTGAGCTCGCTGACTTGGCCGCTCAAGCTTGTTTGTCCGCTCTGAATTTCATCGAACCTTTTTTGCAGCGCTGCCAGGGCTTGCCGCGTTTCATCAACATTCAGCTCCTGAGCAGGCGCCTTGGCAGCTTCGAGTGCCCCAATCTTGTTGTTCATCCAAATGATGCTTGATCCGGCTACCAACACTGCAAGAGCAACAATCACCCACGGGAGTGCGGATTGGCGCGCGCGGACAGGAGCTGAGAAGTCTTCCATATCTGGCCTTTGACAAAGATTGGGTGAGTCCAAACGCCTGGAGCGAGGTTTTGTTGCCGATCAAGGAAGTCGAGGCGGCTCGCGCGGGTCACGGCCAGGAACGTATTGCCCTTTCTTCCCGTTTACCGTCGACCCGGCGGATGTCCCGCGGGGCGTTTTGGAGCAACATCATGGAAAAAAAGATAGCCGGCCTTTTAGGAGCGGTGGCGGCGCTCGGCACCCTTTCGTCAGCGCAAGCCGCCCCGGGACCGGCCCCGCTTTCCTCGGGTCCGCTACAAGCTAACTCCTATGCTGAGTTGCTTGAGCCGATCCCGAATGCCGCGACGGTCTTGCAGGCTCTGGACGAGCAAACCCCTGAGACGACAAAGGCGAACGTGCAGCTCGCGCAATATCATCATCACCACCACCATCACCACAGTCATTGGCGACGCGGACCGGTGGTCGTGATCGGGCGCCATCGGCACCATCATCATCATCATCATCATCATCACCACCGCTGAGGCCAAACGCGTTGAAGAGACGATGGCAGCAGAGGCCGAGCAGCGGCGCAAGGAGGACGAAGCTGCCGTCGTCAAGGCGCTTGCCGAAAGGCAGGCCGCCGAGGCCGCGCTGACCGACAGGATTGCCAGCGAGAAGGCTGCGGCCGATCTTGCAGATCAGCACAACGACGCTGTGAAGGTTGCGGATCTTCCACCGGCGCCATCAAAGCCATCCCTCTCGTCTCAAGAGATGATCAAGCTGCTTCAGTCTGAGCTGCTGCCGATCGCGAAGCAGCTGTGAGACGCAAGCTGAGACCAGTCGATTCGCAAGACACGAATAGACGATGCTGAGGTCCGCATTGCCGTGACGAGCATTCGAAAAGCCACGGCCTGCCCCGTAATTTGCGCGCGGCCAGCCTCATCATTCAGCCCGGTGTCAGGCTTGCGGCGAGATCAGCGCTTCGCAGCGACAAACGTCAATCTCTCGACGCCGTTCCGACGCCAATCGATCATACTGCGTTGCTACGCCATTCATCGGAAGTCGCAGATAAAAAGAAAGGTCATCTCCAGCCCGCGGAAGCGTTACAGATGTCGATCCATTGCAGAACATCCGGCCTCCTGGTTTGCCTGATACTGTCGCTTATTGTTAGCCCGGCGAGCGCGCAATCTCCCGTCAACAAGGACGTCCTCGTGTACGGCGGCACGGCTGCCGGCGTCATGTCCGCCTATTCGGCCGCACGCCGGGGCTCGCATGTCGTGCTGCTCGAGCCGGGTCATCATCTCGGAGGGATGGTTACGGGAGGGCTTTCCGCCACCGACCTCGGCAATCCCCAGGTGATCGGCGGATATGCGAAGCTGTTTTATCGCCGCGTTGCCGAGCATTACGGCCGATCTCGCCTCGACCGCATCACGGACTGGCTGTCCGAGCCGCACGTCTCCGAAGACACCTTCGGCGCGATGCTCGGTGAAGCCGGAGTTGAAGTCGTGTTCGGCGCGCGGCTGCGCGAACGTCACGGCGTCACGATCGAAAATCGCAGGATCGTTTCCGTGACGAGCGAGGACGGCCGCGAATGGCGCGCCGAGGTCTTTGTGGACTGCAGCTACGAAGGAGATCTTCTGGCACAATCAGGCGCAACCTACACCTGGGGCCGGGAAAGCGCGCAGACTTACGGCGAGACGCTCGCCGGCGTACGCACCATCACGCCGCAGCACCAGTTTGGTTGGCCGATGCTTGCTTATCGCGACGACCACCGGCTCTATCCCGAAATCTCCCCCGGCCCGCTGCCGACGGCCGGAAGCGGCGACAAGAACGTCCAGGCCTACAATTATCGTCTCGTTCTGACCGACGATCCTGCAAATCGTTTGCCGTTTCCCAAACCGGACGGCTACGATCCGGCACAATTTGCGCTGCTCGCGCGATACCTGCAGGAATTTCAATCGCACATGGGACGAGACCCCTCGCTGAGGGACTTCCTGTATCCGGTCCGGCTCCCGAACCACAAGGCCGACTTCAACAACAACGGGCCGTTCTCGAGCGACTATATCGGCCATAGCGCCGCCTATCCGGATGCCTCCTACCAGGACAAGCTACGGATCCGCACCGAACATCTTCGCTACACACAAGGACTGCTTTACTTTCTCAGCCACGATCCCGTCGTGCCTGCGCCCCTCAAAAGCCAGCTCAATGTATGGGGCCTGCCGAAGGACGAGTTCTCGGACAGCGACCATTGGCCGAGAGAATTGTACATCCGCGAGGGACGTCGCATGGTGGGTGCCTATGTCGTGACACAGGCAGACCTGCAAACAAATCGCGCCAAGCCTGACGCGATCGGCATGGGCTCGTACAACAGCGACTCCCACAACGTGCAGCGTGTCGTGATGCCGGACGGCACGGTACGTAACGAGGGCGACATGCAAGTCCCCGTTCAGCCCTACCAGATCCCCTATCGGGTCATGACGCCTCGCAAGGACGAATTGCAGAACCTGCTGGTGCCGGTGTGCCTGTCCGCTTCGCATGTGGCCTATTCCTCGCTGCGCATGGAGCCGCAATACATGATCCTCGGGCAAGCCGCAGGCGTTGCCGGATCGCTCGCGGCGGAGAGCGGTGTACCCGTGCAGGACATTCCGATTGCGCGCTTGCAACGCGAGCTTCTCAAGGCCGGCGCCGTTCTCGACCTGCCGGAGAACAGCTTTTTTGGACCGTGACCGCAGCGGCGGCGACCGGCCTCGTTGCAAACTCACGATCGCGAGCGGTTCCGTCGCTCCGTCATATTTTCGTGCCTAACAATTGCTCTCTGGCGGCCCATCGGCTGGCCCGATCCGTGCACCGCCAGGACATCATGACGATACAGACTTCGAAAAGCGCTCTGCCGAACAGCACCCATCTGAAGATCTCCATCAACGGCCGCTTTCTCTCGCAAGCGCTGACGGGCGTTCAGCGCTATGCTGCCGAAATCGTCAAAGCCATCGACCACGCATTGGTGTCAGGCCGTTTTCCGGCACGACTGCACGATTGCGAATGGCAGCTCCTTGTCCCACCCGATGTCCGGGAAGTGCTTGATCTCGAGAAAATCAAGGTCCGAAAGATCGGGCGCTTGAGCGGCCACGCCTGGGATCAGGTTGATCTGGCGCGCGCGGCTGCGGGCGGACGCTTGATAAGTTTGGCGAATTCAGGACCCGTGCTGCATCGTGACCAAATCGTGGTGATTCACGATGCCCAGGTCTTTCGTCGCCCGGACTTCTTCGGCTGGCGCTACCGCGCGGTTCATCGCACGATGGATCGCCTGCTCGCACGTAGCGCAACCATTGCGACGGTCTCCAATTTTTCGCGTCAAGAGCTCGCTGACGTCCTGAGACTATCAGCGTCTCGGATTCCCGTGCTGCCCAATAGCGCTGAGCACTTTGCAAACACGGTTCCCGATTATGGCATCCTCGGCCGGCTCGGGCTTCGTTCTCACAGCTACTTTCTCTTCATCGGTTCGATGACGAAGAACAAGAATCTCACTGTGGCAACGCGCGCCATTCAGTCGCTGAACCGGCCGGATGTTCCACTTGTCATCGTCGGCGGCCATAACAGCAGCGTCTTTCAGGATAATCTGGGCAAGGCAACTCCGAATCTCATCCTGGCAGGCCGCCTGACTGACAGCGAAATCGCCGCACTCTATGGGCGCGCGTCTGCGTTCGTATTTCCTTCTCTCTATGAGGGATTCGGCGTGCCTCCGCTCGAGGCAATGCTGTTCGGATGTCCGGTCATTGCCTCGACAGCCGACGCAGTCAAGGAGACCTGCGGCGACGCGGCTGCCTATTTCGACGCCAACGATGCCGATGCTCTGCGTCAGTGCATGCAAGCACGCCTTGCCGCCGGCGCAATCACGGAGAGCGAACGAAAGAGGCAGCAGGATCGACTCGCACAGTTTTCATGGCAGCGATCGGCGGACGCGCTGCTTCAATTCCTGGCCCAGCGGCACATCAACTGAAACGCGCAAACCGATCGAATACTCGTAAATCCTTTTGGTTCCGTCCGAAGACAAAATTATTCGTGACGACGACGGATGCAGTGTTGGCGCAACAACACCACACGCTGGTCAAATTGTTGCTTCGTATTGGGAGGATCGTCCGCGCCACTGCCGACGCCTACGAAGGGATTCATCGATGTCAGGCTCGCTCCAACGACCGATCAAGCTGCTGCACATCGCTGAGACGATCCGAGGTGGAATCGCGAGCTACCTGAATGAGCTGCACCCGCAGCAGCAGGCGAGCTTCGGCGCCGAGAATATCCATTATGTCGTGCCTTCGGATCATCGAGGCGATCTCGCCATTGATGACGCCCAGATGACGACATTCGAGCGGTCGGGCCGCAGCGTGTCCGGTCTCTTCCATATGCTGCGCGCCAGCTTGCAAGCGATCGACAGCTTCAGGCCCGATGTCGTTCACCTGCACTCGTCATTTGCGGGTCTCGTTCTCCGGCCTGCGCTCGCGGCAAGGCCTCAGGCCCCCAGCGTGATCTATTGTCCGCATGGCTGGGCCTTCTCTCGCGAGACCGGACGGTTGAGCCATCAGGTCTCGAAGGCGGCCGAAAGGCTTCTGACGCGAACCACGGATCGCATCATCTGCATCTCTGCAGACGAGTTCAACGAAGCCGTGCGCGCCGGAATTCCGGCCGATCGCCTGACATTGGTGCCCAACGGCATCTCGATGAAGCGTCCGGAGCCCTCGCCAGTGGCGGCAATCTGGCCTTCGAAGAAGGCCAAGGTCCTGTTCATCGGCCGGCTCGATCGGCAGAAGGGCTTTGATTTGCTGATCGAAGCGGCACGGCTTCTCGAAGATGTGGTGGACGTTCGCATCGTCGGTGCCTCCGTCGTCAACAAGTTCGACGGGCCGGCGGTGCCTCCCAACGTCACCCTGCTCGGCTGGCTCGACCGCCGCGAAATCGAGACCCATCTGGAGGCCGCCGACCTTGTCGTGATCCCGTCCCGCTGGGAGGCCTTCGGTCTGGTCGCGCTGGAAGCGATGCGCGCGGCCAAGCCGATCTTGGCCTTCCGGATCGGCGCATTGCCGGAGATCGTGGTGGACGGCGTGACCGGCGTGTTGTGCGAACCGGTCACCGCCGCGGAGCTGGTCCAGGGTTTCCGACGCGCGCTCGACCTTGACCTGAACGTGTTGGGGCACCGCGGCTACGAGCGCTTCAAGCAATATTACGACGTGCAGAAGACGCACCGCCAGCTCCGGCAGGTCTACATGGAGGTGCTGCAGAGCGACGAGCGCCGCCCCGAAGAACAGGTGCAACTCCGTCAGGACGTGTCGAGCAACGCCTGAGCATGACCTGGCGCATCGGCGCGTCCAGGGATGGAACAAGTGGACCGCCATCGGGAGTATCCCTGGCAGCGTGAGCGAGGACCGTGGTGGGCGCGATCTGAACGATGCAAAGCACCTTGAGAAGCGCCACACGGCATATCCTCATCTGTCTCCTCGCCATCGGTTTATCGACATCGGGCGGGCTCTCTCAGACCGCGCAGCGGCTGGACAGCAAATTCTTGCTTGGCGTCGGCACGCATCAGGGGCTGGGTGGCCCCGTCAGCTCGCGCGGCTACACACCTTCGATCAATATCGGCCAGATCAGGGAATTGGGCGTCAACGCATTCCGCGACGATTTTCCGTGGTCGGATTTCGAGCAGCCTGGAGGCCGGATCGGGTTTACCCCGCAGCTCGGCCGGTTGGATGCCCAGATCAAGTCGGCCGTTGCCCGCCCCTTCCTCATCCTGGCTTTCGGCCACCACCTCGTGCCGAACTCCATGCCGCCGACGACGGACGAAGCACGGCGGCGCTTCGCCGCCTACGCGTCGGCCGCAGCGCACGCCGTCGCACCACAGCACCCGGTGTTCGAGCTCTGGAATGAATGGAATCTCGCGGCGAAGAAGGACGCGGCATTCTCAGTCGACAATTATCTGGCGTTGGCCAAGATCGTACAGCCCGCCGTCAAGCAAGCCGCGCCCGGCGCCCCCTTCGTGGTCGGGGCGATCGGCGATGATCCCGGCTGGAATTGGACCGAGCAGATGCTGCAGTCCGGCATCCTTCAATATGCCGACGGCGTCTCGATCCATCTTTACAATTTCTGCATGGGACCGGCCAAGCGCAATTCGGCTGAAGTCGTCGACCGGCTGAACACCTTTCATCGCCTGGTGAGCGAAGCCAGCGGCAGTCCGACTTTTCCAATCTATGTGACCGAAGCAGGCTGGCCGACGGCGAACAACAAATGCGGCGTCAGCGAGCAGGCCCAGGCCGACAACATGGCCCAGCTCATCCTCTGGGCTTCGACCGCATCATCCTGGCTCAAAGGCATCTGGCTCTACGAGCTCAAGGACAGCGGAACGAATCCATCGGACCTCGAACACAATTTCGGCCTGTACCATTTCGACAATTCTCCGAAGCGAGCCGCCTGCGCGGTTCGTGACGCATGGGCCTTTGTCCGCTCGAGCACGAGCGCGGAGAGCAAGCAGCTGTCCGGCGGCGTCACCGCGATCATTGCGTCGACGCCGGCCGGTCGGCGAATGGCGATCTGGTCCGGCGATCCGAACCAGCGCTTCGCCGTACGGCTGCGATCCAACGCGGCGGACGCGACTTATAGCCTGCCTTGCGAAGCTGCGGCGCAACCCGCTTCGGGGGCGTGGATGCCGGTGTCGGGCACGCCGCTCCTGGTCAGCACGAATAATGCCGCGGCTCCCGATTTCGACATCCGGCCGGAGAGGTGAGCGATGCCTCCGCGCACGCCAGCCGACGCGATCCGGATCAGTTGTTTCCTGCGTTCTCAACAATGAGATTGACCCCATGAAAGTTCTTTTGACATCCTCGCTCTATCCGACCCCCAACGCACCGAAGGTCGTCGGCGGCGCCGAGATTTTCGCCCGCCGCTTCGCCGAAGGCCTGGCCGAGTCCGGCGACAAGGTGGAGGTGGTCCGCACCGCAACGTCGCCCGACCTCAGTCCCGAAACACACAATGGCATCGATATCCATACCGCGCCCGTGCAGAACTTTTATTTGCCTTTCAACGAACCGAGGAACGCCGCGGTGCGCAGCATGTGGCACGCGGTCGAGGACTGGCAGATCCTGGCGCCGATGATCGCGGAGCGGATCCGCGCCTTCAAGCCTGACGTCGTGCACTCCAACAATTTGTCGGGACTGACGACCGCGATCTGGAGAGTGGCGGCGCAACTCGGCGTGCCTGTGCTCCATACGGTGCACGATTATTATCTCACCTGTCCCCGCTGCTCGCGGTTCGATCGGGGACGGTCCTGCGAGCATACCTGCACCAGCTGCTCGCTGCTGACCTATCACCGCCGCCGCGCCACGCACTGGCTCAGCGCCGTGGTCGGCGTCAGCGAGCGGGTTCTGTCGATTCACACCGACCTCGGCCTGTTCGCGGACACGCCGATCCGCACCGTCATCCACAACGCTTCGACGGCCCCACCGAGCGCTCCCCATCTTCGTCCTCTCTGCACCACCGAAGTCACATTCGGATTCATCGGCCGCCTGACCGAAGAAAAGGGCATCGAGAACCTGATGCGGGCATTGGCCAGGCTGCCGCGCGAGCGTTTCAGGACGCTGATTGCCGGGCGCGTCAGTGACGGCGAGCAGCAAAGGCTGAAGGCGATCGCTCCGGACGCCCGCGTCGAGTTCATGGGATTTGTTTCTCCCGACGAGTTCTACAAGGCCGTCGATGTCGTGATCGCACCCTCGATCTGGCATGATCCCGGCCCGCTCGTCGTCGCCGATGCCAAGGCGGCGGGCCGGCCGCTGCTCGGAACGCGTTTTGGCGGAATGCCGGAGGCGATCGAGGACGGCGTCACCGGCTGGTTGACCGAGTCCGACCCGGCCTCGCTTGCCGACAGCATGCTCGCCATCGCGGCGGACCCGCACAAGATCGTCGAGATCAGCGAACGCCTGGCCAGCGACAACAACAAATGGATGTTCTCCGACGTCATCCTCGCCTATCGCAAACTATACAGGCAGTTGCGCGAAACGCAGCCGCGACGAAACTACGCCAGGGCGGCCGCAGCATCATGATGGATTCGCAGGCCCCCGAGCACGTTTCCCGCGCGGACCCAAGCTGAGATCATCAGTCCCAAATGGCTCGCTTGTCTGCCGTCGCCGGTTACATCTATCAGAGCGCAACGGCGATCGTTCTGATCTTCGCGATCAGCCATCTACTGGGCGCGGCTGACTACACCAGCTTTTCGCTGGCACTCGCCTCGAGTCAGTTGCTCTGCGTGCTGATGTTCGAGTGGTTGCAGCTCGCCGGCCTGCGGTTCCTCGCGGCAGCCGACGGCCATGAGGCCGCTCGGCTGCGGTGGTCGCTGCTCTGCGCAGGCCTTTTGAGCGCGCTGGCGCTGGTCCTGATCGGCGCCTGCGCATCTAAGCTGAGTCGGCTCTCGCCCGACATCGTCGCTCTCGGCTTGAGCGTCGCCATGCTTCAGGGCTTTGCCGACCTCTATTTCCTGACGATCCGCCTGTGCGACCGCCTGGGCCTTGCGTCCTGCCTGCTTGCCCTGCGTGCGAGCGCGGTTCTCGGCGGGGCCGTGGCAGGGGCTGCGTTTTGGGGAACTGCCGAGGCTACGCTGATCGGTATCGCATCCGGCCAGGCGGCGGGCCTCGCCGCAGGTCTGGTCACGCACCGTGCCAGGCTGGCGCGGCCGCCGCTTTCGATTCTGCTTCGCGACTGGTCAGAGTTCTGCCGCTACGGGCTGCTGGCCGCCGGCGCGTCCGTCATCCATCTGTCGGTGCCCGTGTTGTTGCGCTTCATCATCGTCAGTCGCCTTGGCGCAACGGGCGCCAGCGCCGGCTTCTCGATCGCCCTCGACCTGCTTCAACGCCCCTTTGGCGTTCTCAACGCTGCAATCCACACGATCAGCTATCCCGAGGTCGTTCAGGACTTCGAACGCGGGGGTGCCTCGAGGCCGGCCGATTCGGCCCGTCGCATGTTCGAATTCATGGTTTGCACGACGGTCGTGCTGCTGGGGGGACTGATCGGCTTCATCCCCGATGCCGCCCATCTTCTTCTGGCGCAGGACAGCCTGGACGGGTTTCTGGCCACGGCGCCGATGGTGGCCTTGTTCTATTTCCTGCACCTCCACTTGCAGTCCACGGTCGCGCTTGTCCCTCATCTGGAGAAACTCGCAATCCGGCTGGTCGTCGTGGCGACCACCCAGTTGATCCTTGTGGCAGCCGCATCAGCCCTCGCGGCCGCGGCGGGCCTGTCGCCGCGCGGTGCGGTCGCCTCTGCCTCGGCCGCGACGGTGATCGTCATCGTGCTCGCCCTGGGCCCGACGGTCCAATACCGCGCGGTTCCCCGCGCCATCCTGATCGTCCAGGCTCTTGCCGCGGCAATGCTGATCGGATCGCTTGCATCCATGCCGATCCAGCCGCTCTGGCTTGCCGCCAAGATCGTGATTGCAGGACTGGCGGCCGCAATCGTTGCCTGGCGGGGAGACTTCCTCATGCTGGCGCGTCACAGCAAACCTTGAGTTCCCGGTTCGAAACCGACATTCGGCGCCGATTTACAACCAAAGCGAGACGCTGATCATTCAACCTTTACGAATATTCCTGTCGCTATGCTCGCTTGGCCATCACCGGCGTGCTGATGTTGCCGGTCTCGTGACCAGTCGCGCGCGCGACTGCGCAGATAATCAGCAGATCAGGCTGTCGAATTCTTGAAAGCGCCGCGGTCGCGCCATCCTGCGTCGACACGGCCACGATATACCCTTCGTCGATACGACATCTGTTCCTGCACAAGGAACCTGCGTCGCACGATTTTTGTCGCGTCGATCTTTATCTGAAATTCACACTCGAAATCGAGAGTTGCGATCAATCCCGCGGGCAATTCCGTTCGCTCTCTCTTGGCTCGAGTGTGCAATGTCAGATCAGACCATTCTTTCCGCAAGCGGCTTCATCAACTCCATCGGCGTCAACAGCCACGCCGGCTTCGGATGGACCGACTACAATAATCTCGCAATGATGGTCGACGACCTGAAATATCTCGGCGTCACCCATCTTCGCGACGCGATGGCGACCAATCCGGCCGCACAACCCGTCGTCGACGGTCTGGCGGCGGCCGGTTACAAGTTCGACTTCATCGTTTCGTCCGCCTTGCCCGGGCAGGGCGCGACCGGGCTTCAGAATTACGTAACCTCGCTCGATAAATTCCTGGCAAGCCATCCAGGCAGCATCAGCGCGATCGAGGGGCTGAACGAGGCCAATGCCCAGCCCTTCAGCTATCACGGCAGCTCGAGCCTCAGCGCGGCTGCTCAATTTCAAAGCGCGCTCTACCAAGCCGTGAAGGCGGATGGCGCGCTTTCGAGCATTCCGGTCTACAACCTGTCGCTCGCATACAACGATCCGCAAGGCTACAACCAGCTCGGCAACATGTCGGGTTCGGTCGACTACGCCAACGCCCACGCCTATGTCAGCACCGGCTCGACCCCTGCCAGTTCCCTTGCTGCGACGCTGAGCGCGGTGGAGACGGCCGCCCCCGGCAAGCCGGTGGTCATCACCGAGACCGGCTACACGACCCAGGCCAACACCCAATATCTCGGCGTTGACGAAACGGTGCAGGCGAAATCGATCCTGAACACGCTGGTCGATGCCTACAAGGACGGCGTGAGCTCGACCTATCTCTACGAACTGTTCGATCGGAATTCGGCCGCCAGCACCACCAACCCCGAAGACAAATACGGCCTGTTCCATTCGGACGGCACCCCGAAGCTGGCCGCCACTGCGATCCACAATCTCACGACCATCCTGGCCGATGACGGCTCGGGCGGTCATCAGCCGACTGATCCATTGAACTACACGCTGAGCAACATGCCTGAAACCGGCAGCAGCATGGTGCTGGGCAAGAGCAATGGCGCCTATGAGCTCGTCGTCTGGGCCGAGCCCAAGCTCTGGAATGATGCGGCCGATACCGAGATATCGAACCCGACACAAACCGTCACCGTGAATCTCGGCGGCGTGCACCATTCGGTCAAGGTGTACGACACGATGACCGGGACCACGGCGATCGCCAGCTATACCGATGTCTCGACGATCACGATCCCGGTGAGCGATCACCCGCTCATCATCGAGATCGACGCGCCTGCGGGCACCTCGGGTCCGCCGAGCGTTCCGCCCGACGTGACCGGCACCGCGGCCGAGATCGTTCCGCAGCTCTCCGACTTCAGCACATCGACCACGCTGAAGACGATCACCCTGACGGATACGCACGTCCTGCCGGTCGCCTCGAAAGCGACGCTGGACTACATCATTGCGCATTACGGCAATGCGCTGTCCAAGATCCAGGGTGGATATTCGTTCTCCGTCACGAATTCGGCCCCGACCTGGACCAGCACGCTCACCTACAGCGCGAACGGCAGCCTGGTCTCGACGTCGAACACCGGCCTGAACGGCAGCGGCCAGCCGATTTCGACGACCGTCAACTATGCCGACGGCTCGAAAGACGCGATCGGCTACACGGGCGGCATCAAGACCACCTTCATCCATCTCGCAACGGACGGCACCAGAACCACCGATACCTACAACACGGCCGGGACCCTTCTCAGCGAAGTCGTCCAGAAATCGACCGGATACTACTCGACCACCCTCTACACCGCCGGTGTCAAGACCGCTGCCTATGTCCTCAATGCCGACCACACCCAGGACAACTACACCTACAACATCAAGGGACAGAGCTACACCAGCCAGGTCCAGCACGTCGACACGACGGGCAAGGTCACCTCGGTGACGCGCACCCACGCGGATGGCTCACTGGATTCGACGCAGATCTATAACAGCGATGGCAGCAGTGCCATCACCACTTATAGCACGACCGGCGTCAAACTTGTCGAAACCGACTATCACGCCGATCACAGCAAGGATGTGTGGACCTACAATATCACCGGGCAGCCCTACAACAGCGAACACGATATCTACGATACCACGGGTTTCCTCACGACCCTGGTGCGCCGGCACGCCGACGGCAGCTACCAGTTCAAGCTGGTCCAAAGCAGCGACGGCACCAAGACCAGCGACTTCTATGATGCGACCGGAAACCTGACCAGCGAGGTGGTGCAGAGAGCCGACGGCTTCACTTCGACGACGCTCTACAGCAACGGCGCCAAGACCCAGGCCTATGTGAAGAACCCGGACGGCAGCCTGGATAATTACAGCTACGGTATCACCGGGCAGAGCTATGTGACGCTGGTCCAGCACGTCGACCCCTCCGGCAAGGTCACGGCCATCACCCGCAAACACGCGAACGGAACTCTGGATTATACCAAGGTCATCAATTCCGATGGCAGCAGCGTCGTCACGACCTATGACGCCGCCGGCAACAAGACCAAGGAGATCGACGCGCACGCTGACCACAGCCAGGACATCTGGCTCTATAATATCACCGGGCAGGCCTACACGACCGAGCACGATATCTATGACGCGACCGGTTTCCTCACCACGCTGGTGCGGCGTCACGCCGACGGTAGCTACGCATTCAAGCTGGCCCAGAGCAGCGATGGCACCAAGACGACCGATTGGTACGACGCCACAGGCATTCTCACCAGCGAGGTGGTTCAGAAGGCCGACGGCTTCGATTCCACGACCGTCTACACCAATGGCGTGAAGACCGCCGCCTATATCATCAACGCCGACCAGAGCCACGACAACTACAGCTACGACATCACCGGCCAGAGCTATACCACCCAGCACCAGCATCTCGACGCGTCCGGCAAGCTCACCGAGATGGACCGAACCCACGCCGACGGCACGCTGGACTACAGCCAGATCGTCAATGCCGATGGCAGCAGCGTCGTCAGCAACTACAACGCATCAGGCGTGAAGACGACCGAGACCGACTATCACGCGAACGGGTCAAAGGACGTTTTCCTCTACAACGTCGTCGGCCAGAACTACACGACCGGGCACGACAGCTACGATACGACCGGGTTCCTCACCAACATCACGCGAACTCACGCCGACAACAGCCTGGCCTTCACCTTGGCGCAGACCAGCGACGGCAACAAGACCACGGACTGGTACGACGCGAACGGCATCATCACGAGCGAGGTGGTGCAGAAGGCGGACGGTTACAGCTCCACGACCGTCTATACGGGAGGCGTAAAGACGGCGGCGTACATTACCAACGCCGACCACACGTCCGACAACTGGAGCTACAACGTCACCGGGCAGAGCTACACCACCCAGCATCAGCATCTCGATGCGTCCGGCAAAATCGTCGCGATCACCCGAACCCATGCCGACGGCACCCTGGACTACACGCAGGTGGTCAACAACGACGGCAGCAAGCTGACCGACATCTATGACAGCGCCGGCAACAAGACCCAGGAGGTCGCGAACAACGCTGACAGCACGAAGGATGTCTTCCTGTTCAACTTCAATGGCCAGCAGGGAACGACCCAGCACGAACATTACAACGCGGCTAACGCGCTGCAATATTTCGACGATACGAAAGCGGACGGCACCCACAACGTCACCGCCGTGGCTGCGGGCGTGACGGTTCAGGGTGGTAACGGCAACGACCTGTTCTCCACGGCTCCCGGCTCCACGACCGTGGTCTACGATCACGGCCAGGACCAGATCGTCAACTTCCACGCCGGCGATGCCGCCAACCACGACATCGTCGAGATCTCAAAACAGCTGGCAGCCGACTATAGCCATCTCCAGATCGCGCAATCGGGCAACGATGCAATGGTGACGCTGTCAGCCAACGATTCGGTCCTGCTGAAGAACATCGCCGTCGCGAGCTTGACCAGCCACGATTTCATGTTCGTCTGAGACATCGTACGGAACGTCCGGACCTGCGACGCTGCAGGTCCGGGCTCGCACGACCAAAGCACAGGCATCTGCCTTCTGAAACGGCACGACCGGAAAGCCGCATCTTGCGGTGCCATGCACCAGCGGCATTTCCGCCATGATCATGGACGCCGTGTTGCCGCGAAGGACATGCGGGACTTGCGAACTTGCGTCACAATTCGGCTCTAGAACGACATCTCGCTTCGCAGGGAATACGACATCGAGATGGAAATCCGTGAACAAACACGCTTTGTCGTGCTCGATTTCTATCGGTTCGTCGCAGCCCTCGGGGTCTTCATTTTTCATCTGAAGAACATCGACAAGGGCATCTCGCCGGCGTGGAACGGCTCGTACGGGCTGTTCGTCGACATGTTCTTCATCCTTTCGGGATTCGTGATCTCGTACTCCTATCCGGCTGGTTCCATTGGAATCCGCGGCTATGCCCGCTTTCTGATGCGGCGCATTGCGCGGATCTATCCCCTGCACTTGTTGACCTTGCTCGCCTTCGTCGTGCTCGCCTGGATCGGAGTGAAAGGCCCGACATCACATGCGAGCGCGCTGGACTTCATCCACAATGCTCTGCTCGTCCAGGCCTGGGGCGTCACCGATCATCTCAGCTTCAACTCGCCGTCCTGGTCGATCAGTGCGGAGCTGTTCTGCTACCTGCTGTTCCCGCTCCTGATGCTGCTGGCCGGGCGCGTCTCCGCCCTGACGCTCGCGGTGATCGTGGCGAGTCTGTACGCCGTGCTGGCCCATGGTCACCTGCCGATCTGGCAGGATCGGTCGCAAATGTATGGCGCCAATTTCGATTATGGCATGCTGCGGGCGCTTCCGAGCTTCCTGAACGGTATTCTGCTCGCGCTGCTGTTCAAGCAATTCCGCAATCGCGGCAGCAAGCCGGTCGCCATCGCGGGAATTGGCGTGTTCCTGGCCTCGATCCTGATCCTGAACGTTTTTGCCAAGCCGGATCTCGCGATCGTTCTCTTCTCGCTCGCCATCCTGCTGACCGCAATCGGCGAAAGCGCGTTTGTCAGGTTCCCTGGCGCCACCTGGCTTGGCCGGCTCGGCAACACCTCCTACGCCATCTACATGCTGCACGAACTCTTGCTGATCCTGGTGTTCAAGCCGGTCTGGCATCAGCTCGGACTGCAACCGGGAGCGTTTCCGATATTCGCGCTGGCCTGCTGCCTCATTCTCACGATCGCAGCTGATCTGACCTACGTTCTGATCGAGAATCCGGCGCGAAAATTGATCAATCGTCTCGCGCCGGCTGCCGAAGCCAGGCGCCCCACCGCTCCCGAGCCCGCGCTGGCCGAGACACTGGAGCTGCGGCCGACAGGACAAGCTGCGAACGCAGGTTAGCCTCCGCGCTCCTGCCATCCTCAAGGGCGCTTCCAGTCTAGGACCGTCGAAGCCGAATCGCGACTTCGTGCCAGACCCGAAGCGCCGCCGGTCGCGCGGTCAGCAGCACCGCGGCCAGATAGACCGCAGCGCCGAGTGATGTCAGTGCCGCAAGGCGGAGCCAGGGCGACAGCGGGGGCAAGTTATGGGATGCCCCGACGACCACCGCGGCCATGAGCGCCGAGCTGCCGAACGCCGGCACCAGCGCGCGCGCGTAGTGACGCACGGCGATCGACAGGATGCGCAATGACGCTCCCGCCGACAAGGGATACAGCAGCACGGCGCGCACGACATAGCCGACAGCGATAGCGACCAAACCGAACGGAGCCGCCGCGATGAAGATCGCGATGTTGGACGCGGCGTAAATCAGCGTGAGCCAGGTCTGCCAATGCGGCTTGCCGAACGCCAGGATGACCGAATGATTGTAGAGCCCGATGGTCGTCAAGAACCCCGTTACCGAGATGATCGACAGCAACGGCGCGGAGTCGAGCCACTTCGCGCCGAAGAATGCAAGGATGAGATCGGGCGACAAGGCCGCTATCCCCGCGAAGATCGGTGCCGTCAGCAGCGAGGTGTACATGACAAAATCGAGAAGCGCCTCACTGGAGGCCTTGCGATCGTGCTGGAGGCCCGCGATCGTCGCGAAGAACACGCGGTTCAACGCATTTCCGATCACCGTGCTGACCGCATTTACGAGCCGCTTGGCGAGGCTGTAGAAGCCTGCTCCCGCAGCCCCCGTGTACCATGTCACGAAAAGGAGATCCGAATTGGCGTTGGCGAAGTTCGTGATGCCCGTGAGCGCCACATAGCGGCCGTAACTGATGAGCTCGATCGCCTCGCGGCGGCTGAAGCGGAAACCTGGACGCCACGGCGTCAACGTCCACAGGCTGACCAATGACACGAGCGAGGTCGTGACCAGCTGGCCGACGAGCGCAAGCACGCCGTAGCCGCTGATGGCCAGAGCAATGCCGATGGTGCCGCCAAGCGTGATGGAGAACAGCGTGCGAAGGGCGAGCGAACGGAAGACCTGATTGCGCGTCAACCAGGCCTCGTGGGTGCGGGATAGCCCCTGCACGGCAACCACGACGGAAAAGCCTTTCAGCACGACGGCGAGATCTTCCAGGCCGGACAGACGTTCGATGCTGCTACTGGCTGCGAAGAGCAGTGCCGCGGCAACCAGCGAAAAACCCGCAATCAGCCAGAACGACGCGTTGTAGTCCTCGTCTTTCGGCTGGGCGCGTGCCTGGACCGCGATCGCGATGCTTTCGATCAGAACAGCCCGGCAGAAATCCAGTGCCAGCGCACCCGTCGCCACGAGGCCGATGATCTGCGGCGACAGCAGTCGCGCCATGATCACGTAGATGGCGAGCGTCAGCGCTTGCCCCACCGCGGAATCGAGGGTGGACCAGATGACGCCGGAAACGATCGAGCGTGACGTGACCGAAGGCTCGCTGCTCAATTGGAGGCTTGTCATGAGTTCAGACTAGGTATGTGCGGGCTAGCGATGCATCGGCACTGCTCGAACGGTCCAAGAAACGGTCCAAGAGTCGCCTCTTTCGAGAGACAGTGTACGAAGGATAGCATCTGCCATCCGAGGACGCATGAATATTCGAGCCAATCTGCGTAGATTGATCAACGAGGTCGGCTGCGACTTTGTTCAGCAATTGCCTTATCCGCATGTAGAGCTGTTCTTCTGGCGACCTGATGATGGAACGATCAATTTTGGCGACTATTTGTCCCTCGTCGTGGTGGAACAACAACTTCGACGCAGCGGGTATACGCTTGCAGACGAAACGTCACGGCAAGCACGGATGTTTGCGATCGGCTCGGTTCTGCACTACGCACGCAACGACGATGTGATCTGGGGCAGCGGCATCAACGGGCGCCAAGGCCAGAACGATCTCAATCGTCGCGTTCAAACGCTGGATATTCGCGCGGTGCGCGGCCCTCGCACCCAGGAAATTCTCCGGCGGCGCGGCCTCTCCGTGCCTGACATATTCGGCGATCCTGCGTTGCTTCTGCCACGCCTGTTCCCTGATCGCTTTCAACGGCGTGGCGTCCGTCCGTGGATTTTCGTGCCCAACCTGCACGACCTCAACATGATCGATCACGGCCCGGCGAATGTGGTCAGCCCGCTCGGATCATGGAATCGACGCATTGAGGCCATTCTCGAGGCAGAGCTGGTGCTGGCAAGTTCCCTGCACGGCCTGATCGTCGCGGAAGCTTACGGAATTCCCGCGCGCTATGTGCGGCTGAGCGATGGCGAAGCCGAATTCAAGTATCGTGACTATTATGAAGGCACCGGCAGGTTCGACGTCGAATTCGCCTCCAGCCTCGAGGAAGGCCGGGAGATGGGAGGCGCTGCGCCTCTCAGCTTCAAGCACGACTCCCTGATGGATGCCTTCCCGATCGATCTCTGGCGCGAGACACGCTGATATGACCAGGCGTTTCAGGGTGGCGATCTATGCCCCGCATTTCGCTGAATATTCCTATCGACTGGCCGCTGCACTAGCCAAGCATTGCGACGTCCGGCTGGTGCTCAATCGGAAGGACGCCAATCAGCAATGGAATCTGGACTGGATTCCTGCGCCCTCGTCGTTCGACACGCGCATCCGGGATCTGAGCCTGCGTCGATCCGGCGCCATCGGACTTCCACGGTCGTTTCTCGACATCCTCGCCTTTCGTCCGGACGTGGTTCATTGTCACGAATGCCCGGAATATTTCACGGCTGGACTGATGGAGCTGCTTCGGCTCACCAGCCTTCCGCGCGTCCTCACCGTTCATGACGCCATTCCGCACTCCGAGGGCGGTTCGGGAACGAATACGAGCGAAGAGCGGCTGCGGGACCGCATGCGCGCCGGTGCCACGCATGTGACGGTGCATGGCCAGAGCTGCGTGGCTGACTTTGCCCGTGCATCGCCCGATTTCCGCGGCGAAGTGACGTCCTCCATGCATGGCGTGTTGATGGTGCCATCGACAAACCGGACACCAATTCAGGCGGTCGAGGGCCGCATCCTCTTCTTCGGACGCATGTGGGCCTACAAGGGACTCGATGTCTTCCTTGACGCAATCGATCTGCTGTCAAAGCGCGGTGTACGTCATCAGGCCGTCATCGCCGGCCGTGGTCCCGAGATGACGCGATTTGGTGCGCGGATGGCCGATATGGCATCGGTCAACGCCATCGACACGTATGTCTCGGCCGAAGACACCAGCACCCTGTTCCAATCGGCTGAAGTCGTTGCGTTGCCTTACAAGGATGCATCGCAGAGCGGCGTGCTGGCATCCGCCTTTGGCAATCACCGCCCTGTCGTTGCAAGCGCGACCGGCGGCATTCCCGACGTCGTCACAGACGGTGTCAATGGCCTGCTTGTGCCGCCTGCCGACGCTACCGCGCTGGCCGATGCTCTGGAGCGCGTCCTGACGTCGAGGCCTTTGGCTGCAAGCCTGACGGAGGGAGCGCGGCAGACGGCTGAGGGCTCACTGAGTTGGGATCATATCGCCGAACGCCTGTTGACGACCTATCGTCGGATCGCCGGCGTCAGCGCCTGATCGGCCGGCGTCACCGCCTGACGGCACCGCTCGCTGGTGGGAGCGGCTGCTCTATCTTGTCGAGCGGCCCGAACACCAGCCCCCGTAGCGCGCCGTCCAGGACGCGCCTCAACCTGACTTCAATCAGCTGGTAGCTGATCGCGCTCGCGGCCAGCGATGCGATGAGCCCCAAGATGATGAATGCGAACCAGAGCAGCCAGCGGTCAGCCCCCATCGCGACGAGCTTCAGCCCCGTCACTTGCAACGGAAACAGCACGAAGGGATGCACCAGATAGAGGCTGTAGCTGATCTTGCCGACAAATTGCAGCGCCGGCGCGCTGAGGGCGTTGGCGATGCCCGAGCCGGGGGCGAGCACCATGCCGAACAGCAGGAACCCCGGGATCAGCGCAACGAAGGGATGAAACAGCACCAGGCTCGCATACATGGCGACGCCACAAACCACCCCGGCAGCCAATCCCAACCGCCCCTGGACCGGGAAGCGGATTCCGGTGGAACTGAAGACCATGCCGATGCAGAAAAACGCCGTGATGGGCCAATGCAGGGCACAGGCGAAGCCAAACAGGATCAATGGCGCCGCCATCATGCGACCACCGACGCGCAACGCGGCGAATGTCACCGCAAACCAGATATAGAATGCCCACTCGTAAGTCAGCGTCCAGGCGTTCTGCTGTGCGGCGGGAAGACCGAGCGCATCCTGCAGAAAGAACAGATTGGCAAGGAAGATGCCGAGATAGCTGCCGACATCGATGCCGCGGAAGAACTTGTAGCCGACGACCGGCCCGATCACGAACAGCGCAACATGCAGCACGAGAAAGACCGGCATGATGCGAAGCACGCGGTCGAAGAAGAAGCGGGCCAGCGACCCATGACGCACAAGGCTCGCCGGAATCAGGAAGCCGCTGATCATGAAGAACAGCTCGACGCCGTGCCCGCCGACGTTGATCACTGACTGGAGCCAGGGCCAGAGCGGCGGCAGAAAGCCGGGGTTCGGGATGTCGTACATGCCACCCTTTGGCATGTCGTAGAAATGATCCATCAGCACGCTCAGGGCTGCGATGGCGCGAAGACCCTGGACGGACGGAACGAACGATCCGTCATATCTCACGTCCGGTTGCCTCGCCGCCTCGCTCACTCGGCGGCTCCCTGCGTGCTGAGAGCCGGCTCGAGAGCTGCCCGCCGCCGGCGTACGGAACGGAAACGGTGCCCGAATGAGATCGACGGCTTTTCGACCAGAGAAAACGTGGTCCAGCTGACCAGGATCGACAACGCCACGATGACGGCCGCGAAGGCGGACCACCCCAGCGGACCATCACCGAACCACACCAGGCGATGAACCCAGACGATCACGAACGGCGACATCAGATACACGGAGTAACTGATCACACCAACGAAGGCCACCGGGCGCCAGGCCATTCGCTCGCCGAACGCGGCAAAGACCAGGAAGACCAGAGCCGCGCAGATGTAGGCCGATCCGATCGAATAGCTGTAGAAGAAGTTTTCATGATAGACGCCTCCGAAGCGCCTGTCGGACAGGACGGCTGCGAAAATCGCATAGAGAAGTGTGCAGCCGGCGACATGCACCCAGCGCAGCTTGCCGCCGATCACGGCGTCGCGGACAATCTTGCCCAGGAACATCGCCGAGAGATTCAGCCCGACCTCCATCAGGGATGAGACCGTCCTGTTCGCGATCAACAGGGCGGCGACGGTGCCGATCAATGCCGCGGCGACGACAATCGTCACCGCGGTGAAGCGCCTGTTCAGCAGCCCCATGGCAAACAGGATGGTGCAGCTGACGTAGAACAGCAGCTCGATGGCCAGCGTCCAGTAGAAGACCCAGAGGTTCGGGATGTTGGCAAATGTCTGCAGCATGGTCACGTTGGCAATGACCTGCGAGACCGGAAAGACGGTGGAATCCAGCACCAGCATCGTGGCGAGCCCGATGACGATCGAGGTCCAATAGGCCGGATAGAGCCGGAAGAAACGGCTGATTGCAAAATCTCGGACGGGCGTCGCGCTGTCCGGAAAGCTGAACGGGATCACGAAGCCGCTGACGAAGAAGAACAGGACGACCCCGAATCGTCCGAAGTTCATGTAGTAGCCGATGATGTCGTGAAACGTCCAATAATACGCACCGGTCGGGTGCTTCTGCACGATCACTTCGAGCACGTGCTGGAACAGCACCGACAGCACCGCGATGCCGCGCAACGTATCGATGAATGCGAGCCTTTTATGCATGATCTGATCTCACCTGCCCGCGCCCAGCGCCGTTCCAGGCACATCAGGGTCGAATCCATCCAGCGAACGGATCGGCCGGGGCAGCTGAACCGGAGTGACGTCGCTGGCCCGCGCGGCCGTCGCCCGCTTGGAAAACACCTCGCTGAAGCTCAGTGCGATGATGAGAAGGCCGGATGCCGGGCCATAGTTCAGGACCGTAATCGTGAACAGGTTGACGACGAAGATGAGCGTCAGCTTGTACACGTCGGTTGCGCCGAAAGTCGCGCGGAACACCATGATCATGAATGCGACGAAGGGCAGCCCGAACATCAGGTAGGTGCCGATGTAGAAATTGTCGACGGGCACCCAAAATGACGCGAGCGGCGAGAACAGCTTCTGCGGATAGTTGAAGCAGCCGGCGCCGCAGCCCGTCACCAGCCCGATCGGCATCAGCTGGCTCATATAGACAAACGGCAGCTGCCAGCTGTTGTTGATGCGATCCAGGATGCTGAACAAGGTCGAGTGCGGTATCGCTGCGGTTCCCGACGCAGCCACGATCAGGAAGAACGGAACGAAAATCGACGCGAATGACCACAGCGCGATGGTCCTGATGGCGGGGAAGCGTGACTTCTCCGGCAACATGCGGACGAGCACCAGCAGCACGAGGTATAGCACGAGCACGATCATGGTCGTCTTGCTGGTGGTCAGGCGGATCGTGTAGACGGCGATGGAGCCGAACAGAAGGCACCATAGCGTGCTCTTGCGAATCGACGTGATCGCGAACGACACGAGGATGAAGAAGGCCGCCATGGTGTTGTCGGCGGCGAAGCCCATCAAACGCTGATCGTCTCCGCCATAGGCCCACCACAACCGGCCCGCCTCGCGGACAGCGCCGAACGATTCATATTTGTATCCGACCCAGGGCATCACGTAGTACTTGGTCAGGATCACGCCGATCACCGAAAGATAGAAGGTCACGGCAATGACCGAGAGCAGCTTTCGGTACGAGCCCAGGCTCGAATCGCAGAAGCAGAACCCGACGAACACCGGCAGCATCATCTTGAAGGACGATACCGCCGCATTGCCGGTCCCCAGCATGAAATAGCCGAGCACGATCGAGAGCATGATCTGCAGGAACGTCAGCGTCGCCAATGTGCTGCGGTTGCGCAGGATGCAATGGATGATGAATTGGGCGAGGCACAGAAGCGCAATGCCGTCCGGCAGGTACCAGAGCGGATCCACGTGAAGAATACTGGTGGCGTAGCGGATCACGCCGCCGAAGGCGTCCCGGATCAGATATGTGCCGAGCGCGATCGCCTCGATATTGAGGCTGATCAGCGTGATCCGCGGACGATGCAGTGCAAGCGCAGTCATATGCAGCTCAATTCGTCAGCCGCGCCGATGGCGCGGGCGCAGCCGAAAAATCGGACCGGCGTCCAAGAAGGTTGCGAAGGAACTTGCCGCCGGGAATCTCGACGTAGCGGTAGGTGTAGTGCGACACCGCGAACACGGCGGCGAGCGACACGACGAGATTCAGCGTTGCCGGCAAGCCAGGCCGGATCGAATCGAATGCCGCGATCCGCGACGCTCCGACCGCTCGTACGAAATACTCGGCGAACAGCACCACAAGCGCATGCACCATATAGATCGAGTAGGATCGACGCCCGAGCCACACCAGCGGCTTGCTCACCAGCATCCGGGGGATCAGCAGCGCATCGGGAAACGCCAGCAGGCTGCCGAGAAAGACCGAAAAAATCAGCGGCGCAAGGAAGCTGGCGGCCGGATAGGCCTCGACCATGCTGACGAGAACGATGCTGGCCATCATCGCAACCAGCTGCACGATGCCTTGCGTGGCCGGCCCCGGCCTGCCGGGCAACCGGCGAACCACCCTCACCGTCAGCACGCCCAGGAAGAAGCTCACGAAACAGCGCAGGATGCCGAAATCGGTCTGCAGGCCGAGGCTCTTCTTGTCCAACACGAACACGATGATGGCCAGGCTTACGGCTGCGATCAGGCCCGAGAGCCCATAGAAAAGCGACAGCGACCGCATGCGCTGGGCCAGCAGGACGAGCAGGCCAAAGACCAGATAGGTATAGAATTCGACGCTGATGCTCCAGCTCGGCGCATTCCAGCTGAGATAGTCGACAAACCCCATCGAGTGCAGAAGAAAGACGTTGAGCAGGAACGAATAGGAATTGTTCACCTCGAAAGCGGCAGGCGCTGCGACCACGAGGCCAGCCATGACCAGACTGATGCGCAGGAGACGAAACAGCAAATTCGCGGCCAGCATCACGATGTGCAGCGGATAGACGCGCGCCAGACGTCGCACCATGAAGTCGCGCAGCGAGAAGCGACCGAACTCGCCCTCGACAGAGCTGAGCGACATCACCATTCCGCTGAGAACGAAGAACAGATCGACAAGTAGCCACGAGCTCCGGAAGAACGAGCAGTCGATCCACGCGTTGTGGGGGAATATCGCGAGGAATGTCGGCATCAGCAGGAGATGATGAATCACCACGGATGTCGCCGCGATACCCCTGATACTGTCGAGCGGCAGGACATGCGCCTTCTCACGATGAACCTGCTCCGTCACATCCACATTCCGTAGCTATTGCGCCGCAGCACTCTGTAGGACATCGCGCGCGCTTTCAATCCTCGAGATCAACGACGTGCTTCCGATGCATGACGATCGACTGCAAATTCATCGCTCGCTGTTCATTCCGACATGCGGAGGACAAGTTCACGCCACTTTTCTCGATTGCGCGACGATCTCGACGTGATCGAGTCATGCTTGCGGAGATTTGCGAGCAAAGTTTGCGCGAAATCCGGCGTTGTTGCGATCGCCGCGAAAGGCACCGCGCGAATTTATCTCTCATGGGTTGGAACAAAATCGCGCGTCGTTGGATATGTCAGCTTCGCGACATCGAGTCCGCCTCACGAATCTTCAATCTGCAACATTCGTGAGCGGCAAATGCCAATCTCTCAGGCATTGCAACTCCTCGTTATGCAACCGCAGGCAAGAGAGCTGCATGTTTGCCACCGATACGATTGATTGAACCAGCTTTTGCGCCGCACAAAATTTGACACAGTTACCTGTCAGATTTTGCGCGCGTTCGTTAGCAGAATGAAGGGATACGAATGGGCTGCGGATCATCGCGTCGCCGATCGAAGCCACTGTGGCTGCCAATCATCTTAGCGTCATCTGCAATGATCGCGGCGAGTCTCGGCACCTGCCAGGCTCAGTGCGTCGAGTTCTCGGATCGCGCCTCGCAGATCGACATCGATGCATTCGTCAAATCGCCGTCGTCGCTTTTGGAGCGGTTGCGCAACGACAAGGAGAAGTTGAAGTACCGGCTCTCCACTTATGTCGCCACCAATCCGTCCGTATTGCCGTCGGTGCAGACGCTCATTACGGAATCGAGTTCCGACGATCGTTCGGCGATCGGCGGCGCGCTGCGGCTCGCAGAAGCCAGATGCACGACGACGAAGCCGGATGCTGCACGAAAGATCCGCGACTTTACCAAGCGGATCGGCGATCTTTCCGTGCAGGCAGGCTATTCCGCAGTGGGCGAGGACGATTCCGGCGCCCCGCCGCAACCGCGTGACAAGACTTCGACGCAACCCTCACGGGCCGGAGCGCTCCTCGAAGGGGAATGGAAGACGCAATTGTCCGATCCGTTCAAGCCCGTTCCCATTCCTCAGTGATCATAAGGCAGCCGTCCGCAGATGTATCAGCCCAGAGAACAGTTCCAGTCGGGTCACAGGTTTGCCATTGAGTTTGGCGGAGCGGTCCTGAGCTTCGAGCGCGTGACCGACGTGCTTCGCCGCCAATGGCCCGTGATCGCGACCTGCGTCGCAGCCGCGCTTACGCTGGTGCTGGTCTATTTGGCCACGGCCCAGCCGATGTACACGGCAAATGCCCGTATCATGATGGACACGCGCCAGACCCAGGTTCTGGACAAGGATAGCGGAACCAACAGCGCTCTCATCGATACCGGCTTTGTCGACAGCCAGGTCGAGGTGATCAATTCGGACGATCTCATCCTGTCGGTGGTTCGCCGCCTGCATCTGACCGAAGACCCCGACTTCAACGGCTCCAATCCGGGCGCGCTCGCCGTCGTCCTTGGCAAGATCATGTCGCTGTTCGAATCCGGCGAACCGCCCTCGCAGGACCGCATCGAGCATGCCGTGGTCGAGGCGATCCAGAAGAATCTCAGGGTCGAGCGCGTCCTGCAGACCTATGTACTCTCTCTCAGCTACAAGGCTCGTTCACCCGACAAGGCCGTCAAGATCGCCAATGCGATCGCTGATGCCTACATCGTGGGCGCGCTCGAGGCCAAATATCAGTCCACCAAGCGTGCGACCGAATGGCTGCAGCAGCGCAGCGTCGAGCTGAGCGAGCAGGCGACCGCAAGTGACCAGGCGGTGCAGAGCTTCAAGGCAGAGCACAATATTGTCGGGACCAGCCGCGGATTGATGTCCGAACAGCAGCTGTCCGATCTGAACACGCAGCTGGTTCAGGCGCGGGCCGGAACGGCCGAAGCCAAAGCCCGCCTCGACCGGATCAATGCAATCTCGGACCAGGATGTCGCCCAGACGACGGTGACGGATGCGCTCAACAACCCGGTGATTACGCGCCTGCGCGCCCAATATCTCGACCTTCAGGCCCAATATTCTGACTGGTCACGACGCTACGGCGCAACTCATCAAGCGACGATCAATCTCGCCAACAAGATGGAGGAGCTGCGCAAGAATATCGCGGACGAGATCCACCGGATCGCGGACGCCTATCGCAGCGATTATGAGATCGCAAAGAGCCGCGAAGCATCGCTTGACAAGAACGTGAAGGACCTCGTCGCCCAAGCGGGGCACACCGGCCAGGCGGAAGTGAAGCTGCGCGACCTCGAAAGCGCGGCCGACACCTATCGCAATCTCTACAACAACTTCCTGGAAAAGCTCCAGAGTGCCACCCAAAATCAGAGCTTTCCTCTCAGCGAGGCGCGCCTGATCAGCACCGCGACGAAGCCCGATCGAAAGAGCTCGCCGCGCACGGTCCTGGCGTTGATCGGAGGCCTGGTCGGCGGCCTCTGCCTGGGATTCGGCTGCGCGTTCGCCCGCGAATTCCTGAGCGACGTACTGCGGACCCCTGGCGAGGTCGAGGAGGAGCTCGGCGTGAAGTGCCTCGGCGTGCTCCCCGACGTCCGCCCCCCAAGCAAGGCAAGCGCACTACTTTCCAAGTCCGCGACCGGCAGCGCGCCGGATCTCTCCCGCTACGTCGTCGACCATCCGTTCTCGCGGTTTGCAGAGACGCTGCGTAACATCAAGGTGTCGATCGACGTCGCGCGACTGACGCGGGAAATCAAGGTCATTGGCATCGTGTCATCGCTGCCGAAGGAAGGAAAAACGACGGTTGCGGCCAATTTCGCCCAGTTGATCGCCCTCACCGGGCACCCCACCCTCCTGATCGACGGCGATCTGCACACGCGTTCATTGACCCGTGAGCTCGCGCCCAACGCCAAGACGGGACTCGTCGAGACGCTGAACGACCCGGCCAGCCTCGGCTACCATGTCCAGCGCAGCAAGGAGACGGGTCTGGATTTCCTGCCGTCGGTCGTTGCCTCGCGCCTGGTCAATTCGGCGGATGTGATCGGCTCAAAGGCCATGGCCGAGCTGCTCAAATCGCTGAGGGAGCATTACGAGTACATCGTGATCGATCTTGCGCCGGTGATGCCGGTCGCTGACTCCAAGGCCTTCAGCCCGCTCATCGATGCGATGGTCTACGTGATCGAATGGGGACAGACGACGCGATCCGCCCTCCAAGAGTCCATTTCAGGCTCGGAAGTCCTTCAGAAGAAGCTACTGGGGGCCGTTCTCAATCGCGCCAACCCGAAGATGCTCAAGCGCATCGAGGCCTACAAGGGCAAGCACCATAACAGCTACTATGTGGAGCACGCCTGAGCGCGCCGTCGCCTCGCCGGCCTCGACCGGCGCAGGGGAGCTTGTGAGCAATTCGGCCCGCCGTCTTCGGTCAGCCGCCGCACCAGAACAATCCGCCGGTCGGCTCCTCGCGAGCCGACCGTTTTCGTTTCGCCGCTGCTTCCGAAACCAGCGGATCGACCTGTTCCCACACAACGAATTTGAGAGCTGCCGCGAGCAGGACGGGCGCAGCGCGACGCCCGGGGCCGGCCTCCGTATTCGTCCGGAATCCACATCCCGCCACCATTACCTTAGCTGAAAGCCGGGATTGACGGGCAACCGGCGGTCGCGAGATGGTCCGGGATGCGATCTGGTCGCTGCCGCTGCCGTGATCTTTACTGATGAACGGCAGCCGCAGGCTTAGGCATCTTTTCTTTCGAGTTCCCTGAGGCTAAGTTGAGCTCATACTCATTGCTCGTTTTTGGTGGGTTCGGATGCTGATCGTCCTCACTGTTTTGTCAATTTGGGTCCTGCTCAACATCCTCTTCGTGTTGATCGTGGTTCCCCCGCGCAAGCCGCGGCGGCAGACGAGGCCGCTTGCGACCACGCTTTCTCCGGCCCCCATCGATCCGAGCCAGCGGGAACTCGAGCAAGACGAGCCGTTCTCCCTCCGCCATGTCGTCGCTTCAGTCGCGATGGGCGCGTTCTTCGTGCTGGTGCCGCCCCTGCTCGCGCTGCGCGATGCCATCATGCGGCTGTTCGGGAAGTCGCGGCAAGACGGCAGCCGATAGCCGGAGCGCAGCCCCGGCTATCCCGACGAATTTTCTGGCTTGTGATTTAAAGCGGCCTAATAGGCTTCCTGGAACATCACGGCTGACGTCGTCCGCGCCATGATCTTCAGATCGAGCCAGATGCTCCAATTGCTGACGTACCAGACGTCGTATTCGACCCGCTTTTCCATCAGATCGATCGTCGGTGTCTCACCGCGCAGGCCGTTCACTTGAGCCCAGCCGGTCAGGCCGGGCTTCATGTGATGGCGGTAGACATATTTGCTGATGAGCTCGTCATAGTAATTGTCGTGAGCCAGGGCGTGCGGCCGCGGCCCGACCAGAGACATATCGCCGCGCAAGACGTTCCAGAGTTGCGGCAATTCGTCGATGCTCGTCATGCGAAGGAAGCGCCCGATCTTTGTGACCCGCGCATCCTTCTTCGTCGCCTGGGCGATGGTCTGACCATTTTCGGAAACGGTCATCGTCCGGAACTTCCAGATATCGAAGGGCTTGCCATTGAACCCACGGCGCGACTGCCGGAAGATGACGGTTCCGGGCGAGTCCAGCTTGATCAGCATGGCGACGGTCAGCAGCAGTGGCGTCAGGACGACGAGCGCGAATATCGCCACGCCGACGTCGAGGCAGCGCTTCTGCAAACGCTCGAAGATGCTCAGCGGCGGCCGCTGAATCTCCACCGCCACGGTCCCGCTGACGGGCAGGAACGGGCGCGAGACGATATCGGCGATGGAATCATCAGGCAAAAGGCGCACAGGCTGCGGTACGGCACGGAGGTAATGGCCTAGCTTTCGAAGCATCGGCAATTCGTTCCAGTCGATGGCGAGAAGATATTCATCCACATCCGCGAGGCGCGACTGGCGGATGACATCCCGAACTTCACGCTCCCAATGGCCGTCGTCGCTCTCGTCGATTCCGAGCACGAAATGACGCACGACGTCGAAGCCGTTCCTGCGCAAATCCTTGAAACGGCCCGACGTGAAGTCGAGCGGCTTGAGGCTCAGAAGCACCACCTTGCGATCAACCAGGCGGCTTCTGGCAAAACTCGTACCGAGCACGACCTGCCAGCCGAAGCGGAGACTGATCAGCCCCAGGCCGCCCATCGCCGCGAAGATAATCACTGTGCCGCGGGACAGATTGTCCGTCGACTTCAAGAGGAACGCCGCAACCGCAAGGACTGTCAGCGACACCAGCCAGATGAAGACGGCCTTGCGCATCTGCCAGACGAGATTCAGCAGGCGATGCGTTGCGTAGACCTCCTGGAAGTAGGCCAGCGCGACGAACACAAGGCCGACGATCAATCCGGCGCCAACCGAAGCGCCGTCGGCAGTCGATGCCGTCGCAAAGCCGTAGAGGGCGGAGCCGGCGACGTAACTCAGCAGGATCAGCAGAAAATCAGCGGCGATAACCACGATCTGAAATGGTCGCTGAAGGGCAGTGCCGCGCGACGATGACGGCGAGTAAGCCTTCTCAGAACCATAAGTTGCAACAGCCATTCGAACCTCTACGTATCGAGAGAGTGTCTGACGCTCATCGTGATGCTGAAGATTCGTCACTTCCCCTTGCAGAACGTGTGCAGTGATCGCAGCGACATTGTGGCGCTGCACGCAAAACTTTTGCGATGCACGACGAAGAACGGTTTCTGACTCGCGTGCGCTTGGAAGCGCGTCACAGTGCTGACATATCCGCGGACGCGCTGCCCTATTTTGAATCAAGTTCCGCATCGAAGCGACGCACAGAAGCTGCGCGAGCCCGATTTCAGCTCAGCATTGAGGCACGAAACTCCACACGGAAAATGTACCCGATCGAATGCGAGAATTTCCTCGAAATACCACCTCCGGACGCATCATCGATTTTCATCGAGACGTGCATCTTTCGCCGTAGCGACTGCAGCAGCAATGCATTCATGCGGGCTGGCCTCGTTTATGCAGGCATCGTTGCATGGCCAGTGGGCAAGAATTGCCGCGCCTTCCTTTTGGCAAGATCAAGCTTGAGAAGCACGCCGACGATGCTCTCGTTCGATTGGAATTCTCTGGTGCCCGCGTCTCTCGACCTCGCGACCGACAACGCGCCATGATCTCCGGTGCGAGACCGTCCTTGCCAGTTCTCAAGCCGCAATTGCCGGATGGTGTTCGCATCTACGCGATATCGGATATTCACGGCTGCGCTCATCTGCTTCAACCGATGTTGCGGGTGATTGACGCCGACGTCGCCCACCGTCGGCCTCCCTATGCCATCGAGATATTCATGGGCGACTACATCGATCGCGGGCCGGACACGCGGGCGACCCTCGATATCCTGGTCGAACGAAGCCGTCGGGGAAATGCGGTTTTCCTCAAGGGCAACCATGAGGCATTTCTGGTGAGGATCTTCGAGGACCCCTCATTGTTCGAGGATTGGATCGGCGTCGGCGGAGCCCAGACAATGATGTCCTACGGGCTTGCGCCGCCAGATCTGAGACGAGACGAACCGGCAACGGTCTTGCGCGATTTAATTCGCGCCATGCCGACCGAGCATCTGGAGTTCCTGGACAATTTGCGGTTGAGCTTTACTTGCGGGGACTTCTTCTTTGTTCACGCCGGCGTCCGCCCGGGCGTCCCCCTGGCAGAGCAGACCGAACGCGATTTGCTCTGGATTCGCGAAGAGTTCCTGCGAAGCGACGAGCAGTTCGGAAAATATATCGTCCACGGCCACACGCCGGTCCGGAGTGCCGAATTTCTGGCGAACCGAGTCAACATCGATACGGGCGCCTATGCCACCGGCAATCTGACCTTGATGAGCATCCAGGGAAGCAGAATGCTGGCGGTGTGAAATGCACGGCCAAAGACCCAATGGACCTCGACGAGCGCGAAAAGGCGCACGACCTAATTGAGCAAGTGAGGCGTCAGCCGGGCGCGGGTCTCAGCCATCCAATTGCTCCAGGCCCGCTCGTGTTTGACGTAGAGTTCGAGCCAACGCTCGTTATGCTTGTGCTGACGAATCCCAGACTCGTTGGCAAGCATGCCAGCGCCCGGGCGGACTTCCCCACTCTCTAAAGTCTCGAACTCGATTGTCTCTGAAATCGTCAGACCGACCAGGACACGTTGGCCGGCACCATCCATGATGTAGCGCCGCGGCGCATCCTTCTTCGGCTCACTCATGTCATCCCCTCTAGATGAATGTGAAACGCATTTACGACGTGACTCGACGGAACCTAGAAAGCCCGTCGTGCATGTCCGAAAGTCGAGGTCGGAGCAGGTCTCGCTGATGGGCGTGAGGGGGAGGTGAACAAGTTTGCCAACTTCCGTCGGACACCCCAGGCGCGCAATGCGTATCCCAAGGCCAGCCCGGAACAGAAGAACGATGCGGAGACAGAGCAGAAACCATTGAGAGCTCGTCCTGAGGAGTCTGTCACGCATCAAGAGTGAGTAGTGTGTCGACATCATGATTCCTGGCGCGTCTTGCGGCTGAAAGATTGTTCAACCCGCACTGCTCTTCCGCGCCGGAAAATTTCTGCCGAAACTTTCAGCTCAAATGGACGACGGCGCGCCTGGCCTCAGCTCTGCCGCGGAGAAGGGTCTCCAAGACTCGGGGCCCCCGGGCCGCTCGAGCAACCCAGCGTTTCCGCAAGTAGGATTCCCGATCGATCGCCCGATCCACTTGCAACCTTGCGGCGACCGTCGCATTATTCAGTACCGTTTTTTGAGAAAGGTTCGAGCCAATGAACTTTCGCTTTTTTATTTCCTCGCTTGCTCTTGCTACGTTAGGCGCCGTTCTGACGCCGAACGCGGTTCCGGCCGCGGAGCTCGCGATCGCACCCATCCACCATCATCATCGGGCAGTCTACGTCCAGACGGGATACGTGCCGTGGGATGATGTCTATCCGCCGGCGATCTACGGCCCCCAACTCCGCCCGGTCGAAGAGGTGGCGGCGATGAAGGCGGGAGCGCGGCCTGTGTCGCAGCGCTGGTGGGGATACTGGTACGTCCGGTGAGCGCCGGAAGCGCACCCAGCCGAGATCAGCATTGATCGACGAGGAGACCGCCGCAGCGCCGATCAATCGGGGAGCGGCGGTTTTCGTTTGCAGGCTCGAGGCTTTGTTGATGCGCCGCGCGTCGCGGCAAGACCGGCGTTTGACCTCGAGCGGCTATTTCGCCGTCGCGCCTCGCTCCCAAGGCCGCTTGCCATCCGCGCCCCTGTCCCAGGGACGCGCCGTCGGAGCGTTCTTCTCCTCCGCAGCCGCTCGCGCACGATCCGCCTGAACCTGTTCGCGCGTGGTCAAGGGTGCAGGCGGTGCCGGCTGATCGCTCTGGGCGGACACCGGCGTCGCGATAAGCAGCGTCATCAAAAGGAATTTTTTCATGCCCGGCTTTAACACAGCGGCCGGGCTGTTCGGCGCGACTGAATGACACAGACAGCTGCGGCGGCATTATGCAGGGTCGGCCGTTCGAAGAAGAACAAGAGACTGTTCGATCCGAGCAATGACAGGCAGCCAAGACCGGCCTTTGCGCAAACGGAGAGCCGGGATTGCTGCCCGGCCTCGCCCCTTATGATTCCAATTCGCAATCGCTCGATCGAGCTCGTAACAGGGATACTGTCGCCGTCAGGGCTTTTCCGGCTTTCGCTCCCAGGGGCGCCTGCCGTCCGCATCGCGATCCCAGGGACGGGCCGTCGTTGCGGCCTTGTCTTCCTCGGCGGCCTTTGCGCGATCGGCCTTGACTTGTTCGCGATCGGTGAGAAGCGGCTTGGTGGAGGGTACGCCCGTCTGCGCCAGAGCCGGAGCCATGGTGAGAAGCGCAACGATGATGAGCTTTGTCATCCCTGGCAGTAACACGAATACCGATGCGAGTCCGATTTAGTTGCACGTCCTTGAGGCCCCGTGGAAGTCCACCTCATCCCGGCGCGGGGACGTATTTGCTAATGACCAGTCCGATGGTCGTTCACCTGTCCGCCGCCTCCAGTTTGGTGGTTCTGTTGCTGGGCTGGCCATCCGCCGAGGCCGCCTTGCCGGCATGATGAACTCGTGCACGGGGGATAGACCGAGATCTCACCGGGAGGAGCATCACCTCGATGGTCGCGCACCACGACATTGGTCGACCCATTGGGCCCAAACGTACCGCTCGTGCCAATCTGGCCCCTGCCGCCAGCATCGGCTGCAGTGCTCAATGACAGAGTGAGCGTGACGAGAAGACTCGACCGAGCAACGCGCTCGACGATGGACATGTAAGGCTCCTTGTCTATCAACTGCATTGAAAAAACATCTGGGGCCCCACGGAAATGGATTTGGGCCGAGGTGAAAGAGGCCGCCATTTGAGGCGGCCTCCAGACTCGCGAGCAGCTCTTGGCTGGCGAATTCAGAAGGGCGGCGTCCCCGGCCCCGAGCCCGGGCCAAACGGGCCGCGCAAGTTGCCCGGGCCCTGGAGGCCGCCGAAGATCAGTCCGCCGACCCATTCGACGGCATCCTTGATGGCGCCGCCGATGGCACGGAAGGCGTCGCCGAGCCAGTTGCCGCCGACGACCGCTTCGAGTTCCGCATCGTTCAGTTCGATGATCTCAGGCTTTGCATGTCTTGGGTTCAGCATGTTGGTCGCTCCTCTCCAAATGATGGATGTGATGGATTGTTTGAAGGCGCTGGTTCTCAGCGGTGGAAGATGCCACCCGGCAGCCAGGGGTTCGGACCCATGGGCTGATGGGTCGTGATCTTCCCATCCACGATCCACGGCCCGATGCAGCCTCCGTCATTGATGAAGCCGCCGCACACAGAGCTCAATTCGCGATCGTCCAACTCTCTACGGTCTTGGTTGCTACGCTCGGTCATTTGTGTCTCCCGCTGTTGTGGAGGGTCCATCCCCTCTCATCTCGTGGCCATAGCAGTACCGCAGCCTGTGCGCTCAGACCGTGAGACGGGTCACAGAGGTGCCGCTGGGTGGGCAATTTGGAGGGGGAACCGAAGCGTTCGGCCTCGGAGAAGCTTGGCTCCCGCCAGTCAAAGCCGGGAGCGAATGGAATTCAGAACCCCGGTCGTCGCGTCAACAACCTGGAGGGCCTGCTGGGATTTTGCCAACGCTACGGCTGATCTGGTGCATTGGTCGGGAAGTTGCGCGATCTTCTTACGCTGGCTGGAAAGAATATTGGTCGACTGCTCGATGGCAAACTTCACCACATCCCGAGTGGGGTCGTTTTCGCTGACGCTCGTCAGCTCCTTCTCGATCGTAATCAGATATTCGTAACTGGATAGCTCTTGGGAAATCTCGACCAGATTTTGTACGGTGGCCTTGACGCAATCCGCGTCCACAGCAGGAATGTCGGTCCGCCTGGAGGTTTGGACAAGATCCGCCATCAAGCCGGCGAACATTGGCCTGAGATCTTCGACACGCTTCAAGTCGGCGGGGCTCAGAACACCGGCCACGCACATTTTGGTTGCGACCAGCAATCCCAAGCATTGCAACGCCAGTCGGGTGGCAATCACACGAACTGCTCCGGCACGTTTCACGCTGTCCGTTTGCCATCTCATTGAGACGCTCGAATTTTCTGCGTCAACAAGGCCGCCGTCCTCGAGGCCGACAATAGCGCTGCGCCATGGAACCCTCAATCCCATTCTTTCCATGAGCCCTGCACGAACGCGGGGAATCGGAACCGTTGTAGGAAAATCGTCTCCTATGTATCATTGGCGCTTGCGCCGGTCTTTTCAGGCCTATCTTTGACGAACTGAAAGTTATTGCGCCGAGATCGTTTGCGAGGGATTTCAACCGTGGCCGACGGTCCCGAACATATTTTCCGTGCGAGCGCGTTGCAGCGCGCGGCGTCTCCGGACGAGCTCGACCATCTCGTCGCGATTACCAAGCCGGCCGACTGGATCCTGGCCGTCGTCGTAACGGTCGCACTGATTGCGGCGCTTATCTGGGGGATCTACGGCCGGATTCCCTCGCGCGTGTCGGGACAAGGCATTCTGGTCGGTAGCGGCCGCGTTGTCGATGCAGTCTCTGCCGCGGAAGGACGGCTGGCTTCCCTCAGCATTTCCGTCGGGGACCATGTCGAGCGTGGTCAGGTTATCGCGCAGATCTCGCAGACCGATATCGAGCAGAAATACGCAAACGCGGTCGAGACCTACAAAGAGCGCCAGCGCGAGCATGATGACATGGCCGGGAAGGTGAGGTCGGAGCTCGCCGTCAAAGCCGCCAATCTCGACAAGCTCGAAGCGGCCTTCAACAAGGTCATCGAGGCAACCGGGCAGCGCGTTCAGTCCCTGGACGTCGACGTGAAGAATCTCGAGCAGCTCATGGCCAAGGGCCTGACGACGCGGAAGACGCTGGAGGATCGTCGTCTCGAGTTGACCGAGGCGCAGCAGCGGCGAACGGATTCGCAGAACGAGATCCTCAAGTTGCACGCGCAGCAATCCGATCTCGAAACCCAGCGCGAGCACGAATTGCAGCAAGCCGAGTTCGCGGCCAACAACGCGCGCCGCGAGATGCAGGCACTCGCCGGGACCCTGGGACGCAATTCGCAGGTCATCAGCCCGATCACGGGGCGCGTGCTGGAGATCAAGATATCGACCGGTTCGGTCCTCGCCGTCGGCACGGCAGTCGTCGCGATTGAAGATGAGGGGTCGAAGCTCGAAGCGGTCATCTATATCCCCGCCGAGCAAGGCAAGAGCGTCAAGCCAGGCTCCCAGGTGCGCATCGCGCCCAGCACCGTCAAGCGCGAGGAGTTCGGCATGATGATCGGGACGGTCTCCAGCGTGTCGGAGTTTCCCGTGACTCCGCAGGGAATGACCGCGGTGCTTCACAACGATCAATTGGTCAAGGTGTTCTCCCACGACGGGGCACCCTATGCCGTCACCGTATCCCTGGAAAAGGACGACTCGACGACGAGCGGCTATCGATGGGCTGTCGGTCAAGGACCTCCGGTGCACCTGACCAGCGGCACGATGGCCCAGGCCGAGATCACCACCCGAAATCGGCGTCCCCTGGATCTCGTTGTTCCTCTCATCAGGAAGCTGACCGGGATCGATGGATAGCTTTGCCAAGCCTAGTCCGGGGGTCAAGAAAACACCCACCGTCCTGCAGATGGAGGCGGCGGAATGCGGCGCTGCCTGCCTCGCCATGGTGCTGGCGCATTATGGCCGATGGGTGCCGCTCGAGCAGTTGCGTGTCGAATGCGGCGTATCGCGCGACGGCAGCAAGGCCAGCAACGTCGTCAGGGCCGCGCGGCGTTTCGGCCTGTCCGCCAAGGGATTCCGGCAGGAAATAGCGACGCTGCGCGCGACACCGACGCCCTGCATCATCCACTGGAACTTCAATCATTTCGTCGTGCTCGATGGGATCGATGGCAAGTTCGCCTACATTAACGACCCGGGCTTTGGGCGCAGGCGAATTGGCCTCGACGAGCTGGACAGGAGTTTTACCGGCGTCGTGCTCACCATGGAGCCGACGGCGGCGTTCGTCGCGCAAGGAAGCAAGCCCGGCGGGCTGCGCCTGTTGGTCCGTGAGCTGCGCGGCTCAAAGGCGGCCGTGGGGTTGCTCGTCCTGCTCAGCTTCGTCATGGTCATTCCGGGCCTCGTGGCCGCGAGCTTCTCGAAAATCTTCATCGACGACGTCCTGATCCAGCATCTGGACGGGTGGTTGCGTCCGCTGCTGGTCGGCATGGCCGTCACCGCTCTGATCCGGACGACCTTGACGCTGCTCCAGCAATCGCTGCTGCTGCGGCTGCAGACCAAGCTCTCGGTGGTGATGATCAGCCGGTTTCTGTGGCGGGTGATGGCATTGCCGATGGAGTTCTTCACGCAGCGCCACGCCGGCGATATCGCGACGCGCGTTGCGGCCAACGATCAGATTGCGCGGCTGCTTGCGGGCGGCGTTGCGGCCAACGTGCTCAACCTCACCTCGGTCGTTTTCTTTGCGTTCGCGATGGTGGTCTACGATCCCTGGCTTGCAGCGATCTGCGTCGCCCTGTCGATGCTCAACGTCCTGTCGTTGCGCCTGTCGCATCGGCGCCGGGAGGACCTCAGCCGTGGTCTTTCGCAAGAGCGAGGAAAGTCGTTGGGAGCGGTGGTCAGCATCGTCAGGACCATCGAGACGATCAAGGCCAGCGGCCTCGAGGACGAGGCTTTCGGACATTGGTCCGGTGTCCACGCCAAGCTTCTCAATGCCGAGCGCGAGCTCGCCTCCTCGTCGATCCTGCTCGACATGATCCCGACCCTGATCTCCGGATTGAGCATGACGGCGATACTCATCCTGGGCGGCCTGCGGGTGATCGAAGGATCGCTGACGCTCGGCAGCCTCGTCGCCTTCCAGTCGCTGATGGCAAGCTTCTCGGAGCCCGTCGCGACGCTGGTCAATCAGGCCAGCTCCTTTCAATTGATCCGGGGCGCGCTGGATCGCCTCGAGGATGTCTACAACTATCCGCTCGGCGACAAGCCGAAGCAGAACGGATCTGAAGGACGCTTTCCCGCCAAGCTTGCCGGGCGCATCGAACTGAAGAATGTGCAGTTCGGCTATTCATTGCTTGAGCCTCCCCTCATCTCCGAGCTTTCGATCAACATCAGCCCGGGATCGCGCGTGGCGATCGTTGGCGCGTCCGGAAGCGGTAAATCGACGCTGGGACGCCTGATTTGCGGCCTCAACAAGCCTTGGGCCGGAGAGATAATGATCGACGGGGCTCTGCTTGTGGACGTTCCACCCGAAATCCTCGCCAACTCCATCGCCTATGTGGATCAGGATATCTTCCTGTTCGAGGGCACGGTGCGCGACAATCTCACGCTCTGGGACCGGACGACGCCGGACGCCGATCTCACCAGAGCGCTGAAAGACGGACAGATCCAGGACGAGATCGCCATCAGGGCCGGCAATTACGATTCCTATGTGAGCGAGGGGGGAACGAATTTCAGCGGCGGGCAGCGACAGCGCATCGAGATCGCGCGCGCCCTCGTCGGCCGTCCCTCCGTTGTCGTTCTCGACGAAGCCACGGCTGCGCTCGATCCGGTCACCGAAAAGGCGATCGACGAAAATCTGCGCCGCACCGGCTGCACCTGCATCATCATCGCACATCGTCTGAGCACGATCAGGGATTGCGACGAGATCATCGTGTTGAGGCAGGGCAAGATCGTGGAGCGTGGGACGCATGAAAGCCTGCTGGCCCAGCACGGCGAATATGCGAGGCTGGTGTCCCAGGAATGATCCCTCCGGCTGAAAACATCGTGTCGGGTGCGAGCCTCGTCAGGTCGGCGGAACTTCCGATTGATCTGACGCTCGATGGTCGCAGGCCCATTTCGCTCAATCACCACGGTTACGTGTTCGAGGTCGTCACCGGTCATCTCGATATCTTCGCGGTCGATACCGACGAGGGCGAATACGGGAAGAGACACCATCTCTTTCGGATCGAAAGCGGCGACATCGTCGCCGATCTCCCGGAGATCGCCGCATCAACGGGACGGGGCGCAAGCTTCATTGCAGTGGGGACCGAAGGCACGAGGGCGACGGCGCGGTCCAGATCCGATCTGCCTCCCGCGCAGGTCATGCGCTGGATCGAACGGCTCGCACGCTTCGTCGCGGGGCCTGCACCGCTGTGGCAAATCCCCGAGCTGCCGGAAGGCAAGGCCGAACTTGCACCGAACGAAGGCGGCCGCGGCCCCATGCGCGGCCTGCTATGGCTGACGGTAGAGCACGGCGATCTCAAGCTGATAGGCATTTCCCCGCCATGCGCGGCCGGAAGCCGGCCTCTGCCGCTCACGTCAGGCTTGTGGGTCGAGGCGGGCGCGGAAGGCTGCGGCGTGGTCGCAGACGGCGCAGCGCCGGCCGCGATCTGGCCGGCGGTCGATCAGTTTCACCAAAGCTTTGCTGCCTGCGTCCAACGCATTCTGGTTCACGAGAGGCAAAGCGAGAGCGAGCGGCTGACGAGCCGGAGTGCCCTCGCGGCGTCGCAGTCCATGGAAGCCTTCGATCGCCTGTCCGGCATTATCGTGCGGCGCTTCGATCATGACGCGGTCGATGCATCCTATTCCGATCGACTTGCGGGCGCCTGCCAGCTCGTCGGAAGCGCGATGCGAATGCCGATCGCGATCTCCGGGCGGGCGGATGGCAGCCGGCAGGAATTCGCTGGGCTCGCGCAGATCGCGCTGGAGTCCCGGCTGCGGCTCCGGCAGGTTCTGCTCCGGTCGGACTGGTGGAGAACCGACGCGGGCCCGCTGGTCGGCTGGTTCGGCGAGAAGCGCGAGCCCATCGCCCTGGTCTATGAGCCACGTCGTGGCTACGTGATGATCGATCCACTGACGAAGGCACGCCTGTCGGTCAATCGCAGCGTGGCGGCAGAAATTGCTCCGGAAGCGGCGATGTTGTATCCGCCGCTGCCGTCAAGCCCGCTGAAGTTCAGGGAGCTCCTGCAATTTGCCTTGCGCTATGCGCGTGGCAGCGGACTGCGCATCGCCCTGGTGGTCGTGGTGATCGGGCTTCTGTCCCTGGTGACGCCCTTCGTCACCAATTTGCTGATCAGTTCGATCATCCCGAGATCCGAACTCGACCAGCTCGTCTTTTGTGGCCTCGCGCTGGGCCTGACGGCCCTTTCGGTCGCCGGCGTCCAGGTCATGCAGGGCCTCGTCATGCTCCGCATGGAAGCGCTGATCGACTGGCGATTACAGTCAGCGATGATCGATCGCATCCTCAGGCTGCCAACTGCCGTCTTCCGAAAATTCACGACGGGCGAGTTCGTCGACCGCGCAATGGGCATCGACGCCGCACGCCGTGCCCTGACCGGCCACGCGCTCCGCGGCATGATCGCCGGCCTATTCTGCATCTTCAGCCTCGGCTTGATGATCTACTATAGTCCGAAACTGGCGCTGCTCGCGATCGGGCTGACATTCGTCAGGGCGGCCGCCATCATCTCGACCAACCTGCTGCGGCTTTATTTCGAGAACAAGCACTTCAACCAGCAGGGCAAGGTCAGCGGTTTCGTCCTCCAATTGCTGACGGGGGTCGGCAAACTGCGGGTGTCGGGGGCAACCGGGCGCGCGCTTGCGATCTGGTCGAAGCAGTTCGCGACGCAAAAGCAATATTTCGTGTCATCGCAGCTCGCCAGCAACGGCCTTGGCGCGTTCGAGACGGCATTTCCGACGATCGCGACGCTGATCATCTTTGCCTATGCATCCTATTCCAACAGCAATCTGCTCACGGATCTCGGCCGATTCTTCGCTTTCTTTTCCGCCTTCGGGCAATCCATGGGTGCCGTCGGCTCATGGGCCGGCGGCGTCAGTGAAGCGCTGATCGCGATACCGCCACTGCTCCGGTTGCGTCCCCTCATCGCCGGCCCGACGGAGATCTCGGACGACAGAAAGGCGCCGGGAGAGCTGTCTGGATCGATCGAGCTTGCGCGCGTTTCGTTCCGCTATCTGTCCAGCGGCCCTCTGGTGCTCGATAATGTCTCATTGAAGATCGCGCCGGGCGAATATGTCGCGATCGTCGGTCCCTCCGGAAGCGGCAAGTCGTCGTTGTTTCGGCTGCTGCTCGGTTTCGAGTGGCCGGAGACGGGTGCGGTGTTCTACGACGGAAAATCGATCGAGACGCTGGATGTGAGTGCTCTGCGGCGCCAGCTCGGCGTTGTCTTGCAGAGCGCTCGGCTCGCGAATGGCAACATCTACGAAAATATTTGTGGTGGACTTCGGCTTCCGCTCGACCAGGTGTGGGACGCCGCCCGACTTGCCGGAATTGAGGACGACATCAAGGCCATGCCAATGGGCATGCTGACCCAGATATCCGAAGGGGTCAGTACTCTCTCCGGGGGACAACGGCAGCGCATCATGATCGCGCGCGCCATCGCGCGCCGTCCGCGCGTCCTGCTGTTCGATGAGGCGACGAGCTCGCTCGACAATCGATCCCAGGCCATCGTCAGCGATGCGCTGGAAAATTTGAACGTCACCCGGATCGTCATCGCCCACAGGCTGAGCACCGTCAAGAACGCGGACCGGATCATCGTGCTGGTTGACGGCAAGATCGTCGAAGCCGGGACGTTCGAGGAATTGACCGCCGCAGCAGGTGCCTTTGCAGCGTTCGCGCAGCGGCAGATGCTTTGATCCGCCGCAGAGCCGCTCTCCGCTCACTCTCAAGAAGCAGGTCGAACTGGTTTTGGGCCTCAGCGCCTAGCTCACCGCTCGCCCTTCCGAGCCTCTACCATGATGGCGCCCACTGGAACGGCAGTGTGGAACCGGCCGTCATTTCCAGTCTCTGACCTCTGTGACCCGTCTCACGGTCTAAGCGCACAGGCTGCGGTACTGCTATGGCCACGAGATGAGAGGGGATGGACCCTCCACAACAGCGGGAGACACAAATGACCGAGCGTAGCAACCAAGACCGTAGAGAGTTGGACGATCGCGAATTGAGCTCTGTGTGCGGCGGCTTCATCAATGACGGAGGCTGCATCGGGCCGTGGATCGTGGATGGGAAGATCACGACCCATCAGCCCATGGGTCCGAACCCCTGGCTGCCGGGTGGCATCTTCCACCGCTGAGAACCAGCGCCTTCAAACAATCCATCACATCCATCATTTGGAGAGGAGCGACCAACATGCTGAACCCAAGACATGCAAAGCCTGAGATCATCGAACTGAACGATACGGAACTCGAAGCGGTCGTCGGCGGCAACTGGCTCGGCGACGCCTTCCGTGCCATCGGCGGCGCCATCAAGGATGCCGTCTTGTGGGTTGGCGGCTTCATCGCTGGCGGCTTGCAGGGCCCGGGCAACCTGCGCGGCCCGTTTGGCCCGGGCTCGGGGCCGGGGACGCCGCCGTTCTGAGTCCGTCTTCTCGACGTGGTTCGAGATTTGGAGGCCGTCTCATTGGCGGCCTCTTTCATTTCGGCCGCTTAGTGAGTGCGCGCCCTACTCCGGCGTCGCGCAGGAGCGATCGGATAGCGCGCTTGTGCTGTGCGAGCGCGGCGCGATTATCGGTAGAAGAAGCTTGCCGCTCCTTGAGGGACCTGGCTCGTATCTCATAACAGGGAATTTCTCGCGATTTGCGCGAACGAACACGCTGTCCCGGGCAAATCCATGCGCGCCCGGCGCAATTGCGACGCGTTTCCTGTGGCTCAGGCCGAGGAAATGACAGTTTCCTGTTATCGCCGACAACAGGCTGCGAACAAGGAAATGAATGGCGCGGTCACAGTTCTGTGGCGCTTGAGGATTTGGTGGGATCAGCGCGGGTGCTTCTTCCCGGGTCCCCATTTCCATCAACTGGCAACGAGCCTGCGCGCTCCCTCGGAGACAACGACGTCCGGCGGCGTCCACCAGACATACTTGGCCGCAAGCCGCAGCATTTCCGAGCTTCGGACAGCTTCGTTCATTGCAGCATCTCATCCCTGCTTATCATAGAGCAGGTCACCGTGCTCCAAGGATCGATACGGCTCCTTGAGTCGCTTGGCGCAATCCTGGCCGATATTCACCAAACGAACCGATAAGCGCACGCCCTGTTCGCGACGGACCCGCTCCAAGCGCTCGCAAACAGCGATCGTCACTGCGGCCGTCAGCGACTCTCCCATGCGTTCCGCGAGCTCGGCCGCCAACTGATGTGTCTCGGGGTTCTTGATGCTCAGGCTCATGCTCTACCTTCTACCCATCAGTTTATGCCTATCTACCCCGCGTGCAAGGTACTCGGCCAGCTGGAGTTTGTCGGGTGAATGCCTGCACGCAGCGGTACAGGGGATCGTCAACTTGCCTGCATCGCGGGACTGGCCGGCCTTCCTCAGGTAAGCCGCCCGCCATGACATCCGGCCCAATACCGGTTGGGCCTATCTCTTATCGGCTGGCGCGGCGGTGAACGGGGTGCGCCGGATTGCAGGAATCCCTGGTCAGTGGTCATTAGCGGCCGACAACATGACCTTCCCAAAAATGGAAATATTCTTTCCATTTTTGGGAAAAAATGGTAGTATCCTTCCATGCTGGTAATCGGCACAGACATTGTTGAGAGCTATTTTGCCGAGCGCTCCGGTCATCGGGGCATCGATGCGGCGCGCGCGCAATACAGGGCATGGCTGGCGATTGCGGAGGCTTCGGACTGGCGGACGCCGCAACAGGTGAAGCGATCGCATCCCAAGGCCAGCATCCTGAAGGGGGGACGCGTCGTATTCAACATCAAGGCCAATGACTACCGCCTGATCGCCATGGTTCAATATCGTGATGGCGTGTTGATGATCCGCCTTTTTCGGCAGTCATGAAGACTATGACAAGGTGAACGCAGAGACGGTGTGATGAAAGCAACATTGATAATTATCCAGAACCAGGCCGATCATGAGGCGGCCAAGGCGCTTGTCGGCAAGCTGCTGCAATCCAACGCGACTGACGATCGAGCGCGCATGGTAGCGCAGGCTCGCCTTATCGAGGCGTATGAACGCGCGCGATGGCCCCGCAAAGCGCCGGCGTTGCCCGATTTGTTGACCTATTTGATGGAGCAACATGGTCTGACGCGCGCCGATCTTGTGCCACTTCTTGGCACTGCGAGCCGCGTCAGTGAGGTCATGTCCGGCAAGCGCGAATTGAGCATGACGATGGTGAAGCGTCTGCGGGACCGTTTCCACATTCCGGCAGATTTGCTGATTTCCGCAAGTGAAAGTGTTGCCGCTTAGGTCAATCGGCACCATGACTTTCGATGGGAAAGAGGAGCGCAATCACGCGCTCCTCGCGTCTTGCGTGCCAAATCACAAGCCGAGCCTCGTCGTCCGTTATGATGACCTCTGAACGCACGAAACTGGTGAAAGGGCGAGATGCAACCATTTGATGAATTCAGTGGAAGCCGGCTCAAGTAGCTCTCGCCTCGGAGCCTTTCGATCGATCTCGGTCTGGGCGCAGACATGGGGCCGGCCGAGCACAGCTGCCAATCTGCCCTTTGCGCTTGCCGCGCAACAGAGCGCCGATGCCGAACAACAGCTCGGCGATGCTGGCGCTGGAAAGAAACGCCGTCTCGGCAACCTGAGCATCGAGCCAATCACGGAGCGATGGATGCGGCGCGGGCTTCATTGCCTCGGAGATGACGTAGGTATCGAGCAGGATCATTCGAAGCGCATCGGCTCAGCGGCACTGCCATGTTCAAGTGCCTCGACATCGGCATTGGTGAGTCCGATCTTCCGGCTCATCTCGGAAAGAGCGGTGCCGAGCCGCAACCGGCCCTCGGGACGGACGGCGGCCTCCAGAATGGCGCGCATTTCCGCTTCCGTGCTGCGATTGTGCCGTGCCGCACGGGCTTTTAGGGCGCGATGCGCCTCTTCGGAGAGGTTTCGGATGGTAACGGTGGCCATGGAAGCATCCCCGGGGAAACGATTTCATCGATATCAATATAGCATCTTCAAGTGTTTGCGCGCAGACCGAAATGCCCCACAAAGACAGAGAGGAGGATCGCAGGCGTGGATAGCGGATTCACTGTGAGCTGGCTCACACCCCCGATCGAACGCGGCCGCTCTCGGGCGGCACCAAGAGGCATCGTCCATCGTGGAGAATGATGCCATGTCGTACCGCACTATCGCCGTCCCGCTTTTGGTGGCCTCCCTGTCGCTGATCAGCGCCAGTGTCGATGCGGCCACCTTCATGAACGCGCCCACCGTCCACACCACCCCGGGCGTCTCCAACACAACGACTTTGGCGACGCGTCCGCCTTGCAACTATTGCGGACCGAAAGAACCTCCTCCGATTCCGCGCTATGAGGGCAACGATCCCTTCGACCACAGCGCCAACCTCAATCCAGGCTCGGGTGGGGGTGGAGGTTCAAAGCCTCCGAAAAAGCCCAATCTCTACTGAAGTTGACGCCAGCAAAATGAGGTGAGGCGCGATCGCGGCTGATCCGACCGCCGTCGCGCCCGCAGCACTGATAGTAGTGGGATGGTCCGATCCCGCGCCGCGAAGCATTGTCTTGATCTGACTTTAGCGTGAAATCGGTGAACAATCCGGGCGCAACCGTCGCGTGGATATCGTCCAATAGAGATGTTCGCGCTATTTGCGGCTCATGAACAACTCTTTCCCGCTTCCCATCTGCACGCAGCTCTCCCTCATTTATCGCTCGCCCAGCGATCTCATCCCGGATCCGCGCAATGCGCGAACGCACCCGAAGCGCCAGATTGAGCAGCTCAAGGCGTCAATCCGGGAATTCGGATTCACCAATCCGATCCTGATCGATCCCGACGGCCACCTCATCGCAGGCCATGGCCGGCTTCAGGCCGCAAAGGCCCTGGGCATGGTCCAGGTGCCGACCATCACTCTCTCCGGGCTCTCGGAGACCCAGAAGCGCGCGCTTAGACTTGCCGACAACAAGATCGCGCTGAACGCGGGATGGGACGTGGAGATCCTCCAACAAGAGCTGGGCGAACTCGCCTCGATCGATCTCGAGATTGACCCAACCCTCACGGGCTTTTCGACCGGCGAGATCGACGTCATTCTCTCCAAATCCACGGCGGATACCGATGACGAAATCATTCCACCGCCGCCGTCAACGCCAAGGACGAAGCCGGGGGATATCTGGATTCTCGGCCAGCACCGCGTCGGATGTGGCGATGCGCGTGACGCGCAATTCCTGGACCGGGTTTCGGTCAAAGGTTGGTGTGCGTACTAGCCGGTGAGCGAGATCACGCACGAGCTGAGCGAGCATCGTCATCCCGAATCGACCTGATGCCTCCTGTAAAGGATCCCGATTTTGGCTATCCGCAAGGCCCAAAGGAATAGAACGCTAAATTATTCAGCGGCTTGCTCTTAATTGCGCAAATACACCGACACGATCAGAACAGGTAGCTTACAGGTCTCAAACAGGGATCGAACAGGAGCCGAGCAGGACGGCTTCAGGGCTCAATCGTACCGCGCAGTAAATCTGCGCAGCGGCGCCGTTCGCTAGCGCCGTCCAGAGCAAACGCCGATGATCTTCGCCCATCAAAGATAACCGCAATTTGCACCGTCTATCCAATTCCCCTCCAGGCGACGCCGTCGCGTATGGTCGAGCCGGATTTGATCGAGCTTCGCGGTCAGTTCCGAGACGGATCAATCAAATCGCAGCGGCGGGGGTGCGCTGTCGGGCGCCGATAGCTTCTCTGCCATCATCGTAATCGAGGACGGGCTTTCCCGACTTGAGGACGCTTCGAGGATTTGTGCGGCTTTGTGGTCATCTGTCAGCGTCAAGACAGACGCGAACTGCTGCTGCGCTTGATCAACATGGTCCGCCGGCTGAAAGACGCGGTTGAGAGGCTCGAAGCCGTTGGTGATCGCAATATCGAGAGGTCGTCTTCAGCAAACGCGACAGCGCCCCCGAGGCATCGACGGAGACGAAATCCGATAGGAACAACCGGATGTTACCGATGATTGATGTTCTTTAAATCGGAGCAGATCATGAACCAAAAAGCTCTACTTCTTACAGCGGCACTCTCGCTCGCAATTGTCTCGCCTGCGCTTGCTCAAGGCGGGGGTGGTGGGGGCGGTGGCGGCGGCGGCGCAGCCGCCAGTTCAGGCGCCGGCACCGGCACCTCGTCTAGCAGCGCGACGAGCGGCCCCTCAGCACCCTCAGGCATGGGCACCAGCGGCACCACGACTGGCGTTCATACCAACACGTCGGCAACAAACCCGAACGTCCAGCCACCAACACTAAATGGAACAGCTCCAGCGAACGGGGCGAGCCAGAACGGGACCGACAGATCGGGCATCACCGCAACCAATGGTGCCAACGACAACGGCAAAGGCGGCCAGCAAATGACCCCGGCTGAACAAGCGAGAACCGGGGCCAAGACGCTTCCCTCATCTGAAACACCTGGCGCCGTCAGCGGACCTGGCGTCGGCGTCGGTCATGCGGCGAACGGATTGCCGATCGGCACACCAGGCTCCGGCACCAGCAATGTCGATCAAAAATAAAGGCGATCGTTTTGCCACCTCTCAAAGCCCGCCTTGGCGGGCTTTCCCATCCCCCGAGGAAAGACGCGAGACGTTGACAACCGCGTGCCGCGCGATCTTCCGTGCCGTCGCTGGCGACAACGAACACAACAGTGCCGCTACCTGAATCGTAATCGAATCGGCGCCAATATCACGGGCGACGCGGGCGCCGTACCGGATTGCGAGCGAGCTCGGGGAGAACATCTCGCCTGCCTCGTCGGCCTCTAGCAGTCCTCTTTCTCGCGCGCGAGAGGGTACGCGCCGAGCTAGAGCAAATAGCTCTTGTCGATCTTAAACTGGAGCAGCTGCACGGCTCTCTTGAATTCGTCCGTGACGTCTTCGGGGAAGTCACGGATGCGCTCCTGCGCCTCGACAAGGGCCCGCAAGTTCCTCATCTGTTGCTCCACGTATTCAAGAACGAAGCGGTCCTTTCGCTTATAGTACAACATCATCGATCGCGGGTCGCCTGAGGCGGCCTTGAAGATCAGCTGCTTGTCAATGGCAACGCTTGCCGGAATCATCTCGCGCTTGTTTCCAACGACGATCGGGACCAAGGTATCCTCGGCCTCGAAGAACGCGCGGCGGACCTCCTCATCCGAGATTGAACGCAGCTGCTTGCGCGGCCTTCCCTTCGGATTGCCCGTGATACCCTTTTCGAACTGTCCCTTGGCGTTACGGCTCATGTCATCCTCGCAAAACCGATGTCAGGGAGGACACACAACACAAAAATGGCGTGGCCTCCGGGTTCGCCAAATCCCTGCAAGCAGGAACTCGGCCCCATCAGGCGTCACGCCATCATTTGCGCACTACAGGTCGGGTTTGTGCATCACGCAAAGCCCAGATGGGCTCAACCCGGCTCTCGTGCGAGGCACGCTCTCTATAGCTGAAATCAGCGCCTGGCTCAATGATCGCACCGATGTTCTGGATCGAGCGCGCTGTCACGCTGCCGGCGCCGCCGTTCAGATACGCTCCTAGAGATCGTCTAGGGCGCCGGCTGTTGAGGCGAGGTGGCAAGCTCATGAAATCGGCGAGCGAGATTGGTCCAAATGAGGTCGATCGCTTCATCGCCGCCCGCGTTTTTCGTCCCCCAGCTGCCGGTGTGCGGCACACCGTAAAGTTCTGTGGGGCCGATGCGGGTGTGCGCGGAGGGCAGACAGGCGTGTCGCCATGGCAGCGGTGCAAAGCCCAGGGCGGACCTCACCGAGTTGAATGTCTTGGCCCCGAGGCAGAGAGCCATCCGCGGCTTCACGATGTCCAGCTGAGGCAAAGTGTAGGCGAGCGCGCAGGCGCGCAGATCCCTCATCGGGACATTGCTGCTCATCTTGCCTGGCTTGATATAGACCAGAACGTTGGTGGCATAGGTCTGCGAGAAGCAAAGGCCGAAATGCTGCGCCAGCAGGCGCTTTAGGTTTTGGTTGGTTGCGAGATGGGCGTCCTGTCCGGTGACGGCGCGATCCGCACGCTGCTTCGCATCATCGTTGCGCCGGAGGTAATCGTCAGAAGCCCAATCCTGCCCAATGATCATGAGGTCCGCATCCAGATCGCATGCCGACTTGGTCCAGGGTACCACAAAATCAAAGTCCCAACGTCCACCGTCATACAGGTGCAAATGATGGTAGCGGCCGCCGGCCTCTGCGCGACGCTTTGCGACCAGCATCGCCATGGCGGCTTGCTTGTCCACCCCTACCTCCCCTGTCGACAGCCTACGTGCTTCTGATTAGCGTTTTCCGGATGACTTGCAGGACCGCGATCATCTTGGGCGAACGTCGCGCTCCCTCGAGCCGCGGCATGCGACGCGCCATGAGCTGGCTGTTGCCAAGCCGAAAGTCTGGACGTTCGCTAAGGCTTGCCGTGCGTACGGACACGAGGGAGCACACGGACCCGTTGCAATGGAATCGTCACGGGGCGGCCGAAACGATATCGGTATGGATGAAATCGTCACCCTTGAACAACAAAGGCTCGCCAGTACTTTTGGCGAGCGCGTAAGCAAAGCAGTCGCCAAAATTCAGTCTGGCAGGATGGCCGCTGCCCTTGCCGAAATCGCGATAGGCTTCGCGTGCGACTTGCGCCTGAGCCTGAGTCACAGATTCGATCGAAATCTGCGCTTCCTTCATCAGTTCGTCGAAACGCCGGCTGGCGATAGGATCCCGGCTGGCATCGATCACGACGGCGGCCTCGACGAAATTTGCAGCGGATATCCGTCGAATGGGATGAGATTCGATTGCAAGTGCGCAGCGCTGTGCCTCGGGCTCATTGCGCAGGATGGCAATGAGCGCAGATGTATCGACGATCATCGAGGCAATCCGCGCTCGTCGTAGAGCAGATCGCCGTGATCGGCCGATCGGTACGGCTCTTTCAAGTGCTTAGCGCAATCCCCACCGATCTTCAGCAAACGATCCGATAGACGTGCGCCTTGCTTGCGGCGAACCCGCTCGAGCCGCTCACGAAGGGCATTCGTCACCGCCGCAGTCAGCGACTCCCCGGTCCGCTGTGCTAGTTCTGTCGCTAGTTCATGGGCTTCGGGATTCTTGATGTTCAAACTCATCTTCCACCTTCTACCGGTTAAGATAAACCTTTCTACCAAGCCGCTCAAGCCGTCTTTTTGGAATGAGCGCAATCACTCTTGTAAAATGCTATCAAAATATCTAACTTGATATCATCGCAGTCAATTTGAGGACGACGCTATCATGGCCGCTGTCACCATCCGCCACCTCTCCGAGGAGACGCATCGCGCCCTCAAAGTCCGCGCCGCGCAGCACAATCGCAGCACGGAGGCCGAAATGCGCGCCATTCTGGAGGCCGCCGTACGACCCGAGGGCCGGCTGCGGCTCGGCACCGCCCTTTCGGAAATGAGCCGGAAGATCGGCCTCACCAATGCCGACGTCGAGGCACTCGAGCATGGCCGCGACGCGCGTGCCGCTGAGCCGATGCGCTTCGAATGATCTTGCTCGATACCAATGTTGTCTCCGAGGCGATGAAGCCCGAACCCCATCCGTCGGTCCGTGGCTGGCTCGACGCCCAGGCCGCCGAGACGGTGTTTCTCTCCAGCGTTACGATCGCCGAGCTGTTGTTCGGCATCGGCGCACTGCCACGCGGCAAGCGCAGGGAGCGGCTGGCGACTGCGCTCGACGGCGTGCTGGACCTGTTCGCGGCCCGCATTCTGCCCTTCGATACCACCGCGGCGCGGCGATACGCCGATCTCGTTGTCAAGGGGCGCGCGGCCGGAAAAGGCTTCCCCACGCCCGACGGCTATATTGCCGCGATCGCCGCCGCGCACGGGTTCGTGGTGGCATCGCGGGACACGAGCGCGTTCAAGGCCGCCGGTCTGACGATCATCGATCCCTGGACCGTGGCCAGCTGATAGAGTGTCGAGCGGCCGCGTCACCGCGACGACAGAGACCGTGAGGAATTTTGCAAAGACGACGCACAGCCGCACCAGCAAATCATGGCTCTGCATGAAGCGCAGAACTGGGTCAGTTTAACGGGGCTCTGCATCGCATGGACTTCGCGAGTTCGCAGGCTCACTGAAGGAGATCGCTCCGGCGCTGTTCGATCTCGGCGAAGGTTTCCCCAGTCACCGCCATGGTCGCAGCCTGCCCGGTATAAGCCTGCCAGCGGCGGATCGCGACGTCGACGTAGAGCGGATCGAGCTCAATGGCGCGCCCCCGCCGGCGGGACTTTTGCGCGGCCATGATGGTCGTGCCTGATCCGGAGAAGGGGTCGAGCACGATGTCGCCGCGACGCGAGCAATCCTTGATGGCGTCGATCACGAGCGCAGTCGGCTTTACCGTCGGGTGCATTTCGAGCTCGCTTGCACGGCTCGCACTAAAACTGTTGATGCCGGCGTAGTCCCAAACATTGGTGCGATAGCGGCCGTGCTTGCCGAGCTCGATCGTGTTCACGTGTGGCCCCTGCCCCACCTTGTAGACGAACACCAGCTCATGCTTGGAGCGGTAGAACGAGCCCATGCCGCCATTGCTCTTGTTCCAGACGCAGAGGTTCTTCAGCTCGGAATAGACGCCGCCGGCCGCCTTCAGCACCTCGTCCATGTGGCGCCAATCCATGCAGATGAAATGGATCGCGCCATCCATGCTCACCTGCGCCATGTTGCCGAAGACCACACTCAAGAAGCCGGCGAACTCCGGAGAGCTCATCTCGCCGGACGCCATCTTGAATTCGCGGTGCTTGACCTCGCCATTGCCGCTGACATGCCCGTCGATCGGCACGTTGTAGGGCGGGTCGGTGAACACCAGGCGGGCCTCGTCGCCGTCCATCAGATCTGCGAGCGAGACCGGATCGCAGGCGTCCCCGCACAGCAAACGATGCTCGCCCAGGACCCAGAGATCACCCAGCCGCGAGACCGCATCGCTGCCCACAGCCGGAACGCGATCGCTCCGGTCGGGCTTCTCGCGCTCCATTTCGCCGTCAACCAGCAAATCAATCTCGGCGGTCTCAAAACCGGTCACTTCCACATCGAAATTGATCTCGACACCCATCAATTCGCGCCAGAGCCCGCGCAGCTGGTCCATGTCCCAGTCCGAGTTCAGCGCGATCTTGTTGTCGGCAAGTGAGAACGCAATCTTCTGTGCGGCCGTCAAATGGCTGACCCGCAGCACCGGCACCTGCTCCAGCCCGGCCAACCGCGCGCCCTTGACACGGCCATGACCGACCAGGATCATGCCGTCCTCGTCCGCCACTACAATGCTGTTGAAGCCGAACTCGCGGATCGAGGCCGCGATCTGATGCAACTGCTTCTTCGAATGCCGCCTGGCATTGGCCGGATTCGGCTTCAGCTCGGCAATGGGCAGGTGGTCGACGCGGAAATCACTCATGAGACCTCTCCAGCAGACAGGTCTCGACCGTATCATAATCTATACGTATACTTCAAACATACTCACGCGATAGACGGCGCGCATTCGCGCATTGGTTAATCCGTCATCCTTTGATCGTGATCTCGATATCTTCGGGCCTCACGCCAAAGGTGGCGGCCAACCCTTTCTTCGCCTCGGCGATCGTCAGCCCTCCTCGCACCGCGCCAGAGTCGGTCGGCCGCGCGGCAGGCACCGGTTGAAATGTCAGCCGCTTGAGCTGGATCCCGAGCTGCTTCAGGCTGCTATAGGCGACGGGGTTACGCAGCTCCTTGCGCCAGACATCCGCAACGGCAATCTCGGCGAACTCCGAGATTCCGACGTGAAAGCGAGCCTGCCCCCGCGAGTTCTCGGACGCCTCAAGCGGGGCCAGCGATGAAATGCGGCCGACCAGGAAGGCGGTACGAGGCGGAATGCCCTCGGCCTTGTTGTCCCAATCTTGGCGCCTACAGCAAACAAGGTAAGGGCAGCGCTCGACGCTTTTGCGATTGAGGACCCAGCCCCGGGACCCCGCGCGAGCCAGAATCTCTTGCCGCGTCTCCGAGGTAAAGACGGCCACGGCGGCGTCATCGGTCTTGATCATGCCCAGCCTCAATCCAAGTCGGGAGCGTGCTCGGCTGCGGGCCTTCCAGATGCCCCGTGAGCGACCATCAGTTCAGTTCCAGCCTTCTGCAGCACGCGGCTTGGGGGCAGGCGCCCGTAAGCACCCCGCTCATTGCGTGCGCCATGCACCAGCAACAGCAGCTTGTCGGCGAGCTCGATTGGATCGCGCAAGCCCGCGGCTCGGCACAGTCCGACCACCCGCCGCCGCTCCACCTGCCAATAGTCTTCGATCATCCTCAGCAGGGGCGGACGCTGCTGGCGAGGCTCGAACAATTCTGCCGCCGTGCGTGCGAGCAACACGCGCGCCTCCATCATATATCCGGTCTGGTCTCCTTCGAAGCCAAGCCACTGCCGCAGCTGCGTCTCAGGATCATTCGGATACTCCGCGGCAAGACTGCCCCAGAATTCCTCGCCCTCCGCAATCAGCGTCTTGATGAAATGACCCACCAACGGATCGCCATGGCCGAAATACTTGGCCAAGGTGTCCGTATTCGTATGCGCGTCGTGAGCGATGAGGCTTGGGGCGGCCCTGATCCCAAGCAACCGAAACAGCCTGTCGGCAGTTTCGATCAGGCGCTCCTTGGCAGACTTCTCGAACTCGGAAGCTGGCTGCTGTATCTTTCTGGGAAGCTGCTGCATCAAATTGGCTCCTGGACCATGTATCAGCCAATTATAGCATAACTTGTGCCGATCGGTTTTCTCCGCGGGCCGACCAACGCCCAATGATGTCCGCTCTTGGCCGGTCGCCAACTGGACGAAAACGGCCATCGCGCCATCGGGGGCCGCGCCTAACATATTGTTATCATAGAGCATTATTCGTTAGCCCAACCCAAAAGCGCGCTGCAAGAGCCGAGATTTAAAGGATTCCGGACCTGCCGGAGTGCGGACAGCAGGCAAATCTCCTCCACGACCTTCCCTGGGCCTTGGAGAGGCTATCGACTTTCCTGCTGGTTCGCCCCGCGCGAGGAGCCGCAGCACGATCGCCCTGAAACTCGGGTTCAGGCACCCATCGAAAGAACAAGCGGCCTCGCCAACCACAACATTCTGGATGGCTGGCCGCGCTCTTCTTTTGCGCTGAGCTAAATTAGCCGAACAACCTGGCGAGCAGCTCATCCGCGCTATCGACCTGCTCGAAACAGGCTTTGCCGAGATCACGGTGCATGGGGCGTTCGAGCTTCTGCCCGTTGCTGTCCGCGCGCGTATGCCGGCTGATCTTCGAGCCCAAGTCCGGCAGCCGCGCTCCCGGCTGGCCGCCGAACCAGAAGTAGCGCTCGAACGCCAACGTGCGCTGGTCCACCTCCAGCCAAATCACGCAGCCGCTGGGCTTTTCGAGCAGCCGGGTGCTGACCGTCACGTGCCGGACGCAGGACCCGGAAAAGCTCGACTTCAGCTGGACGTGCCGGAGGATACCGCTGGCTTCCAACACGATATCGTAGCCGCCCCGGTCCACCTCGCTCGTCAGCACCTCGATGTCGTGACAGCCCTGCTGCCAGCGTGCGGCCATCAGCTGACCGAGCAGAAGATGGAGAAGCGCCTGCTCCCGAATGTTAGAGGCGCGGGAGTGAGACGTAAGTGGGTCCTGATGCAATTCAGCGAGCATTGTGAATCTCCTTTGGGGGTTAGTCATACCCGCCATTGCGCTCCGCTAGCCGCACAAGTCCAGCACAACCGAGCGTCCAGCCCACCAGCTTCGCACGTGAGGGTTAATCATATCCTTTTTTGGGATAATCCCATTCTGGGATCAAATTGGCCGCCGCCGAATCGAAACGCGACTGGCGGCTATGGAAAAGTCCCTCAAATCCGCCGACTATGCCCGCCTGATCGCGCTTCTTGTCGCGACGCGACATAAGGCCGGCATCCGCCAGCAAGCGCTGGCAAAAAAGCTCCGCAAACCGCAATCCTTCGTCGCTAAGTATGAAGGCGGAGAACGCCGGCTCGATGTGATCGAGTTCATCACCATCGCCGAGGCGCTCGGCGCCAATCCCCTGAAGCTATTTAGATCGTTCCTGCGGGCTAAGACGCGGTAGCCGGCGCCTTTCTTGCCTGACAGAACTTCAACAGCTCTTCAACGCCGAACGCTCGCCGGCCACAAAGTTAGCGACGGATCTGAGAACTGGAGGGCCGCGGTTCGTGACCACGACGGTGCGAGCGCCTCCAGAGCATTTTTCCGGCATGCTCGTAAAGTCGTGAAGCCGCCTAGGCTCTTGCTGACCGTTCCATGACGCGGAGAACCCGATTACTACTCTACGACATTGGCACCGGATCACCACGCGTAACGCAAGATGCCCTTGCCGGCATAGCTGCGCGTGACGTTTGAGAACTCCCCCTCGAAGGTCGCAGCCGCCGACCAGCCATTCAACCACTTCTTTTCCGCCGAGGCCGTGACCAGCGCCGAGTCCGATGCCATCGCCGCGCCATTCACGACGAAGCTTGCGCCGGGCAAGGTCTGGAACGTGGCGCCGATCGCGCGATTGGAATTGAAGTCGTGGGCCCAGGCCAGCCGGCTCCGCAACGTGACGATCCCGTTATCCTGGGCAAACGCCTTGTCGCTGCGCAGGCCGAGCTCGCTGCGGATATCCGTGATGCTTTGCGAATTGTAGGCAAGTGCGAATTGATTGCTACCAACGATCATCCGCTCGGCGTAGGCCGGTAAGTCGAACGATGTGACCTGCGCCGCCGCGTACGGCGTCAAGCCAATGCCTCGCGTGGCGAAACGATAGCCACCTTCCAGCCGCGCGGAGTACGTATTGGCGTTGAACTCGGCTCGCAGGCGATCGACTCCAGCGGCGGTCACGGTCCGATCGGTGATGACGTCCTGCCAACCATACGCCAGCGCGGCCGTGATGTAGGCGGGGCCAGCATTGTGCCGGAAGAAGGAGCCAGCCTGGAACAGATCCGAACGGCCGCCACCGAGATTGTTGGCCACGGAGAAACTGGTGCCGCCGCCAGCGAGCGCGAAGCCAATTAGCGTGTCGCGTGACAGGCGGTAGTCTGCACCGACGGCCGTAGCGTAGAGGGTGCTAGTCGTCGTGTTGGATACAACAGCCGCGTTGCCGTCGGTCTGCTGCGAACCGCCGAAGCCTGCTGCCCAGACACTCCAGCGCTGCTCGAAGCTGGGAGCCGCCGGGCGGCCCTTCGTGTAAATCGTCGATAGCGCGTCGTCGGGCCTGCGCTTGGCGGCATAGGCAAGTGATTCATCGTCGGTATAGCCCATCGCACTACCGCCCACCGCAATTGGATCGCCGCGGCCTGCAATGAAGGGATCTGTCATGACACCAAGAAACTGGTTCATGGCGTTGAAGGTGGTTTGCTGGGACCCGGTCGCGGCCTCGCCGGAAACCTGCGACAAGCCTGATGGCGTCAACGTTCCGAACACGATCGGGATGCTTCCGCTGGAATTGAAAAAGTTGACCAGCGTGTTGGCAACGGCCTGTTGATTGCCGGAAAGGCCGCTGCCAAAATTCGGGGCAGTCGAGAAGCCCAATGTTAGATCGAGATAAGCATGCGCGGTGTCATAGCTGAGCGAGTCGCTGAAATTCGCGGGCAAATTGACGTTGCTGAGTGATCCGAACGTCCCATTGACGCTGCCGGCGCTCACAATCGTGTATCTTTTGGAGATGTAGGTGCCGTTGCTGAAGAACGCCTGAACCGAGGCTCCGCCCGGGGTCGCTGCACCTGACACGGTGGCAAGCGAAGCGGTCTGTGGATTAACGGCCACCTGGAACAAGGCTCCGGAGGAGAACGCCAGACTGCCATTGATGTTCATCGTCGAACCTGGCGTGCCATTCCCTGGCGCAAACACGGCGCCGCTCCCGATGGCCAGCGCTCCCACTGAGCCGGTTCCGGAGAAAGCTCCGCCCGCGATGGTGGTCGCGCCGTTGATCGTGCCCGTGTTGTTGAATGTGCCGGCCGTATTGGTGAGACCGCCATTGAGTGTGCCGGCGTTGCTTGCCGAGCCGCTGTTGGTCAACAATCCCGATACGGTCGCGCCGGAAGTGTTGCTGAACGATCCCGACGTATTGATCGTGCCGGTCCAGGTCCCGCTGTTCACGATGGTGCCGGTGTTGGAGGCGACATTCGCAAAATAATTGCCACTGTTGTTGACGAGACCCGCGTTGTTCAGATCATCATGAACCGTGCCACCCGCGGCCACCGCAATGATGCCCGTTGCCGTATTGGTGACCGAGCCGAACGTCGCGAAGCCTCCGCTGTCAACCATGAAATTCGCAGCGTTCGTTAGCGAGACGCTATTGGTGATCGAGCCTCCGTTCGCGATCTCGAGCGTACCATTGCTGACGGTGGTCACACCGCCATAGGTATTATTCACCGTGAGCATGAAAGTCCCGGACCCGATTTTGGTAAGGGAGCCGCCACCGCTGATCACACCGGCATACGCCGTTGAGCTATTATCGTTGCCCGTGGTGAGCGTGGCCGGCCCAAGCTGGGTAGCACCGGATCCCGCCAGCGATCCGATGGTCTGATTAAAGCCGTTCAGGGACAGGATCGCGCCGCTATCGACCGTGAAGGCCGAGTGGGCAGCAAACACGTTGGCGGCACCCGCGGCCATCGTCCCCTGTTGAACTTCGGTCGTGCCGGTATAGGAGGATGCGACGCTGACGGTGAGCGTGCCGGTGCCGTATTTGACGAGCGGCCGGGACGCATAGTTGCCGTTAGTGAGTTGCGACGCGCCTGGCACGGAATCATTGTTTGCCAAGCCGAATTGCAGGACCAGGGCGCTATCAAAATTGCTGCTGAAATCGTGGAGCAGATAAGCGCCGCGGCCGTCGGTGCCGACACCGAGCGTATCAGTCTTTTCGTCGAAAGCGAGCGATGTGACGGTCGTGTTGGGCAGGCCAGTACCCAGGCGGCGCCATCCCGACAGCGCGCCCGCGGCATTGCTGTCGGCGACGACAAGTGGACTGCCAGCGTTGTCCGCGTTGTTGACGCCTCCCACGAGCAGCGCGTCGACGCCGTTGTAATCGACGAAGCCGAGTGACGTCGGCCGCGTGAAGTTCGCCGGCAGGTTGGAGGTCAAATTCTGGAAGGACGTACCCTGATTGGTGCTTCCGTAAAGATTGATGCTGTCAGCGACGAAAAAGCGCTGGTCGGATCGCAGATCGAGTTTCACCGACGTTGGTGCAGAGCCAGCGTAAGCCCCGAGCTGCTGAAGTGAACTGGCGGCAGCGGTGGAGCTGAAAGCGACGCCACTGAAGGAGCCTGCAAGAAGGGCATTGGTGTTGTTGCGCGTGCCGTAGTCGATGGTGGTGACAAAGGTTCCGGTTCCGCCGAGATTCGTCAGGGCGAGATTTATGGTGGTCGCCGACGGGCCATTGGCGCCAGTCAGAGAGTCTGTCGTTACCGACACCCCGTCGCTCTCGATCGCGATGCGGGTGGGATCGACGTTGTTGAGGACAAGCGGGCCAGTAAAGTTCTGAGGATTGGCTCCAATGAAATTCACGGACGCACGCTGGGTCACGTTGCCGAGGGAATCGACGATCAGGCGCGTGGGCTGTCCAAGGAACTGCGTCGTCGTGTAAATGGCGCTGCTCGTGCCCAACGTACGGTCGTTGACGCGCGCATTGATGCCATCGCCGGCCTGGATCTGGTTGAAAGTTTGACCGCCGAGCGCCGATTGGAGCGAGGCCCCGTTGTCCTGAGCTGCGATCACGACTCGCTTGCTGTTGCCGTCGTACGCTGAGGAATAGAGCTCCATCGTGGCTAGATTGTTCATGCCCTGGAACACGCCACCCGTCGTCGACGGGCTGGTCCGCGAATAGATGCCACCATCGACGCCGAGTAAAAGCTTTCCGTTCGCGTCGAACGTCAAAGCCCGGCCGTCGGGATGGGTCGTGGACCCGTTTGCCGTATTGGTCGGCGTGCTCGTGTCGTCACCCAGCGCCTGCGACGTGTTGTTCGAGGCGTTCACCCGATACGCGGCAAGCGCGTTGATCCCGCCGTTGCTAGAGAAGTTGTTATCCCCCATGACGTAAACAAGATTCGGATGCGCGGGATCGACCGCCAGCGCTATGTTGACCGGAGCTTGTGCCCCGCCGTTAACATTTGGGGCGGTCAAAGCCGTATAGGCGCCACTGCCACCTGTAGCGTTGTAGTACAAACCAGTGAGCTTGAATGTCGAGAGGTCGACGATACCGATAGCCAACACGCCATTGGCTCCGACGCCAAGCTTGATCGTCGTCTGCGTGCCAGCGGTAATCAATCCAGTGTTTGCGGATGTAAACACGGCGGACCAGGTCGCGCCTCCGTCAGTGCTCTTGTAGACGGCGGTCTGATTGTTGGTCGCAGCGCTGCTCGCCGTCACGGTGGCGTAGAAAATGTTGGCGTTGGCGGGGTCGCCGACCAGAGACGTGATCGGCCCCGCGGGCAAGCCGCTTCCGCCAGCACCTCCGACCGCGGTGAAAGTCGTGCCGCCATTGGTGCTGCGGTAAAGACCACCGCTATAGAAACTGCCGCCCGCCTCCATGACCCGCGGCTCATAGGAGGCCGCCAAAATCGTCTGCCCGCGAACAGCCACATCGGTGATACTTTGACCCGCCAAGGTCGGGTTCGCGATTGTTGTGAAGGAGGCGCCCCCATTCGTGCTGTAGTAGATCAAGCCGGGTAGATTCCCGAAATTTCTCGGGTCGGTGAACGTTGAGGCCGACGCAAAGCCACCGTTCGAGGTGGCGCCGGTTCCGACAATGATGGTCTGATGCGTCAGGTCGGTCGGATCGAGTGTGACGCTGGCGATCGAGAGCGAACTTTTCTGGTCGGTCAGCGGTGTCCAGCTTGCGCCACCGTCCGTCGTTTTCCAGACACCGCCGTTGACGCTGCCGGCATAGATAATGTTGGCGTTCGAGGGATCGGCTGCGATCGCCTCTATCGCGCCGCTCACCGTCCCATTGGGTGGATTGTCGCCGCTCCCTACTGTGTTGCGATCACCGATAGCCGGTCCAGGCCCCTGGGAGATGAACGTGGCGCCCTGTTGAATTTCGGCACGGGCTGCCGCCGGAATGAGAGCCGTTGCCAGGAATACCGCATACGCCGTCCGAAACCGCGAAATCTTGACCGAGATTCCGCGCCCACCCGCTATATTGCTCACCGCGCCGCCCAGAAATAATCATCAACAATTGGAAATAGAATTACTGATGCACTTGGCGGAGTCGACGTGAACTGCCGATTTTTCCCAAAAAATCCACGATTGTTGCAGATGCGCACCAAGGCGGCTCCGGACTCCAAAGCCGTAGCCCTTAAGGGAAGTTACCGTTCGCGCTGCGCGGCGATGACGTTTACATATGATGGGGCAAATACGTCTTGAAAAGACGCCGGCCGCAACCAACGAGCAAAGGATTGGACAGAGGCTAGGTGAGATCCGGACATTTATTTGGAAAAGTTCACGTGTAACGATGCAAAGAGATCACGTCTCGGTATCTGTCGTCGCAAACAAAAGCCCCGGGCGTTACCCCGGGGCTTCGACACGTTTTAGAGACCTAATTAGTACTTCGCGATAACTGGTCCACCGAACCGATAGTTGATGCGCGCTGTGACCATATCGACGTCTTGGCGGATGCTATCCGTCCGAGAGAGACCGCCTGCCGGAGGAAGCGCAGAGGTAAACGTCAAATCTCGGCGGCCCAGGAAAAGATGGTCGTACTCAACACCGACAGACCAGTTCGGAGCAAAACCGAACTCAATTCCGGTCCCGACCGCACCACCGTATCGGGTCTCGGAAGCGCGATCGAAAGTCACCGACGTAGCGGTCAGGATGCCTTCGTATTTATCATGAGCGATCGCCAAACCACCCTTCGCATACCAGAGCACGTTGCTCCATGCATACCCGACTTGGCCCGTGACAAGACCAATGGCGTCGATCTTGCTCTGGTTGGTAGCCGCGAAGCCAAAGATAGGTGCCGACGCCAAACTGGCGTTCGATCCCTTCAGGTTCGCCCAGTCACCTTGGCCTTCGAGGCCGAAAACCCAGTTTGCGGACTGCCAGCGATAGCCCACCTGCCCGCCGACAATGCCCCCCGTGGCATCGTGGCATCCTTCATCGAAGGCCGGGACGGTCGGGCCGCCGAGTGTGCTCGTGTTGGTCCAGCATTTCCGGCTCCAACCGCCACCACCATTGAGGCCAATATAGAAGCCGCTCCAATCGTAGATTGCAGCAACCATCGGCGCGGCCTTGGTATAAGGACGAGCGGCTAGATCGGCGGAGAACGCAGCTCCAGCGGTCGTTAAGAGAATAGCAAGTGAAAGTGCAACGCGCTTCATGGAGGCTCCCCAGCAAGTGTTCTCCAACTTTTACCACCTCTTCCCGGTCCTCACCGTGTCCGAGACGCAACAGTGGAGTGCAAAATGGACAAGTTGTCGCAGTTTCGGCCAGGAGAAAAACCCGCGGGCCAGGGTCTGCGCGATCGTCCGCTGCATGCGCGAAAAGGCGGTCGAGGACTTGCGCGCGCAGTGGCGAACCGGCGCGACCTCTACGAAACGAGCCGCTACCCCTGCCGGGATTGGGAAGAGCTCGCGGAGAAATGCGCAGAGCTTGATCTCGATCTCGTTCATAATCACAGCGCCGACAAGGATTTCTGGCTAAGAAGCCGCGCAAGGCTCCGAAGAAGGGCAGCTCCGGGAGAACGTTGATATGGCCTAGCTCACCACCGCCGACCGGATCTAACTGAGCTACGATCACGCGAATTGAGCGCGCTGGCAGATTGCCCCAAGCGCGAGCAGGACACAGAGACAATTGTCGATCGGCTGCTCCGCATCCTCGACTAAGACAGCCTGCGAGACGCCGTTTCCGAGGTACGCGTCGATTAACGTGTCATCCACGACCACAGATGGCGCCTCGAGAGCCACCTTTTCTTGCAACTACACCGCCTAGGCCCTTAGTGCCCATGGCCGGGAGGCCCGTTGCCGCCGGGCCCGTTGCCACCAGCTGCATTCGCTGCACCGCCGCCACCTTCTTGCCGGGACCTTTACCCGGATCGTCGGGGGCGCTGGCCACTGAAATGACTGCCAGGACCGACCACCGAAGACGGGGGCGCTGTGTTATCGCCGCTCGCGGCACCCGATGCACCATTGCACGGTAGTCGTCAAACAAGGCGACCGCTGCGGCCGTTGGTCGAAAGACATAGTTAGCCCTGCTCGCCGTTTCCTCACCGGGCTGTCTAAGACCAGGTTATTGAACGCGCTGCGTCCCGTCGGAACGCAGCGATTTCCAGGCCCTGCTCCCTTCCGAGGCCGTCCCTCGCGGAAGGCGAAGCTGCCTCCATCGAAGCCAAACCGGGATCGGGTGGCTGCTCTTTGACCCCCGGTCGTCTGCTTGTGACCACGGATTCCGGCGCGTCTCATCCGGTTGACGCAACTAACGTAGTCTTCTCCCCGGTGCGACTAAATCCAGACCGACTTCGGAGATATTCCAAGGCGCAGAGCGATCGGATGGCGCGCTTGTGCTGCGTGAAGGCGGCTCGATCGTAGCGGTCGAGACTATAGATGGCCTTGATGTTCAAATCGGCGGAAGCGTCAAGGAGCATAGCCAGCATGCCGTCGCGAACGCGGCGGACCTCCGCCAACCTGAGCTTTGCACGTGCAAGCAGGACAGCTTCTTCCATTAGACTTTCGGGTCCCAGCGCGCCGGCGATCGATACGCCCAAGTTCTGTATCTGCGCTTCGTCATCGCTACTGAGACGAGCCAACCCGTGCTTCAGCGCGTTTTTGCTTGAACGCTGCTTACCTGCGACCGTTTGCGGCCCCGTGCTTTGTTTTGCGTTCTGCCGATTGGCCGAGATTTGACGCTTAGAGGCCATTCCATCTCTCCTATCGAGTTTTGCTGTCCGCCGAGGTGCTTTCGCTCCAGCAAGCGACGGCATCAAGTCCAATGCAAGTTGCCTCTGACGATGAGGGAATGGCCTCGTGCCGAATTCGGCAATTGGCTTCGAATTGCAGTTTGAGGCGTCGCCTTGAATTCGCTGTCATAGGATGCTCCGTAAAGCGGCAAACGAGCAACAATCTTGCTGCAGAAACGACTGGCATTCCTTCGCGATTGGAGCGTTACTGATTCGAACGGGCGTTGAGGCGCTCTAGGTATCTCACCTCGCAGCTGCGGGGCTCGCGGCAGTGCAGCCATGAGCTGCATTGGCAAAGCAAAGCGAGAGATACCCATGACCTTCCTTCAATCGAATGGCGCGGATGCGCCCAATCAAATCATTCGGTTCAATCCGTACGACCGGCGCCACTTCATCGGTGGCTCGGACGCCCGGATCATCATGGGAGACGACCAAGACGCACTCGTCCGGCTTTGGCGCGAGAAGCGCGGCGAGGTCGAGCCGGAGGATCTCGCTGACAATCTGATCGTTCAGCTAGGCACCGTGACGGAGGTCCTGAACCGCGCCTGGTATCAAAAATCCTCGGGGCAAACCATCAAGGACATCCAGAAGCGGGTCCGCCACCCCGTGCACAAATGGATGGCTGCGACGCTGGACGGGGTCGTCGAGCAAACCGGTGCAGTATTCGAAGCCAAGTTCATGTTGCCCTGGGCGTTCACCGAGGAGGCCGCAGCGGACAAGCACATGGCCCAGTTGCAACACAACATGTGGGTCATGGCCGCGCGCAACGCGGTGCTCTCGATCATTACCGGCGGCGGCAAATGGGTCGAGATCAAGGTGCATGCCGATCCGCTCTACCAGCACCTGCTGCTCACAGCCGAGAAAAAGTTCTGGCGGTGCGTCCAGAACGGTGAGCCGCCCCTCCTGTTCAACATTGAAACGCCGCGCCCAAGGCTCGAAGCCGTCAAGGTCGTCGATATGTCCGCCTCCAATCAGTGGGCTCAGCTCGCGGCCACGTATTTGCGCACGCGAGAAGCGCATGGAGAGCATGAGACGGCCAAAGCTGACCTGAAGAAAGCCATGCCAGAGGACGCCAAAGAGGCGACCGGGCACGGGATCAAGGCCAAGCGCTCCAAGTCCGGGGCAATCAGCTTCGAAGCGCAGGCCATGGAGGTGTCCCATGCACCAATCCAGTGAGCGTATCGGGACCATCGCGGCCGCCCTTGCGCGCGCCCAGGCCGAACTCATGAATCCGGAAAAGACCCTGACCGCCGTCATCCGGTCGCCCTTCCCGCGGGAGGCGGATCGCACCTTCCGCTATGCGTCCCTGGCTTCGGGCCTCGACATCGTCCGAAAGACGCTGAGCCAGCAGGAGATCGCGACCATCCAGACCACCCGGACCGAGCAGGCGACCGGCCAGATCCACCTGACCACCCTGCTCGCCCATGCCTCGGGCGAGTGGATCTCATCCGACCTGCCGGTCTGCGCCGGCAAAGACGTCGAGGCGCCGCATCGGATGGGTGCGGCGCTGACCTACGCGCGTCGGTATGCCCTATTTGCCCTGGTAGGCATCGCCGGAGAGGACGATCTGGACGCTCCCGATGCCGTCGCGGGGCCTCTCGAACCGACCGAGCCTGCAGGCGTTGCCGGGGCGAAAGCAAACCCACCGAAGGGCGTGCTGAACCGCTCGCCGGTTCTGCCGCCTGAACGTTCCGCCGAGCTATTGGATCACCTCCTCGGCGAGCTAGCCTCTCAAGAGGCGAGCGACGACCTCCTCGCATGGGCCAGGACCTGCCTTCCTCTCAAGAACACCCTTCTGGAGGCGGACGCTCGAATGCTGGAGGTCGCCTACCAGAAGAGGCTCGAGGAAGCCGCCGTTCCTGACGCTTCTGTACCAGAACAGGGGCCCCGGCCGGCGGCCAATAATTCGGTCGTGGGTCGAGATCTCGTGGAAGCAACCGGCGACTTCCGGCCGACTGTAGACCCCCCACGAGGAAACGAAGCCGGTCTTTCGTTCCCCAAAGAACCGCCCAGAAAGCGAAGCAAGGTTCACATAGCATTCGTTCGAGCGCAGGCTTGCCTGATCTGCAAGACGAGTCCGGCGGACGCTCACCATCTCAAGTTCGCACAACCACGTGCACTCGGGCGCAAGGTCAGCGACGAGTTTACCGTCCCTCTTTGCAGGCTGCATCACCAGGATCTGCACCGACACGGCAATGAGAAGGCTTGGTGGGCGAACATGCAGATATCGCCGCTGCCGATCGCAAAGAAGCTGTGGGACGCTAGCCCAGTGCACCAGATGAACGGCGCAGCTATGCCTGCCTCGACGCAGCGCCAGTTGGAGGTACCAGGCGAATGAATGGCCCGGTCGAAACTTCTCAAGCACTAGCTGCGGGTCTCGTCCCCGTCGAATTCCAAGCCTTGTGCCCTCCTCCTCAACTGCTACCCGGAGAAAGCCAAGCTCACTACAGCGCACTCCAAGCAGCTGTTTTCCGAGACTTAGCTCCCCAATCAGCCATCGAATGGCTCTTTGCTATCGACATCGCTGAGCTCTCCTGGGAGATGCACCGCTATCGGGTGCTAAGGCACCGGGTATTGAGCAGCTTCCGCCAGAAGGCGGTCGAAGAGGTTTTGCGCCGGATCGATCTTGTAGGCATCGCGCCCGAGTTTAGGGACGTCGCCGAAATCTATACCGTCCAAAATGCGCTGGATTGGCAGCTCGATCCCATTGCCGCGGAGGACATCGAAACCCGGCTGGCCTCATACGGATTCGATCAACATACCATAAGCATGGAAGCTTACGTTTTGGCACAACAGATCCTAGCGCTGTTTGACGGCCTACTGAGCGGTGCCCAGCTCAGGCGCCTGCTCCTGATGAAGGAATTAACTAGCTGCCGCCGGCCAAGTCCAGCACTGTCCGGTCAGACATCGCGCCGACCGCGATCCGACGCGTCACTCATGTACGATGGTTCGACCAAGTGAGATGTCTAATGAACAATGGGATCCCAGAACAAGCTATCAAGCTGCTCCTTGCCAAAATCCACATTAAGCTCAAGGAAGCCGAGCAAATTGCCAAAGTGGCGCAGGCATGTTCAGAGGCAGGCAGTACTCCTGAAGCCATACGAGTATCTATGGACCTTGACCAATACATCTTTGATGTAGGTCGATTACACGACGCAGTGGCCGTGCTTGGCCGGCTGACTGCAGACTATTAGATGCGCCGCGCCTGCAACAGTCCAGGGTCCCGGCCCACACCCAACGGATGACCTCGGCGAATTTGGCATTGGGGTCGGCCTCGCCCGTACTGATGTCGGCACGGCAGCAGGAGCCAGACAGTTTAGCCAAAGTAAATGGCGTTGTATTTGAAGCATCGCAGCCGCTGGATTGAGGCGGCGCGAAACAAACGCGATTGTTGGGTTTTTGAAACGCTCCTAGGGAAGGCCCAATTTGATGCGCAGCCTGGCACGCTCTTGGAGCAATTCGCGAAGATATTGTGCAGTGGCAGTTTGTTCTTCCTGCCATTCGATCCGGTCTTCTGCCGTCCAGAGATAAGATTCGCGATCGAATCGTGCCTTTTCGGTTTTCTCAAACTCGATGTGCAGTTTGATGTCTCGTTCAACACGGTCCAGTTGTTCTTGTAGAGTTCTTGGCATCAGCCGTTCCTGGCTTTGCCCTCTAGCCCAATTCCACATTGGCACAATCGATACGACGCTCAATAGGCATTAGCTCGCCTTATGGACAGGAAAAGCGGCTTCACCAGTAAAGGTTATTGCGTAAGATTGTCGTCATAGTAGATTGGCCTCGCGCCACTATCTTTCGTACTGCTCGACGGGCGTTGCGCCAACAGGGCGCGATGCGCTTCGTCCGCAAGCCGCGGCCCCTCACATTCGATAAGCAGAAACAATCTACTTCTGATCTTCCTCGCTCGTTCCCGATCCGGGGCTCCCAATTGGCAAACCATTGGCCGCGTGCGTACGGCCAAGCATTGCCTTTAGGCGACATTTAACGGTAAAATCGATGGACAACTCGGACGCAACCTGCGGGCGGAAATCGTTTGAGCAAGATGTTCGCGCCATCTGCGGGTCATGAACAAACCTTTTTCGCTTCCCGTCTCCTCGCAGCTCTCCCTGATTTATCGCTCGCCCAGCGATCTCATCCCCGACTCGCGCAACGCGCGGACGCAGCCGAAATTGGAGCTCCGAAGCAAATTGAACCGCACGGACATGCCCACTTCCGAAAAGTCCCAATCCGGAGCAGAAAGCAAATCTGAAATAATCTTAGCGAAACAAGCTGTTGCCCATTCTACAGACCTGAAAAGCCATTAATCTAAGCTTGCTTTTTTAATCTAGCCCGTCTCCCTATTCCGTCCGTTTTCGAGTACGAATGGGCACCGAATTAGAGATCATTATGACAAAGAAACGTGCACTTATTACCGGTGTGACCGGTCAAGACGGCGCTTATTTGGCCGAGCTGCTCCTTGGAAAAGGGTACGAAGTTCACGGCATCAAGCGCAGAACTTCACTGTTCAACACCGATCGTATCGATCATCTCTATCTCGATCCTCACGAACCAAATCCGGCATTCCGCCTACATTATGGTGACCTTACGGACTCTTCGAGCCTAATTCGCATAGTCGGTCAGGTGCAGCCCGACGAGATCTACAACCTTGCTGCGCAGAGCCACGTGGCCGTCTCGTTCGAAGAACCTGAGTACACGGCGAACTCCGATGGCTTGGGCACCCTTCGCATTCTCGAGGCGATGCGGATCGTTGGGCTGGAAAAGAAGACCCGCTTCTACCAGGCATCCACATCTGAGCTGTACGGCTTGGTTCAGGAGATTCCTCAGAAGGAAACCACTCCTTTTTATCCACGCTCGCCGTACGCTGTGGCCAAGCTCTATGCCTACTGGATCACGGTCAATTACCGCGAAGCGTATGGGATGTATGCCTGTAATGGCATCCTCTTTAACCACGAATCTCCTGTTCGCGGCGAAACCTTCGTAACGCGAAAGATTACGCGCGCTCTCGCTCGAATCCATCTAGGCCTCCAGGAGCGGCTCTATCTCGGCAATCTGGATGCGTTGCGCGATTGGGGGCACGCGCGCGACTACGTCGAGATGCAGTGGCTCATGTTGCAACAGGAAAAGCCGGAAGATTTCGTCATCGCAACCGGCGTTCAACATTCGGTCCGAGACTTCGTCAATATCGCCGCGAGCGAAGTCGGCATGAAGATCCGGTGGGAAGGATCGGGCGCCGACGAGAAGGGTTACAATGTTGCGAACGGAAAGTGCGTAGTCTCGGTCGACCCGCGCTATTTCCGTCCGACAGAGGTTGCCACCCTGCTCGGCGATCCTTCCAAGGCGAAAGAGAAGCTTGGCTGGCAGCCCGCAACTTCGTTTGAGAGCCTCGTTCGCGAGATGATGAAAGAAGATCTTGAGTCCGCAAAACGAGATGAACTCATCAAGCAGCACGGCTTCAGATACTTCCCGCGTCACGAGTAGATCTCGAAAAGCTAGCCGTGGTAGCGAAGTAGCGGCAGCGCCGGCAAAGCGCTCCCGCTTTTTTGCTTGATGCAGACGCACCAGCGCTGACAACCGAGCGCTACGGAACAGCGTCTTTCATCGGCATGGGCGCAGGCGCTCCCGAATCAATTTCGCTAGTCTCCGGCAGAGAGCCTGATCCGTGCATCGCCGACATTTCGTTGAGCCACCGACGAACGATAGTTCGGCGATCCCAACGCACAATTGACCTCCTACGCCCCTCGGCACCCAGCTCTTCGCAGCGCTCGCGATCAGCGCTTAATGTGCAAATAGCTGACGCGAGCGCACCAACGTCGCCCGGGCGAATAACAAGACCGGCTCCTTCAACTTCAGCGGCGAGTCCTGTACCTTCGCTGGCCATGGCAATCACGGGCCGCCCTGAGGCGAGAACTGCTCCTAATTTCGAGGGCAACACCAAATCTGCAGCTTCCGCCTTTTGCGGGATCAGGTGAAAATCAGCAGTCGCCATGAACTCGTTGAAAGACTCATTAGGCTGCAATCCAAGGAAATGAACTCTAGCGCAGCCTGCTGCCATGTCGACTAGCTTCGCCTTGTGAGGCCCCTCACCAGCCAGAATGAAGTGTACGTTTGGATGGTCGACTTGCAGCGCAGACGCGGCCTCGATGACCAGGTCCAGCCCCTGCTTGTTGGACATCGTTCCCGAATAAACCCCAACGATATCGCTTTCAGATATGCCGAGTTGACTCCGATACTGGGTCTGCCTCGGACGAGGGAAGACCGCGCTCGTGTCGATCCAGTTCCTGACCTCGGCAGTCCGTACAGCCGCAACGCCCTTCTCGCGCAGGCGACCAACCATTTGGGGCGAAATCGAAGAGACCCGATCGAAAGACCGTAGGATGGCGGACTCAACGCTGAGCATAGCCGAGCGGAGCTTTTGACTGCGCAGCAAACCTAGATCAAACGCAGCATCAACTTCAAAATCCTGGATATGCAGCCAGGATCGCGCTCCAATCCTCCTCGCGATAAAGGAAACGAAAGCGGCCGACATCAAAGACGGCGCAACGGACAAAACGATATCGGGCCGCCAACTGATGGCTTCCTTGAGCACCGGCAACATGCTGCTCAGTGCAAATGACGCATGATGGGCCAGACGCTTCCCCCCTGATGGGTGTGCCGGCACGTATATGGGCGTGCGCACAACACGCACGCCGTTGACATCCATGGCCCTGAAATAGGCAGCATCAAAGTTGGCCGGGACCTTCCAAGCGGGATAGTAAGGCGGCGCACTAATCACCCTGACTTCGTGGCCTTCATCAACAAGGCTCTCACAAAGTTCAGTGTTGTACTTCGCCACACCGATCAAATCGGGGGCGTAGTTGATGCCCACCAGCAAAATACGCATCAAGAACAATCCAACTTGCAAAATGTAAGAGAGCGGCCCCAGTGGGATCGCGTCTTCAGTCAGCCAGCCGCACGAACTTCAAGGTGGCGGCCATACCCCTTCAGAAAATCTTCATACGCAGCGACAAGTCCAGTCTGCAGCTTCGTATTCGCTCGCCAGCCGAGCGCGTGAATGCGCGAACTATCAAGAAGCTTGCGCGGCGTACCGTCCGGCTTGGACGTATCGAAGACGAGGTTGCCTTTGTACCCAACCGCGGCCGCTACAGCCGCTGCAAAGTCTGCGATTGATAGTTCGTCCCCACTGCCAGCGTTTATTGGCAGATCGCTCGAATAGTTTTTCAGAAGGAAGACGCATGCATCCGCAAAATCTTCGACATTGAGAAATTCGCGGAGCGGCCTGCCTGTGCCCCACACTGATACCGTCGGCGCTTTGGAAAGTTTGGCCTCGTGGAAACGCCGGATCAATGCCGCCGGAACATGGCTATGATCAGGATGATAGTTATCGCCACGACCATACAGATTAGTCGGCATCACCGAGATGAAGTCGTCGCCATACTGCCTGCGATAGGCTTGGCACATCTTCAGTCCGGCGATCTTTGCGATAGCATACCATTCGTTGGTCGGCTCGAGCGGTCCCGTCAGCAACTCGCTTTCGGCGATCGGTTGCTTGGCGTGCTTGGGATATATGCAGGATGAGCCGAGAAAAAGCAGGCGTCGCACACCAATCGTGTGACTTGCGCGGATGACGTTTAGTTCGACTTCGAGATTCTCGCAGAGGAAGTCGACTGGGAAATTGTTATTGGCGCCAATACCGCCGACCTTTGCGGCGGCGTGGACCACGACATCAGGCCGATTGGCTTCGAGCCATTTCAGCGTGGGCTCTTCCTTGGTAAGGTCAAGTTCGCGGCGATCAGCGGTCAGAACGGTGCAATTTTCAGACGCAAGCCGACGAACGACAGCTGATCCCACCATACCTCGGTGCCCTGCGACAAAAATCCGTTTGCTCCTGAGATCGTAAGCTGAAAATCCTGTCATCGAACCCTCTACGGCGTCCGGTCGGCCCGATCACCACCATCGGTGAGATCAGCTCGAGGCCGCGCAGTATATTTAGCCGCCAATGCGGCCGTGCCAAACTGGTAACACAATCTTCACCTTGCGGCAGCCTATCCCGGCAGACCAAAGATATTCATAGTGAACCTACGTTGCGCGCACAAAAGATCAGCAAGCGACGAAACAAAAATGAGCAAGGCAGCCGCGTGCGGTTGCCTTGAAATTTATTCGATCAAGCGGGTAGCCGCCGCCCTGTCCGTCGAGACTCAGTATGCCCGCCGCAGAACGGGACCAACGGGAACACAGACACGATCCATATACCAACCGTATGGCGTCTCTACCCTCACCAAGGGGCAACGGCGCGAAGGCACATACCGATACGGATAAGGTTGCGCCCAGAACGTGACGGGCGTCGCTTTCATGTGGCTCTCGCCAATGAGCAGCGCTCCGGAAGCAGATATCTGCATAGCGGCACTTGCTCCGCTCGCTGCCCAGAGCAAAACAGTAGCGGCCAAGAGGCCCGTACGCGCAAACGATTTAAGCATCCCAAAAGGCTCCTTGCCGTGCGGAACGGATCCGCTGCCCACGCCTCATCAGGCAGCCTTCCAATGGCAGGTCGCGGCGCCGTGAACCACCCCGAACCCGCCCATATAGTAGAGCAAAGTTTACCAAGCCGCCCGGAGGGAAGGCAACCGATGCCATGGCTGCCGAAGGCGCATTATCGCGATATGGCGCACAACTGTGGCTTCTCGGTCCTATTTTTCCTCGTTCCAAGCGCCCTGGGCGGCGAGGTCCGGTGAACGGCGGTAAACATCCCGAATGAACTGGTAGTTGACGGTCTGAGCTATTGGCACGTCCTCCTCTCCGAGCTTGGCGAAAATGAGAATATCCCGAAGCGTCCGCCAACGGCTTTCGTCGTAGTCGGCGATCCGTCCCCCGGTAGGCAGTACCAACGCCCGCAACTGTTGCAGCTCGAACCTCAGCCGCTCAGATTTCAGCCTAGCCGGATCGGCGCCGACGAGAACAGGCACGCTCTGTGCATAATCGGCATAGGCAAACTGCCATCCGCGGATCAGGCCCTGCAGGGCGTCGGCGATTACTGACGGCTCGTCGTGAATGAGATCATTGCTTGCGAAGTAGACCAATCCTGGGACGTGGATACCATAATCTTGCGGTTTGATGACACTCAGCCTGACAAAGGACGGGCTAGAAGGATCTGGTTGCCGGTCGATTCCGGCGACGATCGCATCCACCTCGCCGGCCCGCAAAGCTTCGAAGCTATCGCGCTCGGGCACCTTGGTAATCTGGCTACGTGGGAGCCCAAGCTGCGCCATCATGGCGTCGAAAACGACCTCTCCCTCGCTCGCCCTGCGATATCCCACACGCTTTCCAACCAAATCGGCGGGCCGCCGCAATCCCGAACTTTCGAGGGTGAAGATTGCGACGGAGGTGTCCAAAAAGCTCGCGGCGAAAGCCGTCACGGGGACACCGCGCCAGGTCGCCAGCAGGAACTTCTGGCCGCTCGTCACGCCGATGGCATGTTGGCGTGCGACGGATTGGACGAAGTCAGGGTCTTCGGGTTGGGCCGCCAACTCAACGCGGGAGGAAAGATATTGCTGCCTGGATGCACAGAGCTCGCCGGCAAACCGCGCACCGTATCGGCCGTCCAGCAGGAGCTTGACTTGCGCAGCCTTCGGAGCCGTCGGCGCTTGCAGCGGAGCGACATCGGGCCGCAGCAAGACAAGCATGGTCGCAGCCAGTGCCAAGGCGGCCAGACCTATAGCCAGATTGCGGTCACCTCTCGACCGGAATCGCCGCCGGGACCGCTTATGGGGCAAGGAGAACTTCCTAACGAGTTGTGAAATTTAAGATATCAGCGGAGCTAAGATGCGCTACAATTGGATCTACGGGATAAGGTTACTTTTCCCTTCGTCTTGTTTTAACGACGATTTTGACCGATAGCACGGCATCTTTCGACAATGAATTTGATCAATGGGCTTGGTAGGATGACAGTTCTTTCCGATCGACCGGCACCCGTTGCTGATTCTGGAGCAAGAATTCATATTCGCGAGCAGGCCGCTCCGGCAGCTAAAGGGTTTACCAAACGCTGGCTACGCCCTGTGGTTGTCGAACGGGCAATGGCGATTCTGGATGCGGTTCTCATCGTGCTCGGCGGCATTGGCTGCGCGTTCGGCTACCACCTCGCAACCGCCGGAGCGGTCGGCAACGCGGACGTCTATATCGCCGCAAGCCTGCTGATTGCAGTAAACTTCGTCCTCCTCACCACGGTGCAGCACGGCTATCGGCTGAAAGCGATCACCAACCTTTCGCGCACCATCCGGGTGACGCTGACAACATGGACGGGACTGTTCGGCGCGCTGCTGGCAATCGCTTTCGCGATGAAAGTCAGCGACGAGTTCTCCCGCGGCACCACCATCTCGTTTTATCTGGTCGGCCTGGCCTTGCTGCTCGCGTCGAAGGCCGCCGCCGCCCGATGGACGGCCAATGCGTTGCGCACCGGCGCCTTCGCCAACAGCCGCGCGGTGATGATTGCCGAATTGGGACTGCCAGCCTCGTCAAACGCGATCCCTGACCTTGCGCAGCACGGTTATCGGATGATGCGGATTTTGGAGATTCGCCCCAACGACCTTGCCTCTCCGCTGTTGTTGTCGTCCATCGCGCCACGCTTTGAGGAATTGATCGACTACGCCCGGGAGAAGCAGATCGAGCACGTCTTCCTGATGATGAGCTGGAGCCGCCAACACGTAATCGACAGCCTTCTCGATGCGCTCAAGATCCTACCCATTCCCGTACATCTGGTGCCCGACGCTCATACCGCGCGCTTCCTGCGATACCCGCTGGTGAACACAGGAAATACCTGGACAGCGGAACTGCGCCGCGCGCCCCTCTCCTGGAAAGAGCGGGCCCTCAAGCGCGTGCTGGACCTTGCCGGCGCCAGCTTGGCGCTACTCCTTTTCGCCCCCGTCATGGTGGTGACGGCCATCCTCATCAAGGCAACGTCGAGGGGCCCGGTGTTTTTTCGCCAGACTCGCAACGGCTTCAGTGGACGAGCGTTCAAGATCTTCAAGTTCCGCACCATGAGCGTGCTTGAGGATGGCCCGACCATTGCGCAGGCGCAAAAGGACGATCCGCGTGTGACGACCATCGGCCGCTGGTTGCGCAAGACCTCAATCGATGAACTGCCGCAGCTCTTTAATGTGCTGAAAGGCGAGATGTCGCTGGTCGGCCCTCGCCCGCACGCTGCCGCTCACAATTCCGAATATGAGCAAATTATAGGCAACTATGCTTTCCGCCATCACGTCAAGCCAGGCATCACGGGCTGGGCTCAAGTGTGCGGTTACCGCGGCGAAACCCGAGCGATCGAGCTGATGGAGAAACGTGTCGAGCACGACCTTTGGTACATTAACAATTGGAGCTTGTGGCTCGACATGCGCATCCTCGCGCTCACTGCGGTGCGGGGTTTCGTGACCCCTAACTCGTATTGAGAGCCGCAGCTCTGGTCAGTATACAGTCAGCGCGGTTGCTAGCCCCACCGGCGATCGGAGTGAGCGGCATTCAAAACGCTTTTGGATAAAGCGCCGATCACTCGCTGCGACGCTCCGTTGCAGAACGCCTGAACCAGATTCTTGCTGTAACGCTCTCTGTCTACAAAGAGCGCCGAAGAAAAAGAAGCATCAACGGTTGTCGATATGACGGATGGACTGCTCACGGCAATCATTCTGACGAAGAATGAAGAGCTGCATATAACCCGCTGCATCGAAAGCGTTCGAGGTTGCGCGTCCCGCGTCGTAGTCGTCGATTCCTATTCCTCAGATCGAACCGTGGAATTGGCACAGTCCGCTGGCGCAGAGGTCTTTCAACGCGCTTTTCGCCACCAGGCCGATCAATTCAATTGGGCACTGGACAATTGTAAAGTGTCGAGCGCGTGGACGATGCGCATCGATGCTGATGAATACGTTGACCCGCAGCTTTCGTCGGAGATTTCACGATCCATTAACATGGCCCCCGCGGCCTTTACCGGATTGACAGTAACTCGCTACTTGACGTTTTCTGGCCGCGTTATCCGGCATGGCGGCGTTTCACCACAACAACAGCTAAGGATTTGGCGGACAGGAACCGGCCGCATCGAAAACCGCTGGATGGATGAGCACGCGGTCCTTTCGCACGGCGAGATCGGCAGCGTTCCCGGCGCTCTAATTGACGACAACAAGAAAGATGTGAGCTCTTGGGTCGACAAACACGATCGCTACGCGACCCGCGAAATGATCGACTTCCTAAACGCCGAATATCGATTTTTTCTGGAAGATGACACGATGGCCAGCGCTGCGGAGGCCAAGTCTAAGCGCATAAAGAAGCAGACACTCTACAATAAAGCACCACTTCTTTATCGCGCGGTTGCGCTCTTCCTCTACCGTTACATCTTCAGACTAGGTTTTCTGGACGGGAGCGAAGGCCTGTCGTTCAACCTGTTTCAGACGCTTTGGTACAGATACCTGGTCGACCTGAAGATTATTGAGGCGCGCAAATTAATTGCCGACCACGGGGTTGAAGAGTTTAAGCGGACGCTTAAGCAGAGGCACGGCTTTGAGCTATAGCGAAGCTATCCCCAGCGCGCGGCCACAACCGGCCTAGCATCGATCAAATAAAGCTTTGGGAGGAGGAGACGCGCGATGTTTGTGCCGACCTTCGCAGCCAAAAGTTCGCTGCTGAGAATAGCAATATGGTACGCCTACGAGGAAGGCCGCCTTGTTTGACGGAGGCGAACGCTGCAGGTCCTAGGGGTAATCCTAGGAGAAGCGCTATGACGATTTCGAGGGCGGAGGTGATCACATCGGTCGAGCGGCGGCGCCGGTGGTCGCAGGATGAGAAGGAACGGCTTGTTGCAGCGTCGCTCGAGACCGGTGCCAATGTTTCCGAGGTGGCTCGCGTGGCCGGGCTTCATGTGAGCCAGCTGTTCAGGTGGCGTAAGGAGCTTTGCAAGCATGGTGAAGCGAGTGTAGCGCCGTTCGTGCCTGTCGAGACCGGGCCGTCTATGCCGCCGCGGGAGGTTGCCGAAGTGCCATTGGCGCCGGCGCGTCGGCGGAAGAGCCAGGGCATCATCGAGATCGACCTTGGTAGTGGGCACCGCATCCGGGTCGATGGCGATGTGGACGGAGACGCGCTACGTCGCGTTCTCGATGCTTTGGTCCGCCGATGATCCCGGTTCCGACTGGCGCGCGAGTGTGGCTCGCGACCGGCTACACGGACATGCGCCGAGGCTTTCCGTCGTTGGCTCTCCAAGTGCAGGAGGTGCTGCGCAAGGACCCGCTTAGCGGTCATTTGTTTGTCTTCCGCGGTCGCCGCAGCGATCTTGTGAAGCTGATCTGGCACGATGGCCAGGGAGCATGCCTTTTTACCAAAAGACTCGAGCGAGGAAGGTTCATCTGGCCATCGGTTGCAGGCGAAGCAGTGACGATCTCGTCGGCGCAATTGAGCTATCTGTTGTCCGGAATCGATTGGCGCACCCCGCAAGAAACCCAGCGTCCGACGCGGGTCGGATAACGGTTTTGGGTTTGAATCTGCCGCTCGATCTGATTCAATGGCTCCATGATATCGAAGCCGGACGACCTCCCGTCGGACCTTGTCAGTGCGCTGGCCGCGCTGCAAGCCGAGCGTGAGGCACGGCTACGAGCCGAAGCGATGGCTGCCAGCGCACAGGCGGAGCTGTCGGATAACGCGGCGCTGATCGCGCATCTCGAGCTACGGATCGAGAAGCTCAAACGCGAACTGCACGGGCAGCGCTCCGAGCGCACGGCGCGCCTGATCGAGCAGTTGGAATTGGAGCTCGAAGAACTCGCCACCACGGCGAGCGAGGATGAGCTTGCCGCGCAGGCCGCAGCGGCGAAGACGCAGAACGTCCGCCCCTTCACGCGCAAGCGGCCGGTGCGCAAGCCATGGCCGGACGACATAGAATGCGAACGCGTCGTCATTGAGGCTCCCACGACCTGTGCCTGCTGCGGCGGATCGCGGCTGGCGAAGGTCGGCGAGGATGTGACCAAGACGCTGGAGGAGATCCCGCGTCGCTTCAAGGTCATCGAGACGGTGCGCGAAAAGTTCACCTGCCGCGATTGCGAGAAGATCAGCCAGCCGCCTGCGCCGTTCCATGCCACGCCGCGCGGCTTCATAGGCCCACAACTGCTGGCGACGATCCTGTTCGACAAGTTCGGCATGCATATCCCGCTCAACCGCCAGAGCGTGCGATTTAAGGCCGAGAGGATCGATTTACCGCTGTCGACGTTGGCCGACCAGGTCGGCCACGGGACCTTCGCCGTCATGCCGCTGTTCCAGCTGATCGAGCACCATGTGCTCGCGGCCGAGCGCCTTCATGGGGACGACACCACCATCCGCATCCTGGCGAAGGGCAAGTGCACGACCGGCCGGATCTGGACGTATGTGCGGGATGACCGGCCGTTCGCCGGGCCTGCGCCGCCGGCGGCGGTTTACTACGCTTCGGGCGACCGTCGCGGCGCACACCCCCAGAAGCATCTGGCCACCTTCACCGGTATCCTACAGGCGGACTGCTACAGCGGCTTTGAGCCCCTGTTCGACCCGCAGAGGAAGGTTCTACCGATCGCGCCGGCATTTTGCCTGGCCCATGCGCGGCGGGGCTTCTTCGAGTTGGCTGACATCGAGAAGAATGCTCGGGAAGGCAAGAAGGGCAAACCGGTCTCTCCGATCGCGCTGGAGGTGGTCAAGCGTCTCGACGCCCTGTTCGAGATCGAGCGCGCCATCAACGGCCGAAATGCCGACGAGCGGCGTGCCGTGCGCCAGGAGAGAAGCAAGCCGCTTCTTGAAGACATGCATGCCTGGTTGCTGCGCGAGCGCGAAACCCTCTCGCACTCTTCCGAGGTCCTGAAGCCGATCAACTACATGCTCAGGCGTTGGGAGGGCTTCGCCCGCTTCCTCGACGATGGCAGGATCTGCCTGACCAACAATTGTGCTGAGCGCGCATTGAGAGGTATCGCATTGGGAAGGCGCAACTGGACCTTCGCCGGCAGCCAGCGTGGTGCCGACCGTGCCGCCATCATGCTGACGATGATCACGACCTGTCGTCTCAATGACGTCGATCCCAAGGCCTGGCTCGCCGACGTCCTCGCCCGGATCGCCGATCTTCCCACATCGCGGCTGCACGAACTGCTGCCCTGGGAATGGAAGCTCCTGCGCCAAGCCGATAAGCCAACCGATCAGCAAGCCGCCTGACCTTCACCCAACGCCATCATAGACCCCGCCGTGCCCGCGCGCATCCGTCAATCAGGCGGTCTTCGTCGTATGCGTACGCAATATGTCGCGTCTCAGATCTTGCATCGACGCGACACAGATGGAAGAACGATCAAGGTTTTTCAATCTTGCACAAGATGCCGGAAGCGCGTGAAGACATCCGATCATAAAGGTAGACCGGAAGGGACAATACGACTGCGGCAGCCTTGATAATGGTGCTGTCGTTAACGCGGGAAACAGTATCTCTAAAGCTATCTCCCTGAGCCCCGCCTCCGCCGATGCGTTCAACTCTGTTTCGCATAGCTCCTGCTATCGAGATGGCTGGCTCCCACATGTACTCGCCAGTCGTGATGCTGATAGTGCTGGCTGGCGGCGAAATATATGGAAAGGCCTTCGGAGTTAGTAACCCAACGTGATCGACTGGCCGTAACATCGACCAATTTCTTCCAGTAAGTTTAGCAACGGTCGAAGCGGCGTTGGGGGTCGCAACTAAGATTACACCTCCTGGGCGCAGGACGGAGTAAACATCCTGCAAGAATTGCCGCTGCTCGAAAATGTGCTCGATGACGTGCCAAAGGATAATAATGTCGAATGTTTCACCGGCATAATCTTCCTTGGAAAAGTATGCGGTCTTGATATCGAGATTGAACCTGTCGCGCCCTAGTGAGCTGTGCGACTGGCTGGGTTCGACGCCCTGAGCGTGTAAACCGAGATCCTTTGCGGCCAATAGATATCCACCCATGCCGCAACCGATATCCAGCAGACGAAGCTTCTCGCGCGGCCTCTTGCGCTGGATCCTGGCGACGAGCGGAGCAAGATGCCGCTTGTAATCATCTATATGCAAACGGTCGCGCCAATTTTCATCATCTATCTTGTCTATAAAGGCGCCCGGGTCGTAAGAAATGTTCAAATTCTTGTATTCCTCTTGCGTCAGAATCTTGCTGATGGACCCGCAATTTTTGCAGATGCCGTAACGATAAGATGCTTGGTCGAACCTCTCGCTGTATTCGCCGCCGCAAGCGCGGCATGTAGAAAAAAATGTCATGATTCCCTCAAGGATATAGCCCCTACGGAGTTTAGTTGAGTAGTATAAGCAATCTTCGGAATCTCGCGTTTATGTCCCCGGACTACGATTGCGGGTTTCTGCTCTTTAATCTTTGAATTTTTCGCCAAATTTAGCTATCATCGTACTTATCTTCTCGAAGTTTGGAAGTGGGTCTTCGTAGTCTATCGTATTTTGGTTTTCCTTCGATGCTGTGGCTTCGCTGGTCCTTAATCGACACCATCAATATTCGGCACTACACCGAAGCAGTTTCGGCGCACAATGGATTTCCAATCGACATGGGCGCCTTTACCTTAATAAACAGGAAGGCTCTGTGTCTGCCTCCTTCTCGGGTAATAAGTTGAAAATCGGGCGCGATAATTCGTTCGACGTGGAGCGAAACAAGGCTAATGGCGATTCTTGAGGCAAGCGTATCAAACCCTTTGACCGGCGGTCCGAGTTTTTCTCTCCGCAACCGGCTCATTCGCCTCCTCTGGAACGCTACCTGGTTGCTGTTGGCCTCTTGGACTCCGCCGTTTATGCACTCTTGGAGGCGATTCCTACTCCGCCTCTTTGGAGCGAGAGTTGCCGCCACCTCAGGCATCTATGGGAGTGCGAGGATTTGGTATCCGGCAAACTTTGAAATAGGTGAGCACGCATACGTGGGGCCGCGCGCAATCATTTACAGCATGGCCAAGATAACCCTTGGCGACTACTCGCTAGTTTCTCAAGGCGCCCATCTCTGTGCCGGCAGTCATGACATCGATGATCCCAATTTTCAGCTTCGCGCGAAACCGATCACCGTTTCCGCAAGAGCATGGATCGCAGCTGAAGCCTTTGTCGGTCCAGGCGTGTGTATTGGGGAAGGTGCGGTACTCGGCGCACGGGCTTGCGCATTTCGTGATCTAAGCCCTTGGACCGTATACGCTGGTAATCCTGCTCAGGAGTTACGCCGACGCAAGACGCGTACCTAAACTCTGCATGATAATTCATTTCTCAGACGCCCTCACCATTCCACCTCACGATTTTTGTATCGTCGGCGCAGGGCCCGCCGGTATTGCTCTGGCGTTGAGACTGGCTGACAGAGGACACCGCGTTCTTCTTCTAGAATCAGGAGGAGAAAAGCCCGAGGCGTTTAGTGGAAGTCTTTCCGGCGCGAACCTTGTCGACGAACGCGTACACGCGCCGATGACAATCGCTTCTTGCCGCGCGCTCGGCGGTACCTCTTGGTGGTGGGGCGGGCGCTGCGTGCCATTTGACCCAGCTGATTTTGCTGAGAGGCCACACGCACCCGGCACAGAATGGCCGATAAGATACGAAGAAATCGAGAGATGGCACCCAGAGGCAGCAACGTTCTTTGCTGTTGGTGGGCACTCCTTCGAGAAGGAGGCAGGACTACCCTCCCTCGCGGGAGCTTGTTGCAACACACTCGAACGATGGTCACCCCAACCCAACGTGGGCCACCTTTACAAGGAAGACCTCCAGCGTGATGACCGGATCATGCTTATACTTGGAGCAACAGTGACCGCCCTTCAGGCTGAACAAGGCGGTCGGCAGATTAGGGCGCTTACACTCACTGACCGAACTAAGAAGCTCGATTTGCCTGTCAAGAATTGTACGCTAGCCTGCGGCGGACTGGAGACCACTCGCCTGTTGCTACTTGCAAAGCAACACTGTCCTTGGCTCTTCGAGCCATCCGCGCCAAGTCTTGGTAGATTCTATATGGGACACATTTCGGGAAAGATTGCTGACATCGTCTTCAACGCTCCTGAATCTGCGGAAGCCTTCGACTTCTTTCTTGAAAAGGGCGCATTTGCGCGTCGCCGCTTCACTTTCGACGCGGCTACGTTACGACAACGCAAGCTGCTTAACATCGCATTTTGGGTCGACAATCCACCCTTCCACGATCCTGCTCATCGCAGCAGCATTTTGTCTGCCGTTTGGCTCGCGCTCGCGACTCCCTTTCTGGGCCGCCGATTGCTAGCAGAGGCCGTACGCCTAGCTCATGTCGGGCCGCCTCCATTCCGCGTTACGCAGCACATCGGCAATATTGTGCGATCCCCATTTAGTTTATTCGTATCGCTAATTCAAATAGTCAAGGATCGATTTTTTGCTAAGCCCAGAAAACCTGGCTTCCTCATTAAAAATGCAGGAGGAAAGTACGCCCTCCATTATCATGCGGAGCATATTCCGTCGCCGTCTTCGCGAGTGACGCTTTCAGAGGAAACGGATCCGCTGGGCGTGCCGAAGCTCTCCGTCGACCTACGCTTCAGCGATCGAGATGCGGATTCAGTCGTCCGCGCACACGAACTGCTCGACCAGTTTCTCAGGAAATCTCAGCTTGGTTATCTCGAGTATCGGTTTCCAAAGGATGGACGGCTGTCCGGCGTACTATCGCAGGCATGCGACGGCTTTCACCAAATTGGGACCACCCGGATGAGCAGCAGTCCGGATGCCGGCACAGTGAATTCCGATTGTAAGGTGCATGGAATAGACAACCTCTATATTCTAAGCAGCAGCGTCTTTCCGTCGTCTGGACAGGCAAATCCTACCTTCCTTGTCGTCGCCCTTGCGCATCGTCTTGCGTCCCATTTAGCGTCCAGCGTTAGTTCGTCCAAAGGAATCTAGATTTGCGAACCGTTCATTTCTCACCACTCGCCCGTGATGTATCGGCACTAGGATTCGGCTGCGCTTCGCTTGGCTCCAGGGTCGCCCCCTCGGTCGGCCTGCAATCTCTACAATACGCCTATGAGTGCGGCGTGACTTGGTACGATGTCGCGCCTCCCTATGGCGACGGTCAGGCGGAACAACTGCTCGGCACATTCTTGAGGGGACGCCGCGATCGGGTTGTCGTCTGCACAAAAGTCGGAATCGAACGTCCGGACATATCTCGAACCAAGCGCTGGCTTCGCCCCGCAGCTCGATTGCTCGTCAAGCGCTTCCCAAAGCTCCGAGCTACCGTAGCAAAGAGTCGCTCCTCAGGAGAGCGCAAGCCGCTCGATCCAAATGTGATCCGCAAATCTGTCGAAACGAGTCTGCGCTTGCTGCGAAGCGATTACATCGATGTTCTCGCACTCCACGAACCAACACCGGCTGATTGCACCAGTCCCGAGGTTCTGGAAACCCTTCAGAATCTGGTGAAGGCCGGGCTCGTCCGGACATTATCGATAGCAGGCAGCCTAGACGCAATAAAGGCCGGCACATCATCGTCGAGCATTTTTACTACGGCGCAATTCGCCGACAATAAAACGCTCAAAACGTGCGAAACATTGCGACAGGAGCACCCTCCTGCATCGAGCCTCTTCTTTGTGACGCACAGTGTCTTCGGAACCTCAATACCTATGGATCCGCCAAGTGCCCTGCTAAGCTACGCTTTCCGCTCCAACGAGAAGGGCGTGGTGATCACGTCCATGACCTCACGGGATCATATCTCGTCGAACTGCAAAGCTGCATCGGTGAAGCTTGAACCGTTCGCTTCAAAAGATAGAGCAGGACGTGGATTTTACGTAGCAGGAAATGAGAAGCCGAAGATCTAACCTGTTCTGTTTCTGTGATCGCAGATGATGACAAAATATTCCGTATACTTTTGGGAGCCGGAATTATCTCCGCACAAGTTGCCCTTGTTCAAGGAGCTACTTGATCATCCGAGGATTTCGCATGCCACTTACATCGCGGAAGCCGATCTCAACACGACCCGCAAGCGAGAAGGGTGGCAGGTCAGTACTGGTCGAGAACTCCCGATCATTCTCGGCCCGTCCGCCGAGCAGGTCGAGACCATCGTCGCGAATTCCCCGAACGATGCGATACACATTTTTTCCGGTATGCGCTGGGTGCCTTGTATCGTAAATGGGCTGCGCGCTGTTGTTAAGCATCGGCGCCGATTTGGTCTTCTGCACGAGCCACGGGTACTCGAAGGAATCGGTGGAGTGGCACGGTTGGGTCATTCTTGGCTTACCGAGCGCCCCTTGCGGCGAAACGCAAACTTTGTCCTGGCAATCGGATCCCACGGTCCGAGATGGTTTCGGCTAACAGGATATCCGAATGAACGCATATTCCCCTTTGCTTATTTCTTAAGCGAGCCCCCAGTTCCTGGCACGAAGCTTCAAATTGGCGGCGGCTCGGCACCCGTTGTTACGTTCTTGGGCAGATTAGAGAAACTGAAGGGCATACACTTATTTCTGAATGCAATTGATAAGGTGGAAAATGAGGCACGGTTTTACGTGGCCGGCTTCGGAACCTGGTCTTCTCATGTCGAGAAGGCCCGGGAAACACACCAGAACCTGCAATTTGCTGGTCCAATCAAGATGACTGAGGTACCCTCACTCTTGGCTAGCACAGATGTGCTCGTGTTACCTTCGATTACCATGGATGACGGTTGGGGCGCAGTTATTAGCGAGGCACTTATGGCCGGCGCCGCAGTCGTTGCTTCTCATAAAGTTGGAGCATCGATGTGCCTGGCAGACAGAACGCGGGGGCGAGTAGTTCGCCAACTTTCCGGAAGCGAGGTCGCGAGAGCGATAGATGATATAATTGATGATGGCCTGCTCCAACCGAATTTCAGAAAGGTCCGAGCAGACTGGGCCAACAAGCATCTAACACAAGTCGCGGGGGCAGATTATTTGATCAAGATCTTCGATTGCACGTTCCTTGGCAAGTCTCGCCCGAACTCGTTTGTTCTTGAACATGACTAGCAATACCTCCACCGACCCACCTTATCCTCGGCAACAGACACCTGTTTTGTCTCAAGAGGCGCCCCTTGTGGCAAGACGTCGGCGAATGGCCGATCGGCCTCGTTTTGGAATTAGGCACCTCGTTTTTTGTGCATCCTGCGTGGTGCTGATGTTTTCAAACGAAGAGGGTAGCGCAATCTTCTTCCAGGCGCTCGGCGTGGCGTTATTCGTTTTGTCTGGGATGCTGTTCTTCGTGTCCACGCCCAGTACTCCGATCAAGATAACGCCGTTTGACGCCATAATGCTATTTTCTGTGCCCTTGTCCTATGTGGCGGTTGCCCTTTCCGAAGATAGTTACTCGCTAATGCACACGACGATTTTCCTGATTACATACCTGTCCGTTATGATCATTGCTCAACGAGCGAGCGCTGAGGAACTGATTATGTGCATCCGCACCGCGACGCTTGCTATTTTGGGGATCGTTGTCGTGCAATTTGGCGACAGCCTGATCACCGGATTGATGCCTGGCGCGCTCAAGCGCTGGCAATTGCGTGAGGCTCCATTTGGGATGCATCCGAATCTGGCCGGCTTCATTTATGGAGGCTTTATAGTAATGGCCGCAAATTCGGGCATGCTGAGGTGGCGATTGAACCACTTACTTACAGTGGTTATTATAGCGCTCTGCGTTGCTGTGATGCTCGTTGCGTCCGCTCGCGGTGGCCTTCTAGCTGTTGTGCTTACACTTGCGGTCTACGTGGCGAGCGAGATTATCAAGGGTCGACGCTCCACAACTTATATTATTGTTATTGGTGTAGCGCTTGCAATTCTAGCGTTTTTCTATTGGGAAAGAATTGCGGCTTATGCCATCGAAATGTTTGACCTCAATTCGAGGGAGCGGGGCTTGAGCTCCGGCGGAACAGGGCGCTTCGAAATCTGGGCTCGCGGGATCGACTATATATTTGGGAGAAGCTGGGAGATATTTATCGGCAGCGGTCTAAGAAGTACCCACAATATGAGCTTCCCGGTCGAAAGCTCATATATAAACTTGGCGGTAGATTCCGGCATATTTCTCACCGCAGCGACTTTGCTTTGCTTTATTGGAATTTTGGCCCGCAGCTACAGTGAACAGAACTCTGGAAGCGCGTTTCACCGCTTTGCATTTTACACGCTGCTGTTCGCCGTTTTTCAGTCGGTTTTTAACCGGTACCTTATTGCGGTCGGCAATCCGTTCTCGCTGATTGTTCTGTTGGTTGCGTCTAAGGCGTCGGGTAAGATCACTCCCGCTCTAAGAAACGCGCGCGCGATAGCGGCGGCTGATACGGCGTGAATTAGTTGAAGTTAACTGTACTTGAAGGTGACGTTGTTCACGGCGCCTTGGGATCGGGTAAAGAACGTTAACATGTCGTTAGTGGATCTCGCGCGTACTTGGAAGCTCCTCGTGGTTGTTGGCGATCTCCTGCTCGCGCAAGCCGCGGACGCATGCGATGACGGACCAATGCCAATCGGAGCCGCAGAACTCCAATATACGAAAGTAGCCTTCGATTTCTGTCCTCATACATCGGACATCGCGCTTGACGGGAAGGGAGCGACCGCACGACTGTACAATGAAACGTGGTGGGACAAGGCCATTCCAGCTCCGTCCCTCTATAGCGAGAGTACAGACGGATCGCTCGCGATCTCGCTAGGAGGGGTGCTGGCTAGCGTCCCGAGGGCAATGGTCGGTGGCTCTTTGCCGCTACTCTCGGGCGATCGAGGATTCTTTGTCGAATTCGAAACCTCCCTTTCCGACAACGATCCGGATCATTTCTCCGCCGTGTGGTTGATGCCTATCGAGCATAATCAGCGGCAAGAGGATAGTTACCCGCCTGACCCACGCGGTTTCGAGCGCTGGATCGAAATCGATGTGGATGAGAGTGGCTTCGCGCCTGGGCCAATGGGCACAACATTGTCGTGGTCGGGTATTTGGCCAAAATACGAGCGCGTGCGGAGCAATCCGAATCTATACAATGAAAAAATAGACCGCACCGTTCGGCACCGATTTGCAGCTGGATTTAATCCAGAAAAGCTCACTGTGACGTTCTGGTATGACGATAAAATTCAATATGTGGCCTCTGGTCCTTCCGTACCCGAGATAGCCAGAAAGCAAAACTTTTATATCATTTTGGACGCGACAACTCACAAGCTAGGACATCCGTACACCCTCTACATACATAGAATTCGCGCCTATGTGCCCGAGTGACGAATCCCCTGTGTTCAAGCAAATTCAACACTAAACCCCGGATTTTCTAATGACATCGACCTCTCAAATCGACGTCGCTCTTGATGTTACGCAAGAATTGCGATCGCCGGGAAAATTAACGAGCACCCCTTGCATTGAAAAGCGCACAAGATTTATGTCAATTGGTCTTATGCGCTTTATCGCAGCCGGTGGCGTTTTGCTCAGCCATTCCTGGTATTACACTAGCGAGCGGCTCTCCCATTCAGATCTTCAATTTCCTGCTGGCGCGCATGGTGTTGACTTGTTCTTCGTCATTAGCGGATTTGTAATGATTGTCTCCTCCAGACAGTTGATCGGGAAGCCCAATGGTGCGCTAGTTTTTTCCATACGTCGGCTCGTACGCATTGTTCCGCTATATTGGGCCGCAACGACATTTAAGTTGGCTGTAGCAATACTAACGACGGGATTGGCGTTGCACGTAACAATCAATCCCGTAAACGTCATTTTCTCTTACTTGTTTATCCCTTCGTATAACGGACCCTACATAAGCCCAATTCTCCACCCGGGCTGGACACTCAACTATGAGATGATGTTTTATTTCCTTTTTGCGACATCAATACTGATTGGTGCATCTCAAATTCTGTTTGTTGGCACGATACTGATTGTCTTCTCAGCACTTTCGTTCTTTGTCGAACCGGGAGCACCGGCCTATACTTTTTATTTCAACACCATTGTGCTCGAGTTTGCACTCGGGATGCTTATCGCACAATTCCTTGCTGAAACTCGACAACGCCCATTTTGGGGAATTTTACTGACGGCTCTGGGGCTGATACTCTTGTTTGCATTCAATGCAGATGATTTCTTTGACCCCAATCCGTGGCGCATTTTCTCGTTAGGAATACCTGCCGCGCTGGCGATTATCGGAGCAATTCATTTGGAGGGATTAATCTCGCCCCGTTATAAAAGGCTTCTTGATATTTTTGCCGATGCCTCCTATGCGCTTTATCTTATTCCCCCAATTACCGCTCCAATCGTCCCACTGCTATTTCGGTGGCTAGGTTTCGATTACCCGAGTTTATGCGTATTCTTTACAGCGCTCTTTTGCCTGTTCACCGGCTTCTCAGCTTACTTTTTGTTTGATCGCCCGATAACTACTTTTTTGCGAGCTAGGCTGGAGCCAAGGACATAAGAGCGATGCTTGCCCGTCCGAAGCTAGCGCGGCCAGGCTCAACAAGCCTTAAGCGACTGAATGTCTCCATTCGAGTGCTTGGAATTGTTGTCATAGCCGCCCTGCTCTCCGGCGAGATACTCATTCGTTTGATCGGTCTTTTGGACTTTCCGCTTTATAGCAAAAGCGAGGAACTCGGCTACATACCGGCCGCTAATCAACGTGGATCTTACCAACATAGGAATGAGTGGGCCTTCAACGATTTGAGTATGGGTGTCCGTGAACCATATGATCCACATGGATCGGACCGAAATATCTTCTTGATCGGAGACAGTATTGTACTGGGCGGAAATCCCATACCTCAGCAACTGAGGCTAGGCTCACTTTTGGCCGCGGACTGTCCTCGCGTCTGGCCCATCTCGGCAGGCAGTTGGGCCTTCTTGAACGAGCTAAGGTACCTCCATCTCCACGAGAACTTGCTGGGCGAAGTAACCCGCATCGTATTTGTCTTGAATTCGGCCGACTTCGGAAGCGCGTCGATCTGGTCTTCCGAAGCCACACATCCGACCCACTATCCGATGAGCGGCCTACTGTACTTGACACGAAAGTTCTTTTTTCACGAATCCGATGCAAGCGCGACTTCAATTGATAACGACTGGCGGGCTGAGCTTCGATATCTGCTATCTGTGTACCGCGGCCCTTTAACGCTGGTGCTATATCCGAATAAGGTTGAATCCAAGAACGACACCGTCAGAAAAATGAATTTGGATGTTCACATTCCAGAGCTTAGATCAGACCGGATTACGGTTCTTAGTCTCGCTGAAGATCCCAATTGGTCGCCGGACTATTATCGAGATGACATCCACCCAACCGCGACCGGGTTGAGAGAGCTTGCAACGTTCATAAGGGCAAACGCTCCCGAATGTGACGAGTTGCAGAGGCACAGTTCTACACCATAATCCACCTCCATTTTCACTCATCTGGCGATCTGCGTCCAGCTTTTGGAGGGCAGTAGCCTGGTCCGACCATCCGATATCGCCAAAGCTGGCTTCCTCTTCTCCACGAGATCACTCTTGCTATGCGATAATATCGTTCTCCGGGTCTCTGTCATCTCGCGCGGAACAAGCGGACGCCTCTCAAGCCTCTCTTTCTGATACCGACGCCGTTCCTTTCCCGCCATTCGTTCTGTCCACTCCTCAGACTCGAGCTCATTGTAGAAGAGTCAGTAGAAGGCCGCCGCCGACATATTTCCTGAAGCAAATACGACCTGACGCTTCAGCGCGGTAACCTGGCCTTGATGGAATGAGACACCACGCCCCTGCAGCGTCGAGCTGATGTTAGCGACAAGTGCTTTCTCGCCCTCTCGCTCTGCGTCGTCAACGACGATCAGAAAGCCCTCGTCGGTGTTAAGATGGTCAAGGATGGGCAACGCTCCAAGCCGAGCGAAGGTAAGGTCCGGGCTGCCCCAACCCACTGGTCCGTCGATCAGCAATAAGTCTATCTTCGATGGCAAATCGACGTTCGTGAGATCATAGCCGGAGTATTGCAGATCGGCCGTCCTGGTTGCGCGGAGAGGTACGCATTTGATTTCGTGGGTGACCTTGCCTCCGATATGTGAAGCCCAGAAACGATCATTTTCCATCGTGACGATCGCATCTGTTTTGATCACGTGTTTTCGCCGCAGAGCATCCAGCAAAAGTGTCGTCTGGCCGGCACCGAGTTCAACGATGCTTCGGATCTCATGTTCTTGAGCGGCGCGCAAAATGAGATAAAGGAAGCTGTAATTCGCCGCGCCACCAAGGGGATAGAATGTATTTGGAATCCCAAGTCCGGCCAGATCGCGATCAAAGATTGATTGATATACGGCCTCGAGCTCAGGTTTCACGCTGGCGCGCAATCCTGAACCTAGACGAACGAGTTGCTGACGAACAAAGCTTGCAACGGTCACAGGGAGGCTCCCACAATGGATCGAATTGTGGCTCGCCAGATGGGTTTTCGTCAAGCTATGTGCAACTCCTTCAGCCGCGATGAGCTCGCGCCCCCTTTCAAGGCTGCGCTGCCTCGCATCTGGATTACCGCTTCCGGATGGCTTACTATTTCAAGCGGCTTCGTCGCCGCCTAAAACGTTGCTGCGAGTTCGTCGATCACCGGTCGAGCTGCATCCACCTGTGGACGGCGACAGCCTGGTCCAACCATCCAATATAGCCAAAGCCTGGCTTTCCCTTCTGCGCAAGTTCGTTCTTGCTATGCGACAGTATCGTTCGCAGGGTCGCGGTCATATCCCGCGGGACAAGCGGAAATCCCTCCTTGAAGATCAGTCGCTGGTCGAGCCCTCCCTCGTATTGAGGCAACCACGCGACCCAGCAGGGAATACCAAGACAGGTGAATTCGCGGAGGCTTCCGGGGACGCCGCCCTCCGCCGACGACATCAGCACGCCAACGTCGGAGGTCGCGATGATCTCAAGCAGCTTTCGCTTGTTCGAGACAAACCCGAGCGCGTCGACATAGCTGCGTTTCGGTATCGCGGTCCGGTCGGGACCTACAACGCGAATCTTGATCCGCGCTTGCTCGACGCCCGACAGGGCGTCCATCGCTTCAATGATCTGCAAGACCCCCTTGCGAGCCGCATCCCTGCCTATGATCGTAAAGACGATCGGACCATCGGGCTCGATCGGCCGCCTATCCCGCATCTCGCAGGCGAGCTCGAAATCTGCTCGGGACATGTTCAGCCCGCGCCCCGTCACGTAGATCTTCCTTTCGTCGACACCGTAACGCTCGATCAGCGTGCTCCGGATGACCTGATCGTAAACAAACACGCGGCGTGCCCGGGCATACAATCTGGTCTCATTCTCGATGAGTTCATCCCGTGCCTTGGTCGTCAACGTTCTTGCGTATTTGAACTGCTCCAGGAGCTGGAGGTACGTAGCGTCGCGATAGACGTAAATGCGACAACCGTCCGCCGCGTCTATCGCCCCCCATAGCGAAGGAGCCATCAAGCTGGTGAAGCTGATGATGCTGGTGTCGCTCGTAATGCTGATAGGCTCGCCCCGCAGACTTGCCTCATGATAGTCCTTCGAAAAGAAGAACGCCGACTTTTCGAACGTTCCGGCCTTCAATCCCCAGCGCAGATAGGTCAACGGGATTTCGGTGATCCTCTTGAGCGGAATTGGCCGGATCAGCGAGCCGTCAGTATCCCCCACCACCTCTCGCAGGTTCTGCATGAAGTAATATGGCGACCCCGAATAATGAATAGGGTCGCGTGCCGCATAGACGTAGATGCGGTCGTGGGATTCGAGGCCAGTATTTACGTCTCCTGCCATCGCTCGTTTCTTGTCATTTCCAAATGTTAGCGCGAAGCCGCACTATGTGACGGATCGATGTCCTGCGAGCCAAGACAGCTACGCAGCGTGCGCAGCACTTCAGCCCCAGCTGCGGTACCGGCATTCTGCGCAAATTTCAGATAGGACGCGACCCTGTCCTGCGCCCGCGAACTGAAAAGAACGAGCCCGCGCGGATTTGCCGCAATCGCCGCCAACAGTAGAACCTTTGCGATGTCATCCGAGGATCCGATTTCGAGGCTGCAGAGCTCTTGTAGCCGTTGCCTGGCGTGGACATCCATCCGGAGCTTCTCACCGACGGCTTCCATCGCACCCAGGATGCTTCCATGGAAAATCTGGTAGCGATCAGCAAACAGGTTTTCATCGGACGCAAGGACCGACCAGGGTCGCTGATACACCTCGAAATTTCGACCGGTAGCCCTGATCTGCTTCATGCTCTCGACGCTTGTCCCTATTCCCAAACGGCGCACTTTTCCCTGATGAACAAGGCTTTGCAGCTTTTTGAGCAATTCGTCCGAGATGTCCTGCGCTCGCACCTCATGCAATAGCAGCAGATCGATGTAGTCCGTCTTAAGCTTCGAGAGCGATTTCTCGATCGATCGATCGATGAACGAAGCCGAGAAATCCGTCTGGATCGCCCCGGAATAAATCCGCTTTGCCGCAAGCTTCGATAGTCCCGGCGTCCATCGGCGCAGCGGGGTTGCGACGAGCCGCAGGAGCTGCCGCCTGGAACTCAGCTCGCCGTGAGGAATGCCAACCTTGGTCGCAATGGAGATGTTGTGACGCTCCCCCCGCAAGGCGGCCGCCAGCACCTCCTCCGAGGTACCGTGGCCATACATCGGGGCCGTATCAAAGTGCCTGATACCGTGGTCATAAGCTAGCCTCAGAAGACGCAGATTGGCTCTCGTCTCGAAGCCACCGGTGATGTGCGAACAACCAAAGCCGATCCGTTCCAAAGCCCGTTCCGCCGGGCCAGCCGTCGATGTCATCGTTGCACCTGCCGCGCGATCGCCTCGGCCGTGCGGAGCGCCAGCGCCATGGCCGTGAAGGTGGGATTGGCAAAGCCTGAGACAGGGAACACTGCGGCGCCCATGACGTACAGGTTATCGCAGCCGAACACACGGCACATCGGATCAACAACGCCATCGGATTCCGAGGTGCTCATCCGCGCGCCACCCATGTGATGAAACGTATCCACAAAAGCGGCCAGCAACTCTGGTCCGCCGGCAAGAATCTGCTCAGGAATGGTGACTTTCGCGATCCCGCGGCTCTCGAAATAGGTCTTCGCAAACTGGGCTGCGGCTTGGATGGTCTTAACTTCCTTCTCGCTCGCTACGGCCCAGCTCAGCTGGGGTATCCGCATTCCAAGTTTGTCGCTAGCCTCGGAGAGCGTGACCGTGCTGGTCGGCAGCGGCACCTGCTCCATCATGACGCGAAGCTGGATGTTGCCGCTCATCGGCGACCAGATCCGCTGGTTTACGAGATAGTGCCAGGCCATCGGGAAGCCGAGACGGGCAGCCGCCCAGATTTCCGAGGTTATCCTCTCTGGGTTAGACAAACGCCCTTTCAACAGGCCAGCCAGGAATATCTTCGCATTTTGCACATGCTCCTGCGCCTCGAACTTGACGTGGATTGCGGCGCCGAGAAGCTGGTCCTGAAGCTGGCGTGCCTCAGAAAGTCTCAGGCGCGGCTGCAACTTCATGCCTTGCAGGAAGACGTTGTCGAAGAGACCTCTGAACAGCTTCTTGTCGAGCGGCACAATGCTTGCGATTGTCCCCTCCAAATGGTCCATGAACCCGCGACCAAGCCACGGATTAGCGGCCCACGGCGGGGCGTGGCCATCCGTGGTTTGATGCTGTAACAGGCGGATCATCTCGACCGTGCCGTTGGCAAGGACAAGAACGCGAGCGGCAACATCGACCGCCTTGGGACCGCAGCCGACGGTTACCGCGGTGACTTCGCGGTTCACTCCGATCCGCAGACTCGTGACCGGGGCATTCGTGACAACGGTGATGTTGGCATTGCTTTCAAGAAAGCGAGCAAAACGAAAGCGGAAGTTCTTCTCGGTCAGCCAGCGCGTGTAGAAGTATTCGAGATCGTCATCACGGTACTCCGGAGGCGTCTGCAGTTGCTCGATCACCGAGAGATCGTCGCTGAGACCATCGGGCAGACCGAGCAGGCTTTCACATTCGCTGTAGAACGGCTCGATGTCTTCTAGCTGGATGGGCCAAGCTGCGTCCCCCAGCCACGGACGCCCTGCAAATACAGTATGATCGAAGCGGACCAGCTGCCCACCCCAGAAGTTAGTTGTCCCTCCAAGCGCCCGGAAACGCCCCTGATGCAACCCCGCATGCTTGCGGCCACGCGACACCGCCGCATGAAAGATTGCCTGAGAGTCTTGATCCAGCTGCTCCGGTCCGGCCTCCAGAACCAGGACCCTGATATTCCGGGACGCCAAGTACACCGCCGCGAGGAGGCCGACCGCTCCGCCGCCTATGATGACAACTTCGGGCGAGAGCCGCGCTAGGTCGATCTGATCAATTGATAATATCACTTAGCGAACCATCGGCCATAGTTGATATCGCACCCGACTGGGCCGATCATTCAGCGCAGCGAAAGAGAGCAGTGTAGCCAGCTCAAGCCCGATCAGGGTAACGGCAATCCCGTTAAGTCCGAATAGTTTGGAAGCCGGCCATGCCATTGGGGTAATCACGCACGTCACGATGACTACCGCCAAACCAAACCTGACATGCCGGTTGATGGACACCAGGAGGTTTGCAGAGAAGGCCCAGCAGCCATGAAACAAAGCGCCGACGGCAATCAGCCATACGAACGTCGACGGTGGATCGAGATGGCCGCGCGTCCAGAAACCCACAAAATCCCGGCCAAAAACTCCAAATAAGACGCAGCCCGGAAGCAGTAGAACCAGCAGCAACAGCCGCATAATCCGGTCGATGACGTCGCGGGAGCGTTGGTTGTTGACGGCGACGCTGGCGGAATAGATCGGCATGGCAGCGCGGCTGAAAATGCCGACGAGTTGAATGACCACCCGGCTGGCCGTACGCACTGTGGCCAAAACAGCAGCGGCTCCTGGACCTAAAGTAGTTCCCGCGATCCAAATCATACCTTGAAAATTCAACGCGAGTGCGACTGGCATAGCCATGGCAGCAAGGGCCGGCGCGAACAATTGGCGGAAAGTGCTCCAATCAAACGCATCGAAGCCCCAGCGCAACCATCTCATCCGTCGGAAGATCAAGAAGATCAAATACGCGATGTTCCCCACGCGGATGCAGACATAAATAAGCGCGCAAACGAAAAACGTTTTGCCCTCATAGGCAGCCCACAGAATCGCCACACCTTCGAGGAACTGAATGGCATCGTAGACTAGGGTGGATTCGGCGTAGTGTTGGCCAGCTCTCAAAGAGGCGAGGAACAACCTTGAGAGTATGAGTAACGACGAATAACAAACGACGAGATAGAGCGCCGCCAGAGCATCCGCATCCAGCCGCACACGCCCAATCTCGAAATGATCAAGGTAGAGAACCGGGGTCGCAGTTACGACAAGACCCACACAAACCAGTAACGTCATTGCCAATATGGTTTGAAAGATCCGTGTAGCCTCACGCCGTTGCCCCCTGGCGATCTCCATCGTCATCTGCGATGCTGCGGCATCGGCAAATCCCAGATCAGCAACTGCAAGCAGCGTTGGGAGCGAGGTAATGAAAAGCCACTCGCCATACCGATCGCTACCCCACCAAGCCAACAGAGCAGGCGGCAAGAGCAGCTGACCGATGATGCGCCAGAAGATGCTGCCGGCGCTGGCAATATTATTAGCCAGCATCTCCTTCTTCATGACCGCTTCTCACTTACCGTCATAAAAACTGACTCAGATCTCACGCGTGTCACTTCTGAAAAATAAAGAACTTGAACCGAGAAACTTTAGTCATCATTCCGAGAAACACCTCCTCGGTCTTGTAAGCCCCCAAGTCGAGAGCCTTGCAGTGGTCTTCCGTAAAATAACAAACCTTGAGCTTCAAGACTCGAGGGCACCTATTCTCTAGTCTGACCAAGTGATCGACCAAATCCGGGTTTACGGTGTGCGGACGAGAAACGCCGGCCGCTTCGAGACAAGGCCGATTGAGCGCATCTCTTACGGGTGCCGACCCAAGGCCCTCCGCGGGATCCTGAAGTTGGGAACGAAGGTTGCTAAGCTGGGCTTGCGCCGCCAGCCTTCCGTCAACCTCAAACAAAGCAACACTAGAGACGGCCAAAGCCAAACAGGCCCTCGCCAACATCGGAAAGATGCAATTCATTCAGTTACGCCGCCAAGGTTGATCCGGAATCGACACTCCGGGGACTTGGACACTAACGCCACTGTCCCACAATGTTCGCGCGAATGCTTCACGAGCGGGGAGGTCAACTTTCTCAAGGGAAGCGAGGAGGCGCTCCCGATAAATCCACCCGGCCCCCGTCAAGCTTGCTTGAGCCACCTCTGACAGGCCTGCGTTAACGAGCGCGGCAAATTCGGACACAGCCAGCTGCTGGCTTGATGGATTAAGAAATGGCAAAATCGCGAGCGCTCGACGATTTCTCGAAATGGCTATCCACCCCTCTCTTGGCCCCATAGCGTAAGATTGATCCAACAGGACCGCGTGCTCGGACGCGAATCCACTGGCCGCAATCTGTAGCAAATAATCGTTAAGCCAGAGGATTGAATCATACGGATTTTGAATGAGCGCATCGCCAACAGCCCGCTGCGCCGTAAGCAATGCGCTGTCGCGATCAGCGGCGCCCGAATCGGACGCGCTGAATTCTGCCAAATAAAGAGCAACAATTGCCCTTGCGCGCGCAACCGCAGGATTATCTCGGCCGGTGTCAACCAGCATTAAACTCGGCGCTAAAGCCTGCTTTAGATCACGAGCCCGGTAAGTTCGGCCACTGACAAGTTGTTTTGCCACGTCCAACTCTCCTCCGAGAGTCCAACGATCGGGCAACACATACATCGACCAGCTCAACGCAATGACGCCTAGGCCGAGCAAAAGAAGCTTCGTCAACGAATGTGAGCTTTGCCTGTTCACTCTACGTAGCCGTATCGCGAATAATATTTCTGATAGTAGTATCTGCCGTGATAGGATTCGTATCGCGACATAAGCTTAGTATCCGCCTTATTGAGAACCACACCAAGAAGCTTCTCATGAATGGCAGGTGCGTTACGGAGGTTGTGCATCACAACATCCGTCTTTGTCTTACCCCACTCGACCACAAATACATACGAATCCACGAACGACGACGTGACCCGCACATCGACGACGGGCGCCATCGGAGGAAGATCCAATACGACGTAATCAAACTTCGATCTCAGAACCGCAATCAGATCGCGCATGGCCTTTGATGCGAGTATCTCGTTTGTGTGAAGCAGTTTTGAAGTAACGACCACGGGAAGCACAGCCAAGTTCGTTTCCGGGTCAACCGTCCAGACGTCTTCCAAATGCCCCTTCTGCGCAATGACTTCGAGCAAACCGGTTTCCGCGTTAGGCAAGAGCGCACGCGATAAAGATGGATTGCGAAGATCAGCATCAACAAGAATAACACGAGCACCGCCATGAGCCATCAATTGAGCCAGGTTGATCGAAAGCGTACTTTTCCCTTCATTGGGCAGGGCAGAAGTCACCGCAATGACGCGGTTCTCCCTAACGATCGAATTGAGATCCAAGCTCACTTTTAGTGAGCGAATAGCTTCGGAAAACCGTGAAAGAGGGTGATCCACAACGTAGCGAAGCAAATTTTCGCCGTCAGCAGGCCTATTTGCTCCGAGCAACTTGCGAGACGGCCCCTCACCAACAATCGCCGGAACGACCGCCACGCAATTCGCCCCTAGTTTTTCCTGGACTCTAGAGGTCGTCCGAAAAACGTTGTCCGTGAGCTCGCGCGCGAGAGCAGCACCTAGTCCCAACAAAAGCCCCGACAGGAGTCCACCGGCAAGCACAACGAAGGTTTTGGGGAACGTCTTGGCTAAGGATGCGCTTGCAGGAGTTATTACGCGCGCCTCGGTAATCGGGAACGACTGCTGCTGGACCGATTCCATATATTTCTGGAGAAAGTTGTCATACATCGCTTGATAAGACTGCGCGCTGCTTTCCAACTCTCGCAATTGCACCTGAGCCTGATTGGTAAGTTGCGACTCGGACACGACGTTGTTCAGGCTTGTCTTGATGCTTTCCTCTCGAGTGACCGCGATATCATAGTCGCTTTTATAGGACTCCTGGATCCGCTTCAGCTCGTCGGTGATATTCTTCCTGATTTCCGCCATTTGCCGGCGAAGATTCACAGCGGCAAGATGGTCAGGACCATATCTTGACGACCAAATAGACTCTTTGGCGGCCATATCAACATACTGTGCCCGCAGCTTCACAATCGTATCGTTCTTGAGTGCGTCAGCCACATTAGCATCTGGGATATCCTGCTTCAGGATATCGTTCATACGGTCAAGACGCGCCTTTGCTTCAGCGGTAGATGCGTGCGCGAGAACCAACTGACTATTCACCTCAGCCAGTTGCTGCTCATTCATGAGGCGACCGCCAGTATCAACGATCTTATTGACGGTTTTGAAATCAACAACCGCCTTTTGCGCAGCAGAAGCTTGCGTCCGCAGCTCCTTGATACGATCTTGCAGCCATATGCTGGCCCGCCTTGTTGACTGGTATTTGGCTTCTAGCTGATCAACGATATAGGCATCTGCAATCGCATTCGCTATGCGCCCAGACTTGACCGGATCGCGGGAGGTAAACCCGATCTCCATTACATAGGTTTGACCAAGCCGCCTGATCGTACGACCAGCTTCGAATCGGCCGAGAGCCTGTCGCGTTAATTGGAATTCGGACGACGCGCTGGGAGTCGAGAACAACCTTGAAATCGATCCGATGATGGCTCCTACGACCCCCCCGCCTCCGCCCGTAAACTCTGGGTCGTCGATGAGATGCAGGTCCCGAATAACCGCAAGGCTAACGTTTTCAGATTTTAGAATTTCGACTTGAGTTTCGACTGTCGCCGAGTCTAGAGCAACATCGCCGAGCACGGATTGCTGCTGGAACAGCTGCAGCTTCCTTGTGTCAATCACCATGGATGCCGTTGAGGTAAAAAGCGGCGCCGCAGTAAACAGATAGACGATCGAAACAAGTAGGGCTGCCGATGCAATGGCGAGCACCGTCGGAAACTGACGACGAATAATATCAACGTAAAACTTTATATCGTGGGACGAGCCTTGCTCCCCTTCGGGAAAATCCCGGTTGATCTCGTTAGTCGGCCTATTCAGTTGAAGCATATCCGAACCCTGAGACGAACCCCGTTTCCAAATCGCTAGAGGCAGTAGGCATTTTCCCGGGGGTGAAGAAAGCGCGTGTTGGCAAAGTGAAAATCCATCCCATGCACAACCACTATTAACATGCTCCATCCCCAATAAGAACAAACTTATTGCATCGCAAACTGACCTTGCAATTGAAACTCTTATGAAGCTTAACGAGGTAGTCCGTCTCGAACTCGGCACAGTCTTCGTCTAGACCAAACAGGTGACTTCCGCTGGCACCTCGAACAAAGAGCCGAAGGAAAATCGCTGGACCGTCGTTAACGCGCGGCTCGGACCGAGTTCGCAAAGACCAGCAGTCTGCGACAATGCGCGCATCAGCTAAGCCGCGTTGGATCGCTCTACCGCGCTCATTGAAGCTACAAGATTATCAGAATGCCTCCCCTCACCAAAGCGCGACCGAACAATTGATCCCAACGACAGCTCGCTCGGAAACGACGCTCGAGATTAAGGGCTCACACTTGACGACGTTGAGCTAACTGATCCCGAAAAACTTGCCGCTGTATTTGTGTGAGGCGTCCCGCCGAATGTCACAGCCGTCCCGCTGGTCCCACCGGTAGCCCCCCCACTTCCAGTGGCCCCGCCCGTGCCCGAACCACCGCCGCCAGCGCCACCGCCGGTCGCCGCGATCGCCGCATCGCCGGTTGCTGCCTGATACGCAGCGATTACGTCGGCGTTCTGGGTGCCAGCGATCGCATTCTGAATTTCGGTGCCGAAAGCTTGGTCGGTCTGCGCAGCCATTCGAGCGACCAAAGCAAGACCGCCAACAATGGCCTTCATCTGGTCCTTTGTCGTCGCGGGATCTTTGAGAAGTGCGATCAAGCCGGGCACCGTCGTGGGATCAGACGCTCCGAGATCGGTCACGCGCACAATCATCTGCTGGCCGCCGTTCGGATACTGCTGCAACAGGCTCTGCGGCGAGGTCTTGAAGTCGGAAATGACCTGGGCCGGCAACTGGCGCTGAGGCGGATAGATAGCGGCGCCTGCGGTCGTCGAAATCATCGCGGCGAGGGCCGCGGCCGCAGCCATGCGAAGCGCGATCTTAATAACGCTCATAAAATACCTCCGAAATCAGTTACCTACCCCTAGCTTGGGCAAAATGGCTGGTGCTATGCAGGAAAATACCCGAAGACTAAGGAACCGTCCACTTAATCTAAAGACTTCGTAAACGGGCCAACTGCTTCAGATCTAGACACTTTTATGAATTTCTGACGCCCATCGACAAGCCGCGGAGCTCCGTTCCGGTGCTGATCTCGGACGTGTTCGTGATGTCACTTTGGCGGCGCTGATGCACCTCGCTGGTTCGGAATGACTGCGCCAATCCAACTCCGAAAAGCGCAAAGAATGGAATGGAATAGCCGGGAATTTGTAGCGTAAAATCCAAACAGGAATGCAGCAGGGAGAGCGTCGCGGTGGCGGCGGCCGCCAAGGGTATGACGAGATCTCTTCGCCGGCCGAACACGCCGTTAGCGAGAATACCGAGCATAGCCGCCCAACCGACTGCGACTAAAAGCGCCAAGGGGATGCCGACATCTGAGGCGAGCTCGAGCGGCGTGGAATGAGCGCGATCCCAAACCCCGCTGATCGAGATGTTGGGGCTCCGATAAGGCGGGAACGCCCATTGAAACGTACCCATCCCGGTGCCGAACCACGGATTATCTGCAATGATCCGAAGCGTGGACTTCCAGGCTTCCACGCGGCCCTCGTCGACCAGACCCTGGCTGTCGAAGCGGCTCGAGACCTGGCCGCCGAGCAGCTGGAGCAGACCCAGCGCAACAGCAACGCCTGATCCGAGGGCAATAAGGATCCCGGTGCGCGGCGGTAAATCCCTCCTGAGGAAAACAGTTGTCGCGATGATCATCGCGAGCAGCGACAGGCCGACGCCGGCCCGCGAGGTCGTCATGAACATCGCCATCAGGCAGATCAGAAGTGCGGCGAGCTGCGGTGAAATCTCTTTCAGGGGGATTGCCCGCAGATCGAGCGATAGACGCCGCCACTCGATGTGACGCTCAGGAAGACGGCGACGAATATCTTCGAGGATCAAGAGGGTCCAGATCACGGCGCAAGAACCGAAATACGCCGCCGCTGTGTTGCGGTTGATAAAGGTGCCGGTGACGCTGCCGAGATAGAATTGCTTATCCCTCCACAAGATCATTGTGGGCTCGATCAGGAACGATAGCACACCATAGAGCGCGTAGAGCGCGCCAGAGATCGCAATCACCCAAAGGATGCGGCGCGCGCGTTCACGATCGCTGCCGACGGTGATCCCGAGGAGAATTGCCAGAATGTTGGCGAGCGGTGCGCCCAGCGCAAAGAACGCTTCATTCTTCACAATGGACGCCGACGGAGCGATTGGCACACCCAAAAGGTCCGACGCTTGCTTCCAGATCGGCTGGAACGGTGCAATCCAGGGATGATCTGACAGCTGTTCATGCAGGACGAACGCATAGCCGGCGACGATCAGGCCGATGCCGGCGATCATCCATAAATGCGGCTTTCGCAGATCGCGCGTTGGCGCGAAGATCATCGCAATGCCGAGACACAGACACCAGAACGCAATCGACAAATCATTCGTCGAGCCGAACGGAAACGGCGCAAAAGCCACCACGAAGTACAGAATGAAGACCGAGGGAAGACTCCACGACCAGCGGATATTGGGAAGCCAGTGGCGCATCGTCGTTCTTCGGCGGCCTTGCTTTAGCGTTAGTTGATTGAGCTCTCAGAGGGCGCAATCGATCGGATAAATCTTCAGATCCACATTCAGGCGGCTGTTCCGGGTCTGCGCCCGGAAGGCATAGAATAAACCAAGATTATCGCTTCCCTGCGCGAGTTTTATTCCAGGGGTTAATTCATCGGGTGGGACCAATAGCCCAATATGCCTGATGATGGCGTTGACCTCGACCCGCCCCTCCCCCTCGCCAAAACGGCCGCTGAGCTGGGTGACGGTAACTTTGGGCAGGCCGCGCCGCTGGTGACAGACCTGCTCCTCCCACAGCTTGGTCTGCTGGACTAATGGCTTGGCGGAGCCGTCGGGAACGGTGATCTCAGGGAAAGAGGGGTGCAGCATTCCGAAGAACTTGCTCTCCTTGGAATTGGCCGACAGCCGGACCGTGAATGTAAGCTGCCCTTTGGCGGCTTTGAGGTGCTGGAAAATCGGCGAGTCGGGCTCCGCCGAGACTACCACGTCGATCCGGTGACGCACGCCGAGCTCGCCAGCAGCGCCGAAGGCCCTGCCGCATAAGGCACCCCCTGCCGCGAACGGGATGAGTGCCAGAAAAGACGCGAAAGCTCGAAAGCGCATGATGCCCCTTGCGATCCTGCGGGGTGACCGATGACTGGCACACCCTTGCTCGGTGGCGCCTTGATCCAAATCCTGATCTCTCAAAACTCGATCAGGCTCTCGATTTTCTAGCGAACGAGCCACCGAAACAAAGATGGCACCAGGACAAAGCCCCGGTGCCATCCTTTGGTCGGCTCAGTTAGGCGGACCTTACGGCGCCAGTTTGATGTTGTTGCGGAAGATCAGGGCATCGTTGGAGAGATTCACCGCATCCGATCCGGTCGCCATGATCACACGCAGGTAGGTCAGGAACTTAGCAACTTCGACGTTGCGCGAGTTCGAGACGTAGATGATGTCCTGGTTCTTCATCATGACCTTGGTAGCGAGGAAGAAGCCGCCGGGATCGCGCAGGTTTATGCTGAAGATAACAGGGATGGTCTCGGTGGTGTACTTGTTGACGTCGATACCGAGTTGGGCGGCAACATCACGCGGCTCGCGGCGATAGAGGAACACGCCAGCCGGCTCGGCCTGACCGTCCAGAAGACCACCAGCCTTGCCGACACCCTCTGCAAGGTTGATTCGCCAGGCGTCAAAGTTGAACTCGCCGCTCTGACCACTGGCACCGAACGCCAGGAACTTCTGCTGTTCGCGGTAGACATAGATGCTGTCATCCGGGCGAACATAGATGTTGTTCTCGGGCGTCATCACGAGGTTTTCGAACGGCACGGTTGCCCGCCGTCCGCCACGCTCCAGCATAACCCAGGTCTCGAAGCCCTGGCCCTTGATGCCGCCGGCGCGGGTGATCGCGTCCAGAACCTTGTCCTTCGCACCAGCCGCGCTCGCAGGGTAGCGTGCCGGCGCATTAACTTCACCCAGCACGCTGATGAGCTGCGTCCGCTGCGACGACATCGCAACGACGACCTGCGGCTCAATCGCTCGATTAGCGATCTTCTCGACAATCGCTCGTTGAATCGCGACCGCCGTGAGGCCGGCAGCCTTAACCTGGCCGGCATAGGGCACCGTGATGAAGCCGTCGTTGTCGACAGCCTGATCTGGAATCGTAACGAAGTTACCCGGACGGACTCCGGCTTCCGCCGGGATGAACAGACCGCCTGCGGCCGCTTCGAAGATGGTAACGCTGACCACGTCGCCGATCCCGAACACGATGCTGGCCGGCGGCCGCTTGTCCGTGAACGCACCCGCAAGCCCCTTGGGCTCATGGGTGTGCAGGATATTAACGGTGGCAGGGTTGAGCGGCACCAGCTCATAGGCCGGGGCGTTCTCGGTCTGGACGTGATTGTTAACGTCGTCGACCAGAGGGCCTGAGCCAGGATTCGTCGAGCAATCTCCGAGCGCCAAAGCGACCGCCAGAAACGCCAGCTTCAATACGTAGGTCTTGGCAAGAGATTGCATGAATCGCCCGATCGTCCCCAATTACCTGAAATTGGTACGGCGGCGTGGGCGGTGCGGCAAGGGTTCCAGGGCGGGCAACGCCCAATGAGTCCGCTACTGTTGCGTGCGAGCCACTCTTTAGGGGCTGGGTTAACCCTTTGTGACTATTTGTTGTATTTCGTGTGCTTGATCTGCGTGCACGGCGCTCAACTGAAGGGCGAGGCTTCTCGGAACGCGCATGCTTCTGGTAGGGTCGGCCGCATCCCAAGGAGCTTTTCCGCGTGCCTATTCCCATCCTTGTCGCGCTCATGGCGGGATCTCTTCTCGGGCCGGCGCCGGTTGGCTCGGGCACCCGGGGCGCTCCGGTCGTTCCGGTCGCCGGCCCCGCCTCGTCCAGCTCCCTGTCCTCCTCGGTCTGGAAGTTCAGCCGGACGCAAGGGCCCAAGGAGGGCGAGAGCTTTGCCGCCATCACCAAGACGGCCGACACCAGCCAATCCGACCCGGACTTTGCCGGCCTGATCGTCCGATGCGCGCCCAAGGGGAAGGTCGATGTGCTGGTGGCCCTGATCCGGCCCTTCCCGCCCCGGAGCCACCCCCAGGTCACGATCGCCGCGAGCAATGGCGGGACGCTGACGGTCGAGGCCAGCATGGCTGCCGCTGGCGCCGCGGTCCTTTTGCCTGACGAGGTCTCGGCTTTTGCTGCGGGGAAGTGGCAGACGACCCCGTCGCTGGCTGTCGCGGTCAAGGAAAGCGACAGCGAAATCAAGGGCGTGGTGAGCCTGACGGGTCTCCGCGAGGCCTACAATTCGCTGGTGGCCAATTGCAGCCAATAGGCCAAATTTAGCCATAGCACTTAAGGGTCCTTTTAGGGTGGGGAACCTAAGGTCCGGAGCACGGGGGTGTTTCGGATGACCGAGCTTTTGATCTTCAGCTTTCTCGCTGGCGCCGTCCTGGGCCAACGCTTTCGCGTCCTGGTGCTGCTGCCGGTGACCTTCTTCCTGGTGCTGACGGTGCTCCCGGTCGGCCTGATGACCAGCCTCGGCTTCCTCGAAGGTCTCAAGGCTGCGGTGTTCGCAGCGATTGCTCTGCAGGCCGGCTATCTCTTCGGCTCCGGCGCTCGCTTCGCTCTTGCCGCCGCCCGGGCCGCGCGCGTGTTTGCCCGACCGGTCAAGGCTGCGCGCTGATCTCCTCGATCAGTCGCTGCAATAAACCTCTTGCGAGCTCGCGAAAGGTTTGACGCGAAGCTGTTCGCAGGAGCGAGAACCTCTGTTTCAAAACGGACCAGCGGCTTGTATGGTGACCTGACAGGTTCAGGATTCCTCGTCGAGCGCGCCGTTTGTCCCTCGCTTATTTTGCTCTCATCATTGCCGTTGTTTCCGCTTCCGTTCTCGAAATTGCCGGTGCCAAGTTTGGTGCGCAGCTCGGGATGATGGCTGCGGCGCTGGGCCTATTGGCCACAGCCGCAAGCGCGCAGAAGGCCGACTTCGAGCACTATCTGCGCGCCACATCGTGGGGCCGATGGATTCTGGTCGCCATCCCGCTCGGCATTGCCCTCCAGCTCGCGCCCGTCGGGTTGGGGGTGGCGCATCCGATCTGGGCCAGCACCCATGATGCCCTTGGCGGCCTGCCGTTAGGATTCATCACGGCCGACATTGGCCTAACGCTGAATGCGTTGCTGCAAGCCGTTGTCGCGGTCTCGCTGCTCGGGGTGACGATGGTGGTGGTCCGCGATCGCAGCCGCGCCGAATTGGTGCTGTTCGTGCTGAGCGGAACGACCGCCGTCGCGGCTCTGGCCATGGACCTTCATCGCCTCTCGCCCGGATTGATGGCCGCGACGCCCGCTGATCTCGCGACCACCATGGCGGGCTTCGGCATCATGCTCAATATGGCCGTCATGCAGCTTGCCGCCGAGCGCGCCGAGACGCGTCACTCGCTGCCGCGCTCCATCGCGATCGGGGTCTGCGGCCTCCTCGGCGCATTGGTCAGCGCGCTTGCGATCTTCGGCTTCTCCAGCGCCAATAGCGCGATCGCAGCCGGCTTCGGCATTGTGTTGATCCTGTTGGTCCTGGTGATCCGCAGACTGGACCTGTCGCCCTTGGCCGCGGGCGCCCTGGCTTTGGCCGGACTGGTTGGAGCGGCGATCGTCCTGACATTCCTGTTCGAACAAAGCCCCGGGCTTGCGCTTCTGCGCCTCGCCCCCGACGTCGGGGCTGAAACCAAGGCCGCGCTGGAGCGAATGTTGGCGGACACGCGATGGTTCGGTGCGGGGGCCGGGACTTTTTCGGCCGTGGCAAGGATCTATCAGAGCGATGCAAGTGAGGCCCTGTTGGCTCCCTCGACGGCAACAGCCATCTTCGCCGACATGGGATGGATTGGTCTTGCTGTCGCTGGAGCTGCGTGCGTGCTGGCCTTAACCCGCTTGTTCTTCGGCGCCTTGCAGCGCGGGCGCGACTCGTTCTTTCCAACGGCCGCCGCAGCTTGTCTGTTGTTTGCGCTGGTTCAGAGCCTCGCGGGTCCAGGATTGCTGCGTCCGGCAGCAATCCTGTGCTTTTCAGTGATCGTGGGACTCGGGCTGTCGCAGAGCGTCAGCTCACGATAGGCAGCACGATCCGTCAGGCGTCGCGATCGCCGCTCAGCGAGGCCCAGTAATATGGGTTCTTCGGCGTCTGGATCCGGACCCAGCGATAGGATTTTTTCGACCACGGCAAGATATGACCGGTCAAGTTGTCGAGCACCAGGTCGCCGGCCGTGGTGCGCACCACGACCACCAGATGATGTTCACCCCAGGGCACGACGACCTCGCTGAGCAGCACCGAGCGCGCCGGCAAGCCCTTGGCGATGAGGTCGTGACGTTTTGTCACAGCGTAGTCGTTGCAGTCGCCGCTCGCAGGATGCAGCAGCCATTTCTCGCCGCGCAGCCCTTCCAGGTTCGGCTCGGGGCGGATCGAGGCATTGACGTCCCGGTTGACCTCTTCGAGCAGCGCCAGACGCTCCGGCGTAAGCTTCAGACGACCGCCCCTGAACACGATGCGCTGCCTCGTCGGCTTACACTCGCCCTTGTACTTCAGGCAAAAGATCGTGAACGCCATCGGCGCCAGCGTCGGCTGGTCGAACTTGATGTGCTGGATGGCGCCCCGCAGCGCCAATGGCGCGCCAACGAAGGCGGCCTTCGCGCTGTGCTGCACCCCTGCAGCCACCGCAACGGCGGCCACGGCCGCCAGGAACTTTACAACTTTGCGCATGTCGCGCTCCCCATTCTTGTTGGGGAGACGCTACGCGAGACGTCTTGAAATACGGCTCAAAGGCCGCGCGATCCTTTAATCAAAACGCGGGTGTTTCCGTCGGAAACAATTAAGAATACCGATCCGTGACTTGTTCTGCTAAGAGCGTTCCAGCGTCCGCTCGCGACGTTAAGAGGCGATTTGACCGACCTGATGGGCCTTTCCACACGCTTACGCAAGAAGATCAAGCCGCGGCTTCCCGACGGCGTCAGGATCTATGCGATCGGAGACGTCCATGGTCGCGCGGATCTGCTTCAGTCGCTGTTAACCGTCATCGACGCCGACCTTGCCAAGTCCAATCCCGGGCGCGCGATCCAGGTCTTTCTCGGTGACTATGTCGATCGCGGTCCGGATTCACGCGGCGTGATTGATCTGTTGATCGAGCGGTCGAAAACACACGAGACGGTGTGCCTGAAGGGCAACCACGAAGTCTTCCTGCTCGAGGTTCTGAAGGATCCCGCACGTCTGCAGGAGTGGCGCCACTACGGCGGACTTCTGACGCTGGTATCCTACGGTATCACGCCGACGATGAACCCTACGGCCGAACAACAGACCGAGCTGATCGAAGCGTTGAACCGCGCGATCCCGCCCGAGCACCTCGCCTTCCTTCAGCAATTGCCCTCGTCGTTCACATGCGGAGACTTCTTCTTCGTCCACGCCGGCGTCAAGCCGGGGATCGCGCTGGATCGCCAAAAGGACGAGGATCTGCTGTGGATCCGCGAGGAATTTCTCGAATCCGAGCGGCGTTTCGGCAAATATGTCGTGCACGGTCATACACCGGTCAGCACCCCCGACATCCGGCCGAACCGCATCAATATCGACACCGGTGCCTACGCGACCGGCAACTTGACGCTGCTGACCATCCAGGGCGATAGTCTGCTCGCAATCTAACAATGCCAATAATGGTTGCCGTGCTGCTGGTTCAGCCTTTCGGCATCACCTGATTTTTCGGATTCGATTGTGAACCGCATTCTCCCGCTTCGTATCATCGGAATCTGCACCGCGCTTGTCCTGGCGCTCTATGCGGGCCTGGCCTTCTTCAGCGATCTGGTGCGGCCGGACTTTCGCGCGGGGGATCTATTCTCGGGCGTAGTTCCGCCCGACGACGTCAATCCGACCAACGCCCGGCTCGCAACCCGCTTCTCCTTCGACGGCGACTTGCTTGCGAATGATGCCTCAGCGAAGGCTGCGAGCGTCCTTCACCGCCCGGCGTCAGATACGACCAAGAGAACCGAAGAGAACAAGGCGGCCCAGGATGCCGTCACGTCCGCGCTGAAGGTCTCGCCGATCCGTCCCGCATTGTGGCTCACGCTGAGTACGCTCAAGGCCCAAGTGGGGGAGCCGACAACGCCCGCATTGAAGATGTCCTATCTGACCGGGGCAGTGCCCGTTGACGTTGCCTTTTCGCGCGTTCAAACGGTGACATCGAGCGTCGCTGCGGCCGACGACGAGATCAGGCTGCTCGCGCAATCCGACATCCGCTCGGCGCTCGCCAACCGCGCGCGTTACGCCCCTCTTCTGATTGCCGCTTATGTGCAGGCGACCCCTCAGGGCAAATCGCTCCTGATGGAATCGGCACAAATGATCGATCCCAAATTCAAGGACATCCTGCTTCGGTACTGACACCGGCGCGGATGATCCGCTCGCCGCCCCTCAGCGTCCCGGTTTCGGGGCGACCGGCACGAAGTCCTGCTCGCGACGCGGCTGGTCCGATCTGCCCTGGTAGACGAACATGCCTTTTTTCGTGGTGACGATGTCGCCCCGCTGCAGACTATCGTCATTGAGGAGACGCTCGGTCGCAACGAGATCAGGATCTTCCGGAACAGGCTTGTAGAGTTCGGGATGCTCGCGGCGCTCGCGCGAGGCTTCCTTGGCGCGTTGCCTGGCCTCGTCGATCCGCTGCCGCCATTGATCGCGCGTCGGCTCCGGATCGCTGGGCGGAAGATAATCGTTGATGGTCGGTCCCGGCTCGTCTTGCGCCAGGCAAGGCGTCGCGTCGACCAGCCAAGCGCCGAGACCGCCCGACGTCCCGAGGATGGTGGCAAGCAGGACGCCACGCAGCGGGCCGCGATTGAGCAACAGATGACGCCGAGCGGGATGCACCGTGATGTCTCCAGGGACGGATCACAAAATCAAAAATCGAAAAACAACCCCATGCACAGTAGCGGCAACACCCGGGGTCGAGAAGCTGCTTCTTTTCCGAAATTGACTTGACCCGTCGGGCAAAACAGGAGCAGTATGGCATCCTCCCGAGACTAACGTCGGCTCGAGCCGCTGGTTCGCGTCCTGTTGCCGACATAAGGCTGGGCCCGTCCGCCTCTGGTGATCGGCGGCTGAATCGTACTCGGAATATTCGGCGTCGCCGTGGTCGGCGATGGCTGCGACGGATTGACGATCGTCACATTATGATTGGGTGTCGAGGGATCGTTGACCCCCTGGGCCCACGCGGCGGCGGGCACGAACAGCGCGACCGCGATCAAAGCTAGACGTTGCATGCGATATCTCCCGATCAAGAACGTCAGGGAGGCGATCACCGTTCCTTCACGGCGCTTCACGGTTCCTCGGGGTCCTACTGCCGCGGCACGGCAACGAGCTTGCCATCTCTCCAAACGCCCTGGGCCGCCGTTCCGCTGGGCAGAGTGCCCGGCGCCAGATTCCTGATCGCAGTGGGGCGAGAGGCCTCGGTGGTCTGGGTCTTCTTGGTGGTGGTCGTGGTGACGATGCTGGTGCTGGTCAGATTGGCCTTATCCTTGACCCCTTGGGCAAAGCAAGGCTGCACCAGGAGGGCCACAAACATGAGTGCCATGAAACCGCTGCGCATGATCAAACACCTGAATGAGGAGCTTGCCGGAATGTCACAGGTTTTGGCCCAAAAGCAAGCGCCTTAAGGCGGCAGGCGGCCTGAAGAAGGGCTCTCGCAAGCTTGACCATGAGGAGGCCGCTCTCACAAAGGCCGGCTTGAGGTGGAAAAGCCTAGCGAAACAGCCTCAGTCGGGTTACTTGATCGACCTTGATGACCGACCCCGGCAACACTGCGGCCAACGCTCCGAACACGCGAGAGATCAAGGCCGGGTTTGTCCGGCTTCTGTCGGATCGCATCCGAGAGACCTCCGCCGATCCCAAGCAGGTGCGGGACATCGTCTACGAGCTGGCCCGCGTCAAGCTGCTCGAGCAATTCACCCACGCTGATGCGCGGGAATCCCGTGACCTCCTGCAAATCCTCGAACGCGCAATCGAGGAGGTCGAGCGTTCCTTCAAACGCAGCGTCGCAGCAACGGCGCAAAAGGTCCCGGAAGCACCCCCTGCCGTTGCTCCGTCTGTCGCATTCCCCTCCCCGCCGCCGATTCCGGCGGCGCCCGCTGTTTCGACCGTAGCGTCCGCCCCTCAGCCGGCAGAACCACCGCGCCGTCCTGTCGCACCGTCCAAGTCCCCAGATCGTCCCAAACGAAGCGGCGCCTTCACATCCGTCATTCGATTGGCCGTCCTGCTCTTGCTGATCGCGGCCGTTGCAATCGGAGTGGCCTATTGGCCGCGGTTGAAAACACAGTTCGCCGCACTGTCGCAGTTCGCAGCGCGACAGCCTGCGTCGGGGGATGCTCAGCCTCAGCAAGCGGCGCCGCCGGCCCCACCCCAGAGCGAAACTGCGGAACGGGCGCCGGATGGCCAAAAAGAACAGGCGCCGCCGGCGCAACCCTCGATGCCGTTGCCGACAACGTTCGGGGTCTACGCCTTGAGCGAGGGCCAACTCCAGGAGCTCAAATCGGTGCCCGGAAAGATCCCGGACCGGCGCGTTGCGATCTCGGCGGCGATCAATACGCCGAGCGCGACCACGCTGACGAGCGGGGATGTCAGGTTCATCGTATTCCGCCCGGATGGCGGGATGGATACGAGCGTGACCGAGGTCCGGGTGGTCGCCAAAGTCTCCCGCGCGATGGGCGTCGATGCCACGGGGAAAGCCGCGATGGTCAGCGCGGGCGACTCCTGGGTCATCCGCAGCATGTCCCACCCCTACAAGGTGGGGCCCGTTGAGGACCAGCCAAGAATGCTGTTGCTCCAGCCCGAGCAGGACGGCTTCACGTTAGCCCCCGGTCGTTACGTCGTCGTGGTCAAGGGCATGGGCTACGATTTCACGGTGGCCGGCACCGTCACCGATCCCGATCAATGCGTGGAGCGCATCAACGCGACGAACGGGGCGTTCTATTCTCCCTGCCCGCCCCCTCGTTGAGGCACTAACCGGCTTGTCGCGTAGCCTGCCTAATTCTTGGCTTTGCTGTCTTTGGGCGCATCGGCCGGCGCGTCGTCAACCTTGCCGTCGTTCGCGACGCATTTGTTGAAATAGTCCCGCTGCTCCTTCGCAGACCCCTTGGCGCTGCCGGCGGCCGGATTGCCGACTTGCTTTGGAGGAAAAGCTTTCGCGACCGCCGTGTTGCATGTGCGTGCCACTTCGGCGGTAACGGCCGACGCCGTCACGGGAGCAGCCACCGCGAACAGACATGCTAGTCCCAGCAACCTTGGCGTATTTCTGACGGGCACCTTGCTCACTCCTTTGATCCACGCGGCGTGACGGGACCATATCAAAGACGGCCGAAACGCCCAACGGCAAAGCAACACTGAATTGCCGCGTCGTCGCTTCGGACTAGCTGTTGAGCTGAGGCGGCTTGAAATCTGGGAAACGCGTCAGCATTGCCGCCTTGACGAATTTCAGGTGCGAAATCGTGCTCGCGAGCTCCTTGAGCCTGCGTTGGCCGTTGGAAATATCGGCAGCAAAGAGGTCCTGATGGTGATTGTCCAGCGGCTCGCGCTCCAGATATTCGTCTGTCCCGTTGCCAAAGGTGACGGAGGCGCGGGCGAGCGCGTCATCAACACGTCGATTGAGGCCTGCCTGCTCTCTTTCCGCCTCCTGCAGGGCGGTATCGAGCGCTGTCATGATCGCATCGATCCGGACGCGGTCCGTCTCGGCGTCGCGCTCGACCGAGCGGGCCTTGAAGCCCTTGTCCTCACGCCGGGAGCTGAGAAGATTGTGCGCGCGCGCCCTCAGGAACAGCTGGAACATCTGGGCCATCCCACGTTCGGATTTGAAGCCGCCACCATCGGTCAAATACAGTTAATAAAGTTTGAAAGTCGGCGCCTGCTCGGCTCGACTTTCCGTGATCCAGGTCCGCCAAGCCCCCTCATGCTTGAGGTAGAGTTCGAGCCACCTCACCTCGTTGTCAGCCACGACGCCGTCGCCGATGTCACCGGTGGCCTGCGGCACGCTACCTTCGATCGACGACAGATCCAGCGCCTCAAATTCCGCGGTTTCGTCCGACGACAGGCCGATCAGAACGCGATGCCCCTGCGCGTCGACGAAGTATCGCCGCGGCGCATGGCGCTTCTGCTCAATCATTGCGGCGGCCCCCGCCAAGGATCCAGGGGCCGGAGAGGCCTTCGAACCGTCGACTATAAATGCACACAAAGGCAATCAATGAGACTGCGCCAGCAACCAGGCCCAGCAACGCAATGAGATACGCCATCTACGATTCCTTACGCACGCCTCGCAATTCCAGACGTCTTCAAATCTCGCAACAGGCTCGTAAGCTCTAAACTCCTATTCCGACGCCCTCAATGAGAGCGGTGAATTAACCTAACCGAGCGTGGTTTACGAAGGAGGGCTTCGGCCGGCGGCGATTGAAGCCGGATTATAGGGCGCATAGAGCCGATAGCGCGCCGACCGCCTGCGTGAGCGCCATGCTCGTACGCCATAGCCGCAGCCAAAACCTGCCGCAAAAATCGATGCCAAAACCAGAATTGCTGTCATTGGAATGTTCCTGCGTTGTCGGAACGCTCCTCCCATCACATTTCATCGTGCAGACGTGACGACTTCAAGATCGCCGCCGCTGAAACTTTTGTCAGACGACGATGAAGTTTGTGCAACGTGTTGCTTGAGGATTGATCGCGCGGCGGTCAAGCGGCGCGCTTCACACACGGCCACCGGAGCTCAGCGAGCGCCGTCTGTTTTCCCGAATTCCGGACGACGCGGCGGCGCGGCGCGACCTCGTGAACATTCCCGATCGCGGAGACCAGCACGCGCGGATCGACCGCGATCGAGGGAACTCCCGTGGTTGTACGGAGCGTTTTGCGCTGAATTCATCGAGGTAAGGTTTCCCAGTTAGCTTAATTCGGGTTGTTTGTTGCGCGCTTTTCCCGATCGCATATCCAAGACCGCACCGGGCTTCCCCAAGGCCCGGCCCCACCCAAGCAAAGCCGTCGAGCGAACATGGGTCCGCTTGGCGGCTTTGTCGTTGTGTCGATGCGAAGAGGAATGTTTCTGAAATGGCGCGGAAGCCCTGGTCGTTCAAAGAGGACCGCCGGCTCATGGAGCTGGCCAAGTCCTCGACGTCGCTGGAAGAAGCAGCGAAGCAGCTCGGGCGCTCGCCTGACGCGATCAAGCGCATGGCGATGCGGCTTGGTTTGTCCTTGAAGTCGAAGCCGGGGAAGAAGAGCTAATCTTCGAAACAAAGCAGTCCTCTTGCGGAGGCCTGTGCCAACACACCCAAATGGGTCTGTTCGCCAAATTCACCCGATAGAACCATTCGGCGAAGCTCGCTCTGCGAGACCGGAACGACCTCGATACCGGGCTCTTCGACAAAGCCAGGCTTGCGATCGCCAGTCCTGACGAAGAACGAATGAGTCGCATTGCTGATCCGGCTGGAGCAGGTCGCGGACAGGCCGATGCGCTCGATGCTCACAGTGGGATAGCCGGTCTCTTCCAGAAGTTCACGCGCGGCTGTCATTTGCGGATCTTCGCCCGGGTCGACCATTCCTGCGGGCAACTCCAGCGAGAAGCGCTCGATCGCCGGCCGATATTAGCGCACCAGAAGTATCTGCGAGTCGGTCGTCATGGCCAGCACGGCCACGTAGTCGGGCTGCGCGATTGCGTAATAGGTCTCCGCGGCAGCCTCGCGTGAGAAACTCACCTCCCGAGCGATGACCTCGAGCCAGGGCGAAACTGTCGTGCGTTCGACCTTCAGAATTTTAGGCAGGTCCCGGACCATCCGCGAGAGGTCTCCTTGGCTGACGCAGCTCATGCTGCCATGGCGGCGGGCACGAAGCGATTTGACTGACTTCCGCCCTGTCCGCGGGGAACATAGACGGCATGCCGGGGTTTGACTCAGATGTCCTAGCGAGGTCAGGCCGTGCTGCATCTTGCCATCTCCGTCATGCTGATCTGGGTGGCCTTCAACATCGCCTTCGTCGTGTTGAGATTGCGAGCGACGCGATCCCCGCATGGCGCAAAGAACCTGAACGGCTGCATGACCCCTTATCACCCCGAGATCGTTCCCCTGCACCGCCAAATGCAGCGATAGAGGCTCGAGGGCTCGCGCGCCCATCAGATTTCCCCGCGATCTCGGCGTCCTAGGGCCGCCGCTTCTTGGGCGAACCCATTCCCGGACTGGTTCCATAGGTGGGCATGCCCGTGCCTTTGAACGCGCCCCCCATGCTGTCGGGGCTGGAGTTCGTGCTGCCCCCGCTGCGGATCGTCGAACCGGACTGGGTGCCGGAGCCTCGATCCTTGGTTCCCTGTGCCGAAACTCCGGCATCCCCAGCCACCACAGCCACCAAAACCACTGTTAACGCCCCGGTCGTGCCGATCAGCCACCTCATCATGGATCCCCCTCTGACATTCGACCATGGCGACATCGAGCGGCCCGGCGGTAGCCGGGCTGAGCGCCCCCGGCAGCTCCCCACCGCTGACCGTCGTCCGCCTCAGAACGAGGCCGCCTACCAAATAGGCAACCTCCCATCCCCCGCTTCGCTGGCGCCATTAAACCCTATCTTAGCGCGTCCAGACTAGGATCGATGGTTAAGCCTCCTCAACTTCCGCGCGGGCAAGATGAGACTACAGCGACCGACCTTCGCTTTTGCGGCGCTCGTGCTTGCGAGCACGGTCGTGTTCGGCCTGGCTGGACACCTTGGGGCCGAGAGCTTCATTCGCCACCAGCAGGCCCGCCAGCTCGACGAATTGACTGAGGTCGTTCTGCGCCGTTCCGAATTTGCGGTCGAGTTCGCGGCCGCAAGTCTGGTCGAACTCGGCAAGCGTGACGCCGTGAACTGCGAGCCGGCGACGCTCCAGGCCATCCGCCTTCATGTCTACCAGCGCTCGGCCATCAAGGACGTCCGCGTCGTCAATCCCGACGGTTCGGTGATCTGCTCGGCCTATTCCGAAACGCTGGAATTCGACAAGGGATGGGTCGAGCGGCGGGACATGCTCGCCTCGCGCGACGGGAAACTTTCATTGTTCCGCGTTCAGCAATTCGGCGGCGACGCGCTTGGCGTTCTCAGGGATATCAACAGCAGCACCGCACTGGTCGCCATCGTCGGCATCAACGCGAGCCTGTTTGACATCATGCCGTCCGAACTGCGCGGACACAGTGAGGTGGTCCTCTCCTTGAGCAATGGAGAGAAGCTTGGTGAGTTCCAGCTCGATGCCGACCGGCCACGGCGCAATGCGAAGCGCTTCGACAGGTCCTCCGACCGTTATCCTCTTCACACGACCATCGAGGTCGACGGCGCCGTGCTCTCGGCGTGGAATAACGAAGCCTATTGGCCGGCGCTTGCCGTTGCCGCCGGGCTTGGCGCCCTCTTCGGGGTCCTGCTGGCGCGAAGCCGCCGCACCGAGGGCCCGGTCGCCGATCTCGATCGCGCCCTGACTGCAGGCGAATTCAAGCCGTACTATCAACCCATCTTCGATCTCAGGACGAGAGAGATCAGAGGCTGCGAGGTCCTGGCGCACTGGGTGCGCGACGACGGCTCCGTCATCCCGCCGATGAATTTCATTCCGCTCGCCGAGTCCAGCGGCCGCATCCAGGCCATGACCTGGCAGATCCTGAAATCGGCATTGTCAGACCTCCGGCCGTTGCTGAAAGCAGACAAGGATTTCAAGCTTTCCCTCAACGTCGTCCCCAAGCATCTCCTCAGCGCCGGCTTCGTCGAAACGCTTCGACGTACCGTCTTGACGGCAAAAGTTGCGACACGGCAGATCGTGGTCGAGGTGACCGAACGCGACGAGCTCGACGATCTCGCGCGCGCGGCTGCCGTCGTGACCGAGCTGCGCGAATATGGCTTCCGCGTTGCCATCGACGACGTCGGGGTCGGCCACAGCGGACTGTCGCGACTGAAGGGTTTGGGCGCCAACACGATCAAGATCGACAAATTCTTCGTCGACACGATCACCGTGGATGCATCGACCACGACGATCGTCGAGATGCTGGTCGCACTCGCCAAGGACTTTCGAATGACGGTCGTTGCGGAAGGAATCGAGACGGAAGAACAACTCCACGCCCTGGTCGCCTCCGGTGTCGAGACCGGGCAGGGATATCTCGTCGCCGCGCCGCTCCCCTTTGCGAAGTTCAGCCAATTGATGGCGCCGCGTCATGCCGCGGAGGCTCAGGCCAACGGTGCTGCGCTGGTGGCTTGACCGACGCTGCTGGTTCGAATTCGGACACGCGCTCGACGCGCCGCACAGATGCGTCCCGGTGCGAACCACTATTCATGAACGCGGCATCGGCGATGTGCGACTTTAACGATATTTTCCGCTTTTGAGAGCGGCCCTCAGGTCGACCGGCTATGATGCCGCCATGCGCCGAAATCACCTCATGGCAGCCTCAGCAATCTGCCTCGCCCTCATCGCCTACGCCACCTTGGCGCGGCTGGCGGGGCGGCCCGCGCTCATGGGTCACGCCGAGGCGTATTGGGTCGTCGTCATCGAGCGCTTCAGCGCCTATGGCCTGCTGGGATTTCTTCTCTCCTTCCTGCTGCCGGGCCGCTTCATCTCCGCATGCTTGCTTGTCGTGGCCGTCGCAATGGGGCTGGAGGTGCTTCAGGCTCTGACACCGGATCGCGATCCCGGTGTGCTGGACGTTCTGCAAAAGGCAGCGGGAGGCACCGTAGGGGTCATCCTTGCCCAGACCATCCTGGCTTTCCTTCCCCGTCCGCCGTCCTGACGTGGGCACGACCTCGCACAAGCGAGGCCGTCAACGCGCCAAGATAGCGCCCCTACTTCGCCATCTGACCGCGCAGCTCGCCACCGGGGTTCGCAGCCGTGTGAATGTTCGCGTACCATTTTCCGGCGAGCAGATCCGTCGCCTGGGTGTCGGTGAGTGTCGCGGTGCCCTGAATGGGGCTCTGCACCGTCTTGAACGGCAGGGCGATGCCGGCGTTCTTGCCGGCTTCACTGGGCCCATGGAAATGTGCCCCCAACGCGGGACCCGACAGGCCGGTAAAGGTGATCGAATAGGTCAGCGTCTTCGTCTGGGTGTCGTAGCTTGCCTCTGCCTTGCCCGACCCGGCCGAATTGTTCGGAGGCACCTCGTTGGTGCCCTTGAGATCGGCCTGCAGCTTCACGACCTCAGCTTTTGCGGGAGCAGCTGTCATGATCAGCAGTCCTCCCAAGGCCGCCGCTCCCAACGCTCCGACGCAGACCCAATGATTGGCTTTCCTCATGGCACCCCTCCTGCGGGCTCTTTGGCCCAACTCGGTTGAAACACCGGCCCCGGCCGGAAAATTCCGGACGTGGATTTATGCCTGATTCGAGGCAACTATCGCGGGAATCTCGGAGCCAGGCCGGTCCAATCCAAAGAGGTGCACAGCGATTAGGCCACCCCGCGCCTGTGGACCTCATTCGGCGTCAGCAGTTCCGCCATCTGCCGGTGCGTGGCCTGGAGCGCCGCGATGGCGCTGTCGAGGTCAAAATCCGACTCACGGATGGAGGCAAAAAATCTGGCCGTCAGCGCCAGATCCAGTTTGACGCGGGTTGCCCCGTCGCGACTCTTGCGGCGGTCGAGCGACAGGTGGATGGCCCGCAATCTCGCTTCGCTGCTGCTGCATTCGCACAGCGTCGCGAGCTCGTCATATGTCATCCAGATTTGAGGCATGTCCCTGTCCGTCGCTTGTTATCGACCTTAGCCTAAATTTCAGCTCTAAAAGTATGGTTGCCGAGGGCGCAACCTGGCGACATTTTCGCTGCACGATGGTCAATTGAAGCTGAATCAGGCGCGGTTTTCTTGCGCAGCCAAAGGGAGCGATGGCGGAACCTCGAAGGCTTGCAGCTTTTCAGGATCGTCAAACTCGATATAACGAACCCGGTCGACGATGGCGCTCCCTGTGCTTTGCGTGGACTTGCTGCTGGCGGCCTCAGCCTGGATGGGCGTTGAACTGTGGTGGGATAAAAGGACATGACTGACCGACCGACCATCCTCGTCACGGGAGGCGCTGGCTACATTGGCTCGCACGCTTGCCGCGCCCTCGCGGCTGCCGGCTATCGGCCTGTCGTCTATGACAATCTCACAACGGGACATCGCAGCTTCGTCGCCGGAGACCTGGTGACGGGCGATCTGCTCGACAGCGCGACGCTGGCGCGCGCCTTTGCCGACCACAAGGTGACGGCCGTGATGCATTTTGCGGCGGCGAGCCTCGTCGGCGAGTCCATGACCGACCCGCAGAAATACTACATCAACAACGTCCAGGGCACGCTGTCGCTGCTCCAGGCGATGCGCAACGCGGGCTGCCGCCGCATCGTCTTCTCCTCGACCGGCGCGGTCTATGGCAACGCCGATTCCAAGGCGCTGTCCGAGGATTTCCCCTGTGCACCGATCAATCCCTACGGCGCCTCGAAATGGATGATCGAGCGCATGCTGGCCGACTATCGTGCGGCTTACGGTTTCGGCGCGTTCTGCCTGCGCTATTTCAATGCCAGCGGCGCCGATGCGGCCGGCGGCATCGGCGAATTGCGTGACAACGAGACCCATCTCATTCCGCGCGCCATGATGGCGTTGCAGGGCCATGTCGAGTTCGCCGTGTTCGGCGACGATTACGACACGCCCGACGGCACCGCGATCCGCGACTACATCCACGTCACCGATCTCGCCGCGGCACATGTCGCGGCATTGAAGCTGCTGGAAGTAGGACATGCCGGCGGCAGCTTCAATCTCGGCACCGGCTCGGGCTTCTCGGTGCGCGAGATCTTGAACGCCATCAGGCAAGAGACCGGACGCGAGGTCCCTCATACCGTCAAGCCGCGCCGCGCCGGCGATCCGACCTATCTCGTGGCCGATCCTTCCGCTGCGCGAAAGGTGCTGGACTTCGTGCCGCGCCATTCCGACCTGCCGACCGTGATCCGCACCGCCTGGGCCTGGCACCAGAAGGCGCATCCGCTCAAATGAGCGCGACACTTGTTGATGACCTGTATGCGCTGAAGAGGCTAAAGCCGACCTGACCGCCAAAGCGCGATAGCACTGGGATCAATCGATGAGCGCCAAGAACTCGATCACCTCTCCCGCAGGGAGAGGTCGGATCGCATCGTAAGATGCGATCCGGGTGAGGGGTTACAGTCTCACTGTGCGCCGCGGCCCCTCACCCGGATTGCTGCGCAATCCGACCTCTCCCCGCTGGGGAGAGGTGAACCACGACCGCCGACCAAACCTAGTTTCATCATGCTTTAATCGCGCGCCGATCCGAATGGAGCGGGCGGACGGCGCGGCCGAGACCGGCTGTCGAGCGCCTTGGGCAATTTGTCGGCATTGAGCTTCACGACCGCGCATTTGGCCTCAGTGGCCACGGTGTCTTCCTGGCTGTAGATCAAGGTGCACTCGAACCTGACGTCCGGCGCCTCGCGCGCCGTGCCCCAGCACGTCGCGACCGCGCCGCTGCAATCGCCCGAGAGAGTGGCTTCGACTTCGTCAGGACCAAACACGCTCGGATTGCCCTCGGTATGGCGCTTCACGGTCAGGACAGCCGTGAAACGTCGCTGGTCGACCTGATAGGAACCGCCATAGGTGAAGAAGCTGTCGCTGCCGGAGATTCGCCCCTCGGTCAGATCGACAAGGCCCGTGCCCTGGCCACGCGGGGTCCTGAACCAGGCAGCGTATTTGCCGTCTCTCAGCATGACAATATCCGTCGTAAAATTCAGACGTATTTGCTGGCAACTCTGGGGCGCGACAATGACCGATATGGCGCGCGTTCCGCCACGGTTAACGCCCTGCAAAGCCAGTTCCTAAAATTGCCGGCGCGGCCTGCGCCGCGACGGCAGCAAGCTCAAAACAATTCTATGCCGTCATCCGCAGGCTCGACCGTTTCGACCCGGCGGCTGGCCGCGCTCGACGACAGCCCAAGGGCTTGCAAAAAGTCCCGGTGAACGTCGCGCTCGCGCTCCATCGTGTAGCGAGCAAAGAGATCGTCGAGCAGCGCCTCGTCCTGCCGCTGCGGCCGATGCGTGCCCGCGCTGGCGCTCTCGAGGCGCGCGGCGACGGAAGGTAGTGTCGCCGAGCTCTCCCCGAGCGAGTTCATCAGGCCTTGCGCCGAATTCATCAGGCCTTCGAACTCGGCGCCTTCGTCGACGAGACGGGTCATCAATCTGCCGAGCCGTTCGTTGCCGGCTTCGACCTCGCGCAGCGCCTGAAGTATCTGCGGTTCGAGCTTGGCGAGCTGGGTGGGATCGCCCTGGACGCGGAGCTCCTTCAACTCGTTGGCCGACTGCTCGATGCCGTCGAGGATCGGTCGCAGGCGTCCGGCGCCTGCCGAGACCTGATCGGCGGTCGCCTTGAGCTCGTTGGCGATGACGACGAAGGCGCTGCCGCGGCTGCCGAGATGGCTTGCCTTGAGGCCCGCGTTCATGCCGATCAGCGTGATGTCGACCGTGGCTTCGGCGAGACCTGCGATGGCCTGGCGGAATTTGGCCAGCGTCTCCTCGACGACCGCCAGTGCCTCGTCGACCGAACGACCCGCGCTCTCGCAGGTCGCAATCAGGGTCGAGGCATGGGCCAGCGTCTGCTTGATGCGGGCGAGGAACGAGGAGGAGGATCCGTTCTCGGCGCCGAACAGCGAACGGCCGTGATTGACGACACCACCGGCATCATTCAGGATCGCGGACAGCGCCCGGATGATCTCACTGATGTCGCCGCCGAACTCGCGTTGCGCGTCCCTGAGCTGAGCCGCCTGCAACCGGCGGATCGCATGGGCGCCGTCTTCGCTGGCGACGGGCGTGGGGACGAGGCTCGGCTCCGAGCCGGACGACAAGCGCAAGCCGTGACAGACATGTTCGAGGCGCTGCCGCGTGCTGTCGCCGGCCTGCAACGATATGATCGCGCTGCCGACGGCGTCGGCGATCTTCCGCGTGCTGCCGCTGGAGAGATCGGCGAGATGGCTGCTCTTGCTGCGCTGCTCGCGCAGGCCGGAATAGGCTGCACCAAGCTCGGCACTCTCCGCGACCAGCTGGTCACCGTAGCTCTTCTCGAATTCCTTCTGCCTGATGGATGCGGTGACGACGGCCTCCGACAACCGCTGCTGGTCCCGCGCGCAGCCCTCGATCGAGCCCTGCACGGCCTTGCCCAGATCGTAGGCCTCCTGCGTGAAAGCCAGAAAACCCTCGCGATCGCCATCGAGCGACGCCGCCTCGATCCGGGCGCTGCGCGCGATGATGGTGATCATCTGGATATGCTTGAACAGCGGCTTCAGCAGAGCGGACGCTTCCGTCGTGCTCTTGCCGATCATCGCGAGCAGCGCGCTCTCGGCCGGCAGCGCCCGCGCCAGCTCGCTCAGCCGCGCCGCGATCTCCTGCAATGCGGTCGCCGCGCCTTCGATCTCGGCGCCGGAGAGCTCTCCGGAGAGAGACCCCAGCCCCTGATTCAGCTCCTTGAAGATGATGTGACCGCGACCGAGGTCATGACCGACGCCTGAAAACACGTCCTCGATGCGCGACGAGACGCCCTCGACCGCGGCAATCGCATCCGTCAAATGTCCGGCCGGAACGGCAGTCATCGCCATCAACCCGCCGCTGCCGGGTGCCCGGCCTGATACCACTGCATGATCTCGCGCGGGATATGGTTCAGCGAAACCACTTTCTCGACGCCGCCGTGGGCGATGGCCTCCTTGGGCATGCCGAACACCACGCAGCTTTCTTCATCCTGCGCCCGTGTCGAGGCGCCGAGCTTGCGCATCTCCAGCATGCCGCGCGCGCCGTCGTCGCCCATGCCGGTCATGATGACGCCGAGCGCGTTGGCGCCGGCATGCTGGGCGGCCGAGCGAAACAACACGTCGACCGAGGGGCGATGCCGCGACACCGGGGGCCCGTCCTTGATCGCGACCTGGTAACGCAGCCCGATGCGCTGGAGCAGCATGTGGCGGGCACCCGGAGCAATGTAGGCGCAGCCAGGCAATACCGGCTCGCGATCCTCCGCCTCCTTGACGCGGATCTGGCAGATGCTGTCGAGACGCCGTGCGAACGCGGCCGTGAAGCCCGCCGGCATGTGCTGGACGACGAGAATGGGAGGACAGTTCGCCGGCAACATCTCGAGGACGTCGTTGAGCGCTTCAGTTCCGCCCGTCGAGGCTCCGATGCAGACGATGCGCTCGGTCGTCGGCCGGACCTTGCTCTGCACCGGCGGCGGGATGATGGCGTCAGCCGTGAGCTTCTTCTCGATCACCCGCCGTTCCGTGCGCGGCCGCACGCGTGCCCGCGCCGCCGACTTCACGGATTCACGCAAGCGCGTCGAGCATTCGAGCAGCGCCTGACGCGTGTCGACCTTCGGCTTGGGCACGATGTCGACGGCGCCGGCCTCGAACGCCTCGAACATCACGTGCGAGCCCTCCTCCGTCAGCGAGGAGCAGATGATCACCGGGATCGGACGCTGCGCCATGATCTTGCGCAGGAACGTCATGCCGTCCATGCGCGGCATCTCGAGGTCGAGGATCATGACGTCGGGGATCTCGTCCTGGAGGCGCCGTGCCGCAACGAACGGATCGGACGCCGTCGCCATCACCTCGATATCGGGATCTTCGTTCAGGATCGTCTGGAGGATTTGGCGCACCGACGCCGAATCATCCACGATCAGGACGCGAACTTTCTCCCTTGGCATGTTGCAACGCGCTCCCGATCAAACCTGAAAAATGGTCGGCTGAACCTGCTTCAGGCCCGGAACAGAACTGTGGATCATCGACTCGGAGTGTCCGACCAGCAAATACCCGCCCGGCCGCAAATGACTGCAAAGCTGCTCGACGACCTTGCGCTGCGTCGGCTTGTCGAAATAAATCAGCACATTGCGGCAGAAGATCATGTCGACGTCGCGGTCGACGGGATAGGACTGATCCATCAGGTTCATCCGCATGAAATGCGTCATGCGGCGCAGTTCCGGCACCACCCGCACTTCGCCCCGCGATTTGTCGCGCGAGGACAGGAAATACCGCTTCACGAACGGCTCCGGCACCGGTGCCAGCACGTCGCGGGTGTAGATCGCGGTCTTGGCGAGGCGCAGTACCGCCGTCGAGATGTCGGTTCCCAGGACGCGATACTGAAACCGCGATCCGCTCCTGATCATGTCGTCCAGCACCATGGCAACCGTATAGGCCTCCATGCCGGTGGAGCTCGCCGAGCTCCAGACCTTCAGGTTTGCGCTTCTGCGGCCGTGCGACTTGAGCAGCGCGGGGATAGCGATCTCCCGCATGAAGGTGAAATGCTGCGGCTCGCGGAAGAAGTCGGTCTTGTTGGTCGTCACCACATCGATCAGATGGGTGAGCTCCGCGTCGAAATGGTCGGCCTCGAACAGGTTCTCGACATATTCGTTGAGGTCGGAGAAGTTCAGGGCGCGCACACGCTTGTGCAGGCGCCCCTCCAGCATCAGCCGCTTGCCCTGCGGCAGCTTGATGCCGACCTGGCCCTCGATCAGTTCGGCAATGGTGCGGAAATGGCGGTCCGACAAATGCACGGCCGTATCCTGCAAGGCGAGCATCATGGCCGCCAGCCCCGGTCCCGAAGGCCCGCATGCACTTGATATCGGGCCATCAGGGCCATTTTGAATCCTACGCGTTTACGCGACAGCAGACGAGGACCGCCCGCAGCAAAGGAGCGGACCTGCCCGCGAAAGATCTCAGCGCTGAAAATCGGCGTCCCGATCGTCCTCACCGTCGTTCATGTCGAAGGCAAAACCGCCCCCGCCCGCGACCTTCATGGCGCGCGCCGGCTTGGCTGGCTGCTTCTTGGTGGGACGCTCGGCTGCCGCCATGGTCGCAGCCTTGGCGCGGAGCTGCGTGACGGCCCGGTCGACCGACGCCGGCGCCTGGCTCCTGCCGCCCTGCTCGATGCGGAAATAGGCGATCGTCGATTGCAGTTGCTCGGCCTGCGAGGCGAGCTCTTCCGAGGTCGAGGAGACCTGCTCGGAGGCGCTGGCGTTCTGCTGACCGACCTTGTCGAGCTGCTGGATCGCCTGGTTGATCTGGGAGGAGCCGACGTCCTGCTCGCGGCAGGCGGCGGTGATTTCCTGCACCAACTCGGCCGTCTTCTTGATATCGGGCACGAGCTTCGCCAGCATCGAGCCGGCTTCCTGCGCGACCTTCACGGTCTCGCTTGACAGCGTACCGATATCGGCCGCGGCAGCCTGGCTGCGCTCGGCGAGCTTGCGCACTTCGGATGCGACCACGGCAAAGCCCTTGCCGTGCTCGCCGGCGCGGGCGGCCTCGACCGCCGCGTTGAGCGCGAGCAGGTCGGTCTGGCGCGCGATCTCCTGCACGATGGTGATCTTCTCGGCGATGGTCTGCATTGCCTCGACGGCGCGGCCAACCGCAGCACCGCTGGCCTCGGCATCCTTGGCCGACTGCGCCGCGATCTTCTCGGTCTGGTTGGCGTTGTCGGCGTTCTGCTTCACGTTGGAAGCCATCTCCTCCATCGAGGACGAGGCTTCCTCGGCCGACGAGGCCTGCTCGGTCGCGCCCTGCGAGAGCTGCTCGGCGCTGGCAGAGAGCTCCTGGCTGCCGGCCGAGACGTTCTGCGCCGCCGTGAGCGCCTCGGAGACGATCTGCCGGAGCCTTTGGACCATGCGTTCCAGCGCAAGGCCGAGCGTGTCCTTGTCCGACAGCGGCTTCGCCTCGACGGTGAGGTTGCCTTGCGCGATCTCGTTGGCGACGGCCGCGGTCGCGTTCAGGTTCTTGGTCATCGCGTTCAGCGAGGTGATGAGATCGCCGATCTCGTCGTTGCTGGAAACGTCGATCTTCTTGCTGAGATCGCCGATGGCAACCGCGTCGGCCAGCCCGACCGCGCTGGCAAGCGCACGGCTGATGCCGATCGCGATCCAGGTCGCGGCCATCGCGCCGATCACCAGCGAGGCGAGGATCAGGCTGATCAGCATGATCTCGGCACGATTGCCTTCGACCCTGGCCTCCTCGCTCTCTGCCGCCATCTGCTTTTTGACGTACTCGATGTACTCCTTCGCGGCGTTGAGCGCGGGCGTCATGGCCTTGAGCCCTTCGGTCATCGAATTCTCGGCCGCCTTGACCTTATCCTGCTTGGCCAGCTTCAACGTCTGATCCTGCACCGCGTTGGCGCTGACGTAGGCGGCGCCGAACTTGTCGAGCAGCTTCTTGCCGTCCTCGCTCGCACCGACATAGACGTCGTTCTTGATCTTCACCACGCGCTCGCGCGCTTCGGCGATGAGGATGACGAACTTGTCCTGATCCGCGTCGGTCGGCGCGAGGATCGCATTCTTCTCGGCGCGCACTTGAAGCAGCGCATTTTCCTGCAAGTCCGCCACCTTGGCGAGGCGCGCGGCCCGTGCCGACAAATGTTCGGCAGTCCCGACGGTGTCGTTGAGCTTCAGATAGGCGACACCGCCGGCAATCATCGACAACAGGATGACGACGCCGAATGCGCTCGCAAGCTTCGCTTTGACGGTAAATCTCATGATCGGCCCCGGTCTTCGAATTGTTGAATTGAATTGCTTACGCGCGACAAACTGCGAATTCAGGCCGCAAAGGACGCATCCAACCGCGCGGCACTTCCTTCCGTCATCCCGTCCGCGGCCATCAACCTGGCGAGGTCGAAGATGACGACGAACTTTTCGCCCTTGCGGCCGATACCGGCGGCGTAATCGGACTGCCATTTGCCGCCGACTTCGGGGATCGGCTCGATCGCCTGCTCGTCGATGTCGGTCACCTCGAACACGCAGTCGGCCACAAAGCCGACGCCGACCAGGCGGTCATTCATCGGCACGTCGAGGATGATGATGCGGGTCGCCTCGGTGGCCGCCACGGCCGGCAGGCCGAGCTTGGTGCGGAGATCCACGATTGGATATCCCGCGCCGCGCACATCGATCATGCCGAGCAGGAAGTTCGGCGCATGCGGCAGGCGCGAGATCGGCCGCATGTCCAGGATTTCCCGCACGTTGCGGATGCTGATGCCGAACGTCTCGCCGGCGAGCCCGAGCGTCAGATATTGCGAGGTTGCGGCCATTTCCTCAGTCCAGGTCAGATGGTTCTAGATGTCAGCGTTGAAACTCGGCGTCGCGATCGTCTTCGCCGTCCTGCATGTCGAAGGCGAAGCCGCCGCCATTGGCGACCTTTGCCGCGCGCGCCGGCTTGCGAACGGGCACGGGCTTCTTCGCGCCGCGATCCGCCGCCTGCATCTGCCCCGCCTTGCTGCGAAGCTGGGTGACGGCGCGGTCGATCGGCGCGGACGCTACGGCCTCGCTCCGCCCGGCTTGCTCGATGCGGAAGAACGAGATGGTCGATTGCAGCTGCTCGGCCTGCGAGGCGAGCTCTTCCGAGGTCGAAGACACCTGCTCGGAGGCGCTGGCGTTCTGCTGGCCGACCTTGTCGAGCTGCTGGATCGCCTGGTTGATCTGCGAGGAGCCGACGTCCTGCTCGCGGCAGGCGGCGGTGATTTCCTGGACCAACTCGGCCGTCTTCTTGATGTCGGGCACGAGCTTCGACAGCATGGAGCCGGCTTCCTGCGCGACCTTCACGGTCTCGCTCGACAGCGTGCCGATGTCGGCGGCGGCAGCCTGGCTGCGCTCGGCGAGCTTGCGCACTTCGGAGGCGACCACGGCAAAGCCTTTGCCATGCTCGCCGGCGCGGGCGGCTTCGACTGCGGCGTTGAGGGCCAGCAGGTCGGTCTGGCGCGCGATCTCCTGCACGATGGTGATCTTCTCGGCGATGGTCTGCATGGCTTCGACGGCACGGCCGACGGCGACGCCGCTGGCTTCCGCGTCCTTGGCCGACTGCGCCGCGATCTTCTCGGTCTGGTTGGCGTTGTCGGCGTTCTGCTTCACGTTGGAAGCCATCTCCTCCATCGAGGACGAGGCTTCCTCGGCCGACGAGGCCTGCTCGGTCGCGCCCTGCGAGAGCTGCTCGGCGCTGGCCGAGAGCTCCTGGCTGCCGGCCGAGACGTTCTGCGCGGCGGTGAGCGCCTCCTGGACGATCTGTCTGAGCTTCCCGACCATGCCGTTCAACGATTTGACGAGATCGCCGACCTCGTCATTGCTCGTAACATTGATCGTCTGACCGAGGTCGCCGCTCGCGACCGCACCAGCGAGAGCGACGGCACGTCCGAGCGCCCGGCTGATCGAGATCGAGATCCACAGCGCCGCGGCGATCGCAATCGCAAGCGAGATTGCGATCAGGGCCATCAACATGAGCTGGGCCTGGTGGCCTTCTTCCTTCGACTGGACGGCCTGCTCGGCCATCTGCTTCTTGGTGTTCCCCACATAGGCACCCACGGCGTCGAGCGCGTCCGCGACCACCTTGCGGCCTTCGCCGGCGGAGCGTTCGGTTGCCTTGACCTTGTCTACCTTCGCTACACGGATGGTCTCTTCCTGGTAGGCATTCATCTTGCCGAGTGTGACGGCGAAGGTATCCAGCAGTTTCTTGCCTTGTTCGCTTGCGAGGGCATAGACCTCGTCCTTGGTCTTCAGCGTCTGCTCACGGCGGGTGGCGGCGTCCGTGACATCCTGCTCGTATTCGTTCCCTTCAGCCAGGATGGAATTCTTTTCGGCCCGTAGCTGAAGCAGGATGAGCTTCTCGATCTCGGCCGCCTTCTCCATTCGCTTGGCGCGCAGCACCATGCTGTCGGCGGTCGTCATCATGTCGCCGAGCTTCATGTAGGCGACGCCGCCTGCGACCATTGACAGGACGATGACCAGACCGAACGCGCTGGCAAGCTTTGCCTTGACCGTGAATCTCATATTCAGCCCCTTAAACCCAGTCTCGCCCCGAGACCTCGTTTCAATTCAGAATGCGTTCCATGTTCGGAACGATGACGAACTCTTCACGCCATTTCGCAATGAAGCGAATGAACTCCGGCTTCCAGTGCATGCCGACGCGCGGTGTCTGCTGCACGTCGGTCTGCGAGATCTCCGTGACTTCATAGACCTTGTCGGCGGTGACGCCGACCAGAACCGGCTCGTTGTCGAGCTCGATCTCGATGACCACGATGCGCGTGTCGGCGGAATCGTCGAGCTGCGGCATGCCGAAACGGATGCGCAAGTCAGCAAGCGGAATGACGTTGCCGCGGACATTGATCACGCTGGGAACGAACGCCCGCGCACCCGCCACCTTGGTCACGGGCACGGGGTCGATGATCTCGCGCACGAGGCCGGCGTCGAGCGCGAATTTTTCCTCGCCGAGGCCGATCATGACGACCTGCATCGCGTCGGCCCGGTGTTCGGCCACCTGTCCCTCGGTCATTACGCAGCCTCGCTGATATGCTGTTTCTCGACCTTCGACTGCGCCAGCGTGACGAGCTGTGCGACGTCGAGGATCAGCGCCGCCGTGCCGTCGCCCAGGATGGTCGCGCCGGAGAAGATGGTGACGTCCGAATGCAGCTTGGAGAGCGATTTGATCACGGTCTGGTGGTTGCCGATGATCTGATCGGCGACCAGGCCGACATGAGTCTCGCCGGTCGAAATGATAATCGTCTTCTGGTGCCGGTCAGGCGTACCCGAGGACGACATGATCTCGCGCAGGCGCAGGAAAGGCACGAGGTTACCGCGCACGTTGAGGAAGTTGCGGCCACGGGAGCGCTCGTCCTCGGCGGTCAGCTCGATGCATTCCTCCACCGCCGACAGCGGAATGATGTAGCGGCCCTCGCCGACGCGGATCAGGAGACCTTCGATGATCGCGAGCGTCAGGGGCAGACGCAGGGTCACGATGGTGCCCTGGCCCGGCTTGGTCGACAGGTCGATCGAGCCGCGCATGTTCTCGATGGTGCGCTTGACGACGTCCATGCCGACGCCGCGACCTGATAGCGCCGAAATGGTCTGCGCGGTCGAGAAGCCCGGATGGAACAGGAACTGGTGGATCTCGTGATCCGAGAGCACGGCGCCGGCGGCGATCAGGCCCTGCTCTTCGGCCTTGGCGCGGATGCGCGCGGTGTTGAGGCCGCCGCCATTGTCCTTCACGGTGACGAGCACCTGTGCACCGGAATGCACGGCCGCGAGCTCGATGCGGCCCTGCTCGGTCTTGCCGTTGGCAGTGCGGGTCGCCGTGTCCTCGATACCGTGGTCGATCGCGTTGCGGATCAGGTGCACCAGCGGATCGGCCAGGCACTCGATCATGGTCTTGTCGAGCTCGGTATCCTCGCCCGTCGTGACGAACTCGACCGGCTTCGACAGGTCGCGCGACAGATCGTGGATCAGGCGGCGGAAGCGGCCGAACAGCGAGCCGATCGGCACCATGCGCGCGCCCATCGTGGTATCGCGCAGGGACGAGGCAAGCCGTTCGATCTCCTCGGCGATCATCTTGATCGAGAGATCGGAGCCGGAAGCCGCAAGCTGGGTCAGCCGTGCCTGGGCGATGACGAGCTCGCCGACGCGGTCCATCAGCTCGTCGAGGCGCTCGGCCTGGACGCGGACCGTGGCGATACCGCGATCGTCGCGCTTGGCTTCGGCCTTCGGTTCGGGCTTGGGTTCGGGCTTGGGTTCGGCTTTGGGCTCCGCTTTCGCGACGGGCTGTACGGCAACTGGCGCGGCAACAGCTTCAACCAACGGTACGGGCATCTCGACGACCGGAGCTGGCTCCTCGTCGAGGAGTTGGAACACCGGAGCCGGCGCCGGCGCTTCGATATGCTCCAGCGGCGCGAGCGTCAGCTTCATCTCGTCCGAGACGAACATGAAGACGTCGTCGATCGCCGCCTTGTCGCAGGCCGCGTGCAGCTTGACGTCCCATTTGAGATAGCAGTCTTCCGGCTCCATCTCGTCGAGGAACGGGATGCCGTCGGTCACGGGAACGACGAAGCAGGGTCCGAGCTTGCAGAGATCTTCCAGCAGATCGAGCGGGTTCGAACCGTTGCGAAGGATGTGGGATTCGAATTCCAGGGTGAGATGCCAGCCGGCCTGCCTGCTCTCGACGGGCGCGAGCGGCGGCGCTTCGACGATCTCGGCCACGGCCGCACCGGGCTGATCCGACGAGACGAAACGCTTGAGGTCGTCGAGGATGGCTTCGCCGATGATGTCGTCGGTCGACTGCGGATCCTCGATCAACGCGCGGATATAGTCCTTGGCGGCGAGCGCGACCGAGATCAGCTCCTGGGTCGGCTTGATCTCGCCCTTACGGACGCGGTCGAACGCAGTCTCGAACTCGTGGGTGAAGGACGCGACCTTGTCGAAGCCGAACATCGCGCCCGATCCCTTGATCGTATGCAGGGCGCGGAAGGCGGAATCGACCAGCTCGCGGTCGTCGGGACGCTGGCCGAGGTCGAGCAGAGCCCCTTCCAGGACTTCGAAGAGCTCGCTGGCTTCCTGACGGAAGACCTCGGTCGGGTCCAACGCACTCATGCGCGCACCAGTTTTGCGACGACGGCGAGCAATTGCTCAGGCTTGAACGGCTTGGTGATCCATCCCGTCGCGCCGGCACTCTTGGCCTCCTGCTTCACCGTATCGTTGGATTCGGTGGTGAGGAACACGATGGGCATGCCGACCGCGCTCGGCAGCTTGCGAAGCGCCTTGATCAGCTCCAGCCCGTTCATGACGGGCATGTTGAGGTCGGTGATGACGAGGTCGAGCTTGCCGGCCTGAGCCTTGGCGAGCCCTTGAGCGCCGTCGCCGGCCTCGATGACGTTGTGACCGGCGGGCTCGAGCACGACCTTGATCATCTGACGGATGCTGGGAGAGTCGTCGACCGTGAGAATCGTGGCCATTAGATGCCATCTTTCTTTTGCGGGAAGTGCTGATCGATCATCGCTTCACTGGCGAAGCCGGCGCGGCGAAGGGTGTTGCGCAGAGACTGGGAAAAGGACGTCAGGACCACCGGGCGGCCTTGAGCATCGCCGGTCTTGGCAGCCGACAGCAGAAGCTGGATCGAGGTCACGTCGGCCTTGTCGACGCTGGAGCAATCGATCTCGAGCCGATCCTGCCGACCGAACGCTTCGCGGATCAAATCATAGACGCTGCGGATCGCGGCAATGCTGCAATCGGCGGGCAGCCGCAGGGACCACTTCGGCTCGGTCACATCAGACGACATTCGTCCCCCAATTCCCTCGGGGCTCACTGCACGCATGGCGCGAATCCCGCACGATGACTATTCGCGTCGGAGAGTATGCAAACCCCTAACGGAGTGACCCGTACAACTACGGGTCACAAGTCGAAGAATCTCGCGTATGCATGCAAGCGTGCACGGTGAGCTCAAATTTCATGCGTTGCGCATAACGTCGAAGCAGCTCGCCGCGGGCCGCATGTTTGCTCCACGTTAAATCACGGGAGCTATTGGTTGAGCTTCACGCCTCGCCATCCGAACGAGTCCGGCCGCCGATGCTGACCCAAGCGCTTCTGGTTGATGACAGCCGCTCCGTCCTCAATTTCCTGAAACGTCTCATCGAAGCGGAAGGCCTCGTTGAGGCCACAACCTTCCTCGATCCCGTCGAAGCGCTGGCTTGCGCGCGCGAGCGTGTGTTCGATCTCGTACTGGTCGACTACGAGATGCCGCACATGGACGGCATCAGCTTCATCCGCACGCTGCGCACGCTGCCCGGCTGCGCCGACATTCCGATCGCGATGATCACGTCGCGGCAGACCGACGACGTCAAGATGGAAGCGCTGCAGGCGGGTGCAACCGATTTCCTGCCCAAGGCGCCGCAGAGCGTCGAGATGACGGTGCGCCTGCGGAATTTGATTCAGCTTGGTGCAGCCGTACGCAAGCTCAACGATCGTGCTGCACATCTGGCGAGCGAAGTCGCGGCCGCAACGCGCAAGCTCGGCGAGCGCGAGGAAGAGATCATCCTGCGCCTCGCGCTCGCGGTCGAGTATCGCGACAACGACACCGGCGAGCACACGCTGCGGGTCGCCCGCTACAGCCGCATCATCGCCGAGCAGCTCGGCCTCCCGGCCCGTCTCTGCCGGGACATCTATCTCGCGGCGCCCCTGCACGACGTTGGCAAGGTCGCCATTCCCGACAACATCCTGCTCAAGCCCGGCAGGCTGACCGACCAGGAGATGGCCGTCATCCGCACCCACGCCACGATCGGCGAAAGGATCCTGGCCGACTCCGGCTGCGAGCTGATCCAGCTCGGTGCGCAAATCGCCGCAGGCCATCACGAGCGCTGGGATGGCGGCGGCTATCCAAACGGCCTGATGGCAGACCAGATCCCGGTCCCGGCGCGCGTGGTCGCGGTCGCCGACGTCTTTGACGCCCTGACGACCCGGCGCCCATATAAAGAGCCAATGCCGCTGGACGTGGCGCGCGACTATCTGGCCCAGAACGCGGGACGGCAGTTCGACCCGGCCTGTGTCGAAGCTTTCCTGTCGCGCTGGGATGAAGTGGTCGGGATCGCCACCGGGCAAGCGACGCTCCCGCAGCAGACATCCGAGGCCGCCCTTTCACCCTTTATATCAGGGCCGGCCGGCAGCCCCGACCAGGACTGCGCGCCCGACGCGGCCGCGGCGGCGGTCTGACATCGCGCCTGGCCAGAGTTTGCCGCGGCGCCCTTTTCTGTCATCACAGGCTTGAACCCGTTCCTGCTAGGCTGCACCAACACCAAGAGTGATTCTGATCACACTTGGCTCGGCCATCCCCTGCTAGGCTCGCGCCGGGACGTGGTTCGGTCACACACCGTTCGAACTGGAAGAGACAGTCATGAGAACCTTGATCAGCGCCATCGTCGGCGCGATTTGCCTCGCCGCCCCCGCCGTCGCGGAGACACCGGCCGCGATCGTCGAGGACGTCCAGGGCAAGGTCGACGGCATCGAATTCATGGACTACGTGGCGCCAGGCAAGATCATCAAGCTCGGCCCCAAGGCCGGCGTCACGCTCAGCTATCTGAAATCCTGCCTGCGCGAAACCATCACCGAAGGAGTGGTGCTGGTCGGCGCCGAGCAAAGCACGGTGCAACTCGGCAATGTCCAGCGCGTCAAGGTGCCGTGCGATGCCAACGCCACGCAGCTCTCCGAGCGCGAGGCGAACCAGAGCGCGGCAACCACGTTTCGCACCATGCGAGCGGACACCAATCGCGCGCCGGCGAAACTGCCGACCATCTACGGCACCGCGCCGCTGATCCAGGCCAAGAGCGGCAGCACACTGGTGATCGAACGCACCGACGGCAAGGAGCCCGAGATCAGCGTGCCGCTCAAGGGCAACATCATGGTCGCCGGGAAATTCTTCGACCTCTCGAAGGCCGGAAAATCGCTGACGCCGGGCGGCAGCTATCTCGCGAAACTCGGCAACAAGCGCTACACTTTCCAGGTCGATGCCGCCGCCACCGCGTCACCGACGCCGATCATCGGGCGTCTGCTGCGGCTCGAATAGACCGATAGCGACAGCAACGATGCGGCGGATCGGCAGGCGGGACATCGTTGCAGCGATCGTGATCGCGCTCATCACGGGCGCGGCGTTCACCTCGCCACCGCTCCAGGCGCTGCAGGGGCTCTCACTCGACATTCTCACGGCGTTGCGCTGGACGCTGGTCGGCGACAGCCGCGATCCCGCGACATCGCCGGTCGTCGTCGTGGCCATTGACGGGGAGACCTACGACACCCCGCCTTTCAAAGGGTCCCCGACGCAGACCTGGACGCGTGAGGTCGGCCGGGTGCTCGGCAGCATCACCGAGGGCGGCGCCAAAGTCATCGGCTACGATGTCATCTTCAAGAATTCGATCGAGCAATCGGACATTCCTTTTGGCGACGCTCCGGTCGGTGCGCGGCTGAAAGGATTTGACCGCGACTATCTGATCGCGCTGCGCAAGCTATCCGACAGCGGCAAGCTGGTGCTCGGCGAGGTCCTCAGCAACGACCATCCGGAGTCGCCCTTCCCGGCCCAGCGGCTTGCGGTGAAGAACAATGTTCGCGCCCTCAACGTCTACACCGACCCCGATGACGTGATCCGTCGGATGCCGCTGAGCTTTTCCATCGCGGGCCAGCAAGTGCCTGCCATGGCCGTCGAACTCGCCTCGCGCGCGCTGGGTGCAAAGCCGGAGACCGGTGCAAGCGGCGCGACGAATTTGTCGGGCTACGCGATTCCGAGCGCAGTCCCCAACACGATGACGCTCAACTTTCGCGGCATGGGCCGCGACATTCCGGCCTATTCCTTCGCCGATTTGCGCGCCTGCGTCGAGAAGGGAGACATGGACTTCTTCCGCCGCGCCTTCGACGGCAAGGTCGTGCTGCTGGGCAGCATCCTCACCTTCGATGACCGCAAGCTCACCTCGATGCGCCTGGCCCGCGATTATGACGGAACACGGGGATCGCGATGTGCCTTGCCCACGCCTGCGAATGCCGAGCCAATGGCCCGCAGCGGGATCGCGGGCGTCTTCGTCCATGCCACGGTCGTACGAAACCTGATCGAGCATGATGCCGTCACCGAGCTCGGCTTCGCGCAGCGTTCGCTCCTGGCGATCATCTTCGCGGCGATCATGGCTTGCGCCGCCTGCATGCTGGCGCCGGGCGGCGCCCTGATCGCCTGGCTGGCGCTGTCCGCCGCCTACACGGCCATCGCCGTCGGCGCCTTCGTCCACGCATTTGCGCTCCCCCTGACCGAGCCGGTGCTCGCAGGCCTGACCGCCATCGCGATGATGATCGGCTACCGCTTCGTGATCGCCGACCGTGAGGAGCGCTTCCTGCGCAAGAGCTTTGCGTTCTACCTCGCGCCCGAGGTGATCGACAGCATGGTTACGTCCGGCAAGATGCCCGCGCTCGGCGGCGAGATGCGTGACATCACCATGTTTTTCTCGGACCTGGCCGGCTTCTCCTCGATTGCCGAGAAGATGACGCCGGGCGAGCTGGTCGCATTGATGAACGACTATCTGTCGGCGATGACAGACATCATCGAAAGCCATGGCGGCTATGTGGACAAATATATCGGCGATTCCATCGTCGCGATATTTGGCGCGCCGGCCGACGATCCCGACCATGCGCGGCACGCTGTCGCGGCCGCGCTGCAATGTCGCGACCGACTCGAGGAGCTCAACGACAGCCATCCCGCGTTCCGGGAGCGCGGCCTTGCTCATCGCATCGGGCTGAACAGCGGCGAGGCCGTGGTCGGCAACATCGGCTCTCGCCGGCGCTTCAACTACACCGTCATGAGCGACACGGTGAACCTGGCTTCGCGGCTCGAAGGCGCCAACAAATATTATGGCAGCGTGATCATGGCGTCCGAGGCAACTGTCAATCAAAGCCGCAGCGCATACACCTGGCGCGAGCTCGACCTTGTCAAGGTACAAGGGCGCGACGAGCCGATCCGGGTGTACGAGCCGCTCGCCGAGAAGAACAAGGAAACGCAGGAGCAAGGCATGCGCGCGGCGACGTACGCCAGCGGACTTGCGTCCTGGCGCGCGCGCGACTTCGCGAAGGCCGCCGAGCTGTTCGAAAGCGCCGCCGGCGATGATCCGCCGTGCCGACATTTTGCCAGGCGTGCGCGGGTCCTGGCCGGCAATCCACCGCCGATCGATTGGACGCCGGTGAATACGCTGGAAGGCAAGTAGCAGCCCGAGCTACGCGCGCCGGTGCACCCTCTCCCCTTGCGGGAGAGGGTGGCTCGCCGCATAGCGGCGAGACGGGTGAGGGGCTCTGTCCGCGAGTTCAACTCTCATTTGAGCATGCGCAGGGATACCCCTCATCCGGCGCTTCGCGCCACCTTCTCCCACAGGGGGAGAAGGGATCACGCCAAGTTAAAACGGCAGCCCCACATAGTTCTCCGCGAGCAACCGCTGCGCGGTCTCGGACGAGAAGAGGTATTCGAGCTCGGTCTGCTGGAGCCGGTCTTCATACTCGGAGCGATCGGGGAAGCGGTGCAGCATCATCGTCATCCACCACGAGAAACGTTGCGCCTTCCAGATCCGCGCCAAGGCCTTGGCGGAATAACCTTTCAGCCCGGAATCGTCACCGCCCTGATAATGCGCGAGCATGGCGTGGTAGAGATAATAGATGTCGGAGGCGGCACTGTTCAGCCCGCGCGCGCCGGTCGGTGGCACGATGTGCGCGGCGTCGCCGGCGAGGAACAGGCGGCCATAGCTCATCGGCTCCGCGACGAAGCTGCGCAGTGGCGCGATGCTTTTCTCGATCGAGGGACCGGTGATCAATCGTGCGGCAACATGGTCCGGCAGGCGACGCTTCAGCTCCGCCCAGAAAGAGTCGTCCGACCAATCCTCGACCTTGTCGGTCAGCGGCACCTGGACGTAATAGCGGCTCAGCACCTGTGAGCGCAGCGAGCAGAGCGCGAAACCGCGTTCGTGCTTCACATAGATCAGCTCCGGCGACACCGGCTTGGTGCGTGACAGCACCCCCAGCCAGCCGAACGGGTAGACCTTCTCATATTCGCGCAACACGTCCTTCGGGATCGACTTGCGGCTGACGCCGTGAAATCCGTCGGCACCGACGACATAATCGCAATCGACGCGAACGGTCGCGCCGTCCGCGCGATACGTCACGTAGGGCCGGTCGGAGGTCAGATCATGCGGTGTCACGTCCTCGGCATTGTGCACGACCTTGCCGTTCAGCCGATCGCGCGCCTCGTAGAGATCGCGCGTCAGCTCGGTCTGGCCGTAGACCAGCACCGAATTGCCGCCGGAATGCTTGTGCAGATCGATATGAGAGAGCGCGCCGTCATGAGCGATCTCGAAACCGTTGTGGATCTCACCCTCGCGGTCCATCCGCTCGCCGCATTGCGCTTCGCGCATCAGCCTGGCAAAGCCGTGCTCGAGCACGCCGGCACGGATGCGGGCCAGCACGTGCTCGCGGCTGTATTTCTCCAGCACGATGGTGTCGATGCCCTTCAGGTGCAGGAGCTGGGACAGCAACAGCCCGGACGGCCCACCGCCGATGATGCAGACCTGAACTTTCATTTTTCCGTCCTCCCGTCGGTACTTTTTTGCAGATTTCGCAAGCACGACCGATGGAGGGTTTCGCCATTGTCTTGTACTATTCGAACATGAAGACCACAGCCCCCGCCCCGGCGATCCGGGTCTACAATCTGTTCGGCGAAGCCGGCGACCTGCCTGACGTCGTCCATTGCGAGACGATTGCGTCCCGCTCGGTGCTGCATGACTGGACGCTGGCCGTGCACCGGCATGCGCGGCTGCACCAGGTGCTGCTGATCGAGCGCGGCGGCGGCGAAGCGACGCTCGAAGGCCGCGTGGTTCCCTTGAAGCCGATGCAGATCGTCAACGTGCCGGTCGGCCATGTCCATGGATTCCGCTTCATTCCGGGGACACAGGGCTGGGTGCTGACCATCGCGGCGGAGATCATGGACGAGGCGCTGCTCGCCGCCGAGGGCCTGCGCGGCGTGCTGTCTCGATCCGCGGTCGTTCGCGGCACACCGCAGATCCGAGCGACCATGAAGCAGATCTTTGCCGAGCACGCCGCGCGCGATTTCGGCCGCGCACATGTGCTGCGCGCGTTGTCGGCGGCCATGGTCGGCCTCGTTGCCCGTGCGCTTGCGGGCGAAAGCGGCGGCAGTAGCAATGCCGAGACAGATCTGTTCCGCCGCTTCGAAGCCTTGCTCGAACAGCATCATCTGGAGCGCTGGACAGTGGCGGACTACGCGACATCGCTGGCGATCACACCGACCCATCTCAACCGCGTCACCCGCGCGGCGACCGGCGACACCGCCTCGCACCTGATCCTGAATCGCCTGATCCGCGAGGCCCGCCGCAACCTCGTCTATACCAATCTGCCGGTCTCGGCGATCGCCTACGCGCTCGGCTTCGAGGACCCCGCCTATTTCAGCCGGATCTATGCCGCAGCCACCGGCCTGTCGCCGCGCGCCTTTCGCGCGCAGCTCCACGGCGACGAGGGTTGATCCGCGCGCTATCGGTGCGCTCGTTCTGCCGCATCGTCTTCAGGGTGCCTCTTCTCGTAGTGCAGGAAGAGATCCAGCAGCGCCAGGAGCAGGATGGCGATCCCGAAGCCGATGCTCAGATGCATCGCGCGCGTGTGCGGAAATCCGATCACCCAGGGCGATGCGATGAGCCAGACGCCCATCAGGACGTTGATCCATTCCTCCCAGTCCCGGTAAGCGATGATGGCCGCCAGCGAGAGCACGACGATGATCGCACTGGTGACCCAGAGGTCGATCTTGCCCTGGCTGTTGGTCAGCTTGAACAGCCACGGCGAGATGAACAGAACGGCCGCGAGAAACAGGTTGTAGACGTCGGGCGCCGTTTCGCGCTCTTGCAACTTGCTCATGACTCAGCCTCCGCGAGGAGCCTGTCGAAGCAAAGACCGTGAGGCGATTTTGTTCCTGGCCAGCAGCAACCCGTGGCCTAGACTTTTGTCGCACTCAGGAGCCGAAGCGGCGGCGATAGTCCTGCGGTATAGTCGCAAGCACGCGCAAAAAGCTCCGGCGCATGGTCTCTTCGGACCCGAAGCCGCAGCTCTGCGATATTCGCTTCACCGGCAGGCGCGTCTCCGACAGCATACGCCGCGCAGCCTCCACGCGCAGCCGCTCGATGGCGCGCTGTGGCGTCAATCCGGTGGCCTTGGCGTAATGGCGGCTGAAGCTGCGTTCGCTCATGCCGGCCTCGCGCGCCAATCTGGGCAGCGACAGATCGCTGGCAAGATGCTTGCCGATCCAGTCGTGCAGCGCGCCGAACTCATCTTCGGCGGATTGCAGCGACAGCGCCTCGCTGAATTGCGCCTGCCCGCCCGGCCGTTTGAGGAAGACGACGAGGTAACGTGCGACCGCGAGTGCAGTGGTGCGGCCAAGGTCCTCCTCGACCAGGGCCAGCGCCAGGTCGATGCCCGCCGTGACGCCGGCTGACGTCCAGATCGTGCCGTCGCGGACGAAGATCGGATCGGACTCGACGCGTATCGCGGGAAAGCGCCGCGCGAGATCGGCGCAGTACGACCAATGCGTCACCGCCCGTCGTCCATCGAGCACACCGGACGCGCCGAGCAGGAATGCGCCGGTGCAAACCGACGCAACCCGCCGCGCCTTCTTCGTGCGATGCCGCAACCAATCGAGCAACGCCGGATCCGACGCCGCGAGGTCAACGCCCGGGCCGCCCGCAACCACCAGCGTGTCCAGCGTGCTCGCACTGCGCGGAAGCGGTTCTGTCGCGATCTCCAGCCCCGACGAGGCCACGACTCTCGTCCGATCCTTTGCCACGACGCGAAGCACATAAGGCGGCGTTCCGCCGGCCTCCACGATCTGCTCGTTGGCGGTCGCGAACACCTGGAGCGGCCCCGTGACATCGAGCAACTGCACCGACGGATAGGCCAGCACTTCGATCGCCCGCGCGGAACTCCGCGCCGGGCGCGAAACGGAATTTGGCGAGAACCGAGGGGTCTTTGGCATTTGCGCCATAGCGTGCCTCGCTAGATTGCGCCTGTCCAGCACCGAGTTGAGAGCAAACCCATGATCCCGCACGACACCCATCTGCAAATCGGATCCCTGCTGTTCGACGGCCTCGACCAGATCGACCTCACCGGCCCCTTCGAGGTGCTGTCGCGCATTCCGAACGCGACTCATCGCATCTACGCCAAGACGATGGTTCCCGTGCGCGACGTCAAAGGCCTGCGCCTCGCACCCGATGCGACGCTTGCCGATTCTCCGCAGCTCGATGTGCTTCACGATCCCGGCGGCTTTGGCCAAGAAGCCGCGATGGACGACGAGGAAATCCTGGCTTGGCTGCAGAAGCAGGTCGCGGGCGCCGGCCACATTTTCTCCGTCTGCACCGGTGCCCTGCTGCTCGGCGCGGCTGGCCTGTTGCGCGAACGCCGGGCGACGACGCATTGGGCCTCGTTTCACCTGTTGCCGCTGTTCGGCGCTACTCCCGTCAATGAACGGGTCGTCGTCGACGGCAACTGGATCTTCGCTGCCGGAGTCACCGCGGGAATTGACGGTGCCCTGTGGCTCGCAGCCGAGCTCCGCGGCGGCGACGCCGCACGTGCGATCCAGCTCTACATGCAGTACGCGCCGGAACCGCCATTCGACAGTGGCACGCCGGAACGCGCCCCGCGCCCAATCCTCGCCCAGGCGAAACGAGCAGTCGCCGGCATTACCGCACAGCGCGAAGCGACGGCCCGGCGCGTTGCGGCGCGGCTCGGGATCAGCGCGCCCAATCTCTAATTCGCAACACTCATATCGACCGACCGAAGGAGAATAGCATGAGCACGAAAACCTTTACCAAGACTGCGCCGCCGGAATGGCTGCTCGCGATGTGGAAGGAGATCGACGACAAGACCTTCGGCAAGGGTTTCGACTGCTTCGCCGAAGACGCCATCTGCAATCTCGGCGTCGCCGACTGGCACGGTCGCGAAGCGATCCGCAACAATCTGCGCCAGTTCATCGACCGCGGCTTCACGGCGCTCCACGACGTCGTCGAGTTCTGGGATAGCCCGGAGCTGAAAATATTCCACGGCAAGGTCGCGATGCGCTTCGACGACCCCAGTATCGCGCCGGTCAGGCCAACAATGGTCCATTTCTTCTATATGGACGAAAAGGACCGCACCAAGGTCAGGCACTGGATCGGCGCTGTGGGGCCGACCGGCTTCTAGCTTCACGGATAGCAACAGAAGCGGCCCCATCTTCGGATGGGGCCGCTTCACCGCATAGATGAGGTCGATCAGACGTCGAAGAACACCGTCTCGTCCGGCCCCTGCAGATTGATCGTAAAGGAATACACGACCTTTCCTGCGCGCTCGCCGCGCTTGGCGATCAGTGTCGCGCGGCGCACCGGCTGCTCGATCAGGTTCAGAACGGGATCGGTGGCGTTGGCGGCCTCTTCGTCGGAGAAATAGAGCCGCGTGTTGAGACCGATATTGATGCCGCGCGCGACGATCCAGACGTTGACGTGCGGCGCGCATTTGCGCCCTGCCTTGTCGGTGATCGCGCCCGGCTTGATGGTCTCGAACGTCACCAATCCGCTCTCGAAATCCGAGCCGCCGCGGCCCCAGCCGCGGAAATCCCGATCCAGCACGCCGGCGGAGCGATCGGCCGGATGATTGTAGCGGCCGGCCGCGTTGGCCTGCCAGATCTCGAGCAGCACGTCGCGCAGCGGAGAGCCGGTGCCGTCGAGCACCTTGCCCTCCAGCGTGATGCGCTCGCCTTGCGTATCCGGCGTCACCAGAACGTTGGAAAAGTTCTTCTCGAAGATGTCGAAGCCCGCCATGGCCGGGATCAGGCCGATATGGACGTAGGGCCCGGCGGTCTGCGAGGCGGTTTCCTTGAGATAGTTGAGCGGCTGCGGCATGTGCTCAGTTCCCTTCGGGACGATTTTCGAAATAGGTGGAGCGCTGACCGCGCAGCACGATGTCGAAGCGGTAGGCGAGCGAGTCGAATGGCGTCGAGGCATTGAGGTCGAGCGGCGCGACCAGACGGTCGAGCGCGTCCTTGTCGGGAATCGTCGTCAGGATCGGGCAGATCGGGATCAGCGGATCACCCTCGAAATACATCTGCGTGATCAGGCGCTGCGCAAAGCCGGAGCCGAACACCGAGAAGTGGATGTGGGCGGGGCGCCAGCTGTTGACGAAGTTGCGCCAAGGATAGGGGCCGGGCTTCACGGTGCGGAAATAATAGTAGCCGGTGTCGTCGGTCAGCGCGCGGCCGCAGCCGCCGAAGTTCGGATCGATCGGCGCCAGATAGGTGTCCTTCTTGTGCCGGTAGCGGCCGCCGGCATTGGCCTGCCAGAATTCGACCAGCGTGTTCGGCACGCCGCGGCCGGTCTCGTCGAGCACGCGGCCATGGACGATGATACGCTCGCCGACGGGATCGCCGTCCTTGGCGTAGTTGCGGATCAGATCGTTGTCGAGCGGCCCGAGATCATTGTGGCCGAACACCGGCCCCGTGATCTCCGAGACCGAGGTCTCGATCGACAACAGCGACTGGCGCGGCGAACGCAGCACCGAGGATTTGTAGCCGGGCGCATAGGCGGGCGGATGGATGGTGCGGTCGCGCTGGAAAAAGCCGCCGTCACGCGGCGTGAACGGCTCGGGGCTGTTGAGGCGGGGATCCCTTAAGGCTGGCGCCTGGACATTCATCGGCGTTGTCTCTCCCTTGGATGCGCCGGATTCCGGCGCGCGGCTTATCGGCAAATCATGGGCCCGCCTATTCCACAAATAAATAGATCAATTATAATGCATTACATGAAGAAAATCGATCATTTGGCCCTCGACGGCCACGACCTCGAACTGTTCCTGGCCGTGCTCGAGGAGGGCTCTGTGACGGCAGCCGCGACGCGTCTCGACCTGACGCAATCGGCCGTCAGCCACGGCCTGAACAAGCTGCGGCGGATCGTGGGCGATCCGCTGTTCGCGAAATCCGGCCGGGGCATTGTCGCAACCGCCCATGCCCAGGCGCTGGCCACGAAGGCTCGCGCACTGATCGACGAGATGCGCAGCTTCGCCGGGGGCGTCACGTTCGAGCCCGCGAGCGCGCAACTGTCGTTGACGATTGCCGCCAACGATTTCCAGCGCGACCTGCTGTTGCCGCGCTTCTTCGGTCATGTCGCCGCGCGGGTAAAAAGCCTGAACCTGCGCGTGATCCCGTCGCAATCGCCCTCGCCCGCGATGCTACGCGAGAATCGCTGCGACCTCATGATCACGCCGCTGCCGCCTGTTGGCATCGACATCGTGCAAAAGCGCCTGCTGCGGGATCATTACGTCTGCTACTACGATGCCACGATGCGCGCGGCTCCGGCCAGCCGCGGCTTCTATCTCGCAGCGCGTCACATCACCGTCGTCTACACGGACAATGAGCGGCTCGATTTCGACCGCCGGCTCGCAGCGAACGGCTTCCACCGCGACATCGCCATCTCGGTGCCGAGCTTCACCGGCGTGCCGTCGTTCCTGCGCGGCTCGCAGATGCTGGCGAGCATGCCGAGCCTGCTCGCCTCGGGCGTGATGCGTGGCTTCGCGCAGACGCGGATTCCGCTCGCCTCCCGCACGCGCATGCTGGCCGAACTGCCGATGTTCATGGTCTGGCACCAGCGCTACCAGAAGGACCCGGCCCATCGCTGGGTTCGAAGCCAGCTCGAGACCGTCGCGGCGACGGCAGCCGGCGACTGAGCCCCTGCTGCAAATCCGTGGAAGCCAGCCCCTCGCGGAACCCACTGGTTGCTTCGTGACGGGCACGCTAGAATTGCTCCATGACAGTGACCGACATTGCGAGCCGAACCTATAATCACAGCTGGCGGCTGGATCCCATCATCCGCAGCCTGTTGGATACGGATTTCTATAAGCTATTGATGTTACAAATGATTCGGGAGGATTACCCCGATCAAAGAGTGACCTTTTCGGTCATCAACCGTTCGCGCCATGTGCGGCTCGCCGAGATCATCGACGAAGGCGAGCTGCGCGCCCAGCTCGATCATGCCCGCACCATCCGCTTCACCAAGAAGGAGCTGATCTGGCTCGCCGGTAACACCTTCTACGGCAAGACCCACATGTTCTCGGCGGACTTCATCCGCTGGCTCGCCGAATTCCGCCTTCCCGAATACGAGCTGCGCAAGGTCGAGGGCCAGTACGAGCTGCATTTCCACGGGCCCTGGACCCACACCTCGATGTGGGAGATTCCGGCGCTCGCCATCCTCAACGAGCTACGCTCGCGCGCGGCCTTCAAGGGCCGCGGCCGCTTCGAGCTGGACGTGCTCTACGCCCGCGCCAAGGCCAAGCTGTGGACCAAGGTGGAGCGGCTGCGCAAGCTGGAGAATTTGCGGCTGTCCGACTTCGGCACCCGCCGCCGCCACGGTTTTCTCTGGCAACGCTGGTGCGTGGAGGCGGTGAAGGAAGGGCTGGGCCCTTCGTTCATCGGAACGTCCAACGTGCTGCTGGCAATGGACAACGACCTCGAAGCGATCGGCACCAATGCGCACGAGCTGCCGATGGTCGCGGCCGCGCTCGCCAAGGACGACGAGGAACTGCGCTGGGCGCCCTATCGCATCCTCGACCAGTGGCGCCAGACCTATGGCGGCAATCTTCTGATCGCACTTCCGGACGCTTTCGGCACCAAGGCTTTCCTGCGCGATGCGCCGGAATGGGTTGCCGACTGGACCGGCTTCCGCCCCGACAGTGCGCCGCCGATCCAGGCCGGCGAAGAGATCGTCGCGTGGTGGCAGAAGAAGGGCCGCAATCCCAAGGACAAGCTGCTCGTCTTCTCCGACGCCATGGACGTCGGCTCGATCGAGGAGACCTATCACCACTTCGCCGGTCGCGTGCGGCTCTCGTTCGGCTGGGGTACCAACCTCACCAACGATTTTGTCGGCTGTGCGCCGGACGGCTCGTTCAACCTCGATCCGATCTCGCTGGTGTGCAAGGTGTCGTCGGTCGACGGACATCCGGCCGTCAAGCTCTCCGACAATCCGGAGAAGGCGACCGGGATGCCCTCGGAGATCGAGCGCTATTTGCGCGTGTTCGGCGATGCCGGACGCGTGCGCCAGCCGGTACTGGTCTAGCGCCAAGCTGAAATTCTCTCGATCGAGTTAATCGCGAAGGCCGAATGCGCGGCGTTGGCGCGCAAGTTCCGGCTGAGTGGCATTTGCTACGATCTGCGCACATCCGTTTCATGGCGCTTTCACCCTGCGAGACGGTCGCTCGCCTCTTTCAGATCGAGTTAAGCAGCGTTCCCGCGCAATTCGCGTTATCAGCGCAACGCTCCGCTGGGGCCGTTGAGCGATTTGGGGAACGCAGTGTTTCGCAGAACAGCAACGTCGGCGAAGGAACGCAGCTTCCTTCACGTGATCAAGCTCGTCTCGCCATTTGTCATGGTCGTCGTGCTCCAGGCGACAATTGCCGGGTTCAGCCTGGAAGTGATGTCGTCGGTTCGCGCCTATGTCGCCGGCGAGGCGATGTGGTCGCGCTCGCAGAAGAACGCCGTCTATGTCCTCAATCTGTATCTGCATTCGGGTGAAGCCAGCCGGTTCGCGCAATATCAGGCTTCGCTCGCCGTCCCGATCGGCGACGAGTATGCGAGATGGGCCCTCGAACGCGATCCGGTCGATGTCGAGACCGCCCGTATCGGGCTTCTGCAAGGCGGCAACCATCCCGACGACGTGCCGGGCATGATTCGGTTGTTCCGCTATTTCAGCGGCATCAACTTCTTTCAGGAGGCGATCCGGGAATGGGCCGCCACCGATCCGATGCTGCTGGAGCTTGGCATCTTCGGTGAAGTGATCCGGAGCGACCTGAAGGACGGCCCCATCCGCAACGCCGGTCGCCTGCAATTCCTGTCGTCGCGGCTTTCGGAACTGAACGAGCAGTTTACCGGACATGCCGAGCGGTTCTCGACCGCGCTCGGCGAAGGCTCTCGCACCATCAAGGTGACGCTGACCTGCGTCAATATCGTCACCGCCGCAGCCCTGATCCTGCTGATGATCTGGCACACGCGGCGACTGGTGTTGCAGCGGCAGGCCTTCGAGGATGCCTTGCACGCGGAGAAGGAGCGGCTGGCCTTTCAGGCGTCGCACGACTGGCTCACGGGCCTCACCAACCGCCGCGCCTTCGAGGCTTGCCTGCAGGGCGAGCTCGACAATAACGCGGCCGGTTCGCTCGGTCTGATCCTGCTCGACCTCGATCAGTTCAAGAACGTCAACGACAGCTGCGGTCATCTGGCCGGCGATCGACTGCTGTGTCAGATCGCGCAGCTATTGCAGCAGGATCGGCGGCCGCGCGATCTGGTCGCCCGGCTCGGCGGCGATGAATTCGCTCTGATCCTGCCGCAATGCGCGCCCTACGACGCGGTCGATATGGCCGAGCGACTGCGGCGGTCGCTCGAGCTGTTCAGCTTCGCCTGGGAGGATCGCTGCTTTGCGGTGACCGGCAGCATTGGCGTCACCTGCATCACCGATCGCGACATTACGCTCGAGGAGGCGATGCGTCGGGCCGATGCCGCCTGCTACCGCGCCAAGGAGAAGGGGCGCAACCGGGTTCAGCTTGACAACGGGAAAGCGGACGTCGTCCTGGTCGCCGCGCGGCCACGTGAAGCCGCCCGCGCGTGACGATCGCCTACCGCGCCGACAGGACTCCGAGACCCAGAAGATGCGCGTCGAGGAACTGCGTGACCTGCTGGCGCAGCATCTGCGGCGGCACGGCGACCATACGCTCTTCGAGGCCGAGCGAGATGATGCCGTGGACCGCGGAAAACAGCGTGCGCGACAAGAGCGCGATCTTCACGTCATCCGCATCTGGCAGCACCCGCACCAGGGGCGGATGCATCAGCGCGAAGGCGTCCATCACCATCTGAAGGATGTCATCGGGATACGGGCGATCGTCCTCCATCCGATGCTCGAACAGCGAGCGCAGCAGATTGGCGTTCTCGGCGAAGAAATCGAGATAGGTCTCGGCCAAGCCATAGAGCTGGCGAACCGGATCCTCGGCCGGAACCGCCCGAAGCTGCGCTGTGAGCGCCTGAACCGTTTCCCTGTTGACGGTCAGGATGACCCCGTCGAAGTCGCCGAACTCGTTATAGACGCTGCCGACGGAGCAGCCGGCGGCATCCGCGACGTCCCGAACCTTTAACGATCTCAATCCCTTAGAGGCAATAATGCCGCGGGCGATCTCCAGAATCTGGAACCGCCTTCGATTTTTTTTGCGATCTCGCAGCGATTCTTCTTGAACATTGTTCATTTTCGGGCTACTCACGTGAACAATGTTCAAATTAACCCGGAGACCTGCAAAATGCAAACGCTTGCTGTTGAAATTGCCTCCACCTTCATCGAAGACGCCGCGGCCCTCGTCAGCGGGCTCAGTCGCGCTGTCGTGCGGCTCGCAATGGCGCCGATCGACCGGATTGCAAATGCCTGCGACATCGCCGGCGTGCTCGCCGAGCGCCGCGCGACATTCCGGATGTGGCGGGCGAGCCGTCCCCGCCATGTCAGCCTGCTTGGCCGCCTCAACCCCTTTCGCCATCTCGCTCACCTCACCTGAGGACAAGCCGATGCGAATTCCGGTCCACTCGAATGCGAACGCCGGTCGCAACAAAGCACTTACTATGTCCTCACATCGCCCGCCGACGTCGCGAAAGTCAGGGATGCCGTTCAGCTTTTTCTTATCGGCCCCGGCGATATCCGCATAATCGCGGCATTTGCGCCCGAAGCTGCGGCCGCGACCGGATATTTGCGAACCTAACGAGACAAGCTGGAGACCAACAGGATCGGAGGGACCGAGGGGACATGACAGGTGGGCCAAGCATCGTCGCCTGCAATCGCTCCCCACACCTTCCGGTCGTGACGTTCGACCCGCAACGTAACAACCTCAGGCTGGCTTTCCAAAACAGGACTCGTCATGATCAGGGAATTGATGTCGTCACGCCGCTTTGCGCCGCTGTTCTGGGCGCAATTTTTCTCGGCACTCAATGACAACGTGCTCAAGAACGCGCTCGTCATCATCCTGCTTTACAGCGCCGCAACAGGCCACGGTGATGCCCTGGTGACGTTGGCAGGTGCCGTCTTCATCTTCCCCTACTTCATCCTGTCCGGGCTCGGCGGCCAGCTCGCCGACAAATACGTCAAATCGGTCGTGGCACGGCGATTGAAGTTTGCCGAGATCTTCGCCGCCGCCTTTGCCGCCGCCGGCTTCTTCATGCACTCGGTGCCGCTGCTGTTCACTGCGCTGGCACTGTTCGGCATCATCGCCGCGCTGTTCGGCCCCGTGAAATACTCCATGCTGCCGGACCAGCTCGGGCTCGGCGAGCTCGCCACCGGCAACGCGCTGGTCGAAGGCGCGACCTTCATGGCGATCCTGCTCGGCACCGTTGCCGGCGGCCAATTCGTCGCAGGCTCTGCCCATATGGGCTGGGTCGCATCGGCCGTGGTCGTGCTGGCGCTGCTGTCCTGGGCCTTTGCCTCCCGCATTCCACAGACGACGCCGTCCGCGCCCGAACTGCCCGTCGATGCCAATCCCTGGAGCTCGACGCTCGGCCTGCTCAGGACGCTATATGCCGACCACCGGCTGTGGGACGGCACCGTGATCGTCTCCTGGTTCTGGCTGGTCGGCGCCATCGTGCTGTCGCTCTTGCCGGCGCTGGTGAAGGACGTCGTCGGCGGCAGCGAAGGCGTGGTGACGCTGTGCCTTGCGATCTTCGCGATCGGCATTGCCATCGGTTCGCTGTTTGCAGCGAGCCTGAGCCACGTTCGTCCGAACCTCGCGCTGGTGCCGATCGGCGCCATCATGATGGGATTTGCCGGCATCGACCTCGCCTGGGCCATCGGCGTCACGGTGAAGGGCAACGACATCGCCGCGGTCGATTTCGCGACCTCGTTCGCAGGCCTGCGCATGCTGATCGACTTCGTCGCCTTCGCATTCGGCGGCGGCCTGTTCGTGGTGCCGTCCTTCGCCGCGGTGCAGGCCTGGTCGGTGGCGTCCGAGCGTGCCCGCATCATCGCGGCCGGCAATGTGTTGCAGGCCGCTTTCATGGTGGTGGGCTCGCTGTTCGTCGCGCTGCTGCAGGCCGGCGGCCTACATGTCGGCTGGATCTTCCTCGGCCTCGGCGTTGCCAGCTTCGGCGCGGTGTGGTTCGTGCTGACCAAATGGGGCAAGGAAGGCGTGCGCGATTTCGGCGCGCTCTTGTTCCGGGCGCTGTTCCGCACCGAGGTGCGCGGGCTCGAGAACCTGCCGCCTCCGGGCACGCGCATGCTGATCGCGCCCAACCATGTCAGCCTGATCGACGGCCCGCTGCTGCACGCCGTCCTGCCCATTGACGCGAGCTTCGCGGTCGACACCGGCATCTCCAAGGCCTGGTGGGCCAAGCCGTTCCTGCGGGTGGTCAAGCACTACACCATGGATCCGACCAAGCCGCTCGCCGCGCGCGACCTGATCAAGCTCGTCGCCGCCGGCGAACCGGTCGTGATCTTTCCGGAGGGACGCATCACCGTCTCCGGATCGCTGATGAAGGTCTATGACGGCACCGCGATGATCGCGGACAAGGCCGACGCCGTGGTCGTACCCGTTCGCATCGAGGGTGCACAGCGCTCGCACCTCAGCTACCTCAACTCCAGCCAGATCAAGCGCTCGTGGTTCCCGCGGGTGACGGTGACGATCCTGCCGCCGGTCAAGCTGCCGGTCGCCTCGGAGCTGAAAGGCAAGGCGCGCCGCAACGCCGCGGGCGCAGCGCTCCAGGACGTCATGATCGACGCGATGGTCAAGAACGCCATGCTCGATCACACGCTGTTCGAAGCGCTCGGTCACGCCTATCGCGATCGCGACACCGGCAAGGTCATCATCGAGGACGCGCTCGGCACCAAGCTGACTTATCGCAAGCTGATCCTCGGCGCGCAGGTCGTGAGCCGCAAGCTCGAGCCCGGCACAATGGCCGGCGAGAATGTCGGCGTGCTGCTGCCGAACTCCGCGGGCGTTGCCGTCGTCTTCATGGCGCTGCAAGGCATCGGCCGCGTTCCGGCCATGCTCAACTTCTCGGCCGGCCCGGTCAACGTGACAGCCGCCATGAAGGCCGCGCAGGTCAGGACAGTGTTGACGTCAAAGGCGTTTATCGAGAAAGGCAAGCTCGACAAGCTGATGGCCGCGATCTCTGCAGAGGCGCGAATCGTCTATCTCGAGGACATCAGGGCCTCGATCGGAACGGTCGACAAGATCAAGGGTCTGCTCGCCGGCACCGCGCCGCGCGTCACCCGCCAGGCCAACGATCCCGCCGTGGTGCTGTTCACCTCGGGCTCGGAAGGCACGCCCAAGGGCGTGGTGCTGTCCCACCGCAACATCCTCGCCAACGCGGCGCAGGCGCTGGCGCGGGTCGATGCCAACGCCGATGACAAGGTGTTCAACGTGCTGCCGGTGTTCCACTCGTTCGGGCTGACGGGCGGGATGATGATGCCTGTTCTCGCGGGCATTCCGATCTATATGTATCCCTCGCCGCTGCACTATCGCATCGTGCCCGAGCTGATCTACCAGACCGGCGCCACCATCCTGTTCGGCACCGATACGTTCCTGTCAGGCTATGCGCGCTCGGCGCACGCCTACGACTTCCGCACCCTGCGCCTGGTGATTGCCGGCGCCGAGGCAGTGAAGGACCGCACGCGGCAGGTGTTCATGGAGCGCTACGGCATCCGCATCCTCGAAGGCTATGGCGTCACCGAGACCGCGCCGGTGCTGGCGATGAACACGCCGATGGCCAATCGCCCCGGCACCGTCGGCCGCCTCTCGCCGCTGATGGAAAGCCGCCTCGACCCGGTGCCCGGCATCGAGGAAGGCGGACGCCTGTCGGTGCGCGGTCCGAACGTGATGCTCGGTTACCTCAGGGCCGAAAACCCCGGTGTGCTCGAAGTGCTGCCCGAGGGCTGGCACGACACCGGCGACATCGTCGCGATCGACGCCGCCGGCTTCATCACCATCAAGGGACGCGCCAAGCGCTTTGCCAAAATCGCCGGCGAAATGGTCTCGCTGTCGGCGGTCGAGAGCATCGCGACGACGCTGTGGCCGCAGGCCGGCTCGGTGGCCGTGTCGATCCCCGACCAGCGCAAGGGCGAGCGCATTGTGCTGCTGACGACGGAAAAGAATGCCGAGCGCAGCGCCATGCAGGCCCAGGCCAAGGCGATCGGCGCCTCCGAGCTGACCGTGCCCGCGACGATCATGGTGGTCGACAAGGTGCCGCTGCTCGGCACCGGCAAGACCGACTATGTCACGGCGACAGCCATGGCCCGCGAGCAGGCGTCCGCGCCGGAGCGCGAGGTGGCGTAAGGACAATGCGCAAGGCGCCTGAAAGCAGCGATGCGCGGTGTCCGGGAGTGGTTCTGCTCCATGGCATCGCGCGCGGCTCCTCGTCGCTGAGGAAGCTCGAGCAGGCGATCCGGGCAGCCGGGTTCGCGACGCTCAATATCGACTACGCCAGCCGTACAAAGCAGATTGGAGCGCTCGCGGACGATATCCACCCGGCGATCGCCCGCTTCGCCGAGCGTGACGCGCCGCTTCATTTCGTCGCGCATTCGATGGGCGGTCTCGTCGCGCGTGCCTATCTCGCGAAACATAGGCCGGACCGGCTTGGCGGCGTCGTGATGCTTGGCACACCGAATGGCGGGAGCGAGGTGGCCGATCTGCTGAGCGGATCACGGCTCTACCGCGCATTCTACGGCCCGGCCGGCCTCGAGCTCACCACAGCGCCACGGCCAGACTCCCTGCCCACCGTGGACTATTCCGTCGGCGTCATCGCGGGCAACCGCTTCATCGATCCCGTCGCCGGCATATTCGTTCTACCGAAGCCGAATGACGGACGGGTGTCCGTGCAAAGCGCGATGCTGGCCGGCATGGCCGACCATATCGTCGTGAACGCTTCCCATACCGGACTGCCGCGTGACGGCATTGCGATCGCGCAGACCATTACTTTCCTGCGCGAAGGCCACTTTTGGCCGTTTACTCATGAATCGAAGTGGCTCGGATCACGCGCCTTCGATGTCATGTCCGCTATGGTCCTGACAGCGACGAGAAAGCGGACATTGCCGTAGGTCTGAGATAGGCCAGAAGCGGCGCCATGGTTTCGCACACAAGGCCGCCATCCCGCAGTGGCCGCGGAAGGCTGAATCACCATTCGGGTCCACGAGGAAGTCGAGGTGTTGTGACACTATTCAGTTTCACTTTCACCAGAGCCCAAACGCCGGCGACCTGCAATTCATCCGAATTGCTCCAAACGAGAGAATTATCGAGCTGCGTTGCACTAAACTCAACGTAGTTGCCGGCATAGGCTCGCGGCAATCAACTGAGGCGGCCCAGAGTTGAGTGTTAAAGCAACGACGAAGATACGGCGACGACACCCCAACATCACCGCGATCTCTCAAATTGGGCCATTCGTCACTGATAGCTGGGCAGGAATGTATGGTCACCGATTGGCTTCGAGTTGGGCATGTCGGCGCCAGCGATCCAGTCCGCGATTTGGGAGATGCACTCTTCATCGGTATAGTAGGCAGCGTGAACAAGCGATTGATCCTCTTCGACGGTGCGCAGCAGCGCGGTTAGATCGGCCGCAGTCACGGCAAGCTTCGAGAATGTCTCCGATACACTTCCTAGATGGCGCGCTACCCAAGCGCTACGTCTCTCCAATGCGCGTTCCTCGGCGCCTTTTGGCATACTTTCGTATTTGACGAGCTTCTCGGCAATATTGCGAGGAAATTGCTCGACAGGGGGGATCGAAAACAGATAGCCGTCGAGTCCCATCGCAATCTTCATTAGCATCGGCCAACCCTTAGCGCGGACCAAAAGCATTCCTATCTCTCTTGGAACGGCTCCCAAGGCTCCTGCGAACCGGAACAACCACCGTAGCGGCGAGAAAGAAACAGACACGACACTTTCACTTAAGGTCATCGCAAAGCTCAGTATTAGAAAACCTATGAATGGAAGCATGATGTTATAGTTGAGAAGGTTAAATGAGCTTTTTGGGAGTTGACCATCCCCCCGCCAATAATAATCTCCGACAAGATAAATCAAGATAAAGACCGCAAGCAGCTGCGCTGACGCAGCGGCGAATTTAGCCGCGGGTCCAAGATCGCTATATGATCTGGCCCCAAAAATGCGAGCCACCGTGCCACTTTGCCAAAGATTGGCTCCGACGGACGAAGCTATATGCGCGAGGGGACGGCGGATCGTGAGCGGACTACTGGAATTTCGGAGATGAAATAAAATCTGCCACGCTTCATCCACTCGACTACTGATCGCAAACAATGCCGGCCGTTCTTGAGTAGAATCGTCTAGCATCGGCCACACTCCCGAAAGACCTTTGCGGCCAAGTTTTCGGCGGACGCGGTCTGCAATCAGCAATACAGGAACAAGGACGACAAGCAGGGCCATATTTCCCATTGCCCTATTGCCGATGTAGATTAGGTGGCCCAGCAGGAGCTGCTTAAGGAAATATGGCACGTCTTTCGGAGACCACAAAATAATCTCGAACAACCATATCGCAGCATCATAAAGTAGAAAGAAAATACAACCGGCAATAATCCAAAACGAGCTCTCCAACACCCAATATTTTATTTTTGATCGCTGCCATCTTCGCCACTGCAAGCGCCAAGCCCTATAAAAGAAAATTGCATAAACGACCAGTGCCCAAGCGACAATGATGATTGAATAGTACTTTCCAAAGGTCTCATAAACTACAGCATATGCATTCGCTAAGTCGTACAGTTGATACACGAGTAAGGCGAACAGGATGACGAATATCGCATTCATGTTTCTTTGGCGCCATTCGAGTTTTTCAGCTATGGGCGACGTCGTATCTATGAAGGGTGTACCCAGGGTCACCACTTTGCTCCACGGCTGGCCTGGCTCTTCCGCGCTAAAGATTTGTGGAAGCGCGTCGGCTACGATATTTCCGCCGTGACTGTGTGCAACTATGTGACACCGCCAGCCGTCCGCCCGAATTCTGGCGACATAATTCGTCAAAGCGGATGCCGCCTCGGAACGCGCGATCCAACTATTCTCGCCAGACCAATGGAATATCTGCTCCCCATTCTGGCAGTGTGCCCAACACCGAGCTAGCGATCCGCGCCTTTGCAGAGCGGCATCGAGTTTGGCGGCGAAACCAGTGCCCGGTTGATACCATTGATTTTTATGATCCTCGGCAGGTGCTGCCCAAGTACCGTGCACGATGATCACCGTTTCCTTTGACAGCTTCGGCATACGCATCCTGCAGCGCGCAAATTTTTTTTGGATGGTAAGGACGGGAAGGCGTGGGCGTCGTTGATCTAGCGCAACCCTCAAGCGCTACTTCGGCTACAGGTCGCAACCGGCAAAGCTCAGAACGAGCGCAAGATTTCCGCTTTGCGTCCGAAGCCGGACATATGCGGGTTTATGGGTACGCGGCTTAGCCTGCCGTAACGGCTAAGCCGCCGTCCGCCGCTCCTGCGCATAGCGCACCAGTGCCGCGAAGCGATAGATGCCGTGCACGAACTTGCCGTAGGGCATGGTGATGAACAGCGCGAACACCGCGCCGAGGTGCAGCGCCAGCAGCGGTCCCATGGCCGCAGTCTCACGGAGGATGAGAAGCAGCATGCCGGTGAGCCCGGTGAGGAGCAGCATGGCGATGAAGCCGACATCCATGCCGTAGCTGCTCTCGTCGAGCAGGGCCGGATCGCGCCGCATCTTGGCCAAGAACAGGCCGATCGGGCCGACGATGAGGCCGATGCCGCCGAGCGTGCCGAGCACGACCGGCAGATCCCACCACGGATACGGCGCCTCACGGCCGAGCAGATAGTGATAGAGCGTGGCCACCGAGGTTGCGGCGAAGCAGAGAAGGAAGCCATAGAACGTCAGGTGATGGAAAAGCTTTCGCCGGTCTGTCGGCTTGTCGTCCTCGTCGTAGCAGCCGACGCCACCGCCATGGAGATAGCGCAACTCGCCGGCATCGCGGATCGCCTGGAAAATCGAGACCCCATCAGCCCGACCGCCGATCGGCGTTCCGATGTCGCGCCAGAACGCGCGCACGCTCATGATGAGCGCGAGAATCGCGTAGAGAAACGCGGCGCTGAACAGCGCGGCCATCGCCTGATGCGGCATCAGCTTGTAGAACGCGCCGGGGCCGGTGTGCACGCCGAACAGCACGCCGCGGTCGCTGAGCGCCGCGAAGCCGAGGATAAAAGCCGCCATGCTGAGCGCGGCAACGATGCTGATGACGAGACCATTGCGGGCGAACGCGCCGGACAGCACCTGCGGCCAGGCATAGGCCGCATAGGATTCCGCACGCGCAACCGCGAGTGTCTTGGGAAGGTTGACGTTGAACTCGTGCGGCGGCGAGAACTGGCAGTCGACATAGCAGGCGCCGCAGGAATGGCAGAGGTTGGCGAGATAGTTGAGGTCGCCATCCGAGAAGGCGCGGCGCATCTCCATGGCCGGAAATACCGCGCACAGGCCCTCGCAATATCTGCAGGAATTGCAGACCGTCATCAGACGGTCGGCTTCGTCGAGGATTCTAGTTCCGTGCATGTTTCGCCGCTTCCCGTCCTGCGATCCGCCCGAACACGCTGCCGATGGTCATGCCCATGCCGGCGGCGTACCCCTTGCCGAGCACGTTGCCCGCCATGATCTCGCCGGCCGCGAACATGTTGGCGGACGGCTTTCCGTCGGCCATCAGCATCCGCGCCTCCTTGGTCACGCGCGTGCCCAGATAGGTGAAGGTGATGCCGGGTCGCACCGGGTAGGCAAGATAAGGCGGCGTCTCGATCTTGCGCGCCCAGTGGGTCTTGGGCGGCGTGATGCCTTCGGTCACACAGTCGTCCAGGATTGTATGATCGAACGTGCCTGGCCGTACCGCGGCGTTGAACTCGGTAATGGTCTTTTCTAGCGCGGCCGGATCAAGCGCCAGCTTGCCGGCGAGCTCGGCAATTGTCTGCCCAGCGATCGGCGGAAACAGCGTCGGCATAAATGAGTTGACGACGGTCGAGTCAAAGATGATGTAGGCGATCTGGTCGGGCTGCGCCGCGACCAGCCGGCCCCAGATCGCGTAGCGCTTCGGCCAGATGTCCTCGCCCTCGTCATAGAAACGCTGGGCGTGCTTGTTGACCACGATGCCGAACACGACCGAGTCATGGCGCGTGATGATGCCGCCGTCGAATTTCGGCGCACGGGCATCGATCGCGACCGCATGGCACTGGGTGGGATCGCCGACCTCCTGCACGCCCTTGTCGAGCAGCATCTTCAGGATCGAGCCGCGATTATACGGCGTGCCGCGGATCAGGAAATTGTCGGCGGCCTCGCCCCAATATTGCTTCAGCCATTCGATGTTGGCCTCGAACCCGCCGGCGGCCGCGACCAGCGAGGTCGCACGAATCTCGGTCTCGCCGTTGATCGGCCGCTTGAGCCGGGCGGCGAGGAACATGCCGTCCTCGATCACGAGGTCAGTGACCTCGGCATCGTATACGACGTCGACGCCGAGCCTCTCTGCGGTCAGATACAGCGCGTTCAGCATGGCGCGGCCGCCGCCGAGGAAGAAGGAGTTGGTGCGGCCGAGGCTCAGCGTGCCGCCGAGCGAGGGCTGCCAGCGTACGCCCTGCTCCACGATCCAGTTCAGGATGTCCTTGGACTCCCGGATCATGTGGCGGGCGAGCACTTCGTCGGTCTGCCCGCTGGTGACGCGCAGCAAGTCCTCCCAGAACTCGTCCTCGGTGTAGGGGCCGGTCAGGATCTCGGTCGCCGCATCATGGGCGCAGCGCATGTTGCGGGTGTGGCGGGTGTTGCCGCCACGATAGAACTTTGGCGCGCCTTCCAGCACCAGCACCGAGGCGCCGCCGCGGCGCGCCGAGATCGCCGCGCACAGTGCCGCGTTGCCGCCGCCGATCACCAGCACGTCGTATTTGCTGCCCATTCGGTCCATCCGCTGCGACGAAGTTGGAGACATTCTGCCCGCAGGTTGCCGCGGTCAAGCCGATCCCCATTGCGTACTTTTGTATACAAAGATATACAGACGCGATGCAAGCGGCATCTCTGCATGGGCAGGATGCATCTTGCAAACCCGAGGATTTATGGCGAGGCGCCCAGGAAAGGCAGGCGGATCGATCGCACGCGGCGGTGGTGTCGCGCTGGGCGAGGCCGTGTTCCGTTCGCTGTGCGAGGCGCTCCAGGCCGGCAGCTACCGCGCCGGTGACCGGCTGCGCGAGGAAGAAGTCGCCCAGCGGCTGAAGGTCAGCCGGACGCCTGTGCGTGAAGCACTGGGCCGGCTCGCAGCGCGCGGCTTCGTCGCGCCATCAGGCGGGCGCGGACTGATCGTGCGTAATCTCGACATCTCGGAGGTGCTCGAGCTCTACGCCATGCGCGAGATCATGGAAGGCGCCGCCGCGCGCCTCGCCGCCGAGCACGCCTCTGCCCCCGAGGTGGATGCGCTCAGGGATATCGAGCAGGCGTTTGCCGAAGCCTCCGAGACGGACGCCGCCGAGATGGCAAGGCTCAACCGCGCCTTCCACGAAGCGATCTGCCGCGCGGCACGGAACCGCTATCTCGACAACGCCTCGCGCGAATTGCAGGACTGGATCGCCCTGCTCGGTCCGACCACCTTCACCGTGACGGGGCGTCCCTCGACCAGCCATGGCGAGCACCTGGCCATCATCGACGCCATCGCCGCGCGCAACGGCGACAAGGCCGAGCAGCTCGCGCGCGCGCACATCCGCGAAGCGCTGCGCTGCCGCCTCAAGCTGCTGCAGAAGCAGTAGGCAGAATAGTCACGCCAGCACGTCGGCCACGACGGCTTTCACGACATCTCGCACATCCGTCGGCTTCATCCGCACCTGCAGGCCGCGCTGACCGCCATTGAGATAAACCAGCTCATGGGAGAGCGCGCTCTGCTCGAGCACGGTGGCGACCTGCTTGCGCTGGCCGAATGGGCTGATGCCGCCGACCTTGAAGCCCGTGACGCGCTCGGCCTCCGGCGGCTTCATCATCTGCGCCGATTTACCGCCCACGGCGGCGGCGAGCTTCTTCATCGAGACTTCCTGGTCGGACGGGACGATGACGCAGACCGGCTTGCCGTCCACCAGCGCCATCAGCGTCTTCAGCACGCGCGCCGGGTCTTCACCGAGCGCGGCGGCCGCCTGCAGGCCGATGCTCTCGGCGTCGGGATCGTAGTCGTAGGAATGGACGGTGAAGGCGACACCGGCGGCAGAGAGCGCGCGGGTGGCCGGGGTGACTTTGGACATGGGATGACATGTAGCATTGTGGGGCAGGCTCGCACCACACCCTCACCGTCATCGCCCGGCCTCGACCGGGCGATCCAGTATTCCAGAGGCCAGCTCAGAAGAGCTCGCTCTCACCGCATTCGCCACGGCGTACTTCATGCCCCGGTCAAAGCCGGGGCATGACCGCGAATTCCGCAGAAGGCCTCGTGCGCGATGATGGAGAGGCGTTCCTACTCCGCTGCGTCCCGCATCTCCGCCCGTTCGGCCCGCGCCGCGCAGAACTTGAACTCGGGGATCTTGCCGAACGGATCGAGCGCCGGATTGGTGAGCAGGTTCGCAGCCGCCTCCGCGTAGCAGAACGGCATGAACACCATGTTTTCAGGCACGTCGCGGTCGGACCGCACCTTGACCTCGACCGCGCCGCGGCGGGTCTCCAGGCGAATGAAATCGCCGGGCACCAGCTTCTTCCTGCGCATGTCCTTTGGCGACATGAACGCAACGGCCTCGGGCTCGATCTGGTCGAGCACCTGGGCGCGACGGGTCATCGAACCGGTGTGCCAGTGCTCCAGCACGCGGCCGGTCGAGAGCACCATCGGATATTCATCGTCCGGAAGCTCATCCGGCGGAATGACCTTGGCCGGCACGATCTTGCCGCGGCCGCTTGCGGTCGGGAAGCCCGTGGTGAAGATGATCTCGTTACCGGGCTTGTTCGGATCGTCGGCCGGATAGGTGACGGCGCCTTCGCGCAGCAAACGCTCCCAACTGATGTTCTTGAGTGACGGCATCAGTTCCGCCATCTCGGTGTAGACCTCGCCCGGGCCCGAGTAATTCCAAGGCAGGCCCATGCGCTTGCCGATCTCCTGGATGATCCAGAGATCCTGCCGCGCATCGCCCGGCGGCTTGATCACCTGGCGCGCGAGCTGCACGCGGCGATCGGTATTGGTGAAGGAGCCGTCCTTCTCGGCAAACGCCGAGGCCGGCAGAATGACGTCCGCGTGGAACGCGGTCTCGGTGACGAAGAGATCCTGCACCACGAGATGATCGAGCATCGCGAGCGCCTGGCGCGCGTGCTGCAGATCAGGATCCGACATCGCGGGGTTCTCGCCCTCGATATACATGCCCTTGATCTCGCCGGCGTGGATCGCGTTCATGATCTCGACCACGGTCAGGCCGCGCACGGGATCGAGATCCTGCTGCCAGAGCTTTTCGAAGCTGCCGCGCAGATCGTCGCGGCCGACCGGCTGGTAGTCCGGCAGGAACATCGGGATCAGGCCGGCGTCGGAGGCACCCTGCACGTTGTTCTGGCCGCGCAGCGGATGCAGGCCGGTGCCGGGGCGGCCGACCTGGCCGGTGATCAGCGCCAGCGCAATCAGGCAGCGCGCATTGTCGGTGCCGTGGACGTGCTGGCTGATGCCCATGCCCCAGAAGATGATCGACGATTTGGCGCGCGCATAGGTGCGTGCCACCTCGCGCAGCGTCTGCGCCGGGATGCCGCAGATCGGCTCCATCTTCTCCGGCGTGAACTCCTTGATCTTCTCCTTGAGGTCCTCGAAGCCCTCGGTGTAGCCGGCGATGTACTGATCGTCGGTCAGGCCTTCGGTGATGATCGTGTTGATCATCGCGTTGAGCATGGCGACGTCGGAGCCAGGCTTGAACTGGAGATGCTTGCTGGCATGACGCGACAGCGTCTGCCGGCGCGGATCCATCACGAACAGCTTCGCGCCGTTCTGCTTGACCGCGTTCTTGATGAAGGTCGCCGCGACCGGGTGGTTGACCGTCGGGTTGGCGCCGATCACCCAAATCACTTCGGCGTCCATCGCCGCCGAGAATGGCGCCGACACCGCGCCCGAGCTCAGGCCCTCGAACAGCGCTGCCACCGATGAGGCGTGGCACAGCCGGGTGCAGTGATCGACATTGTTCGACCCGAAACCGGTACGCACCAGCTTCTGGAACAGATACGCCTCTTCGTTCGAACCCTTGGCCGAGCCGAAACCGGCGAGCGCCTTCACGCCCTTCTCGTCGCGAATCTTGACGAGGCCCTTGGCGGCGATGTCGAGCGCTTCATCCCAGCTCGCTTCCCGGAAATGCGTGAAGGGATTGGCGGGATCGACTTGGTCGTTGGAATCCTTCTTCGCATTCGGCAGCCGCACCAGCGGTTTGGTCAGGCGATGCGGATGGTGGATGTAGTCGAAGCCGAAGCGGCCCTTGACGCAAAGACGATTGTGGTTGGCCGGACCGTCGCGGCCCTCCGCATAGATCACCTTCTCGTCCCTGACCTCGTAGGTGACCTGGCAGCCGACGCCGCAGAACGGGCAGAGCGAATCCACCTTCTTGTCCGCATAGGTGACGCGGGTCTGGTTCTCGTCGAGCATCACTGATGGCATCAAGGCGCCGGTCGGGCAGGCCTGCACGCATTCGCCGCAGGCGACGCAAGTGGACTCGCCCATGGGATCGTCGAAATCGAACACGATCTTGGCGCCATGGTTGCGGTAGGCCATGCCGATGACATCATTGACCTGGACTTCGCGGCAGGCGCGCACGCAAAGGCCGCACTGGATGCAGGCATCGAGATTGACGCGCATCGCCGGGTGGCTGGCATCGGTCTCCCAGCGCTCGGCGGCAGGGAAGCGGCTCTCGGTGACGCCCGTGGTCTCGGCCCAGTGCCAGAATTTCGAATCCGGATCGTGCGAGGTCTCACGCGCCGGCTGGTCGGCGACGAGCAGCTCCATCACCATTTTCTGCGCGGCAGTCGCGCGCGCGGATTCGGTCTTCACCTTCATGCCGACCGACGGCGTGCGCTTGCAGGATGCCGCAAGCACCCGCTCGCCCTCGATCTCGACCATGCAGGCGCGGCAATTGCCGTCGGGGCGATAGTCCGGCGCGGGCGAATAACACAGATGTGGAATCTCGCGACCCTGGCGCTTGGCGACCTGCCAGATCGTCTCGCCGGGCTTGGCCTCGACCTGCTTGCCGTCGAGCTCGAACGTAATCTTGGTCATTCGGCCGCTTCCTTGAACTCGTCAGGGAAATATTTGATCACGGAGGACAGCGGATTCGATGCCGCCTGACCGAGTCCGCAAATCGAAGCATCGCGCATCGCCTGGCTCAATTCTTCCAGCAAAGCGCGGTTCCAGACCGGCTTTTGCATCAGCTGTGCCGCCTTCTGGGTTCCGACCCGGCACGGGGTGCACTGGCCGCAGCTCTCGTCCTCGAAGAACTTCATCAGGTTCAGCGCTGCCGCGCGCACGCTGTCCTTCTGCGACAGGATCACGATCGCGGCCGAGCCGATGAAGCAGCCGTATTTTTCCAGCGTGCCGAAATCGAGCGGGATGTCGTCCATCGACGCCGGCAGGATGCCGCCGGACGCGCCGCCCGGAAGATACGCGTAGAACTGATGGCCGTCGGCCATGCCGCCGCAATATTCGTCGATCAGCTCCCGCACGGTGATCCCAGCAGGTGCGAGCTTCATGCCGGGATTTTTCACGCGACCCGAAACCGAAAAGCTCCGCAGCCCGTGGCGCTCATGGCGGCCATGACCCTTCCACCAGTCAGCCCCCTTCTCGACGATGTCGCGCACCCACCATAGCGTCTCGATATTGTTGATCAGCGTCGGCAGGCCGAACAGGCCGACCTGGAACGGATAGGGCGGCTTGTGTCGCGGCAGGCCGCGCTTGCCCTCGATGCTCTCGAGCAGCGAGGATTCTTCGCCGCAGATATAAGCGCCGGCGCCGCGGCGCATGTGCAGCGCCGGGCCACCCGCAGGAAGTTTTGCGATCTCGCGCTCGAGGATCTCGCGCGAGGCCGGATATTCATCGCGCAGATAGATGTAGACGTCGGAGGCCTGCACCACATGCGCGCCGATCAGCATGCCCTCGATGAAGCGATGCGGATCGGTTTCAAGGTAATAGCGATCCTTGAACGTGCCGGGCTCGCCCTCATCGCCGTTGATTGCCATCAGCCGCGGACCAGGCTCGCCGAGTACGGCGCGCCATTTGCGCCCCGTCGGGAAGCCGGCGCCACCGAGGCCGCGCAGCGAGGCATCGTCGAGCGCCTTCAGGAGATCGTCCGTCGGCAATTCGCCCGAGCGGAGGCGCCCAAGCAGCTTGTAACCGCCAGCGGCGACATAGGCGTCGTAGTCGATATATTTGGGCGGATGCGCATGCGTGTCGCCAGCCTTCGCGGCCGCCATCACATTGGCGACGGTCGCGTGATCGACGAAGTTGTGGCCGACCTCGGCGGCAGGTGCGGTATCACAGCGACCGACGCAGGGCGCGCGCACGACGCGGATGCCGGGGCCCGAGGCTTGTTGCAAATCCTCCAGCAGCTTTTCACCGCCGAGCATCGCGCAGGTCAGCGAATCGCAAACGCGGATCGTCAGCGGCGCGACGTCGGGCTCGCCCTCCTTCACCACGTCGAAATGCGCATAGAAGGTCGCGGTCTCGAACACTTCCGCGAAAGCGAGCTTCATCTCGTCGGCGAGCGCGGCGAGATGCGCAGCCGAGATCTGGCGATAAGTGTCCTGGATCAGGTGCAGATATTCGATCAGGAGATCGCGCCGCCGCGGGCGATCGCCGAGCAATTGCTCGATTTCATGCGAGGCAGTCGGGTCGACCTGCCTGCCCTTGGGCGTAGCCTTGGCGCGCCGGCGCCCCTCGCCCGGATGCTCGAATTCCCTGACCTTGTGAACGTCGTCGTTGCTGCTCATGGAAACGTCGCGTTCTCCTCAAAGGCGCGATGATCTCGGGCGCAATAACCATCGCGATCCGCCTTTATTTCCAGCCCTGAAACCCGGGAACCATCCACGAGATCAGGTCTCATTCCAGGCGACTCTAGCTTCTGGTATACCAGACGCCAAGTGAATTTAGAACGTCTCTATAATCATTTGGGGGCGGGCAGCCGCGCTGCCACGCCCCCCTGCGCGAGTTGACCGTGGAACCTGGTCAGGTCTTCTCCATACAGTCCTGGATGTAGAACCAGCGATCGTCGCCGACCAGGCCCTTGGCCTTCACCTCGGCGCGGCACGCCTTCAGCTTCGGCTTGTTGGCGGACCACTTGGCCTTCATCTCCTTCAGCTTTTGCATGGTGAGCTTGATCTTGCCCGGCGGCTTGGCGTCGGTCGTCGTCGCGGCCGGCGCCGGCGTCGCAGGTGTGGTCGCGGTCTGCGCGGAGGCGGTGTGAATACCTGCTGCCAAAACAGTGGCGGCAAGACAGATACGGATGCGAAGCATAGATCCCCCTAGGTCCCATTCTCAATTGTTTGGTCAGGCGAGCATCGCGGGATGCAGACATGCAGCATCCCGCGACGATGTGGGCTTTTCGATCAGAAGATCTGCCACGCGCTCTGGAGCGTCTTATACACTCCCCAAATCAGCGGAACGCCGACGAAGAGCCAGAACAACGCAGCCTTGCCATCGAGGCCGCCGGTGCCGATCCCGAACGATCCCGTCTGGACCGGACCCGCGCCAACGTTTGCCGCCTGCAACTTCGCGACCTCGGCCTCGCTCATATACCACTTCGAATTGACCGGCTTGACCAGATAGTTGCAGATGATACCCGCGACCAGCATCGCACAGAGAATATACATGGTCGTGTTGTAGAGCTGGTCACGCGGCACGCCCGCCGCGAGCTGGAACTCGCGGATGTAGTTGACCACGACAGGGCCAATGATGCCAGCGGTCGACCATGCCGTCAGCAGCCGGCCGTGGATGGCGCCGACGAACTGGGTGCCAAACATGTCGGCGAGATAGGCCGGCACGGTCGCGAACCCGCCGCCATACATCGACAAAATAATGCCGAAGCCAAGCACGAACAGCAGCTTCGAGCCCATCGCCGCGAAGGTCGGCGCCAGCGCGTAGAGCGCGATGCCGAGGATGAAGAACGTGTAGTAGGTGTTCTTGCGGCCCATATAGTCGGACAGCGAGGCCCAGAAGAACCGGCCGCCAATGTTGAACAGCGACAGCAGGCCGGCAAAGCCCGCCGCGATGCCGGCGATGACGGTCTTCTGATCGGCCGAGAGCTGGCTGAAGGTGAGCTCGGGATGCCCGATCAGCTTGCCGGCGAAGATTTCCTGAAGCATCGGCGAAGCCATACCGATCACGCCGATACCGGCCGACACGTTCAAGCACAGCACCCACCAGATCAGCCAGAACTGCGGCGTCTTGTGCGCGTTGTCGAGATGGACGTGATGCTCGGTGATCATCGACTTCTTTTCGCTCGGCGGCGTCCAGCCCGCGGGCTTCCAGCCCGCGGGCGTCACGCGATAGGCGAAGGCACCGATCGTCATGAAGATGAAGTACACGACGCCCATGACGATGAAGGTCTGCCAGACACCGACGTCGGTCGACGATTTGAAATAGTTGATCAGCAGATTGGCAAATGGTGCGCCGATCATTGCACCACCGCCAAAGCCCATGATGGCCATGCCGGTCGCCATGCCGCGGCGGTCGGGGAACCACTTGATCAGCGTCGAGACCGGCGAGATGTAGCCGAGGCCGAGCCCGACGCCGCCGATGACACCGGCCCCGAGCCACATGATCCAGAGTTGATGGACGTAGACCCCAAGCCCGCCGATCAGCAGCCCGCCGCCCCAGCAAAGCGCGGCAACGAAGCCCGCCTTGCGCGGACCGGCCCGTTCGAGCCAGCCGCCCCAGATCGCGGCGGAGACGCCAAGCAGGACGAAGAACAGCGTGAACATCCAGCCAAGGCTCGCCACCTTCCAGTCGCAGGTCGTCGTGAACAGTTCCTGCCACAGCGACATATCTGGGCAAGCCTTCGGCGCCGTGAGGCCGATCGCGCGCGACAGCGGCAGCCAGAACACCGAGAAGCCATAGGCCATGCCGATGCAGAGATGGATGCACAGCGCCGCAGGCGGCACCAGCCAGCGATTGAAGCCGGCCTTCGCCACTGTATGTTCGCGATCGAGAATTCCCGCGCCAGCACCCGAAATGCTTCCAGTGCCCTCAATTGTCGTCATGCACTCCTCCCCTGCAGCTGCCCTTCTGAGCGATGCTGCCGCTACGATCCTGTTCCTCAGCCCATTGCGGCGCAGCCGTTGTCCCTGCTGCTCCGCACAATCACCCGACACGCGCCAGGATCGTCACGCGTGTCTGAAAAGTTAACCCCTCGACCGGGGCTCTATGCCCGCTACGATTTGCAGGCTTCGTGCGTGGCCCGCTGCTCCGCGCATCGCGGACAAGACTCAACCTCCGCGCCCGCGCGGACAAAGTCAATTGGGGCAGAAGCCGTGATCGATGTCGATAGACAAAAGGTCGGTATCAGCGCGGTAACGCGCCTAAGAACGCAGCGCACCATTGGTACTGGCTATCGAGCCATTCGCTTTTTCTATCAAGAACACGATGCGCGCCTCGTTGCGCTGGGTGATCTCCACCTTGTCGCCCGTCTCGCGGATCAGGTTCGGAATGTCAATCACCGACAAGGGATCGGTGCAATGGACTTCGAGCTGATCGCCCGGCTGCAATGGTTTCAGCGCCTTGCGCGTCTTAAGGGCCGGCAACGGGCATTTGAGTCCGGTGAGATCAAGCGTCGTTCTGGTCATCGGCGCAACATGGCGGGAGGGATCGATTGCGTCAACGCAAGGACCTCAGAGCAGGCCGGCGTAGGACAAGAAACCTACGCTGTCGCCCGCTTCGACGCGCGTGATGTCCTCGCCAAGCTCAATGAGGCCGTCCGTCTCCACCAACGACGACAGCAGGCCTGCCCCTTCGCGCGGGAACTTGACCGCCTCCAGCGCGCCATCCGGTGCGCGGCGCAAGGAGGCGCGAACATATTCGCGGCGGCCCAGCTTCTTCTTGTATGTGAACGCCGCACGCAGCGGGATCGGCAATAGCGGCTCTGACAGACTGCCGGCGAGCGCGAGCACGGTTGGCCGCACCACGTGGACGAATGTGACGAAACTTGCGACAGGGTTGCCGGGCAGCCCGATCAACGGCGTGCCGCCGATGATGCCCATCGCCACAGGGCGGCCGGGCTTGATCGCCATCCGCCACAGCACGAGCGAGCCGACGCTCTCGACCGCCGCCTTGACGTGATCCTCCTCGCCGGTCGAGACGCCGCCGGTGGTGAGGATCAAATCATGGTGGCCCGCAACCTGCTTCAATCCGTTGGCAAGCGATGCCTGCTCGTCGCGCAGAATGCCGAGATCGGAGACCTCGCAGCCGAGACGGCGCAGCATCGCCATCAGCATGAAACGGTTGGAATCGAACAGCTGCGAGGCCGTACGCGGCTCGCCAGGCGAGGCCAGCTCGTTGCCGGTCGAGAATACGGCGACACGGACGCGCCTGACGACATCAAGCCGGGTCAAGCCAAACGCGGCGGCAAGGGCAACATGCTGCGGCCGCAGTCGCAGGCCCGCCCGCAGCGCGACATGGCCAACGGGGATGTCCTCGCCTGCCGGCCGGACATTCGCACCGGACTTCAGCCCGGGTGGCAGCACGATCTTTCCTGATACATCGATGCGGACATCTTCCTGCATGAAGACGGTCCCGGCACCCGGCGGCATCGGCGCGCCCGTGAAGATGCGCGCAGTGTGGCCGGGCTTGATCGGCGCCTGCGCAAGGCCTCCGGCCTGGATACGGCCATCGAGCGCGAACGCTTGCTCCCTGTCTTGCGGAAGATCCGCGTTGGCAACAGCGTAGCCATCGACGGCGGAGTTGGTGAAGGGCGGCAACGGCAACGGTGCTGCGATATCGCGCGCCAGCACGCGCCCGTCGGCGTCTCCGAGCGCCACCGTCTCGAGGTCGGCAATCGCGCGGACGCGGGTCGTTATGAGGCCAACGGCCTCATCGACCGACATCATCGGTCCGCCGAAAGCAAAGCAATCGTCCGACAGTTGCGCCATGCTGCCTCGTCAGCGCATCGCCGCGCTTTTGGCCACCGCGTCCTCGACCGGCATCGCCGCCCGGAGCATCAGGGCCGCCGCGGCCTCGACATCATCGAGATGTACGGTCGGCAGCCGGGTTTCAACCGCAGCGTCGGTCACAATCCCGACGATGCCGGGATCATCAGGAAACAGCAGCGGCTTGTCGTTGGCGGCGCGATGCACCTCGATCTTGCGATGCGGCTCGCGCTTGAAACCTTCGACCACGACGAGATCGACCGCGGAGAGCTTGCTGAGAAGTTCCGGCAGCCGCGGCTCGGCCGCGCCGCGCAACTCGTGCATCAGAGCCCAGCGGTTCGACGATGCCACCAGCACCTCGGCCGCACCGGCCTCGCGGTGGCGCCAGGAATCCTTGCCGGGCACATCGACGTCGAACTGATGATGCGCATGCTTGATGACGGAGACGCGCAGCCCCTGGGCGTTGAAATGCGGGATCAGCCGCGTCAACAGCGTGGTCTTGCCCGCACCGCTCCAGCCTGCAAGGCCGATGACTTTCATTCCAGCTCCGTCTCCGGGTACGACTGAGTCTTTGGTGGAACCGCTCCCTCCTCCGTCATTGCGAGCGTAGCGAGGCAATCCAGACTGTCTCCGCGGGGGCATTCCTGGATTGCTTCGCTGTGCTCGCAATGACGACGAGGCGGCATTTCGCCCTCTCTCGACCATGCTTATATCGGCTTGACCACAATGTCATGCTAACGTCGCGGCCATGATGAAGATCGACAAGTCTCCGGTGCCCCTGATTATCCCTGCCCCAGACGACCCGCGCCTGACCCAGAGCGTGACCGGGACCGACCAGACCGGCACCAGGGTCGAGATCAAGGTGCCGATGGAGCGGCCACTGACCCTCTACCTGAATGCGCAGGAGATCGTCACCATGATGACGATCGGCGACTATCCGGAATATCTGGCCCTCGGCTATTTGCTGAACCAGAACATGCTGAAATACAATGATGCTGTTACCGAGGTCGAATACGACGACGACCTCCAGGTCGTTGTCGTGCGCACCTCACATCACACCAATTTCGAGGCGAAGCTCAAGAAGCGCACGCAGACTTCCGGCTGCGCGCAGGGCACCGCCTTCGGCGATCTGCTGGAGGCGGTCGAGAGCGTCGCGCTGCCGAAGGCGGAACTACGCACCTCCTGGCTCTACCAGATGACGCAGACCATCAACACCATGCCCTCGCTCTATCTCGAGGCCGGCGCGATCCATGGCTGCGTGCTGTGCAGGGAGAGCGAGCCGCTGTGCTACACCGAGGATGTCGGCCGCCATAATGCGGTCGACAAGATCGCAGGCTGGATGTACCGCCACGGCGTCGATCCCGGCGACAAGATCCTCTACACCACGGGCCGCCTCACCTCGGAGATGGTGATCAAGACCGTGCGCATGGGGATTCCGATCCTGGTGTCGCGCTCCGGCTTCACCGCCTGGGGCGTCGATCTCGCACGGCAAGTGGGCCTGACTCTGGTCGGGCGTGCGCGCGGCAAACGCTTCATCGCGCTCGCGGGCGAGGAGCGGATCGTCTACGACCAGAACCTCGCTTACGTCGAAGAGGAATCGGCGAGGCACAAGCGCAAGGGCGAAAGTGGTGATGACTAGGATTCCGCCCACTCAAGGCGTGCTGCTCGCCGGCGGCCTCGCTCGCCGCATGGGCGGTGGCGACAAGCCGATGCGCACCATTCGCGGTCGCACCATCCTCGAGCGCGTGATCGCGCGCCTCGCGCCGCAATGCGACGGGTTGATCCTGAATGCCAATGGCGATCCGGCGCGCTTCGCCGCGTTCGGCTTGCAGGTGATTGCCGACGACGTGCCCGGTTTCCCCGGACCACTCGCCGGCATCCTCGCGGCGCTGGACTGGACCGCAGCAAACCGGCCGAAGATCGAATGGGTGCTCAGCGCTGCGGGCGACTGCCCGTTCCTGCCACGTGACCTCGTTGCTCGGCTGCACGAGGTGCGCGCGCGAGAGAGCGCGCAGCTCGCGGTCGCGGCTTCAGGCGATCAGTCGCATCCGGTGATTGGCCTATGGCGCGTCGGCTTGCGCAACGAGTTGCGTCATGCGCTGGTGGACGAGGATCTCCGCAAGATCGATCGCTGGACCGCGCGCTATCCGCTCGCAACCGTGACCTGGCCGACCGAGCCGCTCGACCCGTTCTTCAATGCCAACACGGTCGAGGACATCACTGAAGCCGAGCGTCTGGCGGCGCTCGATGCGGCATCCTAGCGCCTACCGGGACATCGAACCGGACCGATACGAGCCGCGACTACTGATCGGGACGCATTCCGGATCGATCATGGCCGACTCTCTTCTGAATGCCATATTCGCAGTCGTCGATTTCGTATTCGATGTGTCGAAAGCAATCGACAGCACCAGGCGGCTGAGCCAACAGGCCACGGGCAGCGACAAGATCGTCGATGTCCCTCCAGACCCGAAGCCGCTGCCGCCCGCGGCGCAACGTGCGCTTGCAGAAGCCGAGGAACGCGAGCGTGCGCGCGAGAAGTCCGCTCAGGCCGCCAACGGCACCGACCAGGCATCGTAACCGTAGACCCAGCTCGTATCGGTTCGTTGCTTTAGCCAGATGTTGGCGCGCGACGTCTCCTGAACCCGGCTCGTCCGCTCCTTGCGTGTCGCCTCGAAGCGGCGGAAGGCATCGGCGACGCCGTCGCGGTCGATACCGTCGAGACAGCGCGACAGCACCGCGGCATCCTCAATCGCCATGGCCGCGCCTTGCGCCATATAGGGCGTCATCGGATGGCAGGCATCGCCGAGCAGTGTCACCCTGCCGTCAGCCCAGCGCTTCAGCGCATCCCGATCCATGATCGCCCATTTGTGCACGTCGGGACACGCCGCCAGCACCTTGCCGACCTGCGGATGAAAGCCTTCGAACGAGGCGCGCAGATCCCGTACATTCCCCTTCGTCGACCAGGACTCGATGCGGAAATCCGGCTCCGGCTGGCTTGTCACGAGATAGACCTCGCTACGATCGGGCTTCACGTAATAGATCACGATATGGCGATCCTCGCCCCACCATTTGGTGCAATCATCGATCTTCTCGCCAAGCAGTGCTGCGGGATAGGTGGTGCGATAGGCGATGCGGCCGGTGAATTTGACCGGCGCGGTCCTGAACAGAATGTCGCGCACGGCTGAATGAACGCCATCCGCACCGACCACCGCATCGGCAACCGCGCTGGTGCCGTTCGCAAAGCTGAGCCGGATGCCCTCACTTGTCTCCTCGAGACCGACAAGCTTGTGGTTGAGCCTCACACACTCATCCGGCACCACGCTCGCCAGCGCCGCATGGAGATCGCCGCGATGCGCGAGCAGATAGGGCGCGCCGAACCTCTCCTCCGCGCTTTCACCAAAAATCATATCGAACTTGATGTCGCCGCTCTTCCAGTCGCGGTTGTTCCAGGAGCGCGGATAGAACGACTGCTCGCGGATCCGCTGCTCTAGTCCCAGCGCCCGCAGCACCTTCATCGCATTGCAGCCGATCTGGATGCCCGCGCCGATCCGGGCAAACTGCGAGGCCTGTTCGTAGACCATCACGTCGATGCCGACGCGCCTGAGCGCCGCGGCGGTCGCGAGCCCACCCATGCCGGCACCAACGATCGCAACCGAAAGCCGCCTTGCCATGCCGTCGCCACCCTATGTCGCGCGGCTTGGATGCCGCATCGTTGATGCGGGCCGGAATCCCGCTCGCTGAAGTGCCGTGCGCGCCTCGTCCGAGCCGAGGGCGTCGAGGAAGGCCTGGACCGCGGGGCGCCGCTTGCGCGACGTCACCAAGGCAAAGTCATAATGCTCTTCCGCGAACGGAATGAAACCGAGATTGGCCGCATGGGCGACCGGCGCAATGGTCATGCCCCAGTCCGCGCGGTGCTGCGCGACGGCGGCGGCAACCGCGTTGTGCGAGCGCGGCTGGTTCCAATAGCCTTCCGGGCGCGCGCCGCCAAGCAGCCGATCGATCAGGATACGCGTGCCGGCGCCCTGGTTGCGGTTGACCATGATGCAGGCGGGGTCGGCGACCGCGGCGGCAACGGCCTCTTTTGCGCCGAGCCCCTCAAAACGCTGGTCGCCCTTGCGGAAGACAATGCCTTGCATCCGCCGCCATCCCGGCACGAGTTCGAGCCCCTCGACGAGGTAAGGCGCGTTGTAGGTCTCGCTCTTGTCGTCGAACAGATGGATCGGCGCGAGATCGCATTCGCCGCGCCTTGCCGCTGCCAGGCCGCCGAGACTGCCAACGGCAATCGAGCGCACAGTGAGGCCCGCGCGGGCGAGCGCCGCAGTCACGAGATCGAGGCCGGTACAATGGCTGCCGACGATGACGAGATCGGGCACGCGCACATGCGGCGTAAACAGCGTCACCTCGGCGTTGGTCCCCGCCGGCATCTGGTCGGCGAGCGCCTCGATGCGCAGGAAGCCATCGGCTTGCGCAAAGGACGTGATCGCACCCGAGCCTTTGCCGGAGGGATAGGCAATCAGGCCGTCCTCGCTCTCGACCAGCGAGACCATCACGAATTCAGTGCGGCCCAGCTCGGAAGCAATACGTACCGGTACAGTTGCGCTCACCTTGGCATCGGCGCGCGGCGGCAGTCCGGCCATTTTGCGCAGCGCCGGCACGATCATGTCGTGGAAGGTGAACATCGCCGAGGTCGGAAAGCCGGGCAGGATCACCACCGGCTTGCCGTCGCAGACCGCAAGGCAAAGCGGCTTGCCGGGCTTGAGCGCCACGCCATGCGCGATCACCCCGGGCTGGCCGAGCCGGCCGATGATGCGATGGGACAGATCGCCCGCACCCTTCGATGTGCCGCCTGACAACACCAGCATATCGGCGTCCGCCAGCGCCCGGCGCATCGCCGCTTCGAGCCTCGTTTCGTCGTCGGGAATTGCACCGAGGAAGATCGCCGCGCCGCCGTTCTCGTTGATCGCGGCTGCGACGATCGCGCCATTGATGTCGTAGATCGCGGCCGGTGCAAGCGCCTCGCCGGGCTGCACCAGTTCGTCGCCGGTCGAGATCACGGCAACCCGCAGCTTGCGCGCAACTTTCACCTCGGCGATGCCGCAGGCCGCCAGCATGCCGATCTCACGCGAGCCGATGATCGTGCCGTCGCGCAGCAGCGCTTCGCCGCGCGCGATGTCGGAGCCGGCGTACGAGACGAACTGTCCCGGCGAAACTGCGCGACGGACATCGATCGCATCAAGGCCGGACGGCTGGGTATGCTCGACCATGACGACGGCATCGGCGCCGCGCGGCAGCGGGCCGCCGGTCGCAATCGGGGTTGCGGTTCCCGTCGTCACCTGCAGCGCCGGCGCGGTGCCGCAGTGAATGGTCTCGCCGTTCAGCGCCAGCCGCACGGGGGCGCCTTCGCCCGCGGCTGAAAGATCCGCCGAGCGCACGGCAAAGCCGTCGACATTGGAGCGATCGAACGGCGGCACATCGATCGGCGCGGAGACGTCTTCAGCAAGGGCTGCACCGAGCGCATCGGCAAGCTTGCGGGCCTCATTCGGAATCGGACGCGGAAACAGCGCAGCGTCGAAGCGCGCCAGCGCCTCCTCGCGCGAGAGGATCTTGAGGAATTGCTGCTGCTCGAGCGCGCTGCGATCTGGCGGCTTTGGGATCATCGTCATGCCGGAACCCATATCATTCCCGCATCAAATAAGCATCGACCGGCTCACCCGCCGCAAATCCTTCCTGGCTGGCAGGGATGAGCAGCCATGCATCCGCATTGGCGATGGCGTGGAGCGGCCATTCGCCCACGGCAAGCGGCATCCATGCTTTATGTTCCTCCGCCAGCAGCGAGATCTCGGCGATGCCGACGCTGGAAGCGATTTTGCGCGCGAGCGGCAAGGTCACCGTGCGACGTGGCCGACGCGCCGACATTCTGTCGATCAGCGGAAGCACCAGCGCCAACCAAACTGCGAGCGCATGGGCGGGCGAGCCGGGCAAGGCGACGACGGGAACGTTTGCGAGCCGCCCAGCGGCTGCAGTCCGTCCAGGCTGCAGCGCAAGACCGTAGGCGAGCTTCGCCCCGCGCTCGATCAGTGCCGTCACCGTGGCATCCGCGCGACCGACGCCGCTGCCGCCGATCGTGAGCAGGACATCGCAAGCGGAGACGTGGAGCGCCGCCGCGATCGACGCTGCATCGCGTCCGCCCGCTTCATGCGCGCTCACATCCAATCCCGCCGCGCTTGCGAGTTCGGCGATCATCTGCAGCGTCGCGGTTGCGCCCGGCACGTTGACGATGCGCAGGCGCGGCCGCCTGACACCCAGCTTGTCCGCACCCGCAACGCGCGCGAGCAGCAGAGCCGCTGCATCGACGGGACATCCCGCTGCGGCCGCGGGCGCGTTTTCGGCGATATCGCTGCCAGCACGGGCGACACCTTGTCCCGGAACGCCCTCCGCCAGGACCTGGGCGAGCGGCCCCGACACTTCGACCGCGTCAACGTCGAGCACGCAGTCGCATCCCGCCGGCATCGCACCGCCTGCCTCGACCCACACAGGAAGCCCGGCCAGGGGCAGCGGCGAATAGGAGGACGCGCCGACAAGATCAACGGCGCTGAGCGCCCAGCCGTCCACCGCGGCGACGTCGCGCGGCGGATGGGCCGGTAGCAATGGCAAGCCGGTGGAGATACAGCCGGCCGCTTCAATCAACGGCAATTCCTCCGCTGCGACGGGGCCAACACCGCGCAGCAGCGCAGCGAGCGCAGTATCGAGCGGAGTTAACGAGAGCGGCAGGCGCTGGGTCATGTCTGATGATGGACCACGCATCGCGCGGTTTGGCAACCGCTCGTGCCTTGGCTGTCAGCCGCCCGATTTGTCCGCGTTCGGAAAGAACACCTGTTGCCCGTGGACCCTGTAGCCGGCGATCGCCGCCTGCCCCTCTGGAGAGATCAGCCAATTGATGAAGGTCTGGCCCAGATCCTTCTTTACGTTCGGAAATTTTTCCGGGTTCACCAGCATCACGCCATACTGGTTGAGCAGCCGCTTGTCGCCCTCGACGATGATGTCGAGATCGCCGCGATCCCTGAACGAGATCCAGCTGGCGCGATCCGCAAGCATATAGGCATTCGCCGTGCGTGCGGCGTCGAGCGCCGCGGTGATGCCCTGCCCGCTTTCGCGATACCAGGCGCCCTTGGCGCTGGAAATGTCGATGCCGGCGACGATCCAGAGCGCGAGTTCGGCCGCGTGGGTGCCGGAACGATCGCCGCGGGTCACGAATGGCGCACCCTTGGCCTCAATCGCCTTCAGCGCGGTCACGATGTCCTTGCCCTTCACGCCCGCGGGATCACTCTTCGGCCCGATCAGCACGAAATCGTTGTACATCACGTCGTAGCGTCTGGTGGCGAAACCCTCAGCAACGAATTTCTCCTCCTGTGGCCGGGCATGCAACAACACCACGTCGGCCTCGCCTCGGCGCGCGCCGTCGAGCACCTCGTCGCTGCGGCGTGCGATCACCGTCACCTCGATGCCGGTCTTGTCGCGGACGACAGGCAGCAAATAGTCGAGCAGGCCCGATTCCTGTGTCGATGTCGTCGAGGCCAGCACGATCGCGCGCTCCGCGGCGGACGATGCCGCCACGCCGCCGGCGAGGCCGCAGAGCAGCGAAAATGCAACGATCAGTCGGCGAACGGCCATGACAGGTTCCTATCGAAAACGACGCGATCATGATGAGCGATTACGCCGCACTCGTGACGGAGGCGGCTGCGGCGATGACAACATGAGGTAGAGGCCGGGCCAACGCCACTACCGAAAGGCAAGCTCAGGTCACCGGCACCAACTGAATCAGTCGGGAAACTTCGGCAATGAATCAACCGGCACGTTGATTGCAGTCACGCGCGCAACGATCGCAAGGCCCGCATCGTCAGCGCCTCGCAAGATCGTCAACCAAAATCAAAACACATGTCAGGATGTGTTGCAAAGCATCGAGATCATCGGGCATGGTTCGCGCGGACAAAAATCGAAGTGCAGAATTCCACCTGCGTTGAACGTCAAAAAGAAGCAAGAATTTGCATAGGAATGCAGGATGGAATTCCTGACGACCAGTGAAGCGGCGGATTACCTCCGCCTTGGCGAGCGCAAGCTCTACGAACTCGTGACCAACGGCGCGATCCCCTGTACCAAGGTGACAGGCAAATGGCTCTTCCCCCGACATGAGCTCGACCTCTGGGTGCTGTCGGGCATGGCCCGTCCGGCCGGCATGCTGATGGCGGAGCCGCCACCGGTCGTGGGCGGCAGCCAGGACGAGCTTTTGGACTGGAGCCTGCGCGAATCCGGCTCGGGCCTGGGATCGATGACCGAAGGCAGCGCGCGGGGGCTCGAGCGACTGCAGCGTAACGAGGTGATGGCGGTCGCCGTGCACTTCCACAGCCTCGATCCCGAGGGCAACCTTGCCTCCGACGCCAGCGTGACGGCGCTGAGGGATGCGCCTGACTTACATGATGCGGTGCTGGTCGCCTTCGTGCGCCGCGAGCAGGGCCTCGTGCTGCCGCCCGGCAATCCGAAGCGGCTGCGCGGGCTCTCCGACGTGCTCGCGCTCGGCGCGCGGATGGCGATGCGGCAGCAAGGCACGGGCGCGCAGATGCTGCTCGACGTGCTGCTGACGCGCGCCGGCGCCTCGACGCGCGATCTGCGGCGGGTGGAGACGCCGGCCCTCACCGGGCCCGACCTCGCCGAGATGGTCCGCGCCGGACAAGCCGATTGCGGCGTCGCGACGCGCGCGGCGGCGCGCTCGGCCGGGCTCGATTTCGTGCCGCTGGTCTGGGAGAATTTTGACCTCGCGATGCGGCAGCGCAGCTATTTCCGCCCGGCCATGCAGGCACTGATCCGGTTCCTGAGCGAACGACGGCTGCGCCAGCGCGCCGAGGAGCTGACCGGCTACGACCCCTCGCCCGCAGGCCAGATCCGCTTCGCGGCCTGAGATTGACGCCCACCCCAAAATAGTTGCAAAAGAAACCAATTCAGCCGGGCCGTACCCGGCGCAGGCAACTTCGGCCAACGTGCCGGATCAGGGGAGGACAAGCGTGAATCCAATGAAATTTGGACTGCCGGTCGCGGCCGCCTTGACGGCGGCGCTGCTATCGGGTGCCGCAATGGCGCAGGTGTCCGACGACGTCGTCAAGATCGGCGTGCTCACCGACATGAACGGCCCGGCCTCCGCGCCGACCGGTCAGGGCTCGGTGACGGCCGCGCAGATGGCGATCGACGATTTCGGCGGCACCGTGCTCGGCAAGCCGATCAGCATCGTGGTCGGCGACCACCAGCTCAAGGCCGACATCGGCGCCGCGATCGCGCGGCGCTGGTACGACGTCGACCAGGTCGATCTGATCGTCGACGTGCCGGTCTCGGCGGTCGGCCTTGCGGTGCAGAACATCGCCAACGAGAAGAAGCGGCTGTTCATCACCCACTCCACCGGCACTGCGGATTTCCACGGCAAGTTCTGCTCGCCTTATGCGATGCAATGGGTGTTCGACACCCGCGCGCTCGCGGTCGGCACCGCGGACGCGGTGGTCAAGCGCGGCGGCGACAGCTGGTTCTTCATCACCGACGACTACGCCTTCGGCCATTCGCTCGAACGCGACGCCTCCAGCGTCATCACCGCCAATGGCGGCAAGGTGCTGGGCTCGGTGAAGCCGCCCCTGGCAACGCCCGATCTCTCCTCCTTCGTGCTGCAGGCGCAGGCCTCCAAGGCCAAGATCATCGGCATTGCCGCAGGTCCTCCCAACAACATGAACGAGATCAAGACCGGCTCGGAGTTCGGCGTGTTCAAGGGCGGCCAGCAGATGGCGGCACTGCTGGCGCTGATCACCGACATCCACGGCCTCGGCCTGCAAGCCGCGCAGGGCTTGCTCCTGACGACGTCGTTCTATTGGGACATGGACGACAAGACCCGCGAATGGTCGAAGCGGTATTTCGCCAAGATGAACAAGATGCCGACGATGTGGCAGGCCGGCGTCTATTCCAGCGTGATCCACTATCTCAACGCCATCAAGGCCACCGGCACCGACGATCCGCTCAAGGTCGCAGCGAAAATGCGCGAGACGCCGGTGGAGGATTTCTTCGCCCGCCACGGCCATTTGCGCGATGACAATCTGATGGTGCACGACCTCTGGCTGGTGCAGGTGAAGACGCCGGAGGAGAGCAAATATCCGTGGGACTATTACAAGATCCTCGCGACGATTCCCGGCGACAAGGCCTTCGGCCCGCCGGACCCGGCGTGTGCGATGCTGAAGAAGTGACGATCGCTTAAGGCGATCGTCATTCCGGGATGGTCCGAAGGACCAGACCTCAGGTGCGCAATTGCGCACCGGGGAATCTCGAGATTCGGGGCTCGGTGCTACGCACCGCCCCGGAATGACCGCTACGCGGTCACTTCACCACTCCGATCTCGCGATAATATTTCATCACGCCCGGATGGATCAGCTCCGGCCTCGGCGCGGCGGCGACGGTGTTCGCCGCCGTCGTCTCGCAGGCCTGCGCGAGCTTCTTGCAGAAGGTCGCCTCCGCGCCATGCAGCGTCCTGGCCAGGCGATAGGCGACATCGTCGGGCAGATCCTCGCGCGTCAGCACAAAACTCCAGGAGCCCAGCGAGGCGATCGGCTCGGACTGTTTTGGATAGGAGCCGGCCGGCACGGTCAGGGGCTTGAGGAACGCATGCTTGGCGCGGATGCGCGCGATCTCGTCCGCGCCGGGCGCGATGAAGCGCGCGCCTGACGCGCTCGATGCGACCGCCGCGAAACCGGGCCAACCGATGCCGGCGCCCCAGAGCGCCGCAACGCGGCCATCCTCGACCATCGCGGGGCCGTCGCCGGCGCGGTCGAGATAGACCGCCTTGAAGTCTTCATCCTGCTTCAGGCCGAGGCCATCGAGCACGTAGCGCGACAGGATCGGCAGGCCCGAACCCCTGGCGCCGAACGCGACCGGCTGGCCGACGAGATCGTGGATGGTCTTGTAGGGACTGTCCGCGCGCACGACGAACATGCCGGGGTTGGAATAGATCGCGGTCAAAATCTTCAGCCGCACGGGCGCGCGCCCGATGCCGGCGAACGCCTCATAGGCCGGCTCGCCCGCGACCAGCGCGAGATCGAGTTCGCCCTTCTCCAGGAGCGGAATGTTTTCGTTGCTGCCCTTGGTGTTGCGCGGGGCGATGGTGAGCGCGCCATCGGCCGCGCTCATCACCTCGGCGAAGGCGTTGCCATAGAGCGGGAAGCCGCCGCCGGGAGTCGCAGTGCCCAAGCTGATCGTCGTGGTGGAAATGGCGTTGCCTCCGGTTTGAGCAGCAGCGGGGCTGAGCAGCAGCGCCGCACTGACGAGGATACGAAAAGCGAATGTCATGGTCGTCCCGGCTGCGCCTGCGTCAACATCGCCGAGCGCCGATGTAGGCAGCGGGCGGTTTTTGTGAAAGCATGTCCGCAAACAATAAAGCAATGGGAGGCGTCATGTTGCGAATTTTGCGTAACGGTGTGTTCGGGCTGGTCATTCTTTCAAGTCTTTTCGCAGCCGCCCCTCCCGCCTCCGCCGCCTACCCCGACCGCCCCGTGCACTGGCTGATCGGCTTTGCCGCCGGCGGCCCGGTCGACATCGTCGCGCGCATCATGGCGCAGACGCTCTCCGAGAGGCTCGGCCAGCAGTTCATCGTCGAGAACCGCGCCGGCTCCGGCGGCAACATCGCGGCTGCCGCCGCGATCAACGCAGCCCCCGACGGCTACACGCTGCTGTTCGTCGCGCCCAACAACGCGATCTCGACCTCGCTCTACAAGAAATTGCCGTTCGATTTTCTGCGCGACACCGCTCCCGTGGCGAGCATCATGCAGCTCACCAACATGCTGGTCGTCTCCAATGCGATGCCGGTGAAGACGGTCCAGGAGTTCATCGACTATTGCAAGGCCAACCCCGGCAAGATCTCGTTCGCCTCGTCGGGCAACGGCACCTCGGTGCACATGTCGGCGGAGCTGTTCAAGGCGATGACCAAGTGCGACATGGTGCACGTGCCCTATCGGGGATCTGCGATCGCCTTCCCCGACATCATCTCCAACAAGGTGCAGCTGATCTTCGACAACCTTCCTTCCGCGCTCGAGCAGTCGCGCGGCGGCAATGTCCGCGCACTCGGCGTGACCTCGCCGCAGCGCTGGCCCGCGCTGCCCGACGTGCCCGCCATCGCCGAGACCGTGCCGGGCTTCGAATCGGTCGGCTTCTACGGCATCTCCGCGCCGAAGGGCACGCCGCCTGACATCGTCGAGCTCCTCAACAAGACGGTCAACGAGGCGCTGAACGATCCGAAGGTGGTGGCGCGGCTGACCGAGAATGGCGGCATCCCGAGGCCCATGACGCCGGCCGAGTTCGGCAGGCTGGTCGCTGACGAGACAGAGAAGTGGAAGAAGGTCGTGGAGTTCGCCGGGGTCTCGGTGGACTAAGCGGGCTGCCTCTCCTCATTCGGGCCGGCAAGAGGGGACTTAAGGGCCCCCTCCCGTCAAAACACCAAAACAACCCCATGCACAGTAGAAAGTGAGCCGATTACAACGGGTTACGGCGTTAAAAATCAAGACCACCGGAAAAACGGTTGTTCCGTCGGGCAAAACAGGCGTATAAGGGCATCATCGCAAAATTCGGTATTTTGGAAATCACGCGCGATGCCGCGCTGTCGTTTCGCCTCGCTCCGTCCCGGCATTGCACCCCCGCCTCCATCCCTGTAAACGAACCGCGCACCGTTGCCGGCCGCATCTCCGCGAGCCGTCTCGCGGCGGGGCCTGTAGCTCAATGGTTAGAGCCGGCCGCTCATAACGGTCTGGTTGCAGGTTCGAGTCCTGCCGGGCCCACCACGCTTCGCCCTTCGTGTGCGGACACTTTGAAAACGACTCGATTTCCGGTTTAAGAACGACTCGATTTCGTTTTGAAAACGACTCGATCTCAGATCCCTCTGACACGTCAGAAGAATTTCACCTCGATTTTTTCGCCGATTTTGGGGCGCTAAAAAACCGAGGGGGGTCCTTTCGCACGCAGGGCGGCTTCTAGGATCCAACTAAAGCGCCCTTTCGCAGGCGAACGGAGAGCGGCCGTGGCGGTCGGACACATTGTCAGTAGCGATGTCAAGCCTGAGCGCCGACGAACGCGGGGCGCGTTGCTCCGCATCCGGCTCCTCTCTAGCATTGGCCTTTACCCACAGGGGACAATAAGAAGTGCCAAAGGCATCTATCACCTGGATGAGCAATTAGCGTTTGTCGCAGTTCAGACCGACGAACAGCGAACTCACGCATATTGGTCAGACCTCACTCTATTCGCATTCGAAGAAATACGATTTCTCTCTGCGCTTCTTCTATCCATGAGACCTGATTACGGCGTCCTACGCCTCTACCCCGGCGGCGCACACGTGACCGAAGTAGTCTCAACTGAAGCAGATCTACACCAGCTCGCCTCGAATCTCGCGAGGAACGTCCGCCCGGCCGCATCAGTCCCTCTCAGTGGAGGCAGCCCTTACTCGATGTCGGAACAGAGGATTGACATTAAGCTATACAAAAAGCTCGTCGCCTCCATTTCCATTCGCGATCATCTCATGATGCGAGGGCTATCCGCGATTTTGAAGGCCGACATGCTGCAGGTCCATCCCGAGTTCGCAGAAGAGGCAAATACTATTCTCTACATCGCGATGGAGGTGGCGTTTCAGCTTACGTTGAGGCACCTCAAGGACTCGGGCAAGGCTAACCCTACGGCTCTTGACGCTGGAGACTTCCTATATTTGACATTCCCGAACCACTTACCTGGGAGGAAGTTTTTCGAAGATTACTATGAAGATCGCATCAAGACGTTTCATCCACACAGCAGACTCGGTACGTTTGCTTTCCCGCCGCTGCTGGCATCGCATGCGTACGGACTGCGTGCAGGTCTGATAGCCATGTTTCAATATTTGATAACGAAGAATCGCTCTTACACGCTCTGGGACTGATATCGCCCGCTGCGCGATCTGGGAGCCTGCTCCGAGCCGCCGACTGGCGCACCTGCACTGTCTCGTCCGGACCGCTCACGGTTCCTTTGCTCTGCGGACTGGCGAAAACGTGGTGGTGTTTTCGTTCAACCACCCCTGGTGTTCATGCACCAGACGCCTGCCTCCCGGGGCTCCGTGACATCGCTTGTACTTAATACTCGAACCGCAAGGACACAGCGAGTTGGGCCCAATCTTCTGCGGCACTTTCCTGCCCAAAGCGATTTCGTTCGATAAAGCGAACAGGAATAGATCATTATCGATGATTTCTTCAGGAACGGGCGGAAAGCCAGCGTCGACTGCAACGTTGGCGCCGACGAGTTCGCAGTAGTCCGCATCGTAGCAGACCACCGCTCCCTCAACTGGGTAAAATTGAATCATGAACTGCGCATGGCCAATCTGGTAGACGCACTTGTACGCGCTCTGATAGTGGCGGATATCCGGACGCGCATTCTCAGGCGCTTGAACAACCCACGAATTCGAGATTGAAAAAAACATCCGCCAGTGTGGCGATTGGCGATGAAATACCGCCACGCCTCGGGGTAGACGCGCTTGCCCCCGGATGACATGTCGCCCGTGGCGCAGCGGCACCTTCCCAACGGGAGGATCCAAGAACGCGGTAAGAACGAAGGCAGTTTTGAGTCCCCAGAGGGCGAAGGCGGTGGAGAGGCTGCGAGGAATGGCCGCCGACATGCCCGGGATCAATGTCCTCAACGCTGGCGCGACTTCGCCTTCCAGCGCGTTCAGGCGCTCGTTGTTGCAGACGTTGCAAACACTTCCCAAAAGAAAGCTATCGAACGAATGACTGCGAAAACGTGTCTGCTCAGTGAGATGAAGCGTGGTGGTCGCGCCAGCTTCTGATTCGAATCGAGAATAGCTGATCTCGTCCTTTTTGATTCCAAACTCGCGTAGGATCCAGGAAGCGAAGATGTGCTCGCGAGCACGCGGCCTGGTCCCCTCCTTGGTGCCAATTACGTGGGTGCAGAAGATACACGTTTTCATGCGCCACGCGCCCCAGAGCCCTAGCTGTAGAAACGATAGTCCGGCTGCTCGATCTGACCGAACGGAACGTATTTCAGGACCCTCCCGACCTGTCTTGCAGCACGGATGGGGATAGGAGACGCCTGATCGAACTGCGTCGAATTCCAGTTCATCTTTGTCAGCGCCAGGACCTCCGAGGCCAACTCGGAGATCGGCGTGTCGCAGGAATGCGGTCGCAGAAGGATTGGCTGCGGCACGCGCAGACCGGGGTAGGTCCGATAGTATGGCACGCTGCCCCTGGTGAAGAGCAGCCCGTTTCGTCCGATCTGAACGAAGCTACCCCGGAGCATGGGATAGTTGCCGTCCCTCACCAGGGTCGTGTCTTGGTGTTCCGACACCCAGATCAGATCACGTCTGTCGATGCCGAACTCGTCGCAGGCCTGCGCAATGCCGTCAGCCTCGCCAGCCTGAAACCGGGACGTCTTGAGGACGACCAGTCGCGCCGGCGCGTGACCATGATGCCCTCTATAGGCCTTAATGGACCGGACTAGCAGATCGTAGGCGTCCTCACGTTCCAAATAAGGATGACGGTCCCCCTTGTCGGTGCGCGCCCGCGCCCCCCTCAAGATGAGGCCACGCCCGCGCTCGTCGAACATCTGCGCGGTGCTGGTGAGCAGCCTCTGGCCGGCCAAGTCCTTATAGAAGCCAATCCCTAAGAAGCTGGCTGCGAACGCGCCCTCCGCTTTTGGCAGCTTCCAAGGCACCTTTCCTGCCTTGTAGAAAATCGCATTCAGCAGGTTCCAGGCGCGTGTCGCCGGGTCCTGGACCTCGCGCAGCGTCTCCTTCAATTTCCGCGGGATCTTCGCTCGGTCGTCCCAGAGGGTCGGCCAGACAATTTGGGTCGGGACACTCAAAGGCAGGGCACGCGCCTTCAGCATGTCCCGAAAGTTCAGCTCCTGGTCGTCTTCGACCTCCTCGTCCTCGCTCTTCGCGTTGACCAACTTTTCGATCAGGTTGCTCGGCAACGCGCATACGATCACGTCCGGCCTGGCGGAACTCTCCAGCACCGATCCCGCGAGCTCGGCGAACATTTCCGACGCGGCCGTTACAGCCTCCGATTGCTTGCGCATCTCGATAATGCGGCGGATATCCCTCTCCGGAACGATGCGCCGGGCGATCTGGTCGACCTCGAACGTGCAACGAAACGGGTTCTGGTTTCCTACGCCGGGAAAGGGCGGATAGAGATTGGCAAGCTTTGTGTTCTTGCCCTCGATGCCGACCCGACACCGCTCGATGAATTGCGCGAAGCCGTCAGCGGTGTCCCCCGTGCCGATCACGCCGATTCTAACGGTGTCGCCGAGCATGGGCTGCAAGGGCCCGTGCTCGACCAATCCAAAGCGAGGATCGACGTGGCGCCCACCCTCGCCGAATTCAAGCTCGGGCTCGGCAATCACCTTGGCGTTGAAGTTCAAAGAAGCCATTCCCGGTCCTCCATGGCCTCTGCATTCGGGTCCTCTACCTTCCACGCCTCTTCGGGAACGGCCATGGGCATCTGGATTGGCTCGAGCGACTCGAAACGCAGCGGCCCACCGGCAGACTGAACCGCTGCGAGGAGGTCGCTTTGTTGTTGTCCGCCACCCGTCAGCAGATAGCGCCACATCAAGAACTGACCGCGTACGGCGCCGTTCTTCTCTTTCTTCTTCTTGCCGGCGAGGAGGCTGCTCGAGAAGTTGTGAGGCCGGTATCCGTCCCGGGTGAACACGAAGGTCGGCGTCACCGTCAGGAACCAGTCGTCGCCAATTCGATGAAATCGGGGGATGAAGGCGTGGTGCCTAACGCTTCCGACCTTGCCATCCTTCTTCCGCACCCAAGGAGCCACGACCAACGCCGAGGTCTCGTTGATCAGCGACCGATAGGAATACTTGAATCCCTTATTCATCGCCTTGGCGCGGAAGTAGAGAGCCTTGCTGTCCCGGTCGAACGAAAGCCTGTCCTCGAACTGGACACGGACCGTCCGCCCCAGGAGCTCGATGAAGGCGTTCTCGTCGTCGACATCGTCGGACGCCGAGATCGCGCTGGTTTCGACTGCCTCGACGGTCCCCTCATCGAGCACTTCCATCAGGGAAGTGCCTTCGGGATCCCGGAATGAGATGAAACGACGGTCGCGGATAACCCAATCAAACGGAGCGTCCGCATCCAGTTCGGCCAAAGCATCCCGGCCAGAGGCGAACAGCGAGGTGCCGACGAAGATTTTCTCCGGCAACACCACGCTCACCATGTTGATGTGAACGCCCTCGCCCGACAGCATCGGCGGAACGTAGGTGCCGAGCTTGTCGCGTTCGATGCAAAGCGAAGCGATGCGGTCAGCCGCCGACTTATCGAAGCGATCCTCATTCTTATCAAAATAAAGTCGCCGTGGCTCCGAGGCGGGCCCGGCATCGACCTGCTTCCAGTACATTTCTCCGGTGCTCAGGCGCACCAGCACGATGATCACCGGGAGGTTCGAGCCACGCCAGTAGTTCAGGTCATCCGGCTCAATCAAATACTCAAACCGGCTATCGTCCTCGCGGGTGTATCGTCCATTCTCGGTAGTCTTGACCTGGGCCCCGATCCATTTCGCCAACGTGCGTCCGGTGCGCGGGTCCCGGAGCTCCAGCATACCGTCCACGCCAGTCTCAAGACGGCCCTTTTGGTCGAAGGCAAACCCCATCGACATGGCGCGCTCTCCAGCCAAGAGTTCGCCGCGCTCGCCAATTAGTTGACTTTGGGACAGCTTTTTCATCGTCTGATTGTAGGGAACAGACCATGAATATCCAACCTTCTGTCCGAGATTTCCCCGTTTTTTGGCTGCGGGGTGCTTGGAGACCGCAACGGACTGAGATGGCGCCCGGCAGCTCTCTTTTCGACCCGCTCTTTTCTGCGGCCCATTTCTGCCGACGACAGACCCCTCAGTTGATCCCGAGGGCCTTAAAGGCCGCGGTCTTCGGGTCTCCGAAGAAGATGGGGTCGACATGTTCTACGACGTCCCCGGTCACCTCCAGAAAGCTCCGCTTGTTCTCGATCGGGATCAGGGCCCGCTTAGCCCCGTTATCCATCGCGAGCTGTAGCGGCTCCGCCAGCGAGCGCAGGCCCTTGATGTTGCCTTGGACGCTGAGATCTCCGACCACCAGCATGGCCGCGGACGGCGGCGCCTTCTTGAGCGCGGAGAATGCTGCGATGAAGAATCCCAGCCCGATCTCGCCCTCGACCCGATTGTTCATGAGGTCGATGACCTCGACATGGAGGTCGGAAACGTCAAGCTCGCGGGCGATTGATAGGTCACCCTTTTTGGCGAGCATGTAGCTGAACGCCCTATTGATCGATTCCTTTGTGACACCATTGACGCCGCCGGCAGTCTTGAGCTTCCCGGATCCGGACGAGACCGAGACTTCGACGCGGTACATCCCGACCGTGCCGTTCTGGTCGACGGCCGCCGTGTAGACGCTGCCGGGCGGAAGGGGATCGGCCGAAATCATGTTGCGGCCGCCCTGCTCCGGAACACCGACGAACCGCTCCTCGCCGGTGTCGTTCACGGTGTAGCTGAAGGACGTATGGTAATATTCGAAGGAGCCCATCTTCTTGAGCTGCTCCTTCACCCGGCGCCGGCCCTCCATCGCGAACTCCAGGAGCTCGGCGATCTCCTCCTGGGCGGCTTCGCCGCTCGGATGGATGATCTTCATCAGCCCGGAGACGGTCTTCTTGACCGCCTTGCGGTCGCGCGTGATCAGATGCGATCCCATCGTGAAGTGGCGGTCGCAGATCTCTGTGAAATTATGGCGGCGAAGTTCGCGCAGCGCCTCGGCGAGGAAGTCGACGACGAAGCCGTAGTGATCCGTGAAGAGGTCGTTGCGCATCTTCGGGACCTCCCATCCGGGGAGATAGAAGTGCAGGCGGTCGATGAAGGCCATGTCGTCCCGGATCACCTCGGGCATCGGCTCGAACAGGTGCCCGGTCTGGACCATGACGTCGATGGGCTGCTGCGTGTTGCCGAACAACGCGATGCCGGCCTCTCCGGAGGCGGCTTCCTGGCCACGCTGGAACGATCCGGATTCGCAGTAGGTCTTCATAGTGGTGATGACCTCCTTGGGCATCTTCTCGAGATCAGCCACCTCGTCGAAGCCGACGACGTCCCATATCTGAACGAGCCCCTTTGCCCGTCCGCCCATGTGTCCGAACAGATTCGCGACCGTGGTCGGACCGGTCATGAGAGCAGCATACGGCGACACCTCTTGGATGACGTAGCTTTTGCCGGTGCCGCGCGGGCCCAACTCGACCAGGTTGTAGTTGCGCTCGCAAAGCGGGACCAGCCGCGTCAGGAAGAGCAGCTTCAGGCGCTTCGACATCTCGCCCGGCTCATAGCCCATGCTGCGCAGGATCAGATCGATCCACTCGTCCGTCGTGAATTCTGCCCTGAGGCGCTGGTACTCGGCGAGATCGAAGGCCGCGATCTGGATGGGCGTCAGCTTCTCGATCCAGAAGGGGTTCTTTCCCTTACCCTCCTCGTCGTATTCGAAGCGCATGTCGACCTGCGCCCAGATGCCGCCAGTCAGGAGACGTTCGTAGTCTCTGACATACTGGTTCTGGATGTGGACGAACTTGTTCCCGAAGTTGCTCAGCTCCGCCCAATAGTCGGAGTCGACCAGGCGGACCTTGACCTTGTCGATGAAGGTCCAGCTACCCTTTTCCTTGACCTTGCTCTGAGCCTTCATCGACTCGTCGGAGCGGATGTAGTTGTTGGCCAGCGTATCGTTGACGACTTGCAGGCCCATCTGGATAGCCATCTCGTCGGAAGACGCGCAGTATTTGCCGAGTAGGAACTCCAGAACAAAGACCGGCACATTGGCGCCGACCTTCACCTTCCGAACGAGATCCTTACGGACCACTTTGCCGGCAAAGGTGCGATTGACCTTGTCGTCGAGAGCGTCGCGTGCGGGGACGTTACTCATCACCTAAACTCCCAAACGAACGGGGATGTCTTTCTTCGAAACGTACAGGACGGCGTCGGTCTCGGCGTCCAAAACCTGGATGCGGACGTGTTTGACCGTGTCGTCGGTCAACATGAAGCCGACGTTCGCCTTGACGGCGGGCGGCAAGGTCAGAACACCCTCCGCCAGGTCAGCGCCGGTCGCAATGGCCGCGCGAGCGACCGGCCGATCGTCGGATACGACGATCGGCCGAACCTTGCGGGCGCCGGCGAAGAGGTCCTTGGACGCCGCCCCCAGCTCGATATGGACCGTGAAGATTCGGTTCGTAACCGCGTCGAAGTCGTGGGTGAGGACTATGGCGTCCTTTTCGGCCTTGGCGCTGCCGTCGACCTTCAGCTTCACGGCGATAACCGGAATGACCATTTCCTGCAGCGAAGTGCCGCCATGGTGGTAGGCGAGATCGCCACCGCTCTTGAAGACGGAGGTACTGGCGGGGAAGGCGAAATCGAGATCCGTCGCGTAACCGAGCTTCGCACCGGGCACCCTGACGGAACCGGCCGGCGTGGCGCCGCCGCGGCCGATCCAGCAGCGACGATGCAGATCGATCGCATCGCCGCCGGGCGTGTCCAGGCGCATGGAGGGGTCGCGATCGGCGGCGAAGAAGAGATGCCCGTGGTCTGCCGTCACGACGGCCTCCCCCACCCCAATGGCCGCCAGACGCCCGAGGCACCGCGCGAGGTCTTCGACGACGTTGTCCATGACCCGGCGGGCATACGTCGTCGTAGTGGCGTTTTCGCCGGCGGCATCGATCTCCGTGGAGCGGATAATGATGACCTTGGACTTCCCGACCTTCTTCTGCAATGCCTTCGTACTCAGCGAGATCACCTCGTCGAGCGTGAGGTCGATCAAATCTGGAATGCGGGACTTCAGGAACTTCTGGCGGGCCGAAAGATCCGGAAGGAAGGTGCCCTCGATCGAAGCGCCGAGCTTATCCTTGTTCGAGACGACCGAGAAAGTCGCGGAGGCTCCCGGAAGCAGCGCGGCCATGCCGACTGGCGTGATGGAAGGAAGCGCAGCCAACGCCGGACGCATCTGGACTTCGGAGGCTCGCGTGGTCAGGCGACCGATGAGTTCGTGCCCCATTTCGAACCGCATGGCGTCGACCATGACGTAGGCGACCGGCACTGGCCGGCTCGCCACTACGTCCGACCAGATACGGGTCTGCTGCAGGACGCCCGGGACCGTCCAATCGGCCTTCTGCAGGGCCTTCAGGAAACCTTCGCTCATGCGGCGGACAGTATTTTCGTAAAGTTCTCGGATCTTCGCCTTGGCCTTGTCGTCGACCTCCTCGTCCAACGAGGAGAGAAATGCCTCCAGGCGCCGCTGCGCCTGGTCGAGCGCGTACCACCCGTCCTTGTCGGACACGTAACGATCGACCCAGGTGGTCGGGTTGCCGTTCGCCTTCGCGATCGTCGCGTCCACCGCAGCGGAAACGAGACCGAGGTCGACCATCAACTTGCAGACCGTCCAGACCGACTTCCGCGAAAGCTCGCGGCTGACCCAAAAGCTGCTCTCCCGGGCCGCCATCAGAGCGCTGGCTGCTTCGAATTTCTCCGAGGCGATGAGACCGAAGCACGCCGTCACCACGGCGGCCTCCTCAAACCTGAAGGTATCGATGGAGCCCAGCGCGGCACCGTTTACCGTCTCCGCCGACAGGCCGAGTTCCGCCTCGATCTTGTCTGCCGCCTCGACATACGAAGTCGGATAGCGCTCGCGGAGGCGCTTAGCGACCTCCCGGACGGCCTTATGGTGGTCGCTGGTCTTGGCCTCGGGCACGTTCATGATGGCCGTCGCCGCCGCCCCTTGAAGATCCGCATTCGGGCCCAAATCGGATCGAAACTCGTTGACCAGCACGTACCGGAGGGCGATCTGACGCGCTCGACCCAACGTCGCATCCGCAGGCAGGGCGAAACCCATCCTCGCAAGAGCGGCGTCCCGAAGCTCTCCGAAGGCCGCCTTGGCCTGGATGTCGGCGTCGTAAGAGGTGCGGCCCAGCCAGTCCGTGATGATGGCGACTGTGTCCGTTATGCCGAAGACGCTCTTCAGCAACGACGCCCCTTGGCCCCCGCCCCCATCGTCCTGCGCCATACCGGCCAAATCGGTATAGGTCAGCGCGTCGGATTTAAGCATCTCGTCGATAGCGATGTCGGTGAACCGCTTCCGGAGCACCAGCCTGGCGAACTGCTTCAAGGCCGGCTGCTGGTAGAAGGTGCCTGCCTTCTCCAATTCCATCAGAAGAGAGCCTTTGGCATCCCGATCGATGCCGGGGATGTAGATGACCACATCATCCGGCTGGTCGCCACTCGTCATATCCTCGACGGCGAAACGCGCCTTGAGGAAGGAGCCGTCAAAGACGTAGAGGCTGGCTTTCCGCTTGCCGAAGTTGGCCGCCACAGGGCCTTGGCTTGCGCCGCGCCCATCCGCGATCTCCGCGAAAAACGGCCGCAGCTCCTCGCGCTTGTCGTACATGACGACAACACGGCGATCCTTGATGCGATCGCCGATCTGACTGGCGATATAGTCGTGGAGCGGATGCATCTGGGTCACGCTGCCTTTGACTTGCGAGTACGTTTCGAAGCGACGCCAGCTTCGGGGGCATCCATGAGGCTCTTGAGGGCCGCCTTAATGCTGGGGGACGTCCTGTCGCGGACAAGTTGAGGGGCCGGCGGTTTCGGCTTGTCGTGCGCCTTCCACTGACCCTGTTCATCTTCGAACCAGAAGACGGTCTCGAGCCCATGGGCAATTGCAAGACTACGATCGGCTGCGCACTTCGGGATGACCCGCTCGGGCCAGAGCTGCATGGCAAGGTGCGACCAATCAAACTTTCCGTCACAGAGCCCCCTCCAGGTTGCCATGAGCTCCCTCTGCCATGCACGATTATGCGACACCAGTCGCCAGAACGGCGCAAAGTTCATGAGTATGCCATCGTCAGGATTGACGAACCAAAGAGGCGAAACTCGAGCCAGTTCGTCGGCGAAGGCCTGGAGTTCAGATACGAACGCCTCCTGCGCCTCAATAGACTTCATTTGATTGGAGTCGGGGCGCGCCCCTGCTTCTGCTCGCAAGCTCTCCAGTTGGCGCTTCTCATGAGCAAGCTTTGGCGAAACGAATTCGTTCTGAACCCGAAACAGAGTGTCTTTCGTAAAGCTCTGCGTATAGATCCAGACGGAATAACTCGCTGAAGCCGTTGCAAGCTGCCAATAGATTGGCGCTTTGCGGCGGCTTTTCGAGTATTGCCGCAGGTGCTGGTTGAAGAAATTTCGAGCGAAATGCTGCCTAAGTTCCGTCTTGTCGACTGCCGAATAACCGACCGCCGCGCAGACAGCGACAACGCGCTCACTCAAGTCGTTCTCATGACCCGGGTCATCCACCAAAATATCCACGACGGGAATAGCCGGAGTGTCGTGGTCAGGCAGCATCGCCGGGCTTTTGGCCGGCAATTCAGTGAACGGCGACGGGGGCGGAGGCAAGCGCCGCGCCCCCGTCGCCAGTCTGACGTCGAAACGTCCGAATGCAACCCCAACTGACCAGGAGATAACCGCATCGAAGTCACTTGCGTCCGCTGCTTCGTCGCCGCCGTCCTCGTCGTTGTCGACCTCGATAGCCGCGTCGGCGGCATTGCCTTTCAGGCGCTCGCCCCAAGCCTCGATGCTCAACTGATCGGTTTCCGTCAGTCCGTACAGACGATAGACAACAGCTTCAATATCAAGCTGGATCTCGTCGATCTGGCGCTGGATGAGAGCCGGGTCGAGCGGCTCGACCCGAGACAGCAGTGCACGCGGCAGCTTGAATGCGTGGGACGTTTCGATCGTTTCGTCTAGGCGCCGTCGAAGGCTCCACGAACGTCGCCCGAGGTCTGCCAACGTGGTCAAACCAGCCTGGCCAACTACAGGGATGGGTGCCGCCTGAACGAGGCCAACCTCGAAGGATTGCGCAAGCTCAACGCGAGCCAACTGCAAGCCAAGCAAATAGTTGAACGCCTTCGAATTCAGGATCGCGCAATGCGCAAGAAGCCTTTCTTCGTTGTCATGCTCTTCGAAGATGGCCGGTCCCTTATTTCCGAAAATGCAGCCAATCGGAAGGACCGAAAAGCTAAGACGATTGGTCCGCCGTGGCCAGGTCAAACCTGGCCTAAAGAACCAATCTGCCGACGCAGGCTTCTCAAGGGGGCGATCCTTGGTGCCGATGAAGCCGGTGTACGTTCCGCGGGCGCGGCTCCAGCGCACTACCGTTTGAATGTCATAATAAAAAGGCGCAAACGAGCGTCCCTTTGCCCAGACCACCCAGTTCTCTGAACCTCCCGGACCCGGCTCCCACCAGAGTCTTGCGTATCGGGAGTCGTCGCTCAACTGGTTAGTCGAGAGCGGGCTCAGGTCTGACGAGGAGACCGGCTTCAGGTCGCTGTAACACTCCAGGGCCTTTGGGGTGGTCCAGTATGCGAAAGGGCTACCCGGCAAAGAGGCGAACTTTGTGACATCGATTTGGAACGAATGGGCGCCGCCGTCTTTCACGGCGGATCGGAGGCAGTCAGCTTTATCGACAGCGTCGATGGCCCGGATGAAAAGAGTCACGACTGAACCTCCAAGCAATAGGCTGCGGTCTCGACCATCGCGCTGTCAAGAACACCGGCGCCGAGGTCGGCAAACACAACCGGCGGCGCTTTCTTAAGGAGGACATCTTCGCGCCAGCTTCGAAAGCTGGAAAGAAAGAACCCGGTCCGCGACGTGATAGCCCCTAGCATTCCTCCTTCGTGCAAAATCTCTACACCACGTTCGACGAATGCCGCGTAAACGTCGTTCTTCGTTCGTGGATACAGTTTCTCGAATTCCTGCTTGGCCAGTAGGCTGCCGTCGCCAAAGGGAGGATTCATCAGCACGACATCGAACTTGCGTCCGAACAGCTCCACGAAGGCCAGTCCTTGCTCGGCGTCGTCAGCAAAGAGCCGGCGCCGCGTCCCCTTCCCGTTGACGGCGTCGCTGACAAACGCTTTCAAGGCCGAGAAGATATTCTCCTCCACCTTCTCGAAGAAAGCCGAGTTGCTGATATCCGAGAGGTCGAATTCGCGCTGACTCTTCACCGGAGCGAATCCCGGAAGAAACGCTTCCTTGCGCGATTGCTCCTCGTTGAAGGCGGTTCGCGCACCGTTGATGGATTTTGCCAAGGTGCGCTCGATCGGCAGGAGTGAACCCATTTCGCCAGCTAGGCGCATCTCGGACACGATCTCACTGAATAGGCCGCCGATCATCGCGGGACGCAGGCTCGATGAGAAATCTTCGACCAGTTTCGGGTCGCCCGGCATGGGCTCCGCGATGACAATGTTCGCGCGTCGGATGATCGGGCGTTCACCGCGCGCGACCTTGTTGTCCATGTAGACCCGCTGGGCACGCATCCAAAGGGCGAGCTGCGCGATCTGGGCGCAGCGGGGGTCGATATCGACGCCGTGGAGGTTATGCCGAAGGATGAGCCCGGGCGCCGCCTTCTTGAGGTCGTCGATCGTGGCATAGTCCTGCCGAAGGGTGCTGCCCGTTACGCTGGATGCCGGCGGGGTTTCGTCGTTCCAGGCCTCTTCGTAGATAAGGAGGAGCAGCGCGAAGCAGTAGAGCAGAAAGTGGCCCGAGCCGCAGGCGGGGTCCAGAATCCGAAGATCACGAGGGTCCTTCTTGGCCAGGCCGGACGGCTCCGCGCTGTCGCCCGACGCCTTCACCATGTACTGGCATTTCTCGGCCAGGCCGGTGCTGCCGTCGCGCATCTTGTGCCAGATGTGTCCGAGCGTGTTGTCGGTCAGGAACTGCACGACGTACGAGGGGGTGAAGAACTGATTGCGGATCGCGAGTTCGCGGCTGTTGCGCGGCGCCGCGCTCTCATCGCGCATCTGACGGCGTTCTTCGCCGGAGTTGAAGAACTGGTAGATCCAGCCGATCGTCTCGTCCTCTTCCCAAACGTCCTTGAGCTCGGCGCCGTTCAGGATCTCGAGGATCTCGTCGAAAGTGGCCTTCTTGGGCCAGAGAACGGATGCAGGATCTCGGCGGTCGAACAGGACCTTCACCTCCGTGGAGAGTTCATCGAAAATGCTCTCGATGTAGAACCGATAGCCGGCGCCGTCGGCGGTCTTCAGGGCGGGCGCCAGGCCGCAGAATTCGGTGAATCCAATCGAGTTTTCGCCGCGGCTGATGCATTGGGACACGAGCCCGCGCGGCTCGAGCATCTTGAGGGCGGCGAAACGATTCAAGTTGGTGAACGCGGCGTCCCGAACGTAGTCGCGCACGGCGTCGGCCTGCTTCATGCCGGCGCGACGCTTGTGCTCGATGGCAGCTACGATCCTATCGCGCAGGATGAGCTGGCGACCGGTGAGGTGCTGACCGCCCTCGTCGGCAATGCGGCCGTCCTGGCGCACGTCGAACACGGCATCGAGCTGCTCGGCGAAGTCCTCCTGAAGGAGGCGCCGGATCCTCTGAGTGGCGCGTTCGATCGCGTTTCGGGTGTCCTTGTCCATCAGCCCGCGCTCACTTGACGATCACCTTCTTGCCCTCGCCGATGAGCCGCGAAAACTCATCCCGGATACCCTCGAGCGCCTGCTCCAACTGCTCCTCTGTCTCGATGCCCCCCGAGAAGAACTGGCCGACCGAGACGGTGGCCAGGCGTTCGCCTTCGAGAATCTGATGCATCTTGGCCACGGCGGCCGCCAAGCGGCTTTCGGCCAGCTCCGCTTCCGACCTCAGATGGCGGATCGTCTGGTTGTTCCAGTTCTTGTCCGCGCACTGCTTGAGATGGCGGGAGATCTCGTCCCGCTGCGCCTCGTCGAGGCGCTCCCAGCCCGGCGTCTTCGCCAGCACATCGAGGGCGCCCAGATACGCCTTGACGCGGGCATCCAGGGCCGCGTCGTACCGCCGCTTGTACTCGGCCGCGATGGAGGTGGCCGCCTTCGAGATCGGTCCGATCTCCCGAAAGAACGTCTCCCTGCCCAGCAGGTCGTTCAGGGCCTTGCCTTGCTCCGGATAGACGGCGTCGAGTTCGGGCTCCTCTTCCAGGGCGGGCATGAGCTTCATGGCGGTCCGGGCATCGGCGATCGCCTTCAAGGCCGAGTCATTAAGGGCGGCGGCGAGATCGGAGCCGCGCTTGATCGCATCCTTGAGGCTCTTGTGAGAAGCGTTGAAGGTGAGGATGGCGTTTTCCTCGTTGCCGCGCCGGATGGCCCGCATCTGGTTGACGGCGCTTTCGAGAACGTCCGCGCCCGGAAGCTGAGCGGACCGCATCGTACCGAGAACGCCATCGAGCCCTTCCTCGTGGCGTTCGACCGCGGCCCGGATCTCGGCCGCAATCGGCCCCGGCGCCAGTTCCTTGACCTCGTCGCCGAACGTGTCGCGATAGTTCTCGCCGGCTTCGGCGAGGACGGCGAAGTCGATCCCCTTCTTCGGCCGGAAAGCGGCGGCCCGGAACATGTTGTTGCCGGAGAAGCAGTCCTTGGCCGCGGTGGTCGTCGCCTGGTCGATCGTTTGCCCTTTGGAAATTGCCTCGATCTGGCCCGCCCTCAGCAGCGAGAGCGTCAACAGTCGCACGACGTCGAAATCCCAGCCGAAGGGCGGCTTCAGGAACTCGTCCTCCAGATACTTGCCGGTCACCTGCTCGCCGTAAGCGGCCCGCTGTTCGACCTTCGCAAGGATCTCCGACAGCGGCACCACGTCGGCCCTGAAGACCCGCTTGTTCTGCTCGTCGCGCAGCAGCTCGAGATGCGAGAACACGGCGGGCAGACCCGAGAGGTTCTCCGCGGTGAGGAGGGCATCGATGCCTTTGGTGACGTCGGCCTTCTTGGCCGAGGCTTCGGCGAAGCGATTGTAGACGTCCGGCAGAACCTGCTGCAGGACGCCGGTCACCGCCTTCCCGACCTCGGTGACGGTGCCGGCGGGGCTGCGGTCGTTGCCGCGGAAGAACACCTTGCCGGCCAGGCAGGCCGACTTCAGACGACGGCCCAGCTCCTGCAGGTGATTGCGCTGGCGGACCTTCTCCTCGGCGATCAGCGCGGTCTCGTCGGCGGTCGGAGTGCCCCGCCCCTTGCGCTTGATCATCTCGTCAGAGCGGAATGCCTCGCGCATCTCGCGCCTGATGTCCTGGTCGAGCGCGATGCTCCAGAAGACGTCCTTCTGCTGCATCTGGCTGCGCTTGCGCAGGTTCTCCGCGTCCATCAGCGCCTGCTCGGCGTTGTCGGCGAGTTCCAGGTGGAAGGAGATGTCGCCGGCGACCTCTTCGTTGCCCTCAACCGTCAACCCGGCCTTGAACACCTTGGCGTCGCCCAGCGTGAAGCCGGGTTGCGGGGCCCAAAAGCCGGCGAGCACGGACGCGAAGAGGCGCCTTTCGTCACCCTTCTTCGGCTCGATGGACGCCCGGGAATTATCCCAGTCGTCTTCCGCCGGCGTCGGGATCCGGTAGCCGCCCTCACCCTGACGGACCATGAGCGCGCTTTCGAGCTTCGCCAAGGCCTCACGGACCTCGGTCAGCCTGGAATCGGCGTCCACGCGGTCGACCAGCGCCGCAGCGATGTTCTCCGGCGTCCGGTGGACCGTCCGGACGAACTGCAGGAGGCACACGACCTTCGCCACCGCCTGGGCCAGCGGATGCTGGACCTTCTGCGGGATGGAGATGATCTTGGCCCGAATGTCGGAATTGATGTTGCCTTCGACCAGATCATACACCTGGTCGAGCCGCACCAAGGCGCCGATGGGCGCGTCCGCGATCTTGGTGGCCGGGTTGATCAGGAGCTGCTGGGCGAGCTTGATGATGGTCCGGTTCGCGCCGCCAACGTGCTTGCTGGCGCCGCCTTGCATCCGGAGACCCGAGACAATGTCGATGATCAGGTCGATCTGATAGGGCAGCAACGGATAGAGATCAACGAACCGTTCCCTGGACAGCGACGGCAACGAGACGTCGGCGGTGATCTTGGAGTTGAGATCGAGGCGAGCCCGATTGTCGTCGTAGAGCTTGCCGAGCGCGGTCTCCGCGGCGGCGTTCTTCGCCAGCACGCGGCGGCTGGTGACTTCGGAGATATCGGACGGCTCGAGGTGGACCTGGAGCGGGAAACGATCCATGAGCTTCGGCAGCTCGATCCTGCGGTCATCGAGGCCGCTGACCACTTCGCTCAGCCGTTCCTGGGAAGTGACCGCGATCCAATACTTGCCGCGCCCTTTGACGCCGAGCTGCTGCACGATGGCCTGCAAGTCGAGCATCTTCTGGGTGTCCCTGGCGACGAACTGACCGACTTCGTCGACGACGAAGATCAGCGAGCGTCCCGGCTTGCGGCGCTTCATCAGCTCTACGATCCGGTCGGCCAGACGGCCCGGCGTGATATCGATCTTCGGACGTCCCTTGGACCACGAATCCGCCATCGGATACGTCGCCGGTTCGAGCTTGTGCAGAACGGCGCTCGCCTGGTTGAGGGCGAAGATCGGCAGGTTCTTCTGTGCATCCCAGGATTTGCCGTGAAGCTCCTGGAACACCTTCTTGAACTCGTCGAGACGTCCCTCGCCCTCGAGTGCGATCTCCAGCTCGGCCGGGTCGATCTCTTTGGCGTAGCCCAGACTCCCCAAGAACAGCCGGTACATGATCTCGGTCAGCATCTGATTGCCGGTCCGGATGCCCCTGTCGGTCGAGACATCGAAGATGACCGTGTGCGTTGGGATCTTCTCGTTGATGGTCTTGAGGACGACCGAAAGCTTCGGGTCGTTGGCGCGGGTGGAGAACCGCTCGGCGGCGGGGACGCCGAGAACGTCGCGATCCTCGATCGCGAGTCCCAGCACCTTGGCGAAGCTCGACTTGCCCGAACCGAAGAAGCCGGAGATCCAGATCGCGACGCCCTCGTGGGGCTTCTGGGGTGTCTCCTGGTAGCGCTCCAGAACGTGAACGTAGTGCTTCTTGATCGCGTCCGTGACCACGTACTCGTCGATTTCGGATGCGATGATCTCCGACGAGGTCTGGTCGACCTTGATGACCTCCTCGATCTGCCGAGTGATGTCGCTTGCGAACAGTGATGCGATCTTGGCCACGTTGTTCATTCCTCAGAAGATCTTCGGTCGATAGTTATGCTCGGCATCGAGCTCGCTCATGAAGCGAAGGCCGGAAGCCCCGTCGAGGTCGCCCGGATAGAACAGGATGGTCGGCACGTGCACGCGTCCCTTCAGCTGCTCCAACAGCGAGAAGGTTCGGTAGACCGGAAAGAGAGCACCGGTGCGGGAAATCAAGACAACATCCTTCTTGGGATCGGGGTCTTCCGGCATGCGAGCGGCGACGAGATCCACCAAGGGCGCATATTCCTCAAGGAGGTTGGAGATCGTCCGAACAGTGTCCTCGACCGTTCCCGCCCGCTCCGCCTCGTACCAATCTTCGAGCGGGAGCTGCGAGGTCATGGCGGCCGAAAGACATTCCGCCAGCGAGATGCGCGTCACGCGCTTGCCCTTCTGGGTCAGGCGGGTGGTCAGCAGAGTCAACTCCCGCCGCAGCGGGTACTCCTGCTCGGGATCGTACCGGAAGAGCGCGTACGGCATGTCGTGGTAGGCGCTGATCTTCGCGCGCGGATCCGCGGCCACCAAATGCGGCTCAAGGTCGTTCCGAAGGCGCTTCTCGAAATCGGTCATGCGGCAGCCCTCTCGGCGCACTCCAGCGCGCTCTTAAACGGAAGCCCCACCTGCGCGATGTTGCCCGCCACCTCGTAGTTCAGCCGCTTGTACTGGTGGAGACGCAAAAGCGCGACATGGACATCCGTCGGAGCCATGTAGGCCAGACGCCAGAGCCGACTCGACAGCATCTTGGTGGTGTTGCCTTCAAGGTCGCTGATCATGTGGACGTAGAACATCGTCACGTCGTCGCTCATCGCGATGGACGCGAACGTTTTCGTCGGCCCGTCGCCGGCCAGCATGCCGAGATCGACCGCCATTCTGAGCAGGTCCCGAGCGCTACGGAGCTGCCCGTACTCGGAAAGCGGCTTGGCCTTGGGGCCGCGAGAGGCAGCGGACTTTTCGATGAAGGGACGCACGTCCTCCGACCGTATCTGATAGCGCCCTTTCCCATGCTCATTGAACAGCCATCCCAGCGCGAAATCGTGGAACGGCTGCTCTGTGACGCCGATCCACAGCCGCAAGCAGTCGCGCCAGTCGACGAGAGACATGCCCCGCTTGGCCAGCACGATCAGAGGACGCACATGTTCGACGTCGCGCAGCCGGCGCTTCAAGGTGGCGCGGACCTCCCGCTCCCAGCCGGCGGTCTTGTGCCTGCCGGAAAGAGCCGACTTCAGGTTGTCGGCAGCCGACAAGCCGTCATCCCACGCAGCAAAGAGCTCGTAGGTCTCTTGGGCCAGCACCCCCTTCCGCAGGAGACGCTGCGACCATTCGGGGCGGATCTTCATGCGTCGGCCTTCCGCGCATAAGGGACGACCAGGCCGCCGGGCACGCTGGCGGAGAACGAGAGCGCCAGCAAGGCAACGGCGCTCCGCCGCCCGTTGAACTTCTCGGGGATCTGGATCGACCGTCCGTCGGACGACTTCTTGCTCTTGCCGTGTGCCTCGATCTCCGCATCCGTGACCAGATCGAAATCCTTGAGGACGGACGGAACGTCGTTGAACTTCAGGCCGGCGACGCGCTCGAAGAACGGCTGCCACGTCCCGGCCGCGTCGAGCCAGCTTTCCCAGATCGAATCCAGACGGTCTTCGAGATCGTCGGTGAGGCGCCAGAGGGTAACCGACCCAGGCGGATCGAATATCTCCGCGCAACGGGCGGCGGCGACCATCTGCACTGACTTCGCCTGAGCAAAATAGTGCGTCCTCGGAAATCCTCGGCGCAGCACGATCGCGCCCGGGCGCCCGAGTTGCCCTTGCGAGTTCCACCAGCGGGCGCAATCCATTTCGCCCAGACGTGCCACGACCGTCCTCAGCCTCATCAGCCAAGCGAGATCGATATCATTGTAAGTGTCGGCGGCCCCCATATCGACCGCTACCGTTTGCCGGCGCGATGCCGCTCGAGCCACTCCTTGGCGGCGGTCTCCAGCACCTGGGACGCGGTCCTGTCCAGTTCGGCGGCCGCGACCTTTATGGCCCGGATTACGTCCGGATCCATCGACGACAGGAACTGCTTCTTTTCGCCGTCCGGGGGCTTTCTTCCCCGTTTTGCGTCCGCCTTCTTTTCCGCCATTACCCTGCCCGCGCGTTGTGCGTCCCACGGAATCGTCCCATGGGTTGCGGGTTGCAGCAAGAGTCCGGGGCCGGCCGCCGGCGTTTTTCCCCTTCAATCGGCGGTTTTTTATCGATCCCAAAACGGAACATCCCTCTGAAATAACGGCAATTTCGCCGAGGCGGAAGCTCAATCCTTATAGACCTATATGAAATAGGTCTATTGATCCTATTGACTCTGGTTAAATGTTCCTGTTTTGTTCGTGTATAACGGTAGGCGTTGAGGTCGGTCATGTCGGGCGTCGTTGGAAACTGGAGGGTCGAGCTCATCGAGGCTCACCGCGACCTCTTCCAGCCGCCGGCCGACTTCCCGGGCGCGGCTCAGGGCTCCCCCGAGTGCGGTGCCGGCTGGCGCGATCTCATCGACCGCTGCTGCGTCCGGATCCGGGAGGTGCTGGAAACCGAGGGCGGCACCTTCCAGTTCACGCAGATCAAAGAGAAGTACGCCAGCATCAGGATGTACTGGACCGGCCGTCTCTCTCCCGAAGCGAGCGCCCGCGTCGAGAAGGCGATCGACTTGGCCGAGGCCCGCAGCGCCTGCACCTGCGATGTCTGCGGCGAGGAGGGTCGCCTTCGCGGCGACGCCTGGCTGGCGACGCGCTGCGAGGCGCACGCGGAGGGCCTTCCGCCGGTCGAGCGGCGGCCCGGATTCGAGAACGTGTACATGGTCCGTCACTTCGCCGATGGCAGGCACTTCATCACATGCCGCCGATACGACCGCCAGAACGACGTTTTTGTCGACGTCGACCCGACTTCTCTGGGCATCGAGGAGTAGCGAGATGGCGAACGTTCACGATTGGCGAGTCGAACTCATCGAGGCGCATTCCGCGCTCTTCCAGCCGCCGAAGGGACATCCGGAGCGCGCCAGCGGCTATCCGTGGTGCGAGCAGGGGTGGCAGGGCCTCCTCGAACGCATGTGCAGCCGGATCGAGGCAGCTCTTCGACATGGCGAGCGCATTCACTTCTCACAGGTGAAGGAGAAGTTCGGCGAACTGCGTGTCTACTGGCGCGGCGAGGTATCGCCCGAGACCGCAGACAGGATCATGCACGCCATTTCGCTGGCCCGGGCGCGGTCGGCCTGCACCTGCGAGGAATGCGGCGACGAAGGGCGGCTCTACAACAAGAGCGGCTTCTACATGACTCGCTGCTCTCAGCACGCCCAGGGCGTGGAGGTACCGGCCGAACCCGGCCGGGAAAACGTGCACTTGGTGAGACGCAACTGGGGTACGTCCAACGTCTACTACGCGCACTACGACCGCGAGCGCGACACGCTGACCGAGTTGCCGCCGCCCTCGCCGAAGCAGGAGGGCTGACATGCGTCTATGGCCCATGTCCGATCTCCATCTTGAATTGACCCGCGGCTGGGACCTGCCGTCGGGAGACGCGCGTCCTGATTTCGACGTGATGATCGTCGCCGGCGACCTGGCCCCTCGCATGGAGAGAGGCGTCGCCTGGCTGCGAGAGCGCGTGCAGGACCGGCCCGTGCTTTACATTCCGGGCAACCACGAATTCTACGGCTGCGACATCGACAGGACAGTCGAGAAGGCGCGCGCCACAGCGGCAGGGACGAACATTCACGTGCTGCAGAACGATGTCTTCATCATCGACGACATCACCTTCCTCGGCGCCACCATGTGGACCGACTTCGACCTGTTCGACGACCCAGCCTATGCGATGATGGTCGCCGGCGGCGTCATGAACGACTACCGGAAGATCAGGCACGGCAACTACGAATTCCGCCTGCGCCCGGAGCACACGCTGTCGCGCCACCTGCAATCGCGCGACTTCATCGCGCGCGAGCTACGCAAGGGCGGCCGACACGTCGTCATTAGCCACCACGGTCCGGTGCCCCAAGCAATGAAGCGCGGCTTCGAGCGTGACATCTCGTCGGCCGCCTATTGCAGCGACCTCCGCGACCTCATCCGCGAGGGCGCGCCGGAACTCTGGATCTACGGTCACACGCACGAGTCTCGCGACCTGGAGATCCGCAGCACGCGCCTGGTCAGCAACGCGAAGGGCTACGGCCCGTGGCCCGGCGCGCAGAGCAGCTGGGACAATCCCGACTTCGACGACAAGCTCATCATCGAGATCTGAAAGGAACGGCCAGCCATGGATACCGACAGCCAAAAGCACACCGAGAGCCTGCCCATTCCTTTCATGTCCTCGGATGCTTTCTCATGTTCCGTCCCCGCGCCCGCAGCGGCCATCCCCACCTCTTCTCGTCCGCAAAAACTGCGGCCCCGGTCCCCGCTCGCCACCCTGCGCTCCGAGAGGCGCTCGTGCACGCGTCGCTCGATCCGGCGGTCCGCGAAATCTCATACGTTGCGACGGCGCATGCTGGGTCCCCGCAAGTAAGCGTCGAGATCGACGCGGTCATCCTGACGCGGGAGGACGGGCGCCTCCACCTCGACGTCGTACCTGCGCGCCGCGTCCGCGATCTCGATACCGAAGGCCTCGTCCAGATCGCTCTGCGCGAACTCGGCCTACAGCAACTCGTCGTCACTGCGGAGGACCTGCGGGCCGAGCCCCGCAGATCGAATGCGCGCCTGGTGTGGTCCTACAAGGACCGACCGGTGCCCGTCCCGCTGCGCCTTAGCATCCTGACGGTCCTTGCCGACGACGGACCGATGCAGCTGGGCGCCCTGCTCGAGACAATCCGTGTCGGCCAAGACCCCTCGCCTGCGGTCATGGCGCTCGCGTGCGCCGACCTCCTCGAAATCGATCTGATGTCAGGACCGCTCGGTCCATCCACCATGGTGAGAACCCGCACATGAAAAAGCCGACACGCCGCCGCCCCTCCGGCAACGTCATCCCCATGACCCCGAATAAGGGACACGACGAGCATCAGGAGAAGCCTCCCGGCACGGTCCTCGTCGACCGCGTCTACGACCGCGGTCTCGGCCGGTTCGAGGATGAGCCCGACGAGATGGAGGACAACTTCTACCTGGACCAGGAGGAGGACGCGGCGGCGGCGGCGGACGGCGACCGCCCGGACGCGGTGACGGCAATCGTCGCAGCCACGTTCGAGGCGGCTACGACGCCGGAGCAGCGGCGCAGGCTCCGTCATAACCAGTCGATGTGCGCCATCATCCATGTGCCGAGTCCGGCGTGGGTTCTGCCCGTGTCGGTCTACTTCCGATCCGAGTTCGGCGAGCGCTGGCAGCAGCACACCCGACACGTTGCCCTTCCGAACGAAAAGAACTTCTCGACCAGCTCGGCTGCGGTCTCCCTCGCCTTGTCGGCGGGCCAGTCCGTGGCAGGCATCGCGGCCGACGTCGGCTTGCTCCCCCGATCGCTGATTGGCGCTGCCGACGTGACGATCCGGCTCCCGTCCCCGAACGCGGCCATACTGAGGATCGCGATCGGCCGGTTCGCGAAGCGGGCCCCCGCCGAGATCGGCGACACCGTCACGGCGGGGCTCGACCTCCCCGACCTCGTTGCTGCGTTCCGGCCAGGCGCCGGCCCCGCCCGGATCGTGCAGCGGCTCGCCGCGGCGGCCGCCGCGCTGCAGGTCTATGCCGAACTCAGGGAGGCACCGCCATGCTCGTCGTGACCATCGAGGTTCATCCCGCCGGCATCCGGGCCCTGCGCCGAACGGTCGGGGCACTGCGCATCGGCAACGTCAGCGACCTGGCCAGCATTTCGGACTACCGGGTCTTCGCCATGCAGTCGGCCAACCCCCTGACCGGTGAGGCAGCCGGCGCGGCCGAATTCATGGTCCTCGGCCACGACCGCCGGCAGCAGGTCTGGCCACTGCTGCGGCGCGCCTGCGAGGAGGCCATGAAGGCCGACTGGGTCGAGTTCTAGGAGGTCCGGAGAGAGCGAAATGTACCGTACGCCGTTCGACCTTCGTCCAACCGAGAGGGCTACCCCGGCGCCAATTCCGAGCGTGCGGGGGGCGATCTCGGCCGCAACGGGGCCCGGATCCGGACCTTCAAGCTGGTTTTCCACCGGTTATCCACAGTATTCGCCGGCCTCCTCGGGACGGTCCTCGGCTCGTTTCGAGGGGCCGGAAAACCGGGCACGCGGACCCCAGCGGCGGGGCGTCCGGCGGCGGCACGGACCGACCGGACTCTTGGACAGGATTTCAAGGACTCGAAATTCCAGATTTTCGATCCGCGGCCGCGGAGCGAAAAATTCCGCGAACCGTCGAATCCTTGAAATCCTGCGCGCCGATTCCCGGCTCCGGCGGGCGCGGACGGGCCGGCAGAAGGGGGCCGACCCGCCCTGAACCGGGGCCCGCCCGCCCTGAACCGGGTCCGGAGCTGGCCGAAACGGGCGGTTCGCAGCCCTTAAGCGACCGAAACCTACTCGACTCCAGAAACAGCGATCGTCATGGTCGCGCCCGTAACCGAAACCCAAGGCCCGACGAAAGGAGAACGGACGACCCCTAGGGGCCAAAAACGAAAAGCGACCCTGCGCCAACAGGGCCGCCCTTCGTTCGGGGGTAGCCAGCCTACGAGAGAACCGGACAACCGCCTTCACAGACACCCGCACCAGAGCAGCTCGGCGCGGGGAAGGCAAGGCCGCGCGCCGTCCGGATTCTCCCAGATCCCCGCAATTCACCCCCGACGCCGGAAAAAGACCTTTCCGGCGGACGGCGGAGTATTGCCCGGGCCGGCTAGTCCGAAGCCGCCATGTCGAAGCAGCGCCCCCATCTCGAGTCCGCAAGGATCGTGCGCGCCGAAGGCGGTGGGCCGATCAGGACTGTCATCCAGGCCGTCCTGAAGAGGCCGACCGGCGAGTTCCCGTCGCTGAAGGCGGGACGGCCGCTGCCGTGGGAGAGCATCGCCGAGCGGCACTTCATCTGGGTGTGCGAAGCGGACTGGGACGTGCGCGCGTTCATGATGCAGCCGATGCGGATGGAATTCCGCATGAGCGACGGCCGCACGCTCGTCTATTTCCCCGACTGCGAGCGCCTCCTCGCCAGCACCGCGATCGAGATCATCGAAATCAAGCGTTCGGACGACGAGCACCGGCGCGACCCCGAATACAGCTTCAAGCTCTGGCTGGCCAAGCGCGTGTGCAAGCTCCGCGGCTGGAATTTCCGGATCCTCTCGGCCGAGACCTATCTGGCCGAGGGCCACCGCCTGGCCAACGCCCGGTTGATCCGGATGGACCGCTTCGCCGCGATCTCGTCTCAGGACTACCTCCGTCTTGGCGAAGCCTTCCGCCTCGCCGACGGCACGATGCCGTGGGGCGCGGTCGTCACCACGCTCAGCCGCACCGACGACGAGTGGAGCCCGCAGGGCCTGGCGCGCCTGCGCGCACTGATCGTCCGCCGCCACGTGCGCGTCGACATCACCCGCCGGATCACCCAGCAGACGCCGGTCGTCCTGACCGAAAGCGCCGCGATCAAGCTCGGCAAGTAGGGAGCGCTGCATGTCTTCGCTCGACATCAGGAAAGGCGAGCTGTTCCACCACGCCGAGAAGGGACTGATCCGCTTCGACCGCTGGCGGGCCTACAACGTCATGTGCTTCGAGGAGGAGACGGACGGCACCCCGGTCAAGATTCCAGAGCACAAGTTCCTCGAACTGCATACGCTGCGGAAGATCCGGAAGATCGAGCAGGACCGCGACGGCCATCCGATCGAACTCCGCGAATTCGGTCCGGACGAATTGTGGACGGACTCTTCGGACGCGGACCAGGCGAAGCTCACGCCGGAGGGGCGCGCAGCGCTCGCCCGTCAGTTCTACACAATCAAGGCCGACGAAGAAGGCACCGGCCTCGGTGGCAAGGCCCTGCAGACGCTTATTAGCCGGTGGCGTCCCGTCGTCCGGCAGCTCCGATACGAAACCGACGAATTGCGTGAGGGCAAGAATCCGGAGCCCTATCGAGTCGAGGTCGCGCGGCTCCGCCACTGCATCAAGTTCTGCGGCCGGCCGGGCGCGCGGCCGCTCGAAGCGTTCCGGGACAACCGCGGCAAGAATTCGAAGCGCCGTCTTGCCGACGAGGTCGAGAACGAAATCCCGAAGGTCATCGATTATTTCTACGGCGCTTGCAACCGGGACTACAACGACGCGCACGGCGAGCTGCGCGAGGCGATCAAGGAGCTGAACAAGAAGCGTTCCGCAGACGATCAGCTCAAGTTGCCGCGACTGGAGGTGCTCCGCCGCCGCATCGACGAGGCTCTGACCTTCGATAACTGGGCCCGCAAGACTTCGCGCAGCGAAGCCTGGCGCAAGCTTCACGGCCACCGCGAGCACATCACTGCGGAGCTGCCGCTCGAGCTCGCCATCATCGATACTACGCCGCTCGACGTCCATGTGCTCGACAGCAAACTGCTGCTGCCGCTCGGGCGGCCCTATCTGACCGTCTGCCTCGACGTCTACAGCCGGATGGTCCTGGGATTCTTCGTCACGTTCGAGCCCCCGTCGCTCTACTCCGTGCTGGCGACGCTCAAGCGCGTCAACCGCCACAAGGGGTACATGCAGAAGCTGTACCCGCAGATCAAGCGGCCGTGGGACGGCTGGGGTCGGCCCACCGAGATACTCCTGGACCGCGACTGGGCGCACCAGTCGCCCTCGTTCCAGCACTCGATGGCGAACCTGGGCACCGAAGTCCACTACGCCCCGGCGGATACGCCGCAGTACAAGGCAGTCTGCGAGCGCTGGTTCGACAGCCTCAACAAAGGCCTGATCCACAAGCTCGCCGGCGCGGTCCGCTACAACGTCTACGTCATGCGTCAGGTTGGCCTCAATCCTTCAAAGGATGCGCTGATCACGCTCGAAGACCTCAACGAGCTCCTCCACGAATTCATCGACGTCTACAACTACCGTCCCCACGACGGAATCGACGCGATCCCCGCCCGGAAGTGGCAGGAAGGTCTCGTCATCCAGCGCCGCAGCTTCATCAGCGACGTCGCGGCCCTCGACCACGTCCTCGGCCAGGTTCACACCGCCACGATCAGCGGCAACGGCATCAAGTTCAAGAACATGCGCTGGCACGACGAGGCCACGACCAGCATGCTCCTGGACGATCTCGTCCGCTTCGAGAAGAAGCGCTCTCAGGACCTGCGCACATTCGGCCAGTCGCGCGCACGCGTCGTCGTCAAGTTCAATCCAGCGGATGCCTCCTCCATCAGCGTCTGGAATCGCGGGGGCGAGCCCAAGGGTTACTGGGTGACGATGCCCAACGTGAATGCCGAAGCCCTGAAGGGCATGTCGTTCTGGCATCTCGACCGGATCCGGGAATTCTCGAAGGAAAAAGATCTCGAGTTCAGCCCAGAAGAGGATCGCTGGGAGGCCCAGAACAGGCTCCGCAAGCACTGGGAGACGCTCGCCGGCCAGATGCCGATGCGCCAGGCCCGCCAGGCGCGCCGCGGACTCGGCTGGTCGCTCGGCCAGTTCGACGACACCACGACCAACGAACTCCCCGACATCACCTTGGACAACATCACCGACGCCGTGGCGGAAGCGTCGACCGCCGGCCTCAACAAGGTCGAGCCGGAAGGCGTGCCCGACCATGTCGCCGCCGAGCTCCTCGACCGGGACAACACTCCGAACAAGGGCCGCACGCCCAGCAAGTCCGCTATCGCGAAAACCAAGCGCACGAAGGCACGCAACAAAGCCGAAGCCGAACAGGCCGACCACGAGGCGTACGTCAAGGAGCGGCGGGGCGATCCAACCGGCGACCCCAAGGCGCGCGGCACTCCCGTGATCGAGGACGACGACTTCGACGACGACGGCTGGAGCGAGACCGACGCTCCGATCACCGCACCCACCGAACCACCGAACGACGAAACCGCAGCCGACGAAGGCTGGTAGCAGCGAAAGGACTGACGAATGCGCAAGTTCATCACCAACATCATCGAGCGGGTGAGCCGCTTCATCGGCCGCCGGCCGCACGTGGCGGCCGACCCGATGCTCTGCACGGTCGACGGCGAATCCGGCATCCGGATTCCGCCGGGCCGGCTCGATACCGCCCTCCTCACCTCAGCCGGCATCCGCATCAATGGCATCCGCTATCACGATGCCGCGCTCGCCGAACTGCCGCTGAAATCCGGCTCTTCGAGGAGGATCCCGATCAAGTGGGATCCGAGCGACGCCTCGTACATCAAGGTCCTGGATCGCGCACTCCCCGGTGAGATCAAGTGGATCACGGTGCAGGCGGTCGACCTCCCGACGAAGATGTCGTTCGCGGAATACGCGCGGCTCCGTGAGTTCGCGAGATCGCAGGGGATCGCCTTCGGCACCGAGACCGAGCGCTCCGAAGCATTGGAGCGACTGAAGAGCCATTGGGAGAGGCTGGCCGGATTGTCCCCGTTGCGCGCCCACCGGATCGCGAGCGAGTGGGACGGCCCGGTCGCGGACGAGATCGATACCCTCCCGGCTACCGAGGACATGCCGCTCGCGCCGGAATCGCGCCCTCGCGCACGCAAGCCCCGCAAGGCCGCGCTCCTCAAGGCCAAGCGCACCAAGAGCCGCAAGGCGGCCGAAGCGAAGACCAAGGTCCCCACCCGCATTTCCCGCGCCAAGCGCAAGTAACAGGAGCAACCCATGCAGGACGGCATCAAGCGGCTCAGCATCTTCGACGGAAACATCATCGAACACCCCCGGCTCGGCAAGTTCCGCGAGAAGATCCGGTGGCTGCTCGGGAACACGAGCAGCGTGGTCCACACGAACGAGGCCCGACGCGCGGCGGCCAAGGGCCGCCCCTGCAAGATGCGGGAGCTCTGGGTGCTCCCGATCATCGGGCCCAGCGGCGCGATGAAGTCGACCTCGATCGGCAAGGTCGTCGACGAGATCAACGCCGACCCCAGCTTCGCCGAAGACGACATTCCCGTGCTCCTCGTGACGATGCGCGGCGTCAGGACCCCGCGCGCCTTCCTCTCGCTGGTGCTCGAAAGCTACGGCGACGCCGCCCAGGAGATCATCCCCGGATCCGGCCCGATCAACGCGCAGGTCGTGGTCAGGAGCATCTACGAGATCGCGCGGACCAAGCGCACGCTCCTGCTCGTCATCGACGAAGCGCACGAACTGCTCCGCCACGACGGCGGCAAGACCGGCCACAACATGGCGATGTTGCTCAAGACGATGGTCAACGAGGGCATCTTCAGCGTCGTCCTGGTCGGGACCAAAGAGATGCTCGGCCTCTTCCGCTCGAAGGAGCTCAAGTCCCGCACGGTCGCGGACGAGGATGCCACCCTGCTCCCGTTCGACATCAAGAAGGAGGCGGATCGGAACTATTTCTTCAAGTTTTTGCAGCGCGTCGAGGACGAGATGGTGAAGCGCGGCGTCGTCGACGAGCCGCTCGGCTGGGTGTCGACGATCGAGGATCGCGCGAAGATCTACGACATGTGCGACGGCGTGCCCGGCATCGCATGCCGGGTGCTCCGCATGGCGCTCGAACGCGCACTGCGTCTGGGCCGCACTTCGATCGAGTGGCCGGACTTCGAGAGCGCCTTCCGGGCGTTCAACGCCACCGAGCCGCGCCCGCTGTTCGACCCCTTCGCCGAAGGGCCGAGGAAGGAGACGCTCGGCCGCCTGAAGGCTGAGGCCGCTGCCAAGACCAAGCGCGGCGGCAAGGACGCGGCATGACGCTCGCGAGCCCGCCCAAGAAGTTCGTCGCCACGGTTGGGGCGCCGTACATCGACGAGAGCCTGCGCGGCTATCTTGGCCGCGCGCTGTCGGTCACCGCCGTCAGGAATCACGCAACCCTGCTCAAGCTCGCTGACGCCACCAAAGGCAACGCGGTATCTGTGGCGACCACCCTGACCGACCCGGACGAGATCGCGCGCATCGCCACCCTGATCGGATGCACGCCGGAGGACATCGTTTCGCGCACGTACCGCACCGGCGTGTTCGCCCACTCCGGCTCCGAAAGCATCGACTTCTTCGGCACCCAGATCCGCCTGCACTTCCGCGAGACCCGGTATCGGCGCGTGTCGCCGCTGGCGCTGGAGATCTCGCAGCACCACCGCTCGCCCTGGGAGCTCCGCCCCCTCAGCCACGACTTCCAGACCCACGAAAAGACCATCGACACCTGCCCGGCATGCAAGCGCAAGCTCGGCTGGCTGCGCGCCGATCTGCCGACCCGCTGCGACAAGTGCGACGTCGATCTGCGCGACTTCCCGCAACCGGTCTTTCCGATCGAGGACGAAGAAGCCTTCCGTTTCGTGTATGGGCTCGTCGACCCCGATCCGATCAAGAAGGAGGTGGCCCGGCGGCTGCTGCCGGAAGCGTGGCGCGGCTTCTCGAACGGCGACCTGTTCGAGACCGTCATCGCGCTCGCGTCCGGCCTGATGCTCGACCCGGCCCGGACCGCGAAAAGCGCCCAGGGCCGCGGCAAGAGCAGCGATCAGTTCGATGCGCTCACGCCCGAGATGCTCGCTCTGGCCGGCCGCGCGATCATCGGCGGCGTGGATGGCTTCGCCGCGCTCGCCGGGCGCCATCGCGCCGACATGGACAAGCGGCCGCAGCACTATGGACGCCGCAAGGAGCTGGGCGCGCTCGCGTATGTCATCCACGACAAGCACATCGAGCCGAAGATCCGGGGGCTGCTCGGCGAGATGATCGACGCCGACATGAAATCCACTTCGCGCGACCACTCGCTGCGCAGGGGGGCGGACGCTCACTCCTCGATGCTGTCGATCCAGCAGCTCTCGGCCACCTTCGGTGTCGAGCGCGCCATTCTGCAGCGCCTCGCCAACAGCGGCCTCGTGCCGGTGGTCCGCGCTCAGACCGTCCGCTCGCCGGTCCGGATGGCGGTCAACGACGTGCTGCCGTTGCTGCTGCAGATGAAGGACGCCGTCAGCGAAACCGCAGCGGCCGGGCTGCTCGGGCTGCCGCCGACCGTGCTGCCGAGCCTCGTGGACCGCGGCCTCATCCGCCGCCTGGACGGACCGGTCTGCGGCCTGGTCGCCGGGTATGCTGGCTACAGCAAGGCCTCGATCGACGACCTGATGGACAAGGTGTGGTCCGCGGCCCGTCCCGCGGGCGACAAATGCCGCTCGATCGCCGTCGCGGCCCGATGCATCGGCCCCGGCGAGACGCCCTGGGCGGCGATCATCTCGGCCATCGTCGCCGGCGACGCAGAGATCTTCGACAAGGGCACCAAGCGCCGCAACCTGCGCTTCAGCCTCGCCGTCGAGGACATCGACGCCTTCGTCGACGGCGTTTCAGGTCACCTGCACGACAATCCCTCGGACGCGAAACCGCCGGAGTGGATCGCGCAGTCCACCGCCGCCGAAATCCTGCACGTGAACGTGGCCTTCCTGTCCCGCCTCGCCCACGCCAGGCCGGACCTGCTGGCGCAGCGCGGCCCCAGCTACACGCCCTACTCGACCATCGAGGTCCACGCGCTCGGCGGCGTCTACATGTTCGTCGCCGAGATCGCCAAGCGCAGCGGGATGCATCCGCGCAAGGTGCCCACCTGGCTGCGGACCAACGGCGTCGCTCCCGAGATCGCGCTGCAGGAGAACCGCGACTTCGGATACCTCCGCCTCGCCGTCGAGCCACTGCTGACCGAGTTTGTCGACCACATCGCCAATAAGACGGCCGCCCTCGCCGAGGCGCCCGAGACAGCCCGCACCAGGTTCATCGCAGCGGTCGCGGCCGGCGCCGGACCGAAAGCGACCGCTGCGGCGATGGGCCTGCCCTACCGCCAGGCCAAACGCTGGGTCGAGGTCTGGCGCGAAACCGGCGCCGTCGCGGAGCGCAAGCACGGCTACCGCTCGAAGCTCGACGCCCACGAAGACTTCCTGCGCCATCTCGTCGCCAGCCGTCCGACGATCAAGCTCGCGCAGATCCACGAAGCAGTCACCGGCCAGGGCGTGGACGCCAGCAAGACCGCCGTCTGGAAGGCGCTCGTGCGCTTCGGCATCGCGCTCGCCGACCGCGACGCCAGGCAGGCCGCGGAATCCTCCCAATCCTAGCAACCAAGAAAGGAAACCATGTGAAGTTCGACACCAAGCAGTTCGCGCCGACGCCGACGCTCCCCACGCGCCCCAACGAGGCATGGGCAATCGATTTCGCGATGCTCGACCAGGATCGCCGGGCACTCGTGATGATGGTCGTCGATGTCGGCACCCGCCGACCTCTGAGCGCGACGGTGTGCCTGCCGATCGTCGATGACGTCGTGGCCACGATGCGCCGCCTCGTCCGGCGTTCGGGGCGCCCTCAAGAGGTTTGGCTGGACGCGGGCTTCCGCGCCGATCCGATGCTGCAGGCCTGGGCTCGCGAGCATTCCGTCTTGCTCGTCTACACCCCGGCGGGCTTGCCGCGGATGAATAATCCCGCGGAGCGGATCCTCCACCACCTCGCGTCCTTCCTCCATGGCAGGTGCTTCCCGGAACTCATGGAGCTGGGCCACGAGATCGAACGCTGGCGCCAGTCCTACAAGACGGCCGTTCGCACCATCCCCGAAGTCAACCAGTAAGAGGAGTAGACGATGAACATCATCATGATGCCCGAGCACCGCGTGAAGCGCACGGCCAAGCGACTGCGCAAGGTCCTGCGGGATCTCGGTGTCGAACTCTGGTACAAGCAGTGCCTCGAAATCGCGGCCCGCCTTTGCGGGTTCGACGACTGGGATCACTTCCGCGCCCGCGATGTCAACGCGCCGCTGAGCCCGTTCGACGATTATCTGTCGGAGGAGGATTTCGCCATCCGCGATACGTTCCAGATGGGCGTGCTGGAGACGGCGGGTCTTGGCTCCATCGCCCGCGAAGTGCTGGACCGCGTGAACCCCACCGGCTCGTGGGCGCCGGTGCCGGCCGAGGAGGCCGACGGCTAGGCGAGGCCGGCAACGATCCGGCCGCTGGAGCGAGGACCGGCCGCCGATGACGGGCTAGTCGATGCCTTGCGTCGGCAGCGGCGGCCGCCGACGCAAGGCGGCCCTCCGGAGTGGCGAAATTCAGACTTTGCCGCCGAGAGGCGCGTTTCCGCCGACGACAGAGGGCCTTGGACCTACGCCAGCAATCTTAGCTACCAGTCTCGCCGCTCGGCCCCCTCATCCTCCTCATTCGCCTGATACTGGTAACTTTCGGCAATCTTATTCAGGAGCGCGCGCGTCCTCACGTTCGCGGCTCCTGCCGACTTGGCATCGGAACGGTACATCGCCACCAAATCACGTTCCTGATCTCCACCATCGTTGGCTCTTCGCATGGTGATGCCGCGGCGATTGCGCAGAGCCACATAGAATCCTTCTTCCAGATCAACGCTTCTCGAGCTTTCGAGTACCTGCCGCACCGCCTCGGGCGGCCAAGGCACGCCGTCCGTCCTAGTAGCCGCCGACAGGATGGCCCCGATCTTACCTTCCGTCACTGGCGAGAGGCGCTTTTGCTGCGCGATCCTGCGTACCTCGTCGACCCACGCCTGCAGAGCGCCCGGGTCGATTTCGCCGTCTGACCTTGTGCCGGGCACAGTTGTCCAACCCGACAGGACCCTCCACGCCTGTTCCGCGACGTTCTTGTCTTGCTCGGAGATTTCCGCGGGCGCGACCTCGCCGTCCGGAAGGTACACGCGGCCGATCAAATCCATAAATAGATGCGGCTCCATCGCGAGCGCGTCGTTCAGGTTCTTTGGTGGACGCTCGGAATGCTCCAGCAACGAGTAGTAGATCCACTCCAGTCCAACGATCTCCAGAGGGTTTGCGGTCGGGTCAGCATCAAGCCGTTCGAATAGCTGGACAGCGTAATATTGGAGCATCCCGTCGCCATCCTGATGCCCGCCGCTCGTGGTCGACGAATGGCGCAGGACAGAAACTATGAGAGAGGCGGGCACGGCCAGCTTGGGATGTCCCCCAATCCAAGCCAACGCGGTGTGGCCCCGATCGACGGCCAGAAGCTTGTCGATGACGAACGCCGGATCAGCGCTATCGGGAATCGCGTGATCCTCGATCTGTTCCCAATAGGCCCTCGCGACTTCAGCACCAGCGCCATCGACTGCGTCCCAGGTTTTCTGGCCGTCCGACAGCGCAAGCGCCAGTCGCGCCAGCACGGCGGACCCTTCTCCTCTGCTGATCCCGTCCCTGAAGCGGTCGAGCAACCACTGCTCGCCCCTCGACTGAAGAAGCCCAAAGAGCATGCTGCGGGCAAACTCCTTCAGCTCCGGCGCCGAGAGCGCCCTCTCCATCAGACTGTCCTTGACCGCGTCAGGCGCGGACGTCGAGGCAAGTGCCTCGCCGAGACGCCGCGGCTGCCGAACCCGACCGACCATGGCGATCACATCATCAGCCGAACATGTCGCCAGTATATCCTCGGCGGCATCGCGCCGCCTGGAACTGGCCTCCTCTTCCAGTTCACGCCAACTCCGGTCGCCCCGGTAGGCGAACGTTGGGCCGCCGAAGAGATAAGCGTGTTTGACGGCTGGATCGGTCGGCTCCAACTGCCTGAGCAGCTCCTTTAGCGGACGAAGCGCGTCGGACTTGAGCGACCAATGCGCTTGCGGCACGTGCTCGTGCTTGCCGATGACCCGCCGAAGCGTTTCATGGAACTCGGTCCTCTGCTCCAAACTGAAGGTGGCGATTGCGCCTCCTAACGCAGCCTGGGCGTTCGCCCTCCACTCCTCAGTGAAGCCGTGCCAGCGATCCAGCAGTGCAGCCCAGCGCTTCGGATCGTTCCCAGCGGCGCAGAGAAGGCGCTGGCCGACGGCCGCGTAATTTTCGGCGAGCTCATCGCGAGTCAACATCGGCGGCGGATCGCCGGCCGAGAAATCGCGCCATCGAGGAAATGCCGACGGCTGCTCCGAGGCAAAGTCGGCTGGTGCGAGAGCGATCAGCAAGTCCCATCCCACCTCGGGTTGTCGCGCAACGATGGCGTCCAACACCTCGAGCCGTTCGGCCGCAGCGGCGAAAGTCTGCGGAAGCCATGGCAAGAAGATGCGCTTGAGCGTCGCATCCGGACGGTTTCCCCAGTTGCCGCCGGGGTCCAACTCAGCCAACCGCGCAAGCGCAAAGGCCACCCGGCCAAGATAATCGGGACTCCATGCCAAGAGCTCAAGCGCCCACATCAGATCGGCTAGATACTCGGTCTTATGCAGGAAACCCTCATCGCTCCTGAACACCGACATCACGGGCACAGGGTTCGCATCCAGCGCCTGTTCCAGACAATCCAGAAATGCTTCGGGTGAGGCCTCGGCGAGTCCCCGGAAATCATTCGAAAGGGACCACCACTTCCGCTCGTCCGCTCCTCGCATCAGCGCCCGAACCGCTGCCTCGCTTCGCCCCTTCGCGTCGTGAACAGCGGCTGCACGTTCGGGAAAGACCGCAAGAGCTATCATGGCTTCGGTCAGACCCTTCCTGAGCAGCCTGGAAGCGAGCTTCGGCGGACCTGGCTGGAAGTTCCACTTCTCGGCAGGATCAGCATCGAAACCGGGATCATCCGTCGACAGCACACTCAAGAACGCGTCCGTCAAGAGATCGAGGTGACGCGCGGTCAGATGTCCGGCCATGAGAAACCAGCTATCCCGCAGAGAAGCGAGCTTCCACGCTGAGCCGGCTCGACGTAGTGGACTATCCAGAGCGCTCGACCAAGGGGCCAGTTCCGCCTCGAATTCCGCATAGGGCCGGCCGCTCAGCCGTTCCATGATCTGTCGGTCAACGGGATAGGCCGAGTCCCAAGCGCCGCCGAGCATGGCAGCCAGCAGCGCGGAAGAGATCGGAGGCGCTGCCCATGGCGGCGTTCGATCCACTCCGACAGGCATCAGCCGACGCAAAACAGCCAAGCTGCGTCCGCACTCCTTGGCCAAGCCTTGCGCTTTTTGACGATCGATGCCCATCAATACCAGCTCTCGCTCGACCGCGAGGCGCCACGGCCGGGGTAGCTGCATGACCTTGCTAGTCGGCACCGCTTCCGAGCCCAGGGCGACGAACACATGATGCCCGCTCTTGACGAGCGAGGCAGCCAGCCCTGCGTCACCTTCTTCGAGAACAACAACGACCTTGGCGCTGAGATCGATGAGAGCCCGCGCCGCCTCGCCGGACCCTGCGACCAGAAATCGACTCTCCCAGAACAGCCGATATGCCGTCGGAAGTGGCTCGACGACGGCGCCCAAAAACGCAACCGCCTCGTCGGTCGACTCAGCCTGAACGCTCTCCACGGAAGGCGGACCGACCAGCCAACGGCGCAGCCTGGTGGCTTCTTCATCCCGGTCGGCAAGCAGAAGGCCCGCACTCATGGGCGGGTTCGTAGCAAGGGACCATTCTTCGAAAGCCTGCCTCAGATCTCTAGTACCCGGCCGACGCTTCCCGATCCGGTTCGCGAGCCACTGCGAAACTCCAGGACAGAGGTCAAGCCAGTGCACCAAGTCGTCGCCGTCGATCGCGCCGACCTTCCGCCAGATGGGCGGAACAAGGGCTTCCTTTTCGTGCACCCAAGCGAATTTTGCGGGCCAACGATGGGGCGTCACGAAAATGAAAGCGCTGTCACCGCGCGCGATGGTCGTGAATCCAGTCGAGCGCTTCTCGAAGTCCTCGTCAGCTTTGCCCTTGATGTCGGTCCGCTGCGCGCCGATTTCCCATACCGAGATTCCATCGGGAACGTTTCCCTTTCCGGTCGCCACGTCGCAGATACCGTCCCATCCCGGAAAAACGATGCTATCGCCCGAAGGGAATCGAAGCTGGGCGCTCGGCCCCACCGTCGCAAGGATCAGTCGACTGACCAGTTCCGGAAGGCCCTCCTGCCCGTCGCGCGTTGCAGCCCATGCGGCCAGATCCTGAGCCTCGATCCATCGGAAAGGCGCGCCGGTCGCCAGAGTCGGCGCGGACGGAGCCGCGGCGGAGATGGTGCCATCCACCTCGAAGCGAACACCAAATTTGGCCATCGCCTCGCTGATGGCCTCGGCGTGCTCCCCAAGCGAATTCTGCTTTCCCCGCTCAAAGTCGGAAATCAGCCAGGTACTAACCTCGGCCGCGCGCGCGACGTCCTTCATCGACTGCGCCGACAACGCCCGTGCCGCCCGCAGATTGCCTGGTGTGATTGCCGAAGCCTTCGTCATGTTCACTCGTTGATCTAGAACACCCGGTCTCTACTCCAAGGGCACACCCTAAGCTACGGACAAAGGTCCGCCTTCTCCGCGCTGTACGGTGGAACACGTGGAAAAGCTCGTGGCTTCGGATCAGAAATTCAAGGTTCGTGCTAACGCCGCGGAACAACGCAGGGGATCGAGAGATTCCCTCCTATGCTAACGCCTAAGACAGAGCGGCGACCCGAAGTTCGGACCTTACGTGGCTGGGCGATCTCGATTCTAAATGAAGCTGGCGCGATCCGCGAATGCGAGGAGCACGGCTGGATGCAGGACCGCGCTGACCCTCATGCCCGAGAGCGGGCTTTCGAGATTGCGCACCGAGATCGTCCGGCAGGCGTTTCTCCCGCTGCAGCCATTGTCGAACTGCGGGAAGTTCTGGACTCTCTCGGCGACAGCTGCCCGGAGTGCCCGCCGAAGGTCTAGCGGCCACGGGCCGGGAAATCGCGCATCAACAGGCAGGCAGCTTGGCCACTTGACGCGGAAGTATGCAGTCTGGTCCGATGACGCCGAACACCACGGCTGCGCGAAGAGAAGCTGGGTGGACATGACCAGTGAGCACGATGCATTGACGACAGTGACCTCTTCTCCCCCGCCTCCAGCTCAGGTGTTGCTCGACCTGCTGGGCCGATTGACCGGGAACCCCCCTCCGACCGACGAAGAAACGGACAAAGCGATGTCCGAGTTCGTGGGGCATCTTGCGGCACTCGACCGACAGCACAACCGCAAGGACCGGTCCGAAAGGTACCTCGTCGAGACGGTCTTTGGGCGTGCACGGCTCTTCAAGAACGATGTCGAAAGAGTGCAGTATTGCCGCTGCCACCTGCATGTCAGCGTAGCGGAGCTATCGAAGCTTTCTGCTCGCCTGAAGAATTCGCCAAGCGGCGGCGTCACAGCTGCCTCCCTCGCCATCTGGGCTGATACCATCCGGGACTACATCTTCGACTTGCAGGATGTCGTTCCCTTCCTGCAGCGCAATCAGCCTGACTATGTGTATTTGATCGGCTTCAAAAATCCGACTGTGCATAGCTGGGAGGTCTTTCGCCTCGCACGAAGCCTTGCGTACCACTCGGCCTTCTTCCGCCAGAACGGCTTCGCTCTAGATCATAAGGCCGCCCAGATCGCCGCGATCGCCGTTCTCAGGCAAGCGCTCGAGCTTCGCTTCGAACGGCTCGTCTCCGTCTACCCGACAGACAAGAAGGGCAAACCTCCCAGGCTGTGGCACGGCTTTCATCAAGACTTCATCGTCGCAAATCCCCGCTTCTTCCAAGCTCAAGGGTTCAGCATCCAAGATTTGAAGCCCGTCTACGATTGGTGCAGCGAAATCGTTCACCAAGCGTACCAGCCGTACGCCTGGCAGATCGCCTGGGCGCTCGAGCTAAGCGGAAGACTGTTGGGAGCTCGCGACGCGCCTCCAACCGAGCCGTGGTCCATTGCCAATGGCGTCGAAGTCGTCGACGTGCAGGAGATGCAAAACGCCTTCGAAGTACACTTCCTAGAGACCTACGAACACGGCGAATGGAAAATGACCAGAAGACGTCCCGAGGCACTGGTTCGCCACTGGACCAGTGCCATGGCCGTGCATGGCGAAGCTTTCCGGCCGGTCAGACGCCGTCCATCCCTTCTACGACGCATCGCCAAGCGCATCTCGCGCCTGTGGACGGGTAAGCGATGATCCAGCATCGATCCCAACCCTCTACGCCGATTTCCGCCGCGCGCCCGTGGCCGGCTTCTTCACCGCGGTCTCCTTCGCCGGCTTCTTGCCCTCGATCGACATCAGCATCTCCTTCTGGCCGGGCGAGGCCTTCTTCGCCTTCCTGGCGGGCTTGCCGGCCTTCGCCGGCGCGGCTTCCTTGCCGACCGATCGACGCAGCGCCTCCATCAGATCGACGACATTGGTCGCCGCCGGCTTGGACTTCGGCGTGATCACCTTGCCCGCCCTCTTCTGGTTGATGAGGTCGATCAGCGCGGTCTCGTAGTGGTCCTCGAACTTCTCGGGCTCAAAGCGCCCGGCCTTCTGGTTCACGATGTGTCTCGCGAGGTCCAGCATGTCCTTCGTGACCTTCACGTTCTGGATCTCGTCGAAATATTCGGCCTCGCTCCGCACCTCATAGGGATAGCGCAGCAGCGTGCCGACCAGGCCCTTGTCCATGGGCTCGAGCGCGATGATGTGCTCGCGGTTGGTCAGCACCACCCGCCCGATGGCGACCTTGTTCATCTCGCGGATGGTCTCGCGGATCACAGCGAAGGCGTCGTGCCCGACCTTGCCGTCGGGGCGGATGTAGTAGGGGCGGATCAGGTAGCGCGGGTCGATGTCGGGCTTGTCCACGAACTCGTCGATCTCGATGGTCCGCGTCGACTCCAGCCCGATCTCCTCTAGCTCCTCTTTCGAGACCTCGATGTACTGACCCTTGTCGAGCTCGTAGCCCTTGACGATGTCCTCGTTCGGCACCTCGTCACCAGTGTCGGCGTCGACCTTCAGATATTTGATGCGGTGGCCGGTCTGCCGGTTGAGCTGGTTGAAAGAGATTTTCTCGCTCTCCGAGGTCGCCGGGTAGAGCGCGACAGGACAGGTGACGAGGGACAGACGCAGGAAGCCTTTCCAGTTCGCTCGCGGGGCCATGGTGAACGCAACGCTCCAGGTACGGGGGCTCGGACTCAAGACGAACGGCGGCCCGTGGTTCCGACAGCATGGACGAGCCCACAAGAGGATATTTTTCAGAACGACCCTCGACTCTTTTGTTCTTGATATGTTCTAATTGGATATGACGGACCGACCCGCGAGCTGGCGCATGCCCAACCCCAAGCAGATGGAAAAAATGGCCGCTGCCGTCGGCAGAAGCGTGCCTTCCAGGCCCGGACTGGCCCCGGACGCTGATCTGCCGGCGGAATACTGGCAAGCGCTTCTGGACGACCCGCGGGCGGAAGCTCGGCCAGCCCCGTCCCGAGGGGCGCAGCGGCTGAGCCAAATTCCGCAACACGTTCTGAGGGTGAGCTGTCGCCGCTGCGCCAGGATCGTCGAAATCCAGAAGGCAGATGCCGCCCGGCTCTATGGTCCGGACGCGCTTTGGAAGCATGTCGGACAACGCCTGCTGGACAACACCTGTCGAGAGCGAACCGGCCGCCACGAAGAGGATGGCTGCTGGCCGGCGTTCGATTAAGGCGCCGGTCGATGGCGCCCAAGCATCATCCGACGCCGCTCTCCGGATCCGACCGCAAGGCGCTGAACAAGGAACTCGGCAAGGCACGCGCGATGACCAACATCCTCGCCGCGCAGTCGGTCGACTTGCGGGCCAAGGCCGAGACCATCCTGCAGCAGGCCGACAGGCTGCTGTGCGAAAGCTGGAACGAACGGATGTGGAGCGACGGCGAGCCGATCGATCCGTCGCCGACCATCGACCAGGCAGTCCACGGCGGTTTCCCATGGCTGGAGATCCAGTGCTCCCGCTGCAAGACACCGAACGACGTCGATCTGGCGGCAATGAAACGCCCGTCGACCACCTTCGTGCACGACCTCGCCAGCCGACTGCGCTGCCGCAAATGCGCCAAGGCCGGCCGGCGGCCGGCGGCGACTCTGCTACAACTGAGCAGGCAACCCCGCCACGCTCGAACAGAACCCTGACCGATGTGCAACCTGTATTCGATCACCACCAACCAGGCCGCCATCAGCGCGCTGTTCCGCGTCGTCAACCGGTACGTCGGCAACCTCGCGCCGATGCCCGGTGTCTTCCCCGACTACAAGGCCCCGATCGTCCGGACCGGTGTCGACGGCCGCGAGCTCGCGACCGCGCGCTGGGGCATGCCGTCGTCGTCGAAAGCGCTGATGGACGCAACGAAGAAGCGGGCCGAGAAGCTGCAGGCGAAGGGCAAGCAGGTCGACTTCAAGGAATTGCTCCGGATGGAGCCCGACGGCGGGACGACGAACATCCGCAACGTGAAGTCCAAGCACTGGACGAGATGGCTGGGTCCGGAGCACCGCTGCGTGGTGCCGTTTAACTCGTTCAGCGAGTTCAACAAGGCCGAGGGCGGCGACATCTGGTTCGCGCTTGACGAGACCCGCCCGCTCGCGTGCTTCGCGGGGATCTGGACGAACTGGACATCGGTCAGGAAGCTCAAGGAAGGCGAGACCACCAACGACCTCTACGCGTTCCTGACCACGGAGCCGAACGCCGAGGTCGGCGCCATCCATCCCAAGGCGATGCCCGTGATCCTGACCACGCCCGACGAGGTCGAGACCTGGATGACCGCCCCGGCCGACGAGGCGCTCAAACTGCAGCGGCGGCTGCCGGACGAAGCGCTGCGGATCGTCGCCAGGGGCGTGAAGGAGGACATGGTCGGGTAACCCCGCCTCCTTCGACGTTTCGCCCTAGCTTCGGCTACTGGCTGCCGTGCGACTTCGCTTGACGACGACAGTAACCGGCCGCGAGCCGGGCAAATGCAAACTCCCCGCCTCGGCCGCTCTGTTCCGGCCGCCGCGCCAAGTCTCCACGTCCTGCTGCAGCCGGCTCGCCCAGCCGCTCTCGGCCTGGCCGAGTCTCTGTCCTGCCGATTGAACTGTCTGCATGGTTGCGTTCCTCACGCCGCCAACCGCGACACCGAGAAGCGGCGCTTCGGTTTGCCGCCGGGCGGATTGCGGGGGCCGCCATCCAGTTCGCAGAGCGCTTCAAGGATCGCGTCGATGCTGACGGGCGCCTTCAGCCCCTCGGGAGCCCGCAGCGCCGGGCAAGACGCGATGGCCGAAGCGTCCGAGGCCCAGGACGCGAGAATGGCCCGCTTTTCGGCCAGCGTCAGAGCGGGGTGGGCAACCACGTCCTTCGGATGTTCGAAGACCGTGCCGGGGTGCAGGATGGCCTGGAAGTCGAAGACGTTGTCGTCGGTCGCGGTCGTCGGCCGCATGATTTCCTCCATTCGAAGACGATCATTGTCGGGAGCCGCAGCGCCGCGGCTCCCGATCTCGTTCGCTCAGGCCGCCTTGGCTTCGAGCTGGTGGACTTTGTCCGGCGCGGCGCCGTTGATGGCGATCCGACGCGGCTTCATGGCCTCCGGGATCTCCCGAACCAGTTCGATCTTGAGCAGGCCGTTATCGAACGCCGCCGCCTTGACCTGGACGTAGTCCGCCAGGTTGAACTGGCGCTTGAAGGGCCGGTTCGAAATGCCGCGATAGAGGTACTCGCGCTCGGCCTTCTCGGGCTTGCTGCCTTCGATCGTGACGACGTTGTGCTCGGCCGTCACCGAGATCTCCTCGGGAGAGAAGCCGGCGACCGCGAGCGAGATCTGGTAGCGATCGTCGCCGAGCCGTTCGATGTTGTAGGGGGGATAGTTGTCCTCGGCGGCCCGCTGGGCGGATTCCGCGAGGTCGAAAAGGCGATCGAAACCGATGGTCGAGCGCCAGAGGGGCGAAAAGTCGTAGCTGCGCATAGCCAGATCCTCCAAAGAGCAAAATGGTTACGAACGGCACCGGACACGACCGGTGCCCGTCTCTCGGTCCCGGGCCCAAGAGGCACCCGGAAGCCACCCTGCGGTAGCGACAAAAAAATTAGAAAAACCGGATTTGGTTTCAAGGGCGGGATCGAAAATTTTTCACGGTCCCTGCGCCTGATCGGCCCGGCGCGAATCCAGGGCCCGTGCGCCCCCGAAAGATCCTTGACTCGCCGGGGGCCGGCATACTCCACTACACCTTTCAGCGTGCTGCGGGATTGCGTCATGGAGCAGGAATTTTACCAAGGCCTCGCCCACCGGGTCCGAACCCTCGCCGAGAAGGCCGACCCGTTCACCAGGCGCCGCCTGCTCGACCTGGCCAAGCGATACGACGCGAAGGGCGGTCAGACCTCCCGCCCCGCCGCGGCCGAGCGTCCCTTGCCCACACCGCGCACGACGCCGCCGGCGTCGATCCTTTCCGGACCGGGCGAGGCCTGACCGAATTCCGCTCGCGCCCTGAAAACTTTAGCCAATGCTCTAACGAGATTTTTGCCTCGAGGCGATAGGTTGGCCGCAGCTTTTCTCAGGTCGGTGCCATGCTGCTCCTTGTGCAACTGCTGTCGTTCGCCGGAATTCTTGCGGGTCTGATCTCACTCGTCCGACCGCTACGGGTTCTGTTCATCCGCACCCGCCGGACGGCACTTGGCCTCCTTGCGGCCTGCTTCGCGACCTTCCTGGTTTCGGCCGCCGCGGACGGAGCTTCTCAACAGCGCAATCCGGCGCCGCAGCAAGTCGTCACCACGGAGGAGCCGACGGCGTTCGACGATGGCTGCAAACTGGCCGGCGCCATTCCGAACTGCGAGGCGGAAGTCGCGAAGTCGGTCGCCAAGCAAGCCGCCCTTCCGAAACCGGCCGCGCCTCCGCCCCCCGAAGCCAGCCGAGGCGGAGGTCGGTACGCGCAGTGCGATATCTTTCTCGAGGAATCGCTGCTTGCCGACAAGGGATATGGCTCATACGACGGCCGCGACGCCGACAACGCCATGATCAGCTGGAAGACGTGCAAATCCGGCGTCGATCTGGATCGCAAATTTCCGGATATTGCCGCCTCTGCGGATAGAACCGTTGAAAACGCGGAGCGACGCAGGGCAGAGTCCGTCGTGGCGCAATGGCGAGCCATGGAGCGGCAGCGGGAGCTGCAACGCGCTCGCTGACATAGAACCCCCTCCCGGCGGCCTCCGCCATTTGCCTACCTCTCGGGCAACGGATCGTCCTCGGTCAGCCTGGTCTCGAGCCGGAGGCTGTTGAGCTTCGCGCTCCGGTGCCGAAACCGCGTGCCGCGCATCAGGACGAACCTGAAGCGGCCGGCTATCAGCATCTGAAGGATCGGCGTCAGGGCATCCCACGGGATGCCGATGTTCCCCAGCACGCAGTCCGGGCCGAGGCTGAGCGAGCCGAGCGCGATCGGCGTCAGCTCCTTGCGACGCTCTTCCTCCAGGTCGGACGACGGCAGCAGCGAGATCTCCGCCCTGTCCGTCTTCAGGCCAGTCGGCGTCAGCAGCCGGCCTTTGATCTGCAGGTGGCGGAATTCGTGGTAGGGATCGATCGGCTGCCGCTCCATGTTGAGCGAGAACGAGTAGCCCCAGTCCCAGCCGTCGATCTCGACGACGTAGTCGACGATCTCCTCGCGCGGCTTGCGCCGCCGCTTCCGCTTCACGCGCCTCGAAGGCTTGGGTTCGGCGGCCATCCGTTCGACCCCGCTTCCTGACCAGGGCCAAGCTATCCGAGTCGGCCGCACCATCGAAGGCCGGCTACGAGCACGCCCCCGGCGCGACGACCTCGCGTAGCGCGGCCAGCATCCTCTTCAATTCGGCCGCCCGGTCCTCAAACTCCAGGCGGTCCATGCGCGCGAAGTCATCCCACCAGTCAGAAGCCCAACGTCGCTCGATGATGTTGCGGAGCACCAGGATGAAATTCGCCTGCACCACCTCGTTCTCGCCAAGGCGGTCGCGCAGCACGGGCACGCCGCCGGCGGCCTCGCCGATCGCTGCGACCCGCGAGGTTTCGTCGGCCATGGCCTCGTCGATCTTCTCCTCGATGAAGTCCATCAGGTCTAGGACGAAGGCGGCAAATTCGGTGCGGCGGTGTGTCATGAGATGCTCCATTCGGTTTCCGTTGCGACCGTGTAGCCGCCGAGGCGCTGCAGCAACATTTGTTGACCGAAACCGTCGCGTAGAAAAGTTAGCTTCCCACCGACGCAGAAAGTTGCGTAGAGCGACAGACACCGCGCTCTTTTTGGTTGAAATCCGTTTTTCAGATCCTGCAGAGTGATCCCGCGGAGCTCCGGCGATGGCTTCCGCGGATTCGGTGGCGTTTCGCTCGTATCGCGTCGTGACGTCTGAACTGGATTCGTGGAAATCGGAATGCTTCGCGGTTGCGATCAACGGAATTCTGCTTCGAGGCTGTACGCAGTCTTCGCGAGGTCAGCCCTCTTCGCGTTCGTTTTCGCGTCAGCGCAGCCGTTCGGCGGCCTCCGAGCCGCAGAGTTTATTGCCGATCCGCATGTGGCCTCAACCCTTCGCATTCCGGATGCTCCCCCTCCGCCAGCTTCGCCGCCCGACAGCAACATGGGGCCAGGCGGAATAATTACCCATGATATGGATCCGCGAGGCACCCACAAGTACGAGCCTTATTGGGACGATGCGCCATTGTTCGTCGGCTCCATCCCCAAGGGTGACATCGGCAAGAAAGTCGTCCTGAAGGTCAAAGTGCTTCGGTTCATCACCAGCTACGAATGCACAACGGCGAAAGAAGACCATCCGATAGAACAGTCCGATCAACTGGCTCCCACAACTTACGCCTTCGCGGAAGTTCTATCCGTTGTGAGAGGCACATTCAGCGCAAAAAGAGTGATGCTGTGCGACGCCAGCCAGCCATCCGAGCGCTTTGCCATCGGGCAGACCGGATTGGTCTTCGGCACTCCAAGCGCAAACGCGGACGGGCATTGGCGCTTAATCATTTCCGAAACCAACAGGCAAAGAGTCGCCCGCGAGCGCGCCGAGTCAAACTAAGGAACCCACATGTCTTGGGACGCATTCGTCAAAAGCATCGACTGGTGGCACGAAGGCAATACGTTCAACAACGGGCGTGGCACCGGGACGGAGTTTTCCGTCCAAGACCAGCAAAAAATCCTCGCTGCCCTACAATTCATTTACCTGAATTCGCCTTCGGCTCAGGCGATTATGGACGCTCTGGCGACCACCACGCATCTCGAGATTTACCAGGAAACGAGGGCCACCGGCGCCTATACCCTTCCAGACAACCGCCTGCCAACGATCGGACTCAATATCCAAGGAATTGCGAACAGCTACTACGTAAACGCGTACGGCACCTTGACCCAGGAGCCGCTTGACCTCGCGATTATTCATGAAATCAGTCACGCCTTCATGGGAACCACCGACCCGCTCATTTCGACCAATTCCACGCAAAACTCTCCAGATTACAACTTTTTCGGCTCGGTCATCGATACTCCGACCCCGTCCGACGGCACTGTTTGGAGCAAGGACATCCAGGATGCACTGAAGCTTGGGGCTGTCGGGATCGAGAACCTCGTCGCCAGCGAAATTGCGAACCGCAACTTCCAATACGAAAAGTATGAGCGCTCCTCCTACTGGTCCTCGTTCAAGGAATACAATTTCATCACTGATCCGTTCGGGACAGTTCCAAACCCGATCTATAGCTGGCTCTCGACCCCTCCATATACATCGTTCACCGGCGGATCACACGTCGACATCGTGCGGTATGGCGATATCGCACCCGACTCCGCCGGCGGCGACACAATCGACATGTCGGCGCGCACCGACGACAAAGCGATGCTCGTCTTTGGCTTCAACGGCGGCGACAGAATCGTATCGGGGTCTCAAAACGACTACCTGTACGGCGGGGATGGCAACGACACCTTTACCGCGGGTGCCGGAAATAACTTCATCCACGGAGGCATGCTCGGCGGAGACATCAAGGGCGATGGTATCGATACTGTCCAATACGTATCCAGTACGGGCAACGGCGCAAACACCGGCGCAATCATAACTCTGGATGGCGGCGGCGCGCGAGCGCAGTCATTTGGAAAGAGCACGATTCTCGTATCCGACAATGGCTTTGCGGACTCGCTAGGGCGCCATGGCAATGACGCCTTAGTTTCAATCGAACGCATTGAAGGCGTCAAAGAACTCGACGTCAGCAGCCTCGACCTGTCGAAGTACGCGCTCACGCCCAACGGCAGCGATCCAACGCTGCTCTGGGTCGCCGGCAACGGCTCCAGCACGCTCGCGCTGACCGGGTCTCTTGGCGTCTCATTCGGGACAGCGTCTGACCCCGCCTACACTGCCGTGCTGAACGGGACGTCACCAAGCGGTCTTGCCGTTAAGGGATTCACGACGCTCGACATCCGCGGCGGCGGCGACTTCGTCAAGTTCGGCGCCATAAATCCGTTCACGCAAATCGCCGTTTCCGGATCGGGCGACCATCTCGATTTTTCCGCATCCTCTGGCGGCACAAGCACATCCGTCAACATCACCGGATCGGGAACCGAGATCGACGCTGGGAGCGGCGGCCTTTCGGCTTCCGACGCCAGCGGCACGGGGAAGTTCGTCCTTCTGGAGCGGTGGTCGGACTACAACATCTCCGGCGGCAGCGGCTCGTACACGATCACGGCGAAAGACGGGTCTGGATCGTATCATGTCTCCGGTTTCGCGACCTACAAATTCGCGGACGGCACCCTCGATGGAAACCACCTTCTTAACCAAGCGCCGAATCCGAAGTTCGGAAGCGATGGGCATTTCAGCGATTCCAACGTCCTGGACCACCTCGCCTACACTTTGGATAACGGATCGGACGCATTCGCGTCCGTGAGCACCGTCGGGGTGGTTTCATTCAATCCTTCGGCTGCGGTCGACTACACCTTCTGGAGCAACGCGATCGTTTCGGTCTACGGGCTTCAGACGGCGGAGTGGCTCGATCCCGCCGATTTCTCCACCCTGGTTTCTCAGGCCAACCTCAACAAGGACCCCGCAAAGGCGGCGGCACTCGCTGCGGCTTTCGCGGACACGCCATACGTCGCATTCGTCGAGGCCACGGACGCGGCGGGGCAGTCTGCGGAGGTGCCCGTCTTCAAGACCGATTTCGCGTCCTCGTTCGGGCTTTCCCATCCGACGACCACAAGTCTGCACAAGCCGATCGCGGTTTCGGCACCGTCGACGGATACCAATCTTCAGGGGGCCAGCGTCTCGGTGGGGGACGGCGCATCCTACTACGCCACCAATGGCACCGTCGTGGGCGGCAACAACGACCTCATCACGGGGTCCAACATCAACGTCGTCGCCGGCGACAATGCTCAAGTCACCGTGTCGGACGGCAACGTCACGGTCGGGGCCAATGCCCAGGTCGACATCTCGGGCACGCAGGGGCAGACCTATTACGTCAACGCTGGGGCAAATTCCTGGGTCGGGGATGGCGCCTTCGGCACGAATCTGTCCCTGTCCGCCTACACCAACGTTTACAGCTTTTGGGGGCGGGGCAACGTCGTCGGCAGGGACCCAGGAGGGAAGCTTTTCCTCAACGAGAACCTGTCCGATTTCCATGTGACCGCCAATCCGGACGGCGACGGGCACGCGTTTCTCCTGACTTCTGCACTCGGGTCGCAGATCCTCGAGGTCGGTTCGACGACGACGTTCGTGTTCAACGACGTGACGCTGGACGTACCGGGGCTGATGGCCTGGCAGGCCAAGCAAGACGCGATCGCCGCCGGCACCACGATGTCGTTCGCCAGCACTACCTCCTGGCAGGCCTCCGCCAGCACAGCCAACCTACACCCGACGAGTTCGGTGCAGTTCGGCGACGTTCTGCAGGCGGGAACGCACACCACGACGATCGAATATGTCGGCTCGACGCCCCAGCTCGGGACCCTGTCCGGGTTGGTTCATGAGGCGCAATCGACCACGAGCGGCTATGTCGCTCTCACCTACAATCTCAATTCGGCGAACCTCGCGACGGCTCCGAAGGGTGTCTCTACTCAGCAATATCGCATCACCGTTTCCGACCCGAACGGCCACTCGGTGTCGCACGACTACACGGTCAACGTCACCGGACTCGGACAAACGACCTCCATCAGCGGTCTCCCCATCGTAGGAGTGACCGAAAATCCTGCGCAGGCGGCGGCCACCGCGGACGGCACCATGACCGTCTCCGATAGCGATCTATCGGACGTCCATGCCCTCTCCTTCTCCAGAACTGGATCGACGGGCCCCAGCGGCTTCAACTCGCCTCTCGGCATATTGACGACCTCCCTTGCGACGGACACGACGCAGACCGGATCAGGCCAGGTCGTCTGGCACTATTCCGTCGACGAGAGCGTGCTGCGCACCCTGCAACCTAATTCGCACTACTCGGAGTCGTTCATCGTCACTCTCGACGACGGCTTGGGCGGCACGGCGAACAAGACGATCACCTTCGCCGTCAACACGGCGCCCAGCTCTACGTCGATGGACGCGGTCTCGCCGATCGCCCTCCAGCAGTCCTCGGACTACCTCGGTGTCCAGACGAAGACCGGCAAGATCTTCTTCACAGACGCCAATCCTTCGGACGTTCATGTCCTCGCGCCAACCGACTTCTCTTGGGGGAACAAGGGGACGCTGCAGGCCTCAATCGTGCACGATACGACGAATGGCGGCCAGGGAGAGATCGACTGGACCTATTCGCTGTTCGGCATCGACACGATCGACATGCAGTTCGGTCAGAATGCGGCGGACAAGTTCGGGCTTACACTCTCGGACCAGCGTGGTGCACAGACATCGACGGAGATCGATGTCGGAATCCTGGGAACGGCCCCCACCAGCCCGCCGTCGATTCCAGATTCCCAGCCCATTACGCTGTATGCCGGGTCCCCGCTCAATTCGGTCGGGATCTCGTATAGTTTCGCCGATCCGGATACGGCGATCCACCATACGATTTCGGTCGCCTATCAAGGTACTGGCTCCCCGATGGGGATAATGACGGGAGCGGTTTCGGACCCCGCCGGCGGCAGCGCAGTCGAGTCCTACAGCCTGACCTATACGATCGATCCGACCATTCTGGCTGCGATGCAGGACGGTCAGATGATCGCCGAAACATGGCATGTGACGTTGGGATCCGAATACGGCTTGACCGCGGAGCAGGATCAAACCGTCACCGTCACCCGGCAAAACCTGACCCACTTCATGCCCGGCCCTGACGCTCCGGCCTTCGAAGCAGACGTGCCGGCGCCCTCGTGGAGTCCGTTCCCGCCGGGCGGTCTACTCTTTGAGGATGGCAACGTCGAAGCTCACACGGTTTCAGCCACCTTCAAGTCGTCGTCCGACGGCGGTGGACCGCTGGGCGAATTCTCCGCTCAGGTGCTGTACGAGACCTGGAACGCTCCGCAGTTTCTCGGCGGCTACGGCGCCGTGGGATGGAACTACGATGCCTCGCATGTCCGGCCGACCTCCCATTCGCCGCAAACGGTGACCGAGGTCTGGACGGTCAACCTGGACGACGGTCACGGAGGCATCACCTCTCAGGACGTCAACGTCACCATCGACGTTCCGGCATCGACCAACCAGGCGCCGGTCGTCGGTGCCATCGACGCCGGCACCGTGTCGCAGAACGACGCTCCAAAGGCGATCAACCTGCTCTCCACGACGACGGATCCGGAAAACGACCCGGTCTCGGTCGTGCCAGACAGCTTCTCGGCGACCACTGCCGACGGCAGGTATGTCTGGGCCTCGATGCAAGACGGCGTCGTCACCATCGATCCGGGACAGTTCAGGTACCTCGGAGCCGGCCAGAGCACGTCGGTCTCTTTCGGATTCGACGTGACCGACGGGGTCGATACCACCCATGGTACCGGCTCCTTCATGGTCCACGGAGAGAACGACGCGCCGGTCTTCTGGGGCGGGGGCAGCGCTCCGATATCGACGACCCATGCTCCCATATCGATCAACTTGATCGACTTCTCTTGGGACGCCGACGGCGATGCCATTTCGTTGGTTGGAACCCCTACCGTCATTGCCGACAACGGTCATTCCGTTGCCTTCAGCATGTCCGGTGGCACGATCACGATCGATCCGTCGCAGTTCGGGGACATGCAACCCCTCCAGACAGCCGATCTTCACGTCAGTTTCGGGATCACGGACGGAATGGCTACGTCAGAGGGCGGATTCGATCTGACTGTCGTAAAGCCGACGCCACCCGTCGACCATGCACCCGTCGTCAGTCCGGTCGCGCCTTTGCGAGCGACGCCGATCGATGCCCCGATCTCGATTGACCTGCTGGCAACCGCCAGCGACCCAGATCAGGGCGACGTCGTTTCGCTCGCCGGCACACCGGTGGTGACCGCAGCGGACGGCCACGCCGTGGCCTTCACCATGTCGGGCTCGACGCTGACCATCGATCCGTCGCAGTTCGGCTATCTGCAGTCCGGCCAGGAGAGCGACCTGACCATCAGCTTCGACGTCACCGATGGGCACCTGACCGCAGCAGGCAGCGCTTCGCTGACGGTCGCGCAGCCGCTCCCGCCGATCACTTCGACGCCCGTCGACGGCGGCACGACGACCGTCGGGTTCATGCCCGGCTTCAACATCGCCTGGATCTACCTGCCCGCGAACGCACACGACAGCACCCCCGGCGCCGTCCTCTCGGTCGTGCCGTCGAGCATCGCCTTCACGACCTCGGACGGGCACACGGTCGACTACACGATGTACGGAGACGTCATCGCGATCGACCCCAGCCAGTTCATGTACCTGCAGGCAGGCCAGCACGAAAACATCGCGATCTCCTACCAGCTCACCGACGGGACGAATACCGCGACCGCCGAAGCCCTGCTGACGATCGATCCGCCCGGGGCGCCTTCGGTCTACCCCGGCACGGTGTACGTCCGAAGCGGAGCCAACGGCAGCTACCAGCCCGGCAACCACGCTACCGCCATCGTCAATTCGGGCGACTGGCACTTCCAGACAGCCGACGGCCAAAACGCGTTCACGAGCCCCACACTCTACGACCTCGAGCACATGCAGCTCTCGTCCACGATCTCGGTTTCCGACGCCCACAGCGCCGACGGCGCGCCATTGTCGCTGACCGCCGCCCAGATCGCGGCGCTCGATGCAGGCTTCACCGCCGGCCAGGACCCGAGCGTCGACGGACCGGAAGCCCCCAGCTACGCCGCCTGGCACTACGCCGTCAACGATACGGCGCTCTCTTTCCTGACGCACGGGGACGTGGTCAGGCTCGCCGCCGACATCATCGCGACCGACACCCACGGCCAGTCCGCGGATCAGCCCTACACCATCGACGTCTACGGTCCGAACGCCGCGCCCGCCCTGAGCCTGGGCGGTTTCGGCGCCTACCCGATGGCGTCGGACGCCTCCTACTCGGACATCGTCCAGTTCACCGATGCCGACGGCACCGACGTCCACACCGTCGGCCCGGCCACCTTCGTGACGACGATCAACCTCTCGACCGGACAGGCCTCCGCGATCCAACACTTCGGCGACTTCACCGCGGCGATCACCCAGGACACCACCGCCACGAACCACACGGGGACGGTTTCCTGGACCTACACGTTGGACCAGGCGAAGGCGGCCACGCTGTCTCAGGGCGAGTCGGTCCTCGATATCTTCTCCGGCCTCGCCGTGAGCGATAATTTCGGCGGCGCCTTCAGCAACGGCGGCGGCGCCATCGTCACTGGCGTCAATTCGGCGCCCACGGTCGCCGCAGCGCCCCAGGCGGCGAACATCTCCGTTGACCCGAACCACGGCGCCGGCATGGTCGAAATCGTCGGCGACAGCTTCGTCTTCAAGGACGCCAATTGGCACGACACGCACGGGGTCTCGGCCTCGCTGGTGTCCACTAACTTCGGCAGCGCGGCGCTTGGGACGTTCTCGAGCAGCGTCCAGACCGACGCTATCAACGGCATCGACGGCAGCATCGCCTGGCACTACACCGTCGACGACGCGGCGCTGGCGGGCCTCGGCGACAACCAGGTGGTGCACGAGATCTACGACCTGGCGATCACCGACAATCACGGCGCAGTCGCCCATCAGCAGGTGGCTCTCAACCTGTCGCACTATCCGCTGTCGGCCTGATCCGGGCCGCCAGCTCAAAAAAAAGCCCCGAAAATCGGTCATCTCGCAGAAAAAATCCGTTCGGAATCCCGCTGTGTTTTTAGTGGCTTGCGAGATCGAGTCGTTTTCAAAGCGAAAAACGGGGTGATCGAGTCGTTTTCAAAGTCAAAATCGAGTCGTTTTCAAAATGCGGCTTCTAGGAAAATCAAAGGGATAGCCGAGTCGTTTTCAAAGTGGCCTCACACTTCGGGCTACGCGTGGCGCAGCCAGCCAAGGGCTCGAAGGGCGAAGCGTGGTGTCCGGCGTAGCTGGAGCGTAGCGGAAGCGAAGACGGACGGCTAGCTGCCGAGCGACAAGGGGCTGCTCGGCAAACTCGCTGCGACTTAGTAACGCCAGTCCACCTACCACCTATATCTGCACGCAAATGCGCCCTGCGCGCCGTCGCTTCACCCCGGAACAGGCGCGTCTGCGTCCAGCAGGCGCGCTGCCTTGAGGTCGCTCCAGAGTGCGGCGGGCACTGAGGCGGTCAGCGCTGCTACGTTGCGCTCGACCTCCTGCGCATCATGCGCCCCGAGCACCACGCTCGCGACAGCCGGATGACCAAGCGCGAAATGTAAAGCGGCCGTCGGCAGCGGTACTCCATGGGCTGCGCAGATACGCTGGATTTCGACGACCTTCGAAAGGATATGCGGCGGCGCATCCTGATAATTGTACTTGGCGCCCTTGATAGGGCCCGTCGCCAGAATCCCCGAATTGAACACACCGCCGAGTAGCACCGCGATGCCTTGCTTCAGCGCCAGCGGCATGAACTCCGCGAGTGCCGGCTGCTCCAGCAGCGAATAGCGTCCGGCGAGCAGCATCACATCGAAGGATCCTGCTTGCGCAAAGCGCACGCACATTTCGGCTTCATTGACGCCGATTCCGATCCCCGCAACCACGTGTTCGGAACGAAGCTTGTCGAGCGCTACATAGGCACCAGACATCGCCTCGCGAAAGCGGTCTTCGATCGCGTCCTTACCGTGAGTCCACACATCGACATCATGGATCAGCAGCAGGTCGATACGGTCGGTGCCAAGCCGCAACAGCGATTGCTCGACCGAGCGCATGGTGCCGTCGTAGGAATAGTCGACAACGGCCCGGTGCGGCTGTCCGCCGACGAACCCGGACCGAGTCTCCGGCTGGTGAAAGGGATCCATCCAGCGACCAGTCTTGGTGCAAAGCACCACATCGTTGCGTTGCACGCGGCGGAGCGCCGTTCCACAGCGATGTTCCGACAGACCATTGCCATAGTGGGGCGACGTATCGAGCAAATTGATGCCGAGCTCGAAGGCGCGGCTTGCGGCGGCGATCGCAGTTTGGTCGTCGAGCTCAAGAAAGAGGTCGCCCAGCGGCGCGGTTCCGAATCCGAGGATGGAAACTTCAAGTCCCGTCCGGCCAAGCGTGCGGCGCGGTAAAGCCGATTGCGAAACCATGATTGTTTGCTGCCTTCTCCGCGGTCGCAATGACGCGCTGGTCTCGTAAGTGGTGATGCGCAGCCTATGTATTTGCCGCGACGTGTCAACGCGAGGGATGAGCCCGCTGCGCAAAGCTGCTCAGCTGGCGCGATCATCTTAGCACGCGTCCTCCTCGATCAGGCCGATCTCAACGCTCAATTCAGGCTGCCCCTTCCGACGACCGTGCTTACTTTCAGCCGGGCCGCGGTGACAGTGCACTAAATGCGGCGGTTCGAAAGCTCATCATTGGGTGCACTGGACTGCACCCCTGAAGTGAGACACGATAATTTCAGTGACAGGGGAGTTACGGTCACAGTGCACCAAATTCCCAGGCTCGAAAGCTCAAGAGTTAAATGCACCGTCACCGTAATCTGAAGGGAAAGGTGGCGGATTTCGAGCGAGCCTATTTGGCGCTCTCGTGCTCGTCGGTCTCATTATGGATGTCGATCGATTCGAGCCGCGCATTGCGTCGAAGCACTTGCGGCGGTTGGCCGAAAGCGCGCAAAAACGCCCGGCGCATGTGATCGCGATCGCTGAAGCCGGTTTGGCGAGCGACCTCATCGATCGAATGACGACTCTGCTCCATGAGGTTGCGTGCGCCCTCGACCCGAAGATTCTCGATCGCCTTGGCCGGTGATTGTCCCGTCTCGGCGTGAAAGGCGCGGCTAAACTGCCGCGGACTGAGGTGCGCCGCATCGGCGAGATCGGGGACGGTCAGCGGTCTGTGAAGGTTTTCGCGCGCATAGGCCAGCGCGGCCTGAATGCGATCCGACTTTGGATTCATTTCAAGCAGCGCAGAAAATTGCGATTGGCCACCGCCGCGCCGATGATAGATGACGAGCTTGCGCGCCACGCCCTTCGCAAGTTCAGGCCCGAGATCGTTTTCGATCAACGCCAGCCCGAGGTCGACGCCCGCAGTCATTCCGGCCGACGTCCAGATCGGACCATCGTTGATGAAGATACGATCCTCTTCCATCTTCATTTTGGGATAATTCCGCTGCAGATCCCGCGCGTGCATCCAATGCGTCGTAACGCGCCGGCCGTCGAGCAGACCAGCCTCGGCGAGCACAAACGCACCGGTACACACCGCTGCAATACGCCTGTGACGCTTGGGAGCATCGCGCATGAAGGCAAGCATGCCGGGCGTAGATGCCTCAGGAAAGGTTGCTCCCCCAACGACCAGCGTGTCGAACGGCTTTTCCGTGAACACTTCCGTCTGCAGCATCAAGCCGGTCGATGTCCTGACCGCCCCTCCGGTTTCAGAGACAAAGTGGAGGTCGTAAGGCGGCGGGTCCACCATCGTATTTGCGACCTCAAAACCCGCGGTTATGGCCAAAGCCATCAGCGAATAGCCGGGATAAACGAGGAAAGCGATGTCGCGCATGGGTTGCCGTCCATGTCCTAAATTGACGTTTATATGACATTTGAGACTTGAAGGCGCAAGCGTATTTCCGTCTGCACGCTCAATCTCGGGCGCCACGGACGGAGAACAACATGAGCAAGACATCACCCAAAGGAGTCGCCCTCGTCACGGGGGCATCATCTGGCATCGGCGCGATCTACGCCGACCGCCTCGCCGAGCGCGGTTATGATCTGATCCTGGTCGCACGCAATGAGGACCGGCTGACGGCCGCCGCCGAGCATCTTCAAGCCGAGACCGGTGTGAACGTCACGCCGCTGACAGCGGATCTCGGCAACCACACCGATCTGGCCAAGGTCGAAGCGGTGCTGCGCGACAATCCTGATATCACCATGCTGGTGAACAACGCCGGAGTGGGTTCGGTCGCGTCGATCCTTCAGGCCGACGTCGACAAGATGGAGGCAATGATCGACGTGAACATCACCGCCCTCACTCGCCTGACCTACGCCGCCGCCCCGGCCTTCGTGGCCCGCGGCAAAGGCGCCATCATCAACATCTCCTCGGCCGTGGCCATCGCTGTCGAGAACCTGAACGGCGTCTATAGCGCGTCCAAGTCCTATGTTCTTAGCTTCGGCCACTCGCTGCAAAAGGACCTGGCCGACAAGGGCGTGCGCGTCCAGACCGTGCTGCCCGCCGCCACCGCGACCGAGTTTTGGGATGTCGCCGGCTACGCGCCGCAGAAGACGTCCGACACCACGATGCGGGCGGAAGACCTGGTCGACGCGGCGCTGGCCGGCTTCGATGCGGGTGAGCTTGTGACCATCCCGGCCCTCCACGACACCAAGGCCTGGACGCAATGGGAAGCAGAGCGCCGCGCCATGGCGTCCAAGTTCCGCAACCCGAAACCTGCCCCACACTACCACGTGGCCTGACCGGCCTCGTGCATCAGCCGGGTGTCTCCCCTCAAGGGCAGCTCCCTTTTCATCCACGCAATCAAAATGCTTCTCCACAAACTCGGCGGCGCCCTGGCGCTCGCCCTGACAAGAAAGTGACTCCAATGACGACTTCTGCGCAATCCAAAGGCAAGGTTCTCGTCGTGATGTCGAGTGCCAACGCGCTCGATCTGAAGGACGGCAAGATCTATAAGACCGGTTACTATCTGAATGAGTTCGTCATCCCCTACCGCAAGCTGATTGCGGCCGGATACGAGCCGGTGATCGCAAACCCGAAGGGCGATCTGCCGGTGATGGACGTGAACTCCAACAATGCGATGTTCTTCGGCGGAGACGACGCCGCGCGGGCCGAGGCGCTGAAATACGCCGAGACTCTCGAGGCGCTGAAGCATCCGAAGACTCTGGCTTCTGTCGTCGCGGAAGGCACCAACGGTTATGTCGGCCTGTTCATTCCCGGCGGCCACGCGCCGATGGTCGACCTGCTTAAGGACAAGAATCTCGGCAAGATCCTCACCAGCTTTCATGAGTCCGGCCGCCCGACTGGCATCGTCTGCCACGGCCCGATCGTACTCCTGTCGGCGCTCCCCGATCCGGACGCGTTCATCGCCTCGATGATCGCGGGTGATGGCAAGGCGAGCAGCATGACGAAAGGCTGGCCCTACGCCGGTTACCGCGTCACCATCTTCTCGACCGGCGAAGAGCAAGCTTTGGAAGGCGCGAACGGTCTGGGTGGCAACGTCCAGTTCTATCCCGTCAACGCCCTCGCCGAAGCCGGCGCACGCGTGGAGAGCATCGCGAACTGGCACCCCAACGTCGTCGTCGACCGCGAGTTGATCACCGGTCAGCAGCCGATGTCGGCGCCAGCGTTCGGCGATGCCTTGGTCGCCAAACTCGACGAGCACGCTCAACGATAAAGGCTCCCCTGATCCTCAAGGCTCCGGCGTTCGGCCCGACCGACGCCGGAGTCGTGAGGTTCCCACTCGAGGTTTCCGTGTCAAAAAAGTTACGGTGACGTGCTGCACTGTCACCGTATTCCCGGCGACGCCCGGATTGCGGCCGACGCTGTTGCCTATGCCGGCAGCACGATCACCTTCGTATTGACGGGCGTTCGTGAATAGAGGTCGATCATGTCCTGGCTGAGCAGGCCGGTACAGCCGCTCGTGATGCCGTTGCCGATCGTTTCGGGGGCGCTGGTGCTATAGATCGTGTAGAGCGTGTAAACCCCGTTTTGATAGAGGTAGAGCACGCGGGCACCGAGTGGATTGTCGAGACCTCCCGGCATGCCGCGAGCATATTTGCCCGCCTCCGGCTGGCGCGCGATCATCTCCTTCGGTGGCGTCCAGGTCGGCCATTCTGCTTTGCGCCCGACATAAGCATCCCCACTCCACCGGAAACCGTCGCGGCCAACATTGGCGCCATAGCGGGTCGCGTTTCCCTCGCCTTCGATGCGGTAGACATAGTACTTGCCGGGATCGACGATAATCGTACCGGGCGCCTCATCGCTGTCATAGCGTACTGTCTTGCGGAAATACTTCGGATCGACCTTGCTGACATCGACCGCAGGGATCGGGAATTTCTCGTTCGGAACGGGCCCGTAGACTTTCTCCGCTTCGGCCAGGCTCATGTAGTCGGACGCGCAACCGGCCAGGCCCAGTGCGGCGAGACCAGCGGAGCCCAACAGAAACGCCCGGCGGTTGAGAAGCCGAGACTGAAGCCCGGACAGAGCTCTATCGCCCAGCTTGCCGGCGTCGACATTTTCACGGTCCATGATCATGATTTCGGATTTCCCTTGTCACGCTGTGCGGCGGGATCAGACTTTGCCGTGGCGGGAGAAAATGTCCTTCGTCATTGGAGGCTGAAGGCCTGCGCAAGAGTAAACCTGCCTTCAAGGCGCCGGGCAATATACGCGAAAGAGCCGTGCTCGTCCCCTGCGCGGCAATCGCGAGAACGGCGATCCGAGATTCGCAGTCACGGACCCGTGAGGCGAGCTCCGTCGCTTCCGGGTGCCTGGTGTACACAGGGTTTTGGGGGACCCCGAGCTAGTTCCTCGCGTTAAACTTCCCATGGGAACAAAAGGTACCCGGTATCTTGGCATTGATGGCAGCGAAACCCGCTGCCGAGCTGACTTGGCCAACCTAGATCTGGCCAAGCTGGACCTGCCCAGAAGAGAAACTGACCATGAACAGGCTCCGAAGTTCCGCGTTTGAGGCTGGGATCAGCGGTATGGCGACGGAAGACGTCGATCCCCGATTTGCCGACCTCGATGCATGGCCGCTGAATTCGGCGATGGAAGCGATGTGGGAGGGCCAGCTTGCGGCGGTCGCTGCGATCGGTCATGCGCTGCCCTCGATCACCGCGGCGACCGAAGCGGCCGAGACCGCGCTCGGCGATCGCGGCCGCATCGTCTATGTCGGCGCCGGCACCTCGGGCCGCGTCGCGGTGCAGGACGGCGCCGAGCTGACGCCGACCTTCGCCTGGCCCCGCGAGCGCGTCCGCTTCGTCGTCGCCGGCGGCGACAGCGCGTTCGTCAGCAGCATCGAGGGTGCGGAGGACGATGTCGATGATGCCGTCGCTCAGATCAACGCCGCACGGCTGACGCCGCATGACGTGGTGATCGCGGTCGCTGCCAGCGGCACGACGCCGTTCACGGTCGCAGCGCTCGAGCACGCAGGCTCTTTCGATGCGGTGACGGTCGGTGTCGCCAACAATCCCGGCACCGCACTGCTGGCATCGGCCAAGTTTCCGATCCTGATCGAGACCGGCCGCGAGCTGATCGCCGGCTCCACGCGGATGAAGGCGGGCACCGCGCAGAAGGTCGTGCTCAACCTGATCTCCTCGGGGATCATGCTGCGCCTTGGCCGGGTCTATCGCGGCATGATGGTGAACATGCAGCCGACCAATGCCAAGCTGAAGCGGCGCGCCGAGGCCATGGTGGCGCAAATCGCGCAGTGCGATCCGCAGTACGCGGCACGCGCGCTGGAAGAGGCCGAAGGAGACGTCAAGACGGCGGTGCTTCTGGCGCTGGGTGTCAGCAGGGCTGATGCGGAAACCATCCTGAAGGACGGCGACGGCAATCTCCGGCGCGTGCTTGGCGAGCTCGCCCGGGATCGCGACTAGCATCCTCAAACGGGACGACGGTGACACTGCACTCAATTCGTCGACTCGAAAGTTTGCCGATCAAGTGCACTGGACTGCACCGTCACCGTAAAACGACCTGACCCGTCGGGCACGCACCGATCGACATCTCGGCCTGTCTGGCCCTCTATTCATCGGCTATCCATCGGTTATCATCAAGTCGGCCACCACCGATGAATGGATAATCCCATGACACCGTTACAGGCTCTCGCACCCTTGCCGCCGGGATTGCGCACCCCACTCCTCGAGTATTACGAGGCCGTAGTTGCCGACTACAAGCAAGAGCGTTGGGATGGGTCGATTGTGAATGCCGGCAAGTTTTGCGAGACGGTCTACACAATTCTTAACGGATATCCCAAGGACTATGAGGCCGCCCCCCGTAAGCCGAGCAATTTTCCCGAGGCGTGCCGGCGCCTCGAAAACGAGAAAGCCAATACAGACGCGAGCCGCGCCCGCCACATTCACTATCCGCGCGCCATTCAAATCCACATCCCGCGAGCCTTACCGGCGATCTATGAAACACGAAATAATCGTGGCGCTCACGTCGGACAGATCGATCCAAATCGCATGGACGCGTCTTTTGTGGTTCCGGCCTGCAGCTGGGTGCTGGCCGAGCTCGTCCGAGTCTTCGTAACCGAGACGGGCGACACGAGAAAGAGAACGCCAAACGTCAGGAGACGCTTCACAACCAAAGACGCACAGGCACTGGTCGACGAGCTTACTCAGCAGCCCGTGCTCGTTGTCTGGGAGAGCGGAGAAACGCAGCGGGTTCTCGACGTAACCCTCAATCTTCCTCACCAAATTCTGCTGTTGGCTGCGGCGGGCCCCACGACCAAGAGCAAGATCAAGCGGGCGACCGAGCATTATACCGAAAGATATCTGTCCCTCGCGCTTGGTCGGCTTCACGCCGATCGTCTGATCGAATTCAACCGCAGGAATGGCTCCGTCAGATTGACATCGCTCGGTATCGAGCAAGCCTCGATTTTGGCAGCTCGCTTTCGCAAGAGAGTTGACCTGAACGCTTCATCTGATGGGGTCATCGGAACAAGGCGATCTGTGGCGCCGGGCACGAAAACGCCAAGACCAAGGCGTCGAACGACATGAGTGCCATCCGCATCGGAGCACGCTCGGGAAGCGGACGTCCGGCGAGACCAATGAGATCTCGCCGAACGCCGGATCATCAACGCAAACGAGCGACCAGCGCGTCGGCGATCGGGGCGGCCGATGCCGGGTTCTGACCGGTGAGCAGCGCGCCATCCTCGACCACGTTCGGCAACCAGTTCTTGTTGGAACGACGGAAATTGCCGCCGTTCGCGGTCAGGGCCTTCTCGAGCGAAAACAGCAGGTGACGCGAGAGATCGATCTCTTCGTCCTCGGCATCGGTAAAGCCGGTCACGTCCCTGCCCTTGACCAGCGGCTCGCCGGCGGGGGTCCTGGCATCGCGCAGGATCGCGGGCGCGTGGCACACCATGGCGACCGGGGTTTTCTCCTGAACCCAGTCCTCGATGGCCCGGATGACCTTCGAGTCGCTGGCGAGGTCCCAGAGCTGGCCGTAACCGCCCGGGAAAAACACACCGTCATAATCGTCGGTGTCGATGTCGTTGAACCGGAGCGTGTTCGCCAGCGTCAGCTGGGCCAGCGGATCCTTCTGAAACGTCCGCGTATTCTCCGTCATGAACATGTCGTCGAAGCTGAACGGATCCAGCGGCGCAGGCCCGCCCTTCGGGCTCGCAAGCGTCACGTCGAAGCCGGCTTCCTTGAACTTGTAATAGGGCGTCGCAACTTCATCGAACCAGTTGCCGGTCTTCTTTCCGCTGATGCCCATCATGTCGTGGGACGTCAGCACCATCAAAACGCGCTTTGCCATCTGACTTGCTCCTCTTGTTACGGGGTCCGATCATCGTCTCGATCGTATCTACCTAACGTTAGGTAGATGACCGGTACGCCTTGCCCGTCGGCCTGTCAAGGACTATCTAACATTAGGTAGACCCGGGATTGGCTGGATGGAAACCAATAGCAAGCGTGACGAAATCCTCGACGTCGCGGAGGCGATGATCCGCAATGCGGGGTTCAACGCCTTCAGCACACGCGATGTCGCCAGCGCGGTCGGCATCAAGGCGTCGAGCGTGCACTATTATTTTCCGACAAAGGTCGACATGGGCGTCGCCGTCACCGAGCGCTACACCGAGCGCTTTCTGACGCAGCTCGGCGATCCCGGCAGGTTCGAAGGCGACGTCCGCGAGGTCGTGTCTGTCTACGTCGGTTCGTTCCGCGAGACTTTGATCCGGGACGACAAGCTTTGCCTTTGCGCCGTTCTGGGTGCCGAGATCGGCGGCTTGCCGCAGGAGGTCGGAGGCCATACCCGAACTTTCTTCGACCGAAACATCGCCTGGTTGCGCAAGGCCCTCGCGGGATCATCGAAGATGAGCGCTGCCGAGGCGAATGCCTTTGCGGTTCATATTCTGGCTGCACTCGAAGGCGGCATGATATTGAGCAAGTCGCTGGGCAAGGAGAAGATCTTCGAGAGCGTGGCCGCGATGTTGAACAGGCTTTGCGATGCCGTTGGCGCATCTTCGGACCGACAGGCCTAGTTGCGATGCCGGAGGCATTGCGTCTTCCTGGGCCGCGTCTGTGACGAAGCAGCCGAACGGGTCCTCGGTCATCGCGTGCATTGTGAAAAATGAAACGCCGTTCTATAACATTTCCAGCAATTTTGGAGAAACCCCATGCCCGTCGGATTCAGAGTCCTGAAGCGCAACAGGAAGATCGGCGCCGATGTCGCCGAGCGTTTCGCGCGCCTGCCGGTCGCCAATGTCAGCGACAGCATGTCGCGCCTGACGGCCGGCGGCGCGCGGCTTCGGCCGATGCACGGGAGCGGCGGGCTGGCCGGGCCGGCGCTGACGGTCAAGACGGCGCCCGGCGACAATCTCATGGTGCACAAGGCGATCGCGCTGGCCGAGCCCGGCGACGTCATCGTCGTCGATGCCGGCGGCGACCTGACCAATGCCATCACCGGCGAGATGATGTTGATGCAGATGGTCAAGCGCGGCGTGGCCGGCCTCGTCATCAACGGCGCGATCCGCGACGCCGGCTTCATCCGCAGCCAGACGTTCCCGGTTTTCGCAGCCGGCGTGACGCATCGCGGCCCTTACAAGAACGGGCCCGGCGAAATCAACGTTGCGATCGCGATCGACGGCATGGTGATCGAGCCCGGCGACCTCATCATCGGCGACGACGACGGCCTGCTCTGCGTGCCGTTCGATCAGACCGAGGGGGTGTTCAAGGCGGCGACAGCGAAGTTCGAGGCCGAGCAGAAGCAGATGGCCAATATCGAGGCCGGCACCCACGACGCCTCCTGGGTGGACAGGCAATTGCGCGAGCTGAAGTGCGAGGGCGTCGATTGAGACGCTCGACTCTCCGCCTCTCCCTGCGGGAGAGGCGGACACGCTGGTAGGCAGCGGACCAACGAGAACGCCGCGGCGGATGACGGCGTGCTAGTGCTCGCTCATGATTTCACCGCCATCAAGTCGGCGGCGCGCGCGACGTTGCGGCCGAGCACGAGGACACAGGTCGCGGCCACGGCACACAGCAGCGCCAGCGGCAGCATTCCGAGCACGAAGCTTCCGGTCGATTGCTTGACCAGCCCGACCACGTTCACCATCAACCCGCCGCCGATCAAATTGGAGATCGCGTTGATGCCGGCGAGGCCGGCCGCGAGCGTGCTGGTCGAAAGCCAGCTCGCCGACAGCGCCCAGAACGGTCCCTTGAAGGCATAGGCCCCCACCAGGCAGAACGTCACCATGACGATGGTCGGCGCAACAGCCGTTCCCGTCAGGCCCAATGCCGTGAACCCGCCGGCGGCGAGCAGCAGCGGAATGGCAGTGTGCCAGCGGCGCTCGCCTGATTTGTCCGAATGGCGTCCCCACAACACCATGAGCACGGTTGCAATTCCATAGGGGATCGCATTGACGAAGCCGGTTTGCAGATTCGACAGGCCGAACGATTTCAGCAGTTGCGGTTGCCAGACCGACAGCACGCTGCCGGTGGCCGAGGCGCCGGAGCAGACCAGGGCCATCACGAGAAAATACTTGTTGGTGGCGAGCTGCCAGAGCGAGAGATGACCGACCGGCTTGCGCGCGGCCGCATCGGCCGCCATGCGGCCCGTCAACCAATTCCGCTGTTCATTCGTCAGCCAGGTCGCCCCTTCGGGCCTGTCGGTCAGAACGAACAGGCAGGCGAGCCCGAGAAAAACGGTCGGCAATCCCTCCAGGATGAACAGCCACTGCCAGCCGCGCAGACCGAGCGCGCCGTCGAGCTCGAGCAAGCCGACCGACAGCGGTGAACCCAGAAAGGTCGCAAGCGGGATCGAGACCGTGAAGGTCGCCAGGATGCGCGCCCGATATTCGGATGGCAGCCAATAGGTCAGATAGAGGATCGCACCGGGGAAGAAGCCGGCCTCCGCCGCGCCGAGAATGAAGCGCATGGTATACAGCGAGTATGGCCCCACGACGAACGCCATGCACGCCGTCACCAGTCCCCAGGTGATCATGATCCGGGCGATCCAGCGCCGCGCGCCGAATTTCTGCAGGGCCAGATTGCTGGGAACTTCGACCAGGAAATAGGAGACGAAGAACAGGCTGGCGCCAAAGCCGAACATCGCCGGTGTGAGCCCGAGATCCTTGTTCATCTGCAACGCCGCAAAGCCGACATTGACGCGATCGAGCAGCGCGAAGAAGTAGCAGATCATCAGGAACGGCACGAGGCGCAGGATCACCTTGCCCATCGTCGCCTTCTCTATCGGGTCGATATCCGTTCGAGCAGCCGTCACGTTTCTCTCCCTTTTTGTTGTTGGTTTATTCGGCTGCTTTCGCGCTGGCCTGCATCCTGGTCGCGATCGCATCGATGGCGATCTTGTAATTCTCGGGAACGACGCCCTTGAAATGCTCCTTCAGGCCGAGGCTGTCCTTCCAGCGCAACCGCGCCGCCGTCGCGCGCGCCATCAGCGGCTCGATGCCTGCATCCTCGACCGCCTCGGCCGCCATCTCGACCTCTTCGGTGCGTCGCTTGGCATGGATGACGCCTGACGGCGTCAGGCTCTCGACCGTGTCCATGAACGGACGCGTCAGCGTCTTCGACGCCGATGCCAGTACCGTCTCATCGAGACCATAGGACCGGGCGGCGAGCAGCGTCTCGTCGATCAGCGCCTCGATGCCCTTGATCAGGACGGAGCGGAGGATCTTGATGCCCGAGGCCGTGCCGAGCTTGTCGCCGGCGAATTCGATGCTCATGCCCCAGGGCACCAGCAGGTCGACCACGCGCCGGCCGGCGGGACCGCTCGACATCATGTGCATCGCATAGCCGTGCTTGGGCGTGCCCATGATGGAGCCGTCACCGAGCGTGGCGCCCGTCCCGGCAAGCCGCTCGGCAACGCCGTATTTCACCTTCGGCGTGGCCGAGGCGAAATCGAGGAAGGTGTGGCGGCGATCGAGAACAGGCGCGAACGCGGCCGCGCTTTCGAGCGACTTCGAGCCCGGCGTGACGCTGAAGATCAGCTCCGCGGCGTCAGCCAATTCCTGATTGGACTTGAGCAATATCACGCCCGCCGCCTTGGCGCGGCCCTGGATCAGATCGGCATACGGGCCGTCGAAGGCGTATTTGTCGTAGCAGAAGATCGGCTGCAGGCCGGCCTCGCGCAGTCCCTTGCCCAGCGTGCTGCCGATCTCGCCATAACCGACCAGACCGAGACGGAACTGCTTTCGTTCGCTCATTTTCAAATTCCTTTCGGGAGGGGTGCGATCGCGCCCGCGCGGCCGCCAACGGTTCCGGCTTGTCGCTGCAGGCTGGCACCAACCAGGCGGATCAGGATGGCGGCCAGCGCAAGAAATCCCGCCACCGAGATCAGGGCCCATGAGAAGCTGCCGGTCGACTGCTTGATCACGCCGATGAGATAAGGACCGACGAAGCCGCCGAGATTGCCGATCGAGACGATCATCGCGAGGCCGCCGGCGGCGGCGCTGCCGGTGAGGAAGCTCGACGGGATCGGCCAGAAGGTCGACTGGTAGCACATGATGCCGATCACGGCGCCGCAGAGCGCGACGACCGAGACCGGCGCGGACGATGTCGCGTAACCGCAGACGATCAGCGAGACCGCGCCGACGAGCAGCGCGGACGCCACGAACCAGCTCCGCTCGCCGCCTCTGTCCGACAGTCGCGCCCACAGCATCATCGTGACGGCGCCACAGACGTAGGGAATGGCGGCGATGAAGCCGACGGCAACGACGCCGAAGCCGAAGCCTTTGATGATCTGCGGCATCCAGAGCCCAAGACCGACCGAGCCGATGATGGCGCAGAAATTCACGGCGGCGCAGACGAGGACCCGCCAGTTGAGGAAGGCATCCTTGAGGCGGGATGAGTGTCTGGCGGCAATGGCCTCGCGCTCCGACGCCAGCACGCCTGCGAGCCAGGTCCGCTCCGCGGGGCTGAGCCAACCGGCCTGTTCGGGCTTGTCGGTGAGCGCAAACAAGCACACGAAGCCAAGCAACGTGGCCGGCAGGCCCTCGAGGATCAATAGCCACTGCCAGCCATGCAGGCCGCCCAGGCCGTCAAGGGTGAGCAGCGAGCTCGAGATCGGCGCACCGATGATGTTGGCGATCGGGATGCCGAGCAGAAAAGCCGCAGTCGCCGTGCCGCGGACGCGCGCCGGAAACCAGTAGGTGAAATAGAGGAACACCCCGGGCGTGAATCCGGCCTCGCCAAGTCCGAGCAGGAAGCGCATCGCGCCGAAGCTCGCAGGACCGACCACGAATGCCGTTACCGCCGAGATCAAGCCCCAGGTGATCAGGATGCGGGCAATCCATTTGCGGGCCCCGATCGCCTGCAAGGCGAGGTTGCTCGGCACTTCCGCCAGGAAATAGCCGAAGAAGAACAGCCCGGCGCTCCAGCCGAATTGAGACGGCGAGATGCCGAGATCGTGGTTCATCGTCAGGCTGGCGATGCCGACGTTGACCCGGTCGAGATAGGCGACGAAGTAGCAAAGCAGCAGAAAGGGCACGATGCGCCACAGCACCTTCGAGAGGATCTTCTCCTCCTCGGGTGTGAAGCCCTGTTGGACTGAGGCGGCTGCGGGGCTTGCCATGGGTTCCCTCCGGGCGCCGGTGTTCTCCCGGCCATGACGAGCGCCTTAACAAAAATAGAATGCCGTTTCAATCTATTTTGAAACGGCGTTTCGTTTTGTAAGGCGCAGCGTGATTGGAACCTCGTCGTGATTGGAGGTTCCGGGGAAAAAGCGAAGCGCCGGCCATCGGTTAACGTGCATCGCAGCCGCCTCAACCTCCGCTGTCATGCCCCGGCTCGACCCACGGGTGTCCGGTTCGATTGTTGTGGACAGGGTGCATGACGGGGATTCTTCTGTGTTTCGAGCGCTTCGCACACGTTCGAGACACGGAAGGAAGTCCACGCCATGCGGCATCAGAATAGCGTATTTCACAGTCTAACGAAGCAAATCCCTTGGTCTAAGTTCGAACAGGTCGTGGAGAAGTACGGGGCCGATCGATTGGTGCGCAAGTTGACGACGAAGCGCCACTTTATTGCACTGCTGTATGGGCAATTGAGCGGCTCGACGAGCCTGCGGGAGATCGTGACTGGGATGGCAAGCCACGAGACGCGGCTTTATCACGTGGGGGCGGCGCCGGTGAAGCGCTCGACGATGTCGGACGCCAACTCGCAGCGACCTTGGCAGGTGTTCAGCGAGCTGTTCGCACAGATGCTGCCGCAGGCGCATCGCGGGCTGCGGCGGGCAACCGCGGATGCGGTCCGCCTGATTGATTCTACCAGTATTAGGCTCTCCAGCCTGAGCGAGAGCTGGGCGACATTTTCGGCCGATGTGTTCGGGGCCAAGGCGCATATCGTCTACGATCCGAATGCCGATCGGCCGGTTTACTTTGCGGTGACGCCAGCCAACGTCAACGACATCACGGCTGCGAAGGCCATGCCGATTGAGCTGGGCGCAACCTACGTCTACGACCTCGGTTACTACGATTATGGCTGGTGGGCGAAGCTCGATGAGGCCGGCTGCCGCTTCGTGACGCGGTTGAAGAAGAACACTCCGCTCGACGTGATAAGGGAGAACCACGTCTCCAAGAACAGCAATATTGTGAGCGACCGGATCGGTCACTTGCCGGCCCGCCTCGCCAACAGCCGCAAGAATCCGCTGCAAGTTCCGGTCAGGGAGATCTGCGTCGTCATTGAGAGCGGCAAGCAGTTGCGTATCGTGACCAATGATCTCGACGCGTCGGCAGAAGAGATCGCCGAGCTCTACAAACAGCGCTGGCAGATCGAATTGTTCTTCCGCTGGGTCAAGCAGACGCTTCGAATCAGGCATTTTATCGGCGTCTCCGAGAACGCAGTCCGCATTCAGATCGCCATCGCCCTGATCGCGTTTCTCCTCCTGCGCATGGCCCAGCTCGCTCAAAAAGCGGTACACAGTCCCCTCGAATTTGCCCGGCTCGTCCGCACCAATCTCATGCACAGACGTCCGATCAACAACTTGCTCGAACCTCTGCAGTCCGTCCCTATCAACCAAAACCAGTTGAACCTTGGACTATACTTCCAATGAACCGGACACCCGTGGGTCAAGCCGGGGCATCCAGTACGCCGCGGCCTTTCGGCTCTACCACGATTGTCTCGGAGTACTGGATCGCCCGGTCGAGGCCGGGCGATGACACTGCGTGTGGGGTGACTACTCAGCGTGCGAGAACATCGCCAGGCCCGGCGTTTCGAGCTCGGCGCGCAGCAGGGATCCGGTGCGGCTCTCGGTAATGAAGAGGCTCTTTCGCTCCCGTCCGCCAAACGCCAGATTGGTGGTCCCGACGCCGGCGCAGGAGACGATGCGGTCGAGCGGTTCGGCCAGCGGCGACAACCGCCAAACCGAACCGAAGCCGGTGTGGCAGACCAGCAGATTGCCGCCGTCATCCAGCGCCAGCCCGTCGGGACCGCCGGGACCGCCATGCAAATGCGAGAATATGCCGACCTTGGTGGTCAGGCCGCTCGCCGGCAGCGGCACGCGCCAGATCTGGTTGGCCCGCGTCACCGCGACGAGCAGGAAGCTCTCGGCGGGGTCGACGACGATGCCGTTCGGGCTCGGGATCGTTTTGATCAGGCAGGTCAGCCGTCCTTCGGGCGTGAGCTTCCAGACCCGGCCCGTCGGATCATGCATGCCGGTCTGGCCCTGGTCGGTGAAATAGAGATTGCCGGATGGCGCGAAGACGAGATCGTTCACGCCCTTGAAGCTCTCGCTCGCCGCCGTCTCCAGGAATGGCGTGACGTTGCCGCTGGCCGGATCGAGCAGCATGATCCCGCGCTTGTAATCGGTGATGAACACGCGGCCGTCGCGGTGGATCTTCAAGCCGTTCGGCCAGCCATCATATTCGGACACCAGCTCCCACGCGCCGTCGGCGCTGACGCGGAAGATGCGGCCATTGGGAATGTCGGTGATGTACAGTCGCCCCTGCCGATCGAAGGACGGCCCTTCGAGGAAGGAGTCGATCTCGCGCCCGCCCTGGTTGGCATCTGCCCAGGCGGTGCGCCGCGATTTGCGAAAATGATCAGGCAGCCGCGTGAAGATGCTGGTTTCGATCCGGCGTGGCGGGCTGAAGAACGTCATGGGCTAACCTTTGAGACGAGCTTGGCAGAACCATCGAGTTCGACAGGATTGTCGCCCGCCGAGGCCGACGCCGCAAGGTAAAACGAAACATCGTTTCGTTTCAAACTGAACCGGCCCGCTTGCGTCCGCTTTTCGCCGTGCCCGAGGACGGCGTTCCTCCGCATGCCAGCGTCAGCTTGCTTGCGGCCTCGACCAATGGCGCCTTGATCTGCTCCGCGCGCGTCGTGGTGAGCCGGCTGACCGGCCCAGAGACCGCAAGCGCGCCGACCAGGGAGTCGCCAATGCCGAAGACGGGCATGGCGAGAGCGGCCGCATGAGGATCGGTCACGCCGGAGGTGAACAGCGGCAACTCGTCATCCGGCCCCGGCGGCCCGGACTCATACCGCCGCAGCGTTTGCGCGATGGCGGACTTGTCCATGGGGCGGGTATCGCCCGGCTGCACGGTCATTCGGATACGATTGCTGCTTTCCACCCGAAAAAGGCACAGCCTCTCCTCGCCATTGCGGACATAGAAGGACGTCGTCTCGCCGGTCTTCGCCGCGAGTTGCTCGAGCATCGGCATGACGTGATCGGCCAGACGAAACGCCTGCTGATAGGCCGTGCCGAGGCGCAATGTCTCCGCATCAAGCCGGTAGGAGCCATCAGGCAGCCGCGCGAGCAACCGGTATTGCTGCAGCGACAAGGCAAGACGCAGGATCGTGCTCTTGACGAGGCCCGTCCGCTCCGCGAGCTCAGCCAGGCTCAAGGCGCCATCGCCGCGGCGGAACGCGGTCAATACCGCGAGGGCGCGTTCTGCTGCCGATACGCCCTTGAGTGCGGGCGGCTTCTTCACGGTCTGCTTTGCCATATCACCCCTCGTCCTCGTCACGTCCTAAGGCATTCTGCCCACGAGGAGAAGGGGCTGCGATCGATCGCGGAGCGCTTATATCCGCACCCTTGTCAAAGGCGGCATTCTCCAGAGACCAATTCTGCTGGATGGTGTCGGCCGGCCCGGAGCAAATTTCCCGCGGCTGTCTGCCTTAACAGGGATGGTTACCCAGCCATTGACGCTCCGCGACGATGTTCGCGCCGTCACGCTCATTTCAGGCCGACGCCCGCGGCGAATCTGCGCGGTTCATTAACGACGCAGTGCTAATTGGCTTCAGAAGAGGGCGGTGTTTGATAAATTCGGCACGGCTGATACAGGCGCGAGCCGTTCATGGACGTGACCGACCCGTTCCACGGCATGGAGAGATGAGATGCAGGTCAGATCCGCGCTTCAGATCAATCTGCATCCGCTGGACGTGCGCCATGCGGTCCATACGCTGCCGCATCAACTGGGCGTGTGGGGCGATCAGGTCGACCGTATCGTCTTCACCGTCGACACCAGGCAGAGCAAGAGCGGCCGTTACACCGGCGGCGCCTACGAGGAGAGCCGCGGACGCCTGTTTGCGCTGCTGGAGGACATCACGCGGAAGTCGCCGAAGGCGGAGATTTCCGAGGTCGATTATTCGCCGGCGGCGCTCGCGGCCGTGCGGCAGCGCTATTTCTCGACATCCAGCGCCTATCCGGAAAAGGCCTTCGATGGCGGACCGTTCCATGCCTATTTCCATGGTCTCCTGAAAGCCAACGCGGAGTATGTCGTGCATATGGACAGCGACATGCTGTTCGGCGGCGGCAGCCAGGTCTGGCTGGAGGAAGCGATCGGCTGGCTAAAGACGACGCCGGACGCGCTGTTCGCCGGACCGCTGCCCGGCCCGCCCCGCGCCGACGGCACGCTCGGCGATCTGCATGGGGCATTCCCGGGATTATCAGGCATCCGGCCACCCGAGCGGCTCGCCGCCGACTACCCGGCTTACCGCTTTCGCACCGTGAGCACGCGCATCTTCGTGCTCGATCAGACCAAGTTCGATGCATCGATCGGAGCGCTGGAGCTGGTGCGTCCAAATCTGAAGCGCCGGATCCGCGCGAGACTGTTTCGCCAGTCGCCGCTGACGATGCCGGCCGAGGAGATCATCTCCGCGGCCATGATGCGCAATGGGCTTTCCCGCATCGACTTTCTCGGTTCGGGCGCCGGGCTCTACTCGCTCCACCCACCCTATCGCACCGACACCTTCTACCGGGAATTGCCGCAACTGATCGCCCGCATCGTGGCAGGTCAAATACCGGACGCCCAGCGCGGCGACTATGATGTCAATTCAAGCATGTTCGACTGGTCGGAGGCGCTGCGGCAGAAGACCGTCAGCCGGCGCCTCGTCCGCGCCGCGCGCACGCTGATGTCGAGCTAGGCATCATCGCGGCGCTGTCGCTGCCGGGCGCCAGCTGCGATATTTCGGATGGTCCTTGCCGATCGGCAGCACCACCGCCTCGCCAGTTTCCGCAGCGTGATAGAGCGCGGTGATCAGCTCCAGCGAACGCCGCGCGTCCTTCAGCGTCACCGGCAAGGGACTATCAGTTTCCAGCGCCTGATGATAGGCGGCCATCAGGCCCTCGAACCGAGAGGGCACGAATTTGAAGCCTTCCAGCGCCTTGGCAATGCGCGCTTCCGCTTCCGGCGAGGTGGCGATGATCTGCCAGGGATCGTCGCCGGGAGCATAAGGCGACAGCGAGCTCTCGAAGGTGACGTGCTCGAAGCACAGCCTGATACGGCTGATCTCCTTCGCCGACCCCAGCGTCGCGGCCAGCGAGGCCAGCGCGCCGCTCTGCATCACGAGGCTCGCCACCGCGCAGTCCTCGACCTCGATGGCATTGACGCGCGTTGCGGTGCGCGCAAACACCTCGGCGATGTCGCCCATCAGCCAGGTCAGGATATCGTGGGAATGGATGGCGTGGGTGAGCAACGCCCCGCCCAATTCGGTCTCGAAGCGGCCGCGCCACGGCACCGCGTAATAGTTCGGGCCGCGCAGCCACGCGGTCTCGATCGTCGCCAGATACGGCTTGCCGGCAAGGCCTGTCTCGATGATGCGTCGCGCCTTCTGCAGGCCGTTGCCGAAACGATATTGGAAGATCGGCATGGTGCGCCCGCGCGAGGTCGCTTCGGTGGCAGCGAGCTGGTCGACCTCGTGCAGCGAGCCGACCAGCGGCTTTTCGCAGATCACCTGCTTGCCGGCCGCGAGCGCCGCCATGATTTGCGGAAAATGCAGCGTCGGCGGCGTGCAGATATCGACGATGTCGATGTCATCCATCGCCAGCACCTCGTCGAACGAGGTGGTCCGGCGCGGGACGGAAAACTCGTCGCCGACGGCGGCGAGGCGCTCCTCGTTGAGGTCGCAGATCACCTGCAGATCGAACTGATCGCGCAAGCGCGCATAGCCCTCGTCGATATGGCTACGGCCGATGCCGAGGCCGATAACGGCAACCGTTCTACGCTTCGACATGCCTTATGCCCTTTCCTGCGCCTTGCCTTCCGCCATCGCCTGCGCGGTGAGCGCCAGCTCCATGGCCTTGAAGCAGCGGGCCTGGGGAATCGCGGTTTCGGTGCGATCAAGCACGTCGGCGATGAGCTGACGGCCATAGGGCAATTCGACGTTGGAACAGTCGATCCGATGCACGCCCTTGCGGTCGACCATGATGAGATGGTCGATGCCTGCCTGCCCGGCGACATCGATATATTTGCGCAGCTCCATGTAGCCTTCGGTGCCGAGAATGGTGATGCGGCCGTCGCCCCAATTGGGCAGGCCGTCGGGAGTGAACCAGTCGACGCGGACGTAGCCGGTGACATCCCCGGTTCGCAGCAGCATCTCGCCGAAATCCTGCAGCTCCGGCCTGTCGGGGTTGGCGCGGTTGCCGACCGTGGCGCTGACGACTTTGGCATCGAGCGCGTCGGCGAAGAACAGGAACTGCTCGCATTGATGCGAGGCGATGTCGGTCAACACGCCGCCGGTGCGCTCGCGCGAATAGAACCAGTCGGGCCGTGGCAAATTCTTCAGCTTGTGCGGGCCGAGTCCGACGGTGTTGATGACCTTGCCGATGGCACCTGATGCGATCAGCTCGCCGGCCTTCACCGTGCAGCGGGTCTCGAAATGCTCGGAGTAGCAGACCGAGTAGATGCGTTTGGTCTCGGCCTGGACCTTGCGCACTTCGGCCAATTGCGCCAGGGAGGTCATGCCCGGCTTGTCGCTCATATAGTCCTTGCCGTGACGCATCACCTCGATGCCGAGCGGCGCGCGATCGGCAGGGATGCCGGAGGAGAGGATCAGCGCGATGCTACTGTCCTCGAGCAATCGCGCCCGCTCGGCGACGCGCGGCGCTTGCGGATATTTCGCCGCAAAAGCCAGGGCGAGATCGTCCTCGACGGCGTGAAAGCCGACCAGCTCGGCCCCGGCGCGCAAGAGGCAATCGACCTGGCCATAGATGTGGGCGTGATTGATGCCGATCGCGGCGAAACGCAGTTTGCTCATGACTTTTTTTCCTTCGGTAACGGCCGTCAGCCCTTCAACCCCGTCGTGGCGATGCCGTCGATCAGGAGACGCTGGAAGAACAGGAAGAAGACGAACAGCGGCAGCAGCGTCAGCGTCGACATCGCGAACAGGGCGCCCCAGTCGGACTTGCCGGTGGAATCGACGAAGCTGCGCAGGCCGAGCTGCACGGTATAGGAGTTCATGTCGTTCAGATAGATCAGCGGCCCGAAGAAGTCGTCCCAGGTCCAGATGAAGGTGAAGATCGCGGCCGTGGCCAGCGCCGGTATCGACAGCGGCAGGATCACGATCCAGTAGATGCGCCAGGGACCGCAGCCGTCGATCATCGCGGCCTCGTCGAGCTCGCGCGGGATCGAGCGGAAGAACTGCACCAGCAGAAAAATGAAGAAGGCGTCGACCGCGAGGAATTTCGGCACGATCAGGGGCAGGAAGGTGTCGACCCAGTCGAGATTGAGGAACAGGATGTATTGCGGGATCAGCGTCACGTGATACGGCAGCATCAATGTGCCGAGCATCAGCGCGAACCAGAATTTCTGGCCGCGGAACTTCAGCCGGGCGAACGCGTAGGCCGCCAGCGAGCACGACATCACGTTGCCGACCACGCTGCACAGCGACACCACGAGCGAGTTCAGGAAGAACCTGCCGAAGGTGACCTGCAGCCCGGACCAGCCGCGCCAATAGGCGGCGAGGCTGAAATGGCGCGGCCAGAGCGAGGCATCGCCGAAGATGTCGCTGTCCGGCTTGAACGAACTCGCCAGCATCCACAGCAGCGGGTACAGCATGGCGATCGAGGCGAGGCACAGCACGACATGGTAGAGCAGCGCGCGGCGGCGGCCGTCGCGAGGAGGCGTAACGCCATCCTGTCCTGCGAGATCAACCATCGTAGTGCACCCAGTAGCGCGATGTCAGGAAGGACAGCGCGGTGAAAACAGCGATGATCACCACCAGCACCCAGGCCAGCGCGGAGGCATAGCCCATGCGGAAATACGCGAACGCCTCCTGGTAGAGATACAGCGTGTAGAACAGCGTCGAATCGATCGGGCCGCCGGTGCCGCCGCTGATGATGAAGGCCGGGGTGAACGCCTTGAAGGCGTCGATGGTCTGCACCACCAAGTTGAAGAACAGCACCGGCGTCAGCAGCGGCAGCGTGATCCGCCAGAATTGCTGGCTGCGGCTGGCGCCATCGATCTCGGCGGCCTCATAGACGTCCTTCGGAATCTGGCGCAGGCCGGCGAGAAAGATGATCATCGGCGAGCCGAATTGCCACACAGCCAGCGCCACCAGCGTATAGAGCGCGGTATCAGGGTTGGAGATCCAGCTCGGTCCATGAATGCCGACGAGCTTCAGCGCCTGGTTGAGGAGGCCGTCGCCTGAAAACACCTGGCGCCACAGCACCGAGACGGCCACGCTGGCGCCGATCAGCGACGGCAAGTAGAAAATCGCCCGATACAGCGGCAGGCCGCGGAGGCCCCGGTTCAGCATCATGGCCACCAGCAGCGCGAATGCGAGCTTCAGCGGCACCGATAGCGCCACATAGAGGAAGGTGACGTGCATCGCCGCGCTGAACTTGGGATCGCTGGTGGCGATGCGCACATAGTTGGCGGCGCCGACCCAGCGCGGGTTGCTGAGCAAATCATAATCCGTGAACGACAGATACAGCGAGACCAGCGCCGGCCCCAGCGTGAGCCCGAAAAATCCGATGAGCCAGGGTGCAAGAAACAGATAGCCTGTCGCGCTCTCGCGCCAGGACGTTTCAGGCGTGTGCGCGGCTGCCAGGGCCTGCCGGGACGCCGCAGCGTCGATCAGCGTATCCGCCACTGCTGCTATCCGCGCGCCAGCACGGCGGACGCCTCGGCGACGAACTGCTTGGCGCCGTCGGCGGGCGTCAGGCGGCCGAAGCCGACCTGCTCGTTCACCCGCCGCAGCACGGCCTGGATCTCGCCGGCGCCCCGCGGCGGAGGAGGCGGCAACGGCCCGACCTTGTCGCTGATCAGGCTGATATAGTCGACCATGGCACGGCCGAGGTCGTCGAGCATCGGCGTCACGACGTTGCGCACCGCTGAAGAGGCTGGCACGCCGCGCTCGACACCGAGCAGCTTGCCGGCCTCGGTATCGGCGATGAAATAACTGACGAGCTGCACCGCCGCCTCGGCCTGCTTCGACTGCGCCGAGACGCTCCACATCATGGCCGGCTTGAGATACTGGCCGGGTTTCGCGCCTTGTCCGCCGTCGGGAAATGTGGAGAGGCCGAGCTTGCTCTTGTTGATGGCCTGGAAGCCGACCAACTGGTTGGAGTGGGCAAACGTCATGGCAATCTTGCCAAGCGACAGCAGATTCGAGTCGATCTCGCCGCGATCGAGCGCCTGGACATCAGGCGCGGCGCTGGCGCCGCGCTTGCGCATGTCGCTCCAGAACGCGAGCCACTCTGTCATGTCCTTGTCGTCGTAGCCGACCTTGCCCTCCGCCGTGTACAGCGACTTGCCGCGTTGGGCGAGCCAGACCTCGAGCAGCGGCTCGTTGCCACCGCCGTCCTCCATGCCGGTAAAGCCGTCGCGCTTGGCGGCCTTGGTGATTTCGGCGGCGAGATCGCCGATCTCGTTCCACGTCATGTTCCAGACCGGCTCTTTCAGACCCAGACTCTGGATCAGCCCCTTGTCGTAGACCATCGCCGTCGAATTGAGCCCGAGGCTGACACCGTAGATCTTGCCGTCGACCTTGCCGCTGTCGACCGCGGCCGGGCTGAAATCCGAAAGGTTGAGGGCTTTCGGCACGTAAGCATCGAGCGGCAGCAGGGCGCCCCGGCGGGCGTATTCGAAGATGTAGCGGTAATCCATCTGCAGCACGTCGGGCGCATTGCGACCGGCAGTTTGCGTCGCAAGCCGCGCCCAGTAGTCGGTCCAGCCCAGCGTCTCGCTGGCGATTGTCATGTCCGGATGGCTGCCCAGATAGAGCTGATTGACCTTGTCGGTGCGCTCCGCCCGCTCCTTGGCGCCCCACCAGAACATGCGTAGCCGCGTCTGTCCCGCCGCAGCGGGCAAGCCGCCGAGACCGACCAATGTTGCACCGCCGATACCGGCTCCGATCAATGAACGACGCGACAGCGCGAAGCCGCTCATGAACTGTCCTCCCTGACCACGTGTCAAATTGAGGCGCGTGTGACCGGCCGATGACACCTTTGACTGCCTGCCACTGCACGCGTTGCGCAACGTGCTTCTTTTCGCAAGCGAACCGAAGGTAGCGGCTGTGTCGGCTTTGTCAAACGCGGGCTCGGCTCACCACGCGGGTTGCGGACATCACGTGGCGGCAGCCGCCTGATAGAGGCGATCGCGCAGCCAGGCGTGACCTGCATCCTCCTGGTTGCGCGGGTGCCACAGCGCGACGATGCGCGCCGGCGGCAGAGCGAGCGGCGGCGGCACAAGATCGAGCTCGTGGGCGAAGCGCATCAGGAATCGCCGCGGCAGGGTGCAGATGCAATCGCTGTGCGCGAGGATGACGGGAGCAAGCGCATAGGTCTGGATCGAGACCGCGACGCGCCTGGCACGGCCGAGCGCGGCCAGCGCGTCGTCGACCAGGCCCGCGAAGCCGCCGCCGTCTGCGGCGATCAGCAGATGATCGGATGCGCAAAAATTGTCGAGATCGAGCGCGCCTGTGCCGCGCGGGTGGCCTTTGCGCTGCGCGGTCAGGAAACTGTCCTCGAACAGCGGGCGCTGCATCAGCTCGCCGCTGGTCCGGTCAGGCCCCGTGACCAGGAGATCGATCTCGCCACGTTCGAGGCGATCGACGATGTCGTGCGTGGGGTGGACAAGGGCAAGCCGCGTGCGGGGCGCCATCGCCGTTATTTGGGCAACGAAACCTGGCGCCAGCGTCACCGCCGGATTCTCGTGAATGGCAACGACAAAGGTGCGCTGGTCCCGCGCCGGGTCGAACGCTGCCGGTCCCTCCACCATGCGACGCAATTTGCCGAGCACCTCGGCAAGCTCCGTCTGGAGCTCCACGGCCCGCGTCGTCGGCACCACGCCGCGGCCCGCGGCCGCAGGCACGAACAGCGGATCGGCGAACACTTGCCGCAATCGGTTGAGCCGGGCCGACAGCGCCGGCTGCCCGATGTTCAGCCGCGAGGCCGCACGGGTGACGTTGCGCTCGCGCAGCAGCGCCTCCAGCGCCAGCAACAGGCCGAGGTCGATCTCGGCGAGGCCGGCATCGTCGGCCGGGCGGCCCGGACCGCGTTCGACATCCGCCATCGCGGCACCTCCGTTCAATCGCGGCTGAATGAGCCGCGATGACATAAGTAGAGCCTTCACGCGGGCATGAAAAGGCAGACCGCCGCAAGTCCTCAGCCATCACCGGCATCGATGAGACGTATCGACTCCACGGCCCTCCCGGACGCGCGGTCCCACTCGTACCTCACGGCCACGGCGGCAGGTCCGGGATATCGGCAATCACGCCGCGTCCGGCGCCGACCGAAGCGGAGGATATCTCGGTGACGAAGGAGACGAAGACTTATCACGTCGGCGATGCGGCCATCACGCGGATCGACGAACTCTCGCTCGCGGCGTTTCAGTTCGACACGCTCTACCCCGGCGCGGACCCGGACGCGCTGCAGCGCCAGCGCGCTCGGCTCGAGGCCGGCTCGTTCGACGTTGCGACCGGCACGTTCATCCAGAGCATCCACAGCTGGCTTGTGAGAACGCCGCGCCACACCATCCTGATCGATACGGCCACCGGCAACGACAAGAACAGGCCCGAGATTCCGCCGCTGCACCGGCTCAACGAACCTTTCCTCGCGCGGTTGGCCGCCGCGGGCGTCACGCCTGATGACGTCGATTATGTGCTCCTCACCCATGTCCACGCCGACCACGTCGGCTGGAATACGCGCCTCGTCGATGGCCGCTGGATGCCGACATTCTCCAACGCGACCTACATCTTCTCCCGCGTCGAGCAGGCCTATGGCGAGAGCCTGGCTTACGGTGAGGAACCAGCGACGAATCCGGCCCTGGGCCCTGCCCTGCGCAAGCCCGCCGATCGCGTCTATGACGACAGCGTGCGGCCGGTGATCGAGGCGGGCCTGGCTCGGCTCGTCGCGATCGACGGCGGCGAGGTGCTGGAGGGAATTTCGTTCATTCCGACGCCGGGCCACAGCGTCGACCACGCCTCCATCCGCCTCGTCTCGCGCGGCGAGCAAGCGCTGTTCGCGGGCGACGTGATGCATCACCCGCTCCAGGTCTATGAGCCCTCGCTCAATTCCTGCTTCTGCGAATTCCCGCAAGCCGCACTCCGCTCGCGCAAATTCGTGCTGGAGGACTCGGCTGCGAGCGGCGCAACTGTCTTCACCACCCATTTCGCGCAGTCCTCCGCCGGCCGCATCACGCGCAGCGGCGAGCGCTTTGCCTGGCAATTCCTCTGATCATGGGAGAATGACGATGGACCAGACCATTCCTGCACATGCATACAGACCCGATCTCGTGAGCGAGGATTTCGCGATCCCGAGCGACACGGCTGGCATCTCGCTTCACCTGCGCAACAAGCGCGCCGCCGCGCAAAAGGCTTTCTCGGCCGAGCGGACCATCCTGTTGGTCCATGGCGCGACCTATTCGTCGGCAAGCCTGTTCGACGTGCCGCTCGGTGGCCGCTCCTTCATGGATCATCTCGCCGCGCAGGGCTTTGATGTGTTCGCACTCGACGTGCGCGGCTACGGCGGATCGACCAAGCCGGCTGAAATGGATGCGCCGCCGCAGAACTCTGCGCCGCTCGTTCGCACCGATGTCGCCGTGCGCGACCTTGCCAGCGCAGTCGATCACATCCTGCGGCGTCGCGGCATCCCGCGCCTCAATCTCGTTGCCATGTCCTGGGGCGGCTCCGTGGCCGGGGCCTATACCGCTGCCAACAACGACAAGGTCGTGCGACTCGCGCTGGTCGCGCCGCTGTGGCTGCTGAACAGCCCTGCTCCGATTGATTCCGGAGGCGCGCTCGGGGGCTACCGCAAGGTCCCGGTGCTCGATTTCAGGGAGCGCTGGCTCGCCGCGGCGCCGGAAGCGGCCCGCGCGAGCCTCATCCCCGAAGGCTGGTTCGAGCGCTGGGCGGAGGCCTCGCTCGCATCAGATCCGCAAGGCAACGCCGAACATCCCCGCGTGATGCGCGCGGTGAACGGTCCGATCCAGGACATCCGCGATTATTGGGGCGCCGGCAAGGCGCTCTATGACCCGAACGACATTCGCGTCCCCGTGCTGCTCGTTCACGCCGAATGGGACCGCGACGTGACCATGGCCACGACGCAGGATTTGTTCACTTCGCTCACACGGGCGCCATACCGGCGATGGGTGGAAATCGGTGAAGGCACTCACATGGTGCTGCTCGAAAAGAACCGAATGCAGGCCTTCGACGCCATCAGTCAGTTCCTCGCCGAGGGCGGCCCGCACGGAACTCCATCCCACTGAAGTCGCTAGAACCGAGGATCATCCGGTGTTCCCCATCTCCCGCATCAGTGCATCGCAGGGAACATCGGCAATTTTGCCTCGTTGTCCGTGCTCGAAGAAATGGAGGACAGACATGAAGATCGTTCCAAGCATTGGCATCATCGCCACGGCGATCGCGGTGACTGCGATGGCGACCCCGAGCTTCGCTCGAGGTCGAGGTCCGGGTCCCTGCACAAGCTCAAGCGATACCGCGGTCGGTGCCGAAGGCCCCGCCATGAGCGGCGGTCAGTTGATGGCCGGCATCGGCGATTGCCGCCACTACCGCGGAAGGTGGCGCGATAGCTATGGCTACTACCAGGCACCGGCTCGCACCTACTATGATCGCGGCTACTATGACCGCGGCTATGACGGCCCAGGCGTCACGATCGGCGTCGGTCCCGACCGGTGGTGAGAATAGAGAAGAGGCCGCCGTCTAGGCGGCCTCTTCGGTTGCGGAAGCGCCCAGTCAAGATGCGCCAGCCTCGCACCAGCCTGGCACCGGAAAATGCCGCGACGGGACGTCGTCTCCATTTCTGGTCAGCCAATGAACCGCCAAGAGCGCCGGGCCGCGGCCAAACAATCCCCAAAAGCCGCGCCGCAAAATCTGCAGATTGCGAGACATCTCGAGGCGGCAAAACAGGGCCAATCGCTGTTCAAGCTCGGCCGCTACGCCGAAGCCCTTGAATGTTTCAACACATTCGAAAAGCTCAATCCGGATGTCGCACCTCTGTACCAGACGCGCGGCCTTTGCCTGCAGCGGCTGGGACGGTTTGTGGAAGCACAGGCCGACTTCGAGAGGTCCATCGCGCTAAATCCCGGCGAGGCCGAGACGCACAAGAATCTCGGCACGCTGCATTCGAGACTGGGCCGGATGGAGCAGGCCTTTGCCAGCTTCGATCGCGCCCTCGCGCTTCGTCCGGATTTCTCCGCAGCGCTCAACGAAAAGGCGCGGGCGCTGTGGAGCCTGCAATTGCTGGATGACGCCTTTGCGACGTTTCACCGATCGCTGGCGGTCGACCCCGGCAATGCGGACACGATCTGGAATCTCGCGCTATTGCAGATGCTGACGGGAGATTTCGAGCGGGGCTGGGCGGGACGCGAGGCCCGCTGGACAGCGCCGTCTTTGGGCCTCGCCGAGCGCGGATTTTCGCAGGCCTGCTGGCTTGGCGACCGGCCGCTCGACGGCAAGACCATCCTGCTTCACGCCGACGAAGCCCTGGGCGACTCCATCCAGTTTGCGCGCTACGCGCCCATGGTGGCTGCGCTCGGGGCTCGGATCATCCTGGAGGTCAACCCTGCCGTCCGGCGGCTCCTGGCCGGCGTCAGCGGCGTCGCAGATTGTATCGACCGATCGTCGGCGCCGTCGCTGGCGTTCGATCTGCACTGTCCTCTCGGCAGTCTGCCGCTGGCGTTCGGAACGCGTTCCGATACGATTCCGTCTGCGCAAGGCTATCTTGCTCCGCCATCGATGGAGCGCGTGACGGCGTGGGAGAGCCGGCTCGGTCCCCGCACGCGCTTCCGCGTCGGCCTGGTCTGGTCGGGCGACCCGGGCCACAACAACGATCACAACCGGTCGATCGCGCTGCGCGCGCTCGTGCCCTTGCTGGATTGCGACGTCCAGTTCGTCTCCTTGCAGAAGGGCATCCGCGACGAGGACCGCGCCTTCCTCGCCGCGCGTTCCGACATTGTCGACCTGACCGAGCAGCTCACCGATTTCGACGAGACCGCGGCGCTAATGTCCTGTCTCGACCTGGTGATCTCGGTCGACACCAGCGTGGTTCACCTCGCCGGCGCGCTCGGCGCACCGGTCTGGACGATGCTGCCCTTCAACCCGGATTGGCGCTGGCTGCTCGATCGGGACGACAGCCCGTGGTATCGGTCGATGCGGCTGTTCAGGCAGCCCACCAGAGGCGACTGGGCGAGCGTCGTTGATCGTGTGCGACGTGAACTGGATGGCATGGCCTCGGCTGGCTTCAGAAACGGACCGCGGTGCGCAGACCCAACACCCATGCGTTGTCGGTCTTGACGCCGGCGGCATTAAACCCGCGCCCGCCGGGATTGATGACGTACTGGGCGTCGAACTTGAGATTCATCCAGCCGGTCGCCTGCAATCCGTACCAGAGCTCGATCGGAACTTCGTTACCGCCTGCGTTCGGGCCAAGGGCCGCCGAGTTCACATGAGTCGTGCCGACCGCGAAGCCGACCTCGTCATCGGGGCGCGAGGCGAATGTTCCGCTGTGCTTCACGCCCCAGGCGATCTGGTAGTCCTGGAACGAGGTCCGATGATCGGCCACGGTCGTGTTGAGGAACGTGTACCAGCCCTGCGTTTTGGGACCATCGACGGTCAACCGCTGCAGGATCGACTCATAGACGCCGAAGCGACCACGCTGGTCTCCCAGATTTTGATCCGGGACACCACCGAGGCCCGGAATCGTCGTAACAATGCCCGGCAGGCCGCCATCGATCGTCGACGCGCCGTCGTACCAGCCGCCAAGTCTCCAGGTCCCGTTCAAGGGACCACTCGGGGTCCAGGTCAACTCCACCGGGACCAGCACACCCGCCGCGGGGTTCGAGGCCGGAATGCCGGGCAGGAAGTAGATCGTCGGGTCTGACGTGGTGAGATAATTCGGATTGGCGTCGTAGACGCCGACGGAAATCTTCCATTCCTTGGCCAGATTGAAATGGGCCACGCCGGCCCATTGGCTCACCGGCCAGTTGAAGATGTAGCCACCCAGGATGTTGCCGGGTTGGCCGCCGCAGAAGGTCAGGTTGATGAAATCGCACTCGCCGAAGAAGAAGTCGGAGCCGACGGGGAGACGGCCGCCCTTGAGCTCGAGACGATCATCGAGAAGCTTTTGCGCGTAGGAGAGTTCGGTCAGGCGCAGAATGTTGCCGCGGCCAAAGACCTCATTGGTGAGCTGCAGGGCGGGAATGTCAGCCTCGCTATTCAGATTGTTGCCGAAGCGGTCGACCAGCGTGAGACCGACGGTACCGCCCTGGACGCCGGCCAGCTTCGCCAGGTCGAATTTTGCCTGAAACGCCAGCTGACCGGCGTTCGCGCCGGTGTTTCTGGCTCCGCCCGACAGGTTGGCGACGGCTTCGTCGCCCAGCGTCAGCGCCAGCGAGATGCCCTGCTCCTTCAGCCGCGTCCTGCCGAGATCGCCGAACAGATACGGCCTTGTCCAGAAATCATCGGCCGCGGCATAAGGAACAGGCGGCGCTTTGGTCGGAAGATCGGCCGCATGCGCTCCGCTGCCCAACAGTAACGACAACACGATCCCCGCGCCGCACAGCCGTGCGGCGCTTGCAGACTTCTCCAACGACATCAGTTACTCCCAGGGTCTCAGGCTTCTTCTGTTTTGTGTCACGTCGCCGCCCCACGGCGACGCTGCCGCACGTCAAAGCGCGCTGCGCGTTTCCCCTGGCAAGGGATCAATCCGAGCTTGTGTTTATTCCCGCCCCGAAGGCATTCGACGAGAGAAGAATGGCAAGACAGGCGAAAGTCCCGGCCGGAAGAGCATCGCCCTCAATCTTCCACGCGATAAAGCCGCCACCGCGCCGGCACGCCCTTGAGCTGGTGGCTGCCGTGATCCTTCAGGCTTATCTGGGATTGCGCCGCGAGCAGGTCCTTCACGGCGCTCGAGACCAGCACCTCGCCGGCGCGCGCCTTGGCGGCGACACGGGTGCCGATGTGGAAGGCAAGACCGACCATCTCGCCGCCGCTGATCGTGTATTCGCCGGCGTGCAGGCCGACCCTGATCTCGAGGCCGAGTGTGCGCACGGCTTTCCGGATCGCGGTCGCGCAATTGATGCCGGCGGCCGGCACCTTGAAGGTCGCCAGCACGCCGTCGCCTGTCGTCACGACCTCCTTGCCGCGCGATGATTTCAGCTCCTTGCGGACTGCGGCGTAGTAGAGGCCCATGACCTTGGTCCAGCGCACATCGCCGAGCTTTGCGGCCTTTGCCGTGGAGCCGACGATGTCGACGATCAGGATCGTCGCGAGGGCCTGCTTGAGCTCGGCGCTGCCGTTGGCGGATTTTCTCCGGACGCCAATGGCGCCAGTCAACGGTTCATAGTCATGGCTGCGCCGCCGGGCGATGGCGGATTTGGCGTAGTCCTGGGCGCGCTGCGCGGTGCCGCAGCGGATCGTTTTCTCCTGCGGCAGATGGGTCCAGTAAACCTTGCGGCCGTTGCCGGCGCCCTGCACTTCCACGGCGCCCCATTTCAGGAACACCGCCGAGCCGACCCGCCGCACGCACCACGCCTTCGACGTGTACCCTGATACGTTCGACTGATGCAGGCCGACGCGAAGAAATTTGGGCATGACGTTGCGGCTGATGCTGAACCATTGCGGCGAACCTGGAGCGTAGTTGGACGCCCGCGCCTTGGCAACAGCGCACGGTCGAGCAGTGCGGTTTACGTCCGCGCGGACGGCCCAAAGGCAAACAGCTCGATCGGATCGCTGAAACCGCGCACGGCATGCTTGCCGACGCGCTCCAGCTCAAACTCGCGATCGACCAGTTCGGCGAAGTCGCGCGACAGCAGCACCGGCTTGCCGACCTGCTTGGTCAGCGCCTCCAGCCGCGAGGCCATGTTGACGGCGGGGCCGATCACGGTGAAGTCGAGCCGGCTTGACGATCCGATATTGCCGTACATGACGTCGCCGACATGGACGCCGATGCCGTAATTCAGCGGCGCGCGGCCCGTGCCGTTGTTGCGCTCGTTCAGCGCAGCCATCGCACGCCGGGCCTCGGTGACGGCGCGCAACAGATTGGCGCAGGCGTCGGGCTGGCTCAGCGGGAAGATCGCGAGCAGACCGTCGCCGATGAATTTCAGGATCTCGCCGCCATACCGCGCGATCGGGTCCGACATCGCGTCGAAGTAATCGTTGAGGAGATCGATGACGTCGTCGCGCGGCCAATTGTCGGAGATCTTCGTGAAATCCCTGAGGTCGCAGATCATGATCGCGGCGCGCACCGTCGTGCCGGTGCCGCGGCGCGTCGCGCCGGCGAGAATCAGCTCGCCGGCATGGGAGCCCACATAGGTCTCCAGCAATGTGCGCGCCAGGCGGTTCTTGATACGGATTTCACTGACCAGGGCCAGCACCGGCAACAGCTTCTTCAGCGCGGTGATATGCGCAGCGTCGAATCCGCCGGGCCGATCAGTGGCGAAGGTGACGAGATGGCGCTTGCCGAGGGTGTGATACAGCGGCCAGGCGACATAATCTGTCAGGCCCTTCGCCCGCATCTCGTCATAGAGCGCGTGCTTGCGGCCAAGGGCGGGATCCTGCTCCAGATCTTCCCGCACTTCAGTGGCGCCGTTCTGCATTTCATTGGCGGGACTGCCGATATATTCGGAGCGCTCCCGCACGTCGAAATCAACTCGCGCGATCTCGGCCTCGCGCATGCCGTCGGCCCACATGAAACGGGCTCCCAGCCATTGCGGGTGCTGAATCAGCACGTGAAGCGTCGACCGCTTCAGCGGAATGCCCGTCTGCTGGATGCGGATGCACATCTCGGCAAAAATGTTGTCGATGAAGCGCTCGTTATGCGTCCCGGTGGTCAGCCAATCGACGACGCCGTCGGATAGCGTGGCAGCGGGATTCTTGTCTGGCGCGTTCATATCCTGGCCTTCAACGGCGGTCTTCATGCCCGCACATATCGTGTTCCGGATCGGCTGCGTCAACCTAGCCAGTTGCACGGATTGTGCGCATTCGCACGACCACCGCCTAGCCGGCGAGCTGGATTGAGCCCAGCACCGCCAGCCCCGAAACGAGCGTCAGCCTGGACGCCTCGGCCAGCTCGATCTCGAGCGTGCAGCCGGCAGGAACGGGAAATTCCTCGCTATTGACTCGAATGCCACAATCGCCCGACGGCGCATAAACCAGATGCGTGCCCACGGGCAAAGCCCGCTCGCCGGGCTCCTTCAGCGCCACCAGCTCGATCTCCGCCGCACCGCGCCGCGCCATCAGGTTGACGACCTCGACCGGACCGGCCTCGAGCTCGGTGACGATCTCTATCTCGCCGGTGAAGCGGACGGTCGTGAACGGCTCGCGCTCGTCCAACTCCTGCCCCCCGGCTTTCAGCACCAGCCCACGCCCGCCGATCACCATCTGCAGGCGATCGATACCAGGCATGTGCGAGAACGGCCCGGGCGCGACGATCGGCGTCGACGCAAAGCGCCACAGCAGGCTGTCCCAGTTCTTCACCACCGTGCCGGGCCGATGCGCATCCGCAATATCGGTAAAGATGCCACCGCCGTTTTTCCAGGGCGCCCGGGTGTAGTCTTCGGATTTCAGCAGCGTGGTTTTCATGGGGTGCGAGTGTCCTGGAATCACCCGCGCATCATTAGTCGTCTCACGTCTCGGCGTCGAGCCGAAGCCTGTCGTCGTCCTGGCGAAGGCCAGGACCCATTACCCCGACGGCCCGTTGTCGAAGCGAGCTGCGGCCGCACCGTCTTCCAACAACGTTAATGGTGGCTATGGGTCCTGGCTTTCGCCAGGACGACGCTGGGGAGATACCGCCTCCCTCACTCGCTCTTGCCGCCATTCAGCTTCGGCAAGGTCTCCACGATCTTCTGCTTGCCGTCGACGATCTCGGCGAGAAAGCTGGCGCGGTCGATATCGCCGTTCTGGTCCCAGCTGGCTTCCATCAGGATGCCCGGCGCCTTGTCGGGCGTCAGCGTCAGGCCCTTCATCGCGGCGCCGAAGGCCTTGCTGTCGAACTTGCCGATCTTCTCGGTGACGTATTTGACGAGATAGACCGCGGTGTAGCCCTTGATGCCGTTGTGATCGGGCCGGTACTTGAAGCGGTCGCTGAACTTCTTGGTGAACGCCTCGATCGCCGGGATCGGAGCGTCGGCGCTGAGGCCGACATGACCGCGCACGCCGTTGGCGGCGGGACCGGCGAGCTCGACCACCTTCTGGCTGAGCAGCGTGGTCTCGCCGAACAGCGGCGTCGACAGGCCTTGCCGCTTCGCCTCGATCAGGAAGCGGGCGCTCTCCTCCTCATTGGTGTAGATGAAGGCGGCATCGGCCTTGGCGCCTTTGAGCTTGATCACGTCGGAGCCGAAATCGACCTGGCCCTGCTCGGTGGAGATGTCGGCCGCGATCTCGATGTTGCGCGCCTTCATCTCCTTCACGAAATTGTCGTGGCCGCCCTTGCCGAAATCATTGTTGACCCAGAGCACCGCAACGCTCTTCACCTTGAGCTTGTCGTGCAGATAATTGGCGATCTTCGGCATCGAGAATTGCTGGCCGAAGGCGGTGCGGAAAATCCAGGGATTGCCCTGCATGGTGATGTCCGCGGCCTCGGCGCCGACGATCTGCGGGATCTCGGCTTGTTGCGTCAGCGCCATGTTGACCTTGACGGAACCGGAATAGATCGGCCCGAGCACGACATAGGGATCCTTGTCCAAGACCTTCTGCACCTGCGCGCGCGAGATGCCGGGGTTGCTCTGGGTGTCCAGATGCTCGGTCTGGATCTTGCGGCCCAAGATGCCACCGGCGGCATTGATCTCGTCGACAGCGAGCGCGACGCCATCGCGCCAGTTGGTGCCCGAGACCGCGCCGGGGCCGGAGAGCTCGATGACGTCGGGGATGTAGACGGTGCTCTGCGCGCGGGCCGCGCCCGTCGCGAGCGATGCCGCCAAGGCGATGATGAGTGTGCCTGCAAGATGCCTCATGATGTCCTCCCCGTTGCTTTCCTTGTTATGATGCGTCGAAACCGAGCAATTTCGCCGGCGTTCGCCACAGCAGGCGCCGCTGGTCGTCCTTGTCAGGAAACAGCGATGCCAACAGCGCGAGCAGCGGCCCGTAGTCGAGCCTTTCGGCCGCACGCAGGAACGGATAGTCCGAGCCCCAAATGCAGCGGTCGAGCGTGAAGGCCTCGACAAGCGCTGCAATGAACGGCCAGGTGTCCTCATACGGGTGCGGCTGTAGCGAAAACTTGTAATGGCCTGAGAGTTTGATGTGGGCGTCGCGCTCGCGGCCGATTGCGAGCAGGGCCTGGAAGGCTTTGCCTTTGATGCCCTGGCCGACCGGCGGTCGGCCGCAATGGTCGAACACGAGGCGCACCGGCGATTTGTCGATCAAGGGCAGCAGATCGATCAGTTGATCGTTCTCGACCTGGATCTGCAGGAACAGGCCGAGGCTGACCAGCTTCTCCAGCAGCGGCGCGGTGTTGCGATAATAATCGGCGCCGTGGAACGGCACATTATAGGCAACGCCGATCACGCCGCCGGCTTTCAATCGTTCGAGCTCGCTGATGTCGACGTCGTTCTCGACCACGGCGACGCCCCTGAAGCGGCCGCCGCCCTGCCTCAAGGTGTCGAGCAGGATACGGCTGTCGCTGCCGTAGCCGGTGTTGGTGGCGACGACCAGCGCATGGTGAACATCAAAGGCGTCGAGCACGCGGATCAACTGCGCGGCCGGCACGATCTCCTGCCCGCTCGGCCGGTACGGCGTATCGGCGCCATAGGGAAAACGGACGGGATCGATGGCGTGGATGTGACAATCGATCTTGGGCCCCGCCGGCAATGTCATGGCGCAAAGCTCCCCGCGGGTCAGAACGTGGCTTCGATGGCCTTGATCAACTCGGGCGTGACGTCAGGCATCACGCCGAACCAGGCCTTGAAGGCGAGCCGCGCCTGGTTGAGCAGCAGGCCGAGCCCGTTCACGGTGACGCAGCCGCGCGCACGGGCCTCAGCCAGGAACGGCGTCTCCAGCGGCGTGTAGATCAGATCGGCAGTGAGCGTTGCAGGCTTCAGCCGCGACAGGTCGATCTCCAGCGCGCTCTTGCCGACCATGCCGCGATCGGTGCAGTTGACGAGCAGCGCGACATCGGAGAGCGCGGCCGCGCGATCGTCCCACGCGACGGTGCTGACGGCAGGGCCGAACTCCTTCGCAATCGCCTCCGCTTTCTCCGCGGTGCGGTTGGCGATGCGGATCTCGCGCGCGCCGTTTTCGAGCAGCGCGACGACGACCGCGCGCGAGGCGCCGCCTGCGCCTAGCAGCAGGATCGGGCCGGTATCGCCGCGCCAGTCGGCTTTCGCATCGCGCAGGCTCTGCACAAAACCATTGCCGTCATTGTTGAAGCCGGACAGCGTGCCGTCCGGTTCGACCACGATGGTGTTGACGGCACCGATGCGCCTGGCGGTCTCATCGACGCGGGCGAGCTGCGCCATCGCTGTCTGCTTGTGCGGCATGGTGACGTTGCAGCCGCGGAACCCGAGCGCGACGAGTCCGCGAAGCGCATCTGCGAGCCGCTCCGGCTTCACCGCCAGCGGCACATAGGAACCGCGGATGCCGTGCGCCTTGAGCCAGTAATTGTGAACGACCGGCGAGCGCGAATGCGCGACGGGCATGCCGATGACGCCAGCCAAACCAAAACCGTCCTGCGACATGCTGCGCTTCCCATCCCGGATCGCGTCTTTAGCGCGCGACCATGCCATTTGGTCAAATGTACAAGACATCTAGAGGGAATGGCTAGCGGGTGCAATGTGAATTTGGGGCGGGCCGCGGGCCGACACCGGCCCATGTCACCCCGCTTGCGGCCGGAAATCAGACCCGCATGGTGAGGAGTCCGCCAAAGCGGGCGTCTTGGACCATGCTATCGTGCCAGCGATGGTCCAACCCTCGCGAGGCAAGCATGTCTGCAACTGACAAGGTTTTCGCCGGCTCGGTCCCCAAGCTCTACGACGAATATCTGGTCCCGCTGATTTTCTCGGTCTATGCCGACGACCTGGCCAAGCGCATCGCCGCGCAGTCGCCCTCGGACCTGCTCGAGATCGCCGCGGGCACCGGCGCCGTCACACGGGCCGTGGCGGCGCTGCTGCCTTCGGATGTCCGCTATGTCGCGACCGACCTCAATGAGCCGATGCTCGCTGTCGCCAGGCAGCGTCAGGGTGGCGATCCGCGCATGACCTGGCGCCAGGCGGATGCGTTGACGCTGCCGTTCGAGAACACGGCATTCGACGTGGTCTGCTGCCAGTTCGGCGCCATGTTCTTTCCGGATCGCAGCAAAGGCTACGCCGAGGCGAAGCGGGTGTTGAAGCCTGACGGTGCTTACCTGTTCAACGTGTGGGATCGTATCGCGGACAACGTGTTCGCCGATGACGCGACCGCCACACTCGGCAAGGTGTTTCCCGACAATCCGCCACTGTTCATGGCGCGGACGCCGCACGGCTATCACGACAAGGCCGTCATCAAGGCCGATCTCGAGCGCGCCGGCTTCAGGGACATTTCGATCGAAACCAAGACGGCAACGAGCCGCGCGCCCTCGGCCGAATATGTCGCGATCGCGTATTGCCAGGGAACGCCGCTGCGCGGCGAGATCGAAGCCAGGGATGCGAGCAAGCTCGAGGTCGCAACCGATGCGGTCGCCGAGGCGATCCGGAAACGCCACGGTGAGGGACCGGTCGAAGCGAAGATTCAGGCCCTGGTGATCACGGCGAGGCCGTGATCGCCGGAGCAGCGAGATCGAGCCCCGCCCCTACCAAAAGCTCCGCTGCATCGGCATCGGCTGGGCCGGCTGATAGTACTGGTACTGGCCGGCGCGGCGGCGCGGCGCGACCGGTTGGGGATCGCGCTGCCCGAAGAAGAAGAAGCCATTGCCGCCGAAGGCGCCGCCATTGCCCCAGCCATCGTCGCTGGCCATTTCCACCGGCGGCGCGGTCGGCTTGCGGGTGATGAAGCCGCCTTGCGGGTGGTTGCTCAGGACTGCCACAAACTCGGTGCGGTAGTTGGTCTCGGCGCTCAAGGGCTCGTCCGAGATGATGATCGATGAACGCGGCAACGCGGTCGGCGCGATGCGATCCCACACCTCCTGCGGGATGGTGATGCGGTCGAGCGCGTCCTTGGCGTTGTCGCCCTCGTCGATGCTGACGACGCTCCAGCGCAGGCCCGTGTCGTTCTTCGCCATCGCCGTGAAGATGTGCGTGCCGATCGGCTGGTCGGGATTGCGGATGGTGACCGGAACCTCGATGCTGGTATCGAACACCTCGCCGCCACCATCCGGCGCGGGCTTGTGGGTGTTGCGCCGGACATAGAGCTTCTGCGTGGCGCGGCTGATGTAGACCGAGACCGGCTCCAGCGCGAGCTTGGCATCCAGCGCAGCCTTCACGGCGTCGGCCTTCTTGGCCGCAGCGGCCTTCGCTGCATCCTTGGTCGCGGCAACCGCGTCGCGCTTGGGCTGCGCCGCAGCCTTGGCGGCGTCGAGCTGGGTTGCGGCATCAGCGGCCTTGGCCGCCACCTTCTGTTTCAGCTCGTCGGCCTTTGCCTTGGCCTGGTCGGACTTGGCGTTCGCGACAAGCTTGTCGGCATAGGCGTTCTCGGCGTCGGCGCGCGCCTTCTGCTGCTCGAGCTTGCGCAGCGTTGCCGGAAGCGATTGCGCCTCCTTCGCCGCCGCAGCCGCAGCCTTCTTGGTCTCGTCTGCAGCCCTGATGGCCTCCTCGGCCTCGGCGGAAAGCTTGTCGATGCGTCCGGGCGCGGCAGCAATGGCCTCCTTGCTCGGCACGAACAGCGAGGGATGCGAGAATTCGACCGGAGCAGCGTCATACGGCGAGATGATCACCCGCATGCCGATATTGGTCTTGTCGAACAGGCTCTCGGCAAAGTTGAAGGGCATGCGCACGCAGCCGTGCGAGGCCGCGTAACCGGGCAGCGGTCCGCCGTGCAGCGCGATGCCGTTCCAGGTGATGCGCTGCATGTTCGGCATCCAGGCGTCGTCATACATGGTCGAGTGGTGGTCCTTGTCCTTCTCGACGACGGCGAAGACGCCCGCGGGCGTCTCGCGGCCGGTGGTGCCGGTCGAAACCGGCGCGCGCAGGATCCAGCCCTCGGAATCGTAGAACGTCACCTGCTGGCTCTTGAGCGACACGATGGCCATGATCGGCTCGCCTGCTTCGCGCGGAGCCACCGCCTCGGCGGTCTGGCGCGGCTGCTTGGCGGCAAGGGCCTGGCTCGGGGCGGCCAGCGCAAGCGCCGCCGCGACCATCACAATTCCGGGAGCCCCCCAACGCCGCGCCACTCGATTGGATTGCGCCGTCGTGATCAGGTCTTTCATGCCATTCCCCGGTTGCCTGTCCGCACTTGGTTCATCATCGATCACATTGCGATGTTTGGATTAAGAATTCGCAGCCACCTTCAGTTCCGTTCTCGGCGATATCAGGTCCGTTCCGGCGACGAAACTCTCTTATACGACGGTCCATGCGGGCGGAAGGGCGGTCCGCCGCCCAGGCTGGCCCGGAGCTTTCGGACGCGCTGCGGCAGACATGTCGGCCCGCCGGAGGCCGGGGCAGGATGTGACCGGAATCACAGAGAAGTGTATCCAGGCAGCAAGCGATCGAGACTGACGTCGTCATGGCGCGCCCGCCTTACGGCGCGCCGACGGCCTTGTTCGCGACGAGCGTGTCGATTTCGGCATCGCTCAATCCGGCCTCGCGCAACACTTCGCGCGAATGCTCGCCAAGCCGCGGCGCCATGCGGTGGATGCCGGCCGGGCTCTCGGAGAATTTTGTCGCCGGACGCGCCTGGCGAATTCGCCCTTCTGTCGGGTGATCGATATCGGCAAACAGACCGACGGCCTCGAGATGCGGCTGCTCGCCGATCTCGCTCAGCTTGGCGAAAGCGGTGTGGGGCACGTCGAGCCGCAGCAAAAGCTCTTCCCATTCCGCGGTGGTGCGGGTCGGCCCGATCTCGCTCATGCGGTCGTAGACCTTGTCGATGTTCTGGGAGCGCAGCACGGGATCGCGTACGCCGAGCTCCTCGATCAGCTCGGGGCGGCCGACGGCCTCGAAGAAGGCGCACCAATTGTCGCCGGAATAGGGCAGCATCGTCAGCCAGCCGTCTTTGGTCTTCACCGGACGGCGGTTCTTCATGCGCTTGTAGCCGGTCGGGCCGATCGGCGGATCGAACGCATGCCCGCCCAGCATCTCGATGCTGTTGAAGCCCGCGATCGTCTCCAGCATCGGCACCTCGACCATCTGGCCCTGCCCGGTGCGCTCGCGGCGAAACAGCGCCGCAGACACGGCGCCGACCATCGCCATCGCGCAGATCTTGTCGCCGATCAGGCTCGGGACGAAGTGCGGCTCCTCGTCCGATCCGATCGATGATGCGAGGCCCGAGGCCGCCTGGATGATCTCGTCGAAGGCCGGCCGCGCGGCCCACGGTCCATCCTGGCCGAAGCCGGTCGCGGCCGCATAGATCAGCCGCGGATTGAGCTTTGCGCAGTCTCCGTAACCGAAGCCGAGCCGGGCCATCGCGGCCGGACGCACATTGGTCACCAGCGCGTCGACCGTCGGGATCAGTCTTGCGAGCGCCGCCTTGCCATCGGGATGTTTCAGGTCGAGCGCGAGACTGCGCTTGTTGCGGTTGACCGCCATGAACTGGCCGCTCATGCCGCGGTTCCGGAACAGGCCGGTGTAGCGCCAGGTGTCGCCCGTCAGCGGCTCGATCTTGATGACGTCGGCGCCCCAGTCCCCGAGCATCTGCGCGGCATATGGACCGAACAGCACGCTCGTCAGATCGAGAACGCGGATGCCGCTGAGAGGGCCTGATGGTGCCATCATCGCTTCACGGTGGTTGGAGGACGCATATCATCGGCCGCATCGCACGCGATGTCGGCGAGGGAGACGATACATTGATTGTCAGGCGTGAGATGTAGCGCAGAATTCAGATGCGTATGCGCAAGCCGCAGCCGTTCCGTTTGACCGGTTCGGCACCTTCGGCCGCTAGACGCCCAGCGCCTTGCGGTCGAACGTACGCAGGAGACGCAGCGACAACGTCCGCACATTGGCGACATTGAGAAGCCACGCGGTGGCGGCGTAGGCAAAGCCCCCCGCGACGCTCACGATGATCAGCGCCGCGATACCTGTCCCATGGACCTGCGACCGTGCGAGCAGAATCGCAGCTGCCATTGCCGCGGCGGAAGCGGCGACGCCGGCCAGCCTGACGACGTCGAACGGCACGGGATAGGCACGGTGCATCAACACGACGGCGACGACGAAGCCGATCGCCTCGGTTGCAAGCGTCGCCAGCGCGGCGCCGTAGATGCCATAACCCCTCACCATTGCGAGCATCAGCGCCACGCTCACGACCAGCGTGAGAAACGACTGCGCCGCCAGCATGAAGGGGCGCTCGGCGAGCTGGAAGCTGAGCTGGACGTAGAATTGATTGGCGATGCCGAAGCAGCGGGCGAGCACCAGCGTCGGCAACAGCGCGGACACACCGGCGCGAAAATCGACACCGACGAGCGTGCCCGTGACCTGATCGGCGGCAAGCGCCAGCCAGACCGCGACCGGCGCGACGACGACGAGCAGCAGTTCGAGACTCTCGGTCAGCCGCTCCCGCGTCGTGTCCTGCTCCGACAGCGAGCGGAACACCATCGGCACGGTGGCCGCGGCGACGCTGGTGGCGATCATGACCATGAACTGGCGCGGCAGGTCGGCGGCGACACCGAAAATGCCGGCGGAATCCTTGCCGAGCAAAAAGGCGACAATGAGCCGGTCGCTGGCCGAGTAGACCGCGACGGACAATCCGGCCAGCGTCAACGGCAGGCCGTAGCGCGCGAGCTGCATGAACTGGCTGCGCGAGAAGCTTGCGACCCTGGCGCGATCGCTGACGAGATTGAGGATGACGCCGGCGAACGAGCCGAGGCCAAAGGCGGCGAGCAGGCCCATGCCGCCCCAGCCAAGCCAGATCCCGAGCAGGCCGAATCCGACGCTCGACACGCTGCGCACCATCGAGATCGCCGCGAATCGAAAGGGCCGAAACTTGGCGCGTTCGAATTCCTGGCCGACGTCGAACCCATTCGACATGATCGCGACGAACATGCTGGCGAGCACCAGCGCGACGCTGACGTCGCTGCGGAACAGGAATACCAGCGGGGTCGCCGCGCACATGGCGAGGACGGTCAGTGCAAAGCCAACCATCGCCGTGCCGCGGAAATCCACTTCCGCCGACATCGCCTGATAGCGCGACACCGACAGCTTGATCCAGGCGAAAAAGATCGCGCCCAGAATGCCGGCGATGCTCATGCCGACGACATAGACACCATACTCCGCCGGCGTCAGCAGCCGCGTGTAGGCGGTGACCGCGAAAAAGCCCATCGCCGCAGACAGGATGTAGCTGACGAGGTAGATGGAGAAATGGCGGTTCAGCATGCGTGCACGGGACTGGCGGCCTTGAAATCGAGCGGCCGTTAATCAGTTGGACCTTGGCGTGATGGTTCGACTGCGCCGCAGCATCTCCCAAGATAGTCATTTAAGTCTGCAAATCGGCCACCGAATGGGATGGCCCCACCGCTTTTGCGCGTTAGCGTTAAATTTGCCCTGTCCTTGAACGGGCCGCTGCGATCACCGAAAAGAAACCATGATTTTAAAGACGTCGCCCGACGTTTGGTTAATGGGTGGACTGGCTAAGATGGACGTTGTCGACCGCATAGGGGCAAACCCGGGCTCCCTGCCCCATGGCGGGACGGATGCATCCCTGGTGCCGGCATCCCCTGGGGACCGGGGCGAGCGGATGACGCTCAATTTGTTCTTCGAGGAGCGCGACGACCGCTGGTTTCCGGGCGACCGCCACGTCCGGCCGCTGGTGCGGCGGATGCTGCTCGGACAATCCTGGATCAGCGGCCAGCGGCGCGTGTTCCTCAATCTCTGCGCCGGGCTCGACCGCGTCGGGATTCCCTATCGCGTCAACGACTACGGCTACATCCGCAAGCACCCGGAGGAGCTCGCCTGCATCCTCGGGCGCCCGTTCGTGCTCGACTGGTTCGCATGGAAGAACCCGCTCCTGCTCGGCGTCGTCATGTACAACCATCCTGTCGACGTGCCCGAGCGTCTCAGGCTTCTCCACGAGAACACGATCCTGGTGCCCTGTGACTGGTATGCGGAGATGTGCCGGCCCTACTGGCCTGACGTCGAGGTGTGGCCGGTCGGCATCGAAACCGATTTGTGGACGCCGACGCCGGTCGCGCGGAAGAGCGTCGATGTGCTGCTCTACGACAAGGTACGCTGGGACCACGAGCGTTATGCGAGCGAGCTGATCGAACCGATCCGCCGGCATCTCGAAGCAAGTGGCCGCTCGGTCGAAGTGATCCGCTACGGCCATTACAGGGAAGACGACTACAAGGCGGCGCTGGCGCGCTGCCGCAGCATGGTCTTCCTTTGCGAGCACGAGAGCCAGGGCATCGCCTGCCAGCAGGCGCTGTCCAGCGGCGTGCCGGTGTTCGCCTGGGATCGCGGCGGCCCGTGGCAGGACCCGGAATATTTCCCGGACAAAGTGAGATATGAAGGCGGCGTGTCCTCCGTGCCTTATTTCGACGCACGCTGCGGCAGCAGATTCACCGATGCCGATAACTTCATGTCCGGCTGGGGCGGCTTCTGGTCGCGGGTAGAGGCGGGCGGCTTTGCGCCTCGCGATTTCGTGATGGACAATCTCACGCTCGAGAAAGGCGCGTTTCACTATTACGACATTGCGGAAGCGGTGATGCAGCGCCGCACGCGCTGAGCGGAACATTCGCGACAATTAACCCAACGACAGGAAACCGCGGCGTCGCAAGATGCCGCTTGGTACGATGGCGCGTTGGTTCCGGAAGGACTGAAGCCACGTGATCAAGCTCGACAGACGCAAATTTCTGCTCGGCAGCGCCGCTACGCTCGCGGCGGGCTCATCTGCGTCAGCACTGCCGGCGTCGAAACTGGCCCAGCGTCATCAGGGCTATGGCGCCGCCGCCACGCTGTGGGATCTGCAGGCCGATCCGAGGCTGGGCGAAGCCATCAGCACCTATTGCACGCAGGTGGTGCCGGTGCTCGAACTGAAATGGCCGATGCTGCGGCCGGACGCGCACACTTTCGCCTTCGAACGCGCCGACGCCATCTATGATTTCGCGCAGAAAAACGACCTGACCATGCGCGGCCACACGCTCGCCTGGTATCACGACATTCCTGACTGGACCAAGCAGATCAAGGATTCGAAGGCTGTCGAGCGCGCCTATGTCGATCACATCTCGACCGTCGTGTCCTATTACAAGGACAAGTTGACCTCGTGGGACGTCGTCAACGAGCCCATCCCTGACAATCCCAGGGACGTCAAGGACCGGCGCGACACGTTCTGGACACAGCATCTCGGTAGCAGCTGGATTCCGCTGGCGTTCCGCACGGCCGCAGCGGCCGATCCCTACGTCAAGCTCGCGATCAACGAATATGATATCGAGTCGGCGAAGGACTCGTTCATCGCCAAGCGTGCGGCCTATCGCAACCTCATCATGGAGTTGCTGGATCAAGGCGTGCCGCTACACGCGGTCGGACTGCAATCGCATCTGCATGCCGAGCTCGAGATCGACACTCACGGGCTTGCCGAATTCGTCACCGAGATCCGCTCATGGGGTCTCGAGGTCTACGTCACCGAGCTCGATGTCAACGACGAGAAGCTGACGGGCAGCCCTACGGAGCGCGACGCCATCGTCGCCAAGCGTGTGAACGATCTTCTCACCGCGATCTGGACCAGCGGACCTGTGCGCTCGATCCTGAGCTGGGGCATTTCCGATCGCTACAGCTGGATCAACGGCTACGTCAAACGCCCGGACAAGCAGCCGAACCGGCCATTGCCGCTCGACGGCGAGTTCAAGCCGAAGCCGTTGATGGATGTCATCAGCAAGTTCACGAAGGACGTGTGAGGGCCTGGCGCGGATTCACCTAGCCATCCGACGGCAGCCCCTGGGCCAGCCCGCGAAAGCGCAGCGGCGCCAGCGATGATGCGCGCTGCCACCAGTCGGCGACGCGATCGTCGAGCGCGGTCACCCCGCGCCCCTGACCAGGGAAGATCCGGATCTGTTGCACCGCTTCGGCGACGAACCCCTTGCCGCGGCGCGTGATCTTGAGTGCGGCGCCTTCGCGGTCCCGCTGCGTCAGCGGCACCAGCAGCCGGCCGCGCGGGCGGAGCGAGGCAAGCCAGAGCGGATGCGGATGCGGGAAGCCGGCATGCACCATGATGACATCGGACGGCTCGCCGACATCGCGACAGCCGTCGCCGTTGATCACCTCGACATTGTGATAGGCGCGCAGGTAGTTCGCAGCGCGCGCCGCCAGCCGCGCGTCGCATTCGATTGCGCGAACCCTGCCCTTCGGCCCCACGATCTCCGACAGGATCGCCGAGAAATAGCCGAGCCCGCAACCGATCTGGACCACGCGGTCCTTTGCCCGGACATCGAGCAGATCGATGAAATGGGCCCACAGGCTCGGCAGCCCGGTGTCGAGCTTGCGGCGCGCGTCGATGGCGACGAGCACATTGTCGTAGAGATGAACGGGATCGGCGCTGGGCGTCAGCCGGTAGCTGCGCGCCGCCTCGCTCTTGATGCGCCAGGGCCCTTTCGCCAGAAAATCTTCACGCGGCACCGACGCGAGCGCCGCAAGCAGGCGCGACGAACCAATCCGCTCGCGCTTCGCAATCAGCTCGACGTAGCGCGCCCGCGCGGCGGACAGGTCGGTCATTTCACCGGATCAGGCTGTGAACGCGCCGGAGTATCGCCGCCGAGCTCGTGCACCAGCTGCATCGCGAGCTTCAGGTCGGGCGTCAGGAATCCCTCGTTGAATTTGCCGACGATCGGCACGAGCAGAAGGCTCGCGTGCTCGCGCTTGCCCGATGTGTGCGACAACCGCGCGAGGCTGACTGCGGTTCTGAGCTCCCAGGACAGCGCACCCTGCTTGCGTGCCGTCTCCAGCGACTGGTCGAACAGATCTTCGGCCTCCTGCACCGAGGCCGGATTGCCGTCCGACAAGATGATCTCGCCTTGCAGGCGGTAGACCTCGGCGAGGTAGGAGTGATCGCCGGTCCGCCTTGCGGTCGCAAGCGCACCGTCCAGCGCGCGCAAGGCGGCATCGCGCATGCCGACCTTGGCATAGGCCTCCGCGAGCAGGCAACGGAACCAGCAGCCGGCGAGCCAGGAATCCATCGCTTCATACTCGTCGAGACCGAAGCGCATCTGGCTGATGCCTTCGTCGGCCTCGCCGAGCTGGGCCAGCGCCCAGCCGCGCAGGATCGCGGCCTGCTGCTTCCAATGCAGGAAATTGTGCTCGGTGGCGATGATCATGGCGCGATTGGCGTGATCGCGCGTGCCCTCGATATCGCGCAGATGCTGGCAGAGATAGGCGCCGAACACGAGCGCGAAGGCGAGCGAGAACGGATGGCGGATCTTCTCCGCAAGCGCAATCGCCTGCTCGCTGTGCCGGCGCGCCGCGTCGGGCTGGCCGAGGAACCAGAGGAGATAGCCGAGATAGGACAACGAGACGACGCCGGGATCGGTGCCGTGACGCTCCATCAGGTCGGAATGCAAATCGGGACTATAGAGATCGATGCAGCGATGCAGATGATGCTGCGCGGCAGCGAAGCGCCCGCGATAGAGCATGGTCATTGCGATCGAGCGGTGCGCCTCGATCAGATAGCCGGTCTGCTGCGCGGGGTCCGCGCGCTCGTTCAGCCGCTCGCGCTTGGCGAATTTCAGCAGCTCGACGCTGAGATCATGCGCGCGGGTCAGGTCGGCGCGGATGAAATGGCAGACCCATAGCCCGCGCGTGGCAGCAAAGGCCTTTTCGTCGTCGTCGAGCTGTTGGCCAAGCTCGAGGGCGCGCATGTAGTTCTCCTCGACCTCCTGCACGGCGTAGCCCTTGGCGGCGATCAGCGCGTTGCCCAGCGCGATCCGCAGCTCGAGCTCCATCTCGTCGGCGCCCTGCATGCGTGCATTGGCCTGCACGACGCTCAAGCCGCGGCGGAGATGGCCGATCGCCTCGAGATTGGCGCCGCTCTTGGCCGCCTGCTTGCCGGCCTTGAGCCAGAAGCTCGCCGCGCCCTCGCTCTGCCCGGACTCGGTCAGATGGTGGGCCAGCAGCTCCGGCTCGCGGTCGGTCTTCTCCGGATACATCTCGGCGAGGACCTGGGCGATGCTGGCATGCAGCTTGCGCCGCTCACTGTGCAAGAGGCTGTCATGCGCTGCGTTCTGGATCATCACGTGCTTGAAGGAGTAAAGCGCGTCGGGCGGATGCCCCCGGCGCATGATCAGGCCGGCCTCCTCCAGATGGGTCAGTGCCGCCTCGATCTGCTCCGCCGGCGTATTGGCGACGGCGTGCAGGGTCTCGTAGGAGAATTCGCGGCCGATGGTGGCGCCGATTTGCGCAATCCGCTTGAACGGCCCCATCCGGTCGAGACGCGCCATCAGCGAGTCCGTCAAGGTCGCCGGGATCGCGAGCTGCCGCCACGGACCCGACAGCACGTAGCGGCCATGCCGCTCGGTCAGGAGGTTGGATTCGAGAACGGTCTTGGTCAATTCCTCGAGGAACAGCGGCACGCCATCGGTCTTGACGATGATCTCCTCGACGACCTCCTTGGGAAGTTCTCTGCCCGCAACGCGCTCGACCAGCGTGGTCCGCAGCGGCCGGCTCAGCCGGTTCAGCACCAGCGTGGTGATGTGCGAATGCGCGTTCCAGCTCGGCTGGAATTCGGAGCGCGCCGTGATGATGGCCAGGATCGGCCGATTCTGCACCTGAGCGACCAGCAAATCGACCACCTCGCGGGACGTCGGATCGATCCAGTGCAGATCCTCAAAGGCCATCACCAGCGGCATCTCGCGCGTGAGGCCCAGGAAGTGATTGACCAGCGCTGCGACAGTGGCGTCTTTCTGTTGCTGTGGCGATAGCTCCAGCGGCGGATAACGCTCTCCGGTCGGGATCGACAGCAGCGCGGCGAACAGCGGTGCCACCTGCTCGACGTCGCCGTGGGCTGCCGCAATCGCATTCTCCAGGCCCGCCAGCGACAGCGCGGAGGCATCCTCGCGGTCGAGGCCGAGCGAGAATTTGAGCTGCTCGACGAAGGGATAGAAAGCAGTGGAGGTGTAATAGGGCGAGCACTGGAACGCGACATGCCCGTGCCGGTCACCTGCGATCCGCTCGAAAATCTCCTGGATGATGCGCGACTTGCCGATCCCGGGCTCGCCGAACTTGACGACGACCTGGCCGTCGCCCTCCTTGACCTGCTGCCAGCGCGCCATCAGCAGCGCGATTTCCTCCTCGCGATTGACGAGCGGAGTTAACCGCGTGCCCATGGCGGCGGCGAAGCGGGTCTCCACGCGCGTGGCGCGCACGACGTGCCAGGCCTGGGTTTTTTCCGAGATGCCCTTCAGCGCATGGGCGCCGAGATTGCGATAATCGAACTTGCCCTTCAGCAGCGATTGCGTCGAGGCGGAGATCACCACGCCGTTGGGGGGCGCGAGCGCCTGCAAACGCGCGGCGAGATTGACGGTCTCGCCGACGGCGGAATCGCGCTCTTCGGTCCCCTGGCCGACGAGGTCGCCGACCACGACGAGGCCGGTCGCGATCCCGATGCGCACGGCGGGCGCATGGCTGAGCGCGCCGCGCGGCTCGATTGCGCGCGCGGTCGACAGCACCCGCACGATCTCGAGCCCGGCGCGCACCGCGCGCTCGGCATCGTCCTCATGCGCGGTCGGATAACCGAAATAGACCAGAATGCCGTCACCGACGAAGCGGGCGGCGAAGCCCTCGTAATGCTTGACGACGCGCACGCAGGTTTCGCGAAAGCTGGCGATCATGTCGCGCACGTCTTCCGGATCGAATTGGGCCGAGAGCATCGTGGAATCCACCATGTCGCAGAACATGGTGGTGAGCTGGCGCCGCTCGGCGCCAACCTCCGTGCGGCTCTGCGGACGCGCCGGCGCAACCGGCGCCTCGACCGTCTCCGCCTTGAACAGCGCGGCCATGGCCCGCTGCAACCGCTTGCGATCGCCGAGCGGCAGCCCGAGTTCGGCAAGATCCGCCTCGGTCAGGTCGCCCATGACGTCGAGATCGAGGCGGTGCTGCGCGAACAGATCGGTGTAGTGACCGAGACCAATGCCTTCGAGCCAACGCTTCAACCCGACTTCCGTCCCCGGCTCATTCTCCAGCATGGTGATCCCGCCGTACACTCCCTCCGCCAAAGGGCTTAAGGTCCCTCAACCACAGATTTTGGGGCCCAAACTTCACCTTAGACTGGACGCGTTCCCTAACTCCAGGGAAGAATAGCTCAATCGGATCAAAAGGGAATGGCATTGTCGGAGATCGCATCCGAGGCGGGAGAGAGATCGGCCGGCGCGGGCACCGAAGCCGAGAAGCTTGCCGATATCGGCAGCCTTCTCGCGTTTCACGCGCGCACGATGCCGGCCGCGCCCGCCCTGATCGCCCCCGGCCGGCCTCCTCTGACCTATGGCGCACTCGGCGCCGGGATCGCTCATGTCGTCCGCACGCTGCGCGGGCTCGGCATTACGCCTGCCGACCGGATTGCCGTCGCGCTGCCGCGCGGGGCCGACGCTGCGTTGGCGCTGATCGCGGTGGCATCGACCTGCGCCTGCGTCCCCGTCAATCCCGACCTTACGGCGGACGAGCTGCAACGCTATTTCAGCGAATTGAAACTCACCGCGCTCGTCACACGGGCGGACATGAATTCACCGAGCCGCGACGTCGCCAGAACGCTTGATATCGCGGTGATCGATTTCGTGCCCGCAGCGGAGCCGGATCTCGGCGGCTGCGCGTTCGTGGGCCCGACGATCGGCCCAGCCTGTGCCGACGGCGCCGCCGGCGCGGAGGACGATGCCTTCATCCTGCTGACATCGGGCACGGCCGCGCGCCCGAAGATGGTGCCGCTGACACACCGCAATGTGTGTCTCTCGGCGCAGAATGCCGGCCGGGTGCTTTCGCTCGCGCCGCACGATCGTCTGCTCAACGTCCTGCCGCTGTTTCATGCCCACGGCCTGATCTCCGGCCTCCTGACCGCGCTCGCGGCGGGCTCCAGCGTGATCGTGACCGGCGGCTTCGACGCCCCGTCCTTCTTCGGCTGGATGCGGGACCTGCAACCGACCTGGTACACGGCGGTGCCCACCATTCATCGCGCGCTGCTGACCGCCGCGGAAGCAAGCCCCGAGCGCGTCCGGTCATCGTCGCTGCGCCTGATCCGCTCGGCCTCGTCCTCGCTCGCGCCCGCGATCCTGAATGGGCTGGAGGCGATCTTCGGCGTCCCCGTGCTGGAGACCTATGGGATGACGGAAGCGGCCTCGCAGATCGCGGCCAATCCGTTCGAGCTGCGCAAGATCGGCTCGGTCGGCCGGGCCGCCGGCCCCGAGATCGCGATCATGGACGAAGCCGGCCGCCTGCTTGCGCACGGCCAGCATGGCGAGATCATGCTGCGCGGAGCGAACATGAGCCGCGGCTATTGCAATGACGAGGCGGCAACGCAGGCCGCGTTCCGCAACGGCTGGTTCAGGACCGGTGACCTCGGCTATCTCGACGCCGACGGCTATCTCTTCATCGTCGGCCGCATCAAGGACGTCATCAACCGCGGCGGCCAGAAGATCTCTCCGCTGGAGGTGGAAGAGGTGCTGCTGGCCCACCCCGCGGTGCTGGAAGCCGGCGTCTTCGCCATTCCCCATGCCAAGCTCGGCGAGAACGTCGCCGCCGTCGTGGTGCTCAGGGACAATTCCGAGACGACCTCCGACCAACTGCGCCAGTTCGCACGGAAGCGGCTCGCCGCCTACAAGGTGCCGAGCCTGATCCGCAGCGTGGCCGCGCTGCCGAAGGGCGCCAGCGGCAAGGTCAAGCGCAATGCGCTGGCCGAGCTGATTTCAGCGCCCCATGATGACGACGAGACCCAGCTGCCGCGCAACGAACTGGAAACCCAGCTTGCCGGGATCTGGGCCGATCTGCTCGAGCTTCCGCAAGTCGGCATCGATCAAGACGTCTTTGCGCTCGGCGCGGATTCGCTCGCGGTCACGCAGATGCGCTCCCGCCTGCGCGAACGCTTCAACATCGACTTCTCCTTCGAGGACATCTTCGATTGCGCCACGGTCGGGGCTCTTGCGGCCCGGATCGAGACCACGGCGCACCGCGATGCGACGCTGCCGGCATGGCGCCCGTCGGCCGCCGAAGGTGACGCGCCGCTCTCGTTCCAGCAGCAGCGGATGTATGTGCTCTCGCGGCTCGACCCGACGCGCTACAATTATAACGTGGTCGAGGTCGTGCTGCTGAAGGGACGGGTCGACCTCTGCGCGCTTCAGTCAAGCCTCGCGGCAATCTGCGCGCACCATGAGGTGCTTCGCTCGGTCTTCGTCGAAAGCCAGGGCGAGCCGATGCAGCGCGTGCGTCAGGCGCCCCTGCTCGAACGGATCAAGCTCAAGCCCTGCCCGGCCGACAAGCAGGCAGCGGTCGTCAGGCGCGAGGCACTCAAGCTCGCGCAATACACATTTGATCTCGCCCGCGAACCGCCGCTGAAGGTCACGCTGCTCTCCTTCGACAAGTCCAGTCATGCGCTGGTGGTCAATGTCCATCACCTCGTCACCGACGGCTGGTCGCAGCGGCTGTTCTGGGAGACGCTTGCCGCCGGCTATTCCGCCGCGCGCAAGGCAAGTACGCCGGCGTTGCCATCGTCCAGCTTTCAATATCGCGACTTCGCGCGCTGGCAGCAGAGCTGGGCGCAGACGCCGGCCGCGAAAGAGCAGCTCGATTACTGGCGCGTGCAACTCGACGGCATCACCACGCTGCCGCTGCGAACCGACCGGCCGCGGCCGGAAGTCTGGAGCGGCCACGGCGCCCGTCATTATTTCGAATTCTCCAAGGCCGTTTCCGCCGACATCCGCGTGCTGAGCCAGGACCAGGGCGTGACGCCTTACATGGCGCTGCTCGCGGTATTCCAGTGCCTGCTGTTCCGCCACACGGGGCATGAGGATGTGGCGACGGGATCGCTGATTGCGAACCGCAACCAGATCGAGAGCGAGCGGCTGATCGGGCTGTTTGCCAACACGCTGATCCTGCGCAACGATTTCAGCGGCAACCCGACCTTCGGCGAGCTGCTGCGCCGGGTGCGGCAGGTCACGCTCGATGCCTATCGCAACCAGGACCTTCCGATCGAGGAGGTCCTGCGTGCGCTGCAGATCGCCCGACGGAGCGACGGCAATCCGCTGTTCCGGATCATGTTCATCCTCCAGAACGCATCGATCGAGGCCGCGCGCTTTCCAGGCCTGTCGACGCGGCGGCTGGAAGTTGACCCCATAGTCGCGCGCTTCGACATCACGCTCGAGCTGGTCGAGGCCGAGGGCCGCTTCACCGGCTTCTTCGAATATGCCACCGATCTTTTCGATGCGGGTACGATCGAGGCCATGGCGGACCAGTTCAAGACCCTGCTCAAGGCCGCCATCGCCGATCCCGAACGGCGCATCTCGCACCTGCCGCTGCTGACGGCCACCGAGCGCCGGCAATTGCTGGCGAAGGGCCGGCCTGCCAACTTCGCCGTGCGCGGACATCTCTGCGAACGCTTCGAGCGGCAGACGAAAAAGACGCCGAACGCGGTGGCGATTTCCGACGGACTGACGTCGCTGAGCTATCGCGAGCTGGCTCGGCGCAGCCAGGCGATCGCACGCTGGCTCGCCCGCGAAGGCGTCGGTGCCGAAACGGTGGTCGGGCTTCTGGCCGATCGCGGGCCCGATTTGCTCGCAGCGATGATTGCGGTGCAGCGTGTGGGTGCGGCGTTCCTGAATCTCGATCCCGAGCAGCCGCCGGCGCGGCTCGCAACCATCCTCGGGGCGAGCTGCGCAAGCCTGCTGCTGACGGGGCGCGCGCAGTCCGCCATGGTCGACACGCTGCTCGAGCCGCTGGTCGCGCGCATTCGGGTCGCCGAGCTCGACGATGCGATCGCACCCGAATCGACCAAGCCGGGCCACCCTGCGCGGCGCGCGGATTCGAGCCTCGCTTATCTCATCTTCACGTCCGGCTCCTCCGGCGCGCCGAAAGGCGTCATGATCGAGCAGCGCGGGCTGTCGAACCATCTCGCCTCGCTGATCGACGAACTCTGCCTCACCGCCAAGGACGTGATCGCGCAGACTGCGCCACAGAGCTTCGTCATTTCCGTCTGGCAGTTCCTTGCCGCTCCCATGGTCGGCGCACGCGTTCATGTCTGCGCCAGCCCGGTGGTGCAGGATGCGATGCTGCTGGCACGCGAAATCGAGCGCGAGCGCATCACGGTGCTCGAGATCGTGCCCTCGCTGCTCCGCGTGATCCTCGAACGGATGGACGAGGCGCCGATGCTGCGCGCTTTTGCCAGGCTGCGGCTCTTGATCTCGACCGGCGAACCGCTGCCGGTCGATCTCTGCCGCGCCTGGTTTGCCCGCTGCCCGAAGGTGCCGCTGATCAACGCCTATGGCGCCTCGGAGTGCTCTGATGACGTCTCCCTGCACCGGCTGACCCGCGCACCCGACGCCGCGACGACCAATGTTCCGGTCGGAGCACCACTGCCCAATACCCGGATCTACGTGCTCGATCCGCATCTGGAACCGCAGCCGATCGGTGTGGTCGGCGAGCTCTGCATCGGCGGCGCCGGCGTCGGCCGCGGCTATGTCAACGATCCCGCGCAGAGCAGGGAGCGCTTCATCCCCGATCCGTTCGCGCGAGCGGAAGGCCGCCGGCTCTACCGCACCGGCGACCTCGCCCGCCGCCGCGCCGACGGGACGATCGAATGCCTCGGCCGCGCCGACCTTCAGGTCAAGGTGCGTGGTTATCGCATCGAGCTCAAGGAGATCGAGGCCGCGCTTGCCGACCACGCAAGCGTGCGGGCCGGCATCGTCGAGCCGCGGCGCGACGCCAACGGCGATGTCAGGCTGATCGCCCATGTGGTGGCCAAAGCCGGCAGCCGGATCAGCGCCAGCGAATTGCGGGACTTCCTCAGGAGCCGGCTGCCTGTTCATGCGATCCCGTCGGCGTTCCTGTTCCTGGATCAGGTCCCGCTCAATGCCCACGGCAAGCTCGATCGCTCCGCCCTGCTGGCGCCCACGCAACAGGAGAGCGCCGCGACCGAGACCGCCGTGCCGGCGCGCCGCTTCACCGAAAAGGTCCTGTCCGACATCTGGGGCGATCTGCTGAAAGTCGAGAGCCTTGGTGTCACCGACAATTTCTTCGACCTCGGCGGTCATTCGCTGCTGGCCGGCCAGGCGATGGCGCGCGTCTCCCGTGCACTCGGCGTCTCGCTGCCGATCAAGACCATTTTCGAGGCACCGACGATCGCAGAGCTCGCCCGGCGGGTCGACGAGGCCTTGGCCGCGACGCCGCAAAAGCCCACGGCCGGCGTTCCACGCCTGGCCGAGAGCGCGCCCCCCACGCTCTCGATCGCGCAGGACCAGATGATGCGGATCGAGCAAAACCTGCCCGATCTGCCGCTGTTCAACCTGCCGTTCGCCTTCCACCTCGAAGGCCCGATCGATCCGCGTACCCTGGCGCAGGCCATCGACGACATCGTCCGCCGCCACGAATCATTGCGGACGGCGTTCGGCTGGAATGGCGAGGAGCCGGTCAGCCGCGTCCTCGCGCCAGCCACGCTCGGTCCGATCCTGACCGTCGAGACCCTCGGCGACGGGCGGCCCCACACCAACCAGCGGCGCAAGGCGCTCGAATTCAGGAAGATCGAGCTCCTGATCGCGCAGGAGGCCTATAGCCCCATCAGCACCGCCCGAGCCCCGCTGCTGCGGGCGCGGCTGCTGCGCCGTCACGCCGAGGATCACGTGCTGATGCTGACGCTGCATCATGCCATCGCCGATGGCTGGTCGATCGGCGTTCTGTTCGAGGAATTGTCCAACCGCTACGCCGCGCTGACGGGCCGTCGGTCGCCGCCCCTGCCGAAGAAGCCGCTGGCGTTTTCCAGCGTCGCGCGCTGGCAGCGCTGGTGGTGCGGAACCGCGGCGGCCCGCCGGCAGGCCGCCGACTGGGCCGAGAATCTGCGCGCTGCGGCCCCCCTCTTTGACGGCAAAGCACGCCCGGGCGCGTCGACCGGTCACCATCCGCTCAGCCTGGAGCGCGATCTCGTCGCCGGTCTCACCTCCCATGCGCGCCAGCACAACAGCACGTTGTTCATGTGTCTGCTCACCGGCCTGAAGGCCCTGCTGCTGGCGCGGACCGGGCGCACCGACATCTCGGTCGCCACCGCCATGGCCAACCGCGCTCAGCCAGACACTGATCGCATCATAGGCCCGTTCGAAAACACCGTGATCATCCGCAGCCGGATCACGCCGGATCTGTCATTTGCGCAGGCCTTGGGCCGCGTACGCCAGGGCGTGCTCGACGCACATGCGCGGCAGGAGCTGCCGTTCAACATCCTGGCCGACCATCTGGAGCAGGAGGGCATCGACCCGGCTTCGCTGCTTCAGGTCTATTTCACGCTGCAAAACCCGCTGCGCCAGCCGCTGGAGCTGCCCGATGTCACGGTGCGATCGATCGGAAACGTCGCGCGCGAGGGCCAGCCGGTGCTGCCGGTCGACCAGACCCTGATGTCGCTGATGCTGAAGGAGCGTCCGACCGGGATCACAGGGTCGTGCAATTACAAGGACGATCTGCTCGACGGCGCCACGGTCGGCGCATGGATGGAGGATCTCGTCGCGCTGCTCGAGGCGGCCATCCTCCGGCCAAACACGCCGCTGGAGCGCTTGCTCGCCCGCAAGGCGGCATGACCAGCCGGACCGGCGAACACGAGTTCACCCGTCAAAGCTGTGAATGCCCAAGTTGCATCTTGATTATTTGGCTCCAGCGCGCGAGATTATTCCTGCGTTTTGATTTGGACTGATTTCAACCGGGGGAGTAGCGTTATGGGTTTCATCAAATTTACCAAAGGCACCTCGCTCAGCGACAAGGACCGCAAGTCGCTGCAGAAGCTGCTCACGGGCGAGAAGAAGAAGCTTCAGTCCGCACTGAAGGACGTCGACGCCAGCCTTTCGATGCTGGGTGGCGGGAAGAAGGCCAAGAAGAAAAAGTAAGATTCGTCGGCCGGGACGCCGCGCGGATCTTCGCATTTTCATTTTCGATTTGGGCCGCTCGCCTGTCGGGTTGGGGTCTCGCACAAGCTTGCGCCTGTAAACCGGCCAGCAATCGACAAGAATTTGCCCGGGTGGACCGCTAGAAGCGGTCCGCCGAGTTGCTTCCTGTTCGGTTGATCCTTCAGTCAGGGCCGGATTTGGCCTCCGCCTGGCGCTATGGGCCCAATTGATGGCAGACGACGGAATTGAGCTGTTTGTCGGATTGATCGAGAGCATTGATACCCCCGGCGCGGTGGACGCGTGCCGACGGTTGCTCTCGGTCGACGAGCAGATGCGCGCCGACCGCTTCAAGTTTGAACGGCATCAGCGGCAATATGTCTTCGCGCATGCGATGCTGCGCCTCGCGCTGTCGCACGCGGCCCCGGATGTCGAACCGACCGACTGGTCGTTCTCGACCGGACGCTATGGGCGGCCCTTTGTCGCAGCGCCTGCGCCTTCGACGCCGCTGCATTTCAGCCTGTCCCATGCCGACGGCTGCGTCGCCTGCGTCGTGTCAAGGCATGAGACGGTCGGCGTCGATGTCGAGACCGTGTCGCGGCGCGTCGCGCCGCTGTCGACCGCGCTTCGCTTCTTTGCGCCGGAAGAGGTCGAGACGCTCCGCACGCTGCCGGAGCCCGCTGCGATCGAGCGATTTTTCGACTATTGGACGCTGAAGGAAGCCTATCTGAAAGCGAGGGGTTTCGGGCTCAACCTGCCGCTCGACGCCTTCGCGATGCAGGTGTCGCGGGAGGCGATCAAGATCAGCTTCAGGCCCGAGATCGCCGATGATCCGGCGGGCTGGCGCTTCTCGCTGTGCTCGCCGTCGCCCTCGCATCGCCTCGCCATCGCCGACGGCTCGCGCGCGGCCGGCGGCCTGACCATCACCCGCAACGCCTGGCCGTTCCAGGAAGCGGCGGAGTGATGTCGGCGCGGCTGCGCGTGTTTCCTGCGATCTCGCGCAACCGCGATCCCAAAAAATATGTCGGCGAGCTGATGCGGGTGGCTGAGTTCGCGGACCGCAACGGCTTCGAGGGCATTTTGCTGTTCGAAGGCAATGACGTCTTCGTCGAGCCTTGGGCGATGGCCCAGCACATCATGGCGGCGACGACGCGATCCTCGCCACTGATCGCCGTCAACCCCGTCTACATGCACCCGTACACGGCGGCGAAGTTCGTTTCGTCCTTTGCGCAGCTCTACAGCCGCAAGGTCTATCTCAACATGATCACGGGGACCGCGATCAGCGACCTGCAGGGGCTCGGCGACGATCAGTCTCACGCCGACCGGTATGTCAGGCTAGACGAGTTCGTCAGCCTGATGCGACAGCTGCTGTCGAGCCCGCGCCCGGTGAATGTCGACGGCCGGTTCTATCGCGCCAGCAATCTGCAACTGCGGCCGCGCCTGCCGGCCGAGCTGATGCCGGAGTTCTTGATCGCGGGGCAATCGGACGCCGCCAGGCGCGTCGCCGAGGAGACCGGCTGCATCAAGATGCAGATGTTGCCGCCCGACCTCGATCGCGGGCTCAACGCGTCGGGCATGAACTTCGGCATCTTCGCGCGCGAGGGTCGCGAGGAGGCGCGGCAGGCGGCGAAGACCCGTTTCCGCGACAATCCCGACGATCGCGAGCTGCTCGCGCTGACCGTCGAAAATTCAGATTCCGTCTGGAAGCGGCTGATGTACGAGGGCCAGAGCGGCGAGCTCGCCGACAATGGCTATTGGCTGCTGCCCTACCTCACCTTCCAGGCCGACTGCCCCTATCTCGTCGGCAGTTATGCCGAGATCGGCGCCAAGCTGAAGCAGTTTGCGGCGAAGGGGCTGACCACGGTCATGCTCGACATGGTCGCTGACGAGGCCGAGATGCAGCACGTTTGCAACGCGCTCGAGGCGAGCGGGATGTTTTGACTACTGATCACACTTTATCGACATCGTCATTGCGAGCGCAGCGAAGCAATCCAGATTGATGCCGAGGAAAGATTCTGGATTGCTTCGCTGCGCTCGCAACGACGGAGAACGATGACCAATTCACCGCGCCTCTTCGAAGCCCGCCAGTACCGAGGTCAGGTTGGCGCCGAGAATGTCCGAGAGATAGCCGCCCTCCTGCACGAACACGGTCGGCAGGCCCAGCTTCGCAATGGCCTGGCCGATGCGACGGAAGCCTGAGGTGGTGACGGCAAGCCCCTTCAGCGGATCGTGCTCGGAGGCATCGAGGCCGAGCGCGATCACGACTGCGCCGGGTGAGAAGGATTCGATCGCCTTGCGCGCGACGTCCATCGCCCTGAGATAGCCGTCATCGCCGGTGCCGATCGCCAGGGAAATGTTGAGATTGGCGCCGAGGCCGGCGCCCTCGCCGCGCTCATGCGCGTAGCCCCACACATAGGGATAATAGGCGACCGGATCGGCGTGGATCGAGATCGTGTAGACGTCCGGCCGCGCGTAAAAGATGCCTTGCGTGCCGTTGCCGTGATGGACATCGACGTCGAGGATCACGACGCGCTCGTGCTTTTGCCGGAGATGCGCCGCCGCGATGGCGCTGTTGTTGAGGAAGCAGAAGCCGCCGGCCATATCGCGATAGGCATGGTGGCCGGGCGGACGGCAGAGCGCATAGACTGCATCCTCGCCGTCCATCACCATCTGGGCCGCTGTGACCGCAACATCCGTCGCGGCGCAGGCCGCAGCCCAGGTGCCAGGACCGATCGGGGCCGCTGTATCGGCGGTGTGCCAGCCGAGCTTGCCGACGATATGGGTGGGATAGGTCGCGGCGTGGCGGACGGGATGGATGTTGCCGATCATCTCCGGACCGGAATCGCCGAGTGCCGTCCAGGCATCCCAGGCTTCGCTCAGGAACGACAGATATTCCGGGCTGTGAATGCGTGCGCGCGGGCCCTGGCCGAACTTGGTCGGCTCGACCAGTTGATGCTTGCCGTCCTTCAACCCCTTGAGCAGGCGGTCGGCGCGCTCGGGCTGCTCGGTGGTGCGCTTGACGACGCCACGAACCAGGAAGAATTGCGGATCGTGGCTGCGGTGCAGTTCAGTATGGACGGCCTTCACTCAACACTCCGTGGTCTTCAACAATTCCACGGCGTTTTTTGATCGCTGCGGCGGCCAGATGCAAGCAAGAAGAATGCCGGCCTCGCCGAGCCGTTCTGCGCCTGAAGCAGATCGCCTTGATATTCAGCAGCGACCACGCTGCAGACAGTGCTCGCGACCCTGCTGGTCCGTCCGGAACGACTCGATGAAGCCGCCCTGGCGCTGGGTAACGAAGACGGTCCTGCCGTCGCTGCCGCCAAAGGCGAGATTGGTCGGCTCCTTTGCCCTCAACGCGATCTCGCGCTCGACCACACCACTCGGCTTCATCAACGCGATCGTGCCCTTGAGAATGCGCGCGACGTAAAGGCGGCCGGTGACGTCGGTGCGCAGGCCGTCGATGGTGTCGGGCTGGAATGCCTTGACGAGCCTGGCATCGGTGAGCTCGTTGCCGCGGATGGTGTAGGACCAGACTTGGCCATTGCTGGACTCGCCGACATAGAGCGTCTTGCCGTCGGGACTGAGATCGATGCCGTTGGTGGTGCCCATTGCGCGCGGCGCCGACATGACCTGTCCTTGCACCGACCCGTCGGCGGCCTTCGCGATGCGCCAGATGTGACCTTCCCGTCCCTTCCAGTTCGGATCGCTCGCATAGAGCGTGCCGTCGCGGGCGATAGTGATGTCGTTGGGCTGGTTCATCTCGTCGGAGTGAAACCAGACCGCCGGCTCTGTTGCACCTTTCGGCATCGCAAAGATGTTGTGCTTCTTGTAGTCGGCGATGAACATCGTGCCATTGCGATCGAAGCGGATCGCGTTGCCGACGCTTCCCTCGGGAAGCTCCGTGAAGGCTTCAGACGCCGCAGCGCCCGCCGGCAATCGGCCGATGGTGCCGGGCCTGCCGAAATTGACGACGAAGAGATTGCCATCGAGATCGGCCGCGGGTCCTTCGATGCCATGCGTATATTCACCCGACGGCGTGACCTGCACACTCTCGAACAGCTTCGTCTCGGCTGCGAAGAGCGGCGTTGTGACGACAAGCAGAATGCTACTGCACAGGCACCAGAAATTCCTGCCGGATGTAATAGCCATCGTCGTCGCTGCACTCGCCATTCAGATAAGGATCGGCCGGCCGGAAGAATCGGCTGAAGCCGGGTTTGTCTACAGCGTTCCTTTGTGTCACGACGACGACCTTGGCAGCCGGTATTTCGCCGCATTCCTTGTTGGCCTTGCTGACAAATTTACGCTGCGGCAGGCCGAGCTTGATGCGCATCGGCGTTCCCGGAACCATCCTGGCAACGAGCAGATCAGCCGTATTGAGCAGGGCCGCGTAACCGGGCTCGGTCTTGGGCAGGCCCTCGCCGCCGGGCGGCATCAGCTTCTCCGCGCCGATGCCGCGCAGCCGCGTGCGCAGTCTGCCGGAGGCGGGATCGCCCGGGTAGATCCAGCCGTCCTGCGACAGCATGAAACGCAGCACGGTCGCATCCTTGTCCGCGTCCGACTGACCCGCCTTGAGGCCGAAATCGGAGTGGCAGCCGACGCAGTGCTTTTCGACGAGGTTCTTGCGCAGCGTGGCGAGCCGCATCTTGTTCTGCGCATCCTTGGCGACGAAGGCGGCGAGCTGGTCGATCAGCGCCTGGCTCCTGATATCGCAAGGCAATGGCGGCGGTGGCTCGCCCGTCGCGCGATCGATGCGGATGATGGTCTGGTTCTTGTCCTCGGCCAGCCAGATCGCGCCGTCTTCCGCGACCGTCATGCCGGCCGGCGCGCCTTGCGGCCGCGCTCCGTTGACGCGATGCCAGCCGGCGATCAGCTCGTCGAACGGCGCAGCGGCGACGTCGCCGGCGTCGGTCTGAAAATCATGGGTCGGATCGGCCGCGCAGCTGACATGGTAGCGCACCGGGGGCGGCGCCGGCTTCGGGAAGCCGTGGTCGTCGACGTCGTAGATCAGCACGCGGCTGCCGGTCGGACGATAGCCATGCAGGCCGACCAGGAGCTTGCCTTCCAGCTCGGGGAACTTGGCGCCGTGATAATACAGCATCGCGAGCGGCGCACCGTGCGGCGGCAGCAGCGAGAACGGCTGCTTGTAGAGCGCGTTCGCCGTACAGAGCGATTTGTACACGCCCGATTGCAGCACGAGCTTGAACTCGGGGCTCGGCGTCGACAGATCATAGCAATAGGGCCAGCCATAATGCCTGCCCTGCTCGATCGCGTTGATCTCCTCGTTCGGCTTGAAGATGTCGGGCAGATCGCGGCCGTTCTCGGCTTGCAGGAAGGCATAGCCGGCATCAGGAAAATTCGGGTGCAGCACCAGCGCCAGCGAATTGCGCAGGCCGCGCGCGTAGATCGCGTGAGGGGGATCGGGATCGCCGGGCTTCAAGGCCGGAAAGACGCCGCCCGACGGCGGCGTGAACAGCCAGAGCGCCGCCATGGCGGAAGCGCCTTCAGCCGGTGCGCAAGGCTTCGTGATCGGTGCCGGCGTGACGCAGTCGTCGCTGTGGGCACCGACATTGACGAACAGCCGCCCGTTCCTGTCGAACACAAACTGCTTGAGCGGATGCGCGGCCTCGTCGAGCTTGGTGCCATCGGGCAGCGTGATGCGGCGACCCGGCATGTGGCGGATGATGGTCTCGACCGTGCTGCGCGGATTGTCGGCGAGCGGATCGAAGCGGAAGATCGTTTCGGCGGTCGAGGCATAGAGCCTCTTGTCCGGCCCGATCACGAGGCCGAACGGATATTCAATCCCGGTCAGGAGCTCCTTGAAACGCTGGCCGTTGCCGGCGTGGGGATCGAGCAGCAGCAGCCGGCCATCGCTGTGGCCCCAGCCGCCCATGTCGGCCACCACGAACAGATCGCGACCGGGCACCTGGATGATCGATCGCGGAAATTTCAAATGGTCTTCCTCGCTGCCGACGAGGCCGGCACAGAAACCCGCCTTCATGTCGATCTGGATCTTGGGAAAGGCGAGATCGCCGCTGCCGCACGTCTCCGATCCAACCGCATAGCCGCTTTTCCGCAACGGATCGGACGCAGCTGGAGAAGCGAAGCCAGACAAGACCGCGAGGACGACGGCAGCTGCGCGCAAGCTTCGGCGTCCATTCTGCAAAATGAGACGATTCACAGCGACCTCCCCCGGCTTCGGCTGAGGGTTGTTCCATGCCGTGCAGGCGCCGTCCAGTTGAACATCACCTGCCTGTGATCAAACCCGCTAGGCGCGTGGTGTCGACCAACCTCCGTAGATTTCCTTACCGGGCTCGACCCGAATGTTTTTCGGCTCTTTCGGCTGGTATCGATATGCCATCCAAATCGCTTTCCAGAGGAGGCGTGTATGGTTCAGATGTACTTCCACTGCTCGAACGCCGAAGGCACGCTGATCGATCGCTACGGCACCGCAGTCGCCAGCCTGACGGAAGCGCGCGACCGCGCCGCCCAGATCATGCGCTCGATGATCGAGACGCCCGGCGCCGAAGACTGGCGCGACTGGGTGATCCATATCAGCGACGACGACGGCGAGGAGATTTTCGATCTCCCCTTCACCGCCATGCTCGGCAAGCCGCATTGAGGTGATGCCATGCTGTTCGCCTCATTGAGCCTGCTCCGCCAGCCCTTCACTTTCGTCGCCAGCAAATGGCAGAAACTGGTGCAAGTCGCCGGCAACCCCTACCGTCCCGAGCTGCACTACATGCGCGGCCCTGGCCCGAAATGGCACGCCAAATATCAGGCCAGCCGCGTGAATCGCGGGCTCTGAACTCGGCGGCTCTTGCCGCTTTCCCGCAAATTTCCTGCTCAACATGGCCGGGCTTGACCCGGCCTTGTTGCGTTTAGGAGCTGGCCCGCCCTTCACCTCCCCGTGAACTTCGCCTTACGCTTCTCAACGAACGCCCTGCGCCCCTCGATCGCATCGGCACTTGTGCGGATCGCGGCTTGAAGCTCGATCTCGCGGCGGAACTGCGCCTCGTAGCTGGTGTGCTCGCTCTCCTCGACCAGCGCACGCGTCGCGACCAGGGCGCGCGTCGGCCCCTCCGCCAGACGACGCGCCAAGGCCAGCGCCTCCTCCATCAGCCTGTTATCGTCGACGACCTGCCGCACCAGGCCGATCTCGTGGGCGCGCTCGGCGGCGAGCGGCTCGTTCAGGAGCATCAGCTCGAGCGCACGCTGTCGGCCGATCAACCGTGGCAACAGCCAGGTCGAGCCGAGATCTGGCACCAGCGCAATGCGGCTGAAAACTTGAATAAAATTGGCTGAACGCGCCGCAACAATCATGTCGCCGGCCATCGCCAGGCTGAAGCCGCCACCGGCCGCGACGCCATTGACGGCGACGACGACAGGCACGCGGCATTCGCGCAGGGCCTTGAAGGCCGGCCAGTAGAAGCGCATCACGCCTGCGGCGAGGTCTTCGCCCAGCGCTCCGGCCGCCTTCAAATTCTGTCCTGAGCAAAATCCACGGCCCGCGCCGGTCAGGATCAGCGCGCGAACATTCTCATCCCCGGTCATGTCGCCGACCGCGGTCGCGAGCGCGCCGAGCAGGTCGGGCGTCATCGCGTTCAGGCTTTCAGGCTCGTCGAGCGTCAGGATGCCGACGGCACCATCCCGCGCCTGTTTCACACCTGCCATGTCGCGTCTCCCTTTCGATGTTCTCGTCGCCGGCAATGTGCCATCCTTCGTGCGCGCCGCCAACGCGGCGCCCAAAGTCAGCGCAACGAAGCCAGAACAAGCACAAGCGACATCATGCCTCATCAGTTCAGCCTCAACCAAACCGTCCGCAAACCCGCCGTGACATCCAAGGGCGGCATTGTCGCTTCGCAATCGCGGCGGGCGGCCGAGGTGGGAGCGCAGGTGCTGGCGGCGGGCGGCGACTGCGTCGACGCGATCGTGGCCACGACCTTCGCGCTGAACGTGCTGGAGCCATGGAATAGCGGCATCGGCGGCGGCGGCGCGATGGTGCTCTACCGCGCCAAGGAAAATCGCTACGAGGTGATCGACTATGGCATGTGCGCACCGCAGAGCTTGCGCGCGGCCGATTATCCCATCACCGGAGACCGCGTCGCCACCGACCTGTTTCCGTGGCCACGGGTGAAGGACGATCGCAACGTTCATGGTCCCGCCGCGATCGCCGTGCCGGGTGTGGTCGCCGGCATGGAGGAGGCGCACCGTCGCCACGCCAGGATGTCGTGGAAAGACCTGGTCGAGCCGGCAGCGGCGCTCGCCGGCGAAGGCTTGCTGGTCGACTGGTGGACCGAGCTGACGATCGCGGGTTCGGCGGCGGATCTCCGGCGCTATCCCGCGAGCGCGGCCATGTTCTTGAAGGACGGCCTGCCTCCGAGCCCGCCCTGGAGCATCGAGGCTGAAATCCGAATGCCGCAGGACAATCTGAAGGCGACGTTGTTGCACCTCGCCGCAGCCGGGCCGCGCGACTTCTACCAGGGCGATCTCGCCAGGAGCATCGCGTCCGACATCAAGGCCGATGGTGGCTCGCTGTCAACAGAGGATCTCGCCGCATTCCGCGCCCATCTGCGCGAGCCGCTGGCGATCCCCTATCGCGGCGGCAAGGTGCTGGCGACGCCGGAGCTCACGGCCGGGCCGACCATGGCGCAAGCCCTTCGCCTGTTGCAGCAGAATTTGAAACCGACAGCCGCGCCGGATGCGATCGCCTATGCGGAATATGCCGCCGCCCTGCAAGCAGCCTTCCGTGAGCGGCTCAAGGACATGGGCGATGCCGACGGCAAGCGCTCGCTCGGCGCCGAATATCTGGCGCCGGCTTGCACCACGCATTTCTCCGTGGTCGATCGCGACGGCAACATCGCCGCGGTGACGCAGACACTGCTGTCGTCCTTTGGCTCGAAATATGTGACGCCGCACAGCGGCATTCCCATGAACAACGGCATCATGTGGTTCGATCCGACGCCCGGCAGCACGAATTCACTTACACCCGGCAAGCGTTGCCTCTGCAACTACACGCCCGTCATTGCCGAAACTAGCGACGGCAAGCGCCTTTCGGTCGGCGCCTCCGGCGGCCGCCGCATCCTGCCATCGGTCTTGCAGCTGGTGTCCTTTGCAATGGATTTCGGCATGGACCTCGATGCCGCCATCCACCAGCCCCGCATCGATTGCAGCGAAGGCGCGATCGTGCTCGGCGATACCAGGCTGCCTGCGGATGTGCGCAAGGCTCTCGCGGCGCGCTTCGATTACAGGGAGGCGCCGGTGCAGACCCTGCCGATGAAGTTCGCCTGCCCGAGCGTGGTGATGCGCGATGGCGACACCAATTCCGGCGCGGTCGAGATCTTCCAGCCCTGGGCAGATGCTGTAGCGGAGGGCTAGATCCCCAGCCGGTCGCGCACGCGGCCGGCAATCACCGCGGTGGTTACGCCGATTGGCCAGAACGCGTGCATCGGGATCGGCTTGATGCCTGATACGGGCATGTCGATCTCGGCCTTGGCGCCGCCGATCAGCCGACGCGCGAGCTGCGCGCCCATCGCGGTCGAGAGCGCGACGCCGCGACCGTTGCAGCCGAGCGAGATCAGGATGTTCTCCGCGGGCTCATGCACATGCGGGTAATGATCTCCGGTGATGGCGAGGCGGCTGTTCCAGCCGTGGGTCCAGGCCACGCCCTTGAGCTGCGGCCATAGCCGCTCGGCGTAGCGCATGAGATAGGCGACGTCCGTTGGCGACTTGATCCAGCGCATCGGGCCGCGCCCGCCCATCAAGAGGCGGTTGTGCTGGTCGATGCGATAGTAAACCGTGATGTGGCCGCTTTCGTAAAGGACCGGCCGCGTCGGCATGATCGAGCGGGCAACCTCGTCGGAGAGCGGCGCCGTGGCCGCGATCGAGGAAAACACCGGCACGATGGTGCGGCGGAGTGCGGGCCACAGATCGTCGGTGAAGCCGTTGGTGGCCAGCAGCACCTTCTCCGCACGCACGACCGCACGCGGCGTCTCGATGCGCCAGCGACCGCCGTCGCGGCGGAGTGATAGTGCCGGCGTCTCGCCATACACTTTCGCGCCCGCAGAAATTGCCGCGCGCGCGAGGCCGCGGGCGTAGCTGAGGGGATGCAGGTCGCCGCCACGGCTATCCAGCATCGCGCCGATATAGCGATCCGTGCCGGTCATCGCGCGCAATTGCTCGCGGCTGAGATACGACACCGGCATGCCGCGACGGATGCATTGCTGCGCGGTCTGTTCGATCGCGGCCGCGCTGGCCTCGTTATAGGCCGCGCGCAGCGTGCCGTTCTGCCGGGCCTCGCAGGGGATCTGGTAGCGGCGGATCAGGTCGTGGGTAAAGTTCGGCGTGCCGTAGGAGAACTCGATCATGCGGCGGCCGAGTTCGGCGCCGAAGTCGGCCTCGATCTGATCGGGGTCGTGCTTCAGGCCGGGATTGGTGTGGCCGCCATTGTTGCCGGACGCGCCCCAGCCCGGCTCCTGTGCCTCCAGCACCAGCGCCTCGACGCCCTGCTCCGCCAGATGCAGCGCCGTGGACAAACCCGTATAGCCGCCGCCGACGATCGCGATGGAAACGTTCTTGTCCGCATCCAGCGGCGGCGTCGCCACCGGCGCGACGGCCGTGTCGGCATAGAGCGAGGGCGGCAGAGGCAGGCGCGTCATTCTGAAAGTCCGGTCAAAGCGGATGCAGCACGCGGCGCAGAAAGTCCTGCGTGCGCGGATGCTGGGGTTGGTTGAGCAGCGTTTTCGCCGGCCCCTGCTCGACGATGATGCCGCCGTCGATGAACAGCACGCGATCGGCGACGTCGCGGGCAAAGCCCATCTCGTGGGTGACCACGACCATGGTCATGCCATCGTCGGCGAGCTTACGCATGACACCGAGCACGTCGCCGACCAGCTCCGGATCAAGCGCCGAGGTCGGCTCATCGAACAAGATCGCCTTCGGCTGCATGGCGAGCGCGCGCGCAATCGCGACGCGCTGCTGCTGGCCGCCGGAGAGCTGCGGCGGGTGTGCGTCGGCCTTCTCGGCGAGACCCACTTGTGCCAGCAGCGCGCGACCACGTTCCAGCACCTGGGCGCGCGGCTCTTTCTTCACGAACAGCGGTCCCTCGACCACGTTCTCCAGCACCGTCCGATGCGGGAACAGGTTGAAGCGCTGGAATACCATCGAGACCTGGGTACGGATGTTGACGATCGACGGCGCATCGCGGTCGACCTTCAGGCCTTCGACGCTGATGTCGCCGCGGTCGTAACTTTCCAGCCCGTTGATACAGCGCAGGATGGTGGATTTGCCCGAGCCTGACGGGCCGATGATGCAGACCACCTCACCCTTCTCGACGCTCGCCGTGATGCCCTTCAGCACCTCGTTCTGGCCAAAGCTCTTGTGGACGTCGGTGAGCTCGATCATTTCTTGCCCGCCCGCTTCTCGAAGTGACGGACCAGCAGGATCAGAGGGATGCTCATGGTGAGATACATCAACGCGACCATCGTGAACACGTTGGTGTTCTTGAAGGTCGAGGAGGCGATCAGCTTGCCCTGCAGGGCAAGCTCGGCGACCGTGATGGTCGAGGCCTGCGAAGAGTCCTTCAGCATCATGATCATGACGTTGCCGTAGGGCGGCAGCACGATGCGCACCGCCTGCGGCAGCACCACGCGGCGCATGCTCAGCCACCAGCCCATCCCGATCGACTGCGCCGCCTCGATCTGGCCCTTGTCGATCGCCTCGATGCCGGCGCGGAAGTTTTCGGCCTGGTAGGCCGAGTACGCAATGCCGAGGCCGAGGATCGCGGCCTGCAAGGCCGACAGCGTGACGCCGAGATCAGGCATCACGAAGTAGAGGTAGAACAGCAGCACGATGATCGGGATGCCGCGGATCACATTGATCAGGCTGGCGCTGAGCAGCGACAGCGCCTTGATGCCGGAGACGCGCATCATCGCCCAGATCAGGCCGAGCACCGTCGAGAGCAGCAGCGAGCCGATCGTGACGATGATCGTCAGTGCGACGCCGTTCATCAGGATCGGGAAGAACTCGACGGCGTCGTGCCAGAAGCCTTTCATCGGGCAGCCCTATGCGCGCTTTATCAGCTTTGCGCTTTCTGGCCCCATTTCTCGAGGATCTTGTTGATGGTGCCATTGGCCTTGAGCTTCGCCAGCGACGCGTTGATCTTGCCGAGCAACTCGGTCTCGCCCTTGCGGACACCGATGCCGACCGAGCCGACCGTGACGGGCTTGTAGCCGTCAACGAGACGCACCTCGGGGAACCCGCCCTGCTTGAGATTATAGGCAAGGATCGGATAGTCGGCGTAGCCGGCCTTGAGGCGGCCGGTGTTCACGTCCCGCAGGATGTCCGGGATGGTGTCGTAGGCCTTCACCTCGGCGAACAGGCCGGACTTCTTCAGCGCATCAACGAAGGCCGTGCCGACTTGTGCGCCCACGGTCTCGCCCTTCAGATCATCCTGCGTGGCATAAGCCTTGGTGTCGGTCTTCGGGACGACCAGGCCTTCGCCATAGGTGTAGATCGGATCGGAGAAGTCGACGACTTCCTTGCGTGGGGCGGTGATGAACATCGCGGCCGCGATGATGTCGATCTTGCTCGAGGTCAGCGACGGGATCAGTGCCGAAAACTGCATCGGCTCGATCTGCACGTTGAAGCCGGCGTCCTTGCCGATCTCGGTGACGAGATCGACCATGATGCCCTGGATGGAATTTGTCTTGGTGTCGAGGAAGGTGAAGGGAATGCCCGTCGGCGTCGAGCCGACCTTCAGCACCTGCTGCGCCGAGGCCGGTGTTACCGCTGCAATTGCGAGCGCCGCGACCGCGGCCAGACCAAAACGCTTCATCGCATCCCCTCATATCCGACCGATGGCGGCGCTCGCGCATGTCGTGATCAGACGTTGCGGGCCAAGCCGTTTCGGCCTATTTTCACCAATATGAAAATTTGGCCACACTTTCGCGGATGATGCAAGCGGTTTTCATGCACATGAAGGAAGCGGTTTGACGTGAGCGGTGACAAAAGAATGCGCAAGCCGGCCGCGACAAAGCCGGCCAGGAATGGCAATACGCGCGGGAAGAAGGCTACCGCGAAGCCGACTGAGCCCGCAATGGACGTCGCCGTTGGCCGTCGCATCCGCGATCTCAGGCGCGTCAGGCAGTTCTCGCTCGAAACGGTCGCGGCACGCACCGAGCTTTCGATCGGCTTCCTCAGCCAGATCGAGCGCGGCCTGTCGTCGCCCTCACTGCGCGTACTGGCCACGCTCGCCGACGTGCTCGGCGTCGGCATCGCCGCATTGTTTGGCGCGAGCCCGAGCGCCGACGGCGCATCCGATCAGGTGGTGACGCGCGGCCTGCAGCGGCCCGAGCTGAAATTATGGCGCACCGGCGTGTCCAAGCAATTGCTGAGCCCGGCCAGCGCCGACAACAAGCTCAACCTGTTCCTCGTGCATCTCGAGCCCGGCGGCTCGACCGGCGACGAGCTCTACACCCATGACGGCGAAGAGGCCGGCCTCGTGCTCGAAGGCGAGATGATGCTGACGGTGGACAGCGAGACATGGTCGCTGAAGACAGGCGACAGTTTTCGGTTCGCAAGCCGAAGGCCGCACCGGTTCTCCAATCCCGCGCAGGATGCGAAGGCCGTGGTGCTGTGGGTGAACTGCGTGACGGGGACGTAGGCTCTCTCCTTCTCCGGCGATTACGCCCTCAGTTCCGTCATCCTGAGGTGCCAGCGGCGCGATGCAAAGCATCGCGCTGGGAGCCTCGAAGGATGAGCGGCCTCGCTGCTGCAGCCGGGCCGTCGCCCTTCGAGGGCCGCTGGAGAAGCGGCCACCTCAGGGTGACGGAGATGGATTATCGGCGCGCAGAGATGCTACCCAAACCGGTGCTGATACCGGTCCACCGTCAACTCGCTCGCATCCACCTCAGGCTTCTTGCCCGAGAGTATATCCGCGAGCACGCGGCCGGAGCCGCAGGACATGGTCCAGCCGAGCGTGCCGTGGCCGGTGTTGAGGTGGAGATTGGCGTACTGCGTCGGCCCGATCACGGGCGGTCCGTCCGGCGTCATCGGCCGCAGGCCGCTCCAGAACGTCGCCTTGGAGAGATCCCCGCCGCGCGGGAACAGATCGGTCAGGGAGTGATCGAGCGTGGCGCGACGCGCGCCGTAGAGCTTGGTCGAGAAGCCCGAGATCTCCGCGGTACCGCCGACGCGGATACGATCCCCTAGGCGCGTGATCGCGACCTTGTAGCTCTCGTCCATGACGGTCGATTCCGGCGCGCCGGAGGCGTCCTTGATCGGCACGGTGATCGAGTAGCCCTTCACCGGGTAGACCGGTAACGCGATGCCAAGCGGCGAGGCCATTCGCGACGAATAGCTGCCGAGCGCGAGCACGTAACTGTCTGCCTGCAACAGGCCGGCGCCGGTCGCAACGCCGCTGACACGTCCGCCATCGGTGACGATGCGGTCGATACTGGTGTTGAACAGGAAGCGCACACCGAGCGCCTCGGCATGCTTGGCCAACGCCTGCGTGAACATGTGGCAGTCGCCGGTCTCATCCTGTGGCAGGCGTAGGCCGCCGACGAATTTTTCCTTCACGGCCGCGAGCGCCGGCTCGACCGCGATGCAGCCTTCGCGGCTCAGCGTCTCGTAAGGCACGCCGTACTGCTTGAGCACGGCGACGTCTTCGCCGGTGCCGTCGAGCTGCGCCTGGTAGCGGAACAGCTGCAGCGTGCCTTTCGAGCGCTCGTCATATTGAATGCCGATGTCGCGGCGGAGATCACGCAGAGAATCGCGGCTGTACTCCGCGATCGGGATCATGCGGCTCTTGTTTACCGCGTAGCGCGCACTGGTGCAGTTGCGCAGCATCTTGAGCAGCCAGACCCACATGACAGGATCGAGCTTCGGCCGGATCACCAGCGGGCCGTGCTTCATCAAGAGCCACTTGACCGCCTTCACCGGCACGCCGGGGCCGGCCCATGGCGAGGAGTAGCCGGGCGACACTTCGCCGGCATTGGCAAACGAGGTCTCCAGCGCCGGCTCGGGCTGACGGTCGACGACCGTCACCTCGTGGCCGGCACGGGCGAGGTAGTAGGCAGAGGTGACACCGATGACACCGCTGCCGAGGATCAGAACTTTCACGCTTGGTCAAACTCCCGCGGCATTACGCTCGCCGCTGCAAGAGCAATTATCAGGCCACCTTCTTGATGGCGTCGCCGAGGATCGAGACGATCTGGTCGATGTGGCTCTTCTCGACGATGAGCGGAGGCGACATCGCGAAGCTGTCACCGCTCATGCGCAGATAGAGGCCGGTGTTGAAGCAGTCGACCATGACGTCGTAGCCGCGCGCGCCGACGGCGCCCTCGCGCGGGGCGAGCTCGACTGCGCCCATCAGGCCGCAATTTCTGATATCGACGACGTTGGGCAGGCCCTTCAACTGATGCAGCGCATCGCGCCAGTATTCGGCCATCGACGCACCGCGCGTCAGCAGGCTTTCGTCCTTGTAGATGTCGAGCGTGGCGATGCCGGCGGCGCAGGCGGTCGGATGCGCCGAGTAGGTGTAGCCGTGGAATAGCTCCATCTGGTTCTCGGGGCCGACCATCAGCCCATCATGCACCTTGCGGCTGGCGAATACCGCGCCGCAGGGGATGGTGCCGTTGGTGATGCCCTTCGCCGTCGTCATCAGGTCCGGCGTGACGCCGAAGAAATTGGCGGCGAACGGCGTGCCGAGACGGCCGAAGCCCGTGATGACCTCGTCGAAGATCAGGAGGATGCCGTGCTTGTCGCAGATCTGGCGCAGGCGCTGCAGATAGCCCTTCGGCGGCGGCAGCACCGCGGTCGAGCCCGGCACCGGCTCGACGATGACGGCGGCAATGGTCTCGGCGCCGTGCAGGCCGACGAGGCGCTCGAGATCGTCGGCAAGCTCGGCGCCATGCTCGGGCTGATCCTTGGCGAAGGCGTTGCGGGAAAGATCATGGGTGTGGCGGATATGGTCGACGCCCGGCAGATGCGTGGCGAAGGCGCGGCGGTTGGCGACCATGCCGCCGACCGACATGCCACCGAAGCCGACACCGTGATAGCCGCGCTCGCGGCCGATCAGGCGGGTACGGCTCGACTGGCCGGTGGCACGATGATAGGCGAGCGCGATCTTCAGCGCGGTGTCGACCGATTCAGAGCCGGAGTTGGTGAAGAAGATGCGATCGAGGCCATCAGGCGCGATCTCGGCAAGACGCTCCGCGAAGTCGAACGCCAGCGGATGGCCCATCTGGAAGGTCGGCGCGAAGTCCAGCGTCATCAGCTGCCGCTCGACGGCGGCGGCGATCTGCTTGCGGCCGTGGCCGGCATTGACGCACCAGAGGCCGGCGGAGCCGTCGATCACCTTCCGACCGTCGACGGTGGTGTAGTGCATGCCCTCGGCCGAGGAGAACAGGCGCGGCGCCTTCTTGAACTGCCGATTGGCCGTGAACGGCATCCAGAACGAGTCGGTCTTGATAGTGTTCGGAATCTGATGAAGGGTCACGGGCCACGCTCCTTTGCTGACGGCACAGCAGAGCCACGGCTTCGATAGCGCAACAAGTCCTTTTCTGGCGACCTACAAGCCATTGATTTCACTGGGGTGACCGGTCCATATTTGCGCGATCCGCAACACCTGAAACAGGGATTTGGGCATGAGCGTCGACATCGGTGGACGGCTGCGATTCATCCGGGCGCGCCAGAAGCTGTCGCAACGCGAACTGGCAAAACGCGCCGGCGTCACCAATTCGACCATCTCCCTGATCGAATCCAACCAGATGAACCCGTCGGTCGGCGCGCTCAAGCGCATCCTCGACGGCATCCCGATGGGGCTCGCCGAGTTCTTTGCGCTGGAGCCGGAGTCCAGGCGCAAGATCTTCTACCGCGCCGAGGAACTGACCGAAGTCGGCAAGAAGCCGATCTCGTATCGGCAAGTCGGCGACAATCTGTTCGGCCGCAGCCTGCAAATTCTGAAGGAGCGCTACGAGCCCGGCAGCGACACCGGACGCGTGCACCTCGTCCATGACGGCGAGGAAGGCGGTATCGTGATCTCGGGCAAGCTCGAAGTCACGGTCGAGGACGAGCGGCGCATCCTCAATCCCGGCGATGCCTATTATTTCGAGAGCCGCCGCCCGCACCGCTTCCGCTGCGTCGGCGGCAAGCCGTGCGAAGTGATCTCGGCCTGCACGCCGCCGACGTTCTGAAAGGCGATTGCGACATCCGCAATCATACGGAGCACCGGCATTTTACGGTGCTTGAGCCAGCTCAATTTCTGCGGGCCGGACCGCTATACATTGCGAGACGTAGCCGAGCAGCCTCGCGCAAAGGTGTTGAGGTTATGGCCCCGGACTCCTAGGCACTCCGGGGCCGCTTCGTAACAGAGCGGACGATGAAGACCACCCTCGCCAATGCAGAAGCAGCGCTCGACGAAGTTCAGCGCGATACCAGAAAGCTCCATTCACGGGAGCTGCGCGCCGCCATCGAGAAATACATCGAAGAGCAGAGAGAGCAGATCAAGGCGCTCCGCCGGATGATGAATTGATCCGGTCACCAGGGCGGACGCGACGTCACGCGGCCGTCTGAACCGGAAGGACGCAAGCGGCGACCAAGGAGCAGATCCGAACCTGCTTCGACGAAGAAGCCGCCCAAGAGCCGATCATGTCCAGGCCTCTCCGCCTCGCGCTGCTTGCAGCCGCGTTATCCATTCCCGTCACTGCCCACGCCATGGACGACGACATGCGCGCCAGTAGCAGGGGCTCCGTTGCGATGACGTTGTGCGCGCAAAACGCGGACGGAAGCAAGATCGAGGGCGGCACCAGCAAATATTGCAGGGAGAACGGCTACGACAAGCTCGTTGCCGCAGTCGATACAGCGTTTGCGACCGCGGTCGGCAAGGCCCAGGCCAACGTCCGACCGTTGTTCAGGCGCGATCAAGTCTGGTTCAACGAGATGATCCAGCAATCCGACTATACCGTGGAGGCAGTCGACGGCACTGAGCTGCGCAAGACATTGGCCGACGCGCTGCGCCAGCGCGCGGCCTTGCTTGACGACATCGGTCGCGGCTTCGGCCGCAGCGGCCTCACCGGCGCCTGGGCCAACGCATTCGGCGACGTGACCATCACGGCGACCGATCCGGGTACCTATCGCCTCGACGCCGAACTGAGTTCCAACTATGGCGCCGACATGCAATCGCACTGCAAGCTCGAGGCCACTGTCAAGTCGGGCCCGGACAGCTGGCTCGCCGGCGCTACGATCCCGACGCAACCGACCCAGCCGGGCGCGCTCCCGGCCGAACCCGTCTCGATCAAGCTACGGCGCCAGGGTGACACGCTCCGCATCGTGATCCTGGCAACCGAAGAGCAATGGTCTTTCTCCAACGATCCGGACTGCGGTCGCCTCGATCAGGTGACCGGTACCTATTTCGCCAGCGCCAGGAAGGACGGGACCGACAAGGGCGACACCAGCTTTATAATGCCGACCTTCGATTGCATCCAGCCGGAGACGGCGACCGACGAAGAGATCTGCGCCGATCCGGATCTGGCCACGAACGACCAACGGCTGAATCGTGCGTGGAAAGCGCTGCTGCCGCGACTTGACGAAGCAACACGGCGCGCGCTGACGGACGACCAGCGCCACTGGGTCGGCGCCCAAACCGAGCAGTATCCCGAGTTCCTGCATCCGGCTTGGGAGAAGGTGAACGCACCGATCCACCACACGGTGTTCGGACGCGATCGCCTCAACAGCCTGCAGCGCGAACGCATCGCCCTGCTCGAAGGTTTTGACGACAAGCGTATTGGTCTTGCCGGCACCTGGCTCGCCTACAATGCCGTCATCAAGATTACGATGGACAAGGACGGTTCGATCGACGCCAAAGGCTGGAAGTGGCTGCAGGGCGACTGGAAGGACAGCTGCGACTACGAGATGAGCGGAGAGGTCAAGGACGGTGCATTCCGGGCAAGCGACCAGGGCAAGAACCCCGATACGCTGGAGCGCGACCGCGACATGCTCGTCGTCAACCGGCTCGACGACGCCTTTGCCAGCAAGCGCAAAGCCGGCAAGACCGACAAGGATGACGAGCCGAAATGCAAACGAGTGGGCTCGATCTCCTCGACGGCACGGCTGTTTCCGGCAAAGCCCTCGGAGGATATCGACAATCCGGAAGGCGCGATCCGCTAAAGAGCGATGAGATTCTGGTGAATCATCATCGCTCGTTGCGGCAGCATCGATTGTCGGACTCAGCGCTACGTCAGCAGCTCTTCGATCCTGATCGGGAAGCGGCGCACCCGCACGCCGGTCGCATGCCAGACGGCATTGGCGACCGCGCCGGCACTGCCGGTGATGCCGATCTCGCCGACACCCTTGATGCCGAGCGCATTCACATGCGGATCGTTCTCCTCGACCGTGATCACATCGAGCGGCGGCACGTCGGCATTCACGGGAATGTGGTACTCGCCGAGATTGGCATTCATGATCCGCCCGCTGCGGCGATCGGTGACGGCCTCCTCGTGCAGCGCGAAGGACATGCCCCAAATCATGCCGCCGAACAGCTGGCTCTTCACCAGATGCGGGTTGACGATGCGTCCCGCCGCGAAGGCACCGACCATGCGGGTGACACGGATCTGGCCGAGTTCGGGATCGACCTTCACCTCGGCGAACACCGCGCCGTGGGCGTGCATGGCGTACTCTTCCATCGCCGCCGGGTTCGCCGCGCCGGTGCCGCGCGCCTCGACCTCGGCGACGCCGGCGCGCTCTAGGATATCGGTGTAGCTCTCGCTGCGGCTGTCGTCGTCGCGCCGGATCAGACGGCCATCGTGCGCGATCACGCCGGTATTGCCGGCGCCGAACAGCGGCGAGCGCTCGTCATTGGTGGCGAGATCGGCGAGCTTGGCGATGACGGCCGCGCCGGCGCTGTGGATCGCGGCACCCGCGGTCGCCGTGTGCGCCGAGCCGCCGGCAATGCCGGCATCGGGCAGATCGGACGTGCCGGCCTTGAAGTTGACGCGGTCGATATCGAGACCGACGGCATCGGCCGCGATCTGGGCCAGCGCCGTCCAGGCGCCCTGCCCCATGTCATGCGCGCCGATCTCGATCGCACCAGTGCCATCACGGCGGATCGCCGCACGCGCTTCAGCCTGGAACATCAGCGCGGGGAACGTCGCGGTGCCCATCCCCCAGCCGACCAGCAGTCCGGCATCGTCGCGCATCTGTCGCGGCTGGAGCGAGCGCTTCGCCCAGCCGAAACGCGCCGCGCCCTGATCGTAACAGGCGCGCAGCGCTTTCGAGGAAAACGGCTTTCCGGTGATCGGCTCGACCTCCGCATAGTTCTTCAGGCGGAGGGCGAGCGGATCCATGCCACAGGCCCAGGCCATCTCGTCGATCGCGCTTTCCAGCGCAATCGAGCCCGTCGCCTCGCCCGGCGCGCGCATGAACAGCGGCGTGCCGGTGTTGACGCGCACGGCGTCATGCGAGGTGCGGATCGCCGGGCTCGCATAGAGCGTATGCGAGGCATCGGCCGCCGGTTCGTAGAAATCATCGAACGTGCTCGACACGGTCCGCGCGTGATGATCGAGCGCGGTCAGGCGCCCTTCGGCGTCGGCCCCGATGCGCAAGCGCTGACGCGTCGGCGCACGATGGCCGACCGGCCCATACATCTGCTCGCGGCGCAGCACCAGCTTGACCGGCTTGCCGACCAGCTTGGCCGCCATGATGCCGAGAACCGGGGGACCGGCCATCAGCCCCTTCGAGCCGAACCCGCCGCCGAGGAACGGACTGCGGATGTGGATATTGTCATGCGCGATTCCAAACAGCTCGGCGACGCGCGCCAATGACAGCATCAATCCCTGGGTCGGCATGTCGATCTGAAGATGGTCGCCGTTCCAGTGCGCCACGATCGCATGCGGCTCCATGGCATTGTGATATTGCGCCGGCGTCTCGTAAGTCGCATCGATCCGCTTGTCGGCGGCAGCAAGGCCGGCTGCGACATCGCCGTGATGATTCTCCGAGGGATTGCCGACGCCGACGACCGGTGGCACGTAACTCTTGCCGGCATCGAGCCCGACCAGGGCGGGCAGCGTCTCATAGCGAGGCGCCAGCAGCACCGCGCCTTCCGTCGCCGCCTCTAGCGTCTCGGCGATCACGACGGCGATCGGCTGGTTGGCGTAGCGAACCTCGTTGCTCTGCAGCACCTCCATTCGGAACACGAACGGGTTGGTCTTGATTTCAGGATCGATCGCAAGCTCGGGCTTGTGATCCGGCGTCATGACGTCGACCACTCCGGGATGACGCCTGGCAGCGGCAACATCGAGCGAGGCGACGCGGCCATGCGCGATGCTGGACACCGCCATCACCGCGAACAACATGCCGGGCGGATGATTGTCGGCAGCGTAGGTCGCCTGCCCCTTGACCTTGAGCACGCCGTCGCGGCGGGTCAGCGGCTGGCCGATGCTCGAGCCGTGGCGAAGATGGGCGGGTGCACTGGTGAGATTGAGCTCAGGCATGGACGGCTCCAGAGGTCGAAGCAAAGGGGGATGCCGGCAGCGCGGGGATGCGCGCGGGCGTACCGGCAGCGGCAAGGGTCAGCGTGCGCACGACGATGCGGCGCGCCAGCTCGATCTTGTAGGCGTTGTCGCCGGACGGCTTTGCGTCGGTGAGCGCACGCCAGGCGGCCTCCTGGAACGCATCCGCCGTGGGCGCGACGCCCTTGAGAACATCTTCCGCCGCGCGGGCACGCCACGGCTTTGCAGCAACACCGCCGAGAGCAAGCCGCGCTTCCGCGATCTTGCCGTTCTCGATCCGCAGCATCGCTGCGGCCGAGACGATGGCGAACGCATAGGATGTCCGCTCGCGGACCTTGAGATAGCGCGCATGCGCCGCAAACCCGCGCGCCGCGGGCGGCAGGCGCACTGCGACGACGAGGTCGCCGGGCTCGAGCGCGGATTCACGCGTGGGCGAATCGCCCGGCAGGCGATGCAGTTCGTCGAGCGCGATCTCGCGACGACCGTTCCTGCCCTCGATCTCGACGATCGCATCGAGCGCGACCAGTGGCACGCAGAAGTCCGAGGGGTGGGTCGCGATACAGCTCTCGCTCCAGCCGAGCACGGCATGGGTGCGGTTCTCGCCGTCGCGGGCGTCGCAGCCACTGCCGGCCTCGCGCCTGTTGCACCGGCTGGCAGTGTCGTAGAAATATGCACAGCGCGTCCGTTGCAGGAGATTACCGCCAACAGTCGCAGCGTTGCGCAATTGCGCCGACGCGCCGGAGAGCAGCGCTTCGGCGACGGCCGGATAGGTCTTTGCGAACTCCGCATCGTGGGCAAGGTCGGCATTGCTGACGAGCGCACCGATCCGCAACGAGCCATCTGCGAGGCGCTCGATTCGGTCGAGCCCATCGAGATGCGTGACGTCGACCAGCCGATCCGGACGGCTGACGTTGCCCTTCATCAGGTCGAGCAGATTGGTGCCGGCGGCAAGATAGACAGCGCCCGGCCGGGCGGCGGCGGCAACGGCTTCAGCGACCGTGGCGGGTCTGATGTAATCAAACTGTTTCATGCTGAGCGCCTCTGGTTGGTTTCGTCGGCACCAGCCTGCGCCTCGAGCACGGCATCAACGATGCCGGCATAGGCGCCGCAACGGCAGAGATTGCCGCTCATGCACTCGCGGATGCGTTCGGGATCATTGCCGGCCTGGGCTTCCTGCATCATGCCGATCGCACTCATGATCTGGCCGGGCGTGCAGAAGCCGCACTGGAGTCCGTCGTGGGCGATGAAGGCCGCCTGGACGGGATGAAGCTGGTCGCCACGCGCGACGCCTTCGATGGTGAGGATCTCGGCACCATCATGACTGATGGCCAGAGCCAGGCATGAATTGACGCGCTTGCCGTCGAGAAGAATGGTGCAGGCGCCGCACTGGCCGCGGTCGCATCCTTTCTTGGTTCCTGTGAGATGGAGGCGCTCACGCAGGAGATCGAGCAGCGTGACGCGAGGATCGTCGAGGACGAAGTCGCGCCGTGCACCGTTCACGGTGAGGCTGATGGAGTGGTTCATAAATGGCTCCGATCAGGTCTGGACATGGCTCATCGTTCGGCGCGCCACCGCTGGCCGCCGTCGATATTGCGCCGGCGCGGACATATTCCGGGCCGACACCCGCGAAGATACGGAGGCACCCTCCGCTTAACAAGGGCCCCTGCAAAATATTTGGAAACCGTCAAAAGCCCGTGCGCTGACAATGCGATGCAGCAGGCTTGGGGTTCAATCTAACCAATTCGTGATCTACATTGCCTGATATGGACGACCACACCGACCAGACCCGAAAGCCCCGCGCCGATGCCGTGCGCAATCGCGAGCGCGTGCTCGAAGCGGCCAAGCTCGTGTTCAACGCGGGCGGCCCGGAGGCGAGCCTGGAAGCCGTGGCCAAACGCGCCGGGGTCGGCATCGGCACGCTGTACCGGCATTTCCCGACGCGCGAGGATCTGTTCGAGGCCGTTTACCGGCGCGAGGTCGAACAGCTCAGCGAGCTCGCCGAGCAGTTGAAGAGTGCCACGGACCCGGTCGACGCGCTTCGGCGCTGGCTGCGGTCGGGCGTCGAATTCGTCGCCACCAAGAAGGGCATGGTGGCAGCGCTGGCACTCGCGGTGCAGAGCGGGTCCGAGTTGCATGCCTTCTCCTTTGAACGCCTGACCAAGGCGATCGGCTCGCTGCTCGATCGCGCGGCTGCGGCCGGCGCGATGCGCGCCGATATCAGTCCCGAAGACTTGCTGCGCGCATTCTTCGGTATGTGCTACATGCACGACCAGCCCGGCTGGCAGTCCTCGGTGCTGCGAATGCTCGACGTATTCGTGGACGGACTGCGCGTGCAGCCCGTCGCAAAGGCCAAGACACGTATCAAGACGCGTATCAAGACGCGCACGGTCAAGCCCGCGAAGGCGGGGGTGAAACGGAAGCGGTAGCACGTCCGTATTTCCCGGGGACGTGTTAGGGTCAGTATCGCCCGAATTTCAACGCGGAGCCTGCCATGCGCATTGCAGCCCTGGTCGTTGCCCTCGCTTTTGCCTTCAGCCCCGTCGGCGCACGCGCTGACGATGTTTCGGCGGCTCAAGACGTGATCCGCGCCCAGGAACAGGCCCTCATGCATGACGACGCTGCGGCCGCCTATTCCTATGCCGCACCGGCGATCAAGCAGATTTTCCCGGCACCCGACATCTTCATGTCGATGGTGCAGAACGGCTACGCGCCGGTCTACCGCCACAAGAGCTTCGAGTTCGGCGACAGCAAGACCGAGGGCGGCTCGGTTGCCCAGCGCGTTCACATCATCGATGCCAATGGCGAAGCCTGGGAAGCGCTTTACACGTTGGAGCAGCAGGCAGACGGAAGCTACAAGATCACCGGCTGCTCGCTGCTGAAAGCGGGGCAGGCGGTTTAAGCCGCCTCCAGCATCAAGGACGTCACGGTCGCGATGGCGCCCAAGGTGATGGCCGTGTCGGCGAGGTTGAAAACGGCGAACGACGAGGCCCGGTAGGACAGATGGACGAAGTCGATGACCGAGCCGATCCGGGCGCGGTCCAGCATGTTGCCGAGCGCGCCGCCGATGATCAGGGCCAGTCCAGTGGCGAGAATCGGCTGGGTTGGCGGCAGGCGGCGGAGCCACCAGGCCAATATTCCGCAAGCGAGGAGCGACAGGCCCACCAGCGGCCAGCGCTGCGCATCGCCGGCGAGCCGCAGGAAACTGAACGACACGCCTTTGTTGTAGGACAGTAGAAAGTCGATCGACGGCAATGCGCCGGGGGCAAGGATGATCATCGGTCGATCCGGCTCCAGCAAGCCGACGACGAGCTGCTTGGTGCCCTGATCCAGCAGCACGACGGCAATGATCAGAAAGATCCACCGGCGTGACGGCGCCAGCGACATGGTCAAAATGCTCCGGCCTGTATCGATAAGACTTCGCGCCGACGAGGAGCGCACTTCAAGTCGCGAAGCTTGTCCCCGCCCTCGTCGTGTTCATGCGCGAGCGGATCAGCAGCGTCAAGACAATGCCGACATTGAGGGCATTCCAGGCCACGCCGTTGGCGAACGCCGCGCCGTAGGAGCCGGTGGCATCGAAGATGATGCCGGACACCCAGCCGCCGAAGGACATGCCGACCACGGAGGCGAAGATCACGATGCCGACGCGGGTTGCCGCTTCGCTCGCCGGCATCGCCTCGCGCACGATGATCGCGTAGCTCGGCACGATGCCGCCCTGGAACAGGCCGAACATCGCGGAGATCAGATAGAGCGAGGTGAGGCTGTCGAAGAACAGATAGAACACCAGCGCAAAGCCTTGTGCCAGCGACCCGAGCAGCAGCGTGCGGATGCCGCCGATCTTGTCGGCGAGATAGCCCGAGCCGATGCGGCTGACGATGCCGCAGGCCATCATCAGCGACAGCATCTCGGCGCCCCGCGCCACGCCGTAGCCGAGATCGCCGCAATAGGCGACGATATGCACCTGCGGCATCGCCATGGCGACGCAGCAGGAAATGCTGGCGATCGAGAGCAGAACCGTCAGCGTGTTGGTCGAGAGTTTCAGATCGACGCGCGGCGGCGGCGCGTTGGCGTGATTGCGGACCTTGTCGTCGCCCATCTGCGCGCGCAGGACCAGCACCAGCACGGCCATCAGGCTCGCACAGACGAGCCCAATACCGATATGGGTCGTGCGCCAGCCCACCGTATTCAAGCCGTAGCTCACGATCGGTGGCCATATCGTGCCCGCGACATAATTGCCGCTCGCCACGATGGTCACTGCGAGGCCGCGATAGCGTTCGAACCAGTGCGAGGCCTCCGCCATCAATGGTGCAAAGGTCGCCGAGGTGCCGAGACCAATGAGAAAGTAGGCCGACACGAACTGCCAAAGCTGCGTCGACAGCCCGGCCAGCACGTTGGCGATGCCGAGGAAGGCGATACTGATTGCCATCGCCGGCACGATGCCGAAGCGATCGGTGATCTTGCCTGCAATCACGCCGCCGAGGCCGAAGCCGAACATCATGAGCGTGAAGGCGAGCGACACCGCGCCTCGTGAGGCAGCGAATTCGGCCTGCACGACGGGAATCACCACGACCACCGCCCACATGCCGACACTGCCGATCGAGCCGGTCGCCAGTGCGAGCAAGAGCCGCACCCAGGCCTGACGCGAGTCAGGGGTGAATGAGGCAGATGTCTGTCCAGGGTGATTTGGCGCGTGCACGGTTTGGACGATGTTCGCTGATCGCCTCGTGGTCAAGCATCGTGCCGCGATAATGGGCATGCGCGGTGCACTGCGGTAAGAAGGAGCTTGGCGAAACCGCACTTTGCCATTAGTTTGCAATCCGCGTGTGCAACATTGCCGCGCGAGGAGTTCATCGGCTGAATGCTGTTGCGATTGACGCGATCGATGCGGATCAGGGTGGGGCAGATCATCGCCCTCGCCTATCTGTTCTGCGTGCTCGCGCCCGCCGCAAGCCTTGCTTGGGGCAGTGGTCCCGCGCCATGCCTCGACGATACGCTTCTTGCTGATCTCGTGCCGATCCATCAGGCGATGCCGACGAGCCACGTGCACGACGGCACGGCGCATGGGCACACCGGCATGCACGCACATCACCAGTCCGCGCAGGACACTCCCGCCCCACACCATCATGACGACAAGGGCAAGGTTGGCCCGTGCTGCGCCATGATGTGCGTCAGCGCATTGCCGGCCGATCTGCCTGATGTGGCAAAGCCGCTTCAGCCGGGTTCAGCTTGCGCACCTGAAATCGTGGCGAGCCTGCACAGCACGGTGCCGCCCCTGCACTACCGCCCTCCCATCGCCTGATCTGACACGCGACGACGTCAGGCCGCGCGCGCATTTCCGCGCGCACGGGCCTGTGGTCTCCAGACAGATCAGGGATTGCTCATGCTTACGCTTCTCGGGGCGAGATCCGCCGCCGCATCTGCGGCGCGTGGAGGATGCTTTCGTTACCATTGGCCGCTGCTGGCCGTGATTGCGCTCACGCTGGCCGGCTGCATGCCGGCAACAACGTCGCTTGCCACCGCCGACCCCGCCGATCCCGCGGCGAAGATCGCGCGCGTCGGCTATCGCTCGACGGTCGCGCCTTATGCGAGCCTGCGGCCGGCGGTACCGGCGCCATGGCGCGAGCGCAACGACGCCGTCACACCGCAACCGAAGCCAGGCCAATAGGGGCGCGCCATGGCACATCATTTGGCGCGAGGCCTGCTCGTTCTTGCCGCGCTCGGCCTCTGCGCATCCAGTCTTGCCGGCTGCGCCGCGTTCTCGCCCGATGGCGGCATGACGGCTGTCTCGGAGCTGACGAGCCAGACCATCAAGAAGGACGTCGCCTTCGTGCGAACGCCCGAGGTGGCCGACGCGGTCGATGCGCGCGTTCGCCAGCTGCTTTCGCGGACACTGACCGCGGAAACTGCCGTGCAGATTGCACTGCTCAACAACAAGGGGCTGCAAGCCGCCTATAACGAGCTGGCGCTCGCCGAGACCGATCTGGTCGAGCAGAGCCTGCCGCCCAATCCCGTGTTCTCGGTCTCGCGTATCTCGGGAAATGGCGCCAGCGAAATCGAACGCCAGGTGGTCGGCGATATCCTCGCGCTGGCGACCCTGCCGTTCCGCTCCGACATCGCCCGCGAGCGCTTTCGTCAGGCACAATTGCGCGCGGCGCTGGCGACGCTGCGGCTCGCCGCCGATGTGCGGCGCGCTTACGTCCGCGCGGTTGCCGGAAACGAAATGGTGGCCCTGCTGACGGATGCGAAGGCGACGGCCGAATCGACCGCACGGCTCGCGGTCAAGCTCGGCGAGACCGGTTCGGTCAACAAGCTCGACCAGGCTCGCGAGCAGGTGTTCTACGCCGAAACCACCGCGGACCTCGCCACCGCGCGCCAGACGGCGACCAGCGCGCGCGAAAAACTGGCGCGGCTGATGGGACTATGGGACGACGGTCTCGATTTCCGCCTGCCCAGCGCGCTGCCGTCGCTGCCCCGCCAGCCGCAAGCCCTGCCCTCGATCGAGGCCGATGCCGTCGCCCATCGCATCGATTTGCAGATCGCGCGGCTCGAGCTCACGGCGCTGGCGAAATCGCTAGACCTCACCGAGGCGACACGCTTCGTCACGTTGCTCGATCTCGCCGGCATCTCTCGCCGCACCCAGGATCCGGAAGGGTCGCCGTTCCGCGAGCGCGGTTTCGACGTGCAGTTCCAGATCCCGATTTTCGACGGGGGCGAAGTCCGGGTGCGGCAGGCCGCGGAGACCTACAATCTCGCCTTCAATCGTCTGACCGAGCGAGCGGTGAATGTCCGCTCGGAGGCACGCGATGCCTACCGGGTCTATCGCTCGACTTACGACATCGCCAGCCATTATCAGCGGGAGATCCTGCCCTTGCGCAAGATTATCACAGAGGAGATGCAGCTGCGCTTCTCCAGCATGCAGGTCGACATTTTTGCGCTTCTGACGGAGGCGCGCCAGCGCCTCGCCTCACTGCGCGGCGCGATCGACGCCAGGCAAAACTTCTTCCTCGCCCAGTCCGGGTTGCAGACCGCCGTCAACGGTGGCGGCGCGGCTGCGTCCGGCGGCGACGATCCCACCAATATCGCCGCGGCAGCACCTGCCGATGGCGATCACTGACATGGAGGCCAGCATGTTTTCCCGCCGAGGATTTTTGGGCACGGCCGCGCTCGTCAGCGCCTCGGCCGTCAGCGGACGCGTCCAGGCCGCAGCGATTCCGGAAGCCGTTCAAATGGACAAGGCGGTGATGCAGCCGCCGCTTCACCCGATCAGCGGCCCAGACTATCGCCCGGTCGTCACGCTCAACGGCTGGACCCTGCCGTTCCGAATGAACGGCGACTGGAAGGAGTTCCATCTCGTCGCCGAGCCCGTCGTGCGAGAGTTCGCCGAGGGCATGAAGGTCAATCTCTGGGGCTATAACGGCCAGTCGCCGGGCCCGACCATCGAAGCCGTCGAAGGCGACAAGGTCCGCATCTTCGTCACCAATCGCCTGCCCGAATACACCACCGTGCACTGGCACGGCATGATCGTGCCGAGCGGCATGGACGGCGTCGGCGGCTTGACCCAGCCGCACATCCAGCCCGGCAAGACCTTCGTCTACGAGTTCGAGATGAGGAAGAGCGGGACCTTCATGTACCACCCGCATTCCGACGAGATGGTGCAGATGGCGATGGGCATGATGGGCATGATCGTCGTCCACCCGCGCGATCCGAACTTCAGGCCCGTCGACCGCGACTTCGTCTTCGTGATGAGCACCTACCGGGTCGATCCCGGCACCTACCTGCCGCGGGTCAACGAAATGACCGATTTCAACATGTGGACATGGAATGCGCGGGTCTTTCCCGGCATCGATCCCGTGCCGGTCCGGCTCGGCGACAAGGTGCGCGTGCGCATCGGCAATCTCAGCATGACCAACCATCCGATCCACCTGCACGGCCACAGCTTTGCCGTGACCTGCACCGACGGCGGCTGGATTCCGGAGACCGCGCAATATCCGGAGACGACGACCGACGTGCCGGTCGGCGCGGTGCGCGTGTTCGACGTGCTTGCCGACAACCCCGGCGACTGGGCGTTCCACTGCCACAAATCCCATCACACCATGAACGCGATGGGCCACGACATGCGCAACATGATCGGCGTGTCGCGCAAGGATCTGGCCAAGGCGGTCGGCAAGCTCGCGCCCGATGCCATGGTGATGGGACAATCGGGCATGGCGATGGGCAACATGGAGATGCCCGCCCCCGACAACACGCTGCCGATGATGACGGGCGCCGGCCAGTTCGGCTCGATCGAGATGGGCGGCATGTTCACGGTGATGAAGATTCGCAAGGGGCTCGCGCGCGACGATTACCGCGACCCCGGCCCCTATCAATTCCCGCAAGGCACCGTCGCCTATGAGGTCGCTTCGCCCGCGGCGGAGCCCGTGCGGCAACCCGCCGCGCCGATGCCGAAGATGAAGATGTGACCAGCGTTTCGATCAACCACCAACCGGAGACTACAATGAAGAATACGATCAAACTCGCTCTCGCGCTGACCGCGCTCTCGGCCGCGCCCGCCCTGGCGCACGAGGGTCATGATCATCACGGCTTCTCGGCCGGCGAGCCCGGCGATCCCAACAAGCCGGCGCGCACTATCGCGATCGCGATGAGCGAGATGTCCTATGAGCCGTCGAACATCGACGTGAAGCGCGGCGAGCAGATCCGCTTCGTGCTGCGCAATGTCGGCAAGGAGGATCACGAATTCCTGCTCGCCACCACGAAGGAAAATCTCGCACATGCCGAGGTGATGAAGAAACACCCACATATGGAGCACGACGATCCGAACGGAGTGCGGCTGGCACCGAACAAGACGGCCGAGATCGTCTGGAAGTTCACCAAATCGGGCACGTTCGAATTTTCCTGCCTGATTCCCGACCATCGCGACTACGGCATGGTCGGCCACGTCACCGTGAAATGAAGACAATGGAGACATCGATGAAGCCGATCATCCGCATCACCGCAGCGCTCGCGCTGACGCTGGGCCTGACCATGGGCGCGCTGGCGCAAGCCGCCACCATCAGCGGTGAGGTCAAGAAAATCGACGAAGGTGCCGGCAAGATCACCCTCAAGCACGGCGCCGCAAAAAGCCTCGGCATGGACGAGCCCATGACCATGGTCTACCGCGTCAAGGATCCCGGCATGCTCAAGCAGGTGAAGGTCGGCGACAAGGTGACCTTCGAAGCCGAGGAGGCCGCGTCGGGGTACACCGTGACCAGGCTGCAAAAGGCGAAATAGGGGCCCCCCTCAACGGTCATTCCGGGGCGAGCTCTTGGCGCGAGCCCGGAATGACGGCCGGAAGGCCCCCGAAATACCCCGGCCTGACGTCCTCCCGCCCCCTCCGTTAACCCTTTGCTAACCATACACCCGGCAAGAATTGCCGGGTGAAGTCGAGTGTCGTCAGCCGCGTAAAACGGGAGCTCCCGTGGACGCCAGTGCGGTGCCTCACTTTCGGACCGGCGGCCCATCGGCCGCCGCGCAGGCGTTTGGGGCGCGCGGACGGCAGTCGCGCGGGGAGGCAGCTACCATGGTCGACGTCACCGCGGGACAGGGCGTAGGCGGCGGAAAGCCCGGGCTTCCCTCCCTCTCCGAAATCGTCACCATCCTCAAGCGCGGCGACATCGCGCTCGCGCTCGGCATCCTCACCATCCTGGTGGTGCTGATCCTGCCGCTGCCCGCGATCGTGCTGGACCTGTTCCTGGCGATCTCGATCACGCTGTCGATCCTGATCCTGATGACCTCGCTGTTCATCCAGGCGCCGCTGGAATTCTCCGCCTTCCCGACCATCCTCCTGATCTCGACCATGCTGCGGCTGTCGCTCAACATGGCCTCGACCCGCCTGATCCTGTCGCACGGGCACGAGGGCACGGATGCGGCCGGTCACGTCATCGAAGCCTTCGGCAGCTTCGTGATGGGCGGCAATTTCGTCATCGGCATCATCGTCTTCGCCATCCTGATCATCGTCAATTTCGTCGTCATCACCAAGGGTTCGGGCCGTATCGCCGAAGTCGCGGCGCGCTTCCACCTCGATGCCATGCCCGGCAAGCAGATGGCGATCGACGCCGACCTGTCGGCTGGCCTGATCGACGAAAAGGTCGCCAAGGAGCGCCGCAAGGCGCTGGAGGACGAGAGTGGCTTCTTCGGCGCCATGGACGGTGCCTCGAAATTCGTCCGGGGCGATGCCATCGCCGGCCTCCTGATCGTCTTCATCAACGTGGTCGGCGGCATGATCATCGGCGTCGCGCAACAGGGCCTTTCCTTTGCCGATGCGGGACGCAGCTACACGCTGCTGACGGTCGGCGACGGCCTCGTCACCCAGGTGCCGGCGCTGATCGTCTCGACCGCGGCCGGCCTGCTCGTCTCCAAGGCCGGCGTCTCCGGTGCCGCCGACAAGGCGCTGATGAAGCAGTTCTCCGGCTATCCGCAGGCCCTGGCAATGTCCTCGGCGGTCATGCTGGTGCTGGCGGCGCTGCCGGGCATTCCGACCATCCCGTTCCTCGCGCTCGGCGCGGGCGCCGGCGCGCTGGCCTGGACCGCACGCAACCGCAACCGTGCAACGGCCAAGGCCGAAGCCGCTGCAAAGGTCGCCCCCGCGGCCGGCCAGCCCGGCGCACCGGGCGCGGCGGCCGCGGAGGAGCCGATCTCGGCGGCGCTGAAGATCGACGACCTCAAGATCGAACTCGGCTATGCACTCCTGCCGCTCGTCAATGGCCCTGACGGCACCGACCGCCTCACCGAGCAGATCAAGGCGCTGCGCCGTTCGCTCGCGATCGAGATGGGCTTCGTGATGCCGGCGGTGCGCATCCTCGACAACGTCCAGCTCGAGGCCAACACCTACATCATCAAGATCAAGGAGGTCGACGCCGGCACCGGCAAGATCTGGCCGAACCAGTTCATGGTCATGGACCCCGGCGGCAGCCAGGTGCAGGTGCCCGGCATCCACACCACCGAGCCGACCTTCGGCCTGCCCGCGACCTGGGTCGACGCCAGCCTCAAGGAGGAGGCCTCGCTCAAGGGCTACACCGTCGTCGATGCCGCAACCGTGCTCTCGACCCATCTCACCGAGCTGCTCAAGGCCAACATGTCGGACCTGTTGTCCTACGGCGAGGTGCAAAAGCTGCTCAAGGAGCTGCCGAAGGAGCAGAGCGAGTTGGTCAAGGACATCGTACCCGGACA